>NZ_LNYU01000050.1:0-69213 GCF_001468135.1 Legionella santicrucis | reverse complement strand
TAGTGCGGCTAAATCAACACCCCGCCCCACGACTCGCGCCCCGCCGCACGCCACGCCCCGCCCAGCGCGTATTAACGCAAATGAAAAGCCCAAGCCAGAATCAACTAAATGAGCCCCCTGAGTAAACCATAAATCATTGGAGTTAGTATCCCAATTATAAAATGTGAGTTGACGCTTGAGGTTATTCGGATTGGATGCATCTAACAAAGATTTGTTTTGAGACACCTCATTAAACGAACGCTCTGGATGACAGTATTCCTGAGCAATGTGCGCCGGAACATTGCGCTGGGCACGCCCCACTTCCTCGACCCAGATTTTATCAAGGACAGCCCAATCGGCTGCTGTATTTTTAGGATTTTTGTCATACTCTTCAATATAATGCTTTAATGCAGTTTTTAGCGGGGTAAGGTCAAAATGAGCACTTCGATACTCTTCATCCTTTTTCCTGTAGACTAAACCTCTTGGTTGTTGAAAGAACTCTGGTCCTGAAATAAGCTCCTCTATGGCCTGAACCCGTTTGAGTAGTTCAGCTTTAGTATGTTCATCCATAAACCGCTCTAACATGCGACACATATGGCTGTCTTTAGCCCAATAAGCATATTCATAAGCGCTGCAGGTGAAGGTGCGCCCTGAGTAGTCGGTGAATGGAATCTTTTGAGCAAACAACAGCTCCTGAGCAAGGTTTGGGTCCTTTTGAAGTAAACCCATCGCCTCATCCTGCTGTCCATAAGCCACATGCTGTAAGAAGACTTTAACATCAATTTGGTCCTTAAAATCAGGTCGTTCTTCAACAAGTTGTTCTAAAAGAGCCTTTTTGACCGCGAAATCTTTATAGGTCGTAATTTGGTCATATAAGGTTTGTAATGCGTTGTCGTCCATGGCCGATAAATCAAGTTCAATACTTGCCGAAACCCATGGATTTTGATGAGGGATTTCAACACCCGCTAAGGTTTTAAAATCGTTACACCACTTTTCAAGCATCGATGCATGCTCTTGGGGTAGATTAAAAATCTGAGAAGCCGCAAAATCCGAAAAACTTGCACAAATTGAGCCTTGATGCACGACAAAAGAACCTTTCTTTTGTCTATCTAAGAGAAAAAACTCATCAAAATGCGGCGCGTCTTTGATTTGCACATAACGCTTGGCAAAATCTTTTTTAATGGCTTTGAGGTCTTCAGGGCTTAACAGTGTGTTTAAGCCCAAGGGACTGCTATGTGCATTTATCCACTGGACTAAGCACGCCTCAGGGCTTTGTTTATTCTGTTGGGCTTTTGCCATAGTGGCTGCTAAGGAGTTACTTAACTCGCAAGAATCATCCAGAAGCCTACCCCAATTGATGGGTGCGTCCACTTTGGCTTGGGCGACGCAATAAAGGCTTACTATTCCCAATAAAAATTGGGTGGCAATGGACCAACTTTCTTCATCGGTTAAGTAGTTAAATGGAGATTCAACGTGGGTTGCTAATAACTCATGGGCACAATAGCCTAATAAGGCCCCAATGTACTCCTTAGGACTTACTGAATCACCAAAAAAATTTCTTGCTTAATGCGCTCTTGATTTAAAGGTTTGCCTTGGGCATCTTGATTAAAATTAATGGGTATCCCGGTTAAGGCCAGCGTTTCTTCTTGGAGTATCTTTTGTAAATCATCAAAATCAGATTGGCCTACCTGGTCCAGTCGAACCAATACACGTTCCATTAATTGGGAGGTCACATTTTGCGCCTGCAACCTTAATCCAGAATAGGTGTCGATGAGGGTCTTTTGTAACAGCGATTGGGTATCCCATCTTTGGCATGCTTCACTGTCGTGGGCTACAGAAAATAAGGGTATCGATGCTTCGCTGCGAATATAAGCATCTTGACGCGTCGGGCGCAAAATAATGCTGTGCAGATTCGAGCCTGACTTGTCTTGCAACATCCCCTCCAAGGGCCTTGGGTAGCTGGGAAATCCCTTGTTTAAACACTCTAATTCTTCATGGTGCTCTAGATGCTTGACTACGTTTAAGTAGGCTTCAATCTGAGTCAGTCGTTCTTGCTTTTGTTGGGCAAGAACTGAATCAGCACCCAATAGGCTTAAATCCTGTTTCAATGCCTCCTGATACGCCAAGAGTGCGCCTTTGAGCGTCGTCTTTGAGTCATTGCCCTTGCCGAAAAACTCCTGGAGGGAAGAGACCGCCTTGCACGTATTGTCTAGTCCAATATCGGTCCCGCTGACGACGGGCATGAACACGTGGACGATGTTTTCGGGGCTAACATACAGGTATCTGGAAAAAAGCGGTTCTTTTAACGGGAGCTTCATAGTTTGATCTTTAGTTGCTCAAATAGATTAAGTACGCAACTATAAATATCCCTTATTAACATAAAATTAATTGACCATGAATAATTGTTATGCCCTATAACCTATGCTAAGTTAAAAAGTTTAGTACCGTGTGATTGTCGCATAGCACAGACTCTAAGGATTGTCTGGCGTTTGGAGAAAAAAAGAGCTTTATAAGAGCTCTTCTTCTAAGGGGAAGAGGAGAATAGAGTGTCTAAATAAACGGAACTAGTACACTGCATCAAAAAAATCAAAGATAGCCATTGCAGCAATTGAAGGTAAATTGACGCAGGCTCAACTGGCTCGTGAGTACGGTGCTCATCCTACTCAAATTAAGGCTTGGAAGCAAACGGCTTTACAGGTTCTTGCAGATGCTTTTTCCAATGCTCGTGATAAGGATAAAAAAGAGCAATCAGAACTTGTCGAGGCTCTGTATGAAGAAATTCGTCAACTTCAAACGCAATTATCTTGGTTAAAAAAAAGTGCTTACCTGAGCCTAGATGAAAAGCACCTTTTGATTGATAGTAGTGCTGAAATAACAACCCGAGAGCAGTGCATGCTACTCAGATTGAACGTTTCCAGTTATTATTACAAAGCGTCTCCTATATCGGCAGAAGATGAGCGATTAATGGTGTTGCTGGATGAGCATTATCTTCAATATCCGTGCTCAGGAACACTATTATCCAAATCGTTCGTTTGAAGATGTGTCTAATGACAAATCTTTGTTAGATGCATCCAATCCGAATAACTTGAGGCGTGAGCTCAAAATTTATAATTGGGATACTCGCTCTATTGTCATGATGAAGTGAGAACCAACGACCTCGGACAGTCGCTAGAAAATCTAAGCCCGCCGTTAATCGTACAGTAAGCTTGTTGGAAACCCACCGTTACAATTTGAACTCTTAGAAATTGTTTAAATAAGTCGAACATGGCGTTAAGATAAGGAAATAATTATGTCGCAACATGCAACAGGTCAATTTTGTTGGAACGAATTAGCTACTGCTGATGTAAAAAAAGCTAAAGAATTTTATAGTAAATTATTAGGTTGGCATTATAAAGAAATTCATTCTGACGAAATGACCTATACCATTATCCAATCGGGCGATCAAGATATTGCGGGTATATGGCAAATCCCTACAGATCAACAAAACAGCATCCCACCACATTGGATGGCTTATATTTTGGTGAATAATGTTACAGAAACCTTAGAAAAGGCAAAACAGGATGGTGCTCAGGAAATAAAAGGGGTTACCCATGTGGGGGATATGGGGCTTTTTGCAATTATTAAAGATCCCACTGGCGCGCATATTGCATTTTGGGAATCGAAATAACGAGAGTTCTAAATAAAATCAGTTCGATATAAAAAATGACGTTTATTTTTATATCGAACTCATATTAAATAAGTAATGTCTAATATTGAGACCAATTTTGATCAGAGGAATTTTCTACAGGTAATAATTCGTAAGTTCTAAAAACATCTCCATCCCGAGATAAAAGAATAGCAATCGGCCTTGTCCTTTCAAAATGAGCAAAGATAATCATCATCATTACGGTGATTGGTACCGCCAGAAACATTCCTAGTAGTCCCCATATATCTCCCCAGACTGCCAAGGCGAATAAGATCACAAGCGGACTTAAATTTAATGAATTGCTTAAGTAACGAGGTTCAATTATATTTCCCACAATAAATTGTACTGTTCCTAAACCAACGATAATTTGTGTGAAAGGGATCCAGCTGGTAAATTGCACTATTGCTAAAGAAGCAGGGAAAGCAATCGCAATGATTGCACCTATGTTTGGTATGAAGTTGAGAAAAAAAATAAGAAGTGCCCAAAATTCTGCAAAATCGAGTTTTACCCATTTCATAATAATCCAACTGGAAATAGCAGTGATAATGCTTAAAATTGATTTTAAGCCCAAATACGTTTGAGTATTCACTACAATATGATTCAAGATATTGTTGACAAGAATGCGATTTTCTAAAGCAGGAAAAAGGGCATCAATTTTATTGAGAAAAAAATATTGTTCTGCAAATAAAAATGCAATATACAGCAAAATGAGTACCGTAGAACTTGCCAGAGTTGAGAACACTCCATAGGCATTGACTAAAATCGTTTGTAAATTAAGCGATTTTATCATTTGATTCAGACTCGATAAAATTTCAATATGCAGTGTTTTGTCAATATTGCTAAAAATGGCTAATAAATTTTCTTGGTAGCGATTTGACGCTGCTATGACATTATTGACGTTATTCGTAATAATGTTTATGAAGATAAAAATGAAAACAGCAACAATTACAAAAGCAAAAATCATACTTAACCAGCCAGGTAGCTGGGCACCTACCATTGGTATTCCTTGAATAATATTACTAATGGTATTAAGAAGATGCCAAATAAAAATAGCGATAACTAAAGGAATTAATACATGGCTTCCCACAATAAGGAAGTAACCAGTAATCCATATAACAATGAGTCCTGAAGTAAAGAGAAGCATGCGACTCATAAGACAATTCCTTTTTTGATTTTATTATTTATAGGATAAATATTAGCATTGATTATTCAGGATAAAAATTTAAAAATAAGTTTATATAATGAAACTGAGAAATAAGTAGTACACTTAAAATAAGCATAATATGGGCAGACATCTTAGCGAGCTTGCCTATACTATGTAGTGTAACTTGCTTATTTATCATTAATCTCATGAATTCATCAAAGTATCAAAGTATTTCTTGGGCTCATCAGTTGGTGCGAGATTGGTTTGTCCAAAAAATAGGTAAACCTACCGAACCACAAGAGCAAGGATGGCCATTTATTTTGGCCGGCCTTGATACACTCATTTCTTCACCGACGGGTTCGGGTAAAACTTTAGCTGCATTTTTAGCCTGTTTAAATGATTTAGTACATAAAGCGGTAACAGGAAATTTACAAGACCTCACTGAAGTATTATATGTTTCACCACTTAAAGCATTAAGTAACGATGTACAAAAGAATTTGTTATTACCCTTACAAGAAATTAGTGCGTTGGCCAAAGAACGAGGTATTGATTTACCTGAAATTCGCGTGGCAGTGAGAACAGGGGATACACCAGCAAACGAGCGCCAAAAAATGCTCAAGAAACCGCCACATATTTTGATTACTACACCAGAATCTTTTTATATTCTGTTAACTGCTGAAAAAAGTCGAATGAATATGTCAGGTATTCATACAGTTATTGTCGATGAAATTCATGCTTTAGTGAATAACAAACGAGGTACCCATCTGGCATTGTCTTTAGAACGTTTAGAAGCACTTACCCCAAAATCATTTATTCGTATTGGTCTTTCTGCGACTCAAAAACCTTTAGAAAAAGTAGCAAACTTTCTAGTCGGCTCTAAAAAGACTCAAGTGAAATTGGTCAATATTGGACATGCTCGACAATTAGATTTGCAGATTGTAATACCTGAAAGTGAATTAGCTGCCGTTGCTTCCAATGAAATGTGGGATGAGATTTATGAAAAGATCGCAGGTTTAGCCCAAGAAAATCGTGCTACATTAGTATTTGTCAATACACGAAAATTAGCGGAACGTGTTGCTCATCATTTGGAACAACGTTTAGGTGAAAATAAGGTATTAGCTCATCATGGTAGTTTATCACGGAAATTACGTCTTGAAGCAGAAGCTAAACTTAAGAATGGTACGCTGAAAGTTCTGGTTGCTACAGCTTCATTAGAATTAGGAATTGATATTGGTCATATTGACTTAGTGTGTCAAATCGGATCTCCACGAGCTATTGCTACCGCATTACAACGTATTGGTAGAGCAGGACACTGGCATGCAGCGATCTCTACAGGACGCATTTTTGCAACCACGCGGGATGAATTATTAGAGTGTGCAGCATTAGTTTATGCTATCCGCCAAGGGGATTTAGATCAATTAATTATTCCAGAAGAGCCTTTAGATATTTTAGCACAACAAATTGTGGCTGCTTGTGCCACCCAGGATTGGGATGAAGATTTACTTTTTAGTAATTTTAAAAATGCTTATCCTTACCATCATTTGACTCAAGAAAAATTCGATGAAATTTTGACTATGCTCTCAGAGGGCATTGCCGGATCTCGTGGGCGTTACGGTGCCTATATCCATAGAGATCGAGTGAATCATATCCTTAAAGGACGACGAGGGAGTCGTTTAGCAGCAATCACCAGTGGCGGAGCGATTCCCGATAATGGTTTGTTTTCAGTGATTGCGATGCCAGATAATGTGATGGTTGGTACTTTAGATGAAGATTTTGCTGTAGAGAGTAATCGTGGAGACATTTTTTTGCTAGGTACAAATTCATGGAAGGTACTGCGTATTGAAAATGGTCGGGTGTTAGTGGAGGACGCACATGGCGCACCACCCAGTGTTCCTTTTTGGTTAGGAGAAGCTCCTGCACGCAGCATCGAGTTATCATTGCAAGTATCCCAGCTTCGGGAAAAAATTAATTTTTTGTTACCCGAGAAAATACCCCCAATTGTTGATGCAAGGCATATCTCTCAGATACAAAAAGCCATTCGATGGTTAATGAAATATTGTGGCCTTGATGCTTCTGCTTCAGAACAGTTGCTTGAGTATGTACGCTTAGGTCGACAAGTTTTAGGTGCAGTTCCTACTCAGAAAACAATAATAGCTGAACGATTTTTTGATGAAAGTGGTGGTATGCAACTGATTATCCATGCGCCATTTGGTGCACGGATTAACAAAGCCTGGGGATTGGCATTACGAAAGAAATTTTGCCGATCTTTCAATTTTGAATTACAGGCTGCTGCTACAGATAATGGTTTAAATATTTCTTTAACGGAGCAACATAGCTTTCCTTTGTCTGATGTGTTTCATTTTTTGCATACAAACACCTTAAAAGAGGCTGTTACCCAAGCAGTATTGCAATCTCCCTTATTGGGTATGCGCTTTCGTGCAGTAGCTTCGCGCTCATTATCATTATTACGTTTTCGGGGTGGCAAAAAAATTCCTCCTAATATTCAACGAATGCTTGCTGATGATTTATTGGCTGCTGTGTTTCCAGATGCAGCTGCGTGTCAGGATAATTTAGGGGGGCGAGATGTAGTGTTGCCTGAGCATCCGCTTATTGAGGAAACTATGAAAGATATCTTAATGGATGCTTTGGATGTCGATGGAGTAACAAAAGTAATCCATGATATTGAAACTCAGCATATTACTTGCCTTGCTGTGGATACTCCAGTTCCTTCAGTTTTTTCTCATGAAATTTTAAATGCTAATCCTTATGCATTTTTAGATGATGCTCCTTTAGAGGAGCGGCGTTCACGTGCGGTTGAAATGCGTCGCGTATTACCAGAATCAATGTTAGAAGAGGTAGGGAAACTTGATCCAAAAGCTATATCTGAGATTCAGGAACAGGCTTGGCCAGATATTCGTTCTGCAGACGAATTACATGATGTGCTACATACCGTTATTATTTTTCCAGAAATAATTCAACTGACTGAATTACAAGCTACTTTGCCGCAGTGGAAACACTATTTTAGTGAATTACAACTACAAGGGAGGGCTGTATTGGCTGTTGTTGCGGGTGAAAATTATTATGTATCCACAGAAAAAAAGAAGACTTTTCAGTGTATTTTTCCACATGCATCCTTTGCTCGTGAGGTAGTGGATATCAAAGAAGAACTAATCTCATCGGAAGAGGCCATACTCAAAACGCTACAAGGTTGGTTATTGCATATAGGGCCAATTACCCAAAACAAATTGAGCGATTGTTTCCATCTGGCCCCATTAGATGTAGCGCATGCTTTATTGAAATTAGAAGCAAGTGGGTATGTGCTTCGCGGGCATTTTCGTGCAGAGTATGCTGGTGAAAGAGAATGGTGTGAACGTCGATTACTTGCTCGTATTCATCGCGCTACAACTGAATCTTTACGTCAACAAATCAAACCTGTTAGCCAAGCACAATTCATGGCATGGTTGTTGAAATGGCATCACATAGGAAAAGGCCATCAGATGAATGGTGAAAGAGGACTGCTTGCAGTAATCAAGCAATTACAAGGTTTTGAGCTGGCTGCAAGTGCATGGGAAACCGATATTTTTCCTTTACGCGTACATGATTATGACGCATTGATGCTCGATAAATTATGCATGAGTGGCATCGTAGGATGGGGGAGGGTATCACCACATCCTTCTGTAGTGCTTGCAGATGAAGAAACAAAAAAATCTCGGCGTTTATCACCAACCCGAAATGCTCCGATTACTTTTTTTGTTCGAGAAGAGATTGATTGGATTCCACCTCATGTATCTATAGATAATGTTGAAGAAGTAACGAGCCTTAGTTATCCCGCCCGCAATATTTATAGATTTTTGCAAAAATATGGTGCTTCATTTTATGCAGATATTGTACGTGGTACAGGAAATTTGAAAATTGAAGTAGAAAATGGCTTATGGGAGTTAGTTGCAGCAGGAATGGTAACTGCGGATAGTTTTGATAATGTGCGGACTTTGATGAGTACAAAACGTAAACAAAGTCGTCGGCATAGACGTAACCTCATGTTTCCACTAAGTACGGGGCGTTGGTCCTTATTACGTGTTCATGCACAAGAAGATCATGAAAAACGCGTAGAAGCAGCATGCTGGATGCTGTTAGAGCGCTATGGAGTAATCTTTCGTGATTTGCTTGTACGTGAAAAAAATATTCCTCGCTGGCGAGATTTACTCATTTTTTTGCGGCGCCTTGAATTACGCGGTGAGGTACGTGGAGGACGGTTTGTCGATGGATTTTTAGGTGAGCAATTTGCTCTTCCTTATGCAGTTGATTCTTTGCGAGCGGTACGGAATGAAGAAATAGATAATATACCGCGAATTATTTCATCGGTGGATCCATTAAATTTAATTGGAATTCTATTGCCTGGCGAACGTGTATCTGCAACATCAAAATCGGAAATTAGGCTAGTTGCAGGCAAAGTTTTATCTACATAATATAAAGAAGTACTTAGGGGATTTTATGATACATAAGCAACTCCATTATGCTTTTTTAAATCAGCAAAAATTACCATTGCTGATACAACCCCCAGATGAAAAATGCGCGGACAGTAACGATTTAGTGCGATTTCTTAAAGAAGAAAATACGTTATTTAAAGAGCATTTGCTTCATTATCATGCCATTCTCTTTCGTGGATTTAACGTTAATACTCCTGAGCAATTTAGAAAAGTAATTCAAGCTAGTGATTTGGGTGCAAATTATAATTATGATTTTTGTCCTGTTCCAAGAACAAAAATTCAAGAGGGTGTATTTACTTCATCCAATTATCCTGCGAGTTATCCTATTGCGTTACATAATGAAAAATCCTACAGCTCTGAATTTCCAACGCATATCTTTTTTAACTGCATTAAAGCCGCTGAACAGGGTGGCTGTACTTCGCTTGCTGATGGCCATCAAATTTGGCACTCTCTTCCAGAATCTTTACAACAAAAATTACAGTTAAAGGGTGTCTTATATCGCCGACATTATTACAGTTTTGGAATAAAATATAAAATCATCCAATTAATGGGGGTTGCTCCTGTATTTAAGACATGGATGGATGAATTTAATACCCATGAAAAAAATCAGGTTGAAAACATACTTCATCAAACAAAACAACAATTTAAATGGAAAGGAAATGATTTAGTGACGGAGGTGTTTCTTCCTGCCAGCAGAAAACATCCTATAACGGGTAAATTAGTATGGTTCAATCAATGTAATCAGCTTTCTCACCATTGCAACGGTATTAGTAATTATATTAACTCAATAGTTAAAAATCCTATTGTTTCTTTTATCTTATTGCAAAACAGCTTCCATCCTTATTTGGCTTTTTATGGGGATGGTACGTCTTTTTCAAAACAAGAATCTTTATTGATCAGCGAAGCGGTGCAAAAAAATACACTTTTAATTTCCTGGCAACCAGGGGATCTCTTGATTATCGATAATTATTCTTGCCTGCATGGAAAAACGCCACATACTGGAGACAGATTAATTTTAGCAGGAATGACCAAATATCCTTATGATAAGGAGGATAGTTATGTTTCATGAGATCTCACAAAAAAAATTTGCAATTGGTGACCTGTATTTTGTGAATGAACTTGAAACTCAGGGATTAATCTATGAAATTTTTTCACAAAAGACTTATTTGCTCGATTTTCTTAGTTTAAATCCTGGGGCAATCATTGTGGATGTAGGGGCAAATATAGGCATTTTTTCATTATTTGCTTTGCGGCATTGTAATTATAACGCTGAGATCTACGGTTTTGAGCCGATTCCAACGACTTTTTCTTGCCTGCAAAAAAATTTAGAGCGCTTTAAAAATAAGATACATCTATACAATACAGGCATCAGTGATGTTGCTCAAGATTGCGAGACTGAATTTACTCTATTTGGAGAAAGTGTAGGTACTGCAACTTATAGACCCCAAGATAAACTGATTTCAAATTTTCAACCTTTATTAGATTATAATACGCTCTTGAAGCTACTCCCTTGGCAAAATAAATTTCTTTATTATCAATTAAAATGGCTACCTTTTTTTCGGAACTATTTCATTCAAAAAAATTATAAAAAGCAAACACGAACAACCCAAGTTACATGTAAATTGACCTCATTAGGACGTTTTATCGAACAGCATCAAATCAAACATATTGATTTTTTAAAGGTAGATGTTGAAGGCGCTGAAATAGATGTTATAAAAAGTATTAAACCTAAGCAGTTTTCTATAATTAAACAGATAAGCATGGAGGTTCAAAATATAGAAAATCGAGTTGAAAAGCTTAATTCTTATTTGCAAAAACAAGGTTATATCACTTTAGTTGACAGAAATCCTATTTTGGCTGACTTAGGTTTTAATCACCATATGATCTATGCAAAAATGGTATAGCTTCATCCACTAAGTTCCAGACAAGGCGCAAGTAAAGTGAGGTGAATGAGTGCATTTAAATACATGAATGATCCGAACGAGCTTGCAATGATGTATTGAACTTAGTAGTGACGTTATAGGATAAATAAATTGTTAATGATGAATTGCATATAGGTTATCGAATGTCATTACTTTTTAACAAGGTAACATTGCTATGAATAAGTTTGGCTTTGATTTTTTTAAAGTGTTTTTGGTTAAGGGGCATAGTTGCATCTTCAATTAGGTAACATTCGAATCCTTCATTAAGCGCATCTTTTATTGAAAAATACACACAAACATCAGCACATAAACCACAAAAATAAAGTTTCTTAGTGCCTTTTCCATTGAGATAACTGGCTAATCCGGTGTTGATTTGATGTTGGTTATCGTAAAAACCACTATAACTATCTACTTCAGGGTTCATACCTTTACGAAAAATAGTTGCTATAGGTTTTATTTCAAGCATAGGATGAAGTTCTGCGCCAAAAGTTCCTTGAATACAGTGATCAGGCCATAGTATTTGTTCCATTCCGTGTAATATTACTTTATCGAGAGGTTTTTTACCTGGATAATTAGATGCAAAACTTTTGTGATTTTGAGGATGCCAATCTTGAGTCGCTACAATTAAATCAAATTTAGGGAGTAATTGATTAATAATTGGAATAATGTCATCCCCATGTGGTACCGCAAGTGAACCACCCGGCATAAAATCATTTTGCACATCAATGATGATTAAGGCCTTATTTATTTTTTTCATTGGAATATTTTTGATATCCTTTAATTAAGTGATTGCGCTTTTCATGCAGTTGATTGCTTAAGCCTACTCGATAAATGCTTGGTTTCTCAAATCGTTTAAATTCTTCAGGAAGTTTTTGTAAACGCTTTTTGCTGTATTGTGCAATTTGCTGGAGTGTTTGTAAGGATAATGTGCATTTACCTTTTTCCATGACTTTATGAAGTAAAGGCTCTTGCTTATTATGTTTAAATGCGAATAATTTTCCGTGTTCAAAAGGGGAATGAATGTTCCCAAAATCAGTTTCATTCATAAGTGCAACAACATCTCCTCCTATGAAAGTATCATCATTTAATAGTCTGTACACTTGTTTTTTGTAAGGCAAAGTAATTTTACCTATTGTTTCTGAAAGTTTAATTCGTGGTTTTTCATCCATAAAAGCTAATTTATATACCCCATCTAACGCAGCGTCAGGTGCCCCAATAACCAAACTTGTTCCAACACCAAAAGCATCGATAGGTGCATTTTGGTCACGCAGATCTTTTATTCTTTCTTCATCAAGCTGATTGGATGCGATAATTTTTACATAATGTAACCCAGCCTCATCAAGCATTTGGCGCGATTTTTTCGCTAAGTCTCCCAGGTCACCACTATCTAATCGTATTCCTTGTAAACGGTGTCCACGTTGTTCCATTTCTTTGCCTATACGAATGGCATTGGGAACCCCACTTTCTAATGTACTGTAGGTATCAACAAGTAGTGAGCAATTATCAGGCCAGATCTCCGCAAAATCACGAAATGCGGACAATTCACTGTCATAACTTTGTATGTATGAATGTGCCATAGTTCCTGAAATAGGAATATTATAGTCACGTCCTACACATACATTACTCGTAGAATCAAAGCCACCAATAATTGCTGCTCGGCTCGCATAATAGCCTCCAGGACCTTGGGCTCTGCGCAAACCAAAATCAATTAACTTACATTGACCAGCTACTTCCCGGATCCGACTGGCTTTTGTTGCGATAAGGGTTTGAAAATTTAATAAATTTAATAAAATTGTTTCAATGAGTTGGGCTTCAATAATATTGGCTTCTATAGAAACCACGGGGCGGGTAGGAAAAATTAAATCTCCTTCATAAGAAGCATAAACAGTTCCTTGAAAACGAAAATTTTTTAAATAATCAAGAAACTTGGGATGCATTCCTGTGCGTTTTAAAAAATGAATATCTTGCTCATTAAAATGATAGTTTTCTAATATTTTGAGTAAATCAGTAAGGCCAGCAAAAATGGCATATCCAGAGCCGAATGGAAGTTTTCTGAAAAAATAATCAAAAATTGCAGTAGAGTTTTCATGACCTTTTAAAAAATAAACTTGGGCCATGGTGAGTTGGTATTGGTCAGTATAACTTCCAGTAAAATCAAACATTGATGTCAATATCCTTATAAACGAAATAATCATTTATAAAAAGAGAGTTATACTGCCATGATAGTTGTTGCAATACGCTTCGTCCAGAGTGATTTTTCCTATATTTTTAGTTATTTATGGTGGATTTGTTGCTTGTCCTCATTAGAAGCATTGTTCTCAATCATTGGAAATGACATCTTTGAGTACCCTAGATTTAAAACAAATATTCTGTTATATGTTTGGATAAAATGTTAATTAATTGATTTTTTTGTTGAACAAATAATATTAGATGCTTAGGTTTTGGTTCATATTTTTTTCTTTTAACTATATTATAAAAGACATGGAGTGAAAGGATGAAGGTCGGTGAATTTAAAAAGCTAATTGATGAATTAGAAGAAAAAATTCTACTGGAAAAAAGCGCTAATGAAGTCATTAGATTAGTCGCACTTATCAAAGAAATTGCTGAAATATATGATGAGGAAAATGATGTTCCATCTGAGATGATGGTTTCTGTCCAAAAAATTATTCATGAATTTTGGAGTTGGAGTGCTCATTATTTATCTTATGAGCAATGGAGGAATGATGTTCTTGTTATTCCCTGGCTCGCGTTTCAAAAACAATTGGTTAAAGCAGGTTTGTTAGAAAGAGATTTTCATCATCCTCTTTTATTTCAAGAGTTAAAAAATCGCTATGACAGTGTGTCTGATAATGAATTAAAAAGTACTGAGCTTCTCTCTTTATTGACTTCTGCGAGTCGTATGTCCGGTTATGCACGACCGGATGAGCTTGATAATAATTATCCATTGTTACGTTTGAATGAGAGTTTTTCTGCAAAGCGCTCACAAGAAACTCAAAAATTAAAAGACATAGTCTTTTTACTGCAATCTAGTTTTTATTTACTTTATAAATATTGTACTGTTGCACAACTCCGTATGGCCCCTTATCTGATTTATTTTCGTCAGCATACTACTGACGAAGAGCGACGTTCTGAGCTCGCAATTTTTAAAACGCTAACTGAAAAAACGGCAGAATGTATTAAGTTTTTTCATGATCAAGAAGATTATGTAGACACTCGATCCTTAAAAATGGTTGATGCTTTATCGAATGTTGCTCATTTAATCCCCAATCGTCGCGGAGATTTTCTTCAGATAACTCATGAGCGTCGATGGATTTATCCTTTTATTCAGAAAAGTAGAATAGATTCAATGACGAATGATGATGTTTTATTAGATGAGACACTTCGATTGTTAGAGCTTGATTTTGATACCCAAAAGGATAAATCTTATACCGCGGCTTTAGATTTTACCGCGGTAGCTCAAAAACAGATGCGTACTCTAACCAGCAGAGAAGCAAAACTGGTTCATACGGCAATTACTTTATTTTCTTTAGAAAAATATATAAAACAACGTCAAGAGGATACTCGTTCCAAATATTCTTTTTTGTCTCTTTCTGGGAGGACAAAATGTCAAGCAGCAGAAAAATGGAAAAACTCTATTCGTGGTATGCCTGTGCACATAGGTTTTTTTGAAAAGATGGCTTTAAATCAAGGGCGCTTGAAACATCTCATTGAGTCATTAGAGGAACACGAGAAGGAGTTAAGGGGTTCATCAGATTTTAAATAGCATTGAGGGAGTTAAATTTGCTTTTCTCTATGTCGTAACATATATTTATTATAGCCTTATGGATTTGAATGACGATAAGAAAAAGGAGTTCTTATGAGAGTTATTAGTAAGATTTCGCTTGCAAGCTTAGTGGGGATCTTGGCAGTCTCAACGAGTGTATATTCTGCTGATACACCTGACATTTCAGGATCGTACCAATGTTCCTATCATGATCCATTTTCTACCCCTAATGATGGAACAGAAACTATAGTTTTCAAAAAAAATGGAGAGGTGTACAAAATTTCAGGAATTCCCACAGGTAATGTATTTCCATATTATATCGGTAAGGGCGTAATCAATAAAAATGTAAACAATGCTATTGGTTATATATTTTGGCAGCCTAAATCTCCAACGGTTACTACAGTTCAAATTTTTAATATTAAACCTGATGGTACTTTAGATGGTTATTTTTCAGAAAGTAACAAAGATAAAGGGGGCACCGAGACGTGCACTAAAGCCAAATAACGAAGATGCTCATATAGATAAGATATGAAAAAAGGAATTTATTATGAAAACTGTAATGAAGAGTGTTTATTTAGTTACCGCATTATCGCTATCCACTATAACAGCCTATGCAGATACTACAAACACTCCGGCTAATACCAATACATCAACCAATGGTGGTAGTTCTACAACGAATACAAGTAATACTGCGACTCCTAATGCTGAAGGAGATTACCAATGCCAACGAGCAGACTCAGCCAATAACACAAGCGCTTCTACTCTCTCAGTAACAAAAGGAAATGATACGTATACTTTTGAATGGGATGATAGTAATGGGGATCCTATTCTTTATGGTACTGGGGTTATGGTAGGAAGTTTACCGAATGCTATTTCAGTCTCATTTTGGGATCCTAAAAAGCCTGACGCACTTGGAATCGAAGTGTTTGAGTTGAAGTCAGATGGTTCATTACAAGGTAATTGGACATTACAATCAGACAACAAGCTCGGCTCTGAATCGTGTACTAAAACCAAATAAATAATATTTTTTAGCCCAGAGATGTTCAGTAAGAGTTCTTAATTAGGACTCTTACTTTGTTTTTTATGTAGAAAGTTCATAAGGTACTTCATCAATAAATACTCTAGTAGTTTATTCTGCATTCTTCGGAAGGTAAGTAGGGTGGCTCTTGTTGTTTTGAATATGAAAAAAAACGATTTGAATTTTGGAATGATGAGGTTACTTTATTGCTAAGCGTTAAATCGTTATTTTTTTGTGAGTTATTTGGTTTAAAATAAGACCTCATGGTTTCCAGCCATTGCCGTAAAAAAGATGAGGAAAAAGCGTAGATAATTCCAGCACTTAGTGAGCACATTCCCAATAAAGAACGATGTTCAGAAGACAGAGAAGGAAGTTTAATAGGGGATAAAAAAATGCACGTGCTAATGGTAAGCATCATATATTTATAGGCATTTAATCCGAGTTGAGTTCCTTGTAGACATTTTGGAGTTCTGTGAGTTATTTGTGATAATGCTTTCCTTTCCTTTTCTTGCTCTTTAAGTTTAGAGTTAAGATAAATAGAGAGAGTAGTGTATTCATCTAAAAATAGCTCTTTGTGACGCGAATAAAGAATTAAGTATTCACTTAACTGTGTGATAGAATGGGTCAGAAGAACAATTTCTTTTTCCAATAAAGTTAATTCAACTTTTTTTTGAGTAATTAAAAATTCCTGTTGTAAGTTCATTTCTTCATGAACACGCATTGCTAAGGTTGCAAAAAAATAAATACCACAAAAACTGGTAATTAATAGGAGCATGGAAGGTGAACATGTCACTAAAACGAGTGATCCTATGTAGGGATTTATTCCATCAATTAGGCCAGATAAAACCGAGGCTAATAAAGGGCATGTTTTAAGCGTATTAGATTGCTTTGCTATTTTTCTACGTATGCGATCAATCTGCTTCGGAGATAATGTATTTAATTTTTCAAGATCTACAAGCAATTGTGCATTTACTTCTAACATCTTATGATATTGATCCGATTTGTAACGTATCCAAATACGATTTAATACAGAGAGACCACCTACAAAAATCCCAATTGGAATAATTAAGTGCCTTATGTCTTGAAACTCAAGAATAAAGATTAAGTTTAAAGTACTGTTTATCCCGCGTAACGCGTTGCGTAAGCTTTTCATAGAGTCACGGATGTAAGGCCAAAGTATAATGACTATTCTAAAAGGTTTTTTATCTTCTTGAATTGTATAGTGTGTTACTAAAGAGGCGCTAATTGTGCTTAAAATAATTAAGGTGGTTATTGATGCGCCCATTGGTGACTTTATCCATTCTTGCATTGCTTTTGTAGCTAAATCACTATTGGCTAGAACTATGTCAAACCCGTATTTGATCATGCTCATAGAAAGTTTGCCATTATCTATGCCCAGATACAGAGCATAAAGGTAAGTCCATTGATGCGAGTTTTTGATGGTCTTTTTAGGAACAGAAAACGATGGCATTATAACCAATATGGCTGACTAAGCGTTTTTGAACTATACCTATGCACCAATTATAGATCAATAAAAAATCATTTTGAGTCTTTAATTATTTTGTTGTCTATTATTTGATCTATTTATAGTTGGTTTTTCATTTTATAGTAAATAATAGCGAGTGGTTCTCTAAGAAAATTTCGGGAAAAATATCTGTTTTTTTGCCAACAAATGCTTTGTATTGCGGGAGAACTAGAAATCTGAAGCCCTATTTTTTGTGCTACAAGAATTGCTCTAGGTAAATGAAAAGGTTCAGTAACTAAAAGAATGGAGTTAAATTGTTTCGCGGTTACTATTTTTTTAGAAAATAAAAGATTTTCATAGGTAGAAATCGATGTGGATTCAAGCAGAATGTCTTCCTCTGAAACACCTAAATATAGGGCAATTTCTTTCATTACTTGAGCTTCATTAGCTCCATTTTTTGTATCATCTCCCCCGGAAAAAAGAAGTTTAGGTGCATAGTTTTTTTTGTATAAATCAACTGCATGTTGCACTCGAGCTACAAGACAAGGATTGTATTGATCGTCATGGTAAGCTTTTGTTCCGAGAACTAAAATGACATCTGCATACTTTTTTTCGTCTTTTTCCGCGTTTTTTATAATATATAAGGCTAGAGAAAAATAAATACCCGCAGATAAAATAAGAAAAAAAATACATGCTTGCATAAAAGGTTTCATCAAAATATCTCTAATAATTTATTATAATAGGGGCAATTAGCGCATACATCCAGTCTGAGAAGTAGGCAACTGAGAATGAATAACTAACATATCCTAATTAAAATACAAGAAATTTTAATATATTATGGCTCGCAATTAGGGGTTATTGACATCTGAAAAAACATTGTGTTCGTTAGCGACATAAAAGATTCCTATGCCTTTTATGTCGCACTCATTAATTAGTAATGATGATGATATTGTGAATATGGTGTTCTGTTTGGCACGACAATATAATTTCCAGGGGGTGTCCATCGGTGAACGTTTCTCCAGGAGTTTTGGTGATGGTGGCGGTGATGAGAGAAAAATTTAAATCGTGGATGATGGCGATGAAAATGATGATCAGCAAACGCTGAAGTGGAAAAAAACGCAGCAGCGCTTATGATTCCCAGCAGCAATATTCTTTTTATAATCATTTCTTATACCTCTTTGATTGTTATTCGATGCCCAGTCTAAATAAGGAATGTAACAGAATTATAACAAGGTGCTTTTAAATTGTAACAAAGATGTTACAAAGTCAGTTGGAAGTCTTAACTCGTTGAAAATAAGCTACTAAAAAGTACAGTATAAAAATAAGGGTAAAAATGAAGAGTTTTTGGCAGGGTACATTTTATTTGTTACGCGGTATTCGTCATCTTTTTACCAAAGGATTAAAACGTTTTATTATATTGCCTTTAGTATTAAATTGTTTAATGTTTGCTGGGCTATTTTATTTAATTTCTCATTATTTACTTCCTTACTCATATCATTATCTGAATCAATTGCCTTCTTGGTTAAGTTTTCTAAGTACTTTGTTTTTTATAATTTTTATCCTTGGTTTTTTCTTAATGTTTCTATCTCTGTTTACAGTAGTTTTTAATGTGATAGCAGCTCCTTTAAATGGTTTATTGGCCGAGAAAACACAAAACATCCTTTATGAAAGTTTTATTCCGATCACATCATTTTATCAAATGGTGCTGCGTAGTTTGCAACGCCAAATGGAATTTCTTCGTTATTTTCTCCCTCGATTTTTGGGGATTGGTATTTTATTTTTTGTCCCTTTATTACAACCGATTTATCCTTTGATATGGTTTATTTTTAATGCGTGGATGCTGAGCATTCAATACCAAGATTTTGCGATGGACAATAATTTAGTGGGTTTTAAAGAAATGCGGCGGGAGGTTACTCGTAATAAAATGCGTTCATTAGGATTAGGGTGTTCTATTAATCTGGCCAGTCTTATACCCGTTATTAACATTCTGGTCATGCCTGCTGCAGTAATTGCAAGTACTATTCTTTACTGTGAAACACGAACTTTATCTCTTAAAATGAATCATATTGAGACTGACTCCAGTTCTCAAAGCAGTTCGATATAAAAAATTATCATTTTTTATATCGAACTCACGTTATTTAGTATGCTTGGACAACAATTTTTCCCATTGCCTTCCCTGACTCAAGTAAAGCATGAGCTTTATCAACATTTTCAAAATAAAAAAGATGTGGATCGATAAGTGGTTTCAAATAACCATCATCCACAAGGCTGGCAACTTGTTTTAATATCATCCCATGACGTTCACGTTGTAGATTATGAAGTAAAGGTAATAACATAAACACAACATGGAGGCTGGCAGATTTTGCATGCAAAGGTGTAAGATCATACGTGGCTGCAGCCTGAATACTAATAACATTGCCATATAGAGAAACTGCGGCCAATGATTGGTTAAGGTTGTCCCCGCCAACAGTATCTAATACCACATCAAATCCTGCACCATGCGTTAATCGAGCGACATAGTCTTGCACTGATTCATCTCGGTAATTAATGGCTTCTTTTGCTCCAAGTGATTTTGCAATTTCTGCTTTATCTTGAGAAGATACAGTGGTGTATACTTCTGCGCCAGCCCATTTTGCTAATTGAATTGCAATATGACCCACTCCACCAATTCCAGCATGGATTAATACTTTTTGTCCTGGTTTAATTTTTACTTTTTCAAACAATGCTTCCCACGCTGTAATAGTTACTAAGGGTAATGCAGCGGCTTCTACCATGCTTAGGGACTTAGGCTTTTTAGCAATTAATCGTGCATCTGCAAGCATATACTCGGCTAATGCACCACTTTCCTCTTTAAATCCTCCAGCACATCCATAAACTTCATCGCCTACTGAAAATTCAGTGACGTTAGCTCCTACTTCTTCAACAATCCCAGCTACATCACCATGTAGAATCGCAGGAAAGTGAGGAGCGATTTGACTATGTTTACCAGAACGTACCTTGCAGTCAACAGGATTAACACTAGTTGCTTCAACACGAATTAAAACATATCCGGGTTTAATTGTAGGTTTGGGAAGTTCAATCGTTTCGAAAACGGAACAATCACCAAAAGAGGATATCGCTTGTGCTTTCATAGTGTTCTCCTAACTCAATATAGACATTGCAGTATTTTAAAAAATTCATTGAATAAATTCCAGTAGATTCAAGGTTACCACTTGTATGTTTATGGAGTAAAATATTTTTATGTGTCTCACGTTAAGGAAGAACGATGTGGTGTAGGAAATTAGCGGAGAAAATAGGTGTAACGTTTCCAATTATCCAAGCACCTATGGCGGGTGGTGCGACTACACCAGAGTTAGTTGCTGGAGTAAGCAATGCAGGTGGCTTAGGCTCGTTGGGCGCAGGATATATGTCACCAACGGAAATTAGGTCGGCGATAAGAAAAATTCGTGAATTAACGAATAAACCTTTCGCCGTGAATCTGTTTATTCCGGAACACAATCAAGCTACATCAAATCAAATGCAAAGAGCATGTCGTGATATTCAACAATCGTGCATCGAGCTCGATTTGGAAATTAAACCAGTTACAGCGCCTTATGCACCATCTTTTGCAGAACAAATAAAAGTGCTTATCGAAGAAAAGATTCCAGTTTTTAGTTATGCCTTCGGTTTATTGGATTTAGGATGGATTTCACAATTTAAAATGAATCATACCTTTTTAATGGGTACTGCTACGAATCTTGAAGAAGCGTATGAGCTTGAAAAAAATGGTGTTGATGCTCTGGTTGCCCAAGGAAGCGAAGCTGGTGGACATAGAGGTACTTTTTTAGGTAAGGCTGAAGATTCATTAATTGGTTTATTCAGTTTATTGCCTCAATTAGTTGATAAACTAAAAATTCCTATTATTGCGGCAGGTGGCATTATGGATGGAAGGGGAATTATTGCTGCTACAGATTTAGGTGCGGATGGAGTGCAAATGGGTACGGCATTTCTTACGTGTTCTGAATCAGGAATAGCTGATGGATATAAAAATACATTATTAATGCAGTATCAAGACAATACCGTATTAACACGCGCTTTTTCTGGGAAATTAGCACGAGGAATACGTAATAAATTTATTGAACGTATGAATGAAAAGAAAACGAATATTCTTAACTATCCTATTCAAAATGTTCTAACGACAACGATGCGAAAAAAAGCAAAGGAAGAACAAAACATTGATTTTATGTCCATGTGGTCCGGACAATCAGCACAATTATGCAGAAAGCTAAGTGCGAGTGAATTAATAAATGCGTTGATCTTTGAGGTAGAAGCTCTGAAATTAAATCATTAACGGGAGACTCATAATCAGATGATAGATGTTTATATATCCCGGCATCTTATCATTGTACCGGGGTATTGAATTTAGTGGTATGGCTTAGGTTTTATAGAGACATTCTATTCTCATCTTCTTCTTCCTCGCTTGTTTCATTAAAAGAATCAAACTGTGGAGTAGGTTCATTAGTGCTGTCTCTAAATCTACGATCAAAAAAGCCCATTCTTTGAGTAGTTACCGATACGGATGGTTGTTCGGCCTGATATGTGGATGTAACAGAATGAGAGTGCGACGAGCTAGGCTTCTTTTGCAAGTATTCTATTTGTTGCAGCAGACTTTGAATAATTTGCAGGTCGCTTTCGTTGGGTAATTGGATTGCATTGAGTGTTCTAATTGCCTGTTGATAGGTGGTAATTGCATCCGAAATTTGTTGATTTTGAATATGGGATTTGGCTAAATTTAAAAATTGCATTGCCATTCCGCGATAAGCACTATCGCTGGGAGTTTTATTTAATGAAATCGGACTAAAAATCGGTTGTTCTGCAGACAAAGACAATTGCGATAACATCTTTTCAAGACTGCGATCAAATTGTTGTATTTCACTAAGAGATATGCTTTCAAATTGATCGAAAAGTGCTTGTTCTTGTTGTCTTTCAACTTGTCTTTCACCCAACAAATGTTCATGATTTATAAAATTGGCAGATTTTAAGTATGATTTTGTGGATAATTTTTTTTCATAATAAGCATGAAACTCTCTGAAATGAGTCACAGGATCACCAATTCGGTGTTCTTCAAGTGTTTTATACTGAATTAATCCAAATGCTTTTATTGCATTAGTCATTGCCTGATCTCCGGCAACTTGATGCATCATTTCATAACAAGCATCAGCCAAATCAATATATAATTCAGTTAAGTTTCGATAAGAATCATCATCTAATGAAGTTTGTACGAGTTGGTTTATCGCTGCTTCATAACATGCACCTGCATTTGCATAATCTTTTGAATTAAAATAAAGAGTGGCCAGATCATAGTAAGCACTAACGATTGCTTTAATATCTGCAACACTTTTATTGGAAATTTGTAAAAATAAATTAATTCCTTCTTGATACTCACCAATTGCTTGTTGTTTGATAAAATTACGTTTTTGATAATCATCAATTACTTCTTGTTTGAGAAGAGTACGTTCAATTTTTTTAGCATTGGCGATTTTCTGGCTAGCATTTCTTCTCTTTTCTTCATCCATCATAAACTCCTTGAACCATCAACTATTATTTGTGAGAACAAAGTAACATATATGCCTAAAAAAAAACAATGCTCTCTTACTTTGTTTGATGATTCTCTTCAAAAGAAAAGCGTTTTTATTTTTCTACACTAATTAATGTGGATAATTCACGTAAGGCGATGAAGAATATAGTATAGTCAATGCTAGGACTATCTAATAGCATTTCCAGCAATTGTTCCCAACGTTGTTGAATGAAGCTGTTTTTGGTAAACCAGTAGGAAATTAGTTCTTCTGCATCAAGCTTCTTTTGATCATGAATTAAAATGACAATGGTTAATCGACGTTGAAGGTTATCTAATTCATCACGCAAGGATAGACGAGCAAGATTATTCCAATGACCCTCACGAGAATCGTTCCCTATTTGATCACGAAACCAAACTAAACTAAATTTACTACCTACTTTAAAATAAACCTCTGCGGTTCTTCTTAAATCGAATTTATTTTGTGTAGCAACTTCTATGATATTGAGTAAGGTATACATTGCACGAGTGGTCGCAATTTTTCGCGCAGCGTCCTCAGGTAAACCTATACCTAAAAATTGTGCCACCATTTTATCAAGATAATCTCGAGTAACCCCAGCCATTAAATCAGGGATTAATAGCTCAAGTTTGCTAATTGATTGACTGTAATGAGCTATATTGTGAGCTATCTCACCTTCAAGACGTTTATGGTGTAAAAACCAGCGGGTTGCCAAATTCATTAATTGCCTGACGTGGTGAAGCAATTCATATTGAGTTTGTACGGGTAACTTATAATTAAGTGAATCAACCAAGTGGTGCAAATTATCTACTTGATAGGCTTTGGCGGCAACAGTATAGGCACGAGCAATATCCGCTATTGATTGCCCTGTTTCGATGTGTAAACGGTACATAAATGTGATGCCTACAGTATTCACAATTTGATTGCTTAATTGTGTTGCGATAATTTCACGACGTAATCGATGTTTCGTCATTGGCTCTGCATAATTTTTTTTAAGTAATGAAGGAAATCCAGTTTCAAGTATGGTGGTAAAATAGGGGTCATCAGGTAAATTAGATTTTAATAGTTCACTGGTAATATAAATTTTTGTATAGGCCATAATAATAGATAGTTCTGGGCGTGTTAACCCTTGCCCAGAGGCTTTACGTTCCAAAAGTCGTTTATCATCAGGAAGAAATTCAACACTCCTGTCTAAATGGACTGCTACTTCTAGTTCTTTAAGATATGTTTGATATAAACCACTATAAGATATGGTATTTATCGCAGAGAAGCTTAAGACTAGTGCTTGATTATAATTGTCCTGTAAAACGAGTTGAGCGACTTCTTCAGTCATTTTAGTAAGAAGTTGATTGCGTTTTTTTTCGGTAAGTTTCCCTTGATTCATTTCTTTATTGAGTAGAATTTTAATATTGACTTCATGATCAGAACAGCTGACACCTGCTGAATTATCAATTGAATCTGTATTAATTAAACCGCCATTAAGTGCAAATTCCACTCTTCCTAGTTGAGTAAAACCAAGGTTTCCTCCTTCACCTGCAATTTTGCAACGTAATTCATTTCCATTAACGCGGCAAAATTCATTGGTTTTATCTCCCACATCAGCATGTGATTCGTTTGATGCTTTAACATAGGTACCAATACCACCATTAAATAATAAATCAACAGGCGCCTTTAATATGGCTCGAATCAATTCATTGGGCGTAAGTGAGTCATTTGTAATCGCAAGAACTTTTTTTACTTCAGGAGTAATCGTGATCGATTTGACGGTTCGTTTGTAAATACCACCACCTTTTGAAACAAGCTTTGGATTGTAGTCTTCCCATGAGGAAGTAGGTAATTGAAACAAGCGCATACGCTCTTCAAAGGATTGCAGTGCGTTTGGTGTCGGGTCAAGAAAAATATGACGATGATCAAAGGCTGCGATTAAAAGACAATGATTAGTGTACGTTAGACCATTACCGAATACATCGCCACTCATATCCCCTACACCAACTACAGTAAAGTCTTGCTGCTGAATGTTGATATCCAATTCACGAAAATGCCGCTTGATTGATTCCCATGCACCGCGAGCGGTAATGCCTATTTTTTTATGATCATATCCTGCAGATCCTCCTGAGGCAAAAGCATCTCCAAGCCAGAAGTTGTATTCTTTGGCAATTCCATTAGCAATATCAGAAAATGTTGCAGTCCCTTTATCCGCAGCAACAACAAGATAAGGATCTGCATCATCATAACAGAGAGTATTTGGGGGAGAAACAACACGATCGTCGATAAGATTGTCGGTCAGATCAAGCAAACCTCGAATAAAAGATTGATAACAATAAATTACTTCGTGTTTTATTTGTTCGCGATCAAGTAAAAGCAATGGTTTTTTTAAGACAAAACCACCTTTTGCTCCTGAAGGTACAATTACTGCATTTTTTACTTTTTGAGCTTTCATTAGCCCTAGCACTTCAGTACGAAAATCTTCAGGACGATCCGACCAACGAATACCGCCACGAGCTACTTTGGCACTACGTAAATGAATGCCCTCAAAGCGTGCAGAATAGACAAAAATTTCATAGATAGGTTGTCCTGGGGGTAAGTCAGGGACTTTTGTTGAATCAAGCTTAAATGATAAGTATTCTTTGAGTTGTCCTTCAGCATTAAGCTGAAAATAATTCGTACGTAAAGTGGCTTTTATTAAAGACCAAAAATAGCGAATAATATGATCTTCGTCTAAGCTGTTGATTGCATCAATATCCGTTTGAATTTCTTGTTCCAGAGCAATCTTTTCTTTTTGAATGGTGGAATTTTGTTTCGAACTAAATTTTAAATAAAAAAGTTGAATGAGTTTTTTGGCGATTACGGCATAGGCATCCACTGTTTTTTCAATATATTGCTTGCTAAAACGAAATCCAGTTTGTTGCATGTATTTTGCATAAGCGCGAATGATAATAATTTCACGCCAAGATAATCCTGCCCCTAAAATCAGTTTATTGAAGCCATCATTTTCACAAACACCTGTGCTAATTTTTATCAAGGCTTCATTAAAAATGGTTTTTACTTTATCGAGGGTAAGTAAATTAGCTCGAGTATATGTGACATTAAAATCACTGATCCAAATCACTTCATTTTGATCAACCTCTATTCTATAAGGTCGTTCCGTATAAGTGCGCAGTCCCATGTTTTCAAGTATGGGTAAAATATCAGATAAGGGTATGGGGCTACCATAGCGATAGAGCATAATATGTAAAGGGAATTCGGTACGTGGTGATTCTACAAAATCAATCGTTAATGGATTTTGCAACGATAACGAATCAATTTGTAAAAGATCTCTTAATGTTTCATCAGCAGAATGTTGTTCACAGTAACTCAGCGGTAAAACAGGTAAGTATTTTTCAACAAACTTCTTTCCTTTTTTAGTGCCTAGTTTGTTTATCACCTGTTGAGATAACTGTTCTTTCCATGAGCTTTCCATTTTTAAATCCCAGGTAATTTGTTATTTATTAATTTATAATTATAGGTCATACAAATAAATTGCAAGCAAAAGTAATATATAGAATTTAATGTTTCTCATTTCGTTGCGTGACTTAATGTAATATTGTATTGCCTCCATGCTGGAACATTAATTTAAGGCTTAGCCTTCCAAAATCATATTTAACAACGAATGTTGAGCGACTCATGTGGCGTATTTGCAGTTAAAGGAAGTGGGGGAGGAGTAAAGAGTGAGTAACGCATTATTTGCTCTATGTATTGCTGATATCCTTGAGATTCCATAATATTTTTTTGAAAGCTTTGGAGATTTTTTAGTTTTAACTGACATCCTTGATCCAGTAAGGTACTGAATTGCAAGTCTTCAATACTTGGGTATAACCCTCCTAATTCTGCCCATAGTTTTTGTGTTGCCTCTGTTTTTATTGCAGGCCAGATAGTAAGTAAATTGTTCTTTTCAAGAAGAGAAAATAACTGAATTAATATTTCATATTCTTTGGTTGTTCGCGGATGAGCCAAGGACTCTAGGTAGTTCATTGCTACTTGCTCAATAATTTTGTCTCTACGAGCAGAAATAGCCAATGCTAATGCCTTCTCAAAAGAAACAAACTCTTCGACTTGAGGTTCATAAACAAGTACTTCTCCTTTTTCGAACTCGTAGAGCCATCCGTGTAGATTCAGCTCTCCGCGGGCCAGCTTTTCGGCTACAAGAGGATACGATTTTAAATGTTCAAGTTGTGTTAAAATGTTGAGCTTGGTTGCTTGACGAACGTTCAAAGCAAAGTCGCTGCTGTGAGGCGTGTTTGTATCCTGCATTTGTTTTAAAACCGAATGCGAATGTTGTAACCACGAACTTACTTCAGGGAGGCGATCTTTTAAGTCCGGTGTTAAGAGTCCTTTCATGGCACCGCAGTGCGAATGGCCACAAATAATAATGTCTTTAATGCTATCTAGCTCATTTAAAGCAAATACAATACCTGCTGCTTCACTGGAGGGCACATTGGAAGGGGGAATAATATTGCCTACATTGCGAATGACAAATAATTCTCCTGGTTTTGTTTGGGTTAAAAGATTTGGCATAAGGCGTGAATCAGAACAAGTAATGAATAAAATTTCGGGCTTTTGTCCCTCACTTAAATGCTCAAAAATCCCCTGCATTTGTTTAAATGATTCGTCTTGAAACTGACGTACTCCAAGCATTAATTTAATTAACATGAGTGCTCCCTTTTCATGCTGTGTATGTATCTTTGTATTTTGTGTAATCACAAATCATAGTTACAAATTAAGATATTATTTCATTGTCGTCAACTTATTTTGCAAAACTGTAAATTCATTCCTAATATTATGCTTTTTTTGCAAAGTAAATGTCAGAAAGTATTCCACGTAGCGGTGGACATTGGGAGCCCATTGCCAATAAATCCTACTTTTCATTATTTAATATCATAGTGTTATAAATCTTTCTCAAACGATTAAAAAATGATAAAACTATCTGTAAATTAAGCGCGTTTGAGTCAAGGATGTTCACTTACAAAGGCAAGATACTCACTAAGTTTAAAAATAAAAAAGGGGGTAAAAATCACAATAAAGCAGACGGTTTTTATCGTGATTCGGATGGTGTGGAATATTTTGTAAAAAAACCTAAGGATCCTCGAGAATTATTCACAGAGTTGTTTGCTGGTTTACTATTACAAGAATTTAAGCACCGAGGTTTGATTGATAAAATATATCATTCATCCTTAATTTGTGCTCAATTGATTCAATTTGAAGATGGTAGTTATGGACTTATTCAACCTAAAGTAGAATTCAAAGAGTTATATAAAATCATTGGAACTGGTTATCGAGATGGTTCTGATCGCGATCCACTCGTAGAAATGTTTTACGGACCTCAATCCTATTTATTGCTCACCCAATTAAAACAATATTATGGCCTTGCTGTGGCATTAATGTTTTCTTTACTCTTGGGAGATCATAGCGTCCATAGCGGCAATGTGGTCTGTTTAGACGTGATGTCGTCAGTGGAAATGACATTTATTCAATTTGCACGTATCGATTGGGGGGCAGCATTTCGTTATTATGGTCACAAAAAAAATAATGAAGATCTTTTTTGCCCCTTTGAATATCAAGGATGGTTCAATCCTAAAGGATATACTAAAGGCTATTTTCTAAATTACAGAAAAATCAAAGGATTGTTTCCTTCTCTTGCAGAACAGGCAAGGCTGTTACAAAGCAAAGTAAACGATGCGCTTTTTGTCGATATGGTCAGCACTGTTTTAAAACAACTCCCCTCGGATTTAGTAGACAGCAAGACCAAAACAGAGCTTACAAAATATTTATGTATGGAGTCCTTTAGTAACATCAGTTTTGGCGAAGACGGTCATTATCGGCAATTTGCACATGATTTAGCAGCGATTTTATCAAATCGATTAAAGAAAATGACCCTACTACAAGACTTTCCCACCAGTATAGCTGATGTAGAAGAACCACAAATTATGTATCTTGAAAGCATGCCAACAGCAATAATATTACCTGTGAATCAGGTTACTCCTTTTGTAGAACAAATGAATATTTGGCTAAATATACTTTCTTTATCTGATGAACGGAGCATCTTTGATTTTAATAGTATTGATCGTGCTACATTAGCCAAACAGTTTAATTTCTTTATTGAAGGTTTATTGCGTCAAGTTGAAAAATTAGATCAATTTTCTCATAATGTGAGTGCTACCGAATTATCTGATAAAACGATACAGCCCCATCCAATGAGTTCTTTTTATCGCAACTTATTTACTTTTGATGCTGATTTAAAACCATATCTTTCTTCTCACGCGGAAATAAAAGCTTCTTCAACAGAAGATTATTGGCAGTTTACGGAAACCGTGTTAACTACGAGTTTTAATATTCTTGTTACCATCCGCGTATTACAAGATACCCAAAGTTCAGCCATGCTTGCTAAGTCTTCCGCCATTCATTTTTTATTTGATGCTTTAAAAAAGTATCTACATGATTTTAGTGTACTTTATCAGGTCTTATTAAAAGAATTGGAGAATGCTCTTTGTTTTATGCCTGACTCACAACTTGCTGGGGTTTGCCTTCAGGAAATGGATTTTATGAATTCAAGTGTACTGATTGGAATGGTGCTAAAAAATTCGAAACTTTGGGAACGCATGAATCGAGCTTTAACAGAATCTCAAGAGATACTTTATCAAGAGAAAACTGCTTATCACATAACGAAACTCCATAAATTTCAAAAAGATTTCACCCAATTTTTAATTTTAGCCGGCGAGTTTCCGTCAATTACTCAATTTGTTACAAAAGGAATTGTTGTTAATGAGCTTACTCGACTTTTTGAGAGTCTTCCTGAATTTCTTCAGATGAAACTTGCAACTACTTTGAATCACATACAGGGTGAGTTTAGAAAATGGCAACGCCGATGCAGTGTCGAGTTGGAGGAGCAGGAAAAATTGAACGAAAAAATGGAGTTTTCTTCCGAAAAAAACAGCCATAATTTGTCCACATCTAATTTTTTTGCGGAAAAAACAAAAGAACAGGAGATAATAAGTAAGGAATTTCAGGAAAAAATTGCTGCTGATAAAATCCTTTGGGAAGCAATCGCTGGATCGCAAAAAGAAGAGTTACCTCTTGATGATTTGCTTCTTCTAAAAGAGTTTTATGATAGTAACAGAGTTTTATATACCGATATAAGCCGTCGTGCTTTAAAGAATTATTATAGGGAGGCTTTGCGGGTACGTCTCTCAGATATTCCATTCACAGAACAGGCCTCTCTTCTTCAAAACAATGCTCATCACGTTTTTGATTCATTATCTCAGTCAGATGTTTTAACCGAAGCAGTCAAAATAATTGACGAATTATATGGCGAAAAAAGAGAAGTAAAGTTACAGGCTGTCAGCAGAATGCTTTTTTTCAATTGGCATGAATCAGGTACATTATCCAGATCACAAGTAAATAATCTTGTTCATGATCCTTCCTCATCATCCAGCTTCTCGTTAGGCACTGCTAAATTTTTATGAGGGGGTGCTTTTCTCGTTTCATTTTCCATTTAAGATAAAATGATGAAATGTTGTGAAAGTTTTAAAAATTGAAATTAATTCATTGATTTTTATGCTTATTATTGGCTATATACAGAATCGAAAAATTACGAATTTAACAGCAATTAACTCAAACATAAAAAAATCATTTAAGGAAGCGATATGCAGGAAAAAAATGAGCTTATAAGCGAAGCAAATAGAGAAAAAATAGTAAAGGTAATGAATGAATTGGAGGTTGTAAACTATGAAACGGTTTCAAAATATCTCCCCCGGTTACTCGTTGAGGGTTCATTAAAGTTGGATCATAGTGTCTATACCCCAGCGGATCCATTAACGAATCTACCTCAAGGTGTAGGGCGATACCTTCTCTATGATAATGATTCTGTCAATCCTTTATCGATATGGATATTTGCATTTGCATCGAGACAGAAAACAACAATTCATGATCATAAGTATAAAGGTACTGTAACCGTTCTTGAAGGCCCTATATCCGAGAAATTTTATCAACCAACTGGCGAGAAATCAGCGCGGCTTGTTAATCGTATTGATCGAAATAGATTTCATAGTAATAGCGATGATTTAACGAGTATTTTTGTGCATCAACTCAAATGCAGAAAAGGTTTGGACGTAACGATTAGTATTACCTTGCATATATATAATATGGAAGCGCATTTGGTTAATTTTGATGGTGAAAAAATTGATCAAAGAAATTTAAATATTATTTACTCCAAAGATAAGACAGATATAAATAAAAACATGCCATCTTATACAAAGGTCGGTCCTGATTTAGACGAACCAATTTCTTATAAGATGTAGAATGTGTGGACTTCCGGATTAGGGTTTATATAGCACCACCCACTAAGCTCTATACATCGTTGCAAGTTCGTTCGGCTCAGTCCTGTACCTTTGCCCCACTTACTTGCGTCTTGTCTAGAACTTAGTGGATGACGCTGTACCTAATCGAGTTATGAGGAATAAAGTGGTTGGAATGATCTGCCTTTATTAAAGGATTCGCCAAATTTTTTTCCCTATCCAATAAACAATCAAGCAAATACAAATCCATAATAGAATCAATGGTAAAAAATATACGAAAAATTCGATTAAACCATAAGTGAACTGGCGTAATTGATCAATTAATGCATGATAGGAATTAATAAATACTTCCGTTATTTTCCATTGCTTTTGCTGAGCTGTTTCAATCATTGGATTCATGCTCAAATCAATATTAATTAGTGAATAAGCAACAGATTCTTTAAAATATTTAATTTGTCCTTGAATGACATCAATTTGGCCTTGAACTTCAGTTAATTGTTTGAATACGCTCAAAACATCGGATGTTTTAGTGGCATTTGCCATAATTTTTGCAAGTTGTTCTTTTGCAGTTTGTAAATTTGTCAGTTGGCTTTGTAGGTCAACATATTGTTGCGTAATATCCTCACCACTTATAGATTCTTGTATGACTTGCGTTGCAAGTGATTTTAAGGCGGTTAATGCATCATTTAAGCCTTGAGCAGGTACTCTTATTTTGATATTGGCAGAGGTATTTCCTACATTGTTACTGTCTTGAGTTATATTTGAATTTACAATATAGCCACCGGAACTTTCTGCGAGCTGAGTAATTTTTTGCATCGTGGCGCTAATATTGTTTACTTGTAAGGAAATATTTGCATTACGAATTATCATTCCCCTCATTGTATTTTCTGAAGCTTGATTCGTAGTTTGAGAGTATTGATTTCTTTGCATGGCTATAGTAGTAGGAATTGCTTCTCCTGCCGGCATGGGAACAGGGCCGGCTGCGCCATACATCGTTGGTTCCGATACTCTTCCAAGCCAAAGATAGAGAATAATTAATAATGCAAAGGCGCCAATGAATGCTAAAAAATAGAGGATTGCTTTCTTCATATTAATTCGCGTAATACTCAGGATTTAACGTAAAGTTTGGCAAATATTTTCCAAATTGTAAAATTTTCTATAAATATAACTTCCATGATTCCTTGATATTTTTTTGTATTTAAAAAACAAAACCAATAATTAACACGTAACAATTATTGGTTTTTTTGAATGTGTACGCTTTAAAGAGGACTCTATTTTTTAGGGCAGTGTTGACAATTCGTTCTGCTCCCTTATGCCTCATTTAAATCTAGTGAGGATACTTAGAGAACGTTAACAAACACTATGCTTTTTTGTCACAAAAAGCGACACATACTTGATGCTCTCTAACTTCTCCACCGCAAGCGGAGTAACACTCCCTATAAGTAGATTCGCAATGACAAGAGTTATTGCAGCTGCTACTTCTATCAAAGTCTTTAATGGTTTTATTCATTGGAAAACCCATTCGCGTTTGTTCTTCTTTATAGTGTTTATATTCAAATAAAGCGCTTTGCTGTGCCCTTAGTCGACAATTTTCATGGTCTACTCTACAACTTTGTTCGCAGTCATTTCTTCCCTGTACACATTGAGCGGTACACATTTTTGCTACATCTGATTTAGGTGGAATATAACTGTATTCGGTATTATAGATAGGGCCACAAGAAGTTAACAGAACAACTAAAGCTATAACAGAAAAAATAGAGCAATGTTTTAGCATATATCCTCTTTTTAATGATAAGTGGGCGTTTAGATACTGCTAGTATACAGTATGATAAGTAATTGGTCAGTCACATTGTTCCAGTGTATTAATGCTGGGTTGAAAAATCAAGATTGAATGTTTCTTATTTATCATCAATAAGGTGAGTATTAGTAGGGAAATTTTTTGGGAAATGATTTATTGCTATTGGTTTTTGAGTGTTTTAAGTATTGCGTAATGGTTAACTTTTATAGAAATTTTGTTATATAATTTGCCAAATGATGAATTCCTATGGGATTTATCTAAAAGAATTAAGAAATCTAACTTTAAAACAGTCAGTATCTATGAGTATTTCATTTGTATATGGTTTTTTTGCTGGGTGTTTGGTTACCGTAATCAGCCAGCATTGTTTGCAAAAATTCATCAATCCACGTAGATGTTCTAAACAGGTTGACACTAAAAAGTTTGACTTAGATAAGCTTTTTAATGACTATCCTGATTTTATGAATGCCCTTAAAGATGATCTTACTGCTACTCATTGCAAAAATATAAGAGAGTTTTTTGTGGTTGATAAAGATGCGATATTGAATTCATCGACTCCAAGATTACGTTATGAATTATCTGCAGAGATAATCCCTGCACTCAATAGATTGGAAGTATTAGGTTATATTGAAAAATTAAAAAATAATTGCCTGCATTATAAAATTGAAGAGGATTTTGTAATGCAGCTTGATTCTTATGAAAATACAGTCAAGGATGATGGAAATTTATGATTGGAATTTATTTATTTGCAGGAATAGTAACAGGACTACTGGCAACATTGTTTGGTTTCGGTGGGGGATTTGTTGTTGTTCCATTGTTGTTCTGGTTATTACCATTTGATGGTATTCCAAAAGAACTGGCCATGCATATGGCTGTAGGAACATCTTTAATGCTGATGTTTATCAATATGATATATGCGGCATGGTTACATTACCTGAAACAAAATATGGATATGACCTTATTAAAAAAAATGTTACCACTTGTTGCTTTTGGCGCTGTAAGTGGTGCCTTAATCGCTACAATTTTAAGTGCAAACTCACTCAAATATGCATTTTTAATTTTGATTTTTGCTGTTTTATTAAGAAATTTAAAGCAAGAGTTTTTTAAAGAAAATACTCCTGCCCACAAAGAGCCGACCAATGCAATTTTGTATTTTGTCAGTTATTTTACAGGAACAATTGCCGCTTTATTGGGAATAGGAGGAAGTGTGATTATTGTTCCATTTTTTAGGCATTATGGATTGCCCATGAATAAAGCTTCTGCACTTGCAAATGGACTGGCTGCGCCGAGTGGTTTGATAGGCAGTATCATTTTTATAGTAGCGGGAATTCATATACCTCATTTACCACCATACAGCACGGGTTATTTATATTGGCCGGCATTAATTACTATATTTCTAGGTAGTATTATAGGCGCGAAATTTGGCATCTATTTTAGTAATCTCATTCCTGATAAAGTTTATGGTAAGATTTATTGCTTATTATTACTGATTGTCATCTTTTGCATGATGTTTAATTGATATTATTTCAATATTAGTACTTCATATTTCCACAATAAAAAAGCATGAGGGCTTGTTCACATTGAATTGACAAGCCGTCTCACACTTATGTTTTGCACTTAATACCTCAATTCTTTGCGATTAATTTAAGTACTGAATCAACTGCTGTATCTAAGCCGAATTGTTGAATTTCTCCAGTAGCTCTGCCTTTATATTCCACACAGTTTTGTTCGATATTTCGTTCACTGACTACTAAGCGATGAGGAATACCAATAAGATCATGATCGGCAAACAATACACCAGCTCGTTCGTTACGATCATCAATTAAAACATCAATGTTTAAGTTTTTGAATTGTTGATATAAAGCATCTGCTTGCTTTTTAACTTCAGGTGAACGATGGGCATTTAAAGGAATAATCACTAACTGAAATGGAGCAATATTTTGTGGCCATATAATGCCCTTTTCATCATGATGTTGCTCTATGGCTGCAGCAACGACTCGAGTAATACCTAAGCCATAACATCCCATTAGCATGGTTTCTAATTGGCCTTGCTCACTAATAACAGCAGCATTCATGGCTTTAGCATATTTATCACCCAGTTGGAAAACATGACCAACCTCGATGCCACGACATGAATAAAGCGTACCTTTACCATCAGGACTAATATCTCCTTCTTTCACGTTGCGTAAGTCGAAGGCAAGATATTCTTTGACATCTTTGTCCCAGGAAGCATGTTGATAATGTTTATCTGCTTGATTTGCGCCACATATAAAGGAATCCATGGCAAGCGCATGATAATCAGCAATTATAGGTATTGCCAGGTTAACTGGTCCAAGTGAGCCAATGGGTGCGTTTAAGTTTTTTAAAATTGTTTCTTCATCTATGAACTGCAAAGGGGTCTCAATCAAAGGATGTTTTGTAGCCTTAACTTCATTGAGCTCATCATCACCGCATAAAATAAGCGCTACCATGGGATGTTCTCTGCCTTTGACAATTAATGTCTTGACGGTTTGATTACTTGAAACCTGTAAGAATTGAGCAACCTCAGTTATAGTTTTTTTGTCTGGTGTATCAACCAGAGTTATTTTTTGGCTGGTAGGTGTTGCTTTAGCGGGCTTCAAGCTTGTTGCTTGTTCAATATTTGCTGCATAATCCCCCTGATCACTGTAAAAGATTAAATCTTCCCCTGAATCAGCTAATACCTGGAATTCATGAGAGGCAGAACCGCCTATAGCTCCAGTATCCGCTTCTACGGCACGATATTTAAGTCCCATACGATCAAAAATACGACAATATGCTTGATACATATCTTTATAAGTATCTTGTAGACTTTCCAAACTTAAATGAAATGAATAAGCATCTTTCATAATGAATTCGCGTGCGCGCATGACGCCAAAACGAGGCCTGATTTCATCACGAAATTTTGTTTGGATTTGATAAAAACTCGCAGGAAGTTGTTTATAAGATTGCAATTCATGGCGCATAATATCTGTAATGACTTCTTCATGGGTGGGACCAAAGCAGTACTCTCTGTCATTGGAGTCCTTCATAGTTAATAGTTGACCGCCAAAGGTATCCCATCGTCCTGTTTCTTGCCATAACTCAGCGGGTTGGACTGCAGGCATAAGTACTTCTATTGAATTAATGTTATTCATTTCTTCGCGAACTATTTGTTCTATTTTACGTAATACTTTTAAACCTAGAGGCATCCAGGTATAAAGTCCTGAACCCAATTTACGAATCATTCCTGTCCTCAACATTAATTGATGAGACACAATTTCAGCATCGTTTGGCGTTTCTTTAAGGGTTGCTAAAAACCATTGAGATGCACGCATTTCAGCTCCTGATTTAATTCTTAGATTTCCAGGCATTATACAGGAGTTTTTGAGCAAAAACAGATGAAGAGGAAGAAGTGCATCGGACTTCTATTGAATATGAAAAATTTTGAATGCGACAAAGCAAAACGAGTATTTTGCTTTGTGCTTAAGCGATAAATTTAGATATGGATCTTTGCTTCTTTTAATAAGGCATTTAATTTAGAAGCTAAGTGGTTATTATCTTTGCCATCAAGTTGATTTAATTCATAAACATAGTCTTTATAATGGACTTTGCCTGTTTGCACATCATAGACTGCACCAACCATTGCAATTTCATTTTTTTCTATCATGTCATGTAAAATGGAGCTTTGTTTATAAATATTTTGCATGGTATTCGCTACGTTTAAATCTGTGACATGATGAACGAAAGTGTCATTTTTACTATGGCGATCCTCTGATGTTTGATTTTCGGCATTAATAGCTGGTTTTATTTTCTCCAATAACTCGGTAATATGTCCTTTTTCAATCCCATCACAAGCGGATTGAATCGCACCACAACGAGTGTGGCCAAGAACGATGATCAATTTTACACCAATCACGCTGCACGCATATTCGATACTGGCAAGCACGTCATTATTGACCACATTACCCGCAACCCGGACACAAAAAATATCGCCAAAACTCATATCAAAAATAGTTTCAACGGGTACTCTAGAATCAATACAACCAAGAACTATAGCGATAGGATGTTGTTCTTTTGCGGTGTGTTTAATATCCAATTGGTTAGAACGATGAATTAAAGTACCATTCAAAAATCGATGATTTCCTTCATTTAAAATATTTAATACTTCAGGAGGAGATAAGTGTGATTGTACGTCATAGGTCGTTACATTAATAAAATCAATATGGTTATGAATTTTGTAATGTTTTTTAAAACCAATAAGATTTAAGGAGATTTTCTTAGTCGGAGCTTGTTCGTCCTGAAATTCTTTTAATAACTCTAAAATTTCCTTATCGATGTACTGGGAATAACGTGCATCAATAATTAATTGTGATTCTTTAGGTATAGAATTAAGTTCAGCAACTAAAGCTGCTTTATTTAAGAAAGTCATTTGTTGCGGGAGTACTAAACGATTGATGACCCCGGTAGTATGAATTTCCTTAAGAATATTGATGCGTGCTTGGCTGTTTGATTTTAAAATGTAAAACAGACTTACTGCTAATCCAATTAAAATACCCATCAAAAGATTAAATGCAATGATACCAATAACAGTAGCTATAAAGGGAATAAAGCGATCATAACCTTGTGCATAAATGGAGCTATATATAGAGGGTTTATTGAGTTTATAGCCAGTATACATCAGGATAGCTGCTAATGAAGACAGGGGTATTTTATTTAGAGTACCTGGGATTAACATCACTGCAAATAAGATGAAAATACCATGTAAAATGGCAGAAACTTTGGTTTTAGATCCTGCTTGAATATTAATTGATGTTCTAACGATTACAGATGTAATTGGAATTCCCCCAATTAAACCTACAGTTATGTTTCCTACACCTTGTGCCACTAATTCACGGTTCGAAGAGGGATGACGACGTTTTTTGTCAAGTTTTTCACCAGCCTTGAAGTTTAGTAGAGTCTCAAGAGAAGCGACAATACCAATAATAAATGCATACAGATAAACTTTAGGATTAGTCCAGGAAGACCAGTTAGGATATTCAAATTTGCTAAGTAGCTCATGAAAATCATTTGTTTGGGGAATATTAACTAATTGCGGTGAGTTTTGAGCAAGATTGGAGTCAGTCCATTGGAATAGCTCGTTGAGCAGTACACCCAAGATGACTACAATAATCGGTGCGGGTATTTCTTTAAGCACTTTATTTTTCGTTACATCAAAAAAGATTAATGTGACTAAAGAAATAATGGTAATCAGCATGGCTCCTGAATTGATATGATGATAGAGCGCGAGAATAGGGCTTAATGTAATTTCTTCTGTTGTTTCTAATAAGTGGGTTTTAAGTTCATTAAAATCTGCAGACAGCGTAAATGCAAGAGGTAATTGCTTGATAATTAACAAAATTCCTATAGCACAAAGTAAACCTTGCACGACATTTGAAGGCACGTAATCTGCTATAAATCCAGCTCTAAAACTGCCTATGATTATCTGCAGTAAACCGGCAAGTACCAAAGCCAGTAAAAATGAATTAAAATCGCCAAGATGAGCAATAGCAGCCACAACGACAGCAGCCATCCCTGCTGCGGGCCCACTAACACTGACATGAGAGCCGCTCAAGCAACCAACAACAACTCCACCTATAACGCCACTTAAAATTCCTGAAAACAAAGGGGCACCAGAGGCGAGAGCAATCCCTAAGCACAAAGGAATAGCCACGAGAAATACGACTATCGCTGCGACAAAATCAAATTTAAGAAAACGCTTTGTATAAATTCGAAATATACGAGAGTCAACCGTTGTATTTGTAAACATGGAGAAATTCCTATTATAGCAATTTAATATTTTAAAAAATTTTTTCTAATTTTAGACTAAAGTGATATTTAATAAAACATAAATGTTACAAAAATGTTATAAAAATGTTTCTTTTTAGTTAAGATTATGTGTTAATTCCAACTTTTTGTTTACAAAAATATCCATTTGCTTATTTTAATATAAGAAATATTTAAAAATATTGAGAGGGTAAGAGAAGAGTTCGATATAAAAAATTTTCTTTATTTATATAGAACTCTACATGTATTGAAGCTTTTTTATTTTTGTTCGAATTGTCACAGAATTTTATTCATCTATAATGTCAAATTCTTCTGGGCTGAAAACCTCATTTACATTAGTAACTGGATTAATCATTAATTCATGTTCCAGATTTCTAAAATTCCACATATTTTGATCCATAAGCTGACTGGGTTTGATGCTTTGCAGAGCATGAAGAATGTTACTAGGAACTTTAGGGTTTTCTTCGGCCAGTTGATCAATTAAACGAGCTACTTTTTTACGCATTAAATTTTCTTGAGAACCGCAAAGATTACATGGAATAATGGGATAAGCTTGTTCTTGTGCATAAGTGATGATGTCTTTTTCTTGGACGTAGCATAATGGGCGAATCACAATGTGTTTTTTATTATCACTGAGTAATTTAGGCGGCATAGATCGAATATCCCCATTATATAAAATGGACATCATTAAGGTTCGTACCAGATCATCTCGATGATGGCCCAGAGCAATTTTGTTAAAACCATTTTCTTCGGCATAACGATAAATAATTCCTCGTCGTAATCGAGAACATAAAGAACAATAGGTTTTGCCTTCGGGGATTTTTTCTTTAACGATACTATAGGTATCACGAGTTAAGATTTCATGAGGAATTGAACGTTCTTCAAGCCATTGGCGCAAAGCAGAATCATTCCAACCAGGTTGCGCTTGATCTAGAGTAAACGAAAAAAGTTCAAATTTATTACCTGAACGACGACGCAATTGATTGAGAATGGTAAGTAAGGTAAAAGAGTCTTTACCTCCTGATAGGCAGACCATAACCCGATCGCCACGTTGGATCATATTAAAATCTGCAATGGCTTTACCTGTGTAATGAAGTAATTTTTTTTCAACTTGAGAAGGATTGGACATTATTGAAAACTCATTTATTGAGGTTAAATAAAAATTGTTATTTGGTATTTCCGGTTGTGGGGAATCCATTAACCCTTGTTGTTTCTAACCATGAATTTATTAGTTCCAGATCATTAGCATTTAATGTTCCGGCCTGATATTTTAACGTTAAAACAGCATTAATTAAGTTGTATTGGTCATTAGCTAGTAAGTTTTGAGCTTCAAATAAGCGTTGTTGGGCATTGACTACATCTACCATTGTACGTGTACCTATTTCAAATTGTGCCTCTGTGCTTTCCAATGAATTTCTCTGAGAAATAACCGATTGCCTGTCAGCTTTAACTTTACTAATACCATCGGTGATTGTATTAAACGCAATTCGACTGTTTACGACTACTTCTCGATAGGCTTGTTCTACTTGTTCGCTGGCTGCTTGAAAATTGTGTTTTGCTTGGCGTGTTTGAGAGCGAACTAGACCTCCTTGATATACTGGAAAATTCAAAGCAAGTCCAACGGTCGATTGTTTTTGATTTACGGGCAATAAAGGATTATTGTCAGTTGTAGTATTTAAGCTATTTGTTGTTTCTGTTGTATTCCCTTGAAGTGAAATAACAGGCCAATTCCCTGCAGAAAGAGCTTTTACGTTTTCACGTGCTACTTCAAGATTGTATTTAGCTGACAATAACTTATAATTTTGCTTCAGTCCTGTATCTACCCATTGATCGGCATAATTAGGTTCTGGTTTTATTAAGGGAATTTTAGCGTTACGTAAAGGCGCTATCGAATCGTAAACATGATTGGTTAATTTTCTTAAATTTTCATTTTGATTGATTTGGTTATTTCGTGAAGCAATAACGGTAGCTACCGATTGATCATAGGCTGCTTTTGCTTCATAAACAGAAGTAATAGGATCAAGCCCCACTTGAAAACGTTGCTGGGCTTGATCGTATTGGCGTTTGTTTGCTCTTTTTTTTGCTTCAGCAAAATTGAGCGTGTCCTGGGCATACAGCGCATCAAAATATGCTTTTGCAGTTCTGAGAATCAAATCTTGTGCGGCATCATTAAAAATAGCTTGGGCTGCTTTTACAGAGGCTTTGGCTTGTTGGACTTTTGCCCAGGCTTGAAAATTGAAAATTGCCTGAGATGCCGAAACTTGCCACATTCTGGAGTTATAATAGGTATCTTGAATGGTGAAAAAACCATCATTCACATGGAAAAAGTTACGAGTTGCTTGGCCTGTAATCCCAACTTGAGGCAGTAATGCTGAACGTGCTTGCGGAAGAGCTTCTGCATTAGCCATATAAATATCATAGGCATTCTTGAACAGAGGATCATTTTCAAGAGCCTGATGATATATATCCATTAGATCTGTTGCAAATGCTTGGGGTATTAGACCTAAAGCCATGAGGGAGCAGAACAGCAATTTTTTCATTTGATCTAATTCCTAAAATACAAACTCTTTTGGTTTTGATTTATCGATCAATAAAGGAATATTTGTTTCAAAAAGTAGCGATTCATGCCAATTTTCATTATGGTCTAGCTCATATAATCTACCTTGCAATACAGGGGATTTACCTAATATGGTAAACAGCTTACCGCCAGGTAGAATTTGAAGCTTTTCTGTTTCAGTTATTTTTTCTAATCCACCGGTGAAGATAACAACATCATAAGGTGCTTTCTCCAGCCAGCCTTGGCTCGCATCGCCTGTAATTAATTCTACATTATTGCAATGATGTGCTTTTAATTTTTTTTCTGCTTGAGTCGTAAAATCAGCGTAATAGTCTACACTAATTACTTTTTTACACAATTTGCTGAGTAGGGCGGTAAAGAAACCACTCCCTGTACCTACCTCTAAAACTGTTTCATGACCTTGGAGATGAAGTGCTTGCAAAATTAGCCCTTCCTCTAAAGGAGTAAGCATTCGTTGCTCATGATTCAGAGGAATTTGCATATCTGAGTAGGCAAAATGGGTAAATTGTTCAGGAACGAACTCATGCCTGAGTATTACTTCATACAAATTAAGTATGGATTCGTTTAAAACATCGCCAGTTCGAAGTTGTTGCTTGACCATATTAATGCGTGCGCTTTGATAACTCATTTGTTCTACCGTGTTGATTATTTAGATTTTATATTTGGCCAGTTTGTTTCCATGAGTTTTGTTTCTATTAACATGCCTGCATGAGATCCATACTTTGATTGATTTTTGGATTCCGCAGACTCACTGCGAAACAATGCGGCGGAAACGAATGGCCAATGCACTTTCAAAACTTGGACTCAATCTTAGCAAAAAATCAACTCATGTGCTAAGAAATAATGTTTGAATCCTAAATTTCATGGTTACTCTGTTTAAAGTTTGTTATGATCTGCATCTTTTAATGGGGTAACCTATTTTGAAAGTGGGTTGCTTCCTTATGATTTGTAACTTGAATACAGCGCAACAGGTCGCGGTTTCATTTCACTATATTCAAGCTATAACATACGAAAATTCAATATTAGGAGAATACTGTGCGTGAGCAATTTATTGACTTTTTGCAAACAGAAATAGAATCACTTAAGAATGAAGGCTTATATAAGTCAGAGCGGGTTATTTCCAGTCAACAACAAGCTGCTGTCACAGTAAATCATAAAGAAGTAATAAACCTTTGCGCTAATAACTATTTGGGATTGGCTAATGATCCTGAATTAATTGCCGAAGGACAAAAAGCATTGGCTCAATATGGTTATGGTATGGCATCCGTGCGTTTTATTTGTGGGACACAAACTCCGCACAAACAGCTTGAGCAGAAAATCAGCCAATTTTTAAACAAGGAAGATACGATACTCTATTCTTCCTGTTTTGATGCAAATACAGGTCTTTTTGAGACTTTGCTGGGAGAAGATGATGCGATTATTAGTGATGCTTTAAATCATGCAAGTATTATTGATGGTGTACGATTATGTAAAGCTGCGCGTTATCGATATGCAAATAATGATATGAAGGCATTAGAAGAGCAGCTAATTGCTACCAAAAATGCACGCTTTCGATTAATTGCGACAGATGGCGTTTTTTCTATGGATGGTATCTTGGCAAATCTCCCTGCAATTTGTGAATTAGCAGATAAATATAATGCTATGGTTATGGTTGATGACTCTCATGCTGTTGGTTTTATGGGCGAAACAGGTCGTGGAACCCCAGAGCATTTTGGAGTAAGTGAACGAATTGATATCATTACAGGAACTTTAGGCAAAGCTTTAGGCGGAGCCTCAGGAGGTTATACGGCAGCTGATAAAACTATTGTCGAATGGCTACGTCAACGTTCTAGACCCTATTTATTTTCGAATACTTTAGCTCCTGTGATAGCGCATACTTCTTGTATTGTTTTAGATAATCTAATGAAAAATAATCATTGGGCTGCGAAATTAAAACGTAACAGTCAATATTTCCGTGAAGGTATGACTCGCTTAGGTTTTAAACTTATCCCCGGTGAACATTCAATTATTCCTGTAATGCTGGGCGATGCGAGTTTAGCAGGGCGTATGGCGAATCGTTTATTAGAGTTGGGTATTTATGTAGTGGGTTTTTCATATCCAGTGGTTCCCAAAGGGCTAGCTCGAATTCGCACACAAATGTCGGCTGCTCATGAATTACATCATTTGGATAAAGCGATTGCTGCATTTGAAACGGTAGGTAAGGAATTTTCAGTTATTTAAGTAACGTAAGTTCATATGAAAGGCATGAAAATGCGTTTTATGTTGCTGTGAACAAGCGTTATTCCTTAAAATGTACTAAGCAAGGATGTGTTGCATTGATATGGGATTGAGTTCCCTAAAACCGCTCGATATAAAAATTGTCTTATTTTTATATCGAGCCACATAAGTAACGCTTTCTTCTCTCATAAGGCAGAGAGGATCTTATTTTGAGGTACTTCATGAAATCATTAGTCAAAGCGAAAAAGGAACCTGGAATTTGGATGGAAGAAGTTGCTATACCGGAATATGGCGTTAACGATGTATTAATTAAAATCAAAAAAACAGCAATTTGTGGCACTGATATCCATATTTATTCTTGGGATGAATGGGCACAAGCAACGATTCCTGTGCCTATGACTGTAGGCCATGAGTTTTATGGGGAAATCGTTGCTGTGGGCCAGGAAGTAAGGGGCCTAAGTGTTGGTCAGCGCGTTTCAGGAGAAGGGCACATTACTTGCGGCTTCTGTCGTAACTGTCGCGCAGGAAAACGACATCTTTGTCGTAATACTTTAGGTGTTGGAGTAAATAGACCAGGTTGTTTTGCGGAGTATTTATCCTTACCTGCTACCAATGTTATTGTGCTTCCCGATAATATTACTGGAGAGCAGGCCTCGATTTTAGATCCTTTTGGTAATGCAACTCATTGTGCTTTGGCTTTTGATGTTGTTGGAGAGGATGTATTGATCACTGGCGCTGGACCCATTGGTATTATGGCGGCAGCTATAGTGAGACATATAGGTGCACGTCATGTAGTGATTACTGATGTTAATAATCACCGTTTAGAGTTAGCACGAAAAATGGGTGTGACACGAGCAGTAAATATCAAATATGAAAAACTTTCTGATGTAGCTGCTGAATTAGGGATGATTGAGGGATTTGATGTGGGTCTCGAGATGTCAGGAAATCCTATGGCTTTAAATGACATGATGAAAGCAATGAATCATGGTGGCCATGTGGCGATGTTAGGTATTCCTCCTCAAGAAACATCTATTGATTGGAATCAGGTTATTTTTAAGGGGCTGGTTATTAAAGGAATTTACGGTCGCGAAATGTTTGAAACATGGTATAAAATGATTGCCATGCTGCAAAGTGGCTTGGATATTTCACCAGTGATAACGCATCATTTTCCAATTGATGAGTACCAACATGCGTTTCAAATTATGGCTTCAGGTCAGTCAGGTAAAGTAATTCTTGAGTGGTAAATTTATTGAGTCATTATCCTGGCTATATAGACAAGTTTAAAGAAAGACGGAGTAGTTATGTCACAATATATTTTTACCATGAATCGTGTCAGCAAGATTGTTGAAAATCAACGATTTATATTAAAAGATATATCATTAAGTTTCTTCCCAGGCGCTAAGATTGGTGTTTTAGGTTTAAATGGTTCTGGTAAATCAACTCTATTACGCATTATGGCGGGTGTTGATACACAATATGAAGGAGAAGCTAGGCCCCAAGCAGGGATTAAAATTGGTTATCTTGAACAAGAACCGCAGCTTCATTTGGATAAAACAGTGCGTGAGGTCGTTGAAGAAGGCGTAAACGACATGAAAGAGAAACTGGCGCGCTTTGATGAAATCAGCATGCGTTTTGCTGAGCCAATGAGTGATGATGAAATGAATACTTTGCTTGGAGAGCAAGGTGAATTGCAAAATGAAATTGAAGCTGGTGGCGGCTGGGATTTAGATAGAAAACTAGATGTTGCTGCTGATGCATTGCGACTACCTGATTGGGATGCTGTGGTTGGAAAATTATCAGGGGGTGAGCGGCGGCGTGTTGCTTTATGTCGTTTATTGCTTTCCAATCCAGATATGTTATTGCTTGATGAACCAACAAACCATTTGGATGCTGAATCTGTAGCCTGGCTAGAGCATTATCTTGAAGGTTTTCCTGGTACAGTAGTAGCAATTACTCATGATAGATATTTTCTGGATAATGCTGCTGAATGGATTTTAGAGTTAGATCGAGGCGAAGGGATTCCGTATAAAGGCAATTATACTTCTTGGCTTGAGCAAAAAGAAGCACGTTTAGAGATGGAGCAAAAACAAGAGGATGCACACCAACGTTCTCTTAAAGCAGAGCTAGAGTGGGTACGTACTTCGCCTAAAGGACGACATGCTAAAAATAAAGCACGCCTTGCTCGTTTTGAAGAAATGAACTCTAAGGAATTCCAAAAACGGAATGAAACCAATGAAATTTATATTCCTCCGGGTGAGCGCTTGGGAGATCTTGTACTTGAAGGCGAAAAAATTACTAAATCATTTGGTGATCGTATTTTAATTGATAATTTCGATTTCAAGCTTCCCAAAGGAGGTGTTTTAGGTATTATTGGTCCAAATGGTGCAGGTAAATCAACCTTTTTAAAAATGATCACGAGTCAAGAAGAACCTGATAACGGTGTTATTCGTATCGGTGAAACAGTGCAATTAGCCTATGTGGATCAGTTACGAGATGAATTAGATCCTAACAAAACAGTATGGCAAGAAATATCTGATGGACATGATATTATGCAAGTAGGTAGTTTTCAAATGCCTTCACGTGCTTATGTAGGGCGTTTTAATTTTAAAGGCTCAGATCAGCAAAAGAAAATGTCTCAACTTTCTGGAGGAGAGCGAAATCGTGTGCATTTGGCTAAGCTACTGAAAAGTGGCGGAAATGTATTATTACTTGACGAGCCGAGTAATGATTTAGATGTTGAAACTTTACGTGCTTTGGAAGACGCGATTCTCAATTTTCCTGGTTGTGTTATTGTAATTTCCCACGATCGTTGGTTTTTGGATAGAATATGCACACATTTAATGGCTTTTGAAGGGGATTCGCAAATAACCTTTATTGAAGGAAATTACAGTGATTATGAAGCGGATAGAAAACGTCGCTTGGGTGATGCTGCGGATAGACCCTCACGTATTAAATACAGAAAATTAGAATCATAATTAAAATTAATTGGAGATAGAATTTAGATGAATAAGTTGTTTGGGGCATTGTTACTATGCTTGGGATTAACTGCATGTGTTGAATATGATGAATCCACTTTAATTACAGATGATGCGGGTTATGTTCACAGAACGGTTCATTATACAAAAGATAAACGTGGTCGTGACTATTTTCCTAAGAAAATTAGTGCAACAGGAGAAAGACGATTCATTTTTGATCCGAAAGCCTCTGCATGGGCTGCATATGATGAAGAAGGCAATCGATTATTAACTGGAGGTGGTTCAGCTGGGATCGATGTTTGTGAAGAAAATACAAATCAATCTTGTAGAACAGTGACGGGAACTTTTAAGGTATACAATAGAAGAGGATTTGAGTGCCGATCAGGGGAATACCCCGTAGATACAAAAGGCGGCGCGAAAATGCCTTATTGTACCTATTTTTATCAAGGATATACTATCCATGCAGCATATGAAGTTCCTGAACATCCATCAAGCCATGGCTGTGTACGTATTTTCCCAAGTGCGGCTAAATGGTTAAGCGAAAACTTTTTCCAAATTGGGACTAAGGTAATTGTTTTGGCTTATCCTGATGAAAATGGCGTTCATAAAACACAAGCAGCATAACCCTTTGGGAATTATTTGCTTACCATTTAAAGATACAAGCCCGGATTAGACATAGTTGTAATCCGGGAGTTTTGTGCCACATTCCTCCTGATTATGGCTTTGCCTAAGCCGGGCTACAGAAGAATAGGAATCAGTTTTCCTTTGTTAAATAGAGCATTATCTGGCTTGACCTTCCCTTCACTGGTGAAAAGAAGGCCTGTCTCATGTCGAAAAATTATTGACTGTTTGCTGGTAATGCCGGCTTTGTTGGTTGTCCAGTAGGAGTTGCTGCTGGTGCGGTTGTAGCTGGAGCAGTTGTAGGAGTTGCTCCATTGTTGTTATTTGGGAGAGTATTTGGTGTATTTGAGTTTGGCGATTTTTCAGTATTTCTTGGTGCAGCAATCATTTGTACAATCCCCAAATCCCCGGTTATTTTTCGACCAACAGTCACGTCAACACTGAGTAGCTGGGTTACTTTTTCTTTATCATTTTGATAAACAACTTGTAACGGTAAATTAAGTTTCCATTGATTTTCTTTAGCTTCAGTAACAATAGCTTGTCCCATCACTTGACTGCTTACAGTCAGTTTTTGGGATTTGATGGCCTCTAGATTCCCTGATTTTTGGAGTGCTGTATTAAAACCTGTCCATCCTTGCTCTGTAAAACAAGGCTCTAGTTTTTGTAATTGATCATCTAGGTTATTAGGATCAAAGTCAAAAGCTTGAGTTACCGCTTTCTCTGACCAAGTTAACACAAGTGACTGGTCAATTTTTTTTGTTTCAGGTGGAATCTTGTAGTCACAATTGATAACAGGAGGTGGGGTAGATTGTGCTGGATTAATTGATGGAATGCTCTGTGCTGGCGGCGTTTGTGTCGTTTGAGGACTAGCAAGAGCATTAGGTGCCTGGGCTGATGGGGATGCTGGTTGAGTAACATCAGCATGTACTTGTACCTGAGTCCCAATTAAAGTGATAAGAGCACCCCAGAGTATCGTATTCTTCATGAAACTGACTCCTTAAATTGTATGTATCAATTCTGCAATAATAAGAGCCGCTAGTCTAACAGTTTTTTGTTCGTGATCCAGAGGCGGCGACAATTCAGCAATATCAAAACTTACTACTTTGCCACTTTGAATAATGTATTTCAAGAGCGGTAAAATTTGCCATGGAGTTAGTCCTAATGGTTGTGGGGCACTCACTCCAGGTGCGAAAGACTCTGCTAAGACATCTAAGCATATGGTTAGATATATATGTTCCAGATTCAACATAAAATCATCAAGAAAAGCTAAATGCCACGCTAAACTGTTGGCATAGATTTCTTCGGCAGTGAGGTAATGGACATTGAGTGCATTAGCTTGTTGAAATAAAGAATCCGTGTTTCCCATTTTTTGAATTCCAAGGCAACAATAATTAAAGTTTTGTTTGTTTTCATTACAATAAGCAGCAATTTGTGAAAAAGGAGTACCCGATGTACCCGGTTGATTTTTTTGATAAGGTCTTAAATCAAAATGGGCATCAAAATTAATGATACCTAATTTACTGTAATGTGGTGCTAATCCTTGATAATGTGCCCATGCGATTTCATGTCCCCCACCTAAGGCAATAGTTTGATGACCTTGCTGATGACAAAAACTGATTAAATTTGCGAATTGGGACTGGGCTTTTTCTAATTCATCCTCTTCACACGTAATATTTCCTAAATCCAAAAACTCCTTATCCAGAGAGCAAGGTAATTTTGCCAGTTGAGTTTTTATGTGATCAGGGCCTAATTTTGCTCCTGGCCGTCCTAGATTTCGTTTAACCCCAGCATCACTAGCAAACCCTAAGAAGATTGTTTTTTTCTCTTTAGTGATTAGATCCGTTTGTTGTTTAGGAAAAATAATTTTTTGAAAAAATCGCTCTGCTTTTATTGTATCTTTTCTGCCTTGCCAAAGTGCAGAATTGGGGTGGTGATAATTGGAAAGATGTTCAAACATTAAATTCCTCCTCTGTTTTGATAGATGATGTTTACGTCATCTCAATTTGACACACAATCAATAGCAATAACTTGAGAAAAGTTATGTAGTATAACATTAGGGTATACTTTTTAGTCCTATCAGGAAACTTTTTGAATTAATTCAATCCTGATCATGTGGATGTTCTTTTCTACAGCAACAGCGCATAAAATTATGCCAAGTTTATTCAATGTCTGGTATCATTTGTACACATCAATAAATGCGCAGAGGATATCATGTTTCTAATTACTGGCGGCGGAAGCGGAATTGGGAAGTCTCTAGCTTTTTCTTTAGCAAAACGTGATCAATCTGTTTTAATTGTTGGTCGCCGAGAGCAGTTATTGCAAGAAACAGCAGCGACGTCAGCAAAGATTCAATATGTGTGCGCTGATATTACAACTTCTGAAGGGTTGGAATCTATTAGAAATTATTTACTTGAAGTGCCGCGCATTGATGGCTTGATCAATAATGCAGGTACTTTGAATCCTTTAGCCCCTTTAAGAGAAGTTGAACTTAAAGATTGGCAGCATACTTTAAATACTAATTTGAATGCCGCTCTTTTTCTTACGCAAAAACTGTATAATAAATTAATTAACGGAAGAGTTCTCAATATTGGTTCAGGAGCAGCTTATTTTCCTATTAAAGGTTGGGGTGCTTATTGTGTCTCTAAGGCTGCTTTATCAATGCTTACTCAATGTTGGCAGTTAGAGTCCGAGAATATTGCTTTTGCGAGTGTTATGCCTGGAATAATTGATACTCATATGCAGGTGATAGCCCGAAGTAGCGCTAATCCAGATTATGAACGTATTAATTTTTATCAGAGCTTGAAAGATCAAAATCGCTTGATTTCCCCAGATACAGTTGCTGAGTTTTTGACATGGCTTTTATTAGATGTTGATAAGGAAACTTATGCATCTAAGGAATGGGACATATATGATACAGAACATCACTCTGCTTGGCTTAAGTCTCCTCACCAAGTTCTTCATTGGGATATTTAATGTTTGCTTGCGATAAATTATTATTGAATGCATCGACTATTGATGCACAGGGAAATCAATTACTGCAACAGGCTATTGTGATTAAAAATGGTCTTATAGTGTGGTGTGGCGCACAAGAACAAATACCAACACAGTTTTATCAAGCAAAGCAAAAAGAAGATTGTTATGGGAAATTGCTTACCCCCGGTCTCATTGATTGTCATACTCATTTAGTTTATGCGGGTAATCGCTCATCTGAATTTCAAATGAAACTTGCTGGGGTGAGTTATACTGAAATTGCTCAAAAAGGTGGTGGCATATTATCAACAGTCAAACAGACCCGAGAAGCGTCTGAGGAGGAGTTGCTCAAGCAATCTTTACCAAGAATCCTAGCTCTACGAGATGATGGAGTGACTACTGTTGAGATTAAATCAGGTTATGGATTAGATTTATCCAATGAAGTGAAAATGTTGCGCGTGGCCAAACGCTTAGGTGAGTTAACGGGCTTAAGAGTTAGAAAAACCTTTCTTGGAGCGCATGCAATTGGACCAGAGTTTAAAGGAAACAGTCAGGCATATGTTGATATGATTTGTCAAGAAATGCTACCAGCCATAACTGAAGAAAATTTAGCAGATGCCGTGGATGTTTTTTGCGAATCTATAGCCTTTTCGCTCGAGCAAACGGAGCAAATTTTTAGTGCTGCTCGTGCATTAAATCTTCCTATAAAATGTCATGCGGAGCAGCTCTCCAATCTCGGTGCAAGTAAGCTTGCAGCAGAGTTTGGTGCCTTATCTTGTGATCATTTAGAGTTTCTTGATGCCCAAGGAGCATTTGCTATGGCAGAGGCCAATACAGTTGCTGTTTTGCTTCCTGGAGCTTATTATTTTCTGCGTGAAAAACACAAACCCCCAATTGATTTATTGCGTCAAGCTGCTGTGAGTATCGCTGTTGCTTCTGATTGTAATCCAGGCTCATCACCAACTGCATCATTACGTTTAATGATGAGTATGGCCTGCCAATTTTTTTCATTAACTGTTCCTGAAGTTTTGGCTGCTGTGACGAGCCAAGCAGCAAAAGCATTAGGAATACAACATGAAGTAGGAGTAATCGCTTCTGGTATGATAGCAGATTTAGTGCTTTGGTCTACGGATGATAGTGCTGCTCTTTGTTATTATTTTGCCTATCCTTTGCCTCATCAAATGATGATAGCAGGGGAGTGGGTTTCCTCTAAGAAAAATGATTGGGAATAAGACTATGCTAAAACTATTAAAAATCGTTTTATCTTTATGCCTCTTAGTATGTTCTTTTGTTGCGTATGCTGTTTATCCAGCATCAGTTCAAAAAGAAACTTCCACTTATATTTTGGATATTAAGTACCCCCAAGGATTTAAAGATCCTCGTATTGATGCAACCTTACAAGGATTTATTGAAAAAACAAAACAACGTTTTTTTAAAGAAGTTGGAGCAGATGCTGATGTACCTGCTGATGCGCCAGGTAAATCAGGTTTGAATATTACTTATTCATTATCCTATAAAACGAAAAATGCTTTAAGTGTACGTTTTATGGTTTCTATTTATCATAAAGGTGCGGCACATCCTGCAAATACAGTAGGTACATTAAATTTTATTAATGGATCTCAAGTTCAGTTAACCGAGCTATTTCGTCCTGAAGCAGATTATTTAAAGCCTATGGCCGATTTTTGTTATAAGAAGATAATGGCAAAAAATATCTCAGATAAAAAATGGATTGGAGAAGGTACCAAGCCTACAGAGAAAAACTATAAAATCTGGTCTTTTTCACCAGAAGGGATAGATGTTATATTCGATACGTATCAAGTCGCGGCTTATGTCTATGGTCCGCAGACAGTGAGCGTTCCTTTCTCTCAAATCGCCTCTTTATTAAAGCCTGAAGTAGCACATAGAGTTTGGGGTCGTTAATGGCAGATACACCTTTTATAGCCGCAGACAAAAAAGTATCAGAACTTACTGTCCGAGTGATACTACTTGCTATAATACTTACTGTATTGTTAGCAATGTCTAATGCTTATCTTGCGTTGAAGTTAGGGATTCTAACTTCAGCTTCGATTCCAGCCGCAATTATTTCCATGGGGATTTTACGCTTTTTTAAAAATTCTACTATTCTCGAAAATAATGCAGTACAAACAGCCGCTTCAGCGGGTGAAGCAGTTGCTGGTGGAATTGTATATACTATTCCTGCATTAATTATTATTGGTTTTTGGAATCATTTTGATTATCTAACTAATTTTTTCATTGCAGTTTGTGGTGGGATTTTAGGCGTATTATTCTCCATCCCATTACGTCGTATTTTGGTTCATGACCAATCTTTAAAATTTCCAGAAGGTAGAGCCATTGCTGAGGTATTAAAATCATCCGTTGAAAAATCGGGCATTAACGATATATTAATTGGCGGTGCAATCGGAGGCTTTATTGAATTATTACAAACTGGATTTAAGATAATTGCTAATAGCTGGGGATATTGGTTTGTTGTAAAGCGCTCTTTGTTTGGTTTTGGCGCTGGATTTTCTGCAACAATGATAGGTGCTGGTTATCTTGTTGGCCATGATATGGCAATCAGCATATTTTTAGGGGCAGTAATTTCCTGGTTAATTGCCTTACCTGTAGTCAGTCATATTTACCCTGATTTTATCAATCATTATCCTCCTGAACAAGCAGCATCATTTTTATGGAATAGTGAGATGCGCTATATGGGGATAGGAGCTATGTTGTTTGCTGGAGTATGGACTTTTTTAAAGTTAATCAAGCCCTTGTCTAAGAACATTCGAGCTTCGTTAAATAATTTTAGCTCTAAAGGACGAATGGAGCAGCTTCCTCGTATCGATAAGGATATACCTTTACCCTATATTTTAATAGGTATTGGTGCATTCGCTGCAATATTATTTCTGTTTTTTCAACTTGTTTTACCATTAGGGCAAGTAGGATTAGACAATCAATACTCGCCTACCCTAATTTTCTTAGCGGTACTTTATGTTTTATTTATAGGATTTATTTTTTCAGTTATCACTGCCTATTTTTCGGGTATGGTCGGTGTAACCGCAAGTCCCGGAAGTTCTGTAGTTATTTCAGGAATGCTTTTTGCTGCATGGCTATTGCTAGTTGCGATTGATCATATGTTACCTCTTCCATTAAGTACAGAACAAATTCAAGCAGCAGAAGCGATTACGATCATGATTGGCTCTGTAGTCACGGGGATTGCCGCCATTGCTAATGATAATACCCAAGATTTGAAAGTAGGTCAGTTAGTTGGAGCAACACCATGGAAACAGCAATTGATGTTATTGCTTGGAGTGGTTATCTCTTCTTTGGTTATTCCTCCAGTAATGCAATTGCTGTTTGAAGTGTATGGTATTGCAGGGGTAATGCCTCATCCTAATATGGATATAAATCAATCTTTACCAGCACCTACAGCAGCATTGATGGCTGCGATTACTGAGGCAGTATTTAGAAATTCACTGCCATGGGCAATGATGTTAATTGGTTCTGGCATTATTTTAAGTATTGTTTTCTTAAATCATTTTTTTCAGTTAAGACGTTATTTAAACTTGTCCATTTTAGGAGTTGCTATAGGGATGTATCTACCCCTTTCTTCTTCTTTTCCATTATTTATCGGCGGTATGATTGCTTTTTTTGTGCATAAGCATTTGAAAAAAAGTAATCTTATTAAAGAAGAAGTAGTGCTTCGAAAGCAAAAAGGCACTCTTATTGCTTGTGGGCTTGTTGCAGGTTCTGCAATTATGGATGTTTTGCTTGCGATACCCTTTTCAGTTTTTCATAGTCCAGATGCATTGCAATTGGTTGGGAATGATTGGAAAGATACTGGTGTTTATCTAGGAATATTATCTACTCTATTATTGGCATGGTGGATTAATCGTAGAGTATGTCGAGGAAAATGAAAAGCTTAGCGTTTTTTTGGGCACACATACACCAACGCCGAACAGCCTCTCACCAAGAGGCAAGCATCTCCCCTGAACAGATACTTGCAAAACTATAGTGATGTCAAAGCGATGCTGCGTTAGCAATAGATGCTGGATTGCTTCACTTTGTTCACAATGACAACCGTTTTTTTATTTAATTTTAAAAAATACATATTTCGCGAATGCTTACTTGCTTGATTGGTTATCCTCATTATTTCCTCAAGGCTCACTATGCTTGGGGTCTTTACTCTCTTTCAGGATAAATCACAGAACCTTTATGAGAATTACCCCAAATTTCTTCTTCGCTTAATGTCGTTTCAATGAATTCTACGGGAGCTCCGTCAATTTCAACCATTGCAACTCGAAACCCATCGAAAGGATAATAAGGCTCGAGTAAAACCGTTCTTCCTGCAATAGCCTCGTCAATGCTCTTTACTTTAAATGCCACATGTGGCGTCGATTGAATAAGTGGATGCAATGGACAACCTTCTTCAAAACGATGCCATTGGATCCTGAACGGATTGTTGCCATCTGTTGTATACATTTTAAATGTAGAACTATATTTTTCATTGGGTATAGGCGTAGAAGTCGGTATGCCCATATGGTGATATTCGTAATTTAATTTGTTTATAACCATCATTATTCGTGCTCCAGTTTACAACGATTCTATCCTTGCTTTATGTTCCAATAATTTTTCTTTAGCTTGCTGCGCCTGAGTGAATTTTTCTTGTTCCTTGGCAATAATTTCTGCAGGTGCTTTATCCGTGAATTTAGGATTATTTAATTTACCTTCGGCAAGGCTAATGTCTTTGTCCAGTTTCGCTAATTCTTTTGCTAGTCGCGTTAATTCAGCTTCCTTATCAATTAAATCAGCCATAGGAATGAGTAATTCAATTTCGTTCAATACTGCTGTTGCTGAGACAGGAGCTTTTTCATCCATATTAAGGCAATGAATATGACTTAACTTACCCAATGCTTTGAAAGTATCTTGGTATTTTTCTAAACGCTCTTTGAGTATTGGTGTAATATTACGAATATAAAGTGGAATTTGCTTAGCTGGTGAAATCGACATTTCGCTGCGTATGGTACGTACTGCTTGAATAGCTGATTTTAACCACTCTAACTCTTCTTCTATAGTATTATCAATAAACTCTTCATTGACCTGAGGATAGGCGCTGATCATGATACTTGCACCATTTTCACTGGTTAATTTTGTAGTTCGTTGCCAAATTTCTTCGGTAATAAATGGCATTAACGGATGCAGCATTTTTAGAATTTGATCCAAGACATGAATGAGGGTCCCACGTGTACCTCTTTTCAAGGCACTGAGTACATGCTCATCTTGTAATATAGGCTTAGATAATTCTAAGTACCAGTCACAATATTCATGCCAGACAAACTCATAAATAGTGTTTGATAATAAATCAAATCGATAGGTTTCAAAATAATGATGGACTTTGCTTATGGTGCGTTGTAAGCGAGATAAAATCCATTGATCAGCAGGGCTGTACTGAAATGCTCCATCTCCGAAGTCGATTTGTTCTTCATCGGTATTCAACAAGACATATCGTGCGGCATTCCATAGTTTATTACAAAAGTTTCGATATCCTTCAACACGACCTATATCAAAACGTACATTACGTCCTGTTGATGCAAGCGAGCAATAGGTAAAGCGAAGTGCGTCTGTTCCATAGGCGCTAATGCCTTCTGGAAATTCTTTACGCGTAGCCTTCACGATTTTATCGCGAACTGATTCAAGCATTAAATTAGATGTTCGTTTGGCAATTAACGATTCAAGATCAATACCATCAACAATATCTAAAGGATCAAGTACGTTTCCTTTTGATTTGGACATTTTATGTCCTTCACTATCGCGGATAAGACCAGTAATGAACACTTCTTTAAAAGGAATTTTACCGGTAAATTTTAAGCCCATCATAATCATACGAGCTACCCAAAAAAAGATAATATCAAAGCCGGTAACCAGAACAGAAGTTGGGTAGAATTGTTCCAACTCAGGGGTGCGTTCAGGCCAACCCAGAGTTGAAAAAGGCCAAAGCGCTGAGGAAAACCAGGTGTCTAGGACATCTTCATCTTGTTTTAGCACTGTGGAATCTTTAATTTTATACTTAAAGCGTACGTCATTTTCACTATAGCCTACATATACATTACCGTTACTGTCATACCAGGCAGGTATTCGATGTCCCCACCATAATTGGCGGCTAATGCACCAATCTTCAATATTGTTCATCCATTGAAAATAAGTTTTCGTCCATGTTTCGGGTATAAAACGAATATCGCCGTTTTGTACTGCAGCAATAGCTGGTTCAGCCAAAGGTTGCGTTTTAACATACCATTGATCGGTTAAAAGCGGTTCAATAATGACATGTGATTTTTCGCCGCGGGGGACTTTTAGTTTATGTGGTTCTGTTTTAAGTAATAAACCTGTTGCTGTTAAATCTTTAATGATTTGCTCTCTCGCGACAAATCGATCCATGCCTTGATATTTTATTGGCGCATTTTTATTAATAGAGCCTTTTTTAGTTAATATATTGATTAGGGGTAGTTGATGACGTTTACCTACCTCATGATCATTAAAATCATGGGCTGGTGTAATTTTAACACAACCGCTTCCGAATTCTTTATCAACATATTCATCAGCAATAATGGGAATAGTTCTGTCGCAAAGAGGTAGATGGACCTCTTGTCCAATAAGATGTTTAAATCTTGAATCTTCGGGATGTACAGCGACAGCTGTATCACCTAACATTGTTTCAGGTCGAGTGGTAGCAACAATCAGAAACTCTGTTGAATTCACGATTGGATAACGAATATGCCAAAGAAAGCCATCTTCCTCTTCTGAGATTACCTCAAGATCGGATACAGCCGTACCCAACTTAGGATCCCAATTTACCAAACGTGTACCTCTATAAATTAACCCTTCATCATAAAGTTGTACAAATACCTTTTGAACAGCAGCAGACAATCCTTCATCCATGGTAAATCGTTCGCGACTCCAGTCAACTGATGCACCTAAACGTCTCATTTGTTGGGTTATGGTATTGCCTGATTCGTTTTTCCATTGCCATACTCGTTGTAGAAATTGATCACGAGTGAGATCTTTTCGAGAAATGCCTGATGCTTCAAGTTGCCGCTCAACCACAAGTTGGGTTGAAATTCCCGCATGATCAGTCCCAGGTTGCCACAACGTTTTATCACCTAACATTCGATGATAACGAGTTAATGCGTCCATAATTGTGTGCTGAAAACCATGTCCCATATGTAAGCTACCAGTGACATTAGGAGGCGGGAGCATGATACAAAATTTTTGGCCGTCACCATTAGGTTGAAAATAATGATGATTTTCCCAATGCTTATAGCGTGCTTTTTCAATTGCTTCTGGGGAATAGATTTTATCCATAATTAAACCTGTACTGATAAAACTAGAAATGGTATCACAAATTACATAATAAGTTGAGCAAGGATGTGTGAAGTTGGGGCGGTTATATCGGCGTTTCACGGTTGCTCAAATGCACGCTTTATGGGATAAAGCGAATCATTATCCGGGTTCGTTTGGGTTGAGGGGGCTTACGCCATCCAAAGTCTTCTTGCTATGCTCCTGCTCGGCTTCGAGACGATGCTGGTGCATCACTTCACTACCATTGATTTAGAATCTATCCCCATTACTAAGTACTGCGCATAAAGTGCAGCACCTAGTAGGTAGTTTAATTTTGTGTGGATCTCTCCAGGGACAAGCCACGGGACGTCGTGTGTCTCTTCAGTCAATGCAGTGCTTTTCAGCTCAAACGAAACCAGAGAAATACTGGATTTCATAAAATCCTTATCCTGAATCGACCTCATTTAATGATGTTGGTTAGGTAAGTGTACATCAGGAATTTTTGCTTCATCAAATTGAGGCTCCGGTGTTTTTGAGCGATGGTCCTCAGCAATATAAGTATATAGTGTAGGAACCACAAATAAAGTGAACCCAGTTCCAATGAGTAATCCCGTCGCGATAACTAGCCCAATGTCAAAGCGACTCACTGCACCAGCACCACTGGCAATTAAAAGTGGCAAAACTCCAAATACCATTGCAGCGGTAGTCATGAGAATTGGTCTTAATCTAATTCCAGCAGCTTCTTCTACTGCGGCTCGCCTATCAAGATTTTTTTCTCGTTGTAAGTGGTTGGCAAAGTCTACAATTAAAATTCCATGCTTTGAGATTAAGCCAATGAGGGTGATTAAACCGACTTGGGTATAAATGTTAATGCTTGCCAATCCTAAATTTAAAGGAATCAAGGCACCACAAATCGACATAGGGACACTAATTAAGACAATAAGCGGATCACGAAAACTTTCGTATTGAGCAGAAAGTACTAAGAAAATAATTATGATTGCAAAAACAAAAGCGAAGAGCAATGCGTTACCTTCTTGCATAAACTGTCTTGATTCGCCGCCATAATCATAAGAAAATCCTTTGGGTAATACTTGATCTGCTTCTTTTTGTAAAAATTGTAATCCTTCGCCTAAAGTTTTTCCTGGCATCATTACTGCTTGAATGGTTGCCGAATTCATTTGTTGGAAATGTGATGCTGCATTCGGTACCGTTTTTTCTACCAAGGTTACTACTGTTGAAAGTGGGACCATAGTGCCATTAATGGTTCGTACATAAATTTGTCCTAATTCTTCTGGGCTCATGCGAAACGAGCGGCTTAATTGCGGTATTACCTGATAACTACGCCCCTCAAGGTTAAAGTAGTTGACGTAATTACCTGATAGAGCACTTGTTAAACTACTTCCAACCGCTTGCATGTCTAATCCCATTTCTGATGCTTTGGAGCGATTAATGTTCATTACAATTTGAGGTTGATTGAATTTAAGTGAATTATCTACATAGATAAATAAGCCACTTTTTTTAGCCTTTTCAGTAAGCTTGTTCGATACATCAAGTAAACTCTGAAAATCATTGGTTGTTTTGATAACAAATTGTATTGGTGTCCCCCCCCCTCCACCAGGAAGAGGAGGAGGAACAATAGCAAAGGCATTTAATCCTGCGACATTAGATAACTTGTCTTGTAAGGGTTGTTTCAAGGCAAATTGGCTTTTTTGACGTTCATTCCAGGGCTTAAGTACCATACCTGATATAGGCTGATTATTATTTACAGTAAAGTAATTTTCTGTTTCAGGAAAACTTTTATAAATTTCATCAAAAGGTTTGGTAAATGCTTCAACATAATTAAGCGTGGCATATTGAGGAATCATTGCCATGACAAAAAAGAAGCCTTGGTCCTCATCGGGTGCTGTTTCTGCTGAAGTATGGGTATAGAGGTAAGGAAGCATCAGAATCACAACTGCAGCAAAATAGAGCATAATCACGCGAGTATCGAGTAAACTATGTAATGCTTTTTGATATTTTGATTTAAGTTTATTAAAAAAATTGTCAAGAAAATGCACAAACTTACCGCTCGCGATGTCTTTGGATAAAACTTTAGAGCACATCATTGGTGATAAAGTTAGTGCAATGATCCCAGAAATGATTACTGCGCTTGCTAAGGTAAATGCAAACTCTTTAAACAAAGCACCAGTCAGCCCCCCCATAAAACCAATAGGTGCATAAACTGCAGCTAGTGTTATCGTCATCGCAATAACAGGCGTAGCAATCTCTCGTGCACCTATCATTGCAGCATCAAAAGGAGTTTTCCCTTCCTCTATGTGACGATGTACGTTTTCAACCACTACAATTGCATCATCCACAACTAAACCGATCGCTAAAACAAAAGCAAGTAAGGTCAATAAATTAATACTGTATCCCAATATAAGCATTAGAGTACATACACCTACTAATGATAAAGGAATGGTTACAAGAGGAATAAAAACAGAGCGAATAGAGCCTAGGAATAAAAAGATGACCACAATAACAATTAAAGCAGCTTCAATAATAGTATGCGTTACTTCATCCAGAGAGGCCCTGATAAACGCCGTTGCATCATAGACAATTGTTCCTGTTAAAGAGGGAGGGAATTCCTTGATTACAGAAGGCAACATCTTCCTAACAGCACTGATCACGGTTAGAGGATTCGCTGTTGGAGTGGGGGTTATAGAAATGAATACTGCTTTTTTTCCGTTAAAGGTTACTGATGAATCATAACTTTGTGAGCCTAACTCTATTTTTCCAATATCTCGTAAGCGCACTATAGAGCCTTTATCACTTTTGACAATAAGATTACTGAATTGGGCTGCATTATTTAAATCTGTTTTCGCAGTAATGCTGAGTGCTACATATTCCCCTTTTGTATTCCCTGCTGCAGTTAAGAAATTGTTTTTAGCAAGTACTTCAGATGCATCAGAAGGGGCAACACCCAATGCAGCCATTTTTTTGGGATCAAGAAAAATACGCATCGAGTAAGTAGATCCACCGAGGATGTCCGCTTTGGCTACCCCATCTACTGTTTGCAGTTGCGGTTGTACCACACGAGTTGCGTAATCAGTGATTTGCTGCGGTGTCATTTGGGTACTGTCCAAACTGATGTACATCAAGGCAGTAGAAGCATCAGATGTTTTTAGAATAACGGGCTGCTGAGATTCTTTGGGAAGTTGGTTGATTGTTTGTTGCACTTTACTCATTACATCTGTAAAGGCAATTTGTGGATCGAAATTTAATTTAACATTTAATGTAATTGTACTTAAACCTTGGGTGCTTGAAGAAGTCATGTAATCGATCCCTTCAGCACTTGCCACCGCTTTTTCTATAGGAGAAGTAATAAAACCCGCGATGAGATCCGCATCTGCTCCTGGATAACCAGTCATAATAGTAATCACTGTATTATCCATACGAGGATATTGGCGAATTTGCATATTGTAAATGGCGTTAATACCAAAAAGGAAAATAAGCAAACTAATTACCATGGCAAGCACAGGCCGTTTGATAAAGAGATCGGTAAATTTCATAACTTTTCCTGATTAAAAAAATCTGTAATAGACGATGCACGCATAAAATTACTGTTCAATACAAAAGACATAAAAATGCCTTTTGTATTGAACACAAGTTATTTTAAGTCTATTGTCCTAACATATCTGGATTACTCACTTCATCAAGTTTGACTTCATTATTGATCGATACAGGAGTGCCATTTTGTAATTTTATTTCTCCTGCGCTCACTACTAATTGTCCGGCTTTAATCCCTTTTTTAATGACCGTATAATTACCTTGTTGTTCACCTATAGTGACAAAGACACGTTTAACGGTTAGAAGATCAGATCCATCTTTATTTTTCTTACCCTCTGCATTCTTTTCGATAATATAGATCGCGTTGCCGTATAAGCTGTAAGAAATTGCGGTAGAGGGAACTATGATTGTGTTTGGTATTGGTGGTTGGCTTATTTCAATCGAAGCAAACATCCCTGGAACAAATGTAAAACTATGGACTTTATTTTGAGCATTAAGGTCAGAATTACAAGAAACAATCAATTTCTTTCCCAAATGTTCTTTTCGAATTTTTACTAGGGATGATTTTGCAGGATTTTTAATTGCTGAAGTAGGACAATTGGCAAGAGTCCCTTGTACGAGCACATTATGAGTGTTTTGATCCACTTTGGAGTTAATTGCCGTCACCTTTGCTTCAAAAAGAGCATTAGGAAATGCCTCCACAGAAAATGTAATGGTCTGATGTGGTTTTATCTTTTTATAAAGCTGTTCGGGAAGATAGAATTGCAAATACAGTGGATCCAGTGATTGCAAGGAAACAATTGATGTTTGTCCGGGGCTAATAAATTGCCCTAAATTGATCTGACGTATGCCTAATTTTCCTGCAAAAGGAGCAGTAATGTGTTTTTGTTTTATTTGTGCTTCAGTTTGTTCTAATTTAGCTTGGGCCTGATCGCGATTTGCCTTAGCCTCATCCACATTAGATATGGGGGATGCGCCACGTTTATATAAATCACTTTGGCGTTGATAATTTAAATTTTTAATGGCTAATTCAGCTTGATTAAACTTTAGTACCGCTTGATCAACACTGTCATCAATTGTGATCAATGATGCGTCTTTATCAACATACTGTCCAGACTCAAAATCAATTTTAATAACATTTCCTGAGGCTTGTGAGTTTACATCTACCCCGTTAATCGCTACGAAATTACCTACAGCATTAATTGTTGGTTGCCAATCTACTGCTTTTGCAACAGCTGAAGCTACAGAAACAGCCGGTGGTTGGTAGTTTGCAAAAAAGCGTTTGATCAAGAATGCTTTTATCAAGTTAAACGCAATGATTCCACCGAAAACAATCAGTAAGATTATTCCCATAATGGTCATTCGTTTTTTTACTAACTTCATCAATGCTCTCCTGAATTTTTAGAAAACGGCAAATTTTCAAGTCTGCCAAATATAACACGAAAGATAAATTTTATTACTCTTAATTGTCTTTATGTGATTCAATTTCATCGATTTTGGATTTATAAAAATAAATTTCATGGTTATAAAAATATCCTATTGACTAAATTCAACACTTTGTTACTATGCGGCTTTCATCAATCAAAGGAGAAACCATGAAGTTGAAGTCCTTGTTGTTTGCTATTTGTTTTGGATTGTTTGGTCATGCTGTTGCAGCAAATCAACATATGCATCCAAAAGCTAATGAAGTTGACAATAATAAAAATTCTGTTAGCAGACCCTCCATGCTTCCAGGTTACTGCCAAATTGAAGTGATAAACAGATCTTATGATGATGTTTACGTATATGGTATTTTCGATGATGGCATAGGTTTACCTGCTTTTATGGTTCCTAGCTTCGATTCACCTCATTATATTGATTTATTTTACTATGGCTATTGCCACTCTGGTATGCGTGTTACAATTGAGTCAATACGCTTCCCATATAATGTAGTAATTTATGATCAATTTACTACTGTAAATTCTACAGTTCGAATCGTACCTTACTTGGCTAATGGCCTTAATAAGAGCGAAAATGATAAAAATGTTAAAGTTGAAGTAACAGCAAAATAAGTAAGCATTAAGACTACTTATTAGCGATGGGGAAGTTGCATTTTAGTGCAACTTCCCTTTTTTGTATGAGGTAAATTGCTCATGAAACGTTTGATGCTTTGTTTTTTACTACTCTCAAGTTTGATTTCTTGTAAAATGACTCAGCCTGAATATTATGATGCTGGTTATTTTCATTCTGTTCCTCCCCGATCAGAAATATATGGTTTTGATGAGCATCCCCATGATTACCGAAATCCTAAGCATGGTCATCCCCCAGCTGTTAAAAAAGTAAATTCTGATTCTAAAAATACTCAAAAACAGGAGCAATCCCGAGCCTCGTGAGTATGATTCGTTGTAATGTGTATTCACAATTCGTATACCATTAAATTTTGTGGTAGTCTAATGGGGTTTTTTCTTTAGGGAGTTTTGAGATGCGTAACTCACTTAAAATGATGGTTGTAGTGCTTTTATCTATACTAGTTATAGCATGCGTCGCTTCTCCAGGTAGAGAAAGCACTGGAGAATTTCTCGATAGTTCCACTACAACGACTAAGGTAAAAGCCACGTTAGTGAATCAATTAGGAACTACTGGTTTAGCAATACAAGTAAAAACCTTTAAAGATGAAGTACAACTTAGTGGTTTTGTGGCTACTGAACGATTAAAACAACGTGCAGGGGCAATTGTTGCAAATGTAGATGGTGTGAGAAGGGTGCGCAATGACATCATTGTTCGATCTTAACTTTTTTCTTTAGGATGACTTATGTTTGATGACAGCTATACCATAAAAAATTTTGATGATGAACTCTTTCAAGCGATTGTTAATGAGCAACAGCGACAGGAAGAGCATATTGAGCTTATCGCATCAGAAAATTATGTCAGTCCACGTGTTCTTCAAGCTCAAGGATCTGTATTAACCAATAAATATGCTGAAGGCTACCCCGGCAAGCGTTATTATGGTGGATGTGAGTACGTTGATGTCGCTGAGCAATTAGCGATTGCTCGCGCCAAAAAACTTTTTGATGCTGATTATGTTAATGTCCAACCGCATTCTGGTTCCCAAGCCAATGCGGCGGTAATGATGGCGTTAATCGCTCCTGGCGATGTGGTTTTAGGAATGGCCTTACCTCATGGAGGGCATTTAACCCATGGGTCCAAGGTTAACTTCTCGGGTAAGCTGTATGAATCCGTATCTTATGGTGTAGATGCTCAGACTGGTTTAATTGATTACGATGCTGTTGAGCGTTTAGCCTTAGAGCATAAACCTAAATTAATTATTGCTGGATTTTCTGCTTATTCACGTGTGGTTGATTGGCAAAAATTTAGGTCAATAGCAGATAAAGTAGGTGCCTATCTAATGGCCGATATGGCGCATGTGGCTGGATTAATCGCTGTAGGTCTGTATCCTTCTCCTATACCTTATGCAGATGTCGTTACAACTACTACGCATAAAACATTAAGAGGACCAAGAGGTGGAATGATTTTATGTCGTGCTAATGAAGAAATTGAGAAAAAACTGAATTCTTCTGTATTTCCTGGTTCTCAAGGCGGACCGTTAATGCATGTTATTGCGGCTAAAGCTGTTTCTTTTGCAGAAGCCTTGCTCCCAGAATTTAAGGTGTATCAACAACAAATTTTATTAAATGCAAAAAAAATGGCGTCTGTATTAATGAATAGAGGCTATAAAATTGTTTCTGGTGGTACAGACAATCATTTACTTTTGGTCGATTTGATTGATAAGAATATTACAGGTAAAGATGCGGATACTGCTTTAGATAAAGCAAATATTACTGTGAATAAAAATACTGTTCCTAATGATCCGCGCTCTCCGTTTGTCACCAGTGGCTTGCGTTTAGGAACCCCAGCTGTAACAACACGAGGATTTAAAGAAAAAGAAATTATTCTTTTATCAAATTGGATAGCAGATATTCTTGATGATATTAACAATGAAGCGACTATAGCAAAAGTGAAAGAACAAGTCTTGCTTTTATGTCGTGAGTTTCCGGTTTATAAATAATCATGTATTGTCCATTTTGTCATGCAGAAGAAACAAAAGTAGTTGATTCACGTTTAGTTGCAGAAGGGGCCCAAGTACGCAGAAGAAGAGAATGTCTTGTATGCCATGAACGTTTTACTACTTTTGAAACAGCTGAGTTAATCATGCCATTAATTGTAAAGCGTGATGGTAGGCGCGAGCTTTTTAATATAGAAAATTTGCGCTCGGGCATGTTGCGAGCTTTGGAAAAAAGACCAGTGAGTATTGATGCATTGGAAGCTGCAATTATTTCAATAACTCAAGAAATCCGCCGCAGAGGAGAGCGAGAAATTGATTCTCAAATTATAGGTGAGCTTGTGATGAAGGAGTTATTTAGTCTGGATCATGTAGCTTATGTACGATTTGCTTCGGTATATAAACGCTTTAAAGATGTGAGTGATTTCAGGCTAACTATTGATCAGATGAATAAAGATTAGAGTTATCACTCACTCTGTATCAAGATGTGTCAAATAAGGACGTTCACCAAGATTTTCACTTAGAGTACTAGGGTCAGTTTATACAATTAGTATATTGATCAATTTATATCGTTATTTATTTAAGAAAGTTGATGAGGTTAAGGTGGAAAAGCAGTCAATAAGTGGTAAAAGAAAAGCCAGAAAATTAGCACTTCAAGCGCTTTATCAATGGTTAATGTCGGGAACCGATGTGTATGAAATAGAAGCACAGTTTCGTGTCATTAATAAAATGGATAAAGTAGATGTCGATTATTTTTGTCGTTTATTGCATGGCGTCCCTGAGCATGTTACTTCATTAGAGGCGAGTATTACTCCTTTTCTCGATCGAGAAATTTCCGCGCTTAATCCAATTGAACATACAGTCTTACGTTTAAGTTCTTTTGAATTACTCTATTGTCCTGAAATTCCTTATAAAGTTGTACTGGACGAAGCCATCCCATTAACCAAAGAGTTTGGCTCCCAAGATGGATATCGTTATGTCAATGGCGTATTAAACAACTTAGCGCGCCAGGTTCGTTCAATTGAAATCAGCCATAGCAATGAATGAGTTTTCACTTATTGCTCAGTTTTTTAAACCGCTTGATTTAAAAAGTGATGAAGTTTTATTAGGTATCGGGGATGATGCAGCTTGTTTGCGTCTCTCTGATGGAATAAATTTGCTGGTGAGTACAGATACTTTAGTTTCAGGCGTCCATTTTTTGTCTGAGTGGGATGCTTATGATATTGCTTGTCGGGCCCTCATGGTCAATGTAAGTGATATGGCAGCTATGGCTGCAAAACCATGTTGGATTACACTTGCCTTAACTTTGCCTGAATTAGATTCACAGTGGCTGACTTTGTTTGCGCACGGCTTAAAGGACTCTCTAAATCAGTTAAATATGACTTTAATTGGTGGTGATACAACTCGAGGCCCTTTATCGATTACAATTACTGTTTTGGGACAAGCACCTGAAGGACAAGCTATATCACGAAGAGGTGCGAAACCTGGAGACATTATTTTGGTTTCAGGAAAGTTAGGTGCCGCAGCATTAGCCATTAAATTACTTAATAGGGAAATACCTCAACAAGAGAAAGAGGAGTTAATGCAGAAATTGTTACACCCTAAACCTCGTATTGATTTAATTCGTTTTTTACGAATGTATGCAACTGCGGCTATAGATATTTCTGATGGACTTGGTGCTGACTTAAATCATATTTGTGTTGCCAGTGGTGTAGGGGCTTGCCTAAATGAAGATGCAATTCCAACACATTCTTTACTTAAGAAATATTTACACGGTAAAGCAGTTGACTTAGCTTTAACAGGCGGCGATGATTATGAGTTATGTTTTACAGTGCCAGAAAATAAATTGCCTTCATTGATGAACGAATTTAAGACAGCGAATTTGCTTTGTTATCCTATAGGTGTAATAGAGTCTGCGCCTGGGGTAAGGATAAAAAATGGTTACAATCAGTGTAATACATTAAAACCAGTAGGTTACACACATTTTTAAATTTTTTTCGTTAGGTAGAGTTTTTAATCATCTACATTGACGATAAATGAAGTTGAGAAAAATGATGAAACAAATTAATTTAACGGGATGTGTATTTCAAAACCCTATTTACTTTATCGCTTTTGGATTTGGCACCGGATTAATGCCTACAGCTCCTGGCACTTGGGGAACATTAGCTGCTGTCCCCCTTTATTTGTTACTTATAGGGACTCATTGCACGGCTTATCTTTTTTTTACATTGATCGCATTTATTTTAGGTGTTTGGGTTTGTGAGAAAGTTTCTCAAGAGTTAGGAGTACATGATTATAAAGGAATTGTTTGGGATGAGGTTGTTGGTTATTTATTGACGATGTTTATGGCTCCCAAAGGATTATCATGGATGATCTGTGGTTTTATTTTGTTTCGAATTTTCGATATATGGAAACCACAACCTATAGAATATGTAGATCAAAAAGTTCGTGGTGGGTTAGGAATTATGCTTGATGATGTGTTAGCAGCGATTCCTGCTTGGATAATTATGCAAATTTTAGCATGGGGTTTTGCTGGATGAATGAGAATCACAAAGAGCTCATTAGTATGGGCTTAACTATAGGGATTATAGTTCTTAGCTTGTTTATTATTCATCGCTTTATCCCATCTATGATATGGGCTTCTATTATTGTTATTGCTACTTATCCTTTATACGAAAGATGGCGTCGATTTTTTGGAAATAAAGACGATTTATCGGCTTTACTTTTCACAACGTTAATTGGATTACTGTTTCTACTGCCTCTAAGTTGGTTGGTTGGGCTTCTTATCAAGGAGTTACAAATATTCATCAATTTTTTACAAAATTTAAATGAAAAAGGCGGTATGGCGCCTGAGTTCCTGAAAAATTTTCCCTGGATAGGAAATGACTTGATCGTTTACTGGGATGATAATATTGGCAAACCCGGAATGATTAAAGGATTGTTGTCCAATATTCATTTATCTTTAACACCAACCAGTTACTATGTAAAACAAATTGGTTCTAATTTAGTCCATCGAAGTGTCCAAGTAGGTTTTACCTTACTAAGCTTATTTTTCTTTTACCGCGACGGCGATCAATTAATCACACAAATTTATCTTGTAGGAGAGAATTGTTTGGGTAAAAGATGGTTTCGCTATGCGGATAGGCTTCCTAGAGCTTTGAGATCAACAGTAAATGGAACAATAGTTGTAGGGCTTGGAGTTGGTTTTTTAATGGGAGTTTGTTATGGTTTAGTTGGTTTTCCAGCACCTACTTTGGTAGGATTTATTACTGCACTAGCAGCAATGATTCCCTTTGTTGTGCCTATAGTTTTTATTACGGTAGCTATGATTTTGTTTGCATTTGGTAGTATGTTTGGTGCAATCGCTGTTCTTGTTTGGGGAACCTTAGTTATGTTTGTTGCAGATCATTTTATTAAGCCTGCACTAATTGGGGGTGCGATTGAATTACCCTTTTTAGCTGTTTTATTTGGTATATTAGGTGGTGTTGAAACTTTAGGTTTACTGGGCTTGTTTGTAGGACCATTAGTTATGGTTTTATTTGTTACTTTGTGGCAAGAGCCACAAATTCGTGCAAATTGTAATCAATTAAATGAGCAGCATATGAAGGCTTTATGAGTCGTAAACGTCCATGCCGCAGGCTGCAGTTGGCATAGGTTACGTTGTAAAATGTCAGTCCTTATTGGCCGTATTTGGATTATATTGATCGAAAAATGAACCCATAAGGTGCTCAGTAAGAAGTTCAGGCCCTTTGCCATATAACTATATAAAATCTAATGGTTTTTGTGACAAGGGTTTTTATTTGTCTAGAAAATTGCTATAAGGACTAAAAAGATGACCCTTTGATTTTATTTCTAAAAAACGTAATAGGTCACCCCTAATAAACTTTAAAGAAGTTTATTAGGAGAACTGATCCTCTTTATATTCTAACCAAAGCTACCGCCAAAAGA
>NZ_LNYU01000049.1:51425-61056 GCF_001468135.1 Legionella santicrucis | reverse complement strand
TCCATTGGATTCCCTCCCTAAAATTAAGAGCGGAATTCTAATGCTTTTTAGTCAGCCAGCAAGTCCCGTGCGTAACATGAGTTAATAACAACTACAGAAAACCTTTGACAAAAAACCTGATTTAAACAATTATCCTCAATAGATGACCATTAAATTAAACTTGCACCCCAATTTTTAACTCCCCAAATCAATTAGCCGAAATCCGTCCAAAACAAGGCCGACCCTAACCCGACACATCAACCCGGCACAAACCCGACATAGCAAGATTCAATACTGGCAAGCAGAAAAAACTATCGAATCTAAAAACCCAACAAAGCAAAATTCTCCAGGCCGACCCACCTCATAACTCCAAAATCTGTTTTTTATGTGTTTAGCGCGCGAGAAAAAAATTTTTAAACAATTTTGAACAAAAATAACCAATTACCAATGTAAAAACTTCTAAGTAAAAAAAGATAAGGTTCATTGAATATCATTTAGTATCAAGCTCATTTCCCCTATTGACACTCTCTACCAATTTCCTAGAATGAATCAAGTTTAATGCATCTTGGTTATCTAAATATCATCGATTGATAGCGTTTGATATCAATTGAAATCAAAATAAAGGGTTAAAACAGGAGTAAAAATGGATTTCTTATTCGTCACCACATACGAACTGGACGCACTCAGCGAAATCCCCCTGATGCAAAGAGTGGTCTACCTCATGGGCATCCGCCCCTACATGGACAGAAAAACGTTCATAGTCGGCATTAAACGAAAAATCAGCTACCAGTCACTGAGAGAAACACTCTATGTCGCACCAATCAAAGGCGTAAAAACAGGCTGTCCTAGTCACCAGCAAATGAAACGTGTAATTAAATCTCTGGCACGCCAAGGCATCATAGAAATTCGCTCAACAACCAAAAACCTCATTGTGAAATGCCTTCTGGCTAACCCACATGAGCCTGTACACATTGAAAATGAATCACAGCCTGAAGCAAATCCATCAACCGAAGCAGAACAGAATCAATCATTACCATCAGAAAAACTGAAACCAATCAAACCTGGAAAATCAGTCTACTTAAAATCAGACTTCAAAGCGCAGCCCAGCATTAACCCACAAGATCAATACCAAAAATTCGAAAAATTCTGGCAAGTCTACCCTCTTCCTAGCTATAAAAATGAAGCCTGGAAGCAATTTCAGCAAATTGATCCTGATGAGAGACTTTTTTCACAGATCATGGAGGGATTACGAGAACAGTTAACTAAAGTTAATCGATCAGGAACCTATTGACCTTATCCCGCAAGTTGGTTGGGTCAAAAAAGTTGGCTTGTTAATTCTCAAAAATGATGCTGCCTTCAGGTCTATGAGCGTCTCACAAAATCCTGAAATTGAGAACATAAATTTACTTAAAATCGCGATCTTACTGATTCTACCAAGGGCTTAGAGAGTTATTATAATGTGAAATTATTCCGAGATTTTATAGGGGAGAAACCCCAGTGCGACACGAGGTCGCCAAATAGAGCTGTGGTACTCGAAAGAAACTACCACCATCCATACGGCTGGATGAACCTACGATCCTGAATAAAGAGCGGATCGGACAATGAGGCAAAGCGTGAAAACGCGGGATCTAACACGCGAGTAGTCGATCCTCCTGAGAGTTGTAACTCGGGTAAGCGCTAGGTAATAGATAAGCCGAAGGCATCTGAACCTGCCTTTTAAAAGACCGTCATCACCAGTCGTGGAAAACAACTGAATTATACCACGATAACAGAGGGAGGAGGAATCCGTGGGGCAAATTCCTCGTCGTCAACATTACCTCTCGGTCTACAGCAGGCGGCTAAGTTTATATGCTCTACTGGCGGAACGTGGCAACTCTGTAATGCTCCTTTAGAAATAAAGGTAGGTTCTTCGTAAGGTGAATTAACGTATTGCAGAAACAGGATGTCCAAGAAAGCAAATGCCGGCTTGTAATGAGCCGGATACAAGTATAAATCACTTGGCACGAAAGTGAGCCCACTTTGGACTGGTTCAAAATGGCGAGACAATTTGGGGAACCATAATCATGGGGAAATGCAAATGACAGTGAAGCAGTTCGCTGGTGCATCTCCAGCAGCGTGTCATCAATCTTGGCAAGAATTACCTTGGTCAAGGATAAATACGCATGTATTTCGGCTCCAAATGCGTATCGCTAAGGCAGAAAGAGAAGGCAGACTAGGCAAGGTGAAAGCCTTGCAAAGACTACTCACCTCATCGTTTTATGGAAAATGTCTGGCTGTAAAACGTGTAACCAGCAATGTTGGTGCAAAAACGGCCGGTGTTGATGGCATTACATGGAGAACGCCTGAAAGCAAGATGCAAGCGGTAAATTCTCTCTCAAGGAAAGCATACAAGCCGCTTCCCTTAAGACGAGTCTATATCCCAAAGAAATCGGGGAAGTTACGCCCACTCTCAATCCCAGTCATGAAGTGCAGAGCCATGCAAGCCTTATGGCATGCCGCTCTCGTGCCTATTGCAGAAGAACGAGCCGATATAAACGCCTATGGTTTCAGACCTAAACGTTCGGCTCATGACGCAATAGAACAATGTTTCTGCGCGTTAGCTAAGCAACATGCAGCGACCTGGGTATTAGAAGGTGACATTAAAGCTTGTTTTGATCGCATCGACCATGATTGGTTACTAGAGAATATTCCCATGGATAAAATCATCCTTAAGAAATTCCTAACAGCAGGTTATGTCGAAGAAGGTACAACGCATCTAACTAAATTAGGTACGCCTCAAGGTGGCATTATATCACCGACACTTGCAGTCATGGCCTTATCAGGCCTGGAAAGAATGCTGACAGATACAAAAGATACACAACGAGTCCGTCAAAAGAAAAAGATCAATATGATCGCTTACGCTGACGACTTCATTGTAACTGCATCAAGCGAACAACTGCTACGTGCTGAGGTGATCCCAATCCTAGAGGCAGGTCTAAAGAAGGTAGGGCTTGAACTTTCTTGTGAGAAAACCAAGATAACGCCGATTCAAAAGGGTTTTGATTTTCTGGGGTTTAACATTCGGAAATACCCGAATGGAAAACTGCTGATTAAGCCATCAAAGGCTAGCATATTGGCGTTCACAAAAGAAATCAAACGTTGCATTAAGCAAGGTGCTGCACTTCCAACAGAAAAGTTAATCTATCTATTGAATTCGAAAATCATTGGTTGGACTAATTATTACAGAAGTGTGGTCTCTTCAAAAGTATTTGGTGCAATAGATCGTGAAATTTTTATGACGCTCAAGCAGTGTTTGTACAGAAAACATCCTCGTAAAGGACGATACTGGATTATGCAAAAGTACTTTACCACTATTGAGGGCGATCACTGGCGATTCCATTGCATTGTGAAAGATAAATGGGGTAATAAAAAGCCACTTTATCTCAAAAAGGCAAAGGACACCACGATTCGACGTCACAAGAAAATCAAAGCAGAGGCTACTCCATTTAATCCCTGTTACACGGAGTATTTTAAACAGCGATATATGGAGAAAAGGAACCGCTCTATCTGTTCCAACAACTCAAAATCTGCCGGGTTGAGAATCATTCAGCCTTATGCGAGCTTGAGCGGAGTGCGGTGAAAGTCGCACGCTCCGTTCTTAGAGGGCTGCCCTTCAGTAATGAGGGGTGGCTACTCGACCTCATGCATTATTCAGATTTAATGTAGAGGAGCAGGATTATTTTCGACAATATTTTAGTATTCACGAGAAAGTGAATTAATTTTGAAAGTGGCTCAAATCACCCTAATTTTTAAATAATGAATCATCAATTATATTAAAAATAATATCAAATTTAGCAAAATCATCTTTTGTTCCATTTTCACATAGCCAGTTGCATAGGTTGCCTTTTTCATCTTTATTTATTTCATACTTTTCAGGAACAATCTCTGCTTTTCCCCTTATCTCGCGGTTTACCTTTTCTGTATAATCTATAAACTCATTTTTATATTTTCTTGCTCCTTTTATAATAGACTCCTGAAATAGATTCTCAATCCCATTTTTAATTGGACTGCCATTTTGAACAGGTATTGTTTTTTTTATGACGTTTCCTTTTTCTTCATCAGTTTTTTTAGTATCACAATCGTACAATAATAATATTTTTTGAGGTGAAATTTCAGATAGCTTTGTATTATAATGTCTCCATATTTGATCTAATCCTCCAAAACCATTTGCATCAACAAGCTTGATTTTTGACAATAAATCTTTTTTTCCTAGAAGGTCAGCGGCCTTAACAATATACTGAATATCATAGCTACCCTCTACAAATAGTACTGGTTGATTTAATGTTAACAAATACTCTTTCAATTCAGTTTCATATTTACTGGTATTTTTAAATACTTCATAAGCATGTTGGAACTCAGAAAATCTTTCTGAAGTAATTATTTCTCCTGTGGGCATACTTCTTAACTCAAGATTATCCTCACCAAGCATGTTTTTCATGCCTAATAAAAAGAGGGGAGAATGAGTAGTAAAGATAAACTGAACGCATGGAAATAGTTTAACAAGTGATGGAAGTACATCAGTTTGAAGCGTTGTATGTAAATGAACATCTACTTCATCAATTATAACTATACCTTGGATTGCATCAAAATTCTTCGGAGGATTATCAGAATGGCGAATAATATTTATAAAAAAATAGAGTAATATAGATTCACCTAAAGATAAATTTTCTATACTGGGTAATACTTGTGTTTTAAAACTACCATCCTCATTCTGCTCGACAACTGTTACTCGGTACCCCCCTCGAGGACCAATACCAAATCGAACATCATCCCTTTGTAATATTAATCTTAGTAATTGATTAATTTGATTCCATTTTATTAGATCATGAGGATTGGAATTAATAGTAAAATCAATAACCAAATCCAGCAAATATTGCTTGTTTATTCTAGCAGAAGATAATATTTTTAATTCTTTTGCTAAATTTTCCTCAAAAAACCTAGAACTTTGATTTTCAAAATCACGATTATGCTCATTTTTCCAAAAAGGTTCTTCAAAACGATATGCAGGCTGATAAAAATGGGGCTCTGAATTAAATTCATATTTTAATTTTAGTTTTTGCGAATCACTTAATTGCGAAATTATCTTTTGATTTGAGCTTGTGTCGTTAGGACTAAGAGAGAACTCTGGAACATATCTGTTAAAATCATCTTTTGTGACTATTCCAATTTTATCGAAATACTCTAATTTATTTTTTTCTCCATCAATTAAAGTAACAAGCGAAAAACCTTTTTCAGCCCCCGAAGTTAAATTGATTCCACCAGAAACCTTATAATACTTATATTTCATGCCTTCAATAGGTAGTATATTATCATATAGCTGATTAGCTATTTCATGAATTGCATCGATTAATTGAGATATAAGGATAGTTTTACCGGTTCCATTCTCACCGATAAATATTATTGGTATAGGCTTACCTTGATGAAACGGAAATTCTATTATTAGTTCATTAATTGGTCCAATATTCTTTAATGCCAAATTATGAATATACATTGCCTATTTACCCCATTATTTTTAAAATAATCTGTTTAATAATTGTGATTTAATGTTAATAATACTAATAAAACTAAACTTGATATAAACATAACGAACTTCATTAGTATATGCCTGAATTATTACTAATATTAGCGTCACTGCAACTCCATTTGCAGTGACGCTAACAAACTTGCTAAAAATTCAAATTTAAAATCAATAGATTAACTTTAAAAATTCAATCCCACACCACAGGATTGAACAAAATATTCCTCCAAAACCTATTGCCCCCAGATCTTGCATTTGCTAAATTTTTCATAAGCATAACTGATGAGCCTGTGCAACTCAGGCGAAACCTTCGGGTCTTATGCTAAGCCACTCTCATCCCATAACCTGTGGCTGGACGTCTAGTCGGGAATCTGTAGTTCTAGGATAGGCTACCATCGGGTAGATAAGTTAATAATCACTTCTTTATTAACCATGGATCAGCGGCAGCTGCTGTTGGATTGCCGTGCGTTTTTGTATTTAAACAATAAGGAGATAAACCACTAAAAAACCGTTGTACCACAATAATCATTAACCTTGATTTGCCCCACCATTTCGAGCCTTGCAGTGCAAGCTGGATATCCTCATTGAGTGAATCGCTCGATTAACACTAAACCAAAGACAGGGCAAATAAATTGATTGAATAAAACTATGCGCAAAAACTCTTTAAGACAAATAGCGAGCCAGTATCTGGATCATGATAATAGCGGTAGTCCTCGTGGCAAAAAATATCGTCGCTTTGTTATTCTTAGGATGATTGAGGATCTCTTTGTTCTTGGACTTGCACCATCCAATTGGCCAGGTTTGACTTCAATCCATTTGCAACAACTGATTCAGCATTGGCATAAGAAAAAGGTTAAGCCTTCTACTCTCATGAATTACATGACCATCATCCGAAAATTTCTAACCCATGTGGGGCATAATGCTGAGAATATTGATAATCTCAGTCTTGGTTTGCAAACTAAGAAAATTAAAAAGAAAACTCGAAAATCTCCAACTGATATATTAGAAAAGATCAATGATCCTGTTGCCAAAACCCTTTTAGGCTTTCAACTTCATTTTGGTCTGACCTTGAGCGAAGCCATGCGCATTTTGCCCGGGGTACATATTCAAGAACATGAATTATTACTGACCCGAGAAATCACTTTTAATAGCAAGGATAGGAAGATTCCTATTCGCTTCGAAGCTCAAATAAAGCTTATACAGAATTTTAATCTATTAACCCAAGGGAACGATTGCCTTATAACTACTCATGGTTATCGAGCTATCTGTTTTAGCTGGCAAAAGGCGATGAAGTCCTTAAGGCTCTCTGGAAAAAAATGTTGGCGTTATCTTTATGCTCAACAATTAAATTCACAATTATCCTCTCAAATATCCCATTACCGTTTGTCCTTACTCATCATGGATGAAATGGGATTGAAATCACGTACCACACTTTGGAGTTATCTCAATGAGCAATAAACTACGCAGTGCACTTTATTCAGTACACCAATTAATTAAACAAATGCAAGGCTACTCCTATGCCAGTAAAGCAGATATGAAGCATATGATTAATCGCTGCATGAAAGACCTACATGAATTGGGTTTCAAAGTTGGTCATTTAAATGGTATAAAGCCCAAGCATATCTACATACTGGTTGAGCATTGGAAAAGCAAGGTAAGAGTCCTGCAACTATCAAAAATTACATGTCCAAATTGCGTAAACTTGCTTATTTTCTTGATAAACCCAAGTTAGTTAAAACAGGCAATGATTCCTATCAAATTGATAAACGCACTTACACTCCTACCCAAAACAAAGCCATTCACCATATCGATTTGAACTTATGTACCGATCCGCATATACGCCTCTCACTTGAAGCACAAATGCTATTTGGTTTGCGCAGGGAAGAATCCATGAAATTTGTAGTAAGTGAAGCTTGGCATGGTGATTGTTTGCATATCAAACCCAGTTGGACAAAGGGTGGTATTGGACGATTGCTTAAAATTACCAATGAAGAACAAATGAAATGGCTATCAAAAGTCTGGCAACAGATGAAACGTGGTGAGTCCCTAATTCCTACGGAAAGAACCTATAAGCAACATTTAGGTCATTATCAACAACAAGCAAGATTAATGGGAGTCTGTAAATTGCATGGTTTGCGTCATGCTTATGCTCAACGTCGATATACCGAATTGACTAAAGAATTTGCTTCTTTAAAAGTTGGATTAATTTGCCCGATAGCTGGCGGAAAACCTACTAAAGAGCTCAATCGTGAAGAAAAGCAAATTGATAAGCAGGCGAGATCAATCATTAGCCGCGAACTTGGGCATTCCCGTTTAAATATTACTAAAATTTATTGTGGGTAGTTAATAATTATGTGCAGTAGACAAATAATTATCAATATTTTCATTGATTTGGTCAGAAATTACGACACATAATATTCCAAACCATCTTATGACAATAGACTTTTATAGCCAAAAAATGACCTTAATTGAGTAAATAATCATATGAAAAACAATACTAACTAATAAAAGGATCAAAAGGTCTAAAATTGGGATTCATTTCATAAACATCTTCTAGTTCAGTAAGACATTGGAACAAACAATCAAGATAATTAGCATCAAACAGTGTTCCTTTCTTTTCTTCAAAATATTCTAATATAGTTTTTTGTGATATCAAATTTCGATAAGGTCTATTAGTTGACATTGCTTCATATACATCAGCAATAGCCACGATGCGAGCTGGTTTGGTGATTTCATCACCTTTTAGACCATTGGGATAGCCAGAACCATCCATGCGCTCGTGATGTTGATACACTACAGATTTAATATCCCAAGGAAAATCCATATGTTCAATTATTTTATTACCAATTGCGACATGAGTTTTCATTATTTCATATTCATTCACAGTCAATTTTCTTGGTGTGACTAAATATTCCATAGGAATCGCGATTTTTCCAATATCATGTATGAGAGCCCCATAATATATCGTGCTTAAACATTTTGGGTTAGTAATATTTGCTTTAGTAGCAATGTTCAGTGAAAGCAAAGCCACTCGTTTTTGATGTCCAGCTGTATAAGAGTCTCTAGACTCTACAAAGTCAGAAAAAGATAAAATTGTATCTAAAAAAGATTGTTGTAGTAACTTTTTATCGATTTTTAATTGTTTATTAAGCTCAATTTGCGACGTGATATCTTCAAAATATACCATGTAAATTATCTCATTAGCCAAGATATTACTTACCGGAATAACGCGAACAATGGATGTTCTCTCTTTAACTGTTATTTCTGAACGAGTTTCAACTCTTTGTTCAACAGCTTGGTTAAAATAATCTGGTACTGTATTTTGTAATGGGTACACTTTCCAAAAAGGTTTATTCTCTGGATTTTCAGCTACTAATTCTGTATAGGATTTGTTTGCAAATACTATTACTCCGTTCTCATTGCAGACCAAGTTAGGACTCAATAATTTATCAAGAAGCTGAAACATAACAGTAGCAAGTTTTTTTTCTTCTTCGCTATTAAATTTCATGTTTGGTTATGTTGTTGACTATTTAGAATAATATTTTGATTATAGCAAATACTATAATTTTTGAATTAAAGTGATGAGACGATGTCTCAGTAAAACGTGATATGCAGTGGTTCAAATAAACCTCAATTTTTAGATTGAATTAGCCAAAATTTATTGTACATAATATCCATACTATTTCTGTTCGTTGCCATAATCGGTCGCTAAAATTAATGGAGATAGCTATGAGATCTATATTAAAACCATCTTTGGATGAACTTGTTTTTGGGGCTCTCAGCCAATTACAGAAGCTACATTATCATGATCGCTCGATACGTCGCTACCAAGCTACATGGAACCGATTGATTGATTTTGCAAAACAACACCAGCTCCAAGACAAGTTGACGCAGAAGCTAATTATCGACTTTCTGAATTATTACAATATCAAGTCAGAAGAATTAACGCGCATAAAATCAGGTTGGCGTAGACATGCTGAATATAGTTTAAAAATTCTTTGGCAATTTGCTCGTTATGGATATTTTGAGCGAATCCATACGTTAATACAAAAACTTAAGATACCACAGAAAATGAAGAAGGTACTTAATGAGTAT
>NZ_LNYU01000049.1:48679-51415 GCF_001468135.1 Legionella santicrucis | reverse complement strand
CCCAAACCACATCCAATGTTTGAAATTTTTGTTTATTCGCCTCGTTTTGAAGGAGTTCATTTACGTTGCGGTAAAGTGGCTCGAGGCGGATTACGTTGGTCAGACCGAAGAGAAGATTTTCGTACGGAAATACTTGGCCTAATGAAAGCACAACAAGTAAAAAACTCAGTAATTGTACCAAGCGGCGCTAAAGGTGGCTTTGTACCTAAGTTTTTGCCTGTTAATGGTACACGAGAAGAAATAATGGCTGAAGGGATCAGTTGTTATCAATTATTTATTCGTGGTTTATTAGACATTACTGATAATTACATTGATGGCAAGGTGGTTAAACCCAAAAATGTTATCTGTTTTGATGAGGATGATCCTTATCTTGTTGTTGCTGCAGACAAAGGCACAGCGACCTTTTCTGATCTTGCAAATGCAATTTCTCAAGAATATGGTTTTTGGTTAGGCGATGCTTTTGCTTCGGGCGGCTCAGTTGGCTATGACCATAAAAAAATGGGAATTACTGCTAAAGGTGCTTGGGAATCTGTAAAACGCCATTTCTATGAATTAGATATAGACATTGAAAACAACGATTTTACTGTGGTTGGTATTGGTGATATGGCTGGAGATGTCTTCGGTAATGGAATGTTATTATCAAGACATATCAAGTTAATTGGTGCCTTTAACCATATCCATATTTTTGTTGATCCTAATCCTAATGCGGAAGAAAGTTTTAAAGAACGCGAGCGTTTGTTTCATTTACCCCGGTCAAATTGGTCTGATTATGATAAAAAACTAATTTCTAAGGGCGGAGGGGTTTTCAATCGCAATGCTAAATCAATTCCTGTCAGTAAGGAAATGCAAGCAGCTTTAGGTATTAAACAGACTGAAATTGAGCCTAATGAATTAATTAAAGCGATTTTAAAAGCTAAGGTTGATTTGCTTTGGAGTGCCGGAATTGGTACTTATGTAAAAGCCAGTACTGAGTCGAATACCCATGTAGGTGATAGAACTAACGATGCAACTCGAGTTAATGCAAAACAACTCCGTTGTAAAGTTATAGGTGAGGGAGGTAATTTAGGTTTAACTCAATTGGCCCGAGTCGAATACTCTTTAAGTGGTGGAATGGTATATACCGATTTTATTGATAATTCTGGCGGAGTGAACTGTTCTGATAAAGAAGTAAACATTAAAATTTTACTAAACAGTATTGTGGCTAGTGGCGATTTGACTCCGAAGCAGCGAAATGAACTTTTAATGGAAATGACTGATGAAGTAAGTAGATTAGTTCTGAGAGATAATTTCTTACAAACGCGTGCAATCAGTTTAACTGCTTCTCAACCTCTGCAAGTCTTGGATCTCCAAAGCCGCTATATCAATGAGCTAGAGCGTACAGGGAAAATTGATCGTAGTTTAGAATACTTACCTGATGACAAGGCGATTATGGAGCGCAAATTAATGGGGAAAGGATTAATGCGTCCCAGTATTGCAGTTTTGATGTGCTACAGTAAAACGATTTTGAAAGAACAAATTTTAGCATCAGGTGTTCCCGAAGAAGCATATATGGAACATTTTTTAACTAGCTCGTTTCCAGTACCTTTACAAGAGCGCTTTAGCAAACAAATGCAATCTCATCCATTAAGACGAGAGATCATTGCTACAAAATTAAGCAATATTATAGTTAATGAAATGGGCTTTACTTATGTTTATAGATTACAGGATGAAACTGGAGCACCTGTTTCTGCGATTGTTAAAGCTTACATCATTACTCGATCCGTTCTTAACTTAGAATCTGTTTGGAAACAAATTGAGGAGTTAGGTACTAAGATAAGTGCTAAGCAACAAATTGAAATGATGATGTTATATGCCAGACTTGCAAGACGTATTACTCGTTGGTTCTTGCGTAGTCAACGGAAAGCGATAGATATTTCAGAAGTTGTACAACTCTATGCAGATGGAATAATTGCACTGAAGAAATCGATACCTTCTATTTTAAGTGAAGAGCGGCGTGTGAATTATCAAGAGCATTATCAAAGGTTTATTGATGAAGGTATTTCGCCTACATTAGCTCATGAGTTAACTATATCTCGTGGTTTATTTGCGGCAACTGATATGATTGAAATTGCTTATAAGAAAAATATGGGTGTCGCAAAGGTTGCTGAAATTTATTATGGAATAGGTGAGTTCTTAGATCTTGCCTGGATAAGAAAACAAATTATTATTCATCCTAGTGAAAATCATTGGGAGTCCTTATCTAGAGAGGCATTACGCGATGATTTAGATTGGCAACAACGCCAGCTTACAGCTGGATTAATTAACTATGATAGCGATAATCCTGATTTGGAAGCTCGACTTACTTCTTGGGGTGAATCACATAGGGCATTAATTCAGCGCTGGCGGTACATTTTAGCAGATCTGAAAGCAAGTACAGTTCTAAACTATACTATGTTTTTTGTTGCAATCAGGGAGTTGTTGGATTTAACTCAAACTACAGTACAATCCTATGCATTAGAAGAGCAGGAGGCATAGAATCACACTATTTGTAACGAGAATAAAGCAAATGAAAGCGGGTTTAGGCTTCATGCCTTTACCCGAATAACTTAATAACGTTTACTTAAAGAAAAATAATCCTTATTCTTCTGTAGTTCGGATTAGGCAAAGTCGTAATCCGGAATGATGCATAAAATTCCCTCCTGTCTAATCTGGGCTACATGTATTATGCTATATCTAAAAAAAGCATCGTTTTTTAAG
>NZ_LNYU01000049.1:0-48669 GCF_001468135.1 Legionella santicrucis | reverse complement strand
CCATTGGATTCCCTCCCTAAAATTAAGAGCGGAATTCTAATGCTTTTTAGTCAGCCAGCAAGTCCCGTGCGTAACATGAGTTATTAAATAAATTTAATCATTGGTATTTTCTTAGAGAAGCTGTTTGTAAGAACAACTTTCGAAAGGCTATGTTTCTTATGAGTTGGATTCTTATAATCTTATTGTGTTATTTATCTTTCACAGTTCATGAAGCGATTTTTCTATTATTAGCACTATCAATGTTTTTCCAGCTCTATACTGTTTTCCATACAATGGATAAAGACTATGCACCATTTATCCCTCCTAAGACTCACAAATTATTAAACCGCCATTATCTCAGCTTAAGGTTATATTCAATTAAAAAAATTTTACAGCAAGATAGAGTCTATGAAAAAAATTTTCTAAATAAATCCTTGGCAGAATGCGAAGCCTTTTTGCTTTTAGAAGCTAACAGTAATGCATCTATTTATAAACACCCAATAGCGGGTGCTTTCATAGCCATTGCTACTTTTATACTTGGGAGTATCATTTGGGAGTCAATCAACAAAATGCCTATTTTATTTTTTTATTTTCTAATCTCAATACATTTATTTATATGGGTTTTACCAATGTTTGAAAGTCGCTATCAAAAGATACGGACAATTAAATTTTTTTTATGTACATTTAAGAGTGAATTAGAATATGCAGAGTTTAAATCAATCGAGAAAAAAGCATCTCAAATTGCAAGGAGTCAAGTCACAGATCTAATAGGTGTGATTGACTGATTTTATTTTCTTGATTGATGAAAAATAGCACATTAAATTAGATGCGCCTGATTTTATGTCAAATAATATAGCTATACAAAATAGCAGGTACGAGTGTTTTATTTACATGAAATTTTAATAAAATTTTTTGCAAATTAGAGAATGGCTGTATATAATATAACCATGAATACATTAAAGCGTGACAACCTATATTCCCATATGAAAGCCGGCTTCGTTTACCGGAGAGAGGAACTTTTGCCCTTTTCAAGCAATTTGGATAGAGATCTCAATACCTTAGTAGAAGCAAACAAACTTAAAAAGCCAGCAACAGGCTTATATTACAAACCAAAGCATTCTCGTTTTGGATTACTACCACCGACTGATGAGGCGCTTGTTAAAGGTTTTCTCAATAAGCCCTTTCTCATGTATTCATGGAATGATTATAATAAATTGGGTTTAGGCCTGACACAGCTTTATAACCAAGTAGTTGTTTATAACAGTGAACGACATGAAGATAAAAAACTTGGACATCGTGTTTTCTCTTTTAAACGCCCAAGTAATGGTTTCCCAACCAAACTGACTAAAGAGTTTTTATTGGTGGACTTATTAAACAATGCGAAATATTTAACGGAAGATGTAAGCCAATTACAATTAAAAGTTGATAAAAATCTTGATCAGTTTGATAAAGTCCAGTTGATGAAACTATCTGTCAAATATGGCAAAGTTGCCACCAGGAAATATTTGCATACTCTCCTTGGAAAGCACTTAAAAATGAGGACGTAAAGCAAGCCTATGACGTACTAGAGTCAGAGTTTGCATTGGTTAACTCATTACTTTCGAAGCGTCAACAAGCCGGATTAATGCAAGAACAGCTTGCAGAGCGAATGGGAACGCAAAAAGGTAACATTTCTCGATTGTAGAAAGGGAATAGCAACCCAAACTGGACAACATTAGAAAAATAGGCGCATGCCTGTACACTAATCACAAAATCCATATGTTCATTTTTTCATGTTGTTCATTTTTTTTGAACAAGCTATAATTATGAACATGACAAAGAGGATATTGTGATGAATATAGACAAACTATTATCAATCATAAAGGATAGATCAAAGCTTCAATGTAAATTTGATGAAAAACGAAATCAATTAACCCTCCAAATTGAAAAGAATAATAAGCTAATCTATAAGCCTGAACTTGTTGGCAATATTGATAATTCGAATATTGGTGCCATCGTTCAATATATGCAACATTTAAATAAAAAAAGCATTTTAATTAGCAACCACATTAATAAAGTTTTGGCTGATAAATTGCAAAAGGCGAATATTGAGTACGTTGATTTCTCTGGCAATATGTATATAAACTCTCCCCCTGTATTTATCTCTATTAAAGGAGAAACGCCTCAAAAGAAAAGTATATCGGACATCACTCAATTCACACTGAGTGTTGCCAGTATAAAACTTATTTTTACATTGCTTGTCATTAAAAAACCGTTAGAGCATACCTATCGTGAGCTTGCTAAAATGAGTGATGTGGCATTAGGAAGTGTTAGCAAAACTCTTTTAATTTTAGAAAAGCATGGATATATCGTAGAAAAAAATCGTGGTGAAAAGCATTTGGTTAATAAAGATATCTTATTAAGTAAATGGTGTATTGGCTATGCTGAGAAATTACGTCCAAAATTAATGATCGATAAATTTTCAACAGATAATCTGGCACAGTTTAAAGAAACAAATCCCTGTGAATTTAATTTTCTTTGGGGAGGAGAAATAGCTGCTGCAAAGTTAACTCATTATCTAAGCCCCCAAATAATTACACTTTATGCAGACGATGCATTACCACTATTACAATATAAATGCAGGTTAAAAAAAGATAACAATGGGAATATAGAGCTAATAAAAAAATTCTGGAATTTTGATACCAAAACTTATAAAGAAAACCATGTACCATTCATTTTGGTTTATGCCGATTTATTAAGCTCACTCGATGAAAGAACTCAAGAAACAGCGGAAATTATATATGACAAGTTCATTAGAAAACAGATGGAATAATTTTTCAGATAATGATATCGAGTTATTTGAATTAATTAATAAGATTGCTCGTGATAATGATAGTTCTTACTTTTTAATTGGTGCTAAAGCGAGAGATATGCTCTTAGATTATTTTGGTAAAAAGGCAGAATTAAGAAAAACATTGGATACTGATATTGCTTTATGTTGTAGACAAAGTTTGAAGGAATACGCAATACTTTTTTCCGAGGTTGAAGTAGAAGCTATCAAAGCCAAAAGGCTAGTGAATATCAATTACTTGTCCAAGTTTAGTCGGATAGGCATTTGAGTTCATCCACAGGGACGTGCAGGTCGGCATTATGCTGAATGAATAATCACTTGCGGAGTCCCATATGTCTGTACAAAAACCATCCCGTTTACATCTATTAAACGAATTCGAATCAGCGCCTCATTCTGCGCTCTTTAATCAACAAACGATTGCGGCAGTTTTAAGCTGCTCCACCCAGTTACTTGAACGTAACCGTTGGTCGGGTGGTGGTGTTCCTTATTTAAAAATTGGTCGCAAGGTGTTGTACCGAAAAAGTGATGTGTTGAATTTTCTCCAGCAACAAAAAGTTTATCGCTCAACCAGTGACGAAGGTCAGTTACAGCTTGTTGAGAACGCATAAATTTAAAATTCGTCAGAATGAATTGGCTTCATTCCGATGGTTTGACTGTTGTTTGGAGAATTATCTATGTCACAAAATCATGTTATTGAATTACCCAACTCACCAAAGCAGCGTCCAATTGTTTGCGATTATGCTGGTGGATGTTTTCGATTAACTGCTGAGGGGTTAACCTTTATCGGTATCGATAAGGATGGGACTCCATTGCCACCTCGTTGGATATGCGCACCCTTGTATGTCGTTGCCAAAACCCGAGATGCTCAGAGTGGTGAATGGGGTCGTTTGCTGGAATGGCAGGATGATGATGGTATAACCCACCAGTGGGCTATGCCACTATCCTTACTGCAAGGCGACTCCTCCGATGTGAGGCGAGAGCTGGCAAGACTTGGGTTGAGTATTTCACCCAATAGAGCAGTACGCGATTTGCTCACCTCCTATTTACAGGTCTTTCCAGTAGACGCACGTGCACGATGTGTTGATAAACTGGGTTGGCATGGTGATGTCTTTGTAACCGCTTCCCAGTGTATTGGGCAATCAACAGAGAAGATTGTATTCCAGAATATCAATGCTATTGAACCAGCAATGTCTTCCAAGGGTAGTGTTGAAGAATGGCGAGATTCAATAGGTCGGCTGGCATCAGGCAACTCAAGACTGGTATTTGCCATATCTGTTGCTCTTGCACCTGTACTGGCAAAGATTGTTGGTGAAGACTCAGGTGGTTTTCATTTCAGGGGCGCATCTTCATCAGGCAAAAGCACGGCATTGAATCTAGCTGCTTCTGTTTGGGGAAACCCACAATCTTATTGCCGTTTATGGCGCAGCACCACCAATGGGCTTGAAGGCTTGGCAGCATTACACAATGATGGATTGCTGATTCTTGATGAACTCAGTCAAATGGATCCCAGAGAAGCAGGGGAGGCGGCTTATTTACTGGCCAATGGTCAGGGAAAAACCCGTGCTTCTCGTACTGGCACAGTCAGGCAATCTTCCCGATGGTCTTTATTTTTCTTATCTGCTGGTGAAGAGTCTTTGACAGCACTTATGGCAAAATCAGGGCAGCGTATTAATGCAGGTCAGGAAATCAGGCTTGCTGATATTGAAGCGGATGCAGGTAGTCAGATGGGGATCTTCGAAACGATTCACGATCAACTAAGCCCAGCCAGCATGGCATTATCGCTTAAGAAATACAGTGGCCGATACCATGGTGCAATTGGTATGGCGTGGCTGAATCATGTTGTTACCAACCGGCAAACAATAAGCCGATATATTACCAACACCATTCAAACGTTTGTTGATGCGGTCATTCAATCCGATGCTACGGGGCAGATTATCCGTGTTGCAAGACGCTTTGCCCTGGTTGCTGCTGCAGGAGAACTGGCCAGTCAATTTGGTCTGATAGGATGGCAAAAAGGCGAAGCGTTTCATGCTGCGAAGACCTGTTTTATTGCATGGCAGGATGCTTTTGGGGTTGATGGCCACCGTGAAGATCGCGCCATTATGGCGCAGGTGCGCGCTTTCTTTGAATCTCATGGCGCCAGTCGTTTTGATAATGCCAACTCACCCAACAATGACAAAATTCTCAATCGAGCAGGATTTTATCAAACAGATGATGAAGGGTTTCGAATCTATATGGTGTTAACCGAGGCGTACAAAAATGAACTGTGCAAGGGTTTTGATCAACGCACAGTGACAAGGGTTTTATTACAAGCTGGCTGGTTGAAACCCGCCTCAGATGGCAAAGCCTCACACAAGCCAAGAATCAAAGGAGTAGGCACCCCAAGACTGTATGTCTTTACCGGTAAAATTTGGGGAGGTAAATAAAAATTGACTATGAACATGGTTTTTACGTTGAGCACCAAAGGTGCGAATAAGGCTCGTGAAGTTTGGTAGCCAGCGCGCTGGTTAGCTAACTTCACCTATCTTGCCCTGCATTTTGAAATTTATTTTGGAACCGCAATTTTGTAATTATTCGTTATTTTTCTTTAAATAACGATTAGTAACGAAAATAATCATGAATAAACGGAAATAAATAATAAATTACCGAAAATTACCAAAAGGGCGTTACCAGTTACCGAAAAAGTCGAAAATAAATAGAAATAAACGTAACTACTCACCCTACGCCCCGTGGCTTGTCCACGGGGTCCAGTGATTTATGGGAGATCTACTGGATCCCGCTGACAAGCAGCGGGACGTAGCAAGGAGTGCAGTTACAAATAAACTACAAAATTCAAAGGATTGGATAACCAATAATATGGAGACAACACCATGAAAAAATCCTTAACAGAAAGCATAATGACTTCTAAAAAGAGCCAACAAAGAACGAACGCCAGAAAAAATAAAGTGGAATTCTTGGCTATGCGCCAAGACATTTCCGAAGCCTTGGACAAAGGCTGGTCGATGACCGTCATATGGGGAACTCTTAGGGATGAGGGAAGCTTCACTGCAACTTACAATACGTTCCGGTTGTATGTGTTGAAATACTTGAATGGTCAAAAACCAGGGTATTCTCGAAATGATTTAGTTGAACATCGAGCTAAACAGTTAGTTGAAAAGTCTTCAATGAAGAAAGAGCCAACCCCAATACCCAGTTTTACTTTTAGTCCTAAGTGCAATCCAGAGGATCTATTCTGATTGCTTTGCCTTTATTAGATGGTCAAAGTATTTAACCTCAATTGCCCCTTCTGTCCCGCTTCATTACTTTAAATGTGGGGCAGCTAGAGCCTAATGCAGGAAAAGGATTCCCATAAGTCCCATTTGTCCCTTGCATTATCTATTAGTCTGCAATAAATCAGTTTTCAATAGGTAGATTCTCTGCTGTAAAGTCACAATAAATACACATTTTAGATAGGAGAATATATATATTAGTTTAATGTGGACATGGCCATGCTTTAGCAAATGCCTCACTTACAGATTGCCAGTCCTGTAAATAAAGACTTTCTGGATGATCTGTTGCCCATTTCATAAAAACCCAAACCATTTGCACATTTGATACAGCTAATTTTAAACCTGAACTGTCAGAGGGAGGGCAGTTTTGCTCTTTCAGTATTTCTTGAATATTGCTTGTAGTCCATCCATCATACAGTCCTGTTATATAACCTAAACAATATCCATTTGGATTAATTGTACATTGACGTAATAATTCTTCGGCAGTGAGTGGAAATGTATTGGTAACAAAAATTAATAAAGTTAATAGAACAGATATGCGAAAATGAAATTTCATTTTCTTACCTTGTTATAATTACTTCTTTTTATTTTAGTACAAAAATTAAACTTGCATATAAGAATCGATTGGAATCAGACTTGATTGATTTATATTCTAAATATCCGACACATTCTAAATAAATTCCGAAATAATCAATCGAGTTGTCCCCCATTGGCCTTTTTGTTGGGATAAGTAAATACCAAAGCTATAAATCAAATAAAAATGTATAAGGTCTAAGTTATACTCTGGAGTTAATATTTTATGAAAAATCAAAATAAAATATTATTATTTGTAGTATTGGTAACTGTATTCTCAAGCAAATCCTTTGCTTGTCAATTTGATACTGATTGTAATCCTGGAAGTAACTGTGTTAAATCCTCCGGTAATATCTATGGAGTTTGTGTAGGTGGTCTAAGTCCAGGAAATAGTAATGATCAACAACCAGTATACTCACCAACTGATCCAAACGGTACTATAGGTGATACCTGTTCGTTTGATACAGACTGTGGCCCGGGTTCAATTTGTTATAAGAGCAATGGTTCTATATATGGTACTTGTCTTCATAATTAGGACTGGGTAATCAAAAAAATATAAAAAAACCATAGCAACTTTGTTTGCTAGCTATGCTTGCTTATTTCAACATCATTCAAATATCTATGCTATATAAAATATAACCTAAGGATTAATTGAATTAGCTATGGATATTTTAATAGGATTGTTAACAGGGGCGTTAGGTGGTGCTATGGTAACAGCATGGAGTACTAACCATATAAATAAAAGAAATCAAAAAATTGCTCTATTAGAACGTAAAATTAATAATCTTTATGGGCCATTATCTTTTTTACTTCTTTGTACAAAAACTTACATTGAAAACTCCAACGGTTTAATAGAACAACATAAAATATATTTTGTACCCGAAAAATTTTCTCAACATCCAGATGCTCAGCTCAAAATCAATGCACAGTCAATTGCTACTCTTGATTTAAGCAATTACTACTTTGAAAAAGCAATTGACAATATTCAAATGATTTTTAAGTTGATTTCAGATAATTATTCCTTAATCCACAATGCAGAAGACGAGAGCTTAATAAATAATTTTGTTGGAATGTTTATTCGTTTGTCCGTTGAATATATCAACCCACGGGTTGAAATAAGGGAAATTCCACTTGAAATCCAAATGAATAGAGGAAAAATGGGAACGATAGCAAATGCTTTTATAGAAAATATTATTGATAAAAATAAGTCACTAAATGATCAATTAAAAATATTAGTTAATCACAAATTATGCTCTTTTGATTGCGGTAATACAAGGAAGGACAAATGTTAGATTAGGCCGATCACATAGATTGCTTATCATGATTTTAGAGAAATATATGAATAATAATTTAATAGCAGACTTTGACCACAAAATAAGGAAATATTTAAATTCTCTTAAGTTACCTGATAGGGAGTGCGAGCATGTATTTCATTATTGTTCCTTGGAAGCTGGGTTAGGTATTCTTAAATCAGAATGCCTTTGGATGAGTCATCATAGGTATATGAATGATCCTAGTGAAATTGGTTATTCAATGGATTTGATTCAAGGTTGTGTGAGGTCGAATTTAAATGGAGATGTGCGAGACAACGTCCTTTACTTTTTGGAAAATCAAATTGCGGAAAACTACCATTGTCTGATAACTTCTTTTTTGGAGAAGGAAGATTATATGCCCGGCTGGCGGTATTATGCTGAAAATGGCAAGGGTGTAGCAATGAAATTCAAGAAAACGGTATTTATCCAAACAACATTCCCGGAAATAATTACTACTGGCTCTGTCATATACGATACTCTTCAAAGAGATATCATTAATAAAATTTTAAGCATATTTTTGACTTATTCACCAGAAAATCAAAAACTGCTCCAACCAGAGTTAGTTAATCAACTCATAGTGCTTATGCCTTATTTTAAAGTAAATGATTATCAGGATGAATGGGAATGGAGGGCTTGTTCTATTAGATTATTCAATCCAATCCTAAAGATTTATTTACCTTCACCACCACCCGATCTATTGCTAATTGATTCTCAATCAAAACCAATTTATCAAATCTTAAATTTTTCTTTGGATGATTTGGCAGGAATAACCTTTGGTCCTTGTTGTGATGGTGTGTATTCAGAAAATCAGTTTAGAAAAATATTTCTTCAGAAAGGAGTATCAGAAGAACGAATAAGGAATTTTAATTTTGGAGTAAGTACAAGAAGATATCGCTCATAATAATTTAAATTAGCCTCAAGTCACGATATAACCAAGTAATTCGCACACCATCGGAAAATTTTGATTTGAATATTACTTTAACATCGAGCTGATAGAGTCGTATTTGATTCCAAACTTCGACACATATTCGACACGTAAAATTTAAGGTTTGATTGAATTTCGCCACGATCCAGACTAGGAGTGGCTCCCCGGACAAGACTCGAACTTGTGACCTAATGATTAACAGTTATAAAATAATCGTTTCTATTCATTTCTATATTTTCCTTAAAACCCTTACATATCCTATACGTAACAAGGGTTTTTATTTATAATCACTTCTTAAATTTTCTTAGTAATTCTAAATAATTTTTCTACATTGCTTCTACATGTAGAAAAAGAGGTGATCATGAAAGTCAAAATAAATAAGACCTTTGTTGAAAAGGCGGAAGTACCTGTTGGAAAGGATCAAGTGTTCTATCGTGATTCTGAACTCAAAGGTTTTGCATTGCGTGTTACTGCGGCAGGAACCAAAAGTTTTGTGGTTGAAAAAAATATTGGTAATAAGATTCGCCGAATTACTCTTGGTAAGTATGGGGCGCTTACTGCAGAACAAGCACGCAAAGAGGCACAAAAAACTATTGGCCAGATCGCAACAGGGATTGATCCCATTGCGGAAAAACAAGGTATGAAAATTAATAACATGACCTTGAATGACGTTTTTAATGATTACAAGAAAGCCAGAAAATCTTTAAAACATAATACGCTTTATAATTACGAGCGAGTGCTTAATGTTGCTTTTGCTGGATGGGGCAATAAGTCATTCTTGTCGATCACCAAAGATAAAGTAGCAAAACATCATGAGAAATTAGGCAAAGAAAGTGGAGAAGCCTACGCCAATTTGGCTATGAGGTTGTTAAGGGCTTTGTTTAACTTTGCTGCAGGCCAATACGAAGACGCTCAAGGCAGATCGCTTGTCATAGAAAATCCGGTTAAACGTCTATCACAAACTAGAGCATGGTATCGGGTTGAACGTCGACAGACATTTATCAAAGCACATGAATTAGCCCCATGGTACGCAGGTGTACAGCGATTAGAAAATGAGACGTTAAGAGATTATCTTTTATTAATCATTCTTACAGGGCTACGCCGTCAGGAAGCTGCTACTTTACGTTGGGATCAGGTGGATTTAAAAGCTAAAACATTGACAGTGCTTGATACCAAAAATCATGAATCACATACCCTACCTCTTTCTAATTACCTCTACGAATTGTTATTATCACGCAGTCAAAAAAGAAGTAATGAGTATGTTTTTTCTGGCGCGGGGGCGGCTGGTCATATTATCGAACCACGCAAGCAAATGGCCAATGTAACCAAGTTTTCAGGCATCCATTTTACGGTACATGATTTAAGGCGAACATTTATAACCATTGCTGAAGGACTGGATATTTCAGCTTATGCGTTGAAACGTTTAATGAACCATAAAATGAGTGGCGATATCACTGCTGGTTATATTGTTACTGATGTAGAGCGGCTAAGAAAACCCATGCAACAAATTACTGATTATTTCTTAAAGTGTATGGGGGTTCAGCTCTCGGCACTAGTATTAGAGATCCAACCACAACAAGGAGCAGTACATGAACAATGAAATTAAAACGCAGGATGGTTCATTACATCTGAATAAAGAGTACATGGACTTTTTTAGCACCATTAAAACGCGCTTAAAAACAGCGCAAATACGTGCAGCACTGGCTGCCAACAGCGAGCTAACCCAGTTCTATTGGGAACTTGGCACGGATTTAATTGAGAAACAAAAAAGCCACCAATGGGGGTCAGGTTTTTTAGTGCAGTTTTCTCATGATATGCAACGGGCATTCCCTGAAATGCAGGGGTTTTCTGTTAGTAATCTTCAGCGGATGAAGAAATTTGCAACACTATATCCTCGCCTTTCAATTACGGCACAAGCTGTGCCGCAATTACCTTGGGGTCATATTGTCCGTTTAATGCAGATGATCAAAGATGATATAGAGCGAGAATGGTACGCCCAACAGACCATTAAAAATGGGTGGTCACGCTCTGTATTAGAAATGCAGGTTGAAGGCGGGCTATATGAGCGCCAGGCTGAATCTAGCAAGAAAATCAATAACTTCCATAAACAGTTACCAGCCTTACAATCCGATCTAGCCAATGAAATGTTGAAAGATCCGTACAACTTCGATTTTTTAACCATTCAAGGCAAAGCGCATGAACGAGCAATCGAAGATGCACTGGTCACTCATATCCGTGACTTTCTTATTGAGCTCGGCCAGGGGTTTGCGTTTGTTGGCTCACAAGTACCACTAACTTTCGATGATCAAGAATTTTTTGTTGATTTGCTTTTTTATCACTTGCATCTACGCGCATTCGTGGTCATTGAGCTCAAGGCTACCAAATTTAAACCAGAACACACTGGGCAGCTTGGTTTTTATATGGCAGCGGTTGATGACCTAATGCGTAAAGAGGGTGACAATCAAACTATTGGAATCATCCTATGTAAATCTAAACATAAGGTCGTTGCTGAATATGCGTTGCGGAATATGAACGCACCTATGGGCATTTCAGAATATACCCTTGCCAAAGCGTTGCCTAACGAGCTGAAAACAAGTTTGCCGACTGTTGAGGAAATTGAGGCGGAGTTGAATGAAGATATAGGCCAAAACAAGGATGAAATATGAAGCGAAATAGAAAAATTATACTTAATACGGGTATTCAAAAATACCCAAAGGATTTTGATGTGCTTTGCCAATTAGGGGAAATACAAAATATACCGAATATTAAAGAAAATGTACCAGGTTATGTTGAGATAGTAGAAAAAAATGAATTTTTTCGATGGTTAAATGCTTCTGATTCTGATGTTACCAATATAAAAGAGAAAATGATAAAAAAGGGAGCAATTGCTTCAATAAATTTGTCGCCTATGTCACGCGGGGAATTTTTTCACAAATATTGGCTAGATTTAATATGTGCTGCAGCAATCACCTACTTCATACATAACACATCAGGATTAGAAAAATTTTCATCAGCGGGTAAAGGACATAAAAAATTAAAAAAGCAAATGGAGCTTATCCATAAGCAATTCAGTTCAATTTTACTTATAAACGATGATGCGCAGAAATTATTTTATCTTTCACTGGATTTTCTTGTAAAGCGCGGTATCAGCAGCCCATTCCTTTCAGGGAAGGGGCATAGTTTTCTTGCCAGAGACGTAATGACCAAAATCGTAATGTATTTTATCTATTACTTTATCATCCCGGATTTTTTCATAGCCCATATAAATGAACTTGAAAGAATTCCAAGCTTAAAAGCTTTTAATGAATGGGAGCATAAGCAAGGTATCGTTCTTTCTCAAGATGAATTATATTTTGTAGATGACGATCTTGAACTACAAATTATTGAATTAAAAAAACAGGGAGAAAATACTGAGTTATTAAAAACTCTATGCTCAATCCTACCTGAAGATAAATTATTTAAATTTTATGCCTTTTCATCAGTTGATGGAGCGCCCAAAACCTTTGAGGCCTGTGTTTTAGAAACAGACCGCTCATTAATGAAATTTAATATGACAGATCATTTCGTTATTGAAGCATCAAATGCTGTAGCGCATCGTTTCTTTGATTCAAAAATAGAAACTCCACGTCGTCTACAGGCCATGGCAAAAGAAATGAAATATGCTGTAATTAAAAAGAAAAAGCGTGATAGCGTACTTCAACACATCTCTGTTTCTGAGTTATTTTCAACGAATTTTGCAGAGATTTTCTAATGGAGATCATCACCTATTTTTGTTGAACTAGTCCCTTAGACCCGCCCTATTTCCTCCTAAATAATAACGCTTGGTTTTAAGTCATTTTAAAACCCTTGTTTTAATATTTAGGAGCACTAATTATGTTAGAAAAATCCCGTACTGATATCAACGGATATGTAGTTCAAGAAGTTAAATCGCCACGAAAGCGCACTCCAAAACCTAAAAAAACTGATGCTGAGTTGGTCTCTGAATTTTGGACTGCACATCATGAAGCATTATTTGGTCAAGAAACTGTAGCACCTGTTCTTAATAGGAGTATTAAAACACTAGAATCGGATCGTTGGCGAGGTAAAGGGATTCCTTTTAGAAAATGTAAGGGCCGTATCAATTATAAAAAAGCAGATGTGCTCAACTGGATTGAGGCGTATGAATTGGTAACGTCTACAAGTCAATATTCAAAGAAAAAGGAGGGATAATTCATGAATAGTTCAAGTGAGTTAGAACTCAACCATAATTCGCCAAATGTTTCATGCGAAGTGGAAGAAAGCGTTAAAAGCGACAAAACCGACATTGTGGATAATGATAATTTTTTACATGCTGTATTTGGGGAAACATTAAACAGTATGCGGCCACTCTTGGTCAGTTTTGAGGGAGATCCGACAGCAGGGCCAAAGAAGAAATGGTTCGGTCAGCCATGGGTTAGTGATGCTTCTATAATGGTCGCTGCTAATAATAATTATTTTAGCCTTGGCACGTTTCGACCAGATGATGCAGGCCAATATCGCCGAAAAAAAGTAAATTTTTGTGGGCTATATGCTGTAATGCTTGATGATGTTGGTACGAAAGTAAATAAGGAACGAGTAACTTTGCCACCAAGTTGGCTATTGGAGACTTCTTCTGGCAATTATCAAGCAGGTTATTTGTTAGATGAGCCGTTGCTCAGCACCAAAACTATAGATCAACTCATGAATGCCATCATAAGCGCTGGCTTATGCGACCGTGGTGCCAATGGAGAAACAACGCGGCTCGCGCGATTACCTATTGGAGTGAATGGCAAACATGAGCTTCCATTTCAATGTCGAATGGAGATTTGGGAGCCCGAACGTCGTTATTCAGTGCAAGAGTTGATAGATGGTCTTCAACTTGAAATTGTACATACAGAGCGATCAAAACGAGAGAAATCAGATACGCCTCAAAATGAAGAGGTAGATACTGAGACGATATGTATTCCGTGTCCAGAAGAAAATGCTGTAATTACCATTCTTCAGCAACGTAATTTATACAAAGCACCTCTTGGCATGGGTAAGCATGATATCACTTGTCCGTGGAAAGAAGAGCATACGGATGGGATCGATGGTGGTACAGCTTATTTTGAGCCAGATGAAAATTGGCCTATCGGGGGGTTTAAATGCTTTCATGGGCATTGTGCTGATAGGCATATTCGTGACTTATTGCGTATTCTTGGCATTTCCATAAGCATTGCACGTATGAAATCTGTTATACGCGTTATCGCCGGAGAAATTCATCGTGTAGCAGATTCTGCTGAAATTGAATTGGCGCAATCAAAAAAATATTATCAACGAGGAAATCTCATTGTAGCCGTGTTTAACGATGCAGGAACACATGAGACCAGAATACAAGCACTATCCAAACCTGCTTTAGTTCGAGCATTGGCAGGTATTGCTGTTTGGGAACGCTTTGATGGTCGAGCAAAAGATTGGGTACGTATTGATCCACCTGAGCGTCATGCCTCGGTATTATTTGATGCCGGTAATTACCCGCATTTACCGGCACTTAATGGTTTAGCGCGTCAACCGTATCTTCGTCCAGATGGAACCCTCATGAATACGGCAGGATATGATCTATCCACGGGTATGTTTGGAATGTTTGATGCGGCTCAATTCTCGGTTCCTGATAAACCATCACGCATGCAAGCGGAGACAGCTCTTGCACTACTACATGATCTATTAGCTGAATTTCGTTTTGCCAAGGATTCTGATAAAGCGGCTGCTTTATCAGCAATTTTAGCAGCGACAATCCGGCCAAGCCTTGCCCTCGCACCGATGTTTCATGTGCGTGCACATGCAGTCGGATCAGGTAAATCATACTTGTGTGAATTGATTACGGCTTTTGCCACGCCTCAGCGAGGAACGCCGACCACGTTCCCTGCAGATGATGAAGAATGCCGAAAACTATTGTTAGCAGAATTACTGCGCGCCCCCGCGGTAATTGAGTTCGACAATCTCACAAGTGATTTGATAGCCCACAAAAGCCTGTGTACAGCATTAACCTCGGAATTCATCAGTGGACGCATACTCGGTGTGTCCAAAACAGCCGCGGTTAGTACTCGCACACTTTTTTTATCAAGTGGCAATAATGTTGGACCGGTTCAAGATATGGCACGACGTTGCATCACAATTAGCCTTGATCCTGCAGTAGAAATTCCGGCTACACGTACGTTTTGTCGACCCAACTTGATTCAAGAGCTGTTACAAGAGCGAGAACGTTATGTTTCAGCCGCTCTGACAATTATACGTGCATGGATCGTTGCAGGCAAACCAAAAACAAAATGTGAGTCTTTAGGTAGCTATGGTGATTGGTCTGATTTATGTCGTCAGCCGTTATTATGGCTTGGCTGTGTTGACCCAGCTTCATCCGTATTTGAAGCATTGGCAGAAGATCCTGATAGAGAAACCTTAGCGCGTTTATTAGAAGTTTGGTATACAAAATTTGGGAAAACACCAACCATGATACGAGAAGCTATGAAGACCATCAATTATATTTATGAGTGTGAGTTGAGAGAGGTATTGCAGGATATTGCCAGTGAGCGCGGTGAAATTAATCGTCGTAAGTTAGGCTGGTGGTTCAAGCGTCATGCTGGACGGGTTGTCAATGGATTACGTTTAGTTCGTTGTAGTGGCAATAGCTCAGCTGAAAAATGGCGTGTTGAATCGGTTTCGCCGGTTTTATTGGTTTCTGATATCTCGGATGAAAAAACTGTCGATTCATCAGCGTATAAACGTGCGTCTTCTGGAGAGTAATTTTTTACGTATGGATAAATTGTAATAAGTATAAGCATTTTATTCATGATAAAATTGGCATGGTGCTTAGATCTATCAATGTGATTTTCGCACCATGACTGAAATACTGCGTAAAGGGGATTTGACATGAGTGATAGAAAATTAGGTCGGCCTAGTGACTACTCACAAGAATTGGCAGATCTCATCTGCGAACGAATCGCAACTCATGGTGTTGGGTTACAAAGACTTTGCGATATGTATAACGATATACCAGAAAAATCAACCATACGGCGATGGTGTTTAAAATATCCACAATTTAGAACCCAATACGCGCAAGCAAAATCCCTTCAAATTGAAACGCTAGTTGATGAAATCATAGACATTGCTGATGATTCTGCCCAAGATTCTATTTTTAATAATCAAGGCCAAGAGGTATGCAACAGCGAGGTTATAGCCCGCTCACGACTTCGTATTGATACACGGAAATGGCTCGCATCAAAATTAGTACCCAAGGTGTATGGGTTAAATCCAGTTGATACACCAATTCCTGAACCGATACCATCGTTAGAGGGTGTAACTGATCCAAATGAAGCTGCACGAATTTATATGCAAATAATGCGTGCAGGTAGGCCTGTTTAGTAGCAATTGAGTTCGTTGTTACCAAATGTTGTGCGAAGGTTATCGATTAAAACGCTCAGAATACTTTTAATATTGCTGCTAATTAATCGCTAACCATGCTTTTTTGCTATCCAAACAAGATGTTGCTCTTGATCGCTTTCTTTTAAAAGAACTTCAAAGCCATATTTTTTAAGATACTGTTCATAAGCATTCGGGGCTAGGCTGTAAAAATGAAGCTCTTGGTTGAGCATATTACTGTCGGCACCTTCAAACTCATTATCACCACTTGTAAACTCAAGTATTCCACCTGGCTTTAACCACTGTGCAAAACGAGCAATCATAAGCTCATGGTCTGGTTTAGGTAGATGAAAAAGGCACCACCATTCGACAATAGCATCAACAGTTTCATTGAACTCAATAGTACGAACATCACCATATAGGCCACGCATTTTCGGACATTTCTTTTTAGCGATATTTAGTAATTCTTGCGATCCATCAATCCCAGTGACAGAGAAATTTTTCTCAATAAAATAATCAGCAATAGGGAACCCAGAGCCACAGCCAATATCAAGGATATGCGATTTTTCAGGTATATAATTTATTAAAGCATCGAGGTATTTTTGCTCCGTATTAAAAGAATCTCGCATGTTAGCAAAACCCTCTGCAATAATATCGTAAGATTTTCCTTGATTGTTCATCATTGGGCTCCTAAATTTTCATAATATTTTTTTCATGTAATACCTTTTGTGGCCTGGAGGGCAAGCATCAAGGACGCCAAAAATTTCATACCCAGCTTTCAAATAAAAATCCTTTGCTTGCCAGTCAAAGGTATCTAAATGTGAAAGGCTAGCCCCCATTGCTTTAGCTTCGGTCTCAACTTTATTCAGTAACAGGCTTCCAAGCTGTTGACCACGATGACTCTTACCGACAAACAAAACATCGATATAGAGCATGCCCCAGCAATACATTAATGAGTTGATCCCCGCTATTACATGGCCACTCTCATTCTTAATGTGAAAATTTAAACTGACAAAATCGTTGTTCTGTGTAAACGGAGCGTGGCTTCTATTGAAGGCAACAATTTCATCATCTACAAACTGCGCTTCTTCTTCACTGCTGATAACGATATCCCAACTCATAATGCTTTCCTAAGAAAAATTTCATAAACTTGTGTGTATAAATCCAAATAAGTATCTATTTTCATAACAAGTCTCGATTATTATATGGCGCTCTTTGATACTATTGAGCGAAATAATCATTTAATAACTTCATGGTAATAGGCTTCAATATTTCGCTGCCATATAGTTTTAATTTTTCATCTGGTTTGTTAATAGAACTCAATTTATCAGTCAGATTACTCACAAAAATATATTGTTGTGAATCCATTTCAATGAATCCGACAAACCAGCCATCACGTAATTGGCTAGGATTAGGTTCTCTCTCATTAGGCCCATGCCGGCCAGAACCGGTTTTACCATAATAATCCGCTCCGTTATCCAATTTTCCTTGATACATATTTCTCTTGGTATTAATTATGAATTTTTTACTTACGTGTAGTTTGTCACTTAGCATAGCGTTTAAAAAATTGAGCTGCTCCAATGCGGAGATCTTGAGGCTGCTGCTTAACCAAGCATATTGCAGCCCATTTTTTTTACCAGCATCACCTTTGAAATTCTGATTACCATAATTAAAATCAGCCAAATATCGTTTTATTCGAGCAAGGCCTAATTGAGGGGTGATTTGCTGAGAAACCCAAACAACAGAATATTTCAACCAGGTTAGAGGTGTTTGATCTTGATCGTGGGTAGGCAAGACTCCCTTTTTACCATCCCATTTAAAAATAGTATCTTGATTGATAATGCCTTCATTAAAAGCCATCAATGACAGTGCGATTTTAAACGTAGAATCTGGTGCAATGCGCTGTCTACAACGGTTAGTTGGATTATACTTACTTACCACTTTATGTTTATTAACACTATAGAGGATAAAACAGCCATCGTAGTTTTTAAATTGTTGGGAATATTCTTCTGTTGTTATTATTTTGGCATAAACACTTGCAGTGGTTATTGCCAACATCAAGGCTATCAATTTATTCACTTATATTCCTCAAAATAATTTCTGCTCGTTCATCGATAGGCTTGGCTGGAATAACCACACATTCATAACCAAATTTGGCATAAGCTTCTCTATGAATTTGCTCAAATTTTAATGAATCTTCAAAGCTTATTTGTCTCGCATCGGTATTTGTTATAAAGCCTAAGTTTTCAAGGAAGAAAGCTTGTTTTTCATAAATATCGTATTTGTGAATTCGTTTTATTTCACTCATCAGGTTGTGGGATGGCTCAAACCCAAGATATAAGGCAAGTGCATAAGTGCAAATTGGTGAACGGTCATAAAAATGTAAATCCGAATAATCTGCACACATATCAACTTGTCGATGTTTTTGAAGCCTGACAATATCATCAATAAAATTAGGGTATTTCCATGGCTCAATGTCACCCTGTGCTTGTCTAAAAGCAATAAGATCAGTTGCTGCTTCGCTAACAACACTTGCTCCTGTTAATTCCAGAGCACGAATAACAGAGGTTTTTCCACAGCCTGGAGTGCCTGTTATGATGTATCGCTTCATGGTTTGCGATCCAGGAACGCAGGGTAGAATTCAAGTGGCTTCACATCTGACCAACGGGTTTTAACTGCACTTAACATATCTTGTGCCATTTTCCTTAAGTGAGGTAATTGATCATTTTTTGAAGCCACCTCAATAAAGGCTTGGAGTCGTGTCAGAACTCGTGGCCTGACATTATTTTCTTCTGGTTTCCATAAAGAGTTTTCAGGAGTTGGCCCTGATGATCCCACTCTGTCGTTATCTATAACAGAGTTTAGAAGAGGAACGGTTTGTTGCAATAACCAAAAACCGCAAGCTTCGGTGTAGGCCGTCATATAAGCTAAATCATCGGAGGCAGCGGGTATTGCGCGTTTTAATTCTTCTCTATAGATTGTTTCTAAAGATTCAATCACTTCATTGGGTATAGCTTTAGCACACCAACAGGTGGGCATGCTCATTCGCAAGTAGGTGCCATCCAGTAATGCATTACGCACGACTGCCCATTCAAAATCGATAAGCTGTAATTCTTCAGAGTTCTTATGATCAAACACATTGTCTGGACAAATGTCCCCATGAGTTAACACTGTAAATGCGCCAGGTGTAATGAGTGATTCAATTATGCTTTGGGCTTCGTGGATAATCTCTGGGGTGACAGTTAATCCAAGGCTTTTATTAGCTAGCTCAAGTTTAGGCAACAAATCATTAAACATAAAATCAAGTTCATCTTGTATGCTTTCCGCTTGCTGATTGATGCTATGCAGAATAGCTTCATATTTTGAAACATGGCCAAAGCTCGCGGCATGAAAATTTCCCAGTGCCATCATAAATCGCGTCAGTGCAGCAATTGCTTCTGTTCGATTAGGTAAGGTCAAGGAGTCAACCAAACTAACATGTTCCAAGCCTAAATCTTCAAGCAGGATAAATCGATGCTCCTTATGACCGCCATAAAATTTTGGAACATTGTGATGCCATTGTTTGAGCCCACTTAAAAATTCAAGGCCAGCCCAATCTCGTGCGAATCGGGCACAAGCATCTTTGTCGTCATCATCTATTGCTTCGGGCAAGGACTGCTTTAGAATGACGCTTGCAGGGATATCCTCAGATTTATTTTCTAAATAAAGCCGTAAAACCACGTTTCTTCGATCGGGTTCACTTAAAAAAGTGGCGGACTTTATCTCGCATGGATTTGCAAAACATTGCTGTAATAAATATTGTGCTGCTTGGATGACATTTAGGTTTGTTACTTGCTGATCTGATTGATTATTATTCATGCATTCGTCTCTTTATCATCTAAATATTCGGGAAGAAACCTATCCGCTTATATGTGCCACAGTTTGGCATAATGTCCGTTGAGTTTGATTAATTATTCATGTAAATCAATCGAGTCTGATCCCGTTGATCGCTCACACTAGGTCCGTTCAAAAGAGAGTTAAGTTAACGTTAAAGAATCTTTTTGAGTCTTAGTGCCCATACCTATTGAATAGGTTTTTTCTATTTGCTTTTCTTTTTCATTAAACAGAAAACCGCTTGGTAGGCAAGAGGAAGCCACCGTTGGTTCAACCCCAACTAAACTTAAATAATTATTTTCTACCCATTTTAAAATTATTTTATGAAACGAATAATAAGCCCTGTTATTTCTGCTTTTTTCCCCTAGTTTTAATCCCATGATATTTAATAAATATCCTAATATTCTAGCTCCTTTGTAGTTGGGGTACGTTTCAAGTTGCTTTATTTCGTTATATAACAGACGTCTTAATCGACTATGAATAATTTTCCAAGCATGCCTTTGGTTTTGATGCGATTTAAAAAATGCATACCAAACAATGTTATGTTGAATCATCCAGCAATTAAAATTTGGACAGTTAATATAGGCTGCAGAATGTATAATTTCAAAAAGATGATTGGTAAAATAATCGTATATATCCTCATATGAATGGCTGTTATTTCTTCGTTTGAGCTTGGCAGGTGGCGTATTTTCTTGTTGGCTTAGATAATCAATAGCCTCTTTGAAAAATTCCACAGTAATGTTCAAACAGTTATAACTAGTATGATTGGATAAGTCATCGTCTGCCTCATTAAGCTTATAGATATTACCACACGAATTTCTTATATTTTCAAATGCACGACATAAAGAAAATAATTTTTCATTCCAATTAGCAGTATCAATGTAGTTTTTGAAACTTAGCATGACACATCTGCAGTATGTATTTAATTGTGCTGCATCCCAGGAAGATTTAATTTCAATATGGATATCAAGAGGCGAAGCATGATGAACGCCGAGCTCTTCAACTAAGTGATGATTGCCGTATACAACGCGGCTAAAAGGTTTTATATAACCAAGTAATCCTGATTTATAGCCCTCATCCTCATGATACAGGATAGAGTTTTTATTAAGTATTGCTTCTGTAGTAATGTTCTTTGTGAATTGTCCTATTGGAATATTATATTTTTTAGTTTTTGCAATTGACTCAAAAAGGATAATGGCTGTGAAGGGGGCGTTTGCAACAACATGCTGGCAAAACTTCCGGTTACCAATGAGCGATAAAATTTCATAGGCATAGTCCCTAGCCTTAGGTGTGCTAATTTTTTCATTGGGTGTATTCTCTTTGGTTAGCTCTACAAGAGACTCTGCTGAGAATTTTAGCTCCTCTGAGATAACAGCAAGCTCAGTATCAGATCCCTTTAAAATCAATAGATATAAATGTTGCGCGAATTTTTTAGCGTTGCATTTGGAAAATTTAGATGGTTTGAAAATAAACAAAATCCAGATAAAGATTAGGGATAGGAAAATTAATCCCAACGCAGCTTGCCAACGATCTTGATGTCCTAAAAATTTAGACCAACCTTCAGCCGATCCTGTATCCAAGACTAAAGTACCCAACCCCAGTACAGCTATCGCTATCAAACTAATTTTAAATAGGGGAAACGGTGCTACAGCAACTCGGAAACGATAACGAATGTCTATTATGGTGAAGACTATAAGAAATAATGATAATGCTGAAATGAAAGTAGAAAAATTGAATATAGATACATTTGACATGGGCACAGATTGCTCCATTTTAGCATCATCTAACCTTGCTTAATCTCACCATCTTTCTACATTGCTTCTACATGAGAATTTCAGAACTTCGGTGTGAATCGCCACAACCCTTATGTGGTGTGGCTCCCCGGACAAGACTCGAACTTGTGACCTAATGATTAACAGTCATCCGCTCTACCGACTGAGCTACCGGGGAATGAGGCCGAATCTTAAAACGATTCTTGTTGGAGGTCAAGTAGATTTAATAATAATTTTTTAAATCTTATTGTTTTGAGAATTTTTGCTTCATTATTAAAACAGTAATTCTCCTCACTTCTCTAGCAGCGAGGAGAGAGTTAGAATTTATTTGCAAAAATTTTGGAGACGATTTAATGCATCTTGGAGTGTTTCCATGCTGGTCGCAAACGAAAGTCGGATGCAACCTTCATTACCGAAAGCGGAGCCCGGGACTAACGCTACTCCTGCTTCAGTTAAAAGTTTTTCTGAAAATTCTAGGTCATTAGCATAACCGCGTTTTTCAATAATCGCTTGTACACTAGGGAAAATATAAAAAGTTCCGTCTGCTGGAATTACCTCGACTCCAGGAATGTCCTGTAATCGTGAAGCGACAAAGTCATGTCTTTGGTGAAAGGCTTTTACCATTTCTAAAACACTTTCATGACCACCATTTAATGCAGCTACCGCTGCTCTTTGCGCAATAGAACAGGGATTGGAGGTAGATTGAGATTGGATGGTTTTCATCGCATTCATTATAGAGGCGGGACCTGCAGCATATCCTATGCGCCAACCAGTCATCGCATAGGCTTTGGATACCCCGTTTAATACGATAGTTCGGTCATATAATTCAGGACATGCATTAAGGATGTTCGCAAAAGGTTGGCTCCATAGAATATGTTCATACATATCATCAGTGGCAATAACAATCTGAGGGTGTTTTTTCAATACTTCAGCCAACGCTTTTAATTCATCTAAAGTGTAGGCTACTCCTGATGGATTGGAGGGACTATTTAAAAAGATTAGCCGTGTTTTAGAGGTAATGGCCTTTTCCAATTGCTGAGCATTAATTTTGTATCGTTGGCTGGGAGTGGTGGAAATAAATACTGGAGTCGCATCGGCAAGTAAGACCATATCTGGATAAGAAACCCAGTAAGGAGCTGGAATGATGACTTCGTCACCTGGATTAAGCAATGCCTGGCATAGATTATAACAACTTTGCTTTCCACCTACAGAAACTAAAATCTGATTCAACTGATAATCAAGGCCATTATCTGTCTTAAATTTATTTTTAATTGCTTCTTTTAATTCAGGTATACCGTCTACCGCGGTATACTTGGTATGGCCTTGTTGAATGGCTAGGATTGCTGCTTCCTTGATGTAATTGGGGGTGTCAAAATCAGGCTCTCCAGTACCTAAATTAATCACATCATGCCCTTGTGCACGCATTTGAGTCGCTTTTGCTGCTACAGCCAAAGTGGGAGAGGGTTTAACTTTTTGCACGCGTGTTGCCAATGCGATATTCATTTATTGCTCCTGTGAGATATACTATAAAGATATGAAAGATTTATTTAAAATTTATGCCGATTTTCAACCTGCCGGTGATCAGCCAACTGCTATAGCCTCATTAATCGATGGCTTAAAATCAGGTTTGGTCAAACAAACCCTTTTAGGGGTCACTGGTTCAGGTAAGACCTTTACTATAGCACATGTAATTCAAGCTATGCGAAGGCCTGCCTTAATTATGGCTCCTAACAAGACGCTTGCTGCTCAGCTTTATGGTGAATTTAAAGCCTTTTTTCCAGATAATGCGGTGGAATATTTTGTTTCCTATTACGACTATTATCAGCCAGAGGCTTATGTACCTTCCTCAGATACCTTTATCGAAAAAGACTCATCCATCAATGACCACATAGAGCAAATGCGATTGTCCGCAACCAAAGCCTTAATTGAACGTAAAGATGCAATTATTGTTGCCACTGTTTCGGCAATTTATGGTTTGGGTGATCCTGATTCTTACTTACGTATGGTATTACATCTTTCTCGTGGAGAACAATCGGATCAGCGTAAAATTTTAAGACGACTTGCTGAAATGCAGTACACTCGCACCAATTTTTCTCTAGAACGTGGTCAATTTCGCGTGCATGGTGATGTGATTGATATATTTCCTGCTGACTCTGAAAAAGAAGCAATACGCGTTGAGTTATTTGATGATGAAGTCGAAAATATTGCTCAATTTGATCCGTTAACTGGCGAAGTTTTGCGACGATTACCCCGAATTACTGTTTTTCCTAAAACTCATTATGTAACACCTCGTGAACGTATCTTACAAACGGTAGATTGGGTAAAAGAAGAATTACAAGAACGCTTGGCTGAGTTTAAGGCACAAAATAAATTAGTTGAGGCACAGCGCTTAGAGCAACGTACTTATTTTGATATCGAAATGATGTTGGAGTTGGGATATTGTTCCGGTATCGAAAATTATTCACGTTATTTATCAGGACGAGAGGCTGGTGAACCGCCTCCTACTTTATTCGATTATTTACCGGATGAGGCGTTACTGATTATTGATGAGTCTCATGTTACCGTACCTCAAATTGGTGGCATGTATCGAGGAGATCGCTCACGTAAAGAAACTTTAGTGCAATATGGTTTTAGACTCCCTTCTGCTTTGGATAATCGACCTTTACGGTTTGAGGAATTTGAAGCGCGTTCGCCCCAAACAATTTACATTTCGGCAACGCCTGGTCCTTATGAACAAGAACATGCCGATAATGTGGCGGAACAAGTCGTGCGGCCAACAGGTCTGGTAGATCCCGAAGTTGAAATTCGCCCGGTTCGTACCCAAGTCGATGATTTAATGTCGGAAATTCGCCAGGTGATCCAGCATGATGGGCGCATTTTAGTTACTACTTTAACGAAACGAATGGCCGAGGATTTAACCGATTATCTGAATGAACATGGAGTTAAGGTGCGTTACTTACACTCTGACATCGATACGGTAGAACGGGTAGAAATTATTCGTGATTTACGCTTGGGGGTTTTTGATGTTTTAGTGGGAATTAATTTATTACGCGAAGGTTTGGATATGCCTGAAGTGGCTTTGGTTGCTATTCTTGATGCTGATAAAGAAGGATTTTTACGCTCGGATCGTTCTTTAATCCAAACGATAGGGCGTGCAGCACGTAATATGAAAGGACGAGCAATTCTTTATGCCGATAAAATAACCGGGTCCATGCAAAGAGCTTTGGAAGAAACGAACCGTAGGCGTGAGAAGCAACAAGCATTTAATGAGGCGCATGGAATCACGCCTAAAGGGATTAATAAATCCATAGCAGACATTATGGAGGGTGCATATCATGGAAAGCGCAAAGTGGCTGTTGCAGAATCAGTCCCAGAATACAAGCATTGGTCAACCCAGGAGTTAATTAAGCACATTAATACCCTGGAAAAACAAATGTATCTCCATGCGAAAAACATGGAATTTGAAGCAGCAGCGAAGGTTCGCGATGAATATCTTTTATTAAAGAAACAACTGGTAGAAGGATAGCCCCGACAGACATGGATTATGAACCCTTTTGGTTCAAGTGGGTAGCGAATGAATCGGTTCAGGCTTCCCACTTTAAAGTGGGCTTGCTCAACGCCGAGTTCAGGATGCTTCCCATGCTGTTAGCATTGGTTCTAAAATCACTTGCTATCGGGTTAAGTAGATTATAACATGACCAGCTTGATTAAAGTCAATAATAAGAAAAAAAAGTCGAAATACTTTTTTTTCAGATATGAAAATAACGTTGTCAATAAAATCCAAAATTATAAAACAGAGTAATTCTGTTTTGATAAAAAAGAGGAGGGTGTTATGGTAGCAACCCTATCAAATATGCTTCCGCTGGGAAGTAAAGCTGCTGATTTTAATTTAATTGATACACGAAACAAGCAAATGGTTTCTTTGGCACAGAGTAAATCGTCTGTTGCAACCGTTATTATGTTTCTGTGCAATCATTGTCCTTTTGTCAAGCATATTCAAGCGAAACTCGTTGAGTTAGCTGAATATTATCAGAAAAAAGGGATCCAGTTTATAGCGATCAGCTCCAATGATGCGGAAAAATACCCCGCAGATGGTCCAGAAAAAATGTGTCTTGAAGCAGAGCAATTTCATTATTCATTTCCTTATTTGTATGATGAAACCCAAGAGGTGGCCAAGGCTTATCACGCAGCATGTACTCCTGATTTTTATATTTTTGATAAAGAATTACTTTGTGTTTATAGAGGTTGCCTGGATGACTCAACACCTGGCAATAATAAACCGGTAACGGGTGAGCATTTACAAAAGGCGTTAGAAAGCATACTTGCAGGACAACCTGTCAGTGCAGAGCAAAAGCCGAGTATTGGATGTAATATTAAATGGAAGTAAGCTTTGTTTTTTGTTCTATAATGAAGCTATAAGTCATTTTACTATGTAAGCCTTGTATGATTGCAGCAGAGAACGTATTGACATTGAATATAATCCCGGCTTAGCATGCAAGATATTTTATTTATGGATATGTGATGGGAATTGATCATTTACGCGATTTAGTGAGTGAAGATTTTGAAGCAGTTAATCATTTAATCATTGAAACAATCAAATCGCCCATCCAATTGATCGATGATATTGCAAACCACGTCATCCAAAGTGGCGGTAAACGCTTACGATGCCTATTAGTTCTTTTAGCGAGTCGTGCTTGTGGTTACGAAGGTAAAGAGCACATTATGCTTGCAGCAATGATTGAATTTTTCCATACTGCTACTCTTCTTCATGATGATGTGATTGATGATTCGACTTTGCGCCGTGGTCGAGAGACAGCTAATAAAATATGGGGTAATAAGGCAAGTATTTTGGTTGGAGATTATTTATTCACGAAATACTTAGAGCTTATGGTGGAAGTGGGTGATATCGACATCATCCAGCTTCTCATTGGCATTGCACCCCAGATGGGGTGTGGGGAAATCCAGCAATTTTCTAATCGCCATAACTCCGATCTTTCTGTTGAAGAATATTTTGACATGATTCGAGCGAAAACAGCCCTTCTTTTTGCCGCATCTTCTGCCATAGGTGCTCTAATCAGTAAATCAGAACATCAAATCCAGAAAACGATGTATTCTTATGGATTGCATTTAGGAAACGCTTTTCAATTGATTGATGATGCTTTGGACTATTGCTCGGATGCTCAAACAATAGGAAAAAATATTGGTGATGATTTAGCAACGGGCAAAATTACTTTACCTTTACTGCAAGCCTTAAAATATGGCACGGCTGAGCAACAAGTAAAAATAAGAGAAAGCTTAGAAAAGGGGACGCTTCTGCATTTACCCGCCATATTAGATGCAATCACTGAAACAAAAGCGATTGAATACACGCGAGGTATTGCGGATAAAGAAGCAGATTTTGCAATTGATGCGTTAAGTATTTTACCTGATTCAATCTATAAAAAAGCCCTTGAGGAGTTGGCTCGGTATGTTGTTCACCGCAAGCATTAAATTGTGGTGAGTTATTCTTTGCGTAGTATTCATGTTTCCTTTTCTTGAAACATTGAGGCCTTCTACTACAATAAGATAATACTGATTATGAGCAATCTCTTGATGGTTTGATAAATAGTGAATTTCTTTAAGCTTACCCCACAGATTAAAAGTCATTATAAATTGGTATATTTACATTGATGAAGTATAATTAACATTCCGGCATACTTAAGTACTCAGCATGAGCTATCAACTTTATTCGTCAACTGGAACCTAATTATGGAAGATCTTGATACACTTCTAAAGCCTTTTTGGGGCTCCGAAAAATGGATTCTTGAAGGATGGAACAAAATCACTGATGACGAAAGAAAAGACATCAAAAATCGAGTAGAAAATCTATTTAAAAATGGTCTTCCTTTTGAAATAAAATATGACAAGCTTCTGTATCTTTATATTTTCTCGTTGATGGCGCAACTGGAAGTTTTGGGTATTCAGCTACCTATGCGTTTTGAAGATAAAATGCATAACCCAGAGCTAAAAAAACGAATGCGCGCCCAATTAGTGGATGAAATTTATCACGCCATTGTTTTTACTAAAATTATATTTACCCTCTGCGCACCTTATGCAACGCCTCCTGCTTATAATGAAGAAATTGAACGAATTTGTGAGTTTATTCGTGCTCAAGATTGCCTCAAAGTAGGCATGGTTGTTATGAACTTAGTGTGCGAAGGTTTGGTTGAAGAGGTTTTTACTATTTTTCACAAATATGGTGTTGCAACGGAACTTTTTGAACTTATTATCGAAGATGAACATCGACACGTTTGTGAAGCGGATTTATATCGAGAAATAGGGTTACCGGATAAAGAGATCTTAGCAGAGAAACTGCGTGCATTAGAGGAACTCCTCATTTCTGCTTTTTCGTTACAGCCCAAATATGATGTGGCGCTCAGTGTATTAATTGGCCCAAGAGGTACTGGTGAATTTCTTTTGGCGTTGCAAGAAAAACACATTCGCCAACTTAAAAAAATAGATATGGTTCCAAGTGAGAAATGGGAGTTGGTCTTCCAGCTGGCTCCCGAAGCTTTGGCTGAATTAGAACCTCATAAAGAAGAGCTAACTCGTGAAGCGGAGCTTGAAATTTACGAAGTGGAAATGACGCCACTGAAAAGAATTTTCATGTACCAGTTAGATAATCCTGGTGATCCTACTACCGTAGCTCAATTTAGCATTGATATTAGCAATTTTGGATATTTTGATAATAAATACCCGCCTGAGCTTTTAACACCCTTAATAATGCAGGCTGTAAGTCATATGGGAGCCACTGAAGATTCATTTCGAAATTTTCTAAGTTATAAAAAAATGTATCGTACTCGGGGTGCTTATGTTGCGCTTTATCAGAAATTACCTGGTTGTGGCGATCATTTAGCCACCATCTTTTTTAGAGATTGCCATGAGTTAAGCCCCATTGAAATGCTCCCACGAATTAAACGTACTATAGAGATGATGGTGTATTGCTATAAAAAACGCGAGCAAGTTGAGAAAGAACACCCAGAACTTAAGCGACGTTTAGATGATTTGCTTTATGAATATGCTCATGATGTTTATCCTTGTCCAATTCCTGTCAGTTATGGCGCATATGTAGCTAATGCAGGGGAGTGTGGCTATGAGCAAGTGGTAGCTCCTCTATTGAAACAGACGAGCTTGCAGTTGACGCTATTGGCTGTTGATAGAAAACCGGTTTGGAATAATGCAACACGATCATTTGAACCTAAAGATGTGTTACCTGTATCTCTTAGTGCAGACGGTCGAATTTTTGATGGAACGTTACCGGTTCCAAAACTACTCAATGAATCCTTTCAATTAATGTTTGAAAAGATGAACGAACGAATGAATAGTTCATTGAAGGATAGTGATATAGCGGAGAGTCTTTACAAGGAAAAAGCGGATAAAATTGCTGAAACTCTATTAACCAAAGAAAAAATTAAACGTGGGGAAAAAATCGCCCAATATTTAACGAGTAAAAAAATAGTACTCAAAGAAGCACGAAGAATCTTTGGGGATGATATTGAGGATTTCGAGTTATATGGTGAAAAATTATCCCAATACTCAGATTTTAAAAATATTGCCAATAATCTTTTGCTTGATTATTTAGGATTTAATGCAGAAGAGGCAGCGAAAAACGAAAAGCTTACGCGTATGATCGATAAAATGTTGGCCGAAAATGTAGAGATGGGGTATCGCATACTGTCTACCTTACAAACTCTATGGCTCGATTATGTAGATATTGAGGCGGTATTTAATACCGCCTATAAAAAAGTAGCGCAAACACGACTGATCAAATTGGCTAAATTTATTCCTACTGTTGGCAAACGCTTAAAATACGAAGATCCTGAAGAGTGATGATTTATCCGAGTAGCAGCTTTACTGCGGCATAATCAACAGTTCTTTTTAAAAACATGGAGTCACTTATAGTGATGGAATAGGTTTTTAATAGCAAACTAGCACTCTAACTTTTATTTAATACTTTTTCAAAGTAACTTAGGCAACGTCTCTAAAGTTTTTTTATAGTTTCCTCAGGCTGAATCTGAGCACAGATTTTTCAGATTATTTGCCCCCTCTTCCCCAACCCTCGTCCCGCAAGGCATCAACTACTCAAAATATATCACTATAAAATGCCGGCATTGATAGTATCTTATACCGTGGAGCGAAGCCACGGTATTTAGAATGGAGTACATAGGGGCAATTTAAAAACCCGTTATTTCATGAACTCTGGTTGTGGGTAACCTATTGGATAGGCGTTCTCTACCGGTTGCCCAGTACGTGGTTGAGCAAAAATTCCAGGATATACGCTTGGTGTTGTTGGCCAAGAGGCTGAAGTTGTATAAGGATTGCTTTCTCCGATAGGTGCGTTGTATAGCGGAGCCGAAGGAGCGCTGGGTTCAAAACCAGGAGCAAAGGGTGGTGGGAAGCTTTCATTTGGAGTCAACCGAACGGATGAAATAGGAATTTGTCGATTCAGTTCTTTTTGCATTGCTAGCAACTGAGCCCACATCCCTGATCCAGGTTCCGGTTGAAATAACCCTCTTTTTACTGCAAAAAAATTACCCAAAGATGTTTGTTTTGATAGTGCCTGATTAATCAACTCTCTCTGCATAAAGAGAGGTAAGGATTGAATATAGTTTAAAACACGCTCTTTATTGTTTCCATATTTACCTAAAACAGCCAGCGCTTTTGACTCAAGGTATTCCTTTGATTTCATTCGCCATTCAGAACAATCCATAATATGCTCCTGTTTAATAGGAGGGAGATACAATCGGCTGCCCCTAACTAAGATACCTGAACAGGCAAAAACTAATAATGCTGTTGCTTCGCTGTCTATAGATTGCTGGTGTAGAAGATTATATAAAGGGGATTGTCCTGAGTGGTTTACTTTTTTAGCATTTACGCCGAGTTTAAGTGCTAAAGAGATATGGCTTAGACAATTTGAAATAACAGCATGTTGCAACAAATTATTGCCATAAGTATCTTCCGTATCAACTTTTGCACCAGCTTGTATTAATACAGCGGCAGCCTCAAAATCTATGGGGTAATTATTAAATAAACATTGCAGGGGAGATAAACCCACTTTATTGGGTTTTTGAATATCCATGCCTAATCCTAATACTGCAGGAATCAGTGTATAAGCTTTGCAATAAATGACCAAATGAAGCAAGGTATCGCCATTTATATTGGGAGTATTAGGATTTGCTCCTGCTCGAATAAGTGCGGTAACTCCTTCTAAATTAAACTCTGATTGTGATAAATAATCTCTTAACTCGACATCGTGACTCATTTAAAATTCCTTATTAGATCTTAAAACGTATAGGTATCTATGAAAAAACGGTTATCGCTCCTCAAAATCTGGAGATTTACATTAAAATAATTGGTTCTTAAAAGAAAGTATTTAATAATCCCGCATCCTTATGTTTTTTATTGAAATTTTGATTAGGTTTAATAAGTAATAAGAATATTTTAGATAATAGGCTATCTCTCTATTATTTATTGATAACTATAATATAAATTAAATCCGCCAAAAGGAATTGGTATGAGAAAAGAGACTTTTAATAAAAAAATTATTCTACTGGGATTTGGTTGTATCGGACAAGCGATATTGCCGTTATTAGTTAATCGATTAAATATTTCTCCATCGCAAATTTTAATTATCACTGATGAAGATTTTGCAATTTCTCTTGCCAACAAATGTGCAGTTAATTTTTTTATTCAAAAGATTACGAAACAAAATTATATAGAAATTATTGGTAATCAACTCGCATCAGATGATTTAGTTATTGATGTTTCTATTGGTATTTCAAGTGCTGCTATGATTCAACTTTGCAATGAAAAACAGGCATTGTATATAAATGCCTCTATAGAAGAATGGGGAGAAAGTCTTTTTGAAAAAAATATTCCTGAAGAGCGGACAAATTATTGGTTGCGAGAAACAATTTTAAAATTAAAAAAAACCGTTAAAAAAACAGCTGTACTTACCCATGGCGCTAATCCTGGATTGGTTTCTCACTTTGTGAAACAAGCTTTATTAAATATGGCCAAGGATAATAATCTTCAAATTCCTACTCCCAAAAATCAATTGGAATGGGCTCAGCTTGCCTCTACACTTAATATTAAAGCAATTCACATTGCAGAACATGATACTCAAGTGACTCGCTCTCCTAAAAAATTAGGAGAATTTGTTAATACATGGTCTATCAAAGGATTTATCGAGGAAATTAAACAACCTGTTGAAATAGGATGGGGTAGTCATGAACGTCATTTTCCAGGCGATGGAAAAATTCACTCTCAGGGAGAAAAATCCAGTATTTATATAGAACGCCCAAGTGGTAGTTTTAAAATTCGTTCTTGGACTCCAAGCTTTGGTCCTTATCATGGATTTTTAATTACTCATCCAGAAACCACCGCAATTACGAGTTATTTAACCTTGAAACATGATCATGAGATTTTATATAGACCTACAGTTCTTTATGCTTATTGTCCTTGTCCTGATGCAATTCTATCGATTCATGAACTGCAAAATAAAGAGTGGTCTCCCCAAAAAAATAGTCGATTAATTGTTGACGAAATAGTGGAGGGAGTAGATGAGCTTGGTGTTTTACTTATGGGTAATTCTAAGGGGGCTTATTGGTTTGGCTCTACTTTGTCCATAGAAGCTGCTCGTGAAATAGTTTCCCATAATAATGCAACAAGTTTACAAGTTGTTGCGGGATTGCTTAGCGGGATAATTTGGGCGATACAACACCCTAACAAAGGCTTAGTGGAGCCGGACGAGTTAGATTATGATGAGATTTTACAAATTGCCTTACCTTATCTTGGGGCAGTAGGCGGTTACTATACTGATTGGACTCCTTTACAAAATAGAAAAAAATTATATTTTGAAGAATTGGATTTTTCAGATCCTTGGCAATTCATTAACATGCAGTCAAATAAGTAAGACCTAGAATTTTTGTAATGAAACACAATATAGAGCATCTTGCATTCAAGTAAAATCAACCTATTTGGTAAGAAACCACTAAATAAACACCTAAAATTTTTCTGGATCGGCTGCTTCCCAATGAGATTTATAACTCTCCGGAATATCAGAACTTAATAGTTGTCCTGGTATCAGATATTCGTAAATCTCATTAAATGCTTTAACTTCTTGCACGCTAACTCGTCTCATAATATGACTTGGTTTCAAATCACTAGGATTGTCTAGGCCTAATGATCCAACCATTTCTAAAAAGCTTTTCATGGTATTTTTATGGAAATTCGCGACTCGATGTTTTTTTTCATCCACAACCAAACCATATTGTAAGCGTTTGCTTTGAGTTGCTACTCCTGTTGGACAGGTATTGGCATTACATTGTTTTGTCTGTAAACAACCGGATGCCATCATCATTGCTCTTGCTGAATTACACATATCCGCTCCTAAAGCGATATTGGTGAGCAAGTCAAATCCATTAGCGACCTTACCACTACAGATAATACGTATTTTGTCGCGTACATTAATTCCTACTAAAGCATTATGTATGAAAACCAATCCAGCTTCTAAAGGTGTACCAATAAAATTGGTATATTCTACTGGTGCAGCCCCTGTTCCTCCTTCTGCCCCATCAACGGTAATAAAGTCCGGTAAAATATTGGTTTTTAACATTGCCTTACAAATTGCGAGAAACTCATCTCTGCGCCCAAGACATAGCTTAAACCCAACAGGTTTTCCATGAGACAAATCACGTAGTTTTTTTATGAAATGGAGCAAACCAATAGGAGTAGTAAATGCAGTATGCGCAATCGGTGATACTACGTCTTGGCCCATGGTTACTTTTCTGGCTTTTGCGATTTCTGCAGTAAGTTTCGCTGCTGGTAAGATCCCGCCATGAGAGGGTTTGGCACCTTGAGAGAGTTTAATCTCTATCATTTTCACCTCTTTACGGTTTGCTTCTACGGCAAATTCTTTTTCATCAAAATTACCTTGCGCATCCCGGCAACCAAAATAAGCAGTTCCTATTTGAAATACAATATCACCACCTTGAAGATGATAGGGACTTAAACCACCTTCACCAGTGGATTGGGCAAAGCCACCAATCAGGGCTCCTTTATTCATGGCCATAATAGCCTTTCCTGACAAGGAGCCAAAACTCATGCCTGAAATATTAAATCGAGAAGCATTATAAGGTTGTAAACAATCGGGACCTCCGACGACAATTCTTGATTCTACTTCGGAGCGGTGTTTCGGAGCTAAAGAATGTAACGCCCATGTGTAGCCTATACTTAAAATATCTCGTTCGGTTCCATAAGGTATGGTGTCACGCGTATTTTTTGCTCGTTCATAAATAAGCGAGCGTGTTTCACGATTAAATGGAAGTTCACTTTCATCAGTAGCAATGAAATATTGTTGAATTTCGGGACGTAAGAACTCTAAAAAGTAGCGGACATGACCTAAGACTGGAAAGTTACGCAAAATGGTATGCTGCTTCTGTACTAAATCATAGATCCATAGAATTATAAGAGGCGTAAGAAAAACAAAGAACCACCTAACATCTTGCAGCATTGTAAACAGGGCAAGAGTAATTAATAGGGCTACTCCAAAGCCTATATACCATTGGCGTCTCATTTTTAGTCCTTTAACTGGTTATGTTTTAAGTCAAAATTAGCACATAACATTACAGTAATTCAAAAGCGTTCCGAAAGACAGTTAATCTGTTTCCGTAATACTTTCTAGCAATTCACCATCTACCATTTTATTAATTTTATTTTCCAATGAAGTAATAAATTGAGTTACTTGATGTTGCTGATAGGCTTGTTTATTTTTGCATAATATTAACTCATGGCTTATATCAAGAGCAGCAAGTAATAACGTTTGAAGATTATCAAGTTGTTTTGACTTCTTTTTATTAATGAGAATTTGGTTATTTAATTTCTGCACGGCAAGATGTAAATTAGCCTCTTCGCCTTCCGGACATTTGATTTCATAAGTTGAATTAAGCAATTTAATGGTGCATGTTTTCATATGAGTCATAATAATAGACCTTGTAATTCTACTGAATTGTAAGAATAGTAACAATTTTGCTTGCAAGCAGCAATTAGTAGGGTGAACGCTTGCATTAAATCGGTTATTATGGAGATCACTTTATATAAATGAGTTGAATATGTCTGAGAAAGAGCATTTGCATTTGCCTAATTATGGGGAATTTTCCAATAGCATTAATGTATTAAAATTACAGATATCTGCCAGTTTATTACATGGAGCGATGTGTGGCTATCTTTGTGCAGGCGCAGATATTCAAGGTGAAGCTTATTTACGTGCCTTATTGAATAATAAAAAAGATGAAGCGAGTCGTCAGGCTGTTTTAGCGATGTTTGCTGTTTTTTCAATAAGCCAACAACAAATTTGTAGCTTAGATTTTGGCTTTGAAATGATGCTTCCTGATGAATATGAGCCTTTATTAGTACGGGCGCAAGCTTTTAGCGAGTGGTGCCAAGGGTTTATTGAATCGTTGAAGCTAGCAGGTATTGGCGTTGGGCAATTCCAGGACGAAGAAGCACAAGATGCATTCCAACATCTTATCGAGTTTGCCGAACTTGATTGTGACACCATAGATGTAGGTGAAGATGATGAACGTGCATTGATGGAAGTGAGCGAATATACCCGGATGGCAGTGCTGCGCTTGTATAGTGACCTGGTGATGGGTGAACCTAGTGGGAATTCTGGAATAACGCATTAATAAAGGATTTTGATATGATTTCTCAACAAGAATATCAAACAAGAAGAAAGAGTTTAACGCAAAAACTACCGGCAGGAAGTATTGCAATTATCCCGGCAGCTCATGAATCTTTGCGTAATGGAGATGCGCATTATCGTTTCCGTCAAGAAAGTAATTTTTATTATCTGACTGGATTCAATGAACCTGATGCATTGTTAATACTTATCTCTGGCTCAGATATGCACAGTATTCTGTTTAATCGTCCCCGTAATCCAATGGAAGAGCAATGGACAGGAAAGCGTTTAGGCCAAGATGGTGCTTTGTCTGAATTAGGGATGCATGCTTCTTTTCCTATAGAGTGTATCGCCGATGAATTGCCTAAATTATTAAGTGGGAAAACAGCAATTTATTATGCCCTGGCGCGTAATTCAGAAGTTGAGAAAATAATTATGCAGGCCTTGGAGAAGGTGAAAAGCCAAGTACGACGCGGTGTAAAAGTACCTGAGCAATTGTGTGATTTAGAACCTATATTGGGTGAAATGCGTTTATTTAAAAGTGAAGCGGAACTGGAGCTAATGCGTCGAGCAGCAAGCATTTCTGTTAACGCTCATAAACAGGCTATGCGCCGCTGCAAGCATTTGGAGCATGAATATCAGTTAGAAGCTGAGCTTGTTTATGAATTTAGCCGCCAAGGTTGTCGTAGCGTCGCTTATGATCCTATTGTTGGGGGAGGCGAAAATGCCTGTATTTTGCATTATACGGATAATAATAAACCCTTACGGCAAGGTGATCTTGTTTTAATTGATGCTGGTGGTGAATATGAAAATTATGCTGCTGATATTACGCGAACATTCCCGGTAAATGGGGAATTTAGTTTGGAGCAAAAAAATATTTATGAACTAGTGCTCAAGGCCCAAAAAGCAGGAATTGCGGCAGTGAAGCCAGGGCTTCCTTGGAATGAGATACAACAAATTATGTTACGCATTTTAACAGAGGGTTTATGTGAATTAGGTATCTTGCAAGGAAATGTGGACGAGCTGCTTGCTAAAGAAGCCTATAAACCTTTTTATATGCATAATTCAGGGCATTGGCTAGGGTTAGATGTACATGATATTGGTCTTTACAAAATTAATGGTGAATGGCGTCCTTTGGAACCGGGAATGGTTTTAACGGTAGAGCCTGGTTTATATATCAGTTCAAACACTCCTGGAGTAGATCAGCGCTGGTGGGGTATAGGAGTACGTATTGAAGATGATGTGGTAGTGACTAAAACAGGCCATGAGGTAATAACTGCGGCTTTGCCTGTAGACGTGCATGAGATTGAGGCATTAATGCGTGATTAACAGAGAGATTGATATACTGGTTATTGGTGGGGGGTTAACCGGTGCCACTTTAATGCTTGCTTTGCAAGGATTGGGTTATCGCACTTTATTGGTAGAAGCGAAACCATTTAGTGATAAAATAAAGCCTGATTTTGATGCACGCTCATTGGCATTATCACCAGCTAGCCGACGTATACTTAGTATGCTTGGCGTTTGGGAACATCTTAAAGCCTATGTAACCCCTATCGAGATGATTCATGTTTCAGATCAACACCATTTTGGTGTGTCACGCTTACAAAGTCAAGCGGATGAACCATTAGGCTATGTTGTTGAAATGCAGCATATTAACCAGGCTTTGCATCAATTAGTACCTCAAGATCAGCTTATAGCGCCTGCAACATTACAGTCTTTGGATTATGAAAAATGCTCCGCGACTGTTCATACTGACTTAGGAGAAGTTACTATTGCTGCTCATTTAATTGTTGCGGCAGATGGAACCCAATCGGGTGTGCGTCGTTTTTGTAATTTATCAACTAAGGTGAAACAATACAATCAGCATGCCCTTGTTGCCAATGTAGGTTTGCTTAAACCGCATCAACAATGTGCCTATGAGCGATTTACAATTCATGGTCCATTAGCACTCTTACCCATGCAAGACGACCGAATGTCTTTAGTATGGGCAGTGCCTCCTAAGGAGGCAGCACAGTTGTTGTCTTTATCAGATGCAGATTTTTTAAGACAATTGCAACACGCTTTTGGTTATCGTGTTGGTCGTTTTGATAAAATAGGTAAACGTTTTTCTTATCCTTTGCAGCAAGTTTTAATGCCACAGCAAATCCGTTGGCCCATTGTTTTTGTTGGCAATGCAGCACATACCTTGCATCCCGTAGCAGGACAAGGATTTAATTTAGGACTTAGAGATGTGGCAACGTTAGCACAATGCATCGCAGAGCAAGGACTGAATGCAGAAATGCTGCTGCATTATGTGCAACTAAGAACACACGATCAAAAAGCAATTACCTGCTTAACCGATGGTTTAATTCAAGTGTTTACCAGCCGTGTACCAGGTATGGGTTTGATGCGTGGTTTAGGATTGATGGCACTGGATAACATTCCTGTATTAAAAAATCTTTTGGCACGATATGCACGTGGTTTTGGGGGAGCGATTCCCGATTTAGTGTGTGAAATTGCTTTAGGTGAGGTGCAAAAACATGCTCCGCTTAAACTTTCGGAGACAAAATGAGTCTGGAATTTAATGTATTGGTAGTTGGCGGTGGCATTGTGGGATTGGCTTCTGCTTTAGCTATGGCACAACGTGGCTATACTGTGGCCATTATCGATGCAGGCCCCTTAAAAACAGATGTTTCATGTGCCGATACTCGTGTTTATGCCATTAATTATGCCTCACAAATGCTGTTACAACAATTAAATGTCTGGCCCTATTTGGAGCAATCACGAGTTTCTCCTTATTGCCGCATGCATGTTTGGGACTCAGTAAGCGGTGCACATATTGATTTTGATTCACGGTATATTGCAGAACAAAATTTGGGCTTTATCATGGAAGAGTCCGTGCTTAAGAGTGCTTTATTCAAAGAAATTGCGTTGCATCCTACAATTCATTTATTCCCCAATAGTTTTGTGGACGAAATAAGTTTTGATGATAATGGGGTTACTGTGAGCAACATGAAGCAAAGCTGGAAAGGGCAGCTCTTAATGATCGCTGATGGAGCCCATTCTCCAGTACGACAAAAACTAAAAGTTGCTTTAACAAGTTGGTCTTATGACCAGCAGGCTTTGGTAGCTACCGTGTTTACCGAGGAAGAACATAAGCAAACTGCTTATCAAGTGTTTCGTCCTAATGGTCCTCTGGCATTTTTACCGCTCGCGGATCCACATCAATGTTCCATTGTTTGGTCCACTGCACCCAATCATGCGAAGGAATTAATGGGCCTTTCTGATCATGAGTTTAATAAGTCACTTACCCAAGCCTTTGCTAAAAGATTAGGTAAGGTAGAAGTAATGAGCGCACGTCATCAATTCTCTTTACATATGAGACATGCAAAACAATATACAGGTAATCGCTGGCTGCTTCTTGGAGATGCCGCGCATACAATTCATCCTTTGGCTGGTTTAGGTTTAAATGTTGGCTTAGCTGATGTCAATTCCTGGATTCAGTGCTTGGATGCTGCTTCTGGTGGTCTTTGTTCGAAAAAAGCATTAGGTACTTATCAACGCGAACGCAAGGCTGCTGTATGGCAAATTATATTGCTTATGGAAGGATTTAAACGTTTATTCGGTAATTCTTTTGGTCCGGTGGTTACTTTACGTAGTTTAGGCTTGGGATTTTGCAACGAGTTTACTCCTATAAAGCGTTTATTTATTCAACATGCTCGAGGATTACCAACGTAATGAACCTTATGTTGCTTTTTCTTACCTACTTTTCTGTGAAAAAATTTCGGACGAAGTGCGTTTCAAATTTGCAAAATAAGTAACACTAGCTAAGGAGAGTTTTTCGCATGATTTTGTTTTGTTCTTTTATCAAAGCTAAAAACTCTCATTTTTTCATTCAGTTGTGTCAGATTAAGCTTAAACTAAACTATTTCATATCAAGTTTAGGAGACGATTTCTCTACTTTTGTTGTTGAATCTTGACTTAATTCAGTCGTTATCTCATCAGTCTGTTGTCGCACTTCTTTTATAGGAGAGGGGAAATGTTTTACTTCTTGCATCGGTTGAGCACCAGATTTTCTAATGAGAGATGTTACTTTTTTAGGAGCCGGACTATCTGATATTTGTGCTACAGTATCTTTGAGTTTAGTGGCGATATCCATTGCCACACTGACCGGTTCTACGAGCACCTCTTTACGAAATCCTGATGTAAATAAGCGATTAAAAAAATTTTTAATTTTAATGAGAAAGTCTGTAAAAGAGAATGGTGTATTGTGTTCTTTAGTTTGGATCTCTGTACAGATTTGTGCACATTCGTTTTTGAATTCTTGGTTTTTTTTCGTTCCTGTGCTCCAATTTTTATAGAGCTCATCCAAAGATTTAAGTTGTTCTGGATATCTTTCTTTACTTTTAGAATCTTGGTTTAGTTGATTGATAAGCACGCTGCAATAGTGAATCTTTTGTTTTTGTTGTTCTTCACGAATGTTTTTATCTTGAACTTTTTGTACTAGCTCTTGATGCATCATTGATTTTGTTGCTATTCCTTGAGCGTATTCTTGAGCTCTATGAAATTCATAAGCAGTATCATCAATAAGAGCGTAATCCAATTTAATGTTTGCTTGAGCAAAAATAGACTGAATGTGTTGATCTTTAAAGATATCGATGACTTCTTTATAACTGTGGTAACCGTCCTTAATGTATGCAGAAGTCCATAACATTACGATATTATTTATTTTTTTTTCAAGGTGTGGATCGGTTTTATGATTATCCATATATTTTTGTAGCACAACAACCAGAGAGAACGTTGTGCCGGATAATGAAGCTACAAAAGGAACTTGAGGATTTGTTTTTGAGTAGCCGCCAGTTTTTTTCTCATCTATGATTATTTTATCTATTTGTTTAATAGGAACTATATTATCTGCAAAATTAGGCGCATTTGGTTTCATAATGCCAGGGTTGGCTGTTAGAACTTTTCCTAACTCTTCCCGGGAGCGATCTTTTTTCTGGTAGATTGCTGATTGAGCTTTTAATCCCAGTTCGACATTATCATTAAGCATGACGAACGCTAAAATGAGCTTTCGTGCCTCTTCAAAGGTATTAATTTTTGTAAGATCATTGACTGTATATTCAGGCCTTACTGCGTTGTATGCCTCATTTAATTCATCAAAAATGGAGCAATCAAAATCTTTCCTCAAGATAGATTCAAGATGTTCTCCATACAATACTTCATAAAAGCGTCGACTCTCATTGTCTTTAGGTTCACTTTTTATCTGAGTGGCTTTAGTTATCAAACATTGAACAACGTTGATGCCTAATAGCGTTTCATTCTCTTTACACAGTTTTATAATATTTTCTAGAGCATCTTTATAATTTTGTTCTAAATAGTATTTTTGAATTTGTTTCAAAAGAGCAGGAAAACTCTCATTATGAGCTAGTTTTTTTTCAAGAAGCTTAGTAGCAAGTAAAATGAAATCTGACTCATCTAACTTAGGATACTCTAAGGCCAAAAGAAGACCATTTTCAATTTTTGTATATGACATATTAAAGCGCTAAAAATAATTAGTAAGTTTAAACATAGATCATTCCAAGTTTACCGGATATATTAAGCTCGGAGAGCATTGATATAGGGCATCTTTTTTGACTATATATTGTCCTAAATGATAACATATGGATCATCTTATTGGAAGACTGTTTTTTAACCATTTTATACGCAAGAGGAAAACAAAATGCCTAATTTTATGGAAACCCCCAATCCAGCTAAACCTGGTATCTTCAATATTCAATTAACTCGCTCGGCGATAGGCAAACCCAAACCTGACTTTACAGATAAAAAAAATCCAGTCGCTGTTTATTATCCCGATAGTGTATTAGAGGGTTTTCAGGCAATCATTAAAGAAAGTGGCTTATGTGGACAAGAGTTCTATAATCCCTTCACAGAAAAGATGGAACGATTTCCAGAACATCCTACGGAATTTACTGCACGACACTTACAATTTTTAGCACGCAATGAAAGTAGTAATGTTAGTGGTATTATGGATTGTAGCTTATACGGCGGGCTACTTACCGAAGATCAAATTGCGCGTATTCGATGTCTAGTTAAAGAATCAGTGGTTATTGGTAAAGTTACAGCAACTAAAGTATATGGCTTTGGTCGTACAGTGAAAGAACTTCCCAAACCAGAAGATGTAATCGTTATCGATCAAATTGGATTGCAATGGCAAGGCGATTTGCGTAATACAGGTGGAATGTTTTTTTATCCTGAAGATTCAGAGATTGAAAAATTACCCAAGAATTATGCTGCATGGCAGAATGAAATGTTTTTTCAGATGTATGGAGTTGAGAGAAAGGATAAACCCTCTAAAGAAAATGTTTTGGAATTGCAATGGGGGCCAAGCTTAGATAGCGACTTAAGAATACGTGGAGTGCTTGATTTAGATGGTGTGCGTTGGGGTATTATGCATGAGTTTCATCAAGCATTAGCAGGTTTGGTCAATTACAGTCAGACTCTTCCCGAAGATTCAAATCCAATTAACTTTAAATTCCTTAAAGCAGGAATGGGTTTTTTTAGTGCTGGTCTTTATGATCTCGATTTTAATTACCCTTTTACAGCGCTTCAAAATGATGGTTTTGCAAAAATTGAATTAGCTCGATTAAAAGGAATATTGGCTGCTTTAGAGAGTTATCCTACTGACACCTACTTCGGAAAGGTTAAACGTTTGAATTTGCCTTTTAGTGCCTTGGTTCCGGATAATGCAAGCCCAGAAATCGCAAAACAATATGCAACAATTCTTCAAGCTATTAAAAATGAATGTAAGCGATTGGAGTTGGAATGGGGTACTGATCAAATAGAAGATGCTTTAGTTCCTGTACCAGGATACATTAATGCAGTAACAAATTGTGCTGATCCACATGCGTTGATTGGAAATGAAGGTAAATATTCAAGTGTTGATGCAGCTATTTCCAGTAATATTCCCAATATTCATTTGCTTAACTCGGCATATAACACTCATATCCTTTGTTATTCTTTAGCTCCTGGATTTACTATGCCAAAACGAAGCAAGCCTGAAGTGATTATACCTCATGAAGATGTTTCTTTGCTTGGGTATGTACAAAAGCTAGCTACAGGCTTAGTAGATAGCTGGACTAAAAAAACCCCCCTTCCTGAACAAAATGTGGCTACAAAACTCGATAAAGTAGGCTTTTTTGAGTCCTCATTGCATACAAAAAGGGATGAGATTGAGAAAATAGCGAAAGGAGTTCCAGAGAAGCATGAACGTGGCCCAGATATTAGATAATAACCGTGAATCTAGCTACCCCGGTTAATTTTATTAACCGAGGTACTTACGACCATTCCTAGAATAAAAAGTTAATTATAGAGAGCATGATTCTTTATTTTAAACGAGAAAAACTCTCGCGGCTGAAGGCTACTTTTTCTGCGACTGACTCTTTGGGATACTGATGATATCGGGCTTCAATGGTCCGGTATCTTTTCAATCCTCCTTCCCTATTTGCAATTTGGATGTTTAATCCTGGGCGCGCATTTAGCTCAAGCATCAAAGGCCCCTGTTCTTTATCAAGTACTATATCAACCCCAAGGTATCCTAATCCGGTTAACTCATAACAGCTGGAAGCTATTTCGAGTATTTTATTCCAATAAGGTACTTCTATGTCTACTATTGAATTCAAGGTATCTGGATGATAATCGATGATGTCATTGTGATAGACACCGCCTAGAGTTTTTCCAGTGGTAAGGTCGACTCCAACACCAATAGCTCCTTGATGCAAATTGGCTTTCCCTCCCGATAATCGAGTAGGTAGTCGCACCATAGCCATCGCCGGATAACCCAACAAGGTAATAATTCGGATATCGGGGATGCCTTCATAACTGACTTCAGCAAATACAGGGTCAACAACTACTCGTTTCTCAATAATAGCGTAGTCTGAAGATCCCCCAAGACTATATGCGCCTGAAAGTAAGCACGACAAATGATAACTAAGCTCTTGGGTTGTCGTTAATTTACCGTTAATTTGCCGATAACGCCCGTACACTTTATCTTTAAAAACTAAGATGCCATCACCACCAGAGCCACGAGCTGGCTTTACTACAAAATCGTTATAAGGTGCCAAACGTTCTTCAATGGTTTTAATTTGTTGTTCTGTTTCAATAATATCGTATAAAGGTGGAACAGCAATCTCTGCTTTTAAAGCTAATTTTTTTGTTTTTAATTTATCATCTACCAAAGGAAATAATTTTCTAGGGTTATAACGCAATACAAAATCAGTATTACGCTGATTGATACTCAAAATCCCATGATTTTTTAAACGACGAAACAGGGTAATCATTCTACATGTCTCGCTAGTGATTTAAAGCGTTTTAATTCAAACAAGCGATAGCCTCGATATTGTCCAAACCATAAAATTAAAGCTAATAAAATCAAAAGCAACTCAGGGAAAGCAAAGACTAAATATTGTAATGGTTCGTAGCTCATTGCCCAATATGAGATGACTGCTGCGACCAGACTTCCAATGCCAGACTTTATCGCTTCGGAAGCACCTCGCTCGTCCCAAGTAATACACATGCGTTCTATGGTCATGGTTAAAATGATCATGGGGAATAAAGCAACAGATAACCCTGCATCGAGTCCAAGACTTTGACTAATGACACTAATAAAAATCATTAATAAAATGACAACAGTTAGGATTGCTCCAAGTCTTGGTACCAGAAGCAGCCTTAATTGATCCAAGTAAAAGCGTGCTAACAGACCAAATGAAATAATGATAACAAAGAGAGAAATTCCCCAGACCACATGAGTTTCTCTAAATGCTAAAGCGATTAAAACGGGCATAAAGGTACCAAAGGTTTTAATCCCAATAAAATTACGCAGGATTAAAATAATAAAGGCGCCTATAGGAACAGTTAATAAAATTTTATAAGTTGCTTGAACATTGACTGGGAGTTGTAACAATGAGAAACGTAATAATTGTGAATCTGATTGCAATCCTCGTGATTTGGCAATACTTAAGGCATTGATAGGAGTAGGGGAAACTGTTAAAGTAAATTGAGCCTTTTTACCTCCAACAACATCAAAAACAGGTTCATTTCCATATTGCCAAATAAGAAAATCTTTAGGTAATCCCGCCCCCCCTGTTTTGGGATTAATATAAATCCAATTTTTACCATTAAAAACAGCTAAAAATGAATTTAAATCAGCTTTACTTTTTTGGGATAAATAAATTCCCTTGACGGGAACTGCATAAATTTTAGACTGATTTAAAATGAGAATCGCCGCGCTAATGATGTGTTCATCATCAAAGTTATTACCTGTTAATAACTTAGCATTACCATCTTTTTTATTCAGTTCTTTAACTGTGCTTTGCGCAAAGGTTTTAATGTCTGCAGAAGATTGTCTCACTTGGCTGGTAATAGTTTCTACTGCTGATTTTTGATTTTCCTCTAGAGGCTGGGATTTTACCATAGGAGGTGCTCCTAATGGTGATTCATTTGCTTCTGTTTGGCGGAAAATAGCTCGATAATACAACGACTGCTGACCATTCGCTCGTCTTATTGCCCAAACTGTTTCTCGATTATCGCCGTTTAAATTGGTTGTAACTCCATAGTTTCTTGAGACAAAATATTCATCAAGAATAGCAAAATGAGGGGGTAAATAAGGAATATTAAAGCTTGCTTTAATTGGTGTATTCGGTTCGGCAACAAAACGTAAATTGGATTCAACCATCCAGCTGTTTATGGTTTCTGTATCTGTTAAAGGTACATCAAGTACTAGATGCCTGTATAAAAAAATCCCTGCTCCTAAGATAAATAAGGTAAATATCAGTCCATAAACGTGACGCGTATTGTTTTTCATTATTTCTTAAGACTCTTATTTCTTTCTTAAAGTAAAAGTGAGAGCAGGATCAACTGCGCCATTAAACGCAATGATTGCATCTCTTCCTAATAGAAGAGGGTAGAGAAAACGTTTGCGATTAGTGAGGTTGACTTTAATTGTTCTCACCTTATCGCCAAGTTGCATACTGAGCAGTACTACGGGACGTTTAATTGGTACATGTGCCAATATTTCTGAGCCGTGTTCTCCCTCGCGAACTTTGATTTTCACTCGACCTTTATATTCTGCTTCGAATTGGTAATCCCCGTTTTTAGTAGGCACTGTAAATCGCAAATAGGCTATGCCTTTTTTGGTAATTTCGGTAATGTTGGTTGCATTTAATGATGCTGATTTAGCGCCAGTATCCAGTTTTGCTGAGAGAGTTAAATTTTTTTCTGGAAAAGATACTTTTTCAACATAACCATAGATTTGTGCTTCATTTGTTGCCATAACAGGTCCAGTTATTAATAACACAAAAATAAAGAGAGCAAGCGTTGATCTCATTTAATCATCTTTCCTAAGTTGTTTTTATTATTTAGTGCGATATCGTAGCAGGTTTTGCAGCTTAAGTCACAACCGTAAGTATGTTTACAACATATTTTTTGTACGTCTTGAGTGTGATATCATGAGCAATGGCCAATAAAATTGTATTTTTTTGGCCCAGGATGAAGCTATTATTGACACGAAGGTCAATTATACATATAATCCGCGCCATCTTAACTGATGGTCTCTCTGCGTGTAAGCATGTCCCATAAGAGTAAAGATTCAGCTTCAAAATCAAAAGAACTTATTTTTCTTTTAGCTATTGCTGGGCGTATTGACGCGCAAAGCAGGCTTCTGGCTCAAAAACTCGATAAGAATCGATATGTTTATCATGCCTATGCAATTTTAGATTCCCTCAGCTCTTCCTATAGCATGCTTAAATGGTTTTTTGAAGTATGTATGCCAAGTAACGATCCTGATGTAATGCACGATATATTAACTTCACCTGAAGGTATCGCTGCAGTTTCAGCGGAAGCACTCTTTTTAGTTTCTTTTTCTTTTTTAGCAAGTGTTTATGATGGAGAAGATAAAAATCCTGTTAAAAAATTCATAGCAAGTGCATGGCCTTATTTTAGAGATGTAATGAAAGGCTTAAAAAATGCATACAAAGGCTGGAAAAGCGCAGTACAAGTCTTAGGCATAATCAGTGAGGTTGATCTTAAGTATATGGTTGTTCCTGTCGGACTTGTATTAGGTGTGTTTGCTGCAGCAAATCGACTTTGGATACGGGGTATGCTTGAGTCGCGTAAAAAGAAAATGAATGAAAATAAAGAGCTTTTAATTGAAATCCAACAATTAAGCTCGTTAACACCTTTAGATCGCGAATATTATTTATCACGTATTGCCCATCAGGATGAAGAGGAACGTATTCATGCTTATTTGGCAGTGGGCGCTGGTGGTTTGCTTGATGGGTTATATCTCTATATAGGGGTAGTCAGCCTTTCTGTTTTGGCTCCTCCTCTTTTTCTCGCCATGTCAATACTCAGTGCTATTTATGCGTTGTCATGCGTCATTACACGAATTTATGAAGAATATGATTTTCAATTGCGTTTGATGGTTACCCAAACCAAATGCCAACTCGCGCTTGTTACTAAAGAAATGGAGCTGTCTTATGCGAAGTTACTTTCTTTGGAAGAAAAAAAAGACAAGACTCCTGAAGATAAACTTGAAATTAAGCGCTTGAAAGCTGAAGTCTGTGAACTTCTTGAACATTTTGAAGCGTTGCGCCAAACCTTAAAAACACAAACAACCCATAGCTATTGGACTGCTGGCTTGTTAGGAATGAAATATGGTTTATATGCCTATGGAGTGTTGACCAGTATTTTATTTATGGTTTCTTCGGTGTTTTTAGTGACGGCAACAGCGTTTCCACCTGCTTTGTTAGCTGCGTTTATTATCTCAGGCTTAGTATTAATGGCTGGGTTCACTGCTTATACCTTAAGAGCTCACTCTCAACATCTGAAAAAACAAAAAGAGATAGAAGAGAAAGATCATCCCTATAAGCAGTTAATGGAAATGAAAAAAAATATAGCGGCCAATGGAGAAGCTGCAGAAATTTTAACTTCTGATAGTTTTGGAGTCTCCGTAAAAGATGGTCTTGCACTTGATCCATCACCGCAATACTTTTTTCAAGAGTGGTTTGAAGTTTTTCGTTCGCTGGCATCTGGTATTTCTAAAGGAAAAAGCTTTTCTAATTTTGCGACAACCTCCCTCCAAGAGGCTGATTCTGACGGACATTATCATGATACTCCAGTAATGGGTGTCTTAGCTGTCGCAAATGCCGTATTGTTTTCTATAGTTCTTGGCCTTAGAGCTTTGGCACGAGGATTTGGGCGTCCTCCTTTAGGGCAGGTAAATTCACCTAACGTGAAGCAACCACCTGATGTGGTTGAGTCGTCAAAGGGCGGCATAAAAACCAAGTTCCCAGGGGAATCAAGCGAACCTTCCAAGAAAAAAGCGTCTGATTCCCTGTCGAGAAATGAACCTTCTACAGCAAACCTTGGCTTCTTTAGCTCAAAACTTAAAAAAATCCCCCAACGCGATAAACCCATTACTCATTCAAAGAACGAAGCTCTTTTATCTTCATTTGAATCACCTAGCAGTGGTATAATTCTGGGTTTAGATTAGGATCATGATACAATTTTAAATTGATGATAGATTCTAAATGCCCGTTTTTTGCTTGTACTACCTCAAGCAGCTCGCCAAAACATTGAGATAATTGTTCTAATTTGTTGAAGCAGGAAACACAGAGGCTTGAAACAATTTAAAGGGGCATTAAGGAGACAAAGCAACGCTTTGTCTCAGTAGAAACTAAGCGACTAATGTTAAACCAAACTGTAATTGATTTGTGTATAGATGATTCAAACTTAATCCACTATTCATGGTTTGTCCATCAGCTGCGGCAAGATTACTTTTACCCCAGTCCGCGAACTCATAGCCTACGCTTGCGTATAAGGATGATGTAATGGCTCTTTGAATGCCCGCACCTACTGTATAAGTAAAGGTGGTCTTCGTATAGCCATTAAAAGGAGGAGCTGGCACTTCTTCAAAAATTTTGGGTGTAATGACGAAATTATGAGAGTGGTTAAATCCTACGCCAATGCTGCCACTGACATAAGGTTGCA
>NZ_LNYU01000048.1:10960-56280 GCF_001468135.1 Legionella santicrucis | reverse complement strand
CTTATGGGTTTAGAAATTTTGAAAATTACAGGTTAAGGGTTAAAGTTTTGTGTTCTTGATTAGTGCCCCCGGAAATGGGGATGAGCCACATATATTTGAAAATGATCTTGCTCTGAAAAAACGAACACCTTACTAAGTGGCTTTCATCAAAAGATAAAACTCATTTAACGTCGTACTTGGTTTTAGTAATCTCGAAATTACAGAGTTTACGTTAGGGGTGGTTTACTGTTGATTGGAAGTACACCGTAATTGGGAAAGAGCCCAATTTTTTGGTAATGGTGGCTATGGGTGGACTCGAACCACCGACCTCAGCATTATGAGTGCCGCGCTCTAACCGGCTGAGCTACATAGCCACAAGACGCGTGATTTTGTCGTTTTAATGAGAGTATGTCAAGTCCATTAACGTATTTTTTTATATTTTTCTTTATATAAGTTTAAGTTTAGGGAAAAATGGTGATTTTTTGATTTGAGTGGACTAATTTTTAACTGGACAAGTCTGCCATTTAAAATGGATTGATTTATATTTTTATCGTGGGCATTGTGTTTAACACTAATGAATAAAAGCAATTTAAGCCTGGGTACTTCTTTACCCAGGCCTGGAAAAAATTAAATAATCAATAAATACATTGCGCCAGGTCCACGCAATATCTGAACCAGTAGCTCTTGTTTTTTCTGCAGTGCGATTTGTTGCAGAGATTTCACGTCTTTTACAGGAGCTTTATTTGCAGAAATAATTATATCTCCGGGTCTTAGGCCTGCGCGCCATCCTGCACTTGTTTCTGAAGCACCAACAACTTGTACACCTATTACATTACCATGAGGCGGAGTTTCTTGCTCAAAATTTCTTAATGCTAATCCATAGAGGAAAGGATTTCCAGCCTGAAGTTTTTGTTCATGGGATTTGATGTCAGTCACAACAGCATCAAGGGTAATGGGTTTGCCATCACGTTGAACAATCATTTTAACATTTGAGCCCACACGTAAGAGGCTGATTGTTGTTTTTACTTGGGTTGCTTGGGTGATTTTAGTATTGTTAATTTGGGTAATGATATCACCTGACTTTAAACCAGCTCGTTCAGCAGGAGAGTTTGGATTAACTTGTGATACTAATGCCCCTTGAAAATCTTCTGAATAGCCTAAGGAATGAGCAAGTTCTGGAGTTAAATGTTGGACATATATCCCCATTAATCCACGGTGGATAGAACCAAATTTGATTATTTGTTGTGCTACATCTTTAGCCATATTAACAGGGATGGCAAATCCTATACCTACATTACCACCATAAGGTGAAAGAATCGCTGTGTTAATCCCTATTAATTCTCCTTTGGTATTTACTAAAGCACCACCAGAATTACCTGGGTTAATCGCTGCATCAGTTTGAATGAAGTTCTCTACACCTTCAATATTTAAATCACTGCGTTTTAAAGCACTGACGATTCCAAAAGTTGCTGACTGGCTATTACCAAAACTATTTAGACCAAAAGGATTTCCGATAGCAACTACAAAATCACCTACTTGTAATTGATCTGAATCACCTATAGGTAAAGATTTTAGATTTGTGGCATTGATTTTTAATACAGCTAGGTCAGTTTCACTATCACTACCAATCAATTTTGCTTTCAATCGTCGGCCATCTTGTAGTGTTATGGTGATAAGAGTGGCATTACGAATGACGTGATCATTAGTAATAATAACTCCATTTTGAGCATCTAAAATAACACCAGAGCCAATGCTTTCAAATTTACGTCCTTTTTCTGGAGCCGTTTGATGTGGGCGTCGAGTATTCAATGCTTCATCATCATCATTTCTAGATGAGGCTCCTGGAGGTGCTGCATCAGCAGGCAAATAACCTTGTACTGCAACATTAACAATAGCCGGCATTATGTTTTTTAAAACCGGGGCAAGGCTAGGCATCGATGAGGGGGCTTCATTAACCGCATATGTAGCCGAAGCGGTTAAAAGAAGCAGGGTACTTATAAATAATTTGATACGTTTTATCATATTTTAGTCCTGAGGTTGATCATTAAACCAGATTAAGGTAGCTATTCTACCTGTTTGTGAGGTTCTTCGGTAGGAATAGAACTCATTTTTTAACTCAAAAGTACATAATTCTGACTGATAAACTGCTTTAATTCCTTTAGAATTTAAAATAATTTCAGCGATTAAAGGTAAATTAGCGAGCCATTTTTCCTTTACGGGCTTGAACGCTTGTTTACTTAAAGAGTAAGTAGTAATGAATTTTTGGTAGACTTCATCACCTACCTCATAGCATTGTTGGCAAATGGATGGGCCGATCCAAGCTAGTAGTTCCGATTCTAGACTGTTCATTTTATCCAGCGTATTTTCAATAATACCATGAGCCAATCCTTTCCATCCAGCATGAATTGCTGCAATCTCAGTACCTTGTACGTTACATAGCATGATTGGTAAGCAATCCGCAGTAAGAATTACTAAAGGAGAGTTCTTCGAGCGAGTTATTGCGGCATCTGCATTTCTATTTGAATCTTCTTCGATGATGACGCAATGGGTACTGTGTGTTTGCTTTAACCATTGAGGTTCGCCGGGTAAATGTAATTGTTCAATCAGCTGCTGCCTATTTTGCAGCACTTGGAGATCATTATCTCCAATGCCTAAGCCCATATTGTTGTTTTCATAAGGTGCTTGGCTAAATCCTGAACGTCGGGTAGTACTCAAGGCTGTAATATTTTCTGGGGCAAGCCAATTCGCTAATTTAGTCTCCATAATGCTCGTCCAATGTGTTTAGAAGAAGCTTAAAATCATCAGGTATAGGCGCTATAAGCGTCAACTCTTTTTCTGTTTTTGGATGATAAAATGAGAGAGTGCGCGCGTGCAGTGCTTGTCTTTTAAAGTTTTGAAATAGGGCGCGTAAGTGCTCAGATGCTTGGGCAGGAAAGCGCATACGTGTTCCATACAGTGGATCACCAACGACGGGATGATGGATATATGCTAGATGGACTCTGATTTGGTGTGTTCGTCCAGTCATGAGGTTGACGTCCAATAAAGTAAAATCCTGATATTGTTTTTTTACTGAATAGTGAGTTATGGCTTGCCTTCCCTGTTCTTGCACAGTCATTTTTAGTCGATTTCTAGGATGCCGTCCAAAGCCGGTATCAATAGTGCCGCCAGAAATAATGTGGCCTTGTACTAAAGTAATGTAATGACGCTTAATTTCACGGGCTTGCATTTGGCGTACTAAGGATGTATGTGCGGGTAAGGTTTTGGCTACGATTAAAAGACCTGTCGTGTCTTTATCGAGTCGATGAACAATTCCTGCTCGAGGTAAATGAGTGAGTGAGGGGGCATGATGTAATAAGGCATTAACTAAAGTATGTTCTTTATTTCCAGCGCCAGGATGAACAACCATATTTGCTGGTTTGTTGAGCACTAAAACATCTTCATCTTCATAGATAATATTTAAAGGAATTTCTTCTGGAGCACAATGATCTAAATGAGTATCTGTTGTATTAAAATCAACATTGATCTCAATTAGGTCACCATCTTCAACTTTGTCTTTAGGTTTACAAGATTGACGATTAAGCGTTATTGTACCACTTTTAATCCAGTTACTGATTTGTGAGCGTGAATAGTCAGGTAGTAGATGCGCGAGTACACTATCTATACGTTGATTATGGTACTCGCGAGGAATGATCAATTGTTTTTGAATATGTTCTATCATTAAATCGTTTCAGTCTCAGCGGCAATGAGGCGCCCTCGTAATGAATTTGGTAATGCATCACTGATTTGAGTATCAACAAATTGCCCAATCAAATGTGCTGGGCCATCAAAATTGACCACTCGATTGCACTCAGTACGTCCAGAAAGTTGTTGTGAATCTTTTTTGGAGTAACCAGTAACTAAGATTTTCTGTGTGGTTCCAACCATAGACTGGCTATAACGAGAAGCTTGTAATAAGAGCCTACTTTGTAAAATCTGAAGTCTTTGTTTTTTAACTTCCAAAGGGGTGTCATCGGGCAAATTAGCAGCCGGAGTACCAGGTCTTGGGCTATAAATAAAGCTAAATGAAGTATCAAAACCTATTTCGTGGACTAAATCCATAGTATCTTGAAAATCTTTATCTGTTTCTCCTGGAAAGCCAACAATAATATCTGTAGATAAACGAATATCTGGTCGTACTTTTCGTAGTTTTCTAATTTTAGATTTGAATTCTAAAGCAGTATATCCTCGCTTCATTAAACCTAAAATACGGTCTGAACCACTTTGTACCGGTAAGTGTAGATGATTCGCCAACTCAGGTACTTCTGCATAAGCATTAATTAAATTGTCTGAAAATGCCAAAGGGTGTGAGGTTGTAAAACGAATTCTACCTATACCCTCTATAGCGGCAAGATAATGAATTAAAAGTGCTAAGTCAGCAATATCGCCGTTTTCCATGGCACCGCGATAATCGTTAACATTTTGACCCAATAGATTAATTTCTCTAACTCCTTGCATTGCTAATTGATAACATTCTGCAAGTACATCATCAAACGGTCGGCTAATTTCAGTACCACGAGTATAAGGAACAACACAGAAGCTGCAATATTTGCTGCAACCTTCCATGATAGAAACAAAAGCAGTTGGTCCTTCAGCTCTAGGTGCAGGGAGATGATCAAATTTTTCTATTTCTGGGAAGCTAATATCAACAACTGGTTTTTTCTTTTCCATTCGCTCATTAAGTAACTCAGGAAGTCGATGTAATGTTTGAGGACCAAAAACAAGATCGACAAAAGGTGCTCTTTTAATGATATCTTCACCTTCTTGACTTGCTACACATCCACCTACTCCAATCACAACATGAGGATTTTTCGCTTTATATTCACGCCATTGTCCTAATTGAGAAAAAACTTTTTCTTGTGCTTTTTCGCGAATAGAGCACGTGTTAAGTAAGATCACATCTGCATCTTCAACCTGATCGGTTTTGACCAAGCCATGTGAGTGCAACAAAACTTCTGCCATTTTAGATGAGTCATATTCATTCATCTGACAGCCGTTAGTTTTGATATATAGTTTTTTTGCCATATTTAAAATCTACTTTCAAAATGTATTCCAGGTGCAAAAAATAGAACCAGATTTCTCTATTATTGCATCTAGGTTACTTTTATAATCTCAGGGAGCCTCGTATTATTTCATTAATGTACACTTTGGCAATAAGTTTCTTTAATTTTTGGTAAAATAATTAAAGCAATAAGCATTCCAAGCGGAAGAATAGCAAGGCCAGTATGATATGCTTCCAGGGGATAAACCCTGACATTACCATTAATTTCCCCTTCCCACATTTTATCAAGAATATAACCAATAAGTGGCTGTGCTAGTGCTATTCCTATCATATTCATCATATTCATGAAACTTAAACCCGTAGCAACATATTTTTTATTACATAATTCTTTAGCAACGGTAAATGCGGGTAAAAATCCTGCAGAAAAAATACCAAATGCGAATAAGAGCAGCTCCATATATATTGCTGTATTAATTGGGACAAAAATAAAGAGTAAAGAACAAATTAGAGCGCCGACACACCCTATATACATGGGGGGTTTACGCAAGCCAATGCGGTTAGAAAATACTCCCCATAAGGGACTGGCAATTGCCCAACCAACAAAGACTAGAGAAATATAATTTGCTGCTGTCGTCTTGGTGATCATCATTTTATTCATTAAGAAAGGAACACCCCATAGACCACAAAAAACTGGAGTTGCCATGTACATTAGACCACCATAGCAGGCGACTAACCAGAGTTGTTTATTCTTTATTAATGCAAGTAAACTTGGTATTAGTTGCTCTTCATCAATGGGATGTGAGGTAGTAACTTCATGATTTTTAGGAGTGTCTTTGGCGATGAAAATGAGTAAAACGGCGAGCACGAGTCCTGTACTTCCCATGATTAGCATACTATGGCGCCAACCAAAATTGTCAATTAATAATGCTAAAGGAGCCTCTCCACCAATTGCTCCAAGCATTCCTAAGGTTACCATAAGGCCAGTTAATAAGGCAAAACGTTGGGCTGGAAACCAATTGGCAGCAAGTTTCATTGTTCCAACAGCTGCGAAAGCAGAACCAAAACCTATCATTAAGCGTGCGACACAAGCCATAAAAAAGCTATCAGTCATACCAAAAGCAATAGTACTTAAGGCACAGACTATAGTAGCTAATGTTAACAACCGGTGTGGGCCGAAATAATCCATTAATACACCACCTGGCAATTGCATGGCTGCATAAGAATAAAAATAGATGCCTGATAAAATTCCTAAAGTTTGGCTGGTAACTGAGAAGTCTCTCATCAACTCGTGACTCATAACACTTGGCGATACTTGTAAGAGACACTCATAAAAATAAAATAAACAACCTAAGCCCCATACCATCCAAGGCATAATTGATTGTATTCCGAAATGTGTTATTGATTGAGGCTCTGTATTGTAATGTGCCATTCTTTTATCATTCTCCAGGTGTAAACACTATTGATTTTGACGAAAACTGGGAGTAGTTCTATGCTGTAGGTTAATCGATTAAACATTTCTAATGTTTTATTATGCCGCTTTTTCGATCATAAATGCTAACAGACAACCTTATCATACTAATGTATAAAATTCACCTTTTAAAATATTAACAGTTTGTTTATTATTTGTCTATTGCTCATTGGGGTCGTTTGGCTCATCAATAACAACACGAGTTCCCTTCATACCACCTCCAGGTAAATCTATAAATTCTTCGTTAAGCCAACGTGCATCTTCAATAAACATCCTGACACAACCATGACTTGCCCTATAGCCAGGTAATTCATAACTGCCATGAAGAGCATAACCCCTATAAAAATGCATACAATAGGGCATTAAAGCGCCCCCATCGTTTCCATCAGATCGTCTTGGAAACACAGTTGAAACACAATCTATGTCTTGTTTACGGATAATTCGAAATGAACCTGTAGGTGTAGTACATCCACCAAGAACACCAGTACATTTTCCTATCCCTGAAGAAATTGGTCCCCACCAGAGTAACTCTCCATCTTGGTCGTAGGCTGCCCATGCTAGCTTTTTTTGACTTACGTAAATTGTTTTTTCACCGTTGGCCTCTATGTATCTGGGAAATGGAGATACATCATAAATCGTTAAGCGATCGATATTTTTAGGTACAGCAATGGTTAATCCAGGACGTAAAGCAATATTCATACGATTAATTCGCTTCACCATATCTCGTTCTTCTTCATCTGGAAAAAGTTTATCCCAACTCTCACCAGTTTTAATTTTCATGCAAAAATAATCGGGTGAATTGCACAATGTTTCACCATATCGATTATGCGCGAGAACAAATTGACTAGAAACTAAGAAACAGATGAAGATTATTATTGATATTATAAGTTTCATACATGAATCTCAATTTAGGTCGTTATATTTTCTTTAGCGGCATTTTAAATAATAACTTTAAGTGCCTTGAAATGAAACAATAATTAGGCGTTAGAACATTGATGAGGGCGTCAATGCTACCTTTTAAATATTAGAAGATATTATCACATGAACAAGATGTGGATTTAAGAATATTTTTTTCTGTGTATAATAATGAAATTTTTTAAATTAGGTTCCAATTATGAGTTGGTTTAAAAAATTATTACCCTCAAGAGTTAATACAGAGACTTCTCAAAAAAAAGGAGTTCCTGAAGGTTTATGGCTGAAATGTTCTGGCTGTAATGAGGTTCTTTATAGTATTGAGTTAGAAAAAAATCTAATGGTTTGTCCATCTTGTAATTTTCATCATAGGATATCTGCCAGAACTCGAATTAAGCAATTTCTTGATGAGGGTAGTCAAGAGGAAGTAGCTGCTTCTTTAGAACCTCATGACCGATTAAAATTTAGAGACTCCAAAAAATACAAAGACAGAATCTCCCAGGCCCAAAAAGCGACTGGTGAAAAAGAAGCGTTGGTTATTGTAAAAGGAACTTTATTACAACAGCCTGTGGTAGTTGGGTCTTTTGAGTTTAACTTTATGGGTGGGTCCATGGGGGCTACTGTAGGTGAAAAATTTGTTCGTGCGGTTGAGTTAGCAACCAAGGAACAAAGATCATATATTTGCTTTACTGCAAGCGGTGGTGCGCGTATGCAGGAGGGGCTTTTTTCCTTAATGCAAATGGCGAAAACTTCAGCTGCTTTAGCAAAATTTGCCGAAACAGGATTACCATTTATTGTGGTTCTCACTGATCCCACTATGGGTGGAGTATCGGCTAGTTTTGCAAGTCTTGGTGATGTAATTGTTGCTGAACCTAATGCTTTAATTGGTTTCGCTGGTCCCAGGGTTATTGAGCAAACAGTAAGACAAATTTTACCAGAAGGGTTCCAGCGTAGTGAGTTCTTATTAGAGCATGGCCATATTGACATGATTCTGGAGCGAAAACATATTCGTCCTGTTGTCGCTGAATTGGTCTCCAAATTAACCCGTCAAACCACAGGGGATTAGTTGCCAAAACATCATTGCATTAATGAATGGTTATACGATTTAGAAACCAGGAATACTCAAGAGATACAACTAGGTTTAACTCGCATCAAAGAAGTTGCACAAATATTGCATTTGCAACTTCCTGAGTGTCGAGTTATTTCTGTTGCTGGTACTAATGGAAAAGGCTCGACTGTAACGGCTCTTGAAGCAATTTATCATTCTGCTGGATATAAAGTAGGTTCTTATACTTCGCCTCATCTTATTCAGTTTAATGAACGTATTCGAGTCAATTTAACTCCAATTTCTGATGATGATTTATGTCAGGCATTCAGTATTATTGAAAAAGCTCGAGGGGAAGTCCTCCTGACCTATTTTGAAATGACTACTTTAGCGGCGCTGTGGTATTTCAAAAAAATGAATTTAGATATCATTATTCTGGAAGTAGGATTAGGTGGGCGTTTAGATGCTACTAACATAGTTGATGCCGATTTATCCATTATTACAACAATTGATTATGATCATCAGGATTATTTAGGCGACACGCTTGACGCCATTGGTTATGAAAAAGCTGGAATTCTTCGCTCAGGTAAACCATTCATTTATGCAGACAATAATCCTCCGACCTCTATAATTAAGAAAGCGACACAACTAGCTTCTCCTACATATCTTTATGATCGTGATTTTTCAATTCAGGAAAAAGACGCCACCTGGGGTATTGAGTATGACGAAAAGAGCGGTCTTTTTTCAATTTATGACTTACCTAAACCTTCGATACAACTCAAATCGGCTGCGGCTGCAATTACCGCATGTTTTTTATTGAAGCAGTATTTACCTATAACTCATACTCACTTGCAATCTGCAATGCGGCGCATTTTTATCCCCGGGCGTTTACAATTGCATCGAGGTACTGTGGATGTATTATATGATGTGTCTCATAATCCTCAATCAGCAAGATTACTTGCTGAAACTTTGCAAAAAATGGAAAAAACAAGGGTACATGCAGTTTTTTCTGCATTAAAAGATAAGGATATTCTTAACTTAATTACGCCTTTAAAAGATTGCGTTGATTATTGGTATCCTGCACAATTAGACAATAAACGAGCTGCCGATGCTGATTTACTGATTACAATTTTAAGAGATGCAGCAATTTCTGTGGAGTTTTGCTATACTAATCCTCTGATTGCTTTTGAAGCCGCATTAAAACAATCTAGACTTGGCGACTTAATTGTTGTTTATGGGTCTTTTTTTACAGTGAGTCATGTTATGGCTAATAGGAGATTCAATGAAATTAGTAATTGATGAAAAGCTAAAACATCGTTTAGTTGGCTTGGCTGTTGTTTTATCATTGGGTGCTATTTTCCTTCCGTCAATGATGAAAAAATCAAGTCAGCGCTTTGAAAATAATTTTAGTGTTAATGTGCAGTTACCTCCTAAACCAACAGCTCCTAATGTGGTTATGACTGATGAAAAAGAGATGTTTGAAACCATAAAAGTAGCTAAGGTAGAAATTCCTCCTGTTTTAGACCAAAAGGGATCTGATCTCGATAAAGAAGATTTTATTCAATCTGTTCAAGCTGTTGATGAGGCAGCGATTCATATAGCCAAGTCAGAGCCTACAACGAATCACGAAGTTGCTACAAAACCTATTGAGCTTGCGTTAAATAATGCCGTAAAAAATGCGGCTGAGAAGCAAATAAATGAAGTGGCAGCAAAACCAGTGAAACTGATCAAACCCATAAAAGTACAGACACAAGCGGCAGCAAAGAAAGTTGTTACTGCGCCAGTTATTGCTAAAGCAAGTGTGAATCATTCTGTAAGTCAAAAAAATATTTATGCAGTTCAATTAGCATCTTTTGCAAAATTTTCTAATGCTCAAGCGTTGGTAAGCAGATTACAAAGCCAAGGATATAAGGCAAATTACCTTAAAACAAATGGAAAGCGAGGTATTATTTATAAAGTTTATGTAGGACACTCACCTGTTAAAAGTGATGTGATGAAAGTAAAAACTCAATTAGCAACTGCTATGCAGTTGAATGGTTTAGTGGTCAATACTGGAGTTAGCTAACGATGCAATTTCAATGGGTTGATATAATTTTTATAATAATAATAGGGTTATCCTCTATTACTGGTTTGCTAAGAGGATTTGTTAAAGAGTTTATTGCAATAGGAGTATGGATATTAGCTGTGTGGGCGGGTTATAATTATTCGGGCAGTGTTACTCCTTATATACAACCTTATATACAAAATCCATCAATCCTTTCAATAGTCAGTTTTATGGTCGTTGTTCTTGGTGTTTTAATCGGAGGTGGTATCGCTAATTTTATCATCGGTCTTTTTTTAAAAGGCAGTGGTTTAGGCGCTATGGATAAAGTTTTAGGCGGTATTTTCGGTTTTGGCCGGGGCGTATTTATCCTTTCACTTATTTTTGCAATACTAAGCATGACGTCTTTGCCTTATCAACAATATGTTCAAGGCTCTAGGGTGTATAATCAGCTAACACCCGTGATTAACTGGATCTCTGGATATTTACCGGGACTTCTTAATCAAGCGAAACAAATGGCTGCAAACAATAAGTCCTTTAATCTTATTGATATAACCCCTGATGTTTAATGTATTCATAGACTGAATAAGGGAGCTTACTTTTAACGTTCGCTCCCTTTTTTATCTCTTCACGAAGTGAAGTAGAAGAAATTTCAAAATTACCTGCATCAAATAAAAACACACTCCCTGCTTGAGTGTTCAAAAGTTCTGCTTTATTTTCACTTTGATATTTTTTTAAAAATTGTTGCATGATTTCTGGAATAGGTTGCTTAGCGAATTCAGAGCGATTGATTACCATGAGATGTGCAAGTGTAATTATTTTTTGCCACTGATGCCATTGAAATAAGGAAAGAAAAGCATCATAACCAATAATTAAAGTAATCGATGTCTCAGGAGACTCTGCTCTAAAACTTTCAAGAGTTTCAACCATATAAGATGGAGTAGCACGTTCTATTTCACGCAAATCCAATTTGAAATTTTGTTTATAGCACTTTATTGCACGTAGAATCATTTCTATTCGTTGTTTACTACTAGCAATAGTAGCTGGTTTTATTGTTGGTGTTTTACAAGGAAGAAAAATATAAGCATCAAAGTTGAAATTCTTTTGTATGGTTAAACTGGTTTGTAAATGCCCATTATGGATGGGATCAAATGCGCCACCGAAAATAGCTATGCTGTACATAAATCACCTATTATATTTCCCAGACACAATGAAAGAGCAATATTTTCCAAAGTATTCCATACTTGTGTATTTATGTTTGATTTAATACGCTCATCAATAGAGTAACAGCAGCTATGTAATTTTATTAATGTTTCTTTATTAAATCGCTTACAACATGTTTGATAGAGATTAACTCGTTGTGGCCATATTTTTAATTGAGCACAGGCGCTTTTAATATCAATTTTATGTTCCAAGAAATGATAAAGTTGCATAATTATTCTGATTTCTTGACTCAGTATCCATAATACAAAAGTAGCTTCTGTTTTATTATTGGCGGCATGACGTAAAATTTGAATTGCTTTATCACTTTGACCAAGTAGACATGCATTAACTAATTCGAAAAGATCGTGTTCGCATTGATCTGATAAATGTTCTTGCACTTGTTGGACATCAATTTTTTGATTACCATGATTAGAAAGCATTATTTTTTCAATGACTTGGGCACAGGCCAGCATGTTTCCTTGAGTATAATGGTGAATTAAATCAGGAGTCTGTGGATCAAATTGGATAGAGTTTTTCTTTAATTGCGTTACTATCCAATTTTTCATGGCATCTGTATCGAGTGGATATGCAACAGTAAGTACGGCGTGTTCTTGGGAAGAGAGCCATTGTAATTGTTTTAGAGGTAAATTAGGCGCTCTTATGATAATAAAGCATCGTGGATTAATAGACTTAAGGTATTCCACTAAAATTTTCTTTCCTAGCGCATCTATTGTTTTTTTATCAAAAAAGACATTTAAAAGCACAATGTCTGAAAACAAAGAATAACTGTTTGCCTCTTCTTTAATACAACTCCAATCTTCGGCAGACTGGATGGAGATAATTTTTTCATCATAATGATGATTTTTTTTGATGGCAGATTTAATTGTAGCTAGAGAATCTTCTAATAGATAGTTGTCTTGTCCAATAAGCATGTAGAGTGGAGCAATTTTTTTTTGGACTTGTTGAGCGAGCATTTGTTGTTTTATTTGCATATAAAAAGCCACTTTTGTCTTTGTAGCCTAGGTGCAGCGAAGCAGAACCCCGGTTTCTACGAAGTTTTCTTGAGTTTCGCTTTGTTGTATCGAAGCCACGATAAGTTCAGTTTTTCCGCTATTAAGTTAAAATGAAGGCTTTTGTAGATGGCTCAGTCTATACAAGATTTGAGTCACTGCATCTTGTTTCATTTCTCCAATTAAGATGCTTTCTTCATCTTTAGAACCAAGAATTCTATCATTATTTAAAGTAAGCTGTCGGGACACACTAACCTTGCTCGGAGGAGTTAACTCTTGCCCCTTTCTAGTTTTCAATATATAGATTACGGTTAAAGTTAAGGTATATTGCCTGGGATTTGTGCTTGATCCAACACTAATAATTTGCTGTTGTAAATTCACTTCATTAATTAGAAGCCAGTATTGGGCATGAGAAGGCTCATTAATTTGAATCTTTGAACCTTCCAATCGCGATTCTATTATGGAGATAAATTGTTTGTCGTTATTTTCAGAAATAAGCGCAATATTATTAAGCCAACTAGGTACATTACTAACGCCACGTAGATGAAATCCACAAGCAGATAGAAAAAAAACCAGTATCATAGTAATAATACTTTGTAAAATCAAAGGTTGAAACTTTGAGTAACTATATTTCATCAACCAACAACCAAATTAATTAATTGTCGGTGCGCAACAACGATCGCTTTTTTAACCGTTTGATTCGCTAGAAAATCTTTTACATGTTGTTTGGCTGCAGCAATTAATGCTTCTTCTGTGGCATCTACGCTAGCAGTAAATTGTGCTCTAAGCTTGCCATTAACTTGAACCACATAATCGACTTCATCGGTTTTTAGTGCTCCTTTATCGACCCTAGGCCAATTAGCATCAATAATTGCTTTTTCAAAGCCTAATTGTTGCCATAAGTGATGTGTCATGTGAGGAGTTATAGGAGCGAGTAATCGAAGTAATATACTTATTCCAGAATGAATAAAGAATTTATCTTCTTCAGTTTCTATAGAATAACTTGATAATTCATTAAACAACTTCATACACCCGGAAACTACTGTATTAAATTGATTACGATCATAATCATGAGTCGCTTGGGCTAGAATTTGGTGCACAATATGGCGTGATTTTTTTAAGCGACTTTCAGCTTGTTGCCAGTTTACATGACCGTTACCACTGAGAATAAGGTCATTTATGTCAATAAGCATATTTTGATGTTGATAAGCAAAAAACCAAATTCGTTTAAGGAAACGATGTGCGCCTTCTACGGCGGTATCCGACCACTCTAAAGATTGTTCAGGGGGTGCTGCAAACATAACAAATAGTCGTGCCGTATCCGCTCCATAGGTATCAATCAGATGGTTAGGATCTACGACGTTGCCAACAGATTTAGACATTTTATGTCCATCTTTTAAAACCATACCTTGGGTTAATAGTGCCTTAAAAGGTTCATCGGAATTAACTAAGCCTTCATCGCGCATTAATTTATGGAAAAAACGGGCGTAAAGTAAATGCATTACGGCATGTTCAATGCCCCCTACATATTGATCGACAGGAGTCCAATATTTTGCCCGATCATCCAGCATTGCATTTTCTTGGCTTTTGCACGCGAAACGCGCGTAATACCAAGAAGACTCAACAAAGGTATCAAACGTATCTGTTTCACGATATGCATCCTGTCCGCATTTCGGACAAGTGATGTTCACAAATTCAGGGCATTGAGCTAAAGGTGATCCTGTTCCGGTAAACGAAACATTCTCTGGGAGCACTACTGGAAGATCTTCATCTGGAACAGGTACTGTGCCACATTGTTCACATAAAATCATGGGGATAGGCGTTCCCCAATATCTTTGTCTCGATACACCCCAATCACGTAATCTGTAATTAATTGTGGCCTTACCAGCATCATGCTCTTCGAGGAAGTTTGTTATAGTTTCTATAGCTTGAGTAGAGCTTAATCCATCAAACTGCCCTGATTGAATTAGCGTACCCTCTCCTGTATAAGCGGATAGGTTTAAGTCATGCACTACATCATTTTCTGGTTTTATGACCGCTTTGATTGGTAATTGATATTTTTTTGAAAACTCCCAATCTCTTTGATCGTGAGCTGGAACCGCCATTACAGCACCAGAACCGTATTGCATAAGTACAAAATTTGCCACCCATATTGGTAATTTTTCTCCAGTTATGGGATGAATCGCAGTTATTCCGGTATCTATTCCACGCTTTTCCATAGTGGCTAACTCAGCTTCAGCCATTTTGGTGCCTTGGCAACTGTCGATAAATTCTTTGATTTCCTTACGATTATTAGCTGCTTCTTTGGCTATAGGATGATCCGTGGCTACGGCAAGATAAGTTGTACCCATGAGGGTATCAGGTCGAGTCGTATAAATTTTTAATCGTTTTGGGTAATTATTGACATTGAAATAAATCTCAGTACCAGTAGAACGACCTATCCAGTTGCGTTGCATCTGTTTTACTTGTGCTGGCCATTCGTCCAGACTATCTAATGAACTTAATAATTCATCAGCATAAGCTGTAATTTTAATGAACCACTGAGAAATTTCTTTTCTTTCAACTAGGGCCCCAGAGCGCCATCCTCTTCCATCAACCACTTGTTCATTTGCTAAGACAGTTTGATCGACTGGATCCCAATTTACCACGGCATTTTTTTTATAGACTAAACCTTTTTCAAATAATCGAATAAAAAACCATTGCTCCCATCGGTAATATTCAGGGGTGCAAGTGCAAATTTCACGTTTCCAGTCATAGGCATTACCAAGACGTAAAAACTGCTTTTTCATAGATTCTATATTCTTTTTAGTCCATTCAGCAGGAGGAATACCATTTTTTATCGCTGCATTTTCTGCAGGCAAACCAAATGCATCCCAACCTATAGGTTGTAGGACATTTTTGCCTAAAGCACGTTGATAGCGGGCAATAACGTCTCCAATAGTGTAGTTACGCACGTGCCCCATGTGCAATGTTCCACTTGGATAGGGGAACATGGATAAACAATAAAATTTCTCTTTGTTTAAATCTTCCGAAACATTAAATGATTGTTTTTTATGCCAATATTGTTGAGCTTGTTCCTCAACTTCTTGTGGTATATAGGTTTTATCCATGGTCCAATTTTTTAAGTGACTCTAAATCGCTAAGGATAACTCCTCTTGTGCTTGCCAGCAATAGATTATTGCTGGAATAAGCGACGAAGTTGAATAAAAAGTATAAAAATTATAAAAAATGTACAAAAAATCAAAGAAGGATACTCATACCAAATAATCCATGGAGTAAAACCTTGAGCAGGATAAACAGTACCTTGTAATAATCCAGAGCTAAATGGGGGGAGACTTTCAACTATGTTGCCATGGGTATCAATTATTGAAGATAAACCATCATTGTTAACGACTACTTGATATCGCCCAGTCAGTAACGAGAGAAGTTGGGCCATTTGTAATTGCTGATAACTTGCTAGTGAATGTCCAAACCAACCATTATCACTGATTGAAACGATCCATTGAGCTTTGGGCATTTGTGCGCGCAAAATATTGGGGTAGGCAATTTCATAACAAATCAGACTTGCAATTGGATGTTTCGCGATTTTAATTAAAGGCTGTTGCTTTTTTCCAGGTAATAAATTTGCTTCAGGTAAATTGAGCCATTGATAAATCGTAATCAGAGGTTTAGGAATGTATTCTCCGAAAGGAACAAGTTGGCGTTTGAACTTTTTTCCTTTTGCCTTTCCAAAAGTGATGATGGAGTTATAATAATGAGTTTCATTGTCATTTGTAGGTTGGAGTATACCTAACATTAAAGCACTGTTTGCTTTTATTGCCTTTTTGTTTAATTTGAGCAAATATTTATCCAGATAACTAGCAGGAAGTGGTATTGCGGATTCAGGCAAAATAATAAGCTGTTTTCCTAAAAGTTTATTTATTGCGTTTTCATAATATTTTAATAAGTTCCAAAATAAAGCTTCATCCCATTTATCACGCATGGATAAATTGGCTTGAACTGCACCAACACTAATGGGTTCTTGTTTTATTTGTGACCAAGAAACACTTTTACATAGTGCGGGGCTTATCATGACGAGTATGAAAGCAATTAAGCAATAATAACGTTTTGGATAATTTGGTGAAACAGCTAAGGTGAGTAATGCAGAGATAAAAACACAGATTAAGCTTAATCCGTAGATTCCTAAAATAGGGGCAAGATATTTAATGGGTGTATCAATAAGGGTTGTACCCACTAACAACCATGGAAATCCAGTAAATAATGTGGAGCGACAATACTCACTGAGACACCATAAAGTGCTAAATAAAAGTAAAGACAGTAGTGTTCTGTGTTTTAATTCAAGTAACTTATATAAGTAGGTGACAAGGGCGGGGAAAAGCGAAAGATACATGATAAAAATTAATGTAACCAACGCTGAGACAAAATAATTTAATTGGCCATAATCATGGATACTGATGATAACCCACGAAACACCAAAGCCAAAATAGCCTAATCCATAACAGAAGCCTAAGTAAGCGCTCTGTTTTCTAGAACAATTTTTCAGACTGAAATAGAGAGATGCTAAACTTAATAACGTGAGGCCTGGCATGTGAAATGGTGCAAAGCCAAAAGGTGATAATAGTCCAGCTATAAATACAAATAGATATTTTGTATAGCTGAGATGAATTGAGGATTTAAGCGTTGTGCTGTTCGCCAAAGCAGTTTGCTTCATATTTTATCAGTAAATTATAAAAGGGTAAGATAAATGAGTACTGGATTTAGGTCAAGAATTAGCAAATTCTTTTCTTTAAAATCGAAAGATAACATGTATCGCAAGATATTGCACCATTAGTTCACCATGCAATTTATTTATCTAGTTCTTGTATCTTGATCAAGACCTAAAGATAAAATCAAAGTCAAGTTAACCAAATGTGATTAATTAAAAGATGATATTCTACAAAAGGCTTTAATGTCTGATTAGCGAATGTTTTGATAGACACGATTAGATTAGTGGTTAAAACAGCATATCTTCTTTTAAAAGTTCACGTTAGAATGACGCATTAAGAGCCTAAATAATGCGAGTATAATTTTCTTTTATTTATTCATGTACAAAATTTAGATTTAGAGAACACTATCCAAGCCTTGAGAATTTGTGTAGGATGATCGCGTTTTATAATGGGAGAGGGATTCAAATGTATAATGTAATGATTACTGGCGCAGGGAAAATTGGTAGTTTAATTTCTTGCTTACTGTCAGAAAGCGGTTCTTATCAGGTCCATTTAGTGGATGTAGATTTTAATGGATCAGATGTGAAAAGGTTATTGGATGCGGTGCCACAAATCAAGACTGTGGCTTTAGATGTTCAAGATAAGGAATCGACTCAAGCCTATATAGAAAAGCATGGAATTGTGGCTGTCATCTCAAGTCTTCCTTATTTTTTAAATACGCATGTTGCTGAAGCCGCAAGAGCTGCTAAAGCACATTATTTTGATCTTACTGAAGATACAGCTGTTACAGAGGCAGTCAAAGCAATTGCTTTGGATGCAGAAACTGCTTTTGTGCCTCAGTGTGGTTTAGCTCCAGGATTTATTAGTATTGCTGCTAATAGCCTAATGCAGGAGTTTGAAGAATGTCACCATGTGAAATTACGTGTGGGTGCACTGCCACAGAATGCAAATAATGCATTGCAATATTCATTAACTTGGTCAACCGATGGCGTAATTAATGAATATGGTAATCCCTGTTATGCCATTAAATATGGAAAAGCAGTTACCTTAGCTCCATTAGAAGGTTTGGAAACGATTCAAATTGATGGTTGTGAGTACGAAGCTTTTAATACCTCTGGGGGGCTTGGAAGTTTGGCAGAAATGCATGCAGGTAAAGTGCAAACCATGAATTATAAAACGATGCGTTATCCTGGTCACTGTCAAAAAATGCGTCTATTAATGAATGACTTGCGTTTAAACCAAGATAGACCTACATTAAAGCGAATCTTAGAAAATGCTATTCCTAAAACCTATCAAGATATTGTAATTGTTTATGTTTCTGTAGAAGGAATAAAACGCGGTGAACTTACAGAAAGAAATTATGTGAAGAAGATTTATCCAGTCGAAATTTGCGGGTTGGAATGGTCTGCCATTCAAGTGAGCACCGCTTCAGGTGTTTGTGCTGTTGTTGATTTAACACTAGGCCAAGCCAATGAATATAAGGGTTTGGTTTTACAAGAAAAATTCCAATTATCTGCTGTATTGGAAAATCGTTTTGGTCGTTATTACGCATAATCGATCACAATCATACGTTCTTATCCACGACCGTTCATTAACGGTCGTATCTCAAGTTGAATGATATAATTTTAGATTATTACGGAGATAATCAATGGATATATTAAAGCATTTAAAAATTCATGCTGTTAACCCTGGGGCTTTTAGTGGTCAGGGATGGCAAAGCAAGATTCATGAGCATCAGTTAGTTTCTTTTAACCCTACTAATGGGGAAAAACTTGCCGAAGTTGCAACTTCCACTATGGAAGATTATGAAGAAGTAATGAAGCGTGCGCAATATGCTGCTCATGAATGGAAAAAAGTCCCGGCCCCAAAACGAGGGGAAATTATTAGGCAAATTGGTCAAGCTTTGCGTGAGCATAAAGATGCATTAGGTAGTTTAGTTTCCTTGGAAATGGGTAAATCCAAGCAAGAAGGAGACGGTGAAGTTCAAGAAATGATTGATATTGCTGATTTTGCAGTAGGTCAATCACGAATGTTGTATGGGAATTCTATGCACTCAGAACGGCCTCAGCATAGAATGTACGAACAATGGCATCCCTATGGAATTATTGGGGTTATTTCGGCCTTTAATTTCCCGGTTGCTGTTTGGTCTTGGAATGCTTTTTTAGCTGCCATATGTGGAAATGTTACTTTATGGAAACCCTCAGCAAAAACTCCTTTATGTGCTATAGCAGTACAACAAATTTGTAATGAGGTATTAAGTCGCAATGGCTGCCCCGAGATATTTAGTTTAATTATTCCTGAAAGTCACGAGGTTGTCGAAACGATGGTTAATGACAATCGTATACCGCTGATTTCGTTTACTGGATCAACAGCTGTAGGGAAACAAGTTGCTGCGAAAGTTGCTGCTCGCTTAGGTAAAACTATTCTTGAGTTAGGTGGTAATAATGCCATTATTTTAGATGAATCAGCAGATCTTCATTTAGCGATACCGGCAATAGTTTTTGGAGCGGTAGGCACTGCAGGGCAACGATGTACGTCGACACGACGTTTATTTGTACACCATTCTATGTATGATTATGTGATTGAGCGTTTACGTTTTGCTTATGAGCAAATAACAATTGGTGATCCCTTAGATAAACACAATTTAATGGGACCTCTTATTGATCAGCAAGCTGTAGAGCAATTTAATAAAGCAATAGCTCGTATTAAATCAGCTGGTGGTCGTATTTTATTTGGTGGAGAGTCACTGCATCAACCGGGATTCTTTGTGCAACCTACTCTGGTATGTGATGTAAAAAATCATTGGGATATTGTGCAAGAAGAAACATTTGCGCCTATTTTGTACGTTATGCCTTATCAGACTTTAGATGAAGCAATTGCTTTACAAAATAATGTTCCTCAAGGACTGTCCTCAGCGATGTTTACTCAAAACTTGAAAAATGCGGAGCATTTTTTAAGTGCATGGGGCAGTGATTGTGGGATTGCCAATATTAACATAGGTACTTCAGGTGCTGAAATTGGTGGGGCATTTGGAGGGGAGAAAGAGACTGGTGGGGGGCGCGAATCTGGGTCTGATTCTTGGAAGGCATATATGCGTCGACAAACCAATACAATTAACTGGGGTAATGAGTTGCCTTTAGCTCAAGGTATTCGTTTTGATCTGTCTTGATAAAATTGTTGTTTGGTAACGTGAAGCATAGCTGCCATTTAATTAACGATATTTATTTTACCTCACTGCCCACCGCATGTGGCAGGAGGTAAGCCAATGTGTTTATCTCTAAATTTCATGGTGCTTACTCAGATAATATAAATGAATAAGGAAAAAAGAATGCAGGGATCTTTTTTTATAAAAAAAGCCGCAGTTCTAGGGGCCGGCGTTATGGGTGCACAGATTGCTGCGCATTTAGTGAATGCAGGTGTAGAAACCTTACTTTTTGATTTAGCATCAAGAGAGGGAGGACCTAATACTTTTGTTGATAAAGCAATAGCTCATTTAGGAAAGTTAAAACCAGATCCTCTTGCAACAGCCCAAACTGCTGCTTTATTACAAGCACGAAATTATGAGCAACATCTTTCGGACTTGTCGTCATGTGATTTAATTATTGAAGCTATTGCTGAACGCTTAGATTGGAAAGAAGATTTATACAAACGTATTTCTCCTTACTTAGGAGAAAAAGCGATCCTTGTAAGCAATACCTCCGGTTTGAGCATTAATACACTAAGTTCTGTTTTACCTGAAAGACATAGAAAGAATTTTTGCGGCGTTCATTTCTTTAATCCCCCGCGTTACATGCATCTTGCCGAGCTTATTCCTGCAGAAGCTACGGATGAAGAATTAGTGAATCATTTAGAAACTTGGTTGACGCGCTATTTAGGTAAAGGGGTGGTCAGGGCAAAAGATACTCCAAATTTTATTGGGAATCGTATAGGGGTATTTTCTTTATTAACAACCTTACATCATGCATTTGCTATGGATATGGGGCTGGATGAGGTTGATGCTTTAACTGGTCCCTTATTAGGCAGACCTAAATCAGCGACATTTCGTACGATGGATGTGGTTGGTTTAGATACAATGCAGCATGTTGTAAATACGATGCAGCAGCAATTAGCTGATGATCCCTGGCACCATAGTTTTAAATTACCAGAGTGGATTGTTAATTTAATTAAAAAGGGACATTTGGGACAAAAAACTGGTCAAGGTATTTACCGAAAAAATGGTAAAATAATCGAGGTTTACGATATAAAATCAGCAACCTATCGTCCAGCAGAACCATCTGTGAGTGATGAGTTAAAGGCAATTATGGGGAACCAAGATCCGGTTGCTCGCATGCAAAGTCTGATTACTTCTAAGGATAAGCAAGCACAATTTTTAGCTGCATGTTTTAGGGATTTGTTCCATTATTGTGCTTATCATCTTGCATCAATTGCGGATAATGTAAGAGATGTGGATTTAGCAATTCGTTGGGGATTTGGTTGGATGCAAGGTCCTTTTGAAACCTGGCAACTTGCTGATTTGGCAACGATGACCCAGTATATTTATCGAGAAATAAAAGAAAATAGAACCCTTAGCTCAGCGTCTTTGCCAGGATGGCTTTTTGAAATTAGTCATTTTTATACCGAAAAAGGTGCCTATTCGCCACCACTCAATGATTATGAACCTAGAAGTCAGTTACCCGTTTATAAACGTCAATTTTTCCCAGACAAAGTTCTCAAAGAGTCAGTGCATCCTAAACCTGTACTTTATGAAAATGAAGGTGTTTGTTTGTGGCATTTACAAGATGATGTTGCTGTAGTGAATTTTAAGAGTAAAGCGAATACAGTAGGGCAATCGGTACTGGATGGTTTAGAAGAAGCATTGCAAATAGCGGAAAAACAATGTCATGGACTAATTCTACATCAACAAGATGCTAATAATTTTTCCTCAGGCGCTGATCTACGCGGCGTGTTAAAATTGATTCAAGACAATAAAATGCGAGATTTAGAGGCAATGATTGCTCAATTTCAGCATGTGGCTTTGCGCTTAAAATATAGTCCTATCCCTGTTGTTGCTGCCTTAAGAGGGCGGGCTTTAGGCGGTGGTTGTGAATTAATGATGCATTGTGATGCTGTTGTTGCCTCTTTTGAGTCTTATCCTGGTTTGGTTGAATTTGGTGTTGGGGTAATTCCTGCTGGAGGCGGATGTAAAGAAATGGCAATGCGTGCGGCACATCTTGTTCCTAAGGGTGATTTATTGCCAGTACTTCAAAGTTACTATCAGCATATTGCTACTGCACAAGTGGCCAGTTCAGCCGCCAATGCGATACAGATGGGGTATTTGCGAAATACCGATAGCTTTATAATGCACGCGGATGAGGTTCTTTACGTAGCACTCGAACAAATAAAATCCATGCATACAAAGAATTATCTTCCTCCTTTAAAGAAACAGTTTAGAATCGCTGGTATTGAGGGGAAAGCTCGATTGCAAGCGGGTTTAGTGAACTGGTTAGAAGGGGGATTTATTTCTCAGCATGACTACTTTATAGCTACAGAATTGGCAGCGGTGCTTTGTGGTGGCAATCTCAATCAAGATACAATTGTTGATGAGAACTGGATGTTTAAACTGGAGCGAGAAGCGTTTATTAATCTTGCTTCAACACCGTTAACACAAGCGCGGATTAGTCATTTACTAGAGACCGGCAAGCCACTACGTAATTAAGGGAGATTGAAAATGACTAATGTATACATAGTTGACGTATTACGTACCCCAGTTGGTAAAGCACCTCGTGGTGTATTTAAGCATACTTTGCCTGATGATTTGTTAGCACATGTAATCCGAAATTTAATGGAGCGTAATCCGTCTGTAGAGAAGTCAAAAATAGAGGATGTGGTTGTAGGATGTGCTATGCCAGAAGCGGAGCAAGGCATGAATGTAGCACGTATTGCATCGTTGCTGGCCGATTTACCTCAATCAGTCCCAGCAATGACCATTAACCGCTTTTGTTGTTCAGGTGTACAAAGTATTTCTATAGCTGCGGACTCTATTCGTAGTGGTGATGTACATTTGGCCCTTGCTGGTGGTGTGGAAAGCATGTCGATGGTACCTTTAGGTGGAAATAAGTATACAGCGAACCCAGCTATTTTTAATAATGAAGATATAGCGATCGCTTATGGTATGGGAATTACTGCTGAGAATGTAGCTAAGCGATGGGGAATTTCGCGAGAGCAACAAGATGAGTTTGCCACTGAAAGTCATAAAAAAGCCGTGGCAGCACAGCAACGTGGTGATTTTAAGGCGGAAATCAGTCCTATTGAAATCACGATAAGACACGCAGACTTAGAAAACTCAAATGTATTAATTAAGAAAAAATTGGTAAGTGAGGATGAAGGGCCACGTGCTGAGACTTCATATGAGGTAATTTCTAAGTTAAAACCCGTTTTTGCCGCAAGAGGAACGGTCACTGCGGGAAACAGTTCGCAGACTAGTGATGGTGCAGGTATCGCTTTATTAGCAAGTGAGCAGGCGCTACATTATTATAAGTTAAAACCCATGGGCCGGTTGTTAAGTTATGCGGTAGCTGGCGTTCCTCCTGAAATTATGGGGATTGGACCCATTGAAGCCATTCCTATTGCGTTAAAAAGAGCGGGAATTACATTAGAACAATTGGATTGGATAGAGCTTAATGAGGCTTTTGCGGCTCAAGCTTTAGCAGTGATCAAAGAACTCGATCTTCCTCGTGATAAAGTAAATCCCCTAGGCGGTGCTATTGCATTGGGTCATCCATTAGGAGCTACCGGTGCAATAAGAACAGCAACCTTATTACATGGTTTACAAAGAACTAAGGGCCGTTATGGCATGGTTACCATGTGCATCGGTACGGGTATGGGCGCTGCTGCAATATTTGAAGCGTTATAAAATCTTTTTTACGCAATAGTGTCAACAGCTTTGGCGCTATTGTGTAATCAATGTTTAATAACTATGGATTTTTTCTCTTTATAAATAACCTATTCAGGTCTTCAACAACTATTTTACAAAACTTGAACTTTGAAAGAGCGTCACCCTTTGTGAAAGCAGAGGAACCAGAGCTCCCTATCAAACAGTAAGATGTTATCTTAAGAATTGGAGTTGATTGAATCTGTAAATTCTGTGTGTCTTTTAAAGTGAGACACAACATTAAGAATTAAGACCTGTTTTCGCAGAGGGCGAGGCAAGGCTGATCTAAAAATTTAGTTTGCATTACTAGAAAACTCCTTCAAGGCAATGTGCTTGAAGGGTGATAGGATGGAGTTAAAACTAAATTCTCAATTGGACTAATTTTTATCACGAAAGATAATACGGCCCTTAGTTAGGTCATAAGGAGTTAACTCAACCTTGACTTTATCTCCAGTCAAAATTCTTATGTAATTTTTACGCATACGGCCAGAAATGTGAGCAGTAATAACATGCCCATTTTCTAATTCAACACGAAACATGGTGTTGGGTAGGGTGTCTATAACAGTACCAGCCATTTCTATATGATCTTCTTTTGCCATAGGTCTCTCAGTGATGTACCAAATTGATAAAGTTTATTATGCATAATTATACATATACTTGCAGCCATGTATACTGCACTAAAATAAATAAAATGGCAATCTAACCGTATCAAATTTCATGATTGGTATCTATTTGCTTGTGTAATATTTTTTCTATATGTAAAAATTTTATTAAACATAGCCTGTGAAATGTTTTTCGTGACTGGCTTGGGAACGTTTGGGTTTTATGAGTCCTTCTAAGTTAAATTCGTGTTTTTGTAATTCTATGATTAATGTTTTGAAGGGTTCGGCGCTAACATGTTGTTCAAAGAGTTTTTTTGCAGTATCGATAAATTTTTTCATTTTTTTATCAAACTTTATTTTATCTAAGGTATATTTTTCTTTAATCTCAGTTGAATCTGTTTTTGGAGGTTCTTGAGGGGGCTTGGGGGCTATTTTCCATCCTTCTTCAGTGAGTCCAAAGCGAAGATGTTTTACTATATCTTGTTCTTGACAGTAATAGGAAACAGTGATTAAACCTGGGTAAGAGGAGCTATCTCTTATTAAAAATACCGCCTTAGATTCTTTTGTTTTTGCATTATGCTGTTCTAGAAGGTTATGTATTTGGTAGCTGTTGATTAATCCAAAAATAATTGGGATCTTGGAGTTTGGTTCATTTTTTTGTATTGCTTCCATAAAATACTCCGGTTTTATTAAACTCATATTAAAGCTAGGCCATACTCAGTAAATTATGGCAAAAGGGGTTGACTATTAGCTACCTTATACAGCCTTCTAATAGTATAGTTCTACTAATTCAAAATATTAGTGGTCAAAAAGAGAAATGCCATAGGCCCTGTTTTGTAGGGTTAATTAATGTCTTGCCTAATAAACAAAGAAACTCTTTGCGATCAATTATCTTAGCACCTAGACTTTGTAAATGATTTGTAGGTATTTGACAATCAATAAAATCGAAATTCCACTTTATTAACGTTTTGCATAAATAATAAAGGGCAATTTTAGACGCATCCGTTATTTTATGAAACATGGATTCGCCAAAAAATGCCTGTCCTAGATTAATTCCATAAAGACCGCCAACAAGATTGTTTTCATACCATATTTCGAATGAATGAGCGAAGCCTAAAAGATGTAAAGTGGTGTATGCTTCTATCATTTCTTCCGTAATCCAAGTGTTATTAAACCGATCAGAACAAGTAGCACAGGCAGTAATTACTTGTTTAAATGCGGTATCGATGGTGCAACTAAAATCCTTTTTTAGAGATTTTTTTAAACTTCGGGATAAGTTAAATTCACTGGGAACCAAGATTAGTCTAGGATTTGGTGACCACCAAAGCACAGGCATGCCAGGTTCATACCATGGAAAAATTCCTTGCTTATAAGCCTGAAGTATACGTTGAGGAGCCAGATCTCCACCGACCATCAATAAACCATGATCATCACTAGTTTCTGGATTGGGGAAAGAGTATCGTTCATTATAACTCAACTTAATCTCCTGAACTTTGAGTTCTATAAAATTGCATCTTACAGTGATTATAAGCAAGTATTAGAGAAAGAAGAGAACATTATTAGCATTTTTTAGGGACACGATCTTAGGCTAGAAGAAATTTGGAGTCAGATATGAGATTAAAATACTTTATCAACTGCTAATCAAAGAAAATCATAGCCTGGGTATAATGGAAGAACCCAAGCTATAATTTTGCATTTTATTTATTTATTTAAATTTAAATCTAAATATTGTTCTGCATCAAGGGCGGCCATACAACCAAAACCTGCTGAAGTAATAGCCTGACGATATACATGATCAGCTACATCGCCACATGCAAATACTCCAGGAATGGATGTACTGGTAGCCATTCCATCAAGTCCTGATTTAATAACAATATAACCATTATTCATTAGGAGTTGATCTTTAAATAAATCAGTATTTGGCGTATGGCCAATGGCGATAAATACACCATCTACATCTAATGATTCTTTGGTATCATTCTGTACGTTACGAATTAAGGCTCCAGTTACTTTTTTACCATCACCTATGACTTCTTCCAATGTTGAATTCCAGATGATTTTGATATTGCCATTTCGAGTTTTCTCAAAAAGTTTATCTTGAAGAATTTTTTCAGCACGTAAACTATCACGTCGGTGAACCAAAGTAACTGACGAAGCAATGTTTGATAAATAAAGGGCTTCTTCAACTGCAGTATTTCCTCCACCAATAACACAGACTGCTTTATTCCGGTAGAAAAAACCATCACAAGTAGCACAGGCAGAAACGCCTCGCCCCTGATAGGCTGATTCAGATTCCAAGCCTAGATAACGCGCGGAGGCTCCAGTAGCAATAATTAAAGCATCACAGGTATAAGTTTCACTATCACCCTGAAGAACAAAAGGTGCTTGTGCTAAATTAGCTTTAACAATATGATCAAAAATGACTTGGGTTTCGAAGCGCTCAGCATGTTTTTGCATGCGCTCCATCAGGGCAGGGCCTTGTAATCCCTCAATATCTCCAGGCCAATTATCTACCTCTGTTGTAGTCGTTAATTGACCACCAGGTTGCATGCCAGTGATTAAAACGGGATTAAGATTGGCTCTTGCAGCATAGACAGCGGCGGTATAACCTGCTGGACCTGAACCTAATATGATTAAGCGATGGTGATTGCTTGCGCTCATCTCTCTGCCTTCCTTAATATTTTGTGTTAAGATGGCGAATATTATGATAAAAACAAAGATATGAAAATACCTATGGAAAAACAACGCTCCGGAAAAAAAGCTCAAGGAACTAAAAAGCACATGCCAAATTATGTCACCAAACGGTTGAGTGAGGGGAGTTTTATACTCATTTTAACAAGTGCTCTTTTTGTTCTTTTGTCCTTATTAACCTATAAAATCAGTGATCCTGGGCTGTCGCATGCTGCATGGAAGGGGCTTGCTGTGGCTAATTCAGGTGGACAAGTGGGGGCATACGTAGCAGATGCGCTTTATTTTACATTTGGATATATTGCCTATTTAGTGCCTATATCTTTTGTATATGTTGCATGGCTTATTTTACATGATTTTCGTGTGTTAAAAATTCTCGATAAACGAGTTTTATTGCTGCGCTCTATTGGTTTAATCTTTATGTTTGCAGGTGGTTGCGGCTTACTAAGTTTACAAGTGGAGATGAGCCAATTAAATTCTATTCGCGGTCCAGGAGGATTTATCGGACAGGCAGTAGGTGGTGGTTGGTACCAAATGCTGAATGTATATGGAGCAAGTCTCGCGTTATTGGCGATATTTTTAGTAGGTACTACTTGGTTCACTGGTTTATCCTGGATAAAAGCGATTGAGCTAATCGGTTTTTATACTTTATTTATTGTAAATTATGTGACCAAAATGCTACAAAAAGCATGGCAGTTTATCAAGTTTCAAAGTGATAAAAATAAAGCGAAAAAGGCAATAAAGATGTCTAATGCGCCTCGTGAGAAACCCGCACCTAAATTGTTTAAACCAAAAGTTGCCAAGGAAAAAGAAACAGTTATTGCTACCCCTGTTTTAATAACCAATGAAGCAAAGCCTGAAGTTAGTAAACCTGCTAAAGAAATAAAAGAAATTCGTGCTCCCAAAATGAGTACTTCAGGAGACTTACCTTCGCTCAGCTTGTTAGATAAAGGGCAACCTGGCAAACCTATGGGTGGATACACACACCAAGAGTTGGAAAATTTATCACGTGAAGTGGAACAGCATTTGTTAGATTTTGGCATTCAAGCTGGAGTAGTCGCTGTGCATCCAGGCCCTGTGGTTACTCGTTTTGAATTGCAATTGGCTGCTGGAATAAAGGTCAGTAAATTAACTGCTTTGGCTAAAGATTTAGCCCGTTCTTTATCGGTCATTTCAGTACGTGTTGTTGAGGTTATTCCTGGTAAGACTGTGGTTGGGTTGGAATTACCTAATCATTCACGTGAAGTTGTTCGATTATCTGATGTTTTGTCAGCGGGTGTCTATCAGCAGGCTCATTCGCCTGTAAGTATGGTTTTAGGAGTGGATATTGGAGGTCATCCAGTAGTAGTAGATTTGGCAAAAATGCCTCATTTACTCGTAGCTGGTACCACAGGTTCAGGTAAATCTGTGGGGATAAACGCTATGATTTTAAGTATCTTATTTAAAGCAACTCCTGAACAAGTACGCCTCATTATGGTTGATCCTAAAATGCTGGAGTTGTCAGTATATGATGGTATCCCGCATTTATTAACTCCAGTAGTTACTGATATGAAAGAAGCTGCCAGTGCTTTGCGTTGGTGTGTTGAGGAGATGGAGCGGCGATATAAGCTGATGGCTGCATTAGGAGTAAGAAATTTGGCGGGTTTCAATAGTAAAATTATTGAAGCCATTGCTAATGGCCAACCTTTGGTAAATCCTTTATGGAAACCTACCGATTCCATGGACGAAGTTGCCCCTGAATTGGAACCCTTACCCTGTATTGTCGTTGTGATTGATGAACTTGCAGACATGATGATGGTTGTGGGCAAGAAAGTAGAACAATTAATCGCACGTATCGCACAAAAAGCTCGGGCAGCAGGGATTCATATGATTCTTGCGACCCAAAGACCTTCTGTAGATGTTTTAACAGGTCTCATTAAATCAAATATTCCAACGCGAATGTCTTTTCAGGTTTCGTCAAAAATTGATTCTCGAACTATATTGGATCAACAAGGTGCGGAGCAATTATTGGGGCACGGAGATATGCTATACTTAGCACCTGGAAGTGGCGCTCCTTTACGTGTTCATGGCGCTTTTGTTGATGATAAAGAAGTGCATCGCATCGCAGATGATTGGCGTGCTCGCGGTGAACCTGATTATATTGATGCTATTTTAAAAATGCCTGGAGAAGGAAATGAAGGTGGCTCTGATGAAGAAGGTCAAACAGAAGATGATGATCCTCTTTATGACCAGGCGGTGGAATTTGTAATTCAAACACGTAAAGCAAGTATTTCTGCAGTACAAAGACGTTTGAAAATAGGTTATAACCGCGCAGCACGCATGATTGAAGAAATGGAGCGTGTAGGAATTGTTGGCCCCTTAGAAGGGGGATATCGAGATGTCCTAGTGACATCAGTGACTGAGGATTAACTATGAAAAAAATATTTATTGCGTTGCTATTAAGCATCTCTACCACGGTATTTTGTCAAACACCAGGTGAATTATTGCAGGCCAAACTCAACGGAATTCGTTCAATGGCTGCCAATTTTAAGCAATCAGTCAAGGCAAAACATCGAGTCGTATCTCGCTCGTCGGGTACTATGGCTTTACAAAGGCCAGGACGATTTCGCTGGCAAACCGTACAACCTATGGCGCAATTGATGGTTGCCGACGGTCAGAGAATTTGGGTTTATGATAAAGATTTAGAACAAGTAACGGTTAAAAAGCAAAGCAAGGGTTTGGGCGGTACTGCTGCTTTATTTTTAAGTGGTTATGACGATACAGTTACTCGAGATTTTAATGTATCTCAAAATGGAATGGGCGATGAATTGGTTTTTGATTTAAAATCAAAATCACCTAAAGCGGGTTTTCAACGAATTAAATTGATCTTTAGAAAAGAACTCTTAACTGGGTTAGAGCTTTATGATCAATTAGGGCAAGTGACTACTGTTCAATTATCTCAAATCAAATTAAACCCTAAATTGACCTCCAACATGTTTCAATTCAAAACGCCTAAAGGAGTGGATGTGGTTCAACAATGAGTTTGTTTCAGGAAAAACCTAAGCCACCATTGGCAGAACTTTTAAGGCCCAAGAGTCTCAGTGAGGTGATTGGACAAAGCCATTTATTAGGCGAGGGCAAATCTTTAAAATTAAGCTTTGCAGGAAAAAAACTTCATTCCATGATTTTATGGGGCCCACCTGGAGTTGGCAAAACAACAATTGCACGTGTTGCTGCAGAAACTTTTGATTGTGAATGGATAGCATTATCTGCAGTTTTTTCGGGAGTGAAGGACATTCGTGCTGCGATTGAAAAAGCACAAGAAAACTTGATTCATGGTAAACATACCTTATTGTTTATTGATGAAATTCATCGTTTTAATAAAGCACAACAAGATGCATTATTGCCTTATACAGAATCAGGCTTGGTTACTTTTATAGGAGCTACAACGGAAAACCCTTCTTTCGAAGTAAATTCTGCTTTACTTTCACGAGCCCAGGTATACGTCTTAAAACCATTAACTGATGGCGAACTACGGCAATTATTCCAAAAAGCGCATCAAGCAGTTTTATCCCATCTCCAATTTGATGAAGAGGCTATAGAAATGATCATCGGGTTTGCTGATGGGGATGGCAGACGATTATTAAATACTCTGGAACAATTACAAACTGCATGTACTGCAATGAATACTGAACATGTGACCAAAGAATTTGTCATAAACTCTTTAGCTGAAAATACGCGACGTTTTGATAAAGGCGGAGAAAACTTTTACGACCAAATTTCTGCATTACATAAATCTGTGCGTGGTTCTCATCCTGATGCCGCACTTTATTGGCTATGTCGCATGTTAGATGGAGGAGTAGATCCTCGTTATTTAGCTCGGCGTATTTTAAGAATGGCGTGGGAAGATATTGGCTTAGCTGATCCACGGGCAATGCAAATTGCAAATGATGCTGCAACAACATACGAGCGTCTTGGTTCTCCTGAAGGAGAGCTTGCATTGGGAGAAGCTGTTATTTATTTGTCTATAGCTGCGAAAAGTAATGCAGCTTATATGGCTTTTAACCAAGCAATGGATTTTGTAAAACAGGATAAATCTCGAGAAGTACCTATCCATTTGCGTAACGCACCGACTCGGTTGTTAAAAAAATTAGGCTATGGCAAAGAGTATCGTTATGCGCATGATGAACCTCACGCTTATGCTGCTGGAGAACATTATTTGCCCGAAGGGGTACGAGAACCCGGATGGTATAAACCAGTAGAGCGTGGTTTGGAAATAAAAATTGCCGAGAAACTTGCTTTTTTAAGATCATTAGATAAAAAAAATAATTAATATAAATTATATGACAGCAGTATCGCTTTAGAAATAGCAGTAAACTTTCAATGTTGATCAATATTTAAACTATATTCTCGGTATGATTTTGATGACAATGAAAATAATCATTCATTAAGGTTTGTTCCATGTCCAGGCATTTAGGTTTCCCAAGTTCCAATTCCTCAAAAGACCTCAAAAAACTGATAGATTTAGTTTCAAAATATAATGAAATTTCTAATGAAGAAGAAAGTGCTGAATTAAAAAGGTTATTTTATTTACAAAAAATCAATTGCTTAGCTCAATACAGTACAATCAATGAAATAATTCAGTGGAGAAATCAACCCGATAAAAATGGATTAGAGAGTCATTTACAAAAATATGAAATACATCGTGATTCATCACAACTATTACAGAGTATTGAGTTTGCCAATGCTGTCTCTCATGTTTCCCCTCCATTGAGTCCTCTACAAGAAACAGTGCAAACAAACTTCTATAAAGCAATGCAAGAACGCGATAAATTATTTACGAATGATCCAACTTCGGAAAATATTGCGCAATATATTCAGTATAATCAAATTATAAAAGCTTACTATCAACAGAATCAGCAATTACAAGAAAAAATTCAAAGGCATGTGTACTATTTATCACTCGCTTATGCAAAAGTTGATGCAATACAGGGATTTGTTCATGAAGAATTCGATGAATATCAAACCAAAGTTTTTGGCAATCCAGAAGGCAATAATAAAAACTTTACTTTTATTATTGAAGGTGAGCCAATAAACACTATAATCCGAGTAGAAGATCGACATACTTTTGGGAAAGAACAACAACTACAAACCCACCAAGTTAGCGAATATTTCTCTGAAGATTATATAACGATTATGGTTCCCTTTTTGAGTGATGATGACGAAATAACGTATCAACCTGTTGTGATTAGTGAATTTGCATCAAAAGGAGATTTAGCTCGTTATGCCCAAAAGCTGAAAGGCCGAGATCCAAAAGAGATTTATGAACAAACATTAAACTTTGTGACTCAAATCAGTGATTTTTGCACTAAACTAATGGACTCAGGGCATTATCATCCTGATATTAAATTATCTAATTTCTTAACTGATGGTAAGCGACTTATTGTTAGTGATAGAAAAACGATCACTGATAAAAAAGATCCAAAAGTAAATGAAATTTTTAGTTCCCCGGCTTATGGAGCGCCAGAATATCAGCGGTGTCTTAGATCAGGTAGTATCGGTCTCAATTTTAAAGCATTTACTACAAAACTAGATATGCCTTCCTACATGTCTTTTCAAGTAGGTACGGCTTTAAAAGAATTTATGCTTAAAAGTAATCTTATTCCTTATAACGCGCAGAGTGAAGATGACTTTGAGAAAAAATTTGTTAAATGGCAATTATTAAGTAAATTTGTTACGCCCCAGCCAGCAACAAATGAGGTCACGAATCTGTCATTGCTTGTTCAAGAATTAACTCGAGAAAATTCAAAAGACCGACTATCTATCGAACACTTCCAGAGATTATTAGGAAAGGTAACATTCTTTCCTGATGCATTGATACAAGAGTTGGAAAAATTATCTCCCGCATCTAGATTAAGCTCTTATGAAGATATCGAATTAATTAGAGCCATTTTAACTGCAGATAGTCTAGATGAGAAATTAGAAAAAAAATTAGAGCAAATGGAGCCAGCTCATTTAGAAAAACTACTTCAAGATCCGAGACTTAATCCAGAGGCATTATTCAGAGACAAAGCCCTTGTTCATATGAATCAATATTTACATACTGTGGATGATGCATTATTAAAAAAAGATTTAGAAATAGCCAATAATTTTAGATGGTTCTTTCATAAAATTTCTTTTGGATTTTTCAGGGTACCCAGGATTAGTACTATTGAGGACATAAAAGATAACTTGCCTAAGATGACTAAAATAACACAGACATGTTTTCTTTTAAACCGACTAGCAGGTAATGAAATTTTTCCGGGACTTGATGCAAACAAAAAGGCTTTATTCCAAAAGATCAGTGTCTTAAAACAAAGTGATGAGGAACAAGCCGCAAAAGATGATGAGGAATCTAAGCGCCGCCACTTGAGTAAATCAGCAAAAAGTAGTTCACAGGGTTTTCTTGATGATATATGCGATGTGATAATTCATGATACAGATACAAATAAAGAATGTGATGTAATAATCCATGATATTGATGACAAAGAAATAGATCAGGATATAAAGGGAGTAAAGTGTTCACTTAAGAACGATGAAACTTCTTTAGAAAGGTCAGTATACGACCAACATGTTACTATTATTCCTCTAAAAGTTGACGATATAGCCACTACAATTCAACGAGGTAATAAGATTAAAAATGGATTAGTCTCAATGAAGGAAGCTGTTGCTCAAGAAACTCTTGAAAAAGAGAATCGAGGTAAGAGACTTTAGTTCAAAATACTTAAGCATTAATAGATTGTAATTACATAATTTTTAGATATTCTCATTTGAATCTAAATTTGTTAGAGTCAGTATATTAATTATAATAATTTCATCATGCATTATTCTAATTACCAAACTTGTGCTGTAAAACCCCAGATACCTCTTTCTGAGTGGGATATTCTATCCAGTTTGCCTACGGCTTTAGTGATTATTAATTCTCAAGGGCGTATTGTTTGGTTAAACCCACCTGCCGAAGCGATGTTAGGTTATGGATTACTCGGTTCTTTATGGTTAGATGTGATTTTGCGGGCGTTTGTTCCGCGTGTTGATGATGGGCATGAGGTTTCTCTAGCGGATGGAAGGCGTGTTCATGTAGCGGTTGCTACTTTAGATAGTTTGCCAGGTATTTTAGTGAGCTTAACAGATATTACGGCAACACGAGATTATGAGAAAGCTAAAGAAAATGAAAAGCGTTTAGTTTCTATTGGCACAATGACCGCCCAGCTGGCTCATCAAATCAGAACTCCTCTAGCTTCAGCTATGTTGTATACGGAACATTTGAATAATCTTCTTGATTTGGATTCCCGCACTCAAAATTGGATTCTTAGATTGCAAGAATGTCATAGTAGTATTGAGCAACAAATTCAGGATTTATTATTATTTGCACGTGGTACTACAATCGAACCAACACGCATGGATGTAACTTACTGGTGTTCTTTACTGGTACAACGAGCTCAACCGTATGTTTTGGCCCGTGGGGTAACGTTAAATGTGAATAACCAGCTTATTACACGTGAGGCATTAATCCATGGAGAGTCACTCCTTGGTGCAGTTTTAAACTTAGTGATTAATTCATTACAATCAGAAGCAACAGAAATTAATTTAACACTTGCATCTACTGACAATTCAGGTATACAAATAACAGTAGAAGATAATGGAAAAGGAATGACAGAAGAGGTGAAAAATCAGGCTTTTTCACCTTTTTATACTACAAAGGCTCAAGGTAACGGTCTGGGTTTAGCAGTGGTATATGCAGTAGTAAAAGCGCATGGAGGTCGAGTAAATTTGGAGTCTACAGAGGGAATCGGCACTCAAGTGAATTTGTTTTTGCCCTAGGGGGTACTAACTTTTAGAAAAGGAAATCCTATGAGTCATGTTTTAATCGTTGAAGATGATCCGGTATTAAGGGAAGCTCTGGCTGAAACAATGACTATTTCTGGCCATACTTATATTACAGCTAAAAATGGCAAAGAAGCTTTAGTTCTTCTTGAAATCCATAATCCCTCTGTAGTTTTATCCGATATTCGCATGGATGAGATGGATGGAAATCAGCTATTATCGGAAATCCAAAAAAAAAGACCAGGGTTGCCTGTTATTTTAATGACCGCTTATGGTTCCGTTCAAGATGCAGTGACGGCTATTCATCATGGCGCAGTGGATTATTTACAAAAACCTTTTAGTGCTCAGGTATTAACTGAAAAAATCAATCAATACATTAAAGTTGAATTTGATGAAAATACTGGAGAACCTATAGCCCAAGATCCTAAAAGCCAAGCTTTATTGTCTATGGCATTAAAAGTCGCTCAATCTGATGTGGGAGTAATGATTAGTGGTGAAAGTGGAACAGGGAAAGAAGTGTTAGCACATTTTATTCATGATCATTCACCGCGAAAAAAACAACCCTTTATTGCAATTAATTGCGCTGCAATTCCTGAACAAATGCTTGAAGCAACCTTATTTGGTTATGAAAAAGGCTCATTTACTGGGGCGTATAAGTCTACTCCAGGAAAATTTGAGCAAGCACAAGGTGGAACTTTGCTTCTGGATGAAGTGAGTGAAATGCCTTTAAGTTTACAAGCTAAATTGCTTCGTGTTTTACAAGAGAAAGAAGTAGAGCGTATTGGTGCTAATAAAACAATAGATCTTGATGTACGTATTTTGGCTACAACAAACAGACTACTTAAGGACGAAGTGAAAGCTGGACGCTTTAGAGAAGATCTGTTCTATCGTTTGAATGTTTTTCCCTTACAATGGCATCCGCTGCGAGAAAGAAAAAATGATATTATTCCTTTAGCCAATTATTTAACTCGTAAACATTGCCAACATAAGCAGCCTGTAGTTCCTGTAATTAGCCCAGCTGCGCAAAAGTTGATGTTAGCTTATCCGTGGCCAGGAAATGCACGAGAGCTTGATAATGTGATTCAAAGAGCATTAGTATTACAAACACAAGGTATTATCGAAGCAGAACATTTACAATTATCCTTAACCGCCCCTTTGGTTCCAGATACAAGCTCAACAGCATACAGTAAAAATTTGCAAGTCCATGAATTTGAATTGATCGAGAAAACATTATTAGAAAATGAAGGTAATAGACAAAAGGTAGCTGCTTTATTAGGAGTAAGCGAGCGAACTTTACGTTATAAATTAGCGAAAATGCGAGAGGAAGGTTACACTGTATAAAACCTAAAATGTAGTATGAGCAAGCAAGCAATGGTATAGTAAAACAATTAATGAGTAACCGAATCCTAAGTGTGAGTAAAGTATTTAAACGAATCTGGGTGTATTTAGCAGTCTTCATAATTTTTATGGCTGTTTTATCCAGTATTTTCCGTGCACTAACTCCATGGGCGAAAGAGTATAAAGGTGATATTGAACAACATCTATCCCTTCTTCTTGGCCAGCCAGTTACCATTCAAACTATAGAGACAGGATGGTATTGGTTTCATCCCGTACTTAAATTAAATCAAGTTACTTTAGGCGATGACTCAAATAATAATTTTCATGTCAATAAATTATTAGTAGGGATTAATTTATTCAAATCTTTATGGAATTGGCAGATACAACCCGGCGTTCTTTATATTGATGATATGCATCTTAATCTAAGAGAAAAGGATGCTCATTGGACTATTGATGGTATTACTACAAATGCACTCAATAATAATGACATGACCCCCGAAAAAACCAAACAAATTTTAATTTGGTTATCACAACAAGAACGTTTAATTATTAAACATGTTTCAGCTTATTTTTATTTTAGCGATGGTGGTTTGATTCCAGTAGATGGATTAAATGTATCAGTAGCCAATAGTGGTGGACATTATAAATTTAAGGGAGGCGCTAGACTCGCACAAACTAACAGTACTGATTTTCAGTTATTAGGAGATGGATATTTTGATCCGGAACATTTTGAAGAGATAAAAGGACGGTTTTATTTCTCGGCTAAAAATATCGTACCTGCTCAATGGCAAAGTTTATTTCCTCAAGCAACGGAACATTTGGAAGGCGGTAAAGGTAACATTACTTTATGGGTTGATATGCGTCATGGTTCTATTACTTCAGTACAAGCACAGGTAGATTTTAAACGTTTGGCTTGGCGCCTATTACGTAATCAACAAAGCCAATTGATTCAGTCTTTTTTTGCTAACTTATCTTGGAAGCCTGATAATGTAGGATGGCAATTGCTTGCGGATCACATTCAATTGCGTATGGGAGGAATGAGTTGGCCTGAAAATCAGATATTACTTAAATACAAGAAAGAGCAGCAAAGTTATCAATTATTTGTGAAATCAATTATTATCGAATCGCTACTGTCTCATGCAATTGACTGGCCCCAAAGCATGCAAGCCCTGTTGGACATGGAGCCTCAGGGAATCTTACATGATTCTCAGATCATGATAACGGCGAATGCTAATGCCTCAAGTATCCCTCCCATCCCAAGTTTTAATGCGTTGAGCTTTGGTGCAGATGAGCTACCTCAGATCGAGCTTGCTGGGTCTAATGAGAACAAGCAAAACATTAAAGATAATTTGCAAAAAGATGATAATGAGACAGTTTTTAATGATTATTCTATTAATTATGTTTTAACACGTTTTGAACAGCTGGGGTGGAACGCCAGAGATTCCATCCCAGAAGTACATCATCTTTCAGGAGTGATTAATTGGCAACCTGACCAAGGACGTTTAGAACTTGACTCCGAGAATACTTCCATAAAGGTAAGCGGTTATCCAGAGCAAATTTTATCATTACTTAATGGTGCTTTTGATTGGAAGGACTTGAATGACGGTTTGCGCGTTAGCATAGAGAGATTTGTCTTTAGTCAGCCTGAGTTAACAATGAGTATGCAAGGTGTTGTCGATCAAGTAAGTCGCCAATCTATAGGCCATATTCGTTTGGGTGCCGAATTTTCTGGAAAAAATTGGCAGCAATGGGTTGCTTTTCTTCCTAAAGAATACTTGAAACCCAAATTATATCTTTGGTTGAAAAATGATCTAAAACGTATTTCTGAAGCAAGTGGCCAGATTAGGCTTAACGGTTTAGCGAAAGATTTCCCCTTTGATAATAATACAGGGGAATTTACTATAGATAGTTTTGCGAGTGGGGGAGAGCTTGCAATCAATTCTAAATGGCAAGTGATTAAAGACATTGATGGATATATTCATCTAAACAAGCGTAATTTAAATATTGATATAGCCCATGCTAATTTTCAGGGCGTGCCAGCCAAACAAATGCATTTGCGTATTGATGATATAGGAAAGAATAAAGAAAATTTGATTGTTACTGGAAGAATTAATGCATCTGTTCAAAAAATGATGGATTATATTATGGCTTCTCCCCTCAAGAAAAAACTATCTCTTTTGAAAATGTTGTCAGTTAAGGGAACTGCATTACTCAATTTAAGAGTAGAGGCTCCTTTATATCCTGAAAATGATACCGTGCTTGCTCAGGGAAATGCGACTTTTAAAAATAACACCATTATTGTAAATCATGAATTAAGCAAATTTACTGTAAAGAATTTATCTGGTGAATTAATGTTTAATGAAGCAGGAGTTACTGATAGTTCCTTGTCTGCTAACATTCTTGAAAATCCAATGAATATTAAAGTTCAATCTGTTAAACAGCCAAAACCAGCTACAACAATTACCGTTAATGGAAAATGTACTGTTGATTCTTTAAAGGATCAATTTAAACTACCTATTTTTGCTTTAGCTGATGGTTCTTTTTTGGTGAATGCAGAATTAAAGCTAACTGATAAACCTTCGGAAGCAGACAGTATCAGTTTAAGCAGCTCCTTGGAGGGATTAGCAATTCATTTACCTGCACCTTTAGGAAAAGAGGCGGATGAAAAAACGCCTCTAAATTTGAATGTTGATTTTAATGCAAAAGAATCAATGCGGTTAAGAGGTCATTATGATGTACGGCTCAGCGCTGATCTACTGTTTAAAAAAGAAAAGCAAGGACTGGCTTTTAGTTCAGGGCAATTGCGCTTGGGAAGTGCGAATGCGGTAAATCAGAATTTACCGGGGCTTTCACTGGTCGGCTCATTAAAAGGTTTTGATTTGCACGATTGGAAGGATATATATACTCAATTTTCTACAACACAAACGAATACATCTTTATTAAATAAACTACGCATCATCAATATAACCATTGATAAATTTAACTTTTTAAAACAACAATTCAATGCAATGGTTATTAAAGCAAAAATACTACCTAACAAGGATTGGTCTTTTAGTTTACAACAAAAAATGATTGCTGCAGATTTGGTTTATCGTGCACCAACCAACGAATTAAGCGGCCATGTCCAGTATTTGAATTTGGATAAAATCCATGTTGCTGATAAGGATTATGTTGATTCAGTACAAATACACCCAGATCAAATTCCAAATCTTAATTTGCGCATTGATAACTTATCAGTGAATAAATTACAAATTGGTAGCGTTACTTTGAAAAGCCAGTCCAGTGTTGGAAAATGGTCGATAAATTATTGCCGAATTGATTCTCCAGTTTATCAGTTTGATGTTCAGGGCGAGTGGACCGAAAAAAATAAAGTCAACCAAACAAAACTGGATGTCAAATTAAATATGACTCATTTAGCAAAAACTTTAGAACGTTGGAATGTAACTCCTGCTGTTCATGCTAAAAAAGGTTATATGGAGTTTCACGGGGGGTGGAAAAATAGAGTATATAACTTTTCTCTCGCCTCATTAAATGGAGAGATGTATCTACAATTTAAAAATGGAAGGATTACTCATTTAAGTAAGGCAACTGAAGAAAAACTGGGTTTAGGTAAATTATTAAGTATTTTGAGTTTACAGACAATTCCGCGTCGATTGCAATTGGATTTTAGTGATTTGTCACATCAAGGATACAGCTTTGACATTTTTCAAGGAAATTTTATGATTAACAATGGGATCATGACCACCCAAGACAGTTATCTGGATGGTCCGGTTGCTTATGCCGGTATGAAAGGAGATTTAAATTTACCCAAGCATACTTATAATTTGAACTTAAAGATCTCACCCCATATAACCGCAAGCTTACCAGTTGTTGCAACTATTGCAGGTGGCCCTGTTGCTGGTGTTGCAGCATGGGTTGCAAATAATATTATAAGTCAAAGTATGCAAAAAATTTCTGGGTACAGTTACAAAATATCAGGGCCATGGAATGAACCTGTCATTCAGCAGCTTAGCATGGTGAAGAAATTAATGAAGAGAGTAGTGGACTAATTTAATGACAATAGGACGAATACTCTATGTTCTAAAATGAAGACATAAATGCTCCATTTTATATTTGATCGTTACTGGGACATCTGTTTATTAAAGGAAAGTCCTGAAAATACCCCTTATTCTATTTCTCGAATGGTTTTGAGTGGATTTTTTTTGGCTTTACTCATCATGATTGAATGGAGTGTTACTTCATTTAAATCTTCTAATGGTATGGTGAATAGTGCACTTATTTCTTTCTGTTTGATTATTTCTGATGTGATTTATACTTATCTGGTTTTATCCTTTAAAGGGTTAGCAGCAAGACTTGTACAAGTTGTAACTTCATTATTTTTTATCAACATTATTATTCATATATTAGTTATTCCTTTGTTGCTGATCGCTCCTTATTTATCTCAAATTCATTTAAGAAACCCTTTATTTTTATTTCTGGGAATTATTTATTTATTTTTAAGTTTGGGCTTATCGGTTTGGCAATTTGTTATTACAGCTAATATTTATAAGTTCGCATTAAATTTGACTATGATTCAAGCAGTATTAACTACTTTTGGCTTAGTTGCTGTTAACATTTTAACTGTTTCTTTATTACAATGAGATTAGGATTATTATGCATTTACATATATTAGGTATCAGTGGAACATTTATGAGTGCCCTTGCTTTGCTTGCTCGTGAAGCAGGGCATAAAGTTACTGGTAGCGATGCTAATTGCTATCCACCTGTCAGTGATTTGCTTGCGGCAAAAGGCATAGAGTGGACTGAGGGTTATGTGGATACACGTTATGCATTACAAGCTGATTTAATTATTGTGGGTAATGCAATTAAAAGAGGCATGCCCGTGCTTGAGGCTGTTCTGGAGTCAGGAAAGCCCTACACTTCAGGACCACAATGGCTCGCTGAAAACATTTTATCCCAATATCAAGTGATTGCTGTTTCAGGAACACATGGAAAGACAACAACCACCTCTATGATTGCATGGATTTTACATCAAGCGGGTTTGAATCCTGGTTTTTTGATCGGTGGTGTATCGTCAGATTTTAAAACCAGTGCTTGCTTGGGCTCAGGAAAATGGTTTGTAATTGAGGCAGATGAATATGACAGTGCTTTTTTTGATAAACGTCCTAAATTTATGCACTATCGACCAAGAATAGCTATTTTAAACAATTTAGAGTTTGATCATGCCGATATTTATCCTGATCTTGCAGCAATTCAATTGCAGTTTCATTATCTGTTAAGAACGATACCTGCAAGTGGTGTTGCGCTCAAACCTTGTCATGATAAAGCGCTAAATGAAGTTATTGCACGTGGCCAGTATTCACGAATTGAAGAGCTTTCTTTGGATGGTGATGCTCAATGGTCTGCAAAATTACTTGAAGAGAATGGTTCATCATTTAAAGTATTGCATCTGGGGCAAGAAGTTGCGGAAGTTAATTGGCCTTTAATTGGCCGTTTTAATGTAGAAAATGGTTTGGCTGCGCTTGCTGCGAGTGTAAACGCAGGCGTAAGCCCCGAAGTTGCTGCTGAAGCCTTAGAACGTTTTACACCAGTGAAACGTCGATTGGAAGTTCGTTCCAATAAGCATGGTATCACCGTCTATGATGATTTTGCACACCATCCTACCGCTATCATGCGCACTGTTGATGCTTTAAAACGAAGTAATAGGCATCAACGAATTTTTGCTGTTTTGGAGTTTGCATCATATACCATGCGCACAGGCATTCATGCTATAGAAATGGCACACGCTTTGGAATCAGTTCATGGCGCCTATGTTTTAGAACCTCAAGATTTTGATTTACATAAAACCTTAGATCATTGGACCTGCCCTTACACCATTTGTAAAAGCCATGATGACATCGTTAATGAAGTCTCAAAAACAGTACAAGCAGGAGATGCTGTATTGGTTATGAGTAACCGTGGTTTTAATGGTATTCATCAAAAGCTAATTACTTCAATTGATGAGCGTTTTGCAATGTAGTGTTTTGATGAATAATTCAACAACATGGCTATATGTTTAACCGTTAAAACTCAAGCATTAATTGAGAAAAAGAAACGCTTAATTCTTTTTATGTTCAATTCGTTAAATTAATAGTTGCAATATTTTTTATTGGTTGTTATAAAAAATGGAGGCGTTTACATTTTAGGACATAAATGACGCGTTGCAGTTTTGCGGGTCACTATTTGCAGGAGGGATGCAATGACTCAGTTTGCTATATTTCAGCAAAAAGCAAAACGGTTAGCGATGTGTTTAGCACGAGCTTATGGACAACATGCGGGCTGTTTAAGTTTTTTTTCAATACTAATTCCTGACAATGCTGCCATGGATGATGCGAGCACAATAAGTCTCCTAGCTCGGAGCTTAGATGAGACTTATGATTTACTCAATTATGTTAAAGACGTTAAAAGGGATCCTAAGTTAACTCTTGATGATTTCAATGAATTTAGAACCAAGGTTATTATTGGAATATATTTACTAAAGTGGTTTCAATATAGCTCAATAATAAACAGTTATTTGCACCAACCTTTGATTGATTTATTTCGCGGTCATTTGGGGGTGCAATCACTTGAAGAGATAAATAAGGGGTTCTTTGATTCGTGTCTGAGCGATCTTAGCTATTATTGCACTTTTGTTTATGAAAGACGTGAAGAAAAAACATATAGTGAATTAAATACACGATTAGGAGCAACAATTCAAAAAGACATTCATGAGGCTAAACACTTATCGTTTTATAATGGTTCTTCAGCGTTGTATGGGATTTATAGAGGGATCATGGGTTCCTTGGGATTGAATATGTAATAAGGAGGTTGTATGACTTATACCCCACCACCATTTGCGACATTTAGAGTCAATACTCTTAACCTGGACACTGCATATTCTACTTTATTAGGCAGATATAAAGTGGTTGAAGCACGGAGTAGTGATTCAGTGCAACAAACTAGTCTTGAAGTATTAATAGCCAGAACAAATGAAGTAATAAACAGCAAGACCGATAGAGAGAGTCAACGCGAAGTATTTAACTTATTAGTTAATGAATTGCGACAAATTCCCAAAGAAGATAAAGAAAAAACCACCCAAGGCACTTTGTTTTTATTAGGAGCATTAATTCATCGTTATTTTCGGTTAATCAAAGAGTATGATGATTATAATGGATATGCATCTTGGACCTATTTTGGTAGATGTGATGTCACTAATTGTAAATTGTTCCTAGCGATAAGAAGGGCGTTGCAATTAAAAGAAATAGAGCATATTCCTAAAAAGAAATTCAAAGAAGATGACTTAAAGATTCTTGATGTTGTAACTATTGTACGGGCATTAGAGGTTTTTCGTGATAATATGCTTATCGAAGATAAAGAAAAAGTTCTTCGATACATGAAATATCCTCATTTTGCTCAAGATGCAAATTTCCAAAAATACTTGCAGGAGATTATTGAGCAACAAACAAGGCGTGGTGCTGCGATTTTGCATCGGTTTAAAGCAATCGCTTTTGTCCAATCTCTAATAAAACAAATTGAAAATGAACGACAGCAGCTTGATAAAGATATAGAAAAATGGTGCAAAGCGGTAGCAAAAGAGCATAAAGATTTTAATGTTTTTAAAACATTAAATGACGAGGCAATTGGCGCAAGTATTCTTAAATATGTTGAATCAGATAAATCAAGAAATATAATATATGATTTATATTACACACCATTGATTCGAGATAATCTCGAATCAATGGATCATAGCATTTTGCTAACCAAGTTAAAGGAAGGTTATGAGCAAAAATGCAACTATATGCTTTTTGGTGGATATGCCTTATTATTGCAACATCCAAGGGGACTGGATGACAATTTATTGTTTACCTTACAAAAAGCATTAGGTCTCGAGCGTTCTTTAGATGAGTTGAGTAAAGAGGATCTTGGTAATGGGATAATATTTCTCAAGGAATTTCTTGAACATGATCCTAGTGTTATTTTAGATTGTGAGTTTTTTGGTGGACGAGATAAAATGGATACCCTTATTGCACGAGTAGAGAAAGAATTGACCAAAGCAACATCCCCGGAGGGTGTTGAGAATGCGCTCTCATTAACCTGTTAGTTTTTCAAAAACAATCCCGGTTAGAAAATCATAATCCGGGATGTTTACGAAATTCATTTTCTTGTTGAATAGAATCAAGATCAACACTAAATAAATAACGTTTGATGTGTCTATTATGAAAACAAACCAAAAGTCAGTAATTTGGAGGTTCTGCAGGGTAAAACGATTCAATTAGAGCCTCTTACTATGAATCATTATGAGTTTGTACGATCTACTGGCGTTTCTTTTTCAACAACAAATTTTTTGTTCGTCATGCGCGTTATCATCCGATGATAATAAAATTCATCCAACATACGTTTTTTTACAGCACTATTACCTCGGCGATAACACAAGCGCTATGTTTTTAAATATAAATCCCTTTTCAATGCTCCCATGCCGCTTTCTCTCCTTAGGCAACAGGTCATTTGAGGTAATGCGTCG
>NZ_LNYU01000048.1:0-10950 GCF_001468135.1 Legionella santicrucis | reverse complement strand
GCTTCTTCACCATACCCATGGTGAATGCGCTCGATGAGCTCATTGGCTTTGTCGCTATAGGCAAGTGATTTTTGTTTTAATTCCTGGATGGTTTGGATCTCTTGTAGAATATCCAGCATGGGCAAGGGTGACATATTTCTTTCTCTAAGGTTAGATTATGTGAGGTGGCCAAATTAGCTTTTTACTAACCACATAGGGTTGATATTTGTATTAATTAACAAACCAAAAAATGGTTCTCCTCATTTTAATATGCCCTAATTTTAGTCTTTTGATTGTTAAATATAACTGTCAAAAATGAACAGGGTACAAAAGCTGAAAAAATATACTTAGTGAAGGTGATGTATCTACTTCAGAAGTGATAAAAACTAAATTTGGTCACATACTCGTTAAAGGATACAGGCGATAGTCAAGATATAAGCGCGTACTTTAGTCGCCAGTGCTGCTTCTTATTTTAAAAATTCAATTTAATTTTCTTTGATTTCAATAGGGTTAAATATTCCTTGCCTACAAATAACATAACCTATTGCAAATATAGAATTAGATCATTATCCACAGTTGATTAAAATTTTTCCATATTTGTCAACAGGCCAGGGATAAATCTATTTTAATTGATTCCATGTTAAATTTTTTTAACATAATTCAATAAGCTTTTTGCAATAATATTAAAACTGTACTTCCGTGAATTCATCCTTTGCTTTATTGATACTATCTATATGTAGGAAAATCGACGAACGTATTGTTACAAGAATGTAATCATTTTCACATTTAGTAGCGCCATACACCGCTCCAGTGAGCAGGTGATGAGTGGGCTAACATTTGACAACGTTCAATATAGATTGAAGCTAATTGATCGCCTGGATAAGCAGGGGTAAGTGCCATAAAAGCTTCTATGCTTTTTTTCCATAAGCCTTTTTGATAGAGAGAAAATGCTTTTATAAATTCTTGTTTGTGTTGCTCAATATTTTCAAGATTTTGAGCAGTGATTAGCTCATAAATTGCAATGCTTTCTTGTTTACCGCGAACGGCAACTTCATCTAAAAAGCGAAAATTGAATTTCTCTGATACTTGATTGAATGTAGTATGGCTAACAATAATTTGCGTATTATAATTTTTACTTATTGATTCCAATCGACTTGCTAAATTAACTGTATCACCTAAGGCCGTGTAGCTAAGTCGGTCATCGGACCCTACATTACCAACAACAGCCTCGCCAGTGTGAATACCAATTCTAATGTTAAATTCAGGAAACCCCTCAGTTTTATGCCTTTGATTTAATCTTTTAAGACGTTCCAGCATTACTCTGGCAGTTTCACAAGCATGAAACGCATGTTCTTCATCTTTTGAAGGAGCATTCCACATAGCCATAACTGCATCACCGATGTATTTATCCAGTGTGCCTTCGTGTTGAATCACAGCCTCTGTCATTGACTGAAAATAATCAGATAAATAAGTCATTAGTTTTTGAGGAGATGTTGATTCTGAAATTGTTGTAAAGTTCTTGATGTCTGAAAATAAAACAGTAATTGTTTGGTTTTGACCACCAACCTTAGCTATTTTTCCAGTATGTACTAATTTTTTAACTAAAGAGTGAGGCACATAACGCTGAAAGGAAGTTAAACTCGAACGTAAGGTAGATAATGCTTTATCCAAGTAAGTGATTTCTTTAATCATGGTTTTTACGGGTAATTTGGCTTTAAGATTAAACATAGTGATTTTCTTTGATTCTTCGGCCAATTGAATGATGGGATTTGATATTTTCTGAGAGATGATGCGGACTAAAATTGCTCCAATAAATAAAACTAAAATAGTTAACAAGATGTAGCCCTTACTTAAACTTTTTAGAGGCTTTATCACATCATTTTCAGGAGTAATAATTAAAATATGCCAAGGCTCTATCCCTAATTTATTTATTATCGGTTGGTACGAGAAAAAATATCTTTGATGTTCATACGCATAGGATTGTATTTTTGAATGAAAATGCTCATTGAGTATCGTTGATGGAATATTAAGTTTTTTTAGTAAATCAGGATCTAACTTTTTTCCTAAAATATTTTCTGAAGTTCGGGGATCACGAAAGGCAATAACATTTGATTCATTGTTAATGACAAAAATCATTGTATTTTTCGTTAGTTCCAACTCTTTTATAAATTGTTGGAGGCGATTGGTGGTCAAAGCAATTGCAATAACACCTTTTAGATGATTATTTTTATCATATACGGGAGCAGCAACAGCAACACCTGGTCTTTTACCAAACAAATAAAATTTATATGTGTTGGTCCATATCAGTTTTTTATTGTGTACAACCTCTTGGTACCAAGGACGGTTTCTGGGATCATAGGGAATAGTGATCGATTCTTTTTTAATTATTTTTCCTTGTTGATCTAATTCATAACGAATGTTAACAAAAGGAGGTTTAGAGTTTACCGTGTGGATTAATTGCAACCCTCTTTTTTCTTCTCTATTTATATTAAAGAAATCGCCATTTGCAGCTCCATAGTGAATCATAAATATGTCTGGGTTATTTTGGATTATTTCGAAAAGAAATTGCTCAAATAACTTCTGTTTATTAGAATTGATAATATCTTTACTAATACTAATTGCATTTCTTATTTCTATTAGACTATGATTTAAGGGATCTAAATAGGCCTGAAATCGTTCGTTAACGAACAAAGATGTTTTTGCAATCAAGTTTTTTGCACTATTATTAAGAACCTTATTGAAAGCGAGATAATTAATACCAATGATAGTAAAGCCTATCAGACTTAATAAAAAGACAAATAAGGCCATAATACTAATGCGTATGCTAATTTTAAAATTACGAGCCATAATTTTATCAACGTACAGTTAAGAAATTTAAAAAAATTTTGTCAATTGCTTATTTAATTGTATAGCATGATATTCAGAACTATAGAAATATCGATAGAAAAAATCTTATTGGATTTTAGATAACCTACACTATAATCCCACCAATGATAACGAGCCTATGGATTAAGGTAAAAACAGACCTTTACCTATTTATTAAATATTATGAAAATTTCATTTTTTAGCACACAAAAATATGAACGACCTATTTTCGAGCAAATAAATCAATTTCATCATCATGAAATTAATTATTTTGATTTTCATTTGAATTCAGAAAGCATAGGTGCTGTTGCTTCAACGGATGTAGTATGCTGTTTTGTGAATGACTCCATTAATGTCAGCGTAATTGATGGGCTTTGTGAGCGCGGCGTTCAGCTAATTGCTTTGCGCTCTGCGGGATATAACCATGTTGATTATACTTACGCACAGGAGAAAGGGATAAGTATATGTAGGGTTCCCTCCTATTCACCACAAGCAATTGCAGAACACACAATAGCATTAATTTTATGCCTCAATAGAAAAATTCACCATGCCCATAATAGAGTACGAGAGGGCGACTTTTCTCTCAATGGATTAATGGGATTTAACGTGTACCAAAAAACAATAGGAATTATCGGTACAGGACAAATAGGAACTGCACTAGCAAATATTCTTAATGGTTTTGGTTGTAAAATCATTGCTTTTGACCCGCAACAAAATGAGTGTTGCATCAAACTTGGTGTAAGCTATGTGAGTTTAGACACGTTATTGGAAAATTCAGATATAGTCAGTCTAAATTGCCCGTTAAATGACAATACATACCATCTCATCGATTCTCAAGCTTTAGAAAAAATGAAACCAGGCGCAATGCTCATTAACACTGGCCGAGGAAAACTTCTTGATACCAAAGCAGTTATCGTGGCATTAAAAAGTAAAAAATTAGGTTATCTTGGAATCGATGTATATGAAGAAGAGGAGCCATTATTTTTTGAAAATCACTCCAACGAAATCATTGATGATGACGTATTTTGTAGGTTACAAACTTTTCCGAATGTACTTATTACTGGCCATCAGGGTTTTTTCACTCAAGAGGCGATACAGAACATTGCATCAACAACATTGGAAAATATAAGTAACTTTGAGAAAAAAATAAGCCCGATCTATTGGGTCCCAACTACATTATAAAATCTAGAGTCTTACGAATAGCATGCCTAACAATAATTAATGAATCTATTTTAAGTAAACTTCTTCAGTAGTTGCGGATACTGGCAATGAAGAATTTCTACCGAAGATAAAATTCTCAAAATATCTTAAATAGTTTAGTTATATGCAAGAGGTATTTAATTTATGAATAATACAAAAATAATTGTTTCCCCAACAATTGGCGTTTATCTAGGATCAAGTATGGGAAATAATCCATCTTTTAAAGAGGCTGTTGTCTCTTTAGGAAAAGGAATTGCTAAACACGGATATACGGTGGTATATGGTGGAGGGGGAACTGGTTTAATGGGACTTCTTGCTAAAACGGTTAAATCTCATGGTGGAATAGTTATTGGGATAACTACTGAACACCTTGCTAAAATAGAGACGCCAAGCGAGTTTTTAGATGAATTACATATAGTAAGCTCTATGTATGAACGAAAACGTTTAATTCATGAAAAATCATCGCAGTTGGTAGCGATGCCTGGGGGGATTGGTACATTCGATGAGCTATTCGAAACTTGGTGCGCTATCAAAATAGGAGTTATTAAAAAACCGTTTGGACTGGTTAATATAGAAGGATATTTTAACACAATGCTCCAATTTGTTTCTTCTTGTGCCAATTATGACTTATTAAGCGAACAAGATATTAAGATTCCAACCGTCTATGATGAGGTTTCATCCTATTTAAAATATTTAGAAAAAGAGCAACGGAGTAACTTTTTCGAAGTCTGTTCCAATTTAAATCTCAGTAATACTCAAAATAAGGAGAAACATCCAATTGAAACCTATGACATAAGCTAAATTTTTTCGTTACAGTGCAAGTTGTGAAGTACTATTCCGTTCAAACTGTTTTGCCAAGGAATCATGAAAGGATTTATCAAAAAGAAAAATAGTTCAAGTCAAGACTATTTTTTTAATTTTTGTTTGTTTAAAATGTTCACGCTTTCATTCTTTCCAAATGTCTAATCTTGTGGATATTTCTTTCATCCTAATATTTAATCAACTTTAAAAGCATTCTTAATGTCTTGGTTTTATCAAGGTTTTATGTACTTTAAATGGAGTCTGCTTTTCTAAGTTATGCACATTTTCTGTGGATAAGTCTGTTTATAGATTGTCAAACTCCTTGTGATAATTAGCAGTTAAAGAGATGCTGTATCATTTTCCAGTGTGTCTTTTTTGATACGCCGTCCTTTAAAAATATCCAAGCGTATTGAGGCAAATAGAGAGTATCGAACTCAATTTTATGTCTCGTATACCTTATCGTACTAGTAGGTTGACCGTTAAATTAAGTATAATGAGCAATAAATCAAAATGGATCCTGATATGGCAATTTTTATAAAAAAAATCTCTTCTGATGAGGATATTAAAAAATGTTTGCAGATTCGCTTTAAGGTGTTTGTTGAAGGCCAGCATGTTCCTTTACGTGAGGATGTGGATGGAAAAGATGACGAAAGTGATCACTATCTTTTATTGTCTAATGAGCAACCAGCTGGGACGGCCCGAGTGAGGTATGTAGAGGATTTTGCAAAAATCGAGCGAGTAGCTATATTGGACGAGTATCAAGGAAAAGGACTAGGGTTTGCGCTCATGCGATTTATATTGTCTGATCTTCAGAAACGTACCTTAATAAAAAAAATTAAATTAAGTTCGCAAGCTTATGCTATCCCATTTTATGAAAAATTGGGTTTTCTGGTATGTAGTGATGAATACATGGATGCAGGGATCCCACATAAAGACATGCGATTATTTTTTGAGTAAAATAATTAATGGAAAGAAGCAATGGTTGTTTATTTCAAGATTAATAGCGTCATAAGCAGTGTGGCCAGGATTAGAGAGTTTTGTCTAATCCGGGCTACAGAAAAATAGGAATTAGACACACTGTAAAACAGGCTTGTAGATAGACATTGGTGGTCAATATTTATTTACAAAAGCTTGTGCTTTTTCATCTTTTTCAACGTGTTCTTCTTCAACATCGTCTTTATTGGTTAACTGACTGTTATGATAAGCAAAATAGAGTCCATAAATATTATTAGATATGGAAGAAGAAGAGATGCCGACTTTGGGTGCTTCGATCATTTCTATTTTTTTCTCAGCAATCTCAGCAAGTACATCAATTTTTATTTCATTAATAAGTTTTGCTCCTTTTTTTAATAATTCAATTTTAAGTAAAGGAGTTTTTGCTACTATAGCAGTATCAAATTGTTCTATTTCTGCTTTAATTAAGCTAATGAATTCTTTCTTAATTTCTAATGTGCCATACAATGTAGAATAGTTATATTGCTGTGCGTAAAGGAGGCCTGAAATCGTTTTAAGTAATGCGTGCCAACTCCGATCATGAAGTATCCATAATATAGGATTGTTAGGGAATTCTTTATAGGAATCTTGTAAATGATTTGCTCCAGATTCCAATAATGTAACTAATTTAATTTTAAGCGTATCGATATCTTTCTTAAATTGATCTAATCCTTCATGAACTTTTTCAGTGCAGAGCAAGTTTAAGATTTCATTTTCAATTTTTTTTACTTCTTGATTTAAAGAAATTAAATCAACTTCTTCATTAAGTTGTTGTTTTAAAAAATTTGCGTACTCAATGTAATCTTTCTGTTGTTTGGTTTCTATTCCTTGGTAACTATAAATAGCACAATAAGTTTCGCAAAGGCCTAAACATACACGATAAATACTTAGAGCATAAGCAAATTGACGCATAAAAACTTGTGCCATAGGTGTATATGGTTTTTCGGGTTTAAAGAGAAACAAACCTTCTTCTTGATTTAATTCCAATGGTAAACCACTTTTTAAAACATAAGGATCAAAAGCAGCTATAAGGCTTGGATTTTCGGTGTCTTCGGAAATTCTTTGTGCAGTTTCTACTAATAGGGTCTCATCAACCAAACAATTTTCCATGGCTTTTTGGACCATATTAAAACTAAAAACGACCTCATCTCCTTGGGCAATCTCTGTAAGTCTTTGTGTTCGCCATGTGTTAAAGAAATAATCCTTTAATAATTTCTTTATTTCAAACATGGCCTTACGATAGTATTCTAGACGCGCAAAAATCGCTTGAGTTTGAGAATTAATTTCCTGCTGATAAAGCTCTAGTTTTCCTTCCATAACATGATCCTTTTCACTTCCTACTAATGCTTTAATTTTTACAGTGCGCAATGTTTATTGTCAAGATGTTTGATTTTTCCGATGAGAAACATAAAGTTAAGATACTGATTTTGAATTCACAGTTTATTAATATTGGCTTGAGGAGAGAGGGTGATAATGTCCATTATGTGGATATTGCCCTCCCCACGATATAATCAAATCATAGAGCGTGGAATATATTGCAATGAAGTCTTACTCACTATCAATTTTTTCTAACTCACTCTAATTGCAAAAGGAACATATACATCTTGTTCATTAATCCGAAATTGCGCAAATAATTTAACAAAGCCGGTTTTTTTAAGCCCTATATGAAACATTAGTTCAGCACCACCGCGATCGGATTTCTTAGTGGGTTCTTTTCCCATAGGATGAATATGAAGAATTGATGAATGATCACCACTAAAACCAACAACATGAGCAAATGCGCCCATTACAGGTTCAAGCTTGGTGAATGGTTTGCCATTCTTTGTAACAGTAATGGTTGCCATAACTTCCTGTCCTGCTTTAGGTTTGCTGTCTAGTTTCAAAGTGAATTTATAAGGGTTCATCGTAGTATTTAATACAACTTTTTCTTTAACTAATGGATTTTTGGAAGAAGTGCCTAAATCAGCCACTAAAAACCCCTGCTTATTGGTTTGGATGGGAGTAATATCCACCCACATTTGATAAGAGCCAGTCTTTTTTGGGGTAAAGTGAAATACAAAATCTTGTTTTTCACTATCTATCATAGGGTGAACATGATGATAATCACTAAGAGAGGGATCAATGATTAATACATGAATTTTCTTGGTATGCACTTCTTTTAACTCATCAAACGCGAGGGCTTTATTATCTTTTAGCAATTGAAACCTGATAGTTATTGGTTTATTGGCGATGAGTATATTGGGTGTTTTTTCAAGAGAAATTTTAATGTTACGGTTGCTCGTCTCATTTTTAAGAGGGTATTGGTGGGAATGGGAGTGCTGTCTTTGAGCGTAGGATAAGGTTCCGTTCAGCATCAACCCTAAATATAATAGAAAAAATAAATACCGCATGAACTGCTCCTGATAAGTTAACGAATAAATTTAATGTATAAATATTGCATTAAAGAAATTGAGTAGTGACTTCAATACATGCGCCACATTGATTCATAGCTTATAAATAATATAAAGTATGTACTATAGTACGGAGTCAAGTAATGAATAATAAAACAATCGGTGAATTTGCTAAATTATGTGGAGTAGGGGTAGAAACGATACGTTATTACCAACGACAAGGGATCCTTAGTACCCACCACTTGCAAAAGAATTTATCTCGGGAAAAGTCAGGCGTTATGGTGATCATGATATCCGCCGTTTACGGTTTATTCTTTCAGCAAAAAAAGCCGGTTTTACTCTAAAGGAAATAAAAGAATTATTAGATCTCGATGCACAGAATGATCGTGAACGTGTGAGAAGTATTGCTCAAAACCGTATTACAAAGCTGGATATCCAAATTGCTGAACTCACGCAGGCACGAGAGTCCCTTTACCGCTTAATAAAAGAGTGTAAAAAAGCTGATTCAGCGTCATGCCCTATTTTAGTTGCATTTGAAGAAAAATAAATCATGTTGGTACCCTAAATATTAGGGGTGCTGACTGATGTTATTCTACAGCTCAACCAAAAAGCTATGCTACGACTCTTATTTTTCAGTCACTCTAATAACCCAGTTATCAGCAAGATATTTAGAAATCTTATATGACAAATAAATACAATTGATTGGATATATATCGCTCTGGATGTATAAAATAATACCATTAAATTGGTGGAAATTATTTTCGGAGCGAGCTATGTACCCAAATCAGGAAAAATCAATAGCAATCGAAGATGTGTTAGATGAATTAGCTCACTTTGGCTATAAAAAAGATGAAAATACTTTACATCCCAATCACGGAGAAATAAAGGATTTAACTCATAAAATGTCTCGGACGATTATGAGAAATGTTAATGGGGAAGTTTTACAACAACTTTGTAATCTGCATCAAATGATAAAAGATGAATTCATAAATATGCCTAATAAAGAAATAGAATGGTTAATGGATGGTGCTCCAACTGCTAGGGGATCTTTCATAAATGGGGCGAGTTTTAAGGAGTTTTTTAATCAAGATCCATCAATCATAACATCGAGTAGACTAATTACGGCTATTGATTCAGTTTGTTCAGCAATTGGATATAGAGTCACTAATCAACATACTGCGCATTCTCCTTCTATTCCAGATGAGAACCAAAATGGATTTATTATGTATCAGAAAGTCCATGAAATTTTTGATGGTTCTCTTGTGCCATTTATCGGGGAGACTGCTTATGCAATGAGAGATGTTGATAATGTAACCGATGACTCTACCAAACCGGATATCTATGTTGTAGGTGTTGCGGATGATGTATCAGTTGTTTCAGATGTTGAATATGAGGAACAAAAACTCCAAGAAGCATTGGATGATAAATTGTATAGAGCTAATCCCGATCCAACAAGTGAGGTACGGACATGGGCAGCAGGGGCCCATGATGGAAACATTCCCATCAGAGGCCATGTTTCTGGTACAGCACCGCTAAGCTTATCCGTGATAGATAAGTTGTATATGCGAAACCAAAATAATTGGATTGACAATGCAGATCATGTTAGAAAGCTGGCTGGAGCGGTTTTGATTCCAAGCTATGAAAGAGGTGATTTTCATACGGTGGCAGAAACTGCAGCGGCAGTAGAATATTTTTTAGAGGCAAGAGATAAAAAAGAGCCACAAATATACTCACCTCAAAGATGTTTAGAGATTGGGTTAAAATGCATGTCAAATGCTGCTTCAGGAAAAGTAAAAGAACTATTAGAAAATGTTTCTGCTCATATTTTATCTAAAACTATAGATATGCCTATTATAGCAAGGCCTTCGATTGAAGAATACATATCGATTATAAAGCACTCAACTGAAGCAAATTTGTTGAGCAAGGTTATGTTAAAAGCCACTAATGTAATAAAATTATCGTGCGACGAATCACCACAAAAAATGACTGCGCTTCGTGAATTACAACAGCTTCTTATAAATAAAAAAGGTGATTTTAAAAGTGAGCCATGGGCTTATGCTAAAGCTCAGAAATCTATAAAGAATGTAGCCCATGAAATTTTAAAAAGTGACTTAGAAAGCTACATCAATAATCGAAATACACAGAAATACTCTTGTGTTCCTCTTAATGCATTACTTGAACGAACTATTAAATCTATAAAATTGGATGCGGCTAATAAATTGATGGAATTAATAGATGGGAATATTGATCTGGAACTTACAAGAAAAAATATACATGCGTTAAAAGATGGAAGACTTGGAAAGATATACAAAGAATATTTAAACATTCTTAAAATAAATCAACCTAATCTAGATGCAAATCAAACTGTAAGTAAATATAAAAAAGCTTTATCCTTATTTAAAGAAGCGAGAGAGCAAAAAACAGTTGATGAATTAAACTCAGAGTCATTAGTATCACCGAAGGCTCGTTGATGTTCAAAATAGCAATAAGAATTATTAGGGTAATTGTACTCCCTCAACAATGGATACTCATTTAGGTTTTTACTAATCAAAGTTCGTTCTAAATTGCTTCGCTCATTCTCGCAAAGACTATATTCCTAATTTTTGTCCTATACAAAGGTTGTTCTTTGAATTCAACTTTATACGGGACAATTTTTTAAAATCAGCCTTTTGTAGGTTTAATAGAAATACAAGCTAAATATTTTAGAAACAATTTGGTATTG
>NZ_LNYU01000047.1 GCF_001468135.1 Legionella santicrucis | reverse complement strand
TCTTTTGGCGGTAGCTTTGGTTAGAATATAAAGAGGATCAGTTCTCCTAATAAACTTCTTTAAAGTTTATTAGGGGTGACCTATTACATTATTGGAGGCTCCATCGCAGGCTGTGCTTTGGCCTTGTTATTAAAGGATAAGTTTCAAGTTACTGTTTTTGAACGAGGACATGACTTACAATCACGAGGAGCTGGCATCACTTTATCTGTTGAATTATTACAATCATTAATCAACAAAAATCTTATTGATAAAAATACACCATCATATAGCTTCACTGCACGAAGTTTTTACTGTCAATCCAACGAAGATCCTATTTTCGGCAAATTTTTATGGCAACAAAATCTTTCAATGGCCAGCCTACATTGGGACACTTTATTCACCAATTTAAGAAAAAGAATACCCAATCAAATATACCACCAGGACTGTAAAGTAGTCGAAGTACAACTTCAGGATACAACTAAGAAAGTTATTTTAGAATCTGGTGAAGAGTATTTATTTGATTTCATCGTTTTTGCAGATGGAGCTCAATCTATAGGGCGAGAGCTCATATCGTCCCAAGCTCGATCCAGACTTGAGTATTCAGGTTATGTGGCATGGAGAGGGACTTTGGATTTTAATGTGATAAACAATAAATCACTTTTCAATACTCAAGGACTGTATTACTGCTTTAACAAAGGGCATTTATTAACTTATCCCATATACCATCATCAAATCAATAAACTCAATTGGGTTTTTTATGAAAAATTAGCGCTAGAAGATCTAGAAGCATTAGGCTCCACCACCCCGGTCAATTTTTCAACAAAAGCGAAGCAACATCTACATCAATTAGCTCATAACAATTTACCCCAAATAGCAGCCCAAATAATACTTGATACCCCATCCCCATTTATGCAGAAAATTCTGGATGTATGCAGCGATCGATTTACATCACAAGGAGCTCTTTTATTAGGAGATGCCAGTACTGTATTACGCCCTCATGTAGGAAATGGTGCTTCTTTAGCGATACAGGATGCTCTTAGTCTCAATGAGCATTGCATCCAAACTAATGATTTTCAACAAGCGGTTGTTGCATGGGAAAAAGAGGCTCTTCCTAAAAGATTAGCCATGTATGATTTATCAAAACGAATGGCAGAAGCATTAGTTTTAAATCCTGTAGTGTGGCAAGAAATGGATGAATCAAAAATGTCTTCCTGGTGGGAACGAATCATTCGTGGTGAACAATGGTATACAACTAGGGATCAAAAAAACTAGGCCCTTAAAAAGTATAACGATTAGCAGGCTCAGGTCTGTCAAACCCCATTTTTTCAACTATATCAGCGACTTTTTCATCATCATCCAATTTAATCCTGAGAAAGTCCAAAGCTTCGGAAGGAATTGTTGCTTTATTGCCATCATTTTCAAATCTCACAATATGACTAAGATTTTGGCCATTATGCTGCATAGGATATTTTTCTCCTGAACCATAATAAGAGAGTCCTTTGAATCCGAAATCATCCAATAACTTTTTAAAAGTTTGTGCATCTTGGGCATTGTCAAAAGCCATTTTAAAGGTTCCCTTCATGTCCCCCTTACTTACCACCGGGATATCGCTGTTCTTTGATACTGATTTACCATCAAACATTTCTTGAATGACGGAGCTAACCTGGCTCGCACCTTCTTTTGGTAATGTTTGGCTTGATTTTGGTGATGTTAGGATGGATTGAGACAAACTTGGATTTGGTGATCTCCTTTGCTGTGCTTGATTAAAATGATCAACTAAACCCTGAAAACGACTTTTATCCGTACTTTTTTCCCAATTTGAAGTTGAACTTCGCCTAAACTCATAACCAACAATCTTGTCATCTTGAACAACAAGGCGTTGATTACGATTTTTACTGTACTCATATTTTGGCTGCGAAGGTGAAAAAAGATTCTGGAAGGGATTTTGCTGATTCACTTGAGGTGGTGGTGGCGATGTTGTAAATGATTGAGCATTTTGATTATTTTTAATTAATGCAGCAGAGGTTTTTTGTACCAGTGTTGGACTCAAGTCCGACGTATCAGGCTGATTGAATCCCTGATCTTTCCCTGATTTTTTTCTAACATCAGTAAGTGCAACTTGAACTCCTTGCTGGTATTGGATTTGTGCATTTGCATAGGAACTTGCTACTTGTGTGGTCCTGAATGTTTTTAATTCTGGCACAGGGGAGTTTTTATCAAATTGCTTGTTTTTAATCATCATGGCAAATGCGGTTTGGGAATTACCAAGAATGTTCTTCCCTTTACCACCAGGACCAGTACCCCATTCTTCCTCTGGCTTTTGCCCTTTACTTAAACTACTAGTATCCTCAATAATAGTAGCAGGCCCCTTATTGTCGCCAAAAGCATCACCCAATTCAATAGATTTGTGAATGCTGTCACGAAACTCTTGGGATTGCTGATATTTAGCTGCATTAATTTGCATTTGCACGAAAACCTTATCATTATCCCATGCCTTATTAAATCCATTGGACGTCATGTATGCGTGATGCGTATTGGGAATATGGTAAGGACTAGTCGGATCTCTTAATCCACCAAGAATTGCCGACGGACTTTTTTCATTTTGCCAAGCAGCTAGATATTGCTGTTTATATTCTGGTTTTATTTTTTGAAAATGAAGATAATGCTCAGAGGTTGGAAAATTAATTTTTCCTAAATGCGGGTCTATAAAATCATAGCCCTTACCTTTATTATCATCAAAATTACTTAAAGCGAAATTCTCTTTTCCTCTCTCATAACCGGAAACACAAACATTTTTTCTATTGGGTGGATTTCCGTCATTAAGATATAGTTGTCCACCCATAATAGTCCCCGCACACAAAGAAAATATATATTTATATTATATACAACTATATTCCTGCATGAGTAAAATAAGTGCTAAAATTTACCTCATAGCCTGGCTAAAGAAACTTGATAGGAAAAAATAATTGGAAAATTTTTAATTTACTTATGTTTCTCTCGTAGATTTATCAAATAACGAGTACCCAAAAAACCAACAATCACCCCAGCAAAGTTTGCCCAATAAATTGGCCAAGAAAAAATTCCAAGTCCTACAATATTAGGGCCAGGACAAACTCCGGTCATTCCCCAACCAATGCCAAAAATTGCCGCTCCAAGAATAAGTTGCCAGTCAATTCTTTCTTTAGTAGGCAAGTCATAACATGCTTGGAGTAACGGTTTCACCAACCATTTACGTAATTGAAACATAAGAAAAGTCACCACTAAAGCAGTAATGAAAGTGACATACAAATTGATCCGAAATGTATCAGCACCAATTTTTAAACCAGAAATAATAATATCTGGGCTATACATTCCTGTTAAAATTAAACCCAAACCAAATATTAAGCCAAGAATTAATGAAATAAGTCCTTTCATATTCTATTTCCTTAATGAATCAGCCAAGCAGTAATAATTGCCACAGGAAAGAAAACTCCTACAGCTATCATAGAGCGTTTACGTAAAAGAGACAATCCACATAATCCATGACCACTTGTGCAACCACTTCCAAGAAAAGTGCCTCCACCAACAAAAATTCCACCAAGAAACATAAACCAATAGCTTGTTTTAAAAATTGCAGTGGGATCAGCCACATTCTGTGTCAGATTAAAGAGTAATCCAGCTAAGAACAATCCTACTAAAAATAAAAGTTTATCCCTGTTTGGCCTATGGGTTTTAAAATCCCATGAGTTAAAAAGAATACCACTACATCCAAGAATTTTCCCTTGAATCAATAACATCATTCCAGCAGCTAATCCAAGAAGAATCCCTCCCAGAATTACTTTTATTTCAATGATCATTTTAGCTAGGTCTCCTTGCTTTCCATTTACTCCAATTCTCTGGGTTACCTTTCAAAAATTGTTGTGCAAACTGATAGAAACGTGAAAGAAAAATAACTCTCTGTTCATAATAAGGTGTTAAGTAGGGATCAGCTCGATGAACATCAAATAAATTATAATAAGGTGGAATTGATGCATGGCGCGCAATAATTTCATCAAAACTTACCTTATTCGCATTTTTTAGCATATCATACATGACTAAAAAGGTGGTTGTACGCCCTTTACCTCCTCGACAATGTATATGAAACCACGCGTCTTTGGGTGTATTTTTTATTATTGTCAAAAAAACATCGACCTCTGAATCACTGGGGGCCATATGATCCGTTACGTATAACCGATGATATTCAAAACCTAATCGAGAAACTAATTCTCTTTCATTTTTAATTTTTTTAACTGAGATATTTTTGCCGCTCGAATACTCCTTTGCTGCAAACTGTTGCGAAGATAAAACACCTTTGGCTTTTTTCTCTACTTTTAATGAGTTAAGCCAATTTTCTTGTGCAATAAGACTTTGTTCATTACTTTTTCCTCGATTTATCCAATCATATTCACTCACTAAAGTAATTGCACGACCATTCAAATATCCATGACTTTCCTGACGTAAATCTAACACCAGTATCGATTTACCCTCTATTCTCCTGTGTTTCGCAATGTAGTCCGCAATTTCTTTCCAGCCTTTTTCACTCGGCTCTTCACTACCTGAAATAGATAATTCATTAATACCAAAGTTATTGCCTTGATAAACCTCAGCAATCATGGATGCATCGCGTAACCATTTTAATGGGGAAGAAGAAAATTCACTGTCTTGGACAATACAAGGGTTATTGGGTGTTGCATCACACATTTGAGTTTCTGTTTGAGCAAAAATAAATCCTTGAAATAATAATAGCGTCAAAGTCACTATAATGCTCTTAAAATAGACCATGAATTAAACCTTAAGGGTAATATCACCCATTTTATGTTAATTTTTTTTTTTACTACAAGTCTGCAAAAATAAATAATTTTTTATTAGGCATATGTATATGAATCCTAGTTTTGGTGATGACAATAAGAATGAATAAACTGAATCACTACGTTAGCAAAATGAGCATCCCATAAGTTCTGATGCCCTTTATCTGGAAATGCCACCCATTTCTTTGGCTGATTTGCAAATTTGAAAAGAGTTAAGCCCTGGTTATAAGGAACAACCTTATCTAGTTGACCATGCAACATTAATGTTGGTACATGAATCTTTTGAATACGTGATAAAGAATCATACTTATCGATTAAAGGAATAGGTAACCAAAAATAATGATATCGGGCTAAGGCAGTGAGCGAGGTATATGGCGATTGTAGTACCAAAGCACAAATCGGAAACTCTGTTGCCAATTGAGTGGCCACTCCAGTACCTAAAGACTCTCCATAAAGTATAAGATTATTCTCTTGAATACCTTGTTGATGTAAAAATTGAATTGCTGCACGCCCATCCTGGTAAAATCCTAATTCTGTTGGGTTGCCAGGATTTCCTCCATACCCTCGGTATTCAAGTAATAGTACTCCGAACCCTTCTGAAAGAAATTGACGCACCAAGCTCATACGATAGCCAATATGTCCTCCATTTCCATGCAAATACAAAATTGTGGGGTTATTATGTGTAGATGGCTTATACCAAGAGTTCAGAATAAGTCCTCCAGCTTCATGTATTTGAACCACCTCCATATCTTGTGCTTGGAAATCTTCAGGATTAGGTTTTTCAGTGGCAGGGAAATAAATAAAATGACGTTGCAAAAAATATGCAATAAAAAAAATTAAACCGATCAGAAAGAGAAGAAACAAAAATTGTTTTAGTATCATGAACTTTCTTCTAAATTTATAACTTCAATAAGGCAGGAAAAATGCACTTCTCCTACGTCCTGTGACTTCCTGTTCCCAGACTTTATTCAAGATACCTAAATTTGACCTATTATAAAAGAGATTCCTCTTATACCTAGAAAACAACAAGCGTGTCGCTTGTTTTTATCATCGTAAATTAGCGCCCTTCGAAAAGGATTAACCTTGTCACCTTATTTTACACGGATATTCATGTACTATTTTTTGAGCCACTTAATTCCACAGAAAAAAATCACGCTTATACAATACACCATATTTTTTTCTTATATTATCTAAATGTATTTCCACGGTGCGATGAGAAATACATAACAATTTTGCAATTTCCTTGGCAGTCATGCCCTTAAGCGTATAATGCAAGCACTCCCGTTGTCTTTGCGTTAATTCTAAGTCTGAAAAGATACTAGGTTCTTCAGCGATGCCAGACAAATAAGGACCATTGTCAAAATCAGGCTTCAACTTGGTAATATTGACTTGAGCGTCGTGAAGCTGTAGCAAAACAGGCGCCATTTCTTGTTTAAAATAAGATATAAACCTTTTAAGCTCAAGCATGTAATTCAAGTAGGAATTGATTACCCAGCTATTTTTGTTAGGCGCAGCAAAAATTGCAAACTCCATTCCATGCGCTTTTTTTTCAGCAATAACTAAACCATAATTCAAATCAAAATACTTTTCGGCCTCTCCGATAATCGTATCTTGAAAACGTTCTTCTTCATACGCTGCCGTATAATAAACCCCACTATGATAAAACCGTGGATGTACTAGACTAGGGTCATGCATGTAAAAACAATGCTCAGCAGAATATTCTAACCAATCAGGTTGATTACCAATGATGCACCATTGTCCTGTATTGGATACTGTTTGCCAACAAAAATAAGAAATGCCGTAACGCTTTATTGGATTAATTAATTCATCTATTTTTTTAGAATATCGACCAGAAACAGTCTGAATCATATCGAGCAACATAGATTAAGATAAACAAAAATTTAATTGCTGAATATTTTATCATAAAGAGAATATGTCGGGAAACATGAGCTTGTGTTTCCCATTTTTTAATCTTCTATTTCATGACCCCCCCCTTACTTAGAATGTTTTCTATTAAAGCGAATTCGTCACCAAAAGAAATACGTAATTGCTACGTATATTATTTTTTCCTCTGCGCACTTATCTTTTTATCCACATCTGTTTTCTATAAATATTCTATTATGAAAGACCTTTTTAACTATGAAGAATTGATTAGCCGAAATTACCAATATATTGCTCCAAAAACACAAGAAAAAATACAAAAAACAAGATTGGTATTTTTGGGAACGGGTTTATCGAGTACCATCGCAGAATGTTGTACTCGTTTAGGGTTTACTAAAATATATCTCCAAGATGGAGACACCATTGAGTTCAGTAATTTAAACAGGCAAGCATTTTCCATACATGATATGCATAAGTCAAAAGCTGTGGCTCTAAAAAACAAACTCCTTGCCATTAATTCACTCTGTGACATTCAAGCCAATACGAACTATATCAAAAGTATTCATGAATGTTCAGAGCAAATTAATCAAGGTGATATCATTATCAATACCATCGATTGCAACAAAACCTATTTTGATATTATTGAGTATGCACGTACCCAAAATAAACTGGTAATTTGCCCCTTCAACCCGGGATTTTCAGGCTTAGCAGTTGCCTTTAATCAAAACTCTTGCTCTTCCTACGAGTTTTTTGGTATTAACCATCAATACCACCTAAATGATTTAGAGGTCGCCAAGCAATTATTTATTAAATACCCCCAAATTAATACCTTAAAACAAGCGAACCAATCTCTAGATCAGTTTTTAGAAACGATAACCACCCAAGGCTATTTTCCACAAATCATTATAGGTGCCTTAATGACCACAGCTCTTGTTCTAACTATGATGATCAAATTTTTAAATGATGAACCTATTGCATTAGCGCCAGACATTGACTTTAAAAAATAATCCCTGATTACTGATTGCAATAAAGTGCTCATCACTATATTTTCAATACTTGATTTTATTTCAGAACGAACAAAAGAGGGATTAAAAGCTCGAGCTGTTAAAGGTATCAAACTTGGAAAACCCAAAGGCGTAATACAATCATCAATGTATAATCCAGATAAAGAGAAAATTTTGCATCTTTATCAGTTGGGGGTTCCAATACAAAAAATTATTTCAACACATTTAGGTTATGGAAAATATTTATCTCTTAAAGAATTTCTCAAAAAATGCGGTAGTTTAGAGAACATCAAGTAAAAAAATTAGTATTTTTATGGTCATGTTCTTACTTGTTATTCAATTACCTACATCATAGTTATAGGAGCTTGCAGTACAATAAATCGTTGTTACTACTATCTTCTTTAGCAGTCGAGAAAAATGAGTATCTGTTTTGGGGTACTCTTAAAATATCCTTATTTTCATTACTATAGTCAATTTCTGTAGGCAATAAAGTTAGAATGGTCTTTAAGCTTTCAGCATTTCTAGCAGCATGATCAAGTACTGTATTGCCGTCTTTGTTTTTAATCATCACCGCCTCTAGACGTTGATTTTCCGGCAATAATGCGAGAATGGCCTTTAGGATTTCAGGATTATAAGCAGCATGATGAAGTACTGTATTGCCTAATCTGCTTTTAACCATCACCGCCTCTAAGCGTTGATTTTTCGGCAATAACGTTAGAATAGCCTTTAGGGTTTCATGATTATCAACAGTACAATGAAGTACTGTATTACCATCTTTGTTTTGCATCATCACCGCCTCTAGACGTTGATTTTCCGGCAATAATGCGAGAATAGTCTTTAGGCTTCCAGCATTCGTAGCAGCCAGATGGAGCACTGTATCGCCATATTGGCTTTGAATCATCACCCCCTCTAGACGTTGATTTTCCGGCAATAATGCGAGAATGATCTTTAGGCTTTCATGATTCGTAGCAGCATTATGAAGTACTGTTTTGCTGTTTTCGTTTTGAATCATCACTGCCTCTAAGCGTTTATTTTCTGGATATAATGCTAGAGCGGCCTTTAGGATTTCAGCATTCTTAGCAGCCAGATGAAGTGCTGTAGTGCCATATCTGTTTTGTTGTTTTATTGCCACTTCTTTTTGTGACAAGATTTTTTGTGCAATACCCAAATGGTTATTGCTTAATGCGACCATCAGTGGCGTATTTTCTGCTGGATAACTGACACCATTGACTTTAGCACCTCGTTTCAGAAGCGCATCAAAAATGTCTTCATATCCTTCCTCAGCCGCCCAAAATAAAGCGGTTTTCATGTCGCCATCAAAG
>NZ_LNYU01000046.1 GCF_001468135.1 Legionella santicrucis | reverse complement strand
TCTTCAATTGCTAAATCCATACATCACCTTAAAAGAGGTGATTTGATCATGTTTCTTTGGGATAAACAAGATGTGTAGAAGATTCAGCTCATAGTGAGGGAAACTATATATTTAGCTTGCCCTATTTGTCTGCTCGAGCTGTTTTTATTGTACCTACTCAAAGTAATCTGAAACAAGAAAGAGATCTCCATGGGAAAAAAGTAGGTGCCGCAAGTGATATCAATGGAGAAGTTTTTATCGATTATTTACAAACTAATTTTCAGAATCAGCTACAAGTTAAAAAATACGACTCACCTGATGCTTTAATTAATGACCTAGAAAATGGTTCGTTATCTGCTGCATTTGTTCGTGAGTGCTACGCAAATTATTGGCAAAATAATGGCCTAGCCAATATTAGGATACTAGGTCAGTCCCGGGAGGTTGGGAACGGTATGGCTATCGTGGCTTTACCTGAAGAACAGGGGTTGATTGGTAAGATCAACAAAGAACTGCAAACTATTGAAAATGATGGTGTCTATCTGAAATTATATAAAACCTATTTTGGTGATAAACATTAGTGCATTTTAAAACCATAAGACAAATTATTTACATCGTATTAGAGAAAAAACTTTACCATGAAGTCAACTGACTCTAATTAAATATTTTGCTAATATATACAAATAGCATTTTATTTAATCAAGAATGTGCTTTGGAGCTTCAAAAATGTCCGAAAAAATACGAAAGGGTTTTAGTAAATCGATAGACTGGAATGTAACTACTGATAAAAAAAGAACAAAAATACTCAGCGAAAATACAAAAACAATCGCCAAAGAATTAGATAAAAATCCGATACCCAATAGCAACGACTTAAAATCTGACAAAAAGTAGTAATAAATATACTTGACACAACACCAACAGATAAGACTTGCTTTTTATTTATAAAAATTTATTATGGCTGTAACTGCATTTTAGAAAAGGAATTGCCCATGATGTTTTTTAAAAGATTTGTCACCCCTAATACCCTGAGCAAAGTGATTAAAAATCATCCAACTACTAATACTCCCTATTTTTTTAAACAAATGGATTGGTCTTTAGCTAAAAAAAGCGAACAAGGGCAACAACTAAGTAAATTTGCCCAAACTATTGTGAAAGAACTTGAAAATACTTCGTCATCTGATGCTCCAGGTCCCCTATTAAAAAATTAAGTAACCATCCGTGGTTTTCTTTTTACAATATTGTGCAGAAACTTGGGGATATTTTAGACGCTACAGTGCCTAACGCTTCAAAATGTTCAGGGGCAGTTAAACGTAACGCCTCAAAGTGATCTTTATCTAAAACATTAAGTTCACCCTCTTGAACAACACCCACTATGTTTTTCTCTAACTCATTAATTGCTGTTGATTTAATATCTGGCCGAACAAAAGCAATTTTAGTAGAACCAAATTTACTGGGATCAATTGCTCTTTTAATACTGGTAGCGATTGAAAGATCTGCATTCTCGTAGAGTTCTTGGGCGCTAGTAGCTTTGCTGTTGAGTTGGCTTTGATTAATGAAATCTACGTATTGTAATAAATTGACTATATAGATTGTATTAGTCTCACAATCCACGACAACGGCAGGTTTATTATCTTCAAGCTCTTGCTCTTGTTCTTTGTTGAATTTGTTCTCAATAGCTAATTCGTTATTTACAACACTAATAATAACCTTTTTTGACTGGTTTTCTTGGATCACTTGTGGGAAACGCTCGCTAACACTTCGATATGAATTTAATACATACTCTGGGGGAGTAATAAAATCATTATTTTCAATTCCTCTTTTGATAACACCTTCAACTGCTTTCTCTGGTTTTCTTGTTGAAACAGTTATTAAATAAGTTCCATCCTTTTTTAAGCCTATGTCAAGCCAAGTGGGCCAAATATTGCACATCTCTTTGAAAACATTAGGGACTTTTTTATTTTGATCCATGCGGCGAGATAAGAATTCCCCACTCATGTTATAAGTCACAACAGCTTCATCATGTGTTAATGTACCAATATGCTTTTTATGGGTACCCTTAACACAATCATCGTCATAATAAATGGTTCGTTTTCTATCAACAGTAAGAAGTGCGAGCTCATCTAATGAATATCCTGTTTGTTGTTGTAATTGCAACGCAAAACTTTCTGTTGTAATTGATTTACCGCTTCCAGGCCCCCCTGCCATCAATACTGTAAAACGATCTGGATAACTTTTTAAAGGGCTCTCGGGGACACCAATAAATGTATTCGCATCAATTGCCGATACTAATGGTAATGCTTCAAGCTTGCCTTGTTCAATAAGTGACTCAATTTTCTCTTCTGCAATAGTAGACAATGTAGTATCCATTTCTTGTTTAAGTAATGCATCTGCTACGCGTCTTACCGCTAACTCTGTTAGTTCAGAATCGGATAAAGTAATAATCTCTTTTTCTCTTCGTTTTAAAAGTTCTGCTTTAGCTTGATTAAAATATTGATGTATTAGAGGGTGTTCTTCTCTTGTAGCGCTATCACTTACAATGGAATAAACCCAATTAAAATATTTTTCACGTTGCATCAACATATTTAATACGGGAAGAGATGGAATAACCTGTTGTACGTGGAAATGCCGTACAAATTGACCAAAATCATTATTTTTAGGGGGGGTTTTTACTAATAGTGGCATTAACGCCCCTGTGATTTGCAAGGATCGTCGTTCAGGTGCAAAAACCATCAAACTACCGATTGATGTACCATCATGGCCTTTATAACGTCCAAACCCTTTCATCATCTGGGTTAACTCGTCTTGGTTTTGGACTGAATTTTTTATTGCTGTAAATTCAACGGTATTATCTTGAAATATATCTGGAAATGATTTTTTGCCTTCTAAAAGAACTGATTCAATTGAACAAGAACTTTCATTGAACTTCTTCCAATTGTGATTGGAATAAAACCGAACAATACTTGTATTGCCACCTAAATATAGGTTTCTTGATAATTTTGAGAATTTATTTAATTTAGTAAACATAATGAATCTCTCCTCGATTAATGGCTACATCATACAAAAACTACCTTAATTAAATATTAAGCACAGAGATCACTTATTTTCTTATATGATTTTTATATGCATACACTAATGGATGTAGAATCTAAAAAAATTAGCTTAAATATAAATTGAATTAAAAAGAGACATTAAGCGGTGCTTCTCGTTAGCATCCAGGCCGAAAGTCATATTTGCTTAGGATTTGTAGTGCTGCTTAAAAAATAACAAACCAAATTGAATTGTTCATTAGCAGTAGTATCATATATACAAATTAATCATTAATAATAAGCATTGAACAGTATTAATTCATCAAAAATTGTCGCTATAGGCGGCGGCCCTGCTTCGGGAAAATCATATTTTTACGAGCTACTGAAAAGAAGCAATCGTTTACCTGAAGAATACATTCTTCATGATCCTGATTTAGTGATGCAATCTCTCCCAGAGTATGAAATTGACTCACAGAATGATTTAGCATCAGCATTTGCCCGCTGGGAAAAACCCGCACTACAATTAGCAAACATCCTCCTTAGGAATGCTTTGTTAGCGAGAAATAATATTGTGTATTTGCGCACTTTGGCATTACCTGATTCATTAGCCTTTCTTCGTGAAGCAAGATCACTAGGCTATGAAATTGAGACGCATCTTCTTATTTGTGATAAGGAGTTGGCAATCTCTCGAGCAATCGAAAGAGAGCAAATAATTAATAGACATTTGTCTATTGAAACCCTTCTCGAACGCCACGAAGCAGTAAATACTTTATTAAACGATATTAAAAATGCTTCAAATCAATTCTATTTATATGAAAACAATATTAATGGAGCTGAACCTATTCTTTTAGAATTTGGTTCTCAAGAAATCCAGATGATTGTAGATTGAATAATTAATGGCCAGATCACGCAATAAATTCTTCTCAATGTAATACTTGGAAATACAAACTTATTTAATAATTTCATATCATATATAAATTCAATTCATTGGATTTATATTGATTAAATTGGTTAAATAAAATCATAAAATGAATATTATTTAATCATCAGAGCATCGCGATAATAAAGGAGTCACTATGAAAAATCCTTATAGCACTAAAGAATACAATGCTTTATTCCAAGAGAGTGAATCAGAAATAACCGACCCACAGGGGCGTCCTATATATGATAAAGGAATATCATGTCATGTATTTGCTATAGCAAGCCCAATTAATTGGACCAACTGTAAGGAACTGAATAGCCAATATAGTGAAATTGGAATGAAAAAAGAGCTAGAACGTGTAATGAACGACACCCCGTCCCCTATTGGTGAAGAACTGAAACAAGAGCGTCAGACAAACATGAACGATATTCTTCAACTTCGAAATGCTCAAGAAACCTGTTTGCAAGTTGAAAAAATGTACCTATGCGGTGGGTTTCGCGAAGGAAGATCTTGTCCTGAACACATGTGGCTAGAGGATGTTACAAACAATATGTCTTTAGACACATTCATAGATCGGAACGGGATTGCATTGAGAAATTGCACAGGTGAAGCTAACCAAGGGTTTCAACCTGGATGCGAAGGCCATCAATTCGAAGCCAACGACATTATGCGTGTGCAAGTTCCAGGATACACTTATGGACAGCTAGTAGCAATCGCTGCTGGATCAGAAAGACGCGATGCTTTAACCAATCAAGTGATGCCAAAATTTCCTCATGGCATTGCAGATAAACCGCAAGTTCTAGCAGCTATCGCCACTGTTAATCGAGCCAGGGAGGCACTAAATCTAGGGGGAGATAGAAACGCGGCACGTAATGCCGCATATGTGCATCCAGATTGGATATTTGCAATAAGAAATACTCATAACCAGCTGAGTGATTTGGGCTTTACTCCGGCAACGATGCAACATTTAATTGACTATAATCAGGCTAAAGCGACTGATCACGAGCAATTTTATCAGGCCACATTAAAATCAATCGAAAGGTTAGTACCACATATCAGAAATGCCCAAGATTTAATAGCTCAGATAGGTCAACTAGATATAGGCGGATCACAAGACACAATAATGAATCGATTTCAATCTGCCAAGAATGACATTTTGCAAAACTCTAGTTCATCAAAGGAATTATCTGATAGATGGACAGTGTTCGCTGACGATTTAAAAGATAAACTGCAATTATATCAGAACTATCAAAAAGTAAAACAAGATCTGGCTGCTTGCACATTTGGTAATAATGATGCCCGTATCGACAAGCTTTTAGCCGATTCTGCTCTGAAAATAGAACAACAGGATATGACTGCTGGGCAAATGAAGGAAGTCATTGATCGTTTGAATTTACAAACACAAACATTAAAAAACTCACCCATTGAATCACTCAGAGCGCTCATAGATCTAGGAAAAAAAAGCCCTGGTCGTCAAGAATGGGCCAAAAATGTTGAAGAAGCTATGGCAAATTTGCCCCTTGCAGACCGAGTCAATTTTCCAACAAACCAAAATAATGCTGTAAAAGCAGCACTTTTGGTTCTAACACAGGGCGATAAAGAACATGCAATAGGCTTATTGAATAACCCACAGATGTTCACCGAGAAAGTAAATAAAGCGATCCAAAATTTGAATAAAGAGCTCCATCCCGAACCAGAGGAACCGGAAGAAGTTGAGCAAAATACGATGAGATTTAATTACTGAAAATCACTGACACTGAAAGAGCTAATTCACTTAATCTTAAAACTAGGACAACTTTTTTTGATGTTAGCTCTTTCCATATTTTTCGACTTTATATATTGAGAGAGGATAAGTTTGTTTTATATCAATGGATTTTGATAAAGTTGTAAATAACGAGTTGCTAAATGATATGAGGCGTAATCAGTAATATGTCCGGAGTCACGAAACATAGGTATACCGTTAATATCTGCACTACATTGACCTTTAAGGCATTGAGCCTGTTTAGGATCAATAATTATTAATTGTGTATATTTTCTTTTAAGACGTGCAAATAAATCATCCTGCCAATTTGATTGCATCTCAAAATCACATTCCGCGGATTTGTATTTTCTTCTTAGTTTAATATGATCAAAAAAACAATTATAGGAATTATTAATTACAATTGTTTTGAGTAAAACGGGTGTAGCGCCAGAAGTAATAATAATTTGCAAGGCATCATCTAATGCTTTTTCGATTCGTTTTTTAGTCAACTCTTCAGATTCATTGGTAGTAAGTTTACCCCCTAGATAACCATCCCAATTTTGTCCTAAGATCACAAAATCATAATGGTTGTTCTTGATCATATTATAATAACGTTTGATTTGTTCGTGGCATGCAGTATAAAGCTCCCTGTTCCAATCATATTGCTCAATCCCAGGTAACGAGAGGCAGGCAGCAGTTGCATGAGCCAAAATAGATATATTCGCTTTTTTTGCAAGAGCATCCATAAATCCCCACAAATGATTCGCATGAGAATCACCAAACATGAAACCAGTTCTTGTATTGGAACTTTTTGCCCCAAGAACACAGTTAGTATTTATGTCAACGTTTTTATCTTGAAGGCACAAAGGTCTCAGTGGATATGAATATTGTTTTAGCTGTTGATCAATTTGGGTCATTTCATTGAAACGTTTGGGGTATCCCTCATGTTTTTTGATCGCGTAATCACCTAAATGAATTAAAACACTAGGAAGTATACATAAATAAATTAGACTATAACCGAACTTAATAGTGTGAAACTTACGTGTTGGTTTCTCAATAAATCGCCAGGAAAAATAAGCAATAATAAGAGTTAAAGTAAATGCATAAACTAGAACAAGAGGTGTCTCTTCAATTTTTAAATAACGAATAATCACGAATATTGGCCAGTGCCAAATATATAATGAATAAGAAAGCAAGCCGATAAATACTATTGGTTTCAGGGAAAGCAATCGGGTTAGACATGTCTGAGGATAATTTGTCCCTGAAATGATAAGTATGCTTGTTGCACAACACAAAACAATAGCATACCAATTTGGAAAACCTATATGAATATGTGCATGCATTGCTATATAAAATATGCTTATAACCGCAGCGATATTTAAACTTTCTATCAAATACCTATTCAATGAAAATTGATTTTGCCTAAATACGATACACGAACCCATTAAAAATTCAAAAATGCGACTCAAGAGTTGGTAGTAATTTTTTGTCGGCTCTTTTGTTGATAAAAATAGCGCTAAAATTAAGAAAAACACGGTGAGCAAATAAGTGATTTTTGCAATATGCTTTTTGTGAACTATTCGATAAACACCATAGAGCATTACAGGTAGAATCAAATAGCATTGCCATTCTATTGATAATGACCAAGTATGTAATAAAGGTAATTGATTTGCATTTGGTGAAAAATAACCTTTTGTTGCTCTTTCAAAAAACATATTTGAAAGAAATAATGAGGTTTTTCGAGCACTTTTGGAATATAGGAGTAAATCTTCAGGCAAATAAAAAATCAAGGAAAGCAAAAGAGTGCTTACTATCAAGCAAATAAATATAGGTTGTAATCGCCATAATCTTCGGCTATAAAAATCAATGAATGAAAAACGATCATTTTGCAAAGAGCTATAAATAATATTGGTGATTAGAAATCCAGAAATAACAAAAAAAATATCCACACCAATAAAGCCAGAAGGAAATAACCTAAATCCCGCATGAAAAAAGATAACTAACAAAATAGCAACAGCTCTTAAGCCATCAATATCTGGCCGATACTTCATTGTATGTATATCCACTCACTATTACACTGTTCTTTTGGTTTTTCGGATTTCCTAATGGTTATTGTCCAATCAGGGCCTGATCCAATATGATGACTTTTAGCAAAATTACCTTGGTTTGTTGCTATTGCCAAAGAAAGTAAGCTATTTAGATAAAGTAAATCTTTACCTTTTGGAGTTTCACCAAATGTTTGTTGGTATAACAATAGACCTACGAACTCGTTATGATTTTTTTTGTAGATTCTCACTTTGTAGCATTTGTTAGGCTCAAAACCATATTTTTCAAGTAATTGCTTATCAATATTAGTCCAGAGGTTTCCATATTGAGGATCAAGAATTACTATTGTACCTTGTAATCTATCATTTTCGATAGAAGGCTTTTGATAAGGGATTTTTACAATAGGTTCATTAAGTTTAGGACCAACCTCTTCGAAGGAAATCTTCCCAGAAGCTAATTTTGCAGCAGTATAACCATAGACATCTCTACCAAAAAAAGTATATGAAAAACCAGAACCTTCTATACGATTCTTGGTTTCATCTATCACCCGTACTTCTTTAATTCCAAATTTATCATCAATAAGAGTTAAGGTTCCATTATCAGGGGTTACAAAATATTGCCCATTATTTGTTAAGGCAACTATAGAACGACGCTTGGTTCCAACTCCAGGATCAACCACGCTTATAAATACAGTGTCTTTTGGCCAATATGGAGCAGTTTGATATAGCCGATATGATGCTTCCCAAATATTATAAGCAGGTATTTCATGTGTTAAGTCTGAAATAATAAGTGAGGGATCGACAGTGAACATAACCCCTTTTACCTCACTCACTGCACCATCTTTAATACCAAAATCGCTTTGAAAAACTACAATACCTGAGTGAGTTCCATTGGCTAATAAGCAAAGAAAAAAAACCAGTAAAAAGTTATTTAAGTTATAGAATATACTTTTTATTCTTACCATTAATGAGTTCATTTATTTTAGATAATATATGATAAACATCTGATAGATTATGGTCTATACCTGATACTCTTTTATTTCAATATTGTTTAAAGCATCTTTTAGATAATCTGCTCAATAAAAAGTGTTTTTTAATCCTCTTCATCAATTTGCATATTAAAAGTAGTAGAAGCCTTGCCGCATTTATTAGTGACATTAACAAGAACATCGAAATTATCTTTGCCATCCGCTTTAATTCTTATTCTGCCATTACTTGAATCAATAGTAACTTGATTTACTTTATTGTGGGGATGTGCTTTTACAGAATAAGTTAAATTTTCTCCTTGAAATGCCTGGCTTGTTGGTATGTCTGTTGTGTTAAAGGCAACAATCTCCCAATTCTCGATTGGAATGATGACTTGAGGCTTGCAGGATTCAGTATCATGATTTGCAAATACCATTGGTGAAACTAAACTTATCAATATGCTAAATAGCGGTTTAGACATTCCATCCCTCAGAATAATATAATGCATGCAAAACGCTGCCTTTAAAGAGCACTTTTTTAAAAAGTGCTCTTATAGAAGCCTATTTCTTATTTAAAGCATCTAAACGTTGAACAGATGGGTCTAATCTATCCAATGCTTGAAAAGGAAGCATCCAGCCAGGATACTCGGGTGGTAAAGCACTAACCTCGTTTAGCTGTTTTATTTCATCTGAGGATAGCTTTAGATCTACTGCGGCGAGATTATCCTGCAACTGATCGATACGCTTAGCACCAATAATCACAGAAGTTACAGCTGGTCTTGTGAGTAACCAAGCTAATGAGACACGAGCAGCACTGCAATTATGATGTTGTGCAATAGGCTCGATCACCTCGAGAACTCTCCAAACTCTCTCTTTGTCTACAATAGGGAAATCAAAATTGGAACGACGAGAATCTTCTGGTTTTTGATTATTACGATGAAATTTACCTGAAAGCAAGCCACCAGCTAGAGGGCTCCAAACAAGTAAGCCCATTTTATCAGCGTCCAGTAAAGGAATAATTTCACGCTCCAGATCGCGACCAGCAAGAGAATAATATGCTTGTAACGTATCAAAATGAACAAGATTCTTAAGCTGAGAAACTCCTAATGCTTTTGCAATTTTCCATGCTGGCCAGTTGGAACAACCAACATACCGTACTTTACCCTGTTGTACTAGTGTATCTAATGCTCGCAATGTTTCATCTATTGGCGTGATGGGATCATTTCCATGAATTTGATATAAATCAATATAATCTGTATTTAAACGGCGAAGGCTTGCATCAACCGCCTCCATAATATGCTTTCTAGAAGCACCAATATCATTGTACCCAGAACCAACTCTGCCGTATACTTTAGTTGCAATCACTACATCCTTTCTGGCGATATTAAGATTTTTCAACGCCTGGCCAAGAACACATTCACTTTCACCTTCAGAATAAACATCGGCGGTATCAAAAAAATTGATCCCAGCATCAAAAGACGTTTTTATGATTTCATCAGCACTTGCCTGTCCAACTGATCCAATTGCCTCCCAAAAACCTCTACCCCCAAAGGTCATGGTACCTAAACAAAGGCTAGAAACAAGTAATCCTGTATTACCTAATGTTTTGTATTCCATATAAAATCTCTCTAAAATATCCATTTAAAAGTTAAATAGCATTATTTATGAATATAAAGCAAATGTAAATCACAAAGGTCAAGTTTGCTGTCTACTAAATATGGCAAGCCCTTGGCTACGAAACCAATACTCATCATTCTCTAAAAAGTATGCTTTAAGCTCAGGAATATCATAAATATTTGCGTAACCTGTCGTCACAAAATAACGTTTTCCAATGAGATAAAAATCTTTAACATTTTTAGAAGGAGTTACTATAATACGCCCATTAGGAATTATTTTAATCAGTTGTTGCATAAACTGTACTATCTCTTTTTCTTTCTCTATCCCGTTTTCTACTCCTAAAAGGTAAGGAATAAATGCAGTATGAAAACCCTGTTTTTCTTGAGTTATAGAAATTTTATCTACCGTGCCCACATAAAATTGAATTTTTTTATCAAGCTCAAAATTCTCTTGTGTTTTTGTTTGAATGGCTTTTTGAACTAATGCCACCATGTAATGAATATAAGCTCGTCTTAGTGAGTTAGGATGCACAATCCAAAATAAAAAATGGATTAATTTTCCTCGAGGTATATCAACTAGAGCAGGATACCAATAGGTAAGTGAGGTAAGCAATTCACCAATTGATGCCAGAGGCTTACCTTGAGCATCATATTCCCGATAATGATAATATTTTTTAAATGCTTTCATCCACGCAATAGTTATAGGATCTTTATCGTAAGTAGTCACTGATTTTGCCCCAGTTTGGGCTATTAGAAAACTACTGTTTCCATGGCCTGGGATCACTAAAACATTTTTTCCTTCTATATCTGCACGAATGTTGTATCGATATTTTTGATTTCCTATTAAAGCCGATGATAAATAGCGCTCAGCTCCCATAGGATATATTTGTACCTCTTTATTATCAGAGAGCCTTGTTACTCGCCTTTCCAAAATCCATTTTCTCTCTTGCTTGCTTAAAATTGTTTCATAAGCGTGCATAAATATTTCCTGCTGTTATTGTAATAGATTTAACTTCGATGATTTTATTCTCTTTCTGGTAAATAAATTCAATGCCAAAGAGTTTAAGTTAAATTCTGCTGCAAGTTTTCTACCCAATATTTGTGACGGTTTTTCAATAAAGAGATGAAGAAACCAAGAAAGTATAATGGCAATAGCACTAACTATAATTAAGGATATCCCTGCATTAAACCCTTTATCTAATAAAATGCGAAGAAACACATAGCCACCAATACAATGAATAATGTATAAAGGATAACTAATATCCGCTAAAAATTTAACTAATGGATTTGTCTTAAAAAAATAAGGAAAAGTATAAGCGAACATAAAGGTTAATAATGCTAAGCCATAACTCCATCCTAAAATCAAACTCTCTGAATAAGGTCCTGCCCACCAAGTAATACAAAATAAAAGAAACAAAAGTCCTATTGCAAAATATCCTTGCTCAGGTTCAAGTTTATGACAATAAAGATAGTGAAATACAACACCAAGAAACATAAAAATAATGTATTGGGAAGGCAAAATAAAAATTCTACCCCCGATAAATGCAGTGAAATTACTGATCATCCATTCAGGAAGAATGTATGAGATATAACAGTTTAAAAGAAAGAAAAATATAGGTATAAAAAATACTTTTATTGAGTATTGACGAAACCAAAATCCCAATAACGCTACGAGTAAATAAAATTTCATTTCAATTTCTAAAGTCCAAATAATTGAATCTATATTTTTTGATTCAAATATGTCTCGGATTCCCGGAAAATAGTGAATGATTATTTCTTGTGAAGAGTAAGGCCAAGAAATTAAAAAATATTGAGTTCCTAAAAAAAGCGCCAATAGAGTGATACTAAACCCAAAAACATAAGTAGGAATAATTCGCAAAAATCGGCTCACTAAAAAACCGAGCATATTTGTTCTTTGTAATGAAAAAGGAATGACAAAGCCGCTTATCAGGAAAAATAAACCTACTCCATAAGCCCCCCAATCAAACAAAGGAAATTTATTGAACCATAAAACATAAATAGGTGTATTACAGTTTTCCGGCTCAAGTAAGGGGGCATTAATCAGATGAGCTATTGTATCTCTTTTGTACCAAAAAGTACTGAAATAATGGGATATAACAACAACTAGAGCAGCAATCCCACGTAGTGTATTTACAAACTCAATCTTAGTTCCGGATTGTATGTTTTTTTGCACCTTATTTGCCTAATTTTTTAGATAAGCTTCATTCAAATTACTTAACTCTTTGTCGATCAGAGTTCTAAATTGTTTGGCGTTGAGTTGCTTAGGTTGATTGCCTGTGTTATTTATCAACATGTCCATATAAGTTTTATAACCTATATTGGTTATTAAATTATTGTAAGCAGGTATATCCAATTTTTGTAATATCTTATTTTCTTTTGGCATCTTTGGTTTTATTCTTGGCTGAGATTTTTTTTCATATGCGTAAGCCATTTCGATGAGTTTTCCTTCGCTAAATTGTGTTCCAATTAGTTCCACTCCAATAGGCATTTGATTGTGATTATATCCAAAGTTAATTGCAATTGCGGGTAGACCCGAATTGGAAGAAACAGGCGCAAGCCATGTATTTATTTCATAAGGCTCATAAGTTGCAATACCCACAGTACTGATGGGCATTAATAGGGCATCAATTTTTTGCTGTTTCATTATTTTTTCAACGTATTTTCTATTTTTTGCAAATACTTTTAATGCTGCCTCATACTTTGACCCATGTTTTATTGGCATCGAGGCAAAAAATTTGATGCAATTTTGAATCTCACCAAAAACTCTTATTCTATTTGAATCACATAAATCTTGGAAATTCTTACGTACAGAAGGATAAGAACTTAAATAGTGATCCACATCTTGCCTCATACCCGCCATATTAAAAGAACGATCGCTGTTAAATTCAGATAAGTTCACTTCATTAATGATGATAGCTCCTGCTTTTTTCAGAGTAAGTAATGATTGTTTAAATATTTGTGATATGTCATCAGGCATCTCTTTAAAGACATTTCTAGTTCCAACTTTATGCACAATCCCAATACGCTTTCCAATTAGTCCATCTTCATTTAAGTAAACAGCATAAGTTTTTTCTCTTGGAACATCTACTGTTTTTATATCTTCTGGATTTGCCTTTGCAATAACATCTAACACATTTGCAAGATCTCGAACTGTTCGCGTTAAAGGCCCTACTGTACCATCCAAATTGCCTGAAGGAAAAATTCCGCTTTGACTGATTAAACCCGTACTTGGCCGTAAACCATAAATTCCATTAAAGGCAGCAGGAATCCTGACAGAGCCACTATTATCTGTACCGACCCCAATTACAGCAAAGTTAGCACTGACTGCAGCAGCAGATCCACCACTTGAGCCACCAGGACTTTTTTCTGTATCATAAACATTGCCAATACGCCCAGTTCTACTGCTGATACCAAACATACCTGCAGCTAACTCATCCATCCCCCCTTTCCCCAAAATAATTGCCCCTGCTTTTCTTAATTGAGTTACTAAAAAAGCATCCTGGTTAGGCTGATTACCTAATAAGGCGAGAGATCCAGAACTTGTAGTAGCATCATAAGTATCAATATTGTCCTTTAATATAATAGGAATACAATGCAATGGTCCTACAAGTTGTTGCGTATTTAAGTATATTCTATCGAGTTTCCTTGCTTGATCGATTACATTTTGATTGATTTCTACAAATGCATTAATAGGTGCAAATTCTCCTGCACTCAAGTTATACTTTTTGATTCGTTCAAGATAGAGATTAACCAATTGTCCGCAAGTTAATTGCTGATTTTTTATTGCGGTATGAATTGAGGTAATCGTTGTTTCCTCCAAAGAAAATGGAGTTTTTTTAGAAGTAAAATCAATGTTATCTGCCTTAGCAACATAAGATAGAAAAAACGCTATTAAAAGAATAACCGGTATAGTCCTATCCATAGCATAATCCTTTTATATTTAACAAATTTTGCATGGTTTGTGAGTATAATGCAATTTGATAAACAAACATAAGAAATCTTTCGCTTGCAAAGAATAATGATGTTACATTATGAGCTCTATTATTTGGGGTTGAGCCCAAGCAAGTTTTTAAAGCAATTTATACTCATTTAACCATTCAATTTAAGGAAAAATTATGGCTAAAATTCTGTGTGTTCTTTATGATGATCCAATTCATGGTTACCCTAAAACCTATGCACGTAACGACTTACCTATCATTGAGCAATATCCCGATGGACAAAGTATTCCTACGCCTAAGCATCTTGATTTTAAACCAGGTACTTTATTAGGTTCGGTATCTGGTGAGTTAGGTCTGCGCCAATTTCTTGAGTCTCAAGGACATCAATTTATAGTAACCTCAGATAAAGAAGGCCCAAACTCTGTTTTCGAAAAGGAATTACCTGATTCAGATATCGTTATTTCACAACCTTTTTGGCCTGCCTACTTAACTTCTGAACGAATTGCTAAAGCTAAAAAACTAAAGTTAGTAATTACTGCAGGAATTGGTTCTGATCATGTGGATTTACAAGCGGCGATGGAAAATAATATTACTGTTGCCGAAGTTACCTATTCAAACAGTATCAGTGTTGCTGAACATGTGGTTATGATGATTCTCTCATTAGTTCGTAATTATTTACCCTCCTATCATTGGGTTGTACAAAAAGGTTGGAATATTGCTGATTGTATCGAACGTTCTTATGATCTTGAGGGTATGACAGTGGGTTCTGTTGCATGTGGGCGTATTGGTCTAGCAGTCATGAAACGTTTAAAACCTTTTGACGTCAAATTACATTATACAGATCGCCACCGTTTACCTGAAAAGACTGAAAAAGAGTTAGGCTTAATTTTTCATGAGAATGTTGAATCATTGGTACAAGTATGTGATGTGATTACCATTAATTGTCCATTAACTCCTGAAACAGAAAACCTGTTTGATGAAAAACTGCTTCGTAAAATGAAACGCGGTGCTTATCTTATCAATACAGCACGAGGTAAAATTTGCAATCGAGAGGCAATTGTAAATGCTTGTGAAAATGGTCAACTAGCTGGCTATGCAGGCGATGTTTGGTTTCCACAACCAGCCCCTAAAGATCATCCTTGGAGAACTATGCCTCATCATGGTATGACACCGCATATTTCCGGTACATCATTATCCGCACAAGCACGTTACGCGGCAGGAACTCGAGAAATTTTGGAATGTTGGTTTGATGGCCGCCCTATCCGTGATGTTTATCTGATTGTTAATAAAGGTACGCTCGCAGGTACCGGTGCACACTCTTACACAACAGGAAATGTAACCGTCGGAGCTGAAGAAGCCTAAGTTTGCAATATGACTAAATGAATGTTGTTATTGCTTATTTAAGAACAACATTCATTGTTTATTACTCATTTTAAGCATTTTTAAGATGTAATCCATTCATAGAATATAAATGTGGATTTGCTACCATTTTTGAACTTTCAATTCCAGTTATAGGCAATGAACGAGTATCAAGAAGACCTAATTGTACAAGAACTGAAGCCTGATCCCAATAAATATGCTCGTGAGATACTTTATATCCATTAAAACCGATAATAACTACAAGAGCAATTTCTACTCGCTTATTCGTTGGAGATAAACCTGGAAGAATCCAATCCATTTGAATCGTATGAGTAAATTTAAAAATAAGCTCATCCACTATTTGTATTTCACCTATGGTACGAGAAATTAATGTTGTCTCTGTATCTTCGGGTAATTGAGGAATGAATGAGTTTTGATAGAACTTGCGAATTTCTGCTAAACCTACTCCTCCTGTTATCACTGGCACATTAAGCAGATGTGCATTTTCAGCCATCGTAGCCATTGTTCCATCAACATCATAAGTTTGGAACTCACATCTCATATGTTCTTCCCAGATAAGCAGACCTCATTAAATATCTATAAAAAACAAAGAAGTTAGTGTATTCTGCAATTTTTATAGATTAGTTTTAGAAAAATGATAAG
>NZ_LNYU01000045.1 GCF_001468135.1 Legionella santicrucis | reverse complement strand
TTATTGTATTCTTTATTAAATTGAGTGATATCTTTTTGGTTACCTTCATCACTTATTTTATAGATTAATTTAAGGAGTGTTCTATAATTTGCCATAATAATTTTTTCCTTTTGGGTTAAATTTTCAGGTGCAATGGTACCTGAAAATTATTAAGTCAATATTAAATTAGACCAAATAGATTAAATTATAATCTATTTGGTCTTTATAAAAACATTCTAATTTGATAAAAACATCTATAGATCTAAGCCTTTGCAGGTAGGAAATCTGTATACAATTTTCTGAATAGGTTAGAGGCCTGTTTACAATTTGTATAGTTAACGACATAAATTGTAAACAGGCACTCTAGGATTATTAAAAAATCCCTCAGTGGTTAAAATGGTAATGCAGAATCAGATTAATGCTCTCTACAAAAAAACATTCACTGCCTTAGTCCTGCCTTCTTCTGTTGCCTTTATTTGGCAATCCCTTAATTTCTCTAAATTCAAATTGGTTGTTTTATTACTTCCAAAAAAGGTCTGTGAATATGCACTCCTGAAAATATTTTCATGAGAATTGATCCCATACAGTCTTCCTGTATTAGGTTGCTCTTCAGAAGGTGATGGGTATAAAAGACTTCGATATCCTTTTATAACAACATCCTTAACCCCCTCTTGCTTCATGGCATTGACTACTCTGGTAACCAAGCATTCCCCCATTTTAAAAAAGTCCTCGTTTTCCGAAGAAATAGTAATATGCTGGGCATGAATCGGTTTGTCTTCATTGTTTTGTTTTGTATTATAATCTCGTTCTTTAAATTCTGTTTTATGCTTCGTTGTGAACATGATTTTTTTTCTGACTTGATCATCCAACAGGGCGATTTTTCCTGTGTTACTCTGAGCCCATATTGTGATATCTACCTCGTCAAAAATAGATTTTTTAGTTGGAATTAGATTAGGTACTGGTTTTCCTTTTTTATCTCGAAGTAGTTGGGCTTCTATCTTAGAACGTTCTTCATTATTTAATTGGTCGTAATCCTTTTTGGAGATGAATTGTTTGTTTTTGAGTCGATACCCATCCGGTTTTTTAGTATTTATAGTGAAATTTAAGTCTTTTAACTGCTGCAGTTGAAACTCAGAAAGCGTGGGACAAATCAACTCACTTTGTACTCCATTAGTACCTCTATGAATATAATGCACACTATAAGAAGAACCATTTTTGTTTTGTACTAACATATAGGCGGCATCAAGCGTTTCTGGAAACTGATGTTTTAAAGTCAGTTCGTCCATCTCTTTATTGATAACAGCTAACCCGCATCTGGAGGGATAACTGTCTGTAAGAATTGCCGTAGCCAGTTCATCAAGGCGTAACGTATCTTCACGTAATTGAGGGTATTGAGAAATTAAAGAGGACTGAATCCCCTTTTTTAACAGCTCAAGCTTTGCTGCTTCGGCAGGTAAGATTGACTTATCACCTGCAGTATCACATCCGATTAAAGTAAATTTTTTGATAAATGGGTACGATTTTTTTAATTGCGTTAGATCTTGCGAAGAAAAAGAGGCAATTTCATTGGACTTCAGGTTACTATGTCCAATAATGGCAACATTAATAGAGTTATTTAACCCATTTTTTGAGATAAATAATAATAATTCCTGTAATTGTTCTTTTGTTCTGATACAAACAGGATACGAATCAGCATGTTTTACTGCATAAATCCTATAAGTATCCTCCATTTCGTAGTCATCATCCAATTTTACGATAATTGTTTGGCAGTATTTTGCCATTTCTAGTTTGATTTTATTGACTTCTTTCTTAGATTCTGGGGGCAACTTGTCAAAAACACCATAATTTGATTTTATTAAATCTAAGGCAATCTTTTTTTCTTTTATAAATTCTTTCAGTACATCTGTGGGAAATAGTTCTGAGAATTGATGCCTTTGTGTCCAGCAATCGAGGTGGATACTCGCGTAATCTTCCTTGCTCAAACCATCCGATTTAATATACTGAAGAGCCCGGCTATTATTTTGTACCGCAGCCAGGCAGATTTTAGCATAATCTTCCTTGTTCAGGTCATCTGATTTAACGTCCTGAAGAGCCTCTCCCTTATTTTGTACCGCAGCCAGGCAGATTTTAGCATAATCTACCTTATTCAGGTCATCTGATTTAACATCCTGAAGAGCCTCTCCCTTATTTTGTACCGCAGCTAGGCAAATTTTAGCATAATCTTTCTTGCCCAAGACATTCGAGTTAACATACTGAAGAGGAAGAGTCAGACCTTCATTTTGTACCGCAACCAGGCAGATTTTACCGTAATCATCATTGTTCAGGCCATCCACGTTAATGTACCCAATAGCCCAGTTCTCATTTTGTACCGCAGCCAAGCAAATTTTAGCGTAATCTTCTCTGCTCAAGCGATCTGATTTAACGTATTCAAGAGCCCAACTATCATTTTGTACGGCAGCTAGACATATTTTAGCATAATCATCCTTGCTTAACCCATCTGATCTAACGTACTGAAGAGCCGAGCCATTATTTTGTACCACAGCGAGGCAAATTTTAACGTAATCTTCTGCGCTCAAGCCATTCGATTGAGAAGATAACTTGTTAACAAGGTTCAACTGACCACTTAATAACGCAGCTTCTGCGATCTGCTGGATAGTCAAACCCAACCGTTCCGACGCAAAATTAATGAGGGATTCCTCTTCTGCAAGAAACTCATCAGACAATAATAAACATACAAACAAACGATATTTATTTGAGACTGAATCATCTTCTATGGAAAACGCGCTCATCCCCTTTTTTAACACGGATATTTCCAGATCCGATAACTGATTATTAAAAATACTTTTCATTAAATTAGCATTAATTTTCTTTCCTTGTGGATGAATTAATCGTTCAGAATCGTTTGCAAATTGAGTATACATATTTTTTCCATCAGTAAATTGGATTAAGTATTATTAATACGCAGCTTCATCACCTAAGAAAAACACAAATATGTTGCGGGTGGTTATTCGGCTGCTCTATTTATTCAATCGAGTTCCAATTGAGCTCTTTAATAAGTGTGAGATCATCATCGGTTAAAATTATCTGATATATATTTAAACAACATATGATTATAAAAAAAACAACTCGAATATGAGACAAATAATACACATAAAGCCTTAAAAAAAGCTTAAGTAATACAAAAAAAACACCATCAACGCACAGTCTACGCACTTCGATTATTAGTCAAATTGAGCAAACTTTTTCAGATATCTTGTATATCCAGCCTTTTATCATATGCACTTGAGCCATTTCTTGCATTGATTTGATCCTTTTCTTACTTATTTTAAAAATCAGGTGCATTAGCCCTGATCATCAAGTTAACAATTCGAGGATAAAAAAGATTAATTTCTCTGAAATTAGCCGCATAAAGCAGCCCTGACGATAGGTTGATGCAATTGTTCGTATTTGTTTTTTTACTACCAATCCTTCGATAATATTGATTAAATTTTCAGCTTGAAGATAGTTTTAATTCCAGCTCACACATTAACATGTGTAACATTAATAAGATGGCATTACCTTATTATTTAAACCCATCCTCCCTGTCAAAATTGTCAGAGTTTTTAAGTGGTATAAAGATATCCTTGATTTGGGATAAGGGGTTATACAGCAAAATTTGTTGGTGCATCCTCATCAAAAAAATATATAATCAATAAAGCAGTGATAAAAAATGTGTTGTCTATTGACGATTTTCTTTTCAAGAAAGATTTTTGTTTCTCGTGATCTATTAATTTTTTAAAATGAAGTTTGTTATAAAGGTCATCTCGATAACATTTAAAACTTTATATGTAAAATATCTGTTGGGAAGTAGAAGATAACTTTATGAATTATTATACGATTTTTTTGACTATTAACCGACTCATTACAAGCTTACTCCCTATTCTACTGGTTGCTTGTACGCATCAGCAATCTAATGGCCCGGATCACTATGTGATCAGAGGGAAAACATATCATGTGATGAAATCTGCCAAAAACTACAAAGCAAAAGGAGTTGCTTCTTGGTATGGGTCACACGCTCGGAATCAAAAAACATCGACCGGATCGCGCTACAACATGTATGCGATGACAGCAGCGCATCCAACACTCCCACTGGCTACACGAGTACGGGTCAAAAACCTGAATAATGGCCGGTCGATTGTGGTTCGGATTAATGATCGAGGTCCTTTTGTATCGAACAGGATAATTGATTTATCCTTTGCTGCCGCTAAAAAACTCGGTATAAAAGGCCTTGCTCCTGTTGAAATTGAAGTGGTTTGAAATTGCTAAGAAGTATGGCTCGCTCAAGCTTAATAACCTGATTTATCTGATAAAACTTAGTAAATAGTCTAAAATTAGGCCTAACGCTCCAGAACTTGCACCATGATGCAAGATTTTTGATTAAAAATAGATTTATTTTGATATACATGAGGCAACTAAAGAAAGCTAACCGTTATGTTTTAAATCCATTGATTTAAATACAACATCTTGAGTTGCCTTATGAATTTGCTTGTAAATAAAGGCAATATCTTGCTCCAATATTGGGATAGTTTTTTGAGTGACAATATCCCAGCTTTGCGGATCTACCATGCTTACAATTCTATTATTGGGTAGAATGATATCTCCGTTAATAAATACTGAATTGATTCCAACGATAATATAACCATGACTAACAAGTTCAGTAATCATGTTTTCATACAATTGCGCCACTCCTCCTAAGCCCGAAATAAAGAGTAGAACTGGGAATTTTGTATTTTTGATAATTGGAGTATTCTCTATGGTATGACTTTTAAGCCCTGATAAGGTTTCAATATCTTTTGTTTTGACCCCAAATTTTGTTTTCAGAATGTCTTGTTCGGTCTTGATAAGCGGTCGATAATAAGGCGCGCCATTATAGTTTTTTGAGGTAATTGGATAATAAATTCTGACCATTAATTCATGACAATATTTTTTATTACCAGAACTGAAATCATTCTTATTTCTTTTTGAAAAATTTGGATCAGGACAAACATTAGAGTTAACCCAATGCAGATCCTTGAAGGAAACGCCGTATCTTCCAGATGGTTTTAGTAAATAATCAGTTATGGGTTGAGCTGCCAAAACTGTATGGCTTAGTAAAATCCCATATAAAAAATATTTTTTTAATAGTCTAATCACCATACAAATCAATTTAACCCGACAGTGCCTTACTGGATCACTCAAGGCCATCTTGTATTTTCTGAAATGTTTTTCAAGAAAAAACGTTTATGGCCTGGAGTACAGTTTTCGATTACACCAAAAATTTCATAATCACCTTAAACTCATAATTTATTCTAATTTCAACGGACCACAATATAATTGTGAGTTTGGTGTTAGAGATTTACATTTTTTAAATGGATTATGTTTACTTTTTAATTCATAATCAAAAAATTCTAAAACATATTGATTCACAGCCGCTGTAAATTCTAAACCATTCGCAGTTCCAAGTGAGTTTTTTGCAGTATCAAATGAAGGACCCGAATCATACCAAGGGGAATTCAAATTGCCATAAGTTTTTTCCCGTAATTCCCATAACTGTCTGTTAGAAATGAGGGTTATGAAATCAGTAAACGCGCTGTGTTTACTGTATTCCTCATTGTGAATATTAGGTGTCATCCAAACCAAATAACTTCCTTTTTCTAAAATAAACTCATTAGCAGCCTGTCTTTCTTTTCCATATTTTTTGTCATACGCAGATCTAAAAATTAAGCTTGGAATCATAGGATTATATATGTGTTTAGGAATATCATTCGACTGTCCAAAATCTAAGCTAACAAATGCTTTTATAGGTTTATTTTTATTGAATGAAACACGATAAATAGAAATAGCGCCAAGAGAATGCCCCATGCCGCCTATTTTTTTAACATCTATATGATCTTGTAAATTATTTAAGAGATGATTGAGAACTAAATTCAAATCACTTTCCATTGCAGACAAGCTGGAATTTTTGGGGTTAAAAAGAGAATGCATAAATTTTATTGAGGGACGGCCATGAATGAATTGAATTTCATTTCTGTATAAATAACCAAATGATTCTGTTAATGTTGCTGAATAAGCAGAATCAATAGCAGCGACAATATAACCATGGCTTACTAAATTCACGATAAAATTTTGATAATTGTTAGAATTAAAACTCCATCCTGGCTGAAATACAATTAAAGGAAATTTCCCATGAGCAATCTCCTTTGCTGATGAAACATAACTTTTAAGTTCTTGTAACCTATGTAAGTAACTATTTGCTGCTTTATAAGCATTCGATTTAATTTTATTATTTTTTATATCTTCTTTTATTTGTAAGCTTGCATCCGTATCGTAAGATAAAAAATTCTGAGAATGAGATTTTACGGGAAAAAATAAATATAAATTAATCATATGACAATGTTCTAAATTTTTACTATGCGCATAAAATTCTTTATCCGCTTCACGATAAAAGGGATCGGGACAAATGTTTTGATTAATGAGTTGAATCTTTTTCATACCCACCTCATATTTTCCAGTTGGTTGAAAAAGATAAGAAGGAGCGGAGTGGCTAAGAAAAATGGGGAGAAATAAAAAAGAAACAAGGAATGTTTTGATGAAAAAAATATTCATGACTAAAGTTCATTAAAGATAATCATTATTCTATCAGTAAATCCCTTCGCTATTAAGCATTCACCACTTATGTTTCACCTAAACAATGTTCCACATCTACCCTGCTTTCTTGTCGATTAACATGGCCTATGTAATATCCATCTTGAACTGCTGCCTTACGTTCTGTTATCTTACCAATAAATAAAATTTTAGCTTGAGTTAATTCAATGACCGATTGTAGAGAGTGACTCTTTCCCATTTTAGCGTCTCTCAAAGCAGAGCCAACCGAACATCATAAAACCAGGATTCAAGAAAACGCTTTGCAATAATGCTCATCTCAATCCTTAATAATTAAAATTTATTGTTATAACTTTAGCAATACATTTAAATTAATCAAACTCAGGAACACTACCCTTTTCTCAGGAAGTAATTTAAAATTTATTCAATGCAATAAACTAAAGGACCACTTAAATGATAAGACATATCGTTCTTTTACCTTTTAAAGATGAACTTAATGATAATGAATGCATGGAGCTATTAAAAGGGCTAGGAGCGCTAATAGAAATAATTCCAGAAATAAAGTCTTTTAGTTGTGGAAAAAATAATAGTCCAGAGAATTTAGACAGAGGATATTTATTTGGATTTGTTATGGAGTTTCTTACTGCGGAAGATAGAGCAGTATATTTAAATCATCCTGCTCATATTAATTATGCAACTAATAAAATAGTACCTAATTTAGTTAATGGCATCCACGCCCCTATTGTTTTTGATTATGAACTTTGAGGAAGCAAAAATATACTAGGATTTTGTGTCATTACAACTCGACTTGATAAAAATAAAATCATCAAAAATTCTTCTCATTCCTTGAAAATGCTTTTTATGTGGCAAGTAAATGGAGCCGTTGTAGCCATGCAAGGTACAGCCGCCAACAAACGAGCGCATCACATTGAATGAGAACATATTCACTAGGGTCTGTTGACATTTCACCTGCCGCCTACGTGCCGCGGCTTGTCCGCGGCATC
>NZ_LNYU01000044.1 GCF_001468135.1 Legionella santicrucis | reverse complement strand
CCTTTGATGTTTGCTCGCAGATTTTGATGGATCATTTCTCCGGGAAAAAATCTTTGGTTTTTGCTAATCACCAGTGACCTATTACAAACCAAGGTATTTAACCAACGCTAAGCTGCAGTATATTATGCCTACATCGTTCTTACGTAGGCATAATAGTTTATTTATCCTTATTTCTATTGCAACGCATTCCCCAATGAGCACCAAGACAACTAAACAATGCCCCAAGAAAAAATAACAAGAAGGCTAGAAAAGCACCAGAAGCAAGATCGGCAGGAGTCACATTGACCTCCACAACAGTAACTTTTTCACCATTTTCTGTTGAAGAAGAAATCTTAGTCGAGCCAACCGGAGTCGTAATTTGTGTAATTGGCACTGGAATTGCAACCACAGTACGAGCAATATTTGAGTAAGCTACTACGTTTTGACTCAAAATCCCTAGTAATATAGCGCCTAAGATCAAAGAAGAAACCCATGTAATAAAGCCATAAACAATACCTAAATGATGATGTTTGGAACAATACAAGCGGCCTAGATAACCTGTTATGTAACCACTTATAGCTGTAGCAACAATAACACAGACGATTATCCCTAGCATTCCACCAAGAGAGAATACAATGGAACCGCTATTTACAGTCTTCAAAGAATTTAACCCTATAACCGCACCTAAAAGACCGAACAACAGACCAAGCCCAAGGGCTATTAATGCACCAACAAAAATAGCGGTCCAAGAGATGCATTTATTAGGATGTATATGGCAATGTTCATGCTCTAACGCGTTGTTACTTATCATTTAACCCTCCTTATCTCAATGATGGATGTGCTGATATCTCCCAGATAATAGATGAAGCCTGCTCCTGCTGATAAATATAATAGCTTCAGGGAAAATCTTCAGGTATTAAGTTGGGTATTTATTTAGGAACAATTATTTCCATAAAAATTACCCCATGTATCTTTGCTTTTCAAGCAAAAATTCAATAACTTACCCTAACCTATACTTAATACAGAGCACAAGTACTCAATGCGCATCGATTTCAGCAATTTGCTCTACATTCCGCACAATATTTTTAGCAATGGCATTAAGCGGTAAATCATTATCATCTTTGCCAAAAGGATCTTCTAATTCTTCAGATAAGATTTCTAGACCCAATAAAATGTAAACAATCATAACCATCATTGGAATAATAAAAAAGCCAAAAGTATCAATCCAACCAAAAGGAAACATAAGCGCATAAAAAAGTAACGCTTGTTTTACAAAAAAAGCAAAAGCAGGAGGCACATGAGTATTCGCAATACGCTCACACCCCCCTACCATATCCATAAGGTTCGCAAGATGAACATCTAAAGCCAGATATTGCTCCAAATGCAGCTTTCCTTCTTGACGCAACTCATTAAGAATACGATACATGCGTTTTGTGATCAAAAGAACAGGGTGTTTGCCTTCAGTCTCATGAATACATAAAGAAAGTAATTCTGTTTGAATTCCACTACTTTCTTTCCGTAAATGCGCTTTAATAACCATAGGAAGCTTCTGGAGTAATAAATAAAAATCAGGATATTGATTCAACCCCACGAATACATCAAACTTTAAACCCAAATTACGGCAATTATTTACAATAGATCCCCATAAAATTCGCCCTTCCCACCAACGTGCATAACTGGTATTGACTCTAAAACTAATAATAATAGTTAGAATAAAGCTAAAAATAAGATGAAACTGACCTAAATTATAGCGAGTTGCACTTTCAAAAAAATAGGCAATGAATACAGCATAGAGAATAATAACGATTGAAATCGGCAGTAATTTTCGAAATACTTTTTCTTTATAAAACAAAAAAAGATGGGGTACCCAAGTTAAAAGGTTATGCGATCTTTGCTTCATCCTAAAAAAACCTTATTTGAAAGTCCATAGTGTAACTTGACTACTCATTCTAAGCAAAGTTTCCAATATATTGATTTTGATGTCAAAAAAAAGTGTTATTGATAGAAAGTTACTAAAAAATTTATCTCAGCTAAAAATTAAAAAAAGCATTCCTTAATTGACAACCTCATCCCATCAATCATTTTCTTTATCATTGAAAATAAGTGAAATTTTCTCAGTTGCCCCCCATTTCTAATCCAGCTAAGATAGAACATATTAAAAATCATAAGGAAGTAATCCATGAGTGATTTTTTTCAAACTCCGCCTTGTCTTGGCAACCAATACGATGAGGATCGAATACTAAAAGCTTATCTTGAATGGAAACTTCCATCATCTATGCTTACTGAGATTCAACCTGAATTGCATCATTTAGGCCAACGGGTCATTGAAGATATCTATCAATTGGGCCAAGAAGCAGAAGCATATCCACCAAAACACATTCCCTATGATCCATGGGGTAGACGTATTGACCATATTGAAGTATCCCGAGCGTGGCAAGAGCTCGACAAAATTTCAGCTGAAGAAAAATTAATTGCTATTGGCTATGAGCGTCGGCACGGTGCCTTCTCTCGCATTCATCAATTTGCAAAATTATATCTATTTCACCCCTCTTCAGCCATTTATACATGCCCTCTTGCAATGACTGATGGCGCCGCTCGTGCATTGGAACTTTACGCCGATGAATCATTAAAACAGCGCATACTTCCACATCTTATTACTTCTGACCCAACTCAATTTTGGACTTCTGGACAATGGATGACTGAACGTACCGGAGGCTCGGATGTCAGTGGTACTTCAACCATTGCTACACCTGATGGTACCTCCTTTCTTCTTAACGGCGACAAATGGTTTACTTCAGCAACAACATCGCAAATCGCTATGACTCTTGCGCGCATTGAAGGTGCCCCTGAAGGAAGTAAAGGGCTAAGTCTCTTTTGTCTCGAACTTCGCGATCAAATGGGTAAACTTAATGGCATACGTATTAATCGTTTAAAAGACAAATTAGGCACACGCGCTCTACCTACAGCAGAACTCACATTAAAAAATACGCCCGCATTATTGATCGGGGGGGCTGGTGATGGAGTAAAAAAAATCTCCTCTTTATTTAATATCACACGGATCTACAATGCATGTTGCGCTGTAGGCTATATGCGCCGTGCCATTGCACTGGCCCGTGATTATGCCACGAAACGCGTCGCATTTGGACATACCTTATCAAAGCATGGGCTACACCTAGAAACTTTAGCCAATATGCAAATAGAATTTACCGCAGCCTTTCATCTTGTTTTTCATGCCATTGAACTTTTAGGAAAAGATGAATTAGGTGAAGCAACACAGGCAGAACGAGCTGTATTAAGATTATTAACACCTCTTGTAAAACTCTATTCAGCAAAACAAGCAATCACACTAGCTAGTGAAGCGTTAGAATCCTTTGGTGGGGCTGGGTATATTGAAGACACAGGATTACCACAACTACTACGAAACGCTCAAGTATTATCTATATGGGAGGGTACAACAAATATTCTAAGCTTAGATGCTTTACGAGCGATTCATAAAGAAAATGCAGCGGTAGCATTTCTCGAAGATGTACAAAAACGATTGCACCAAATCAACCTCCAAGATCTCATTCAATCTAAAGTAAAGGTCCAACATGTTGCACAAAAGCTACAAAGCTATATCCACTCGCCCCAGATCGGCGATGAGGAACAACAAACAGGTGCGCGTCAGCTTGCTTATTCTTTAACACAAGCCTTTGCTGCAAGCTTATTACTGGAACATGCTCAATGGGCTTTTTATAAAAGTAAAGACTCTATAACGCTCACCACTGCCATCCGATGGTGTGAAAAAAATCTATCTGAACCATCCCTATTCTCAGAGGCGCACAGAAAAAAATCATTAATTCTTGCTATGGACTATAATGATTTTTAAAGCGATAAAATATGTATCAGCATGGAGCTATCAATATGAGCATCTTACCTTCACGTCTTTACTCTTTATTCTTTATAATACTTTTTCTATTACTCCAATCTTCCATATCTGCAGCGGACAATTCAATTAGTTTGGTGGGTAATCAAGGTTATGATCTCGTATCCTATCAACAAAAAAGTGGTCCCGTACGAGGAAATGGCAATCATGTTGCATTTTATCAGGGTGTTGCTTACATCTTTGCAACTGCAGAAAACAAAAAAACTTTTGCAGCAAATCCTGAAAAATATCTACCTGCCTATGGAGGATATTGTGCTTATGGAGTATCTGTTGGCCATAAAGTGATTAGTGATCCACTTGCGTGGAAAATAGTGAATAACAAACTCTATCTTAATTTGAATCAACAAATCCAAGAAATTTGGGCAAAAGATATCCCTGGTAACATCAAAAAAGCAGATGAACAATGGATAAAAATAAAAGATAAGAGTCCTTCTATATAAAATAAGGATTTATTGGCAATTGGTTCCTATTGCCACGTACTATGCCTTAAGCCAAAAAAGACTTGATGTTTTTTTGGCTTAACCCATTCTAAAAACCGATTAATACCCTCATAAGATACTGAATATAAAATTTTCGAAAGCTGCATACAGCTTGTACAGTATGGCTCACTTATCAAATAAGATCACAAGCTCTGTTGATGATTTTTGTTTGCAATGATCACAAGGTTTAAAAAAGAAAATATTATACCCTTAATGTTCGTTTAATATTCAATGTGTATTCTAACAAATAAATTATACTATATATTATACCTATTGGAGTATAACTATGCCTAATGGCGATAATTTAGATGAAATTCCATTATCACAACAAATTAATAAAGCAAGGAAGTTGTTATTACAAGCGCTTAAAGATCAATTAGATGATCTTGTAGTCACAAGACTTATTGAACAAGAAAAAGGGGTTCCCTTTGTTAATTTTGGTGATGATCCCCCACAAGTTGTCACTATTAAAAAAGTAATCAACTGTCTATATCATGCTGAAGAAGGGTTTAAGCATTATGAGAGTATTAATAAAAACTCTGTATTAGGAAACGCCTTAGGTGCAAAAAATTATATCCAGGCATTGATTCAAATTTATAAATCAATCGGGATGCTTGATGATGCATCTCCAGAAATAAGAAGAGTAATTGCAGATAACTATTATCTACTTGAACCCATATATACCCAATCTTATAAAATTATTAAAGAATCAGGTTGGGTATCAGAATTTATCGAAATGGATATCACTGATAAGGCTTCCAAAGTAATTATGCAAGGCATGGATTTATTAGGTCCTGATGTGAATCAATGGAACAATGAACACCCTCTTATATCTGCTTTTACAAAAATATCGAAATTAGTGGAGTTGGTTTCTTCCCTTCAAGACAAGGAGATGGCAGAACAGGATAGGGAGAAAGCCATAGAGCTTATTCGTTCGATGTTAAATGATTTAGATAAGAATCCATTTATTAATAAGTTAAATCTTACTGACTTAGAAAACTCCAAAGCAATACAAGATTTATTTAGTTGGTTTAAAAACATCGAAGAGGATGGCTTTAATTTTACTAAAAACTCTTTGAAGAACTATATTTCTTGGGCCAATCATTATTTACCCTCATTAATTTTATTTGCTGATCAACTAGAACAACAAAACTACTTAAAATCAGGAATCCTATCTGCAGAGTTATGTTCTCAGGTAGAGCATCTAAGCAAACAAGCGAATCAACTATTGTCTGAACCAAGTACCTTTGGCATTAACGAACGAGTTATATCCATTGAATCATTGCGAGCTCTTAGAGAAAAACAATTTAATAGCATCCAAGTTAAAAGCGTGCAATCTCTTGTAGCTATTGAAAAGCAACAAGCAGCCGCAACGGAGTTTTATCGAATTCTACAGATCTATAAAGGGGAATCACTTGAAGTCATACCAGAGTCTGATCGTGTATTGTTACGAAAACTATATCCCAAAATACAAATGGCTTTAGCACATACCAACTTGAGTCTTGAAAATCAGTTAGCAGCAGCTTTAAACAAAGTTGGCCCGGAAAAATACGAGCCCAAATCAAAAGCATGGTGGAAAAAGGCTGTAGGATATGTAGCGAATTATATTATAAGCGCTGAAGTTGATAAGGTATTAGGGACAGAAAAAGCGATTGCTCAATTCATGTCAAGACAAATTGCTTCAGAAGAATTTAAGGTCATGATTGCCGAAAAATCTCGCGACAAACTGATTTCTAAAAAGGTTGAAGAAGAACAACCCTCTCTTGAGAAAAAAGTGTCTCAACGTATCTTTCTCATCAAGGATGAGTTAATGAGGCAACCCACTCCCACAGAGGTTATTCCCCAAGAAATTGTTCCAGTAAAACCCCAAAATTTAGTTAACTTACGTGGGACACTTACTGCGATTCAAGAGATGAAACTATCAGGAACAGTTAAAGAAACAAGAACTAGTCTAGATACCCTGATCCACCGCCATCTAAAAGAGTATCAATCCTTTTTTACAGAATTACCTTATCGAATTAATGAACATGATCCTGACTTGGTGAAACAAATTAAAAAAGTTGAAATGAGTTTATCTGCTCTGGAGAATGCACTCAAAGATTTTGAAGGATTGGATCTTAGTTATGGTGTCATGATTCGATTAACCTATTTTATTGCGATAGGCTCTGCTGCTTCTCAATTAAAAAGTAGTATTGAAGCGCTCTCACCCAATACCCAAAAAACACTTGCTCCAATATTACAACAGCTATTAGCTTATAGCAGGTCCTTTTCAGCTATGAGTTCTATGGATTCTGATCTAACTTCGCTAGAACAATTAAAAAAAGGAGGAGAAATCCCAACTCTATCAGAGCAGCCTAAAGTAACAACAGCACAGAAAATTGGTGAACCTAAACAATCGCCTAAAGACTCTGAAAAAGTGGTTACGGAAACAGAAGAGCGCCCTAAAAAAGAAAAGTCTCAGGATATCTTGAATTATGCTAATAAAATCGCAGAAGCACGGATGGTTTTATTACAACGACTCAAAACAACTTTATCTGCACCTTTAACATCACATTTAAATCCTCAGACCAGTGGCGAACCTTTTATTAATATAGAAAACGATCCACCTCAAATTGCTGCAATAAAAAAATTAATTAATAGTATGTATCATGCTGAAAATGCGCTAAAAACATGGGATGGCATCGATACGAGTACTCAACTGGGTAAGATTGCTGCGGCTCATCAAGGAGTAGCTGCCTTATCACAAGTATACAAATCAATCGCGTTAATCACGGAGACGTCATCAGAAGTTCAGAATTTAGTTCGTGAGAATGATGATTTAATAAAGCCCGTTTTTTTAGAAGCTAACAAATTGATTAAGCAATATGGCTGGGCCAGTCAATTTAATGCATTTGATGTAACTAAAAAAATTGGCAGTATTGTTGGCCAATGGACTAACTCCGTTCAAACTGAAAAAAAACATACATCCTCAATTATTCAATTAGTGACAGAATTGCCAACTTTAATGAATAATCTTTCAAGTTTAATGGATCCCGATGTAGAGAAATCAGTCGATCGACTGAGAATTAGTGATAAAAGCATCAGTAATATTAACGGATTATACTCACTGGTAATCGAAGAAAATGTTTCTTTTAGTAATATATTTAAAGGACTTAACTCAATTGTTGGAATAATCGATTTAACAAAAAAAATTCAAAAAGAAGGAATTAACTTACAGGAAACTACAATACAGTTTTATCAAGAGTGGATGCAAGATAGATATCCTAATTTAATGATAATGCTTGATAAAATTGAAGCTCGTTACTATTTGACTCCAGGTCTTTTATCAAAACCAATTGCTCTTGAGTTGAATAAAATTAATGACAAAATAAATGAAATCATTGAAGCAAAACAGAATAGTAAATTAAAACCAATCCCTCTTTCTTTTGATATGGGAAAAATCAGGAAGAAAGAGTTAGTGACAATGCAAACAGAACATATTTTAGGATTGTTCCAAATTGAAACGCAACAACAAGCTGCGATTGATTTTTTTGGAATACTTAAAAAACATATGGGTAAAGCAATTTCAGATATTCCTGCGGAAGAACTGGCTCAATTACGCCTTGCTTTTGTGAATATCCAATCGACTATGGCAAGTACTAATTTGGATTTAACTAATGAATTTACTGTCCTTTTAAATCTACTTGAAACCTCGAAATTAGGGAAAAAGGAACCTGAGATTACAATAGATTCTTTAATAAAGTTAGAGCCATTGGTAGACGCTTATTTAAAAAAATTTAGAAAATCATATGAATTAAAAATTGATGTTATTAATAATGCCCTTGAACACGTGAAATCTCAATCATTTGATCTTCAGTCAGATACATCAGAAGATATAAATATTCTTCGATTACGAAAACAATTTATAGAAGATGAAGGCAAAAAACCTATTGTAGGTCCTGGTGAATTAAAAGAAGTTTCGGCTTCGTCTCTTGACTCAGTGCGTGGTAATGTTGCTTATATCCAAGAGTTAAATATATCATCCAAAGTTGCTGATTTAAGAGAGGACTTCTCCGCTATTACCAAAGAATATTTTTCTGCCCAACTCCAAGAGTACCTAAAAAAAGCACCTAATGAACAAGTACACGTAATCCATGAAAATGATCCTCTTATGGTACGACAAATTAAAGCAGTCGAAAATGGATTATATTCCCTGGAAATGGCATTTCATCACTTTGAACAAATGAAGAAGAGCGATTCGCTTGTATCACAAGTAAAGGCTCTTCTAGAGATTGTTGATAATGCGCGGCAATTAAAAGTCGCAATGGAAAGTATGACTCCAGAACTTATAGAGCGTTATGGTCCATTAGTCTCTGCCGCCGTAGATTTTGGTAAAAAAATTCAATCATTTGATTACAATAAAGAGGATTGGGCTGATCTTAAACTCGTTCTGTGGAATGCACATGACACTTTATTAAAAAGAAATACACCAAGAAAAGAATACATTCAAAAAGCATTTCGTGATGCTGGAGTTCCCGAAGATATAGTACATGTCGATCCTAATGAGGCTGCAGGTAAAAAAGCTGCAAAACTTGGCATTAAGTATGCTCATTTGGCATCTCCTGAATTAGAGCGTGCAAGAGCTTATTTAAACTCCAGATATAAAAAGGTATTTGGAGAGCAACCAGAAGTTGTTAGAGCTTATACACGAGAAGAACTCGCCGATAAAGAGTTAATGCAAAATGAAGTGATTCGGATGAAGGAAATATTAGATAATTATTATGGTCTGAATATCCCTACAGGACGAGCTTTACTCGGTTTGTTAAAACAAGTTCAACGAGTTGGCGCACAAACCGCTGAAATCGCGAGTATGATTAATGTTTTGGTTAAAGATGATTTTCCTCAAATAAAAGAAGATAGTTATAAGGAATTAATTGTCAAATTATCACAAGAAGAAGATTTCTTATGTTTAAAACCAGGAACCCTTATTAATCCAGCTATGGCTGCTTTGAATCAATTGTTCTTATCAGTCGCTTTAGAATTGGATATGCCCTTCAATAAAAAATTAGCACTTATTGATGAAGAACGATATATAAATATTATTCTTAATGCAACTCAAAATGAAATAAAAGAATTAGATAAAAAATTAAGCATAGACCCATCAAATCCCGAAATACTATTAAACATTAGTGTTAGAAAAGATAAAGTCGCTTTTCTAAAACAACAGGCGGAATTACTTAAAGACAACGATGCCGAGAAGACAAAAAGTGCTTTATTGGATACACAATTTGAAATTATTTTACGAGATCATCTTTTTAAAACAACGATTAAAGAACCTATAATTCAAGAGTACGAGAAATTAGTTCGAGAACATTACGCTAAAAATAAGGCTCAATTTTTGTCTGTGGAAGAATGTCCTGATGCGGTGGTTAAATCACTTGAACAGTTTCAAAAAGATAAGATTGCTGATTATTTACTGGTTTATGAAGCATATGACCGACTTCATAAGTTTAGTTTAAAACTTCCTGAAAAAAATAAAGATTTAAAAGATTACATCGGAAGAGTCAACCAAATATTAATTAATAAAGACATTCCAATAGAGAAACGTGCTTTAACGGCTAAATCTCTTCCTAATGATGCTAACTTCATTAAAAAATTAAGATCAGCAGATCATGGCACCTCTTTTTTGAAAAAATTCAAACAATTTTTGGTAATCATTACTTCAAGCGTTGTAGAGGCAATAAAAACAGGGGGTAATGTAGTCTCTATTTATCGTCAAAAACGCATGGAACAATCAATAAAGAATATAGAGAAAACAATACGGTTTAAGGAAGCATTGGTTACTCGTACGACTCTAACTGAAAATATTCTTTTAGGCGAAATAAAAGAATTTGCGCGTGATCATTTCCAATCACTAATCACTAAAGAAAACCAAATACAGATAAAAACTGCTTTTGAAGATTATTATCATACTAATAATAAAGAACTTAGTACTAAAACCAAGGATCTTTTATTGTCGTTGAATATCCCTAAAGAAAAGGTACAAGAATTTGAGGGGTATCTTTCTAATAAATATGGCCCCCAATATTCTCAAGACTCTCCATTTCACAAACTGGTTCACGATAAATTAAGTTTAAGTCCTGATGAAAGCGATTTTTCAAATCATTGTCATGCTACAAAACTGGATGAGTTTACTGGACTCTATCAATTAATTAATCAAGATATTACAGAACAATCTCGGACCCGATTAGGTTTCTTTAAACCACAGTTAAAAACCGAAGATGCCACTGCGAACGAAGTGTCATTACAGCAAGAAATCTTGGCGAAAAATAGCGATAGCTTGCGGAATAAATAGGGATAATAAAGATCTTTTTGAGTAGCAAAGGATTGCCATTTGGCAAAAACTTAAAACCATCTACCCTAGAGTCTCAAGGAGGCACTGTGCATTAAAATAAAAAAGACAATTTAGACAAGTCTGATGCCTATACCAAGATTTAAAATCTCTTAATATTATTCAAATCAAGGACCACCACCCTGCCCTCCGTAACCACCTCCGGCTCCTCCCCCAAATCCTTTAGCTACCTTGTGAGCGGGATGAGTTGACTCATCATGATGAGTGCATGCTAACAAGAATCCTATAAAAATGATTAACAAAAGAATCCGATTCATATCTTTTCTCCGTGAATAAACATCATTCCTATAAGTAAATCAATATAGATGGATTTTCTAATACGGTTATTGTTCACATCCGCTCATTACCTGCACAAGTAAATCTATCCATCTATTTAAACATAGAACATATTGAGCGAATAATGTTAAAATTCGGTCTAGGTATTTTTTTTAAGCCATAAACAATGCAAGCAATGAGTCTGCGTATTTCCTGTCCTAACTATCAGATTTCCAAAAGGGAATACAATTGGAATTATTAGATCGCATCCGTATCTTTTATTAAATAAAAATATACTCAACCTTACTATTTTATATTTTTAAATATTTCAAATTGACAATGATTCAAAAGAACAGTAGCCTGGCTATTGATTAATCAAAACTATTATTTCCATAAACCTAATTAATTAATAAATGAACAAATGGAGCTTGTATGAAAATAAAAGGAGTAGGTAAGGGTATAAGTTACTCAATGTCACTACTAGGGATATTCTGTGGATTGACCTCTCAAGGACATGCTGGTGCAATGGGTCCGGCTGCTTTAAGCACACCAGGAAAAATCTATGTGGGTGTTTTCGGTGGAGGTGGAGCATCTACAAATGTGAGTATCGCGCAGTATGGAACCGCTTTTTTTCCCGAAGATGGAATAGGACCTTTGGCGGTCAATGGGTTTGGTCATACTGATACCCGTGGAGTAGGAATTGTTGGGGGACAAGTTGGTTATCAATGGTCCTCAATATCATTAAACTTATTCAATTCACTATCAGGCATAACACCTGCTGTTGAGTTAGAAGGATACTATGTTGGAAAAAGCACGTTCACTGGACATGATATAAATAATGAAACCGCAAGTCTTCCTGAACATGATTTTTTAGTCTCCTATCCTTTGAATACTGCTGTTTTTCTTGCTAATGCCGTAGCAAACTTTGATCTCTCAAATGTAAATAGAGTACACCCCTATGTTGGTGCTGGAATCGGTGCTGCAGTTTTATCCATCTCAGGCGCAGATTCAACACAAGTTGCTCCGCCAGAAGCTGGTGTCAATCATTACAATGGAAATACTGGGGATAAGGATGCGACTTTTGCCGCTCAAGTAAAAGCTGGTTTAAATTTTGATCTAACTCCAAATGTAAATGTGTTTGCTGAATATCGATGGCTATATGTCTCAAATAGCGATTTTACATTTGGTTCAACTCTTTATCCTGCTCACGTCCCAACAAGCCCATGGTTAGTAGAGCTAGGCTCTCAATACTACAATATGGGAGCGGCAGGAATTCGCTTTAGTATTTAGGAATGCAGGCGCGTTTTATATTTAATAAAACGCGCAAACACATTTTAATCTCATATCACCTTAATTTTAACTATTTTGCCATTTAGTTCTTTTTATCAGATAAGCTTAACCCAATGCCATTTCATAAGTAGGTATCAAAATAATAATTAACCTTTTGAAATATAATTAATATTTAAAATATTAATATGTCATATGAATATAACAACTTGTTAATAGATACATCAAAAAAGATAAAATATATTCACTTTTAAGTTTTACGGTTATTTATGGTGCATTATTTATCTTTTGTCTCCCCTTTAAACTCAATCGGCAACTCAGATAGATCGTTGGTAGATTTTATTAATCATGCTAATGAAGACATACAAAACATTAATCAGCTAATTCAGGTTTATAATGAAGCACGGAGTGAGGAGGCATCCATTGATGCCCTGAAACAGGTCCTGCGATATAAACAATTCATTGAAAATAAATACAGTGATAAATTTGTGAGTATGTGTCCAGAGTTTTCAATTGAAATACATACAAAACTGTTCTCCAAACTAAAAGCTGAATTTGCAAAATATAATATTTTCAGTTTATATGGAATGTTCGATACCTCCACCCCAACAAAAAATGAGTTTGCAAAAATTTTAGCTGATATGGAACCAGAAAAAGTTAATCGTTTAATTGATATGTTAGCAAGAGGAGAATTTTTTGATATTAACAAATTAAGAACATTATATGCTCCATTGGAAAATCCTAAGTTTGATCATTTTATAAAAAATACTGACATTTCCTTTTTAGGGGGAGCGAATTCAAAAAACTTCAAATTAGTTCCCCAAAACGGCAATCCTCCCTATGTTCTAAAAATTGAGAATCGAATGGGCATCCCCAAACAACCCATTATTAATCTTATGAGGGACTCGTCCGTGAAAGGTACACTCATACAGGAAGAAGTAACACGAACAGGTACCTTAAGCATATCTAGATACCGAGAGACAAGAACTCTTTCAGTGATTCCTTTTTACTCACATGGAAATCTCATTATTCATAGCAAAAAACATGGCTCTGACGATAAGATGCGTATTAAATCGGCTCTTCATATGTATCAACAAATGCTAAGCATTTTAATTAGGCTAGGTCAAGAAGGCTATGTATTTCCCGATATGAAGAATACCAATTGGCTGGTTGGTGAAAATGGGGAGTTAGCAATTTCCGATAATAAATCCTTCATTCCATGTATCGATGGTACAATTACTAAAAAAATGGCAAATTCCCTTTTGCGAACCTCTTATTTAAGTCCTCCAGAAATATTAACTCTTCTCATACAACCCCAAAAAAACTACATTTCAGCAGATAAAATGCATGCGCACATGCTGGGAAAAAATCTATATCAATATGTCACAGGATGTGGGGAAGAAAAATTGTATGAAATCACTGACGCGTCACAATATGATTTCATTTATCCTATTTTTCAGACAAATGAAGGTACAGAATTAAAAAAATTAATTGAAAAACTAGTTCAAGATGAGCCTGAAACGCGACCATCACTCAAAGAAATTGAAATTCACTTGTATCGAATCGAGTCTCTAATTCAACAGAAAGAAGAAATATTAAAACTCATCAATAAGCTTAAAACAGAAAATACTCGCCTTTTAAATCAAATCGAAAGATGCAGCTTCGGAGATAACGATGAGTATATGGAACATTTTGTAAATGAAAAAATGGAATTGATAAATACTAGTATTAATCCAGAAGAGCTTGAAAAGTTAAAAATAAGTTTAGAAACCATTTTAAAGGATCAACAAGCAACAGATTTTGTAAAGTCTATTCTTCATAACTTTCGGATAAAAACGAATTGTATGAACAAGATGAAGTCCAAAGCCCATAAAATTGAGCTTAAAATATGCCGTACTCCCGTTGAAGATAGAGGAAATATTATGAATAAAGATTCTCAATTAGGCCATGAAGTTCACCTGTTCATTGCCTCTAGGAGCCATTGTTCCTTTTTTAGACCATTAAAAAAATTTGTTGGTTCTGAAATTAAAGAAAAAAAAGTCACTCATTCTTATGAAACCCATTTTCTAACACTCAAATTGAATCGAGAATGAATGCTATAAAAGTTTTAGGAATAAGCTCGTCTTTTGGTGATGATCAAGCAGGATGGAAGTTGCAAGCATTGAAACCACAGCTTTAAAATGAAATCATTGAAAAAATTAGGAGCTGTTAACAGCCCCTATATGGTCATTCATTGAAAGAGAATTAATTCAAAAAATAACCAAAATTTACTTACTCATAAAATGGTCGTGCCCAATCATCGTCATAACATGTTGTAGCTTCTTTAGGCCTATATACAAAGGATGCATCAATTGATTTCGTATAATAATGTTCTTTAAATAGGTTATCAGAAGAAGCCAGCGCCTGATCTTTTATTAAATCAGATTTAGACTGATGGGGATTTAATTGGAAAAAATATTCCATAAAATCAGGATAAAGTTCTACCAATTCTTGGTACGTTTTGTTAAAAGGATTATTAGCTCCGCTGTATTTATCATAAAACTGAAGATACGCTGCCACATGTTCTCGAAGTGCTAATTTCTCTTCGTTAGCATCCAGTTCCTTCGTGTATTTATTTCTTAAAAGTGAAACAAACGAACCGTAAATATCATTGAAAGCTTTTATTGCCTCTTGATTATTTTCAGAAATTGCTAAGTAAAAAGGATTATCAATTTCCTTATTGTTAATCGTTATTTTTTTGATACTGCAATAAAGAACCGCTAAGGCGACATGCTCTTTTTCACGTTCCATTCGGCCCGGGAGATTGAGATCATTTTTACTATATGTTTCATGAATATCTACAGCAAAATTTCGGAAAAGCGTAGGATCAATTGTAATAAAACATTTATTTCCCCAATCCAATGCAACTTCAAAATCTTCAGACATACTAACCATATGAAAATCATTGGATAAATTAGTTAATTTATGCAGCTTGATCTGTTCAATGGCAATCATTTCAGGATAGGCTTTACCAAAAATACCCGTCAGTAAAGTAGGCAGACTAAAAATAACGGAGGTAAGGTTATCAAAGCCCCGATACAATTCATGGATAGCTGCTGATGTTTTTATTACATTACTGAAATGAATGTCTGGAGGAAGTTTCTCTTTTCGATTTTGGAAAAACTGGCTGTGTTTACTGTACATTATAACTTCTCCTGCTAAATACCTTTAATTTAAAAACAAAAAATAGATTTACAATGAGGTATATGAGATTGATAGCTTAAACAAATCAGCCAATTTTATATCAAAAAAAAATATTTTTAAACCATTTGTTCTTGTTATAACCAAAAATCGTGATATTTAAGGTTTGTTATGATATAAAACAATTAGTTCTTTACTTGAAGTGCAACCTAATAATTCCATTGTTTTAGATAGCATACCTTCCACAGTACGATAAGAAATACTGATATCACGAGCAATTTCTTTTGAGCTTTTACCTTGAGCGAGCAATCTAAGGCAAACCGCTTGTTGCTCTGTTAAATACACAGGAATATGTGTTAACTTATGAAAAAGCACTAAATCTTTTTCATTTAATTTAATTGTTTGATTCGCTGGCTTTTTAGATTCAGCAATCTGCTCGAAAACCTTTAATAAATGATGCTCCAGCGCATTATCATCGGTATCTAACATTACAGTAGCTACGTTTTCAAATAAGTTATCCCGCTGAGCATGAAGTTTATCAAAAAAGGTTTTAAGGTCCGTATTAGGCAATAATGGTGCAGGATTACGTGAAATCCGCATCAATTGTACTGTAGTGCTCACTTGTAAAAATACCACGAACTCTGTAGATAAAAATTGACGAATATTCTCAGAACAAACGATACTTGCATCTGTTGCAACTACAATATGTTCTTTAGATTGAAGCGCTGTCAATATCTCTAATTGGCATCGATAAAAATCTTCTTGCCCCTTTTTACCTAAAACCTCATCTAAAGAACGTCCAACATGATATTCCATACCCAGATCAGCATCGATAAATTGCCATCCTAGTTTTTCAGCCAGTAGCTTTCCAAATAAACCTTTACCCGCTCCTGGAAGGCCAATAATAAAAATTCGTGTATGTTGATTCATCATCTCTCTCCTTTATAAAGCTCCTTAGCCTTATTGACTTCCATTATAAAATTAGACAAAATATCAATCAATACGTAAAAATACGCAACAATTGAATCAGTGAATACTCAATAACGCTCGTTTTCTTCAGTTCATTGTTCTGAAAGCAATCTTTTTACAGTCAGTAGATCAATATATGTTTTTTTCTTATCGGCTGGATTACGCAAAAGATAAGCGGGATGGTAACTCACAATAAAGGGAATATTATTATAATGATGTATTGTATTACGGAGTTGTTTTAAGGAAAGAGGCTTATTTAGTAAAAATTGACCAGCAAAACGTCCTAAAGCTAAAATCAGATGGGGTTTGATAAGTTCAATTTGGCGAACTAAAAAAGAACTGCATTGAGCAATTTCATCCAGATGAGGGTCACGATTATTAGGTGGTCTGCATTTTAAAACATTAGCAATATAAACATCCTTCTCAGCCATCTCAATGCTTTGCAGCATTTGATTTAATAAACCTCCTGCCTTACCTACAAAAGGTAAACCTTGCTGATCCTCATAAAAACCTGGAGCTTCACCAATAATCATCAACTTAGCTGTCTCATGGCCACGATAAAACACCGTTTGTGTACGTGTTTTATGTAGCGGACATCGTGTACACGATGCCACTTCTTTTGCTAAAGAGGATAGGTCTTTTTGACAAGAATTAGATTGACGCAATACCCAAAGATCGATACCCATAGTTTGCAGATAATAATTATTTAATTCATCTGACATAAATGACCCATTTTAAATAAAAAATTCAAAAAAAATTACATTAAGATCTGTTGACAATTGGTTCCTACTGCATATCGCACTCTATGCGTGACATCCAATAGGCGAGCGCAACAAATTGTCAATATACCCCAGAGTTCTTGGTTTAGTGCATTTTCGTGTTAAATCATCGATAAATCAACGATTACTCTTCATCGCACCTTAAGTTATAAAATTATTAACTACTCTCTGTTAATGATTTTAAATTATTTTGATAATATATTCCCTATTGCCATTGGTAATGAAGAAAACAATTTATGACATTAGCACAGCAAATAAACCCGTATTCGGCAGATACTGCATTTAATGATGGTCGATTAAGACAAGCACAATTAAAAATGCTCGTAATGCTCGAAGTCATTGATTCGATTTGTCGTAAGCATAATTTGGACTATTGGCTTGATGCAGGTACCCTTTTAGGAGCGGTGCGCCATCAAGGTTTTATCCCATGGGATGATGATGTAGATATTGCCATGCCACGCGCGAGTTACGAAAAATTTTTACGTATTGCTCCCACAGAAATTCCTGACTTTATGTGGCTCCAAACAATACACAGCGATCCTGGCTATTTTAATATGGCCACGCCACTAAAAATTAGAGATCGACGCAGTCGTTTTATTGAAAAACATGAAAAAGGTAATGAACCTTATGTGCAAGGGATTTTTATTGATGTTTTTGTCTATGACCATATGCCTGTAGATCCCAAACAACGAAAGCGTTATAAATTTTATGCAAAAAAAATTTCACGTTTGTTAAGTACTAAATACAGTAGAGTGAAGATAGGACATTATCCAATCCTTTATAAGACTATAGCTTCTTTTTTACCTAAATCGTTGCTTGAATTTTTCTTAAAAAAAATTATCTGTCAAGCCAACACAAGTAATAGCCCTTATATAGGGCGTGGTTATAATTGCGTCGGTAGTAATTTAATAAAGCAAGATGAAATCTATCCCCTTCAACGTATTACATTTGAGACTAAAGAGTTTAATATTCCTAAAAATGCCGAAACATTTCTCATTCAACAATATGGAGATTATTGGACATTGCCACCGGAAAATCAAAGAATGATGAGACACTGTAAAGAGCTGATTCCTCATATAGATAATTGAATTTTAAAAGACTTTTCCATGCTACTAAGGCGATGAGAAAAAGAGTTCCTCGATGCATTAAACCATTTTTGATTTCCACTCAATGAATCATTATTAATGACCAATCGCATAAAATTTGCTTCTTAATGTTGCGTTAATTTTTAATTTGCGAGTATTTGCTATACTGTGTGTATATATTTTGCCTAAATCCCAACTGGAGAGACTATAATGCGTGCTCGAGAAGAAATTGAAAGATTTAAATCTGCTGGCTGGAACAGTGTTCTTGAAAATAGTAGACAGAGTTATACGTTAACTGACAAAGAAACATTTAACAATGCCATGGATAAACTCGATGAAGTAGCAGAGTCAATAAAGCAAGGCCTCATATATGATTCTGAAACAATGCATAAATTAATTTCAGAAATTGCATCAAATATTGAAATAAATTTATCCATGGAGTCCGAAGAAGTAGCTAGTTTTTCTGCACAACTATTAATATATATATATGACATTAATACAACAGAAAAAAAAGAAGATAAGATAAGAAAAGCCCTGGAGCTTGCCAAATATATTGAGCATGAAGTCATTCATGGCCATGACCTAGTGGTCAATGATAAACAAACTGAGTTAGCGGTATTACTTACTAACTTTGCCTTACTCGCAACAGAACTTAACGCCGATGATACTTTGCCGTTGATAAAGAAAACTCGAGAACTTGGAGCATATAAACGAATAGGTCTTGATAATATGCGGGCGTTAAGTCGTACTGTAATTACAGGAACCATAGATGTATCTGCAGCGGAAAGTCGTATTCCAGAGTCTCTCCAAATAAAATTAAAAAGAAACGGCTTAGATCCAAAAGTAGTGCCTCCTCTGTGTAAGGACGTTTATGAAAAGCTGGAATTAACAGGCGATGAAATTAACATTTTAAAAGAAAACGAAAAAATGGCTCGTCTGGATGTTCGTAATCTGATTACTAAAACAAAAGCAGAAATTGTCCAGATGATCGAAACCAATTATAACCAAGCAATGAATCTTGCATTTAAGGTGGCCGATGAAAAATCACTCAAATCACCTGAGGATGTAAAGAATTTACTAGGTCAAATTGCCACGATTATGGGTAATGGCATTGTGGATGGCGATTGGAAACGAACTCACGACAGTGAAAAATTCAAGGTTTATACTCGCGTTAAAGATTTAGAGTCTCAACTAAATGATTTTTCTCGAGAATTTTTCCATAAATTACAGGATTTAAAAATAATTAAAGATCCTAAAAAAAGAGAACAAGCTGCAATTGAGCTGGCTGCCTGGTGTGAATACCGTATAAATTTAACGGATCACTTTCTTGCTGACGGCTGTGGCAAAACTTCTGCTTTAATGGCTAATTTTGTGTTTATGGCAGCAGAAATTCCACCTAAGGCAATGCCCGTTATGGATCGAAGAAATTATTTTAATTTTGATGTAGTTCCAACAACGAATATTGTGACACACAAAAAAGAACATTCGTCTATGGAAAGAAAAGAACTAGCAATAAGACAGAAAAAGGAATGGGAGTGTTGGCTGCGTCATTATAAATCTTCTTTCTTTCCGCAGGATTATCGTGCAATCACTTGTGATAATGCTTGGAGAGTTCCTTCGGTAACACTAGGGCAACATTTGGAAACATTAGGGTCAAAAAGTAAGGACGAAGATAAATATGTCATTCCAGAAGATGCTAATTTTACTAACTTACATCATTGTTTACGAGGTGGATATGAGGTAGCTGAATTGGCTAGTGCTATTGGGTCCCCAGATATTCAAAAATTAATCACCTATCCCATGACCCGTCTGAATTTGTTTCACACCATTGTTTATGCTGAAACAGAACTAAAAACAGAAACTGACGAAGATATTGTGGAAAAAGTACGTGATGTGTATCGACATCTAAAAGGTTCAGAAGTCTATGGTGTAAAATTTAACAAATGGCTAAACGAGAAGCAGCAAGAATTCGCTAATGAATCTAGAATCTTAGCTGAAGGTGCTTCCAAAGGAATAGGAGAATATAGAGAGCAGTATGCAGAAGTACTGAACACCATCAAACAAAGATATAAAAGTGGTGAATATATTCTTGGTAATCATACACGTTATATAACAAAAAAAATTCCAGATAGTGAATTAAAAGATGATCTTGTAACTCGCTATGGAAAAGAAAACTTAATTCCTAATGCGACGAATCCTAAAGAAATAATACTAAGGGATCCTGAGCAAGCAATAGAAGAAATTGCAAAAAGAATAATTGAAGATCGTGCTTATCAAAACATGTGTGATGAATTTTTTGCGCAAGAAGTTGAACCGCTTATTTCTGATGCGGTTGATGAATGTGGCTTTGAACGTTTAGACATACCTGATCCTGAGGATCGCGTTACATTTATGATGGCTGGTGCACCTGCTTGTGGTAAAGGTTCAGCAGTAGCAACAGTTGCCACCATGGCTGAAGAACATTTAGATGTAGAATGGGATAATACAGTAAAAGTAAATACCGATACCCATAGACTCATGATAAGCCATCCTCATATTACAGGTGAGCGTAGTGAATTTTCTGGTACATTAAATAATCATGAGGCAGGATTACTAACCGATTTAGCCTACAGTCGTTTACAGAAAAAGGTAAAACAAGGTGTTGGACCACATATTCTTATCGATGGCGTTAACATGTCTAAGGAACGCATGGATCTCGGTATAGCCAACTCAGGAAAACTATTACTCACTGTTGTAACAGTTCCCCCTGAAATCTCCGTCGAACGTGCATTTAGTCGCGGCCAAGGAGATGGACGATTTGTGCCAACGTCTTATAATTTATCGAAACACAAACAAGTCAGTAAAAATTTCTTTAAAGACTTACAGGCAGCTATGGGTAAAAATGCAGAAATTATTCTTTTTGATACTAATGTGCCCAGAGGAGTTACCCCTAAACGAATAATGGCTGCAGATTTAGGGAGTAGATCAATCACCATTTATGATAAAAAATTATTTAGTGAGTTTTTAGCCAAGGCGAATATAGATGTTACCGCAACGTGTTCTGGTGAACTGTATATGTTACCCAAAGATAAAGTAGATGAGTCGTACCATGAAAAACTAGAAGAAATGGGTTTTCTCAAAATTCGATATGAAGAAGAAAAACCATCCATTAAAAAAGGAGCTCAATTTACAATATTTAAAGATAGTGGCAAACAAAAAGACAAATATCCTGAACCTCATCTAGAAGATGATCAAGAACACAGACGTGGCCATAGGGGCACTCATAAGTAACATGTAAATGAATCTAGAAGGAGACAATAATGAAACGTTTATTCGCCGAGATAAACCCAAAGCCAAAAAATAAATTAAGTAAGAATCAAAAGGAAAAATTTGAAAAAATTGAAAAGGACTATGATAGTCATGATGATGGGTATATTTCAGAAGAAAATAAAATAACCCATAAGCGACTGTCAAAACAGCTGCAAAATAAAGAACAGCAAGAAATAAATGAGACTTCTATGAGCCCGGCTAGTCCTGGGAATAATTAGTCCGAATAGACTGTTTGAACAGCCCCTGTTAGCTTTTTAAAAAGTACCAGGGGCTAGATGAAACGAGAATTTTAATATTTATTAAATATACAAGTAATGCAATATATATTAATTGCGAGTAAATTGTTGTCATATACAACATTTTATTCACAAATAAATACTCGATCTTTAAGGTAATTATGCTAAATACAAAATTTATAAGTAAATTTTCAATTTTTTCTGACCAACTTATTTCGGAAACCGGTAATTCCTGGATAGATGAAGTTATTTTCGTGTGGGCATTAAAAACATTACGACCAGAAATCAAGCAATCTGAAGCTGCTTCATGTTTTACCCGAATGAAATCCTGTTATGATGATGAGGCTCGTTTTTTTCATCGAGGCTTAGGGCACCCACGCCAGTTAATTCCTAAATCAGCCGAACAAGCTTATTGCAAACTTATTAGTCGCGTTGAGCCTTTTTTAAAAAATCAAGATGAATTTGAACGATTAACAAATCAATTTGATTCTCTCATTCCTAAGGATGAGAAACTAGCTGTGGCACAAGGGATTCTTGGGGCATTTTATCATGATGTTATTCATCGTAAAGGCCGTTACCATGAAGCGTTATTACCCTATGCTGCTCCAGAAGCTGGCACTTATCGGATCGACCCCATCGCGGCCCCATTAAGCGCAGCACTTATTAAAAATATAAGTACTAAAGTCGTTGAAGAGGTAAGTTGTTTGGTTGCTGAGATTGAGTTATTGAAGTTGGGGATCGATAAAAAGTTGATCCTACCAATACTGATGGCAACATATTGTACAATACCGTTCAGCAATTATAGCGATAAAGAAGAATTTGATAAAATAATGACACGAATTATTAACGCACATTCTTTAGCACTTACAGATCAAGAAAAAGAGACTATTTATAATGTAGCTGTTGGGGTAGCCAATCGTGATAAATGGTCATATGGATCAGATACACTCAATGAGTTTAATATTAAAACATGGGGAATGATGTTCGAACGAAACCCCTTAATTTTGACAAATCAATATATTCTAAACGACTTAGCGAATACATTTCATGAGTTTTATAGTTTTCATAAGATCCTTCTTCAGCAAATTCTTGAAGGTAAAAAACAAATTTTTTATGGCTCTGATACTGAAATTGACAGTATCAATATTTTAAATCGAAATGCATTAAGAACTTTAGAATTGGATATTGAGTTAAATGGGTTATTGCTTGCTACCATAATTGTGACAATGCAACTTTTAAAAGAAAAGAATATAGCGCAAACCAATATGCTTGATGATATAAGTTCAGTATCCTGCTTAAAAAATTTTATTGATCAGCGTACTGATCATAATTCCAACTCTCTTGATAGTATCCCAAATGAAATTGTTACAGTACTGCAACAACAAAATAAAGAAGTTTCAGTAAATGGCCATCGTTTTATTCGAGGATCTAGCTTGACAGCACTTACATTAGACTTGGTAAAGTGTTTTGGTACAGAAGCATTATTGCAATTAGCAGATAATTATCCTAACACAGATCAAAAATCAATCGATCTAAATAAAGACGCATCGGCCTCTTCAATTCACTTGAAATGCTGAGCATCTGCAATTTTCAAGATTATATCTTATTGTCTGGTGAGTTATTTTGGAACCCTTCTGCTTTGTAATAGGTCACTGGTGATTAGCAAAAACCAAAGATTTTTTCCCGGAGAAATGATCCATCAAAATCTGCGAGCAAACATCAAAGG
>NZ_LNYU01000043.1 GCF_001468135.1 Legionella santicrucis | reverse complement strand
TTTCATGAAGGGAGGACTGTTTCAACAATCAATTTTAATTATGATGCTTATGCTGATTTGTTATAGATATTTAATGAGGCCTGCTTAGTAGAAAATCATGCAGAAGAAAACTCTACAATGGGTTTCAGGAGATAATAGAAGAGCAAAATTTTTCATGAGGAAACATAAAAAATAGGACATTTTGAAAACTTGATTTATTGGGTCATCGTTCAGGGTGAATTACCACACACTATTCCTCAGCTGAATTGCAGAATTTGTATGAAGCGGCAAATAAGGTTTGCTCAAAGAAACAAAGTGGGGTTGTATTAACTTTAGTTCATAAAGCAAATCAGAATAAAACAGATAGAAGCATTCAAAAAAGAAAGGTGATAGTTCTTTAACTTTGAAAACTTCTACTAGGTCACGCAAGTGATTTTTGTTTATTAGGTGGTTCGATTGTAACTTATTGATTATAATTGTGTTCTCATGGTGGCCAGAGTCAGTGCAATACTTAAACAGTTATATCGAATTCACGTTATGCTAGTAAAATAAAAGACTTTCCTATGTGAAATATGACTTCAGTGGCTTCTCAGTGCATAGGTCTTAACATAGGGACGGGGCTATGCAGCAGATCTTTGTCACTCTTGTTTTCTTCAGCAGTCGAGAAAAATGCGTACCTGTTTTGGGACATTAAAGTATCCTTATTTTCATTACTAGAGTCAATTTCTGCAGGCAATAACGCTTGAATGGCTTTTAAGCTTTCAGGATTACCAGCAGCCTCATGAAGTACTGTATTGCCGAATTTGTCTTGAATCATCATCGCCTCTAAGCGTTTATTTTCTGGCAATAATTCTAGAATGGCCCGTAGGCTTCCAGGGCGACTTTTAGCAAGATGAAGTATTGTTTTACCATCTCCGTTTTTAATTATCACCGCTCCTAGACGTTGATTTTCCGGCAATAACGCTAGCATGGTTTTTAGGCTTTCAGGATTGTTAGCGGCACGATCAAGTACTGTATAGCCATATTTGTTTTTAACCATCACCGCCTGTAGACGTTGATTTTCCGGCAATAATGCTAGAATGGTCTTTCGGCTTGCAGGGTTATCAGCAGCACGATGAAGCACCGTCTCGCCATCTTTGTTTTTAATTATCACCACCTCTAGACGTTGATTTTCTGGTAATAATTCTAGAACGGTCTTTAGGCTTTCAGAATTATAAGCTGCACGGTTAAGTACGGTATTACCATCTTTGCTTTGAATCATCACCGCCGCTAGACGTTGATTTTCTGATAATAATGCTAGTACCTCCTGTAGACTTTTAGGATTGTTATAAGCATAATGAAGTACTGTATAGCCATGGTTGTCTTGAATTATAACTGCCTCTGGACATTGATTTTCTGGATATAACTTCAGAATAGTTTTTAAGCTTTCAGCATTCTTAGCAGCATGATGAAGTACTGTATTGCCGTTTTCGTTTTTAATCATCACCGCCTCTAGACGTTGATTTTCTGGATATAATGCGAGAATAGTCTTTAGGTTTTCGGGGTTATAAGCAGCCAGATGAAGTACGGTATCGCCATATTTGTTTTTAACCATCGCCGCCTGTAGACGTTGATTTTCCGGCAATAACGCTAGAATAGTCTTTAGGCTTTCAGCGTTTGTAGCAGCAAGATGAAGTAGTGTATTGCCGTCTTTGTTTTTAATCGTCACAACTTCTAAGCGTTGATTTTCCGGCAATAAGGCTAGAATAGTCTTTAGAATTTCAGGATAGACAATAGCATCGCTAAGCACTATACGGCCATATTTGCCTTGAATCCTCACCGCTTCTAAGCGCTGATTTTCTGGTAATAACTTTAGAACGGCTTTTAGGATTTCGGGATTATCAGCAGCATCGTGAAGTACTGTATTGCCATTTTCGTTTTTAATCCTAACCGCCGTTAGGCGTTGATTTTCTGGCAATAACGCTAAAATAGCTTTTAGGCTTTCAGGATTGTTAGCACTTTGATGAAGTACTGTATTGCCGTCTTTGTTTGGAATCATCACCGCCTCTAGACATTGATTTTCTGGTAATAATGCTAGAATAGCCTTTAGGCTTTCAGAATTCGTAGCAGCATCGTGAAATACTGTACTACCGTCTTTGTTTTGAATCCTCACCGTTTCTAAGCGTTGATTTTCCGGCAATAATGCGAGAATGATCCTTAGGCTTTCAGGATTCGTAGCAGCATAATGAAGTACTGTATTGCCGTCTTTGTTTGGAATCATCACCGCCTCTAAGCGTTGATTTTCCGGCAATAACTCTAGCATGGTCTTTAGGATTTCAGGATTTTTAGCAGCCAGATGAAGGACTGTCTTACCATGTCTGTTTTTTTGTTTTATGGCCACTTCTGTTTGTGACAATATTTTTTGTGCGATACCCAAATGGTGATTGATTAATGCGGCCATTAGTGGCGTATTTTTCTCTGGATAACTGACCCCATTGACTTGAGCACCTTGTTTCAGGAGCACATCAAAAATGTCCTCATCTCCTTTTTCAGCCGCCCAAAATAAGGCGGTTTTCATGTGGGCAGCAAAGGTTTCAAGACAAGCCCTGTGTTCCAGCAGATAGTTCACCATGGCTAAGTCCTTGTTTTGAACGGCGATGATAAGCGGTGTATTTTCATTATCATCTTTGATATCCACTTGTGCCTGCGCTGCAATCAATTGTTGGGCAATGTCGCGCCCAACTTCGTTTTTATTTTTGTAGAGCACTTTTTTCAGGGCATAGATTAAAGCCGTATTGCCGTCTTTATCTTGGATGTTTACATTAATGCCGCGTGCAATGAGTTTGCTGATGGTCTTCTTATCGGCGTTTAAGGTGGCAAGATGCAATGCGCTTTGCCCCTTTTTATTCATTACATTAATAGAGGCACCTTGTTCCAGAGCGTCAAAAGCGATGATTTTTTTGTTTAGTTGTTGCAGATAATACCAGTTAGTCGCGAGCAGCGCGTCAAAAGCTTCTTTATGATTGACGGCGCATTCACCTAATAGCTGCAGTAATGCATGGTTCTTGGTATAGAGGACAAACGCAATGGCTTGTTGCAATGCTTCGTTGTTGTGCAGTACCTCTTGGGTGTTAAATAATTCTTGAAAAAAGCGTTTCGTCTCTTCTGCAATCCTGGCTTGCAATTGAGAAGAGGCCACCTTGCCGTAGAAAAGGTAAGGCATGGTCGTACCGGCAAGGGG
>NZ_LNYU01000042.1:37549-53540 GCF_001468135.1 Legionella santicrucis | reverse complement strand
TCCATTGGATTCCCTCCCTAAAATTAAGAGCGGAATTCTAATGCTTTTTAGTCAGCCAGCAAGTCCCGTGCGTAACATGAGTTATTAACGACTGCACATTTAAGTATTGGACGAACATCGAAATCAATCCGTAGCAATGAATTTAGGTTACCCTATTTTTTGGTTTTTTTTATCGTGCAAATACAAAAACACGATAAGGCTGGTAAAAATATAAAGCAACATACTCATGTGAGAGTGTCCCGCTCGATATTGGATGAATATTTCATCGGCAAGCAAAAAACATACAAATAATGACATATTTAAGATAAATGCCTGCATTGTTCGATATATATAATAGTGCTTATTTGTGTAATAGGAAATGAAAGCTCGCCAATAGAACACTGCAATACTCATTACCCACAGGTTGATTATTGAAAAAAGAATGAGACACAATGCATCATTATCAAGACGATATAATTTGAGGAATGTGTGTATCCAATCAAGATTATGGGATGAAGCAGGAAAATCAGCTGGCAATAGGCCAAATCCAACCATTAGATTACAAAAATCAGTCAAAAAAACAATAGAAATCCATAATGCCCACATGAGTATAATGCCCTGGCCAAAAATACGGAATAATCGCTCCGTAGCGGTATTGATACACATTTCTCCTCCAAGTATTAACTCCTTAATCAGAAATAAGGATTTTATTAGGCAGTGTCTACCTGACTCCATTTCAGGCTAATGGGCGCTCCTTAGCTTGAACGTGTCGTGGTAATGATTCGCTTTTTAATCCATAACTCACATTAACTTATTGTTATAGTTTAATGGATTTGTAAGTATGTTCAATAATACAATTACTCTTATTCAAGAAGCTTCATTTTCATATTTATCATGATTCACTAAGAACTGTCTTAGAAAATAACTGCTTGTTTACATTACATTCCAAAAGCGCTAAACCGATCTACTTTTCATTGCCTTGTATCAAAAATGCTTTGATTTTCGAGTGACCGAAAACAACGTTAAACTTGACAAAATAAGAAGTTGAACCAGAATTTATTAACAGTAAAGGACTTTTTGCACGGATCACAAAGGTTCAAATGGAGGGAAATTATGGCTACTTCTAATAGACTTAAGGAACAGTACCCTATGAGTGAAATAGAAGCAATTTACAGACGCCGAGCTGTACGTAATTACCTGCCACAAACTATAGACCGTGCAACAATCAACTCATTACTTGATGCGGCAGTTCAAGCCCCTACCGCCATGCATGAGGAACCTTGGTCCTTTGTAGTAATTCAAGACAAAGAAACGTTAAATAGTTTATCAAACAGCGTTAAAGCACTTATTTACAACGAAGCCCATAACTATCCAAAAACACAAATCAAACATCTATTGGAATTGGTGAACAATCCTGAATTTCATGCATTTTATAATGCAAATACTTTAATCATTATCTACAGTAAATATCATGGTCCTTTTGTTGCTGCTGATTGTTGGTTAGCAGCAGAGAATCTCATGCTAACGGCGTGTGCGCAAGGACTGGGTACCTGTGTTATTGGACTTGCAATTTCAGCTCTAAATACTCCTGAATGGAAAATGAAACTGAATCTTCCCTCTAATATAGTAGCTATTGCGCCAATTGTCGTAGGTATTCCTGCCGGAGAAACTCAAGTAGTACCTCGTAAACCACCAGAAATTTTAGTATGGAAATAAAATATAAGGATATATGTCATGAAAAAAAATCTATTAATGTTCTTGTTATTAACACTCAGTTTCTCAGTAACGGGTAAAACCTCTGATTTTATTCTTTGTAAAAGCAAATTTGCCTTATGTACTACAGCCCCTTGTAATCCTATACCAGGAAAAAAAGGATGGGTTTCTTGCCATTGTTCTGTGCAAGAAGGCTATTCTGCAGGAGCAAAACCTTGTACTGGCATGAAAGAAACAAGCAAAGGACAAATTATAAAATCACGCTATTATCCTATTAAAACTTTTGCGATTTGCAAAAATGAACGTCCTTGGGCCTGGTGTTTGGACAGTCCCTGTATCATTGATAAAAAAGATCCTTCAAAAGCAAAATGTAAGTGTTCTGTAGTACGCAACAAAGGACCTTATCTTATTGTCACAGATAAATATACTAAGAATACCTGTACTACTGGGCTCTATTCGTCAGCAACAGTAAAGGGGGCAGAAGAGATAACAGACTTTTTAAAAGCCCACAAAGAACTTCGCCCATTCCCTACTAAAATTCTTAATAAACAGTAAAGTAAGGTGGTTCATCTTATTGGTTATAGAAAATAAGATGAACCTCAAAAGCTACAGGGAATAACTACATCATAAGAACAAAGGGCGCATCTCTTTAATTTTTGCTTTCTACCAGCAAATCATGGGTTGCTTGTTGATACGTATTTAAAAAATTATCCTGCACAACTATAGCCATGTTGTTAATCGCTTGTACAGTACCTGTTTCTTTAAGAACCCCAGTTTTAAATTGCCATTTGCTAGGTAATTTAAGCTTTGCGCCTAGTTGTGACAGTGATTGTTCTGTCTGCGACGTTTTTTGGACACTATAGGATTGCATCACATATACATTACCTTTAGGGTCAATAAGTTCATAAACAGGTTTACCTGCATCATAAACCCATGTTGTTTGACGGGCTACCTGAAGTTGTTTATAAGGAGCACCCGATCTAAATAAATCCCAGAAACTAATATGGAGTACACCTGCTTCACGCATCTTTAATCCATTAAATGTTTTAACGTTAGGATTCACTAAATCTGAGTTTTTAAGTCCATCAATAACCCAATAACGAGGCCCATTTAAGTGAACATGAGAGGAGCCAGTTTCGCTCTTGACCACAGCTGGCGTTATTTTATCCCAAATATTTTCCGGACAGTTATTTAGGCCAATTGTATTGTATACCGCATAATCTGCTCTGCTTTTTTCTATAAGAATCTCGCAATATCGTTGTCCACGCAGATGAGATTTTTGTGCTGCAAATGAGAAAGAGGGTAGAATCAATAAAGCAAAAATTAGACTTTTTTTGTAACCAATATGCATTATTACTCCTGTAATTTGAATTTGAGAAGATCTCAAAAAATAATACCCAAGAAATGTAATAAAATATACCCCATTATCCAAAGTCGTTTGTTCTTCAAGCTGCGATTTGAGATTGATAAAATCCTCATCGTAGATGGCTTGGTTTTACTTTCCATTAGACCAAGCCATTGTTTTGAAAATTAAGTAAAAGAGTTTAGTTTTGTATTTTCTAATAGACTTAATGCCTTTTCATCTGAGAGTAGTACATGTTTGTCGATTAGCTGCTGTTTTTGAATAGAAATAATATCTTCATTCAGCTCTTTTTTGTTATCATGGGCGTAAGTATAATTCAGCCCAGAAAATGCCAATCTATTTTTTTCACATACTTCTTTTAAGTTCTGCAAATATTTGATGTTATCATCAATAACAATGACGCTTTTTATCTCATTTTGTTGACTATTTACATAATTAATCACTGATTCAAGTATCAAGCCCTTTGGATAATTTGCAGTGAATATTGTTGATGTTCCAAAAGAATGGCCAAAAATTTTCGGTTTCCCAACTAATTCATAGGGTAACAAATTAGGATTTTCTAATTGAAAAGAGCCTTCGGGAATATCAAACTCTTTATCATCTATTGCTGAAAAATTAATTCCCAAATCTTTCAAGCTAGAACAAGCGTCCTCTTCAACAAATGTTGCAGACTCTATTTTTGCTTTCCCAGTCCTGCGAGAAGTAAAACCAAGAACAATAAAACCCTGCTCTTGAAATTGCTGTATAACCTTAGCTATTTCTTTTTCAATTAAATGATAAGGTGCTTGAGAATAGGCTAGTTCCACCAAGGAGGGATCTATCTTCCCCAAAGATTCTATAAATTTTCGGCGCTCCATTGGATGCAAATCGCTCATGATTGCATCACGATCCATAACAGTAAGATCTAAATCAAAAAAAATGACAGTCTGCTTTGGATCCATCTCATTTGTAGAAACCTTATTTAATATTAGATCATTTAATTGAGATACATTTTTAACCTTTAAAATTGTTTGTTTAACTTGTTGTTTGAACATTATATGCTCATTTTTCTGAAACATCATTAGCTCCTTGTTTTGTTTAAAAATGACTAAGGAATAATTCTTATCGATGACTTATCCATATTTTCGACTGAGTTCTGTCCGGAATGACTAATAAAAAAGTTGTGTATTGAAGATTTAAACTTTGGCAATAATCCCAAATTGATGCAGGCAGATTTTAATTCCGTCAAAAGGCATACATCTTTTTGTGCTTGTCTTGCCTCTTGGTTAGCGTATCTTATAAGGCTTAATGTAAAAGCCAGTGGGAATACAACCGGTGCCAGTATGGTAGTCAGAGATGACCCTAAAAGGATAATGCCAGCAACTCTATCCCATTCTTCTTCTGTTACTGGACTACCGCTGCGTCTCTCATGTGTTCTTTGCATAACCAGCCGAACTTGTTCAAAGCATTTTGCAAGTTCATTTAATGTTTCATCTCTTTTGGTTGAATCAAGCACCCTGCTGGTTAAAGCAATTATGAATTCTCGTTTGGCTTCTCCGCCCGGCAAACATTTTATTAATTCGATCAGTCTATTAGCATTTTTATTTGTACCTTCTTTACTTAAAGCCTCTTGTAACTCTCTTATCTCGTCTTTATAACTCATTAATTTCTCCGATAATGGTCTTTTACGCTCCTTGTTTAGTCCAATCCTCATTGATTTATTTATGGTCAAAATGAGATAATATATTCATGTCTTAAATCATAATACCCAGGAAAAATACTAATGACTCAGATTAGATAGACGTTAAAGTTAATTTAATTTTCCATTTGGCATGTTGAAATGGTATTATTTTGAATCTAAATGCCGAAAAAACTTCCTATTATCAAGAAAAATATTTATGATGTCCGTAATGCCTCTTTTGTTAAAGAATTTGCCTGGTTTTGTTTTTGTGCGTGACAAAAATTTATATAGCCAATTTTGCAATCCAGCTTATGCTTCTTATTTAGGATTAAAGAATCCTCAAGAATACATTGGAATCAATTATGAAGAAGTTCCGAATTCGTATGTGGCTAACTTTGCTGAACTCTATGATGCCCATGATCGCCAAGTCCTTGAATCAGTTAACACTATTCATATCTTAAGTATTGATACTATTTCGCATAGCAAACCATTAATTATGTATGGCTGCAAAGCGCCTCTTCTTGATGATGAAGAAAAACTGCAAGGTATATTGGGCCAAGCGTTATTACTTGAAGATTCTTATTTTGGGCATTTACAAGAGCTGTTAGAGTTTAGAACTAAAACGACTTATGAGATTGATAATTATAGTAAATTTGGTCTTTCTTCTCGAGAAGCTGAATGCTATTTTTATTTATTGCGCGGGCTTACTGCCAAAGCCATAGGGAACAAATTGTCAATTTCTGCAAAAACTGTAGAGTTTTATATAGCTTGTCTTAAGCAAAAACTTAATTGCACGAAAAAAGCCCAACTCATTGAAAAAGGCTTTGATTTAGGATTATTGTTCATCGTGCCTACTCCGCTGTTAAAACTCTAAATCACTTTTCTAAGCCATCTTTAAAAACCAAGAGGAATCACTAGCGTAAAATCAATTCAATGCTGATAACGAAATTTCATACATTAAAAATAGGAAGCATCTAGGAATAAAAAATAATTCAAAAATTTATCCCATCTAATACTATTTAAATTCCTTGCGCGAGAGAGGGAGCAGATTGAAGTGAGATTGAAAAATCTGTGCTCAATTCAAGATTCAATATTGTCTAAAAAAACTTCAGGGACGCTACCTAGTTTGATAATTACAATATTATTTGCATCAGACTCCAATTAATTTTATTTTTTAACAAGATGATTTTGCATACTACTTACAAAGTGACAAAACATAACACAGACCAAACCTATTAATCCGCCTATAATAACATGTGTGAAACGTTCCGAGGCAATACTTGCCGAGTGAGTAGCCAACATGACGGCTATAGCAACAAACAAACACCGAAAAGTGTAGGCAATAATATAACGACGAAATGCAACTAATGTTAAAAACACACAGCAAGCAGTAAGGGTCAAATTTAAAGAAGTATTGGGTATAAGAAATTGGCCTAAGAGAATACCTGAAGGCACACCAATAGAAACACCTATAGTACGTTGGCGCAATTTTTGTGGGCTTGTCGCAATATCCCCTGTAATCACACTTGCAGTTCCCCAGATCATCCACTGCCCATTGCTCATATGAAAATACTCTACTAAAAAAGCTGAAATACACACAGCAATTACCATGGAAATCATATTTTCAATATAAGGGTTTTGCTCTCCAAAATCCCCTAAGCCACTGAGCCTTAGAGGATGATAATGAGTGAATTGCTTTTTATAAAATGCCCGTGCTTTATCATATTGAGCAATCAATAAACTAGGAAGCAAGGCAATCAAGAAATAAGGTAAGAATTGAGGAGCCTGTTGTAGCAATTTTTCAGGTTGTGTTTCAGCAGCAAACTCCGTAGCAAGAATAATTGCGGGAATAAACGTCCAACTGCCCAAATGGCGTAATTTATTTCCTTTCATGGTAATCCAGAATATGGTCATCGCTGCCAAAGAACAGGAAATAACATAAAGCACAGGATTAAGTTGCGTTAACAAAAGTAAATAAAACATGATAATCACAATAAACCCATGGAACAATACGCCTAATGCCGTCAATTCAAGCCGTTCCTCAACGATTAAAGTGGCCATGGTTAAAACAGAGGATTGTAACCACAAAGGATTATTGGTACTTAAATAAAGAAAAGCAAAAGGGAGTAAGGCAATAATACCGCGCAGCAATGACCAAATCTTAATTTCATTTTTTAATACGTTTACTGCTTTAAAAAGAATTTTCATGGTACGTTTTTTAGCTCATCTACAGAAACAATGGTGGCGATTCTTTCCATTAACTGAATAGAAGATAGATGTTCTTCTTGACTTGCTGCAGCACAAATGTCTTCGACAATGCAGACTTTGTAGTCACGATCATGAGCATCACGCGCCGTACTTTGCACCGCCCAAGAAGTACTAACGCCTCCTAAAATAACACATTCGATTTGATTGGCTCTTAACGCAGCATCAAGCGCAGTTCCATAAAATGCACTGATACGCGGTTTCACAATGACTAAACTGTTGCCAATATGCAAATCCGGATGAAATTCAGTACCCTCAGATCCTAATTTTAATGCCCCCAATTCATGAACCTTTCCAAATACAGGAGAATGTTTGGGTTGTTCTATATAGTGTGCACTAAATCCAACTTTAACCATAATCGTTAACCAATTTTTTAATGTTGCGATTTTAAGTACTTCATTCACCTTTTTAATAACATCACGCTCAAGGGCATGAGTGGCAGCACGTGCAATTTTCCCCTGAGGGTGCATAATATCAATAATATAGTCTAAACCTATAAACGCGGTACGCATCATTATCTCCTATAATTTTTTATCCAATATTAATTGATCGAATTATTTTTCAACGATTACTTTACTTATTAATTAATGAATTATTTTATATTGTCCTACCTCAATAATTGAGACATAATCTAATCAATAATCAAATATATAGCCTAAATTATGCCAAATTAATATACAAAAAATAAAGATTAGAATATTACTTGAAAAGCATTTCTGGTTACAAAATAAGATGGATTGCAATTAAACCTGAATGTCAAAAAAACTCAAGCAAAACAAAAGTTGGGAAAAGGACTATTTTTTATGCAAAGGAAAAATCTACTATATTGTTGTTTTAGTTTGATGATGATATTCGCTTCCTCAACAATGGCTTATGACGAACCTGTAGTCAACCTAGGTTATACTAGTTTCTACGATGGAAGTCCGCCTTCAGGACCAGGATTTTATTTCCAAGATTATTTTCAATATTATACGAGTACTCGTTTTAATGATCAGAATGGTAATAAACTTCCACTTCCACGTACCGATCTGGATGTCGTTGCTAATGTGACCCAGTTTATTTACATCACCACAAAAAAAATTTTCGGAGCCACTCTCGGGTTTTCAACACTTTTACCCTGGGTTGTAGACGACAAAGTGAATGATGGGTTAAACAATACCATACTTAAAGCAGAAAGTGGCCCTGGTGATTTATGGGTTGGCCCTGCACTCCAATTTGATCCTATTATGCGTAAAGATGGCAAAGGGCCTTTATACGTTCAACGTATTGAATTGGATGTTATTGCACCAATAGGACGATATAGTAGTATCAATGCAATAAATCCCAGCAGCCATTTTTGGTCATTAAATCCCTATTGGGCATTCACATTTTGGTTAACCCCCAAATTATCTACTGCAGCCCGTTTTCATTATCTCTGGAATGGGGTCAATCACAGTCCAAATGTTTCATTTGGACCTAATGTTCATTCGACGCAAGCGGGGCAGGCTATTTTTGCTGATATTGCAGTAGGTTATGCAATTATTGAAAAACTCACCGTGGGCGTTAATGGTTATTTTTTCAATCAAATTACTGATACACGAGCCAATGGAGTTGGAGTGCCTGGTAGGAAAGAAAGTGTTTGGGCCATTGGGCCTGGTATGGTATACAGTCTGAGTAAAAATCATTTTGTCTTTTTAAATGTGTATTCGGAGCAAGACGCTAAAAATCGCCCTCAAGGCACTAATGGTGTACTGCGCTTTGTTACTCATTTTTGATCACTGCTCGTTTGATGGTTGATATAGAATTGGGGCTGTTTACTTGGATCCAGTTCGGAGGTTATGTCATAGGGGATGACTGGAATGAAAAGCTCCCTCTTCTCTGCAAATCTAAGAACAAATAGGACTGGGTCGCAAGAAAGACTTAATGAAGTTGATACTGCTATTTCTCCAATAAATATTTCTATTCATTCTAATACATTGCAATTAGTAGCCAACTGGAAGTTTTTATAATTAATAAGGGATTTTTATGAAAATAAGACAAAAAAGTTTTACTTGCAGCAGTATGTTTCTGGGATGTATGTTACTAGAGAAGTCATTATGGGCAATGCTCCCTTTAAGTTTTACATCTATTCCCACTATCCAACCTATCCCATCAGGTCAAATGCAAGAGTTGAAATATGTTATTCGTAATAATGTTAGAACTCAAGCCCTGCCTATCAAAGTTTCCATTGTAAATGATGGAGACAATCAGCCACAAAGTACTATAAAACAAACGAATGATTGTGGCGCTTTTCTTGCACCCAATGCCTCCTGTACTATTTGGGTAACCTTAAACGGAGTTAAAACAGGTTCAATAAACAAACACCTAAGTATCGACTATCAAGGAAGAACTCCACTTACTAGTCCAATAAAAATGGCTATAAAACCAGCCAATACTACCGTGCTCGTTTACATGGTGGGAAGTGACTTAGAAAGAAAATATGGTTTTGGGACATTCAATATTCAACAAATGCAGTCCATTGGCTCTACCGCAAATATGAGTGTCGTTCTTGAAACTGGAGGCGCAAATAAAGATGGATGGCGAGAGGTTAAGCGACAACTCGTAAAAGAGGGGTACTCCGTTGTATTGGAAAATTTAGGAAAGATAAATATGGGTGCTACCGCTACAATTCAGGACTTTATTACCTGGGGAGTAACTAATTTTCCCGCGCAAAAATATATACTGGTTTTTTGGGATCATGGCGGCGGGCCTAATGGTGGATTTGGAGCGGATGAAAATTTTAATGACACCACAACACCGATTAATCAAATAGTTGCTGCAGTTCAAGGGTCTGTAAATACTACTGGAACTAAATTTGAAATCATCGGATTTGATACCTGCCTTTTAGGAGTAGCTGAATTAGCTTCGGGTTTATCTCCTTTTTCTAAATATTTGGTTGGCTCAGAGGATCTGGAGCCTGGAGCGGGATGGCAATACAGTACCTTTTTAAACTATGTAACCTCAAATTTATCGGCAAATGGATTAGATATAGGAACAATAATTGTAAATGGATTTTCAGTACAAAATGCGGGCAAAACAACTACTTTATCTGTTTTAGATTTATCCAATATCCCCTCTTTACTTATGGCTGTTAATCATTTTTCAAATAACTTAATCTCTTATGCAACCAATGCCACTAATTGGAAAATAATTGCCAGTAGTCGATTTAAATCAGCAGATTACAGTACCTCTGTTTGGGATAATGATGCTACAGATGTAGTGGATATGATTAGTTTGGCAAATAATATTGGGAGAAACGTTCCTGAACTAGTTCCCTCAGCTGAAGAGGTTATTAGTGCTACTCAATCTGTTGTAAAGTATTTTCTTAATAGCTCAAACAGAGGTTCTTCGCTAGGACTTGCTACCTATTTTCCCTCTATTATGTCTGCATATAAAAGTAATTATGGTAATAATGTAAGTTTAAACAACACCTTCTTTTATTCCGAGAATTATGTTAATTTTTTAAATTCTTATAATAATTTTTATAAGAATAATACCTCTTCCCTGACTGCGACTTTTAGTAATTTCATGTTTAATGGAACCGAATATACTGCTAGTCTTTCTAATGATTTCAGCCAGCTTTATGCAGCAGTAGGAAGTAATAACTGTACCCTTTTCGATAATACTGATGATCAAAACGAATTTACTTCTTCTTGTTTGTCTACACTACAATTTTCGGGTATTAATGCACAAAATGCAGGAGGTAGTACATGGAACATTCAATATGACAAAAATGCTAACCTTACCTGGCCATCCATCAATGGTGAACCAGCAATGCTCCTGGATAGTGACGTAGATCCTCAAATACAAACGGAACAAACTTATCTTATTCCAGTTACAGGGGGATATATTCAGCTCAATCTTAATAATAATACAGATGCTTATGAGGTTGTTGGATTTCAAGAACATAGTGCATTTCAACAAAGTAATGCAGCGGGGGTTACCGTCCCTAAAGTAACCCCCATTACACCAGGTACTAAATATAAACTTAGAGCATATGCTAAATCTACTGCGCCAAATCAATGTTATAATGGATCTGAGACTGACACATGGTGTTTGATGGATACAAATATAGAAATTACAGCACCTTTTACCATCACCACTAACACGTTGCCTTCCAACAATTTATATAATAAATTTTCTTTTCTAGTGGGTGATTTAACAGGGCAGTTAAACTTGACTCCATTTCTCGATTATTAAAAAATTACGCCGCGAAAAACGTACTATTTTTCGCGGCTTTCACGAGTAACTTCATAGGAAATCGTCAGTGATAAAAAATAAATTATTGCGAGAATAGTTCAAAAATATAACTGGCTAAACTTTATTGCTGCGCCCCATGAGTGAATCATTCACCTACTTTTTCCATACCCTCCTCCTCCTGGAGTTTCAATAACAAAAACATCACCTAGATGCATTTCAACACGTGCACATCCACCTAACTCTTCAATGGCACCATCTACCCGTTGCACCCAGTTATGTCCCAACTTACCCGAAGCTCCTCCCTGCATTCCATATGGAGGTATAACACGATGACTGGAAATAATATTCACAATCATTTCTTCTAAAAAACGAATTCGACGCACCACACCATCACCTCCGCGATGTAACCCCATACCACCACTTCTTTTTCGCAAGGCAAATTCTTCCAACAAGACAGGAAATCGCCACTCCAAAATTTCTGGATCGGTCAAATAAGTGTTTGTCATATGTGTATGAACTGCTGAAGCACCATCAAAGTCAGGACCAGCCCCAGCTCCCCCACATAAAGTTTCATAATATTGATAACGCTCATTTCCAAAAGTAAAATTATTACAGGTTCCTTGCGAAGCAGCGACAACACCTAAGGCACCAAATAAAGTATCAACGATGCATTGTGAAGTTTCTACATTACCAGCAACAACAGCAGCAGGATAATTCGGTTTCAAAATACTTTTTTCTGGGATGATGAGTTCAATTGGCACGAAACATCCATCATTTAATGGGATATTTTCTGCAATTAAACACCGTAAAACATATAAAACAGCGGCCTTACAAATAGCTGTAGGCGCATTAAAATTACCTGAATGTTGTGCACAACTGCCAGTAAAATCAAATTTTGCCCGTTTTTTTTGCTTATTAATCGTAAGCGCCACTTTAATTTGGCTGCCATCATCTAAAGAATAAGTGAATTCACCGTTTTTTAAATGTTTCAATAAGTGTTCAACAGATAGAGTAGCATTATCTCGTACATGTTTCATATAGGCATCAACAACATCCAAACCAAATTGCGCTACAAGCTCTAATAAAGCCTGTACGCCACGCGCATTCGCTGCAATCTGCGCTTTAAAGTCTTCTATATTTTGTTGAGGATTTCGGGCTGGGTATTGTGCTTGGGTCAGCAAGTTCCGTGTTGCCTTTTCTAAAAAATACCCGTGATCCATGATTTTAAAATTATTAATTAATATTCCTTCTTCCTCTACCATCCGGCTTTCTGCGGGAATAGATCCTGGAGTAATTCCACCAATATCCGCGTGATGACCACGTGAACCCACGATAAATAATAAGTGATCTCCCTCTTTATCAAAAACAGGTGTAATTAAAGTAATATCCGGCAAATGAGTTCCACCATGATAAGGCGCATTTAAAGCATATACATCGTTAGGGTGTATTTTTTTATTGTTTTTCAATATAGATTTGACACTTTCACTCATTGATCCAAGATGTACAGGAATGTGAGGAGCATTTGCAACTAACTCACCATGTGCATCAAAAATGGCACAAGAAAAGTCAAGTCGTTCCTTTATGTTGACTGAACTTGCTGTTTTGCGCAAAACCTCCCCCATTTGTTCTGCAATATTCATAAAGCGATTGTTAAATACTTCCAACATTGCAGGATCAACGTTCGTATCTACTTTTTTAGTAGCTACAGTTTGATAACGTGTTAACAAGAGATGTTTCTTAGACGTCACTTCGGCTTGCCATCTTGGTTCAACAATAGTAGTCGAGTGATTGTCTGTAATCACTGCACAACCTTGAATACAATCACCGGATAATAACTCTTCACGTATATATACAGGAGCATTACGGAAGGAGCCATGAGTAAAAACTTTTACAGTGTCCCTCCGAGGTATTTTATGTTCAAAACGGCATTGGATTATTTTTTCAGCACACTCCGCATCCATTTCACTCGGCACAGAACATTCGATGGTGATTGATTCAGTAATTAAAGGTTTTCTATATGAAGAAAAACCAAATGTCTTATGATGTTGCGCAATAAATGCCTCTCGCATAGACTTCATTGTTCCGAATTCGACAATTAACTGAGTATCCGATCCTTCGTAACGTAAATGCACTTGGCGTTTACTTATCGTTTCTCGGTTTTCTAAACCTTGAGAATTTAATTCCATACGAGCTGCTCGTTCCATTTTTTCAAACTTCGAACGTAAAAAAGAAATAATGCCACGCTGAAAAGGCTTTTCAATAACTTGTTCATGCAACACACTGATTTCTGCTAATCCCATTCCATAGGCGGAAAGAACGCCGGCTAAAGGATGAATTAAGATTTTTTCAATACCCAAATTATCGGCAACAAGACAGGCATGCTGTCCAGCGGCCCCACCGAAACAATTTAAAATATATGGCCTTACATCATAACCACGCTGTATGGAAATTTTCTTAATCGCATTGGCCATATTTTCTACAGCAATATTCAGAAAACCTTCGGCAACTTCTTCTATTGTTTTTCTACTCCCTGTTGTATCGTTAATTTTATTTACTAAAGCCTGAAAATTTTGATGCACTACATGTACATCAATTTCCTGATTTGCTCTACGACCAAAGACCTTAGGAAAAAATTGCGGCTGTATTTTGCCAAGCATCACATTGCAATCGGTGATTGTGAGAGGTCCTCCGCGACGATAGCATGCAGGTCCAGGATTTGCACCAGCTGATTGAGGTCCCACTGCATAACGTTGGCCATCAAAATACAGGATCGACCCACCTCCTGCAGCAATAGTATGAATCATCATCATCGGAGTGCGAATATGCACCCCGCTAAACTCATAGCTAAAACTGCGTTCATATTCACCTGCAAAATGGGAAACATCTGTGGATGTCCCTCCCATATCAAAGCCAATAACGCGATTAAAACCCGCCAGCTGACTGGTTTTAATCATTCCAATAACTCCTCCTGCAGGGCCAGAAAAAAGACTGTTTTTACCTTGAAAAAGTTTTGCATGAATCAGGCCACCATTAGATTGCATAAAAAATAAAGGAATCGTACTTAATTGATCACGTAACCCTTGTATGTAACCGTGTAACACTGGAGAGAGATAGGCATCAACCACAGTTGTATCGCCACGACTTACTAATTTCATAACTGGTGCTATTTCATGACTTATAGAAATTTGAGTAAAGCCAACAGATTGAGCGATTGTTTTTAATTTTCGCTCATGTTCTGTAAATTGATAAGCATGCATCAAAACGACAGCAATCGTACGATATCCCCTCGCATAGGCTTTTTTCATCTTTTGCAGCGCATCTTTTTCATCTAAAGACTGTAATACGGTACCTTTGGCATCAATACGTTCATTGATTTCAATAACTTCATCATAGAGCAAAGAGGGTAATTTAATATTTAAAGCAAAAAGATCTGGGCGATTTTGATAACCAATTCGCAGAGCATCACCGAATCCTTGAGTTATCGCCAAAAGTACTTTGGCTCCTCTTCGTTCCAATAGCGCATTAGTTGCTACAGTTGTTCCCATTTTGATAAATGCAATTTCATCGCTAGGGATAGAAGTACATTTCAAAATATTTTGAATACCTTGGATGGCAGCATTGGAATAACTTTCTGAATTTTCAGACAACAATTTATCACTAAATATTTGTCCTTCAGGGCTACGTGCCACGACATCGGTGAAAGTACCACCCCTATCAATCCAAAACTCCCATTTCTTTTTTTTCATCTTGCCCAATCCTTGGTGCTTTGATAAGTTAAATTAACGTGAGTTAGGATAAGTGATTGGAGCATTATCAGGTACCGTTCGGGCTGAGGAGGCATTTATGCCGTCTCGAAGCCTTGTATGGGATTTAATGTTTCGTGATAAGGCTTCGAGACGATGCTTATGCATCTCCTCAGCCCGAACGGATCCAGATATCGACTAGATCTTATATCATCTTTATCCATACCTCACATTAAATTATACTACACGGTTATCGCTTTATTGTTTCTTAAGAAAAATGTTATGGCCTTTCCATATAAGATTATTGATTTAACCCAAACTCTTTCTCCGGAAAGTCCTTCATGGGATATTGATTGTGGTTTTTCTCATCAGACGACGCTAAATTATGATGAATGTACTACTGAAGTACAATTCAAAGTACAAAACATCGCTATGCCTGCGGGGATTGGCACACATCTTGATGCTCCCGCTCATTGCATTAAAAATGGGCTTCATATTGCTGAATTGGACCTTGTTGGCCATCATCTAATTACTCATTGCTTTGTTGTCGATATAAGCCACAAATCTTGTGAAGATTATACAATTACAGAGCAAGATATTCTGGATTTTGAGTACAAATATGAAATGATTTCTGAACACAGCTTCGTTATTTTTTATACTGGATGGGATAAGTTCTGGAACAAGGCAAACCAATACAGAAATAATTTAGTTTTTCCTTGTATTGGTCAAAAAGCTGCTGAGTTACTATTGGAAAGAAATATAGCTGGGATAGGTATTGATACGTTGTCACCTGACAGACCTGAAAATAACTATATAGTTCACCAGCTAATGTTACAAAATAAAAAATACATTGTAGAAAATGTTTGTAATGCATCGAAACTTCCACCTTCAGGAGCTTATAGCATGGTTTTACCTATAAAAGTTGCTGATTTAACTGAAGCGCCAATTCGCTTAATCGGCCTCTATTGATTTTGTTTTTTTATCGGAGATCAATATAATTATTTTTCTTGATCTATCTCCCTGGGAATGTAATGAAAATCGCTATTATTG
>NZ_LNYU01000042.1:0-37539 GCF_001468135.1 Legionella santicrucis | reverse complement strand
GCATATCCATTGGATTCCCTCCCTAAAATTAAGAGCGGAATTCTAATGCTTTTTAGTCAGCCAGCAAGTCCCGTGCGTAACATGAGTTCTTCAGTAAAAACCCTGAATTAATACCTCCCAATGTAACACTTCGCCTCAATCATTATGCTGGTGGCGATGTTTCCAAAATGGAACCCATTAAAGGTAAGACAAGCAACATCATAGATGTCAATTACCAACAAACTGTTAAAGATATGGCGGAAATCACCAAACAAAAGGATGAAGGCCGTGATGGGATTATGGCGCCTATATTTGTCGCACACCATGTAAAAGCAGACGAATTACTTCACCGAAAAGCATTCACTCAATCAGTACCTTCGGTTATTAGCGATCCAGTTACTATTATGGATGATGAACCAAGAGTCGACACTCCAGTCATCACCCAAGTAAATCCAATTGAACCTCTTCCACAAGTAACAGATGAAGAACTGTCACTTTGTGATATTGAATTCACACCCCGAATGGTTCGCTTTTATGAGCAGTTGGAAATTATCGAAAAGAAAGCAGCTGAACTTCGAGCTGCAGGTCATCTCAAAGCGGCTGAAAAAGCAGAAGAGCTTCACCAACGGCTTTATAAAGGTTCTGTACAGTATTTCAATGACCGAATCAATGATGAGCAATTTGGTATCCTTTGCCATCAAGCTATCAAAAAAGCACGTCCCGAACTGGAAACTCATCGAGGATGGAAACAAGTATTTGGCAACTTGGCTCTCGCAATTGTTGGACTTGGTATTGGTTATGTAGCTGCTGGCCTGATTAATTTAGCAGTTACAGGACACTTCCTATTCTTTAATACTGATTCTGGTAATAAGCTGAATGATATGGAAAAAGTAGTGAATCAAACTGTTCCAGTAGTTGCTTAATTATTGGTATTATAAACCGGGATAATAGAAACTGAAATCCCGGTTTTTTCAAATCTCCCTTAGAATTTGATAAATCATTTATTCTTATAATCATCTCTAAGTGATAAATAACCTAAGTTTTATCACTTTTTCTCTTTATAGCGATAACCTAATAACAAATTATCTATAATTTTTGTAACACTGCGATTCGTTTTTCTAATGGAGGATGACTGGAAAAAAGAGTTAGCCACCCATTTTGACTTGATATTTTCATCGCATTAAATGCTGGCGCTCGATCATCACTGGGTGTTTTATCGACAAATTGTTGTAATCGCTCTAAAGCTTTTATCATTTTCTCTTTACCAACAAATTGTGCTGAGCCTCTATCTGCTCTATATTCGCGATACCTAGAGAACCCCATTACAATCATTGAGGCAAGAATTCCAAAGAGTAATTCAAATATAAGAGCAACTCCATAATAAACAAAACCTCCTCCAACACTTTCTTCATTATCTCTTCTAAAAAATTGAGTTACAAAAAAAGCTGCAATACGAGCAAAAAAGATGACAAAGGTATTCACAATCCCCTGAATTAAAGTAAGGGTTACCATGTCACCATTAGCAACATGAGAAATTTCATGTCCTAAAACACCTTGTATTTCCTCTTTATTCATAGATTGGAGTAATCCAGTTGAAACGGCAACAAGAGCATTGTTCTTATTCCACCCCGTGGCAAAAGCATTGGGGTCTGGACTTTCATAAATACCAATTTTTGGCATCCCAATATTTCTTTGCCGCGCTAAATGTCCTATCTCACTAAACAACCAAGATTCTATGTCAGTAGTTGGCTTTTCAATTAATTGAATATTAAAAGCATGTATTGCCATCCATTTAGAAATAAATAGGGAAATAAATGAGCCTGTAAAACCAATAATTAAAGCATAAATAAATAAAGATTGATAATTTAAACCATATTGTGTCAGGTATGGCTGAACGTTAAATAAACTGAGGATAAAAGAAATAACCGCAATAATGGCCAAATTAGTAATAATAAATAAAGCGATTCGTTTAAACATGGCTCTCTCCTATAGCGCACGTTTCTTATTTAATTATAGACATTAAGAGTCATGTAGGATGTCATTATCCGCACCCTATTTTCATAAAAATAATGCAATAGTTGAGTGAATTCCAAGTAATGATGCTCCCAATACTTAGTTTAAAGACGGGCGCAAAAAAGTTGGGGGAGCTCGATAATTTAGAAAAAAATAACATAGGCTTGATACACTAAGATACCTGTCCGATAAATTAGTGATATGCATTTTACAAGCCAATGGTTATTCTTAGAAAAAATCTTCGTTTAATAATCCAGGTTGATTTCTCAAAACCATTTTTAGAAATGAATCATTAAGGGTAACCGAATTTCTGTTACCCCCAATAAATTTTTATTACTCTTCCACTGTAATATCTATTTTTTTCTGAACTGCAGTTTGCTTCTTAGGAATCGATATTTCGAGTACTCCTTGTTTGTATTTAGCGCTTATTTTTGCATCGTCAGCTGTTTGAGGTAAACTAAAACGACGATAAAACTGGCCTTGCGAACGCTCTACACGAGTATATCCCTCTTTTTTTTCTGTTTTTTCAAAATGGCGTTCGCCACGAAGTGTTAATACATTATGTTCTAAAGATATTTGTATGTCTTCTTTATTTACTCCAGGAATATCAGCAAGTACTAAAAAGCGATTTTTTTCCTCTTTTATATCTACTGGAGGAGCCCATGAGCTAGTGTCGACAAAAGAGGCATCTAATTGTTGCCCTTTAAAAAAATTATCTAATAAAGAGCCAATTTCATTATATACAGGAAAATAATCACGTCTGATGATACTCATATTCACATTCTCCTTTTAGTGGTTGCGATATATAAGAAAATAGAGGCAATTTATTAAAATTCAAGGGACTAAAGCGATTATTTTTAGATACGATTAAAACGTGTGCGATCATCATTATTAGGTTATCATCAAGAAAAGGAAAATTTCTCATTAAAAACGGAGCATTGTAATGCGACACCCTACTAAAATTTTGATCTTAGCCTTCATAAGTTTTTTAAGCAGTTATACCTATTCTTCAGGGACAGAATCCCTTCTCTTAGGAAAGACATTAAGTCAAACAAAGCAACAACAAATGACACCCAAACAAGCACTGCAACGTTTAAAGGATGGAAATCAACGTTTTTTATCGAATCAACAAATAACTAGAGATTATTTAAAACAAGCGCATCAGTCTTCATTTGGGCAATATCCTTTTGCAGTAATTCTAAATTGTATGGATTCACGAAGTGTCCCAGAATTATTTTTCGACCAAGGCTTAGCTGATTTATTCACTTTGCGTGTTGCAGGAAACGTGCTTAATGATGATAATTTAGGCAGTATGGAGTATGCAACTAAAGTTGTAGGTGCTCGTCTTATCGTAGTTTTAGCTCATACTTCTTGCGGCGCTGTAGCTGGAGCTTGTGATGGTGTTCAATTAGGACATTTAACCGATGTTTTACATAAGATTGAACCTGTAGTTCAAACCAGCATGCAAGAGCAAGGAACAAAAAATTGTACTGAGTCCAAGCTCATTGATGCCATCGCCAAAGCGAATGCTCTAAGAGTAGTTAAAGAGATACAAGAAAAAAGTCCTATAATTCAAGATCTAATTCATAAAAAACAAATAGGGATTGTCGCTGGACTCCATGATATAAAAACGGGGCAAATACATTTTTTTGAAGAAAAACGTTCCATTCCAGATTAAGAAGCTCTAGTGAATGTAGCCTGGGTGAAACGAAGTGAAACCCGGGCTTCAATCTTTAAGATTTTACCCAGGCAAATTAACTCTTTGTGTAAAAAGATTACTAAAGAAAAACCAAGCTCTGTTCATTAATCAAGATGTAGTCTTTAATGTATTCATTAAAATATTTTCTAATCGTTCCTTATCTACAGTAGTACACACGCGAATGTTATTGCCTTTTTTATCCACTACTGTAGTACCCGATTGCTCTTCCGGGCTTAATAATACACGTAATTTTTTATTGCTTACTTGAACGATTGAATCATCATAAGCAACAACTGCAGAGAGAACATCCCAAAAATACCATTTGTGCTCGATTATTTCCGCTTCATTACGATGAAAAAGCTCATAAAAAAATTGATTCGCCAAACTATTTTGATTTTGCTTTAACTTTTGGTAAAACGTCTGGGTTACAGGAACTTGATTAGTAACATCCAACCCTACCATAGTAATAGGTACTCCAGAACGGAATACATGATCCGCCGCTTTGGGATCTACATAAATATTCCACTCCGCAGTAGTATTTTTAATGGTTTGATCAACCTCAATCAAATTCCCAGTACTTTCAACTGCCCCACCCATAATATAAATCATTTTAATTTTATTTTTTAACTCCGGAGATTTGGCCACAAGCGCACCAAGATTCGTTAATGGACCTATTGCTAAAATCTCCACGGGTTCATTCGCGTTGCGTAAAGTGGTTTCTAATAATTGAACTGCAGTTTGCGATGTTTTCACATCAACTTTAGGCAACAAATCAGCAGCACCTGCTAAATTATCTGCTTGTTTACGTAGCCAATCTGGAAAATGGTGCTGTCCAGCTAATGGAGTAACACGCCCACAAGCCAAAGGAATTTTTTCTTGGTGCATTAACGCTAATAATCCAGCGACATTTTTTAATCCAGCTGGGCAGTGAGATTCTCCTGTTCCAACTACAGTAATGGCTTTAATGTCAATATCCTTTTGCGCCAGCAAATAAAGTAGCGCTAACTCATCATCAGTTCCAACATCAGTATCAATAATAAAAGATCGGGTTGCATGTGCCATAGAAAATAACAATGAAAAACAGATAAGTAGAAATGATTTCACAGCAAGCCTCATAATTGAACCTCCGATTCTTTATAGAGCTTTTTAATGGTTAATACGGCTATAAAACAAAGTAACGCACTTAAAATAAGATAAAAGCTTGGAGCAAGATTATTGTTATATTTTTCAATAAGATAAGTAACAATAAAAGGAGTTAGGCCACCGAAAAAAGCAAATGCAAGATTATAAGAAATAGCAATCCCAGTATAACGAATAGAGACGGGAAATAACTCCACTAATAGACTGGGATATACCATAATAAAACTGCTTAAAAAACCTAAAATAGATAAAGCGATAATCAGTGATTGTGTCGTTTGCATGGACAAAGTTGCAAATAAAAAATAACTCAATAAGATAAAACCAATAGTACCTATTAAAAGAATAAGTTTACGTCCATATCGATCGCCACACCAACAAAGAACAATCAATAACAAGGAATAAAAAGCTAAATTAATCGTATTAAATAAAGTCGCTTGCTGTTTAGGATAAGCAAGAATCGTAGAAAGGTACGTAGGCATGTATAAAAAAACAAGATTGATCATGACAGCACCCAAACATGTTAAGCCTATACCTTGCAAAATTTTTCGCCAATATCCATTGATTGCTTCAGTAAAAGGAACTCGTTTACGTTCTGCAGTATTTTGAAATGCAATAAATAATGGACTTTCTGCTAATTGCTTACGTATATAAAAACTAAACACACCAAGACATCCACCAAAAATAAATGGAATACGCCAACCAAAGCTCAATAATTGCTCATTTGAAAGTTGTTTGGTTAAAATTAAACTAATTACTGCACCAAGAAAGATACCAAAATTGAGGAATGAAAAGATAACCCCACAAGCCAATGCTCTTGATCGGGGAGCTACATGCTCACAGGTAAAAGTTAATGCCCCTGGAATTTCACCCCCGATGGATAATCCTTGTAATAAGCGCAAAAAAATTAGCATGATGCTGGAAAGAATACCGATATGTTGATATGTTGGTAAAAATCCAATAAGTAATGTGGGAACAGCCATTAAAATAACCGAAACAATAAATGTTTTTTTACGTCCATATTTATCGCCAAAATGACTAAAAATAACCCCACCTAAAGGACGAATTAAGTATCCAATCGCAAAAACAGCATAGACACTCATTAATGAAGCGAGCTTATCCGTTTCTGGAAAAAAAATCTGACTCATTATAGGTGCAAAAATAACGTAAATAACAAAATCATAAAACTCCAACGCCCCACCTAAAGAAGCAAGAAAAATAATTTTTCGCTCACTAGCTTTTAACTGTAACTCATGCACTTTAAATCCTTGTTTCATGGGAAACAGCTAAAATAGCATAACTTTTAATGACGCTCATGAATTTTTTAGTAACTCAATAATCCTTTCTGTGCTGGATCGATGCGAACCTGAGGATATGTTTACAATGTCAATGAAAAACTTAAGCTAAAAATATAAGTTAATCGATTCTAAGATGAGTAGCTCCTTTTATTAAATTTTAGTAACATCATAATAATCCTTTATATTTTCTTCATTAGACCATGCACTCTCATTTTATTTCTCAAGAAGTCCTTCAACGTGTTAAAGAATCAGTGACGCAAACACATATTGATGCTTATAAAAAAGATGGGGCAGTTTGCATTCGTCAAATTCTAAGTACGGAAGAAATTGCATTACTTCGTGATGGCATTGAGCTTAATCTGAAATCACCCAGTCATCGCTCAAAAATTGCAAGTAAAAGTGACGATCCGGGGCAATTTATAGAAGACTTTTGTACTTGGCAAACCAATCCTCATTATCAACAATTTATTTTTGAATCACCTGTCAGTGTTATTGCAGGTATGCTTATGGGGAGTAAAAAAACACGGCTTTATCATGATCATCTTCTTGTTAAAGAACCAGGAACACAACAGCGTACGCCATGGCATCAAGATCAGCCCTATTATAATATTGAAGGGTTTCAAAATTGCAGCTTATGGATACCAGTGGATCCCGTATCTCGCATTTCCAGCCTAGAATTTGTCGCTGGCTCTCATTTAGGGCCATGGCTTATGCCGCGTTCTTTTATGGATAACCAAGCAAAATGGTTCCCAGAAGGAAGTTTAACAGAACTTCCTGATATCGAAGCAAAACGTGAGATCTACCCTATCATTGGTTGGGAGATAGTTCCGGGCGACGTGATATGCTTTCATATGTTAACACTTCATGCGGCACAAGGAGTTCCCGGAACACAACGACGCAGAGTTTTTTCCGTGCGCTTTTTAGGTGATGACATCACTCATGCCCCACGTAAATGGGTAACTTCACCTCATTTTTCAGAATTAATCAACCAACTTCCAGAAGGTGCTCCTATGAACCATGCTTTATTTCCTGTTCTTTGGGAATGCTAATTGAGCACAACTCGAAAATTCATGAAAAAATACCCTCTAAGACTACAACTCTAACTCCTATTCAGACTTAATAGTTCTCCATAAACCCAATAACCTATTAAATGCAATCAATTATTTAATAATCTTATATGAGAATTCAAAATATTTGATTGGATGTTGTTTGATCAATTTGGTTAATATATGGAGTAAAAATAACTGTTAGAGTAAATAATTATGAATAAAGGCATTGCCATAATCCAGACATGGGGAACAAATAGCCAAACGAAGTATCTTGATGAAGATGTTGGGCACGCATCTATTGAGTTAAGATTACCGGCTACTCCGGAAAATGATAATCTTATAGCACAATATTGTGATCAAATACCTTACATCCCCCATCACATAGAAAATGAAAAAAATAAGGATGGTACAGAACAAGAAATATACGTGGTTCACTTTAGTTTCATACCTAACGAGCTTAATGTTATAGAGCCTTTCCATCTTAGTCCTACTTATCAAGAAGATGCTCTTTATGCAGGCAACATTCATCCTGATCCATTATTTACTAGCTGTACCTTAACTGAAAAAGGATGTGCTCTTAATCCTAATACGATTGAAGGCCGCTACATTGAGAATCAAAAAGCACTAGCTGATTGTGACGATTTATTAAATGCAACTACAATAATAATAAAGAAAACAAATAAATTACTAAAACAACAAACTAATCTTGATCCCAAGCATCCTAACTATAAAATTATTCTGGACCTTGTTGAACGATTAAATCGACAATTACCCCAGGAACAAAAAATATCAGTAGAGCCATTCAATGAATTAAGTGAGCGTGTAGATTATATTCGCCATAAGCTAACTGACCAATTACTAGAGTTGCGTAATCAAAACAATCAATTTACAAATTCAGAAGCCTTTAATAAAGATGAATATTTATTTTATGGTAGACCCTATGATGATCAAATAGAACTTTCTATAGGATCAAAAAAAAATGAACTTAATGCAGCTTGTATGCTTGAGCAAATGCGCAAAATAGTTAGCTCTGATACTGACTCGCATACTCATAATGGTGCTAGTACGGTACTGAGTATCCTAAAAGCAGGTAGAAAGGGGCAAACATTCGAGCTTCCCTTTTTAAAAAATTTTCAAGCTACCCCTACTCCGCAAATGATATATACTACAGCGATGGAACTTAAAAATAAAACTCGCCTCGAGAACTCTGCGGAAATTATTCAAGAGAAAACACCAACATCCCTAAAATCTGCCTCTCATCAAGAAGCACTTATTATCGGTTTATTGGCAACAGCAGGTTTAGTGATTGGAACAGGTATCGGAATAACGCTGGTTGCCACTGGTGTGTTTGCTCCTTTGGGCGTTGGTGTCTTAGGATTAGTTGCCGTGGCTGGAACAATCGGGGGCGGCCTAGCATTAATTAGTGGATCTTTAGGATTAAGTATCACTAAATCTAAGGCACCTGCGACAATAGAAGCACCACCTAAGAATAGGGGTATCAGTGAACCTTCAAGCTATTTGGTTGTAAACAAATTGATGCAGCTCGATGCAAAAGCACCCAATCCGCAAAAGAATCTCAACCATCATCCATTGCCTAAAACTCCATCAGTACCATCTATGACAAATAAAGTGATGAGTCCCAACAACCTCTTTTTTACCCCTAAAAATAGCCCCCAAGATAATCAAAAGACAGAACCTTCGATGGCCAATAATGACAAAAGACGGCATTCAATCTAATGAAACGACATAAAAGACATAAAAATGTCTTTTATGTCACTAGTCCACGTTATAATATATACAAGTTACACGGAATCCAGTTCAAATACACAAAGAATGGAATAAGAAAATTCTGTTTTTTTTCTTAAAAATAAGCAATACTTCTTTCTGAATCAATCGTGGTAATGTCTATGATTAAAATAAGACCTTTTCTAAAATGGGCAGGTAGTAAATACAACTGCTTGGAAAAGATTGTTCCTCTTCTTCCTCCGGGCAAACGCTTAATTGAGCCTTTCACAGGCTCCGGTGTTGTTTTTATGAATACCAATTATTCTTCTTATCTCCTTGCTGAAAGTAATCTTGATTTAATCCATTTATTTACCCTATTACAACAACAAGGTGATCCATTTGTTAGGTATTGTGCCTCTTTTTTTCATCCTGAATTCAATCGTAAAGAGAAATACTATCAGATAAGAACTGATTTTAATGCCTCACCTTATTCACCACAAAAATCAGCTTATTTTCTTTACCTCAATAGACATGGTTATAATGGTTTGTGTCGCTATAACTCCAAAGGAATCTATAACGTCCCTTTTGGACTTTATACAAAACCTTATTTTCCACACAAAGAAATGCACCTGTTTCATCAAAAAAGTCAATGTGCTGAATTTATTCATAACGATTTTAGAAAAACCTTTGAATATGCAGAGCGAGGGGATGTAATCTATTGCGATCCGCCTTATGTGCCACTTTCAGATAAAACACCCCATTTACCTTACAATAAAAAGTTATTTACCAATGAGGATCAAATTGAGTTGACTGAGCTTGCCAAAGAAACAGCAGCAAAAGGCATTCCAGTTATTCTCTCTAACCATGATACTGAATTTACCCGCCATCACTATAGAAAAGCAGAGATCAAAAGCTTCCCAGTCTCTCGTTTTATCAACTGTCAAGGCTCTATGCGACAACCCGTCAACGAATTAATTGCAATATTTAATTAAACATTACTCAATTTTTTATCTCTCAGTAAAGGCTGAACTTTAAATAATTACTGACTTTTTAGAATAAAAAATTATGTTTATGAGCTATTAAATAATAGCCGTTTTTTGCGTAACCAATTGAAAAATTATAACTGTTTAATAATTTCATATCATATATAAATCCAATGAATTGGACTCATTTTGATCAACATGATTAAATATGATTATCACTTAAGTGCTATCGAAAATTCGCACTCTATTGTATACGCAAAATATTTGGAGAATTGAATGGCTACTACTCAACAAGATATACAAAAACTAAATGAAATTGAAGCACAGAAACAAAAAGATAACCAACAAATGATGGAGCAAGCTCAAGCAACTAGAGCAGCTAACAACCAGGAAATGTTAAACCCAAACCAGGAGATAGAGCAAAATACAAAAAATATGGACGTTAAAAAAGATCCTAACAAAAATCACGATCTAGAACAAATTTGTCAAGACTGGCTTAAAAAATACAAAAAGCAAAAACCCGATTTTAATGAAGATGAAAATAAGTTAAAAGTAGACGAAGATAATGGCAGAATAACACTGCAATTTAAGAATACTGAAGCTGAAGAAGACTTTCTCAGATATTTAGCAAAACAAGGAGTGGACGGTAAGGTCAGCATGGGTGGTGACGTAATTGCACTTACTAAAAATGGCGAGCTCATTGATCCCCGAACTAACAAGGCATTCCCAGAAGGAGGATATAAGGAGCTTGTTGACCAACTGCGCGCAGGAAAAAATTATAACGATCTCCCTATACCAACGTCTTCTGAGAATTCCCCTAAATTTGTAGAGAATTCACCTACCCCTAAACCTGTTGAGAACTCATCTAAACCCGTTGAGAACTCACCAGACCTACCCTTGAGCGCTCTTAAGAATACACCATCATTTGACAATATAAAGAGCAATATAAATGACTTTTCCAGTAAACAAGAAGGAAGTGAATTAAATTCCTCTACCAATCAACAATTATCAGCAGAAATGAAGGGAGATGATTCAATATCAGAGGGGCCAAGACGCTAATGCGACTCTATTGAACATCTATTATCCCTAAAAAAAGGACTTATAAAGATCGCCTTCCGCAAAAACGGAAGGTCTAAAATCAACATGCCGTAGTAGAAATCTCACCTTGCAACATAACTTTTAATAGACCTCCTGCTGACGCAGAAGGTGGCGCACTTTAACATCCGTGATTTCTAATTTCGTTATGCTGCTGAGCACCATTGACCATTCAACTCGAGCAAGAAACGGCCATATTTGGCCGTTTAACCAAGAGTTAATATGTTACGTGACTTTTTACTTAAACAATCGGGTGGTCTTTATGATCTTTAATAAAAAACGCAAGAATAGTAACTAATAACAGTGACAGAGGTAATATGGATAAAGCAACTTGATAATCCACAACAGTGTAAATATGTTCTCCTTTTACAATACCACTATCACCAAACGTATCCAATAATTTACCCACTAAAGGTTGGAACACGGCCCCGGCAAGAGAAATTATCATGTTAGTCGCAGCAAAAACGGTACCTGATAATTGAGCACCGCTGCATTCTTTAGCCATAATAAATACGATAATTTCTGTAGCACTAAACACGCCATATAAAAACAATAAGACATTGAGACTAAAATAAGATAATCCTGGGCAATACAAAACAAGGCTGATGCAAATTAAAGCAAAAATGGCACCTAAAACTAATGGTAATAAACGTTTTCCCGAGCGATCTGATAAATACCCCGCAACAGGAGCCCCTACGGCCCAACCCAAAAATACTGCGGAAACCGTCTTAGCTGCTTCAACTTTAGTTAAATGATGGGCTTGTTCCAAATACGTTTTTCCCCATAATTCACCAAATACAGATAAAGAAGTATACAAACAAGCGCCAACAAAGCCGATAACCCAAACTTCAGGAGCAACAAGTACTTTAAGCACATTTCGAAAAAATTCTGGTAAAGGATGATTATTTGGTTGATGCCCTTCTGGTCCATCACGAACGACCAACAACATCAGTACACTCAGTCCAGCACCAACAATAGCGATTAAGATTAATACTTGCTCCCAACCTATACTTTGAGACCATTCAGTAATTTTTACTTCACCATAAACAAGACCTAGCATTCCAAGTGTGGTCATTAGACCTGCAACTAAAGAAAAATAACGTCTAGGTAACCAATGTAACGCAAGGGAAAGCACACCAACAAAAGCAAAGGAAGAGCCAAAACCCACTAAAAAACGTCCTGAACCGACTAAAAACATAGATGAGGTAAGTGTAAACATCCATGAACCTACAGTACAACAAAGACAAGCAAACGTTAGCAATCGTCTTGGACCAAATCTATCCATTAACATCCCAACAGGCATTTGCATGGGAGAATATGCAAAATAATATAGGGCAGATATCTGACCAAAAGTGGTTGCTGAAATATGGCCTAATGCAGTACTGAGTTCAGTCTGTAACACACCTGGAATGATGCGTAAAATAAACTCATAACAATAAAACACGGCCCCAACAAAGCAGATAAATAGGCCTAACAGCAGCTGTTTTCTTGAAACAATTTCATTTAGGTGCATGAGCGTGTGTTTCCTTTAAAAAGAATGTTAATAAAGCAGCTATACACATACCTATAGGTATAAATGCTAAAGCAATACGATAATCAGTCATGTTATAGAGTTTATGTACATTCTCAACTACTAATGCCGTTGAAAGAGAAGCGCCACTACGTAAAGAGTAACTAAAATCCAATAAGTATCCTACTAAAGGCTGCAATAACATACCGCCTAACATAACGATCATGTTTGTTAAGGCCATCGCCGTACCTGCGGCTTCACCAGGGCTCAACTCCCGTCCAACTGCGAATACAATCGCTTGTGCACTATAAAATAATCCTAATAAAAACATGAGGATTTGTACATTACTCTCGCTCAACCCCGGAAAATACAGAATAACCAGCATCAATACAGTAGCAACACTAGCCCCTAAAAGCATAGGTAATTTTCTGCGTGCTATGCGATCAGAAAAATACCCCATCAATGGAGCTCCTAAAGTAAAACCTAAGAAAAGCAACGAATTCGCCACACCGGCGCCATGTGCAGATAATCCATGAGCATGCCTTAAATAGGGAATTCCCCACAATTCAGCAAAAACTGTTGTAGGTAAATAAACCAAACACCCAAATAATCCATTAACCCATATTTGCTTATTACGTGCAATAATACCTAAGTCAATCATACCTTTTTTAAAAGAAGAAACAGTACCGCTCTGTCTGTAACGACCTTTTTTATCATGAATACCTAACCATAAGATAAAGGTTAATGCAATACCAAAAAAAGCGGTCATATTTAGGGTCCTGATCCAACCTAATCTATGAACAAATATTTCTAAAAAATTATCACCTAGCATAGCACCAACCGTTCCTAATGCCGAAGTGATTCCTGAAACCATAGCAAGCTTATTTTCGGGCAACCAGATTGTTGCTAACTTTAATACACCAACAAATGCAAATGCAGAACCTAACCCAACCAAAAATCGTCCCGAGGCCGCAACCCAAAAATCTGTTGTTCCTGTAAATAAAAAAGTTCCAATGACACAAATTAAACATGCAAAAGTTAATAATCGCCTAGGACCGTAGCGGTCCATCATGATTCCCACGGGTAATTGCATAGGAACATAAGCATAATAATAAACAGATGAAATATTCCCAAATCCTGTAGCAGATAAATTAAAATGCTCACGCAGTGCCGTTTCCATCGCACTAGGCGCGATCCGCAGCAAATACTCGTAACTATAAAACATGGCTCCAAGACCACAAATAAGCCATCCAATTAATGCGTAATTTCTACGGTTTTCAGAAAGCAAGGTTATCTCCTTAACATTGGTTAAGCAAAAGCATCTACAGTCTTAATCTAAGGCGGTAAATACTCTTTTATTTAATTCACCTATTTATCCTAGACACAACCAGGCATATCTCATACGGCATACTTCTACACCCAGAGATCCCTTATTGCATATGGGATGCTACTTTTTATTTTAAATTACATACAACTCATTGACTTACGCCACTTGCTATTGCAGCTTGGGCTACAGCAACTGGAACTCGTTCTCGCAAACGAGGATCGATAGGCTTTGGAAGAATATAGTTAGGACCAAACTCCCAATACGTAACACCTGGGTAATTATCCTTCACTACCTGGGGAACTGGCTCATGCACTAATTGGCGGATTGACTCAACTGCCGCAATTTGCATGGATTGATTAATACATTTAGCACGTACATCCAATGCGCCACGAAAAATATATGGAAAACATAATACATTGTTTACCTGATTAGGGTAGTCACTACGTCCAGTAGCTATGACTAGATCGTCACGTACGCTATGGGCTATTTCAGGTCTGATTTCAGGGTCAGGGTTTGATAACGCGAAAATAATGGGCCTAGGTGCCATTCGTTTTAATAAATTAGCATCTAACAAATCTGGCTTCGCAACACCGATAAAAACATCTGCATCAACTAATGCATCGGCTAAGGTTCTGCATTCAGTAGTACGTGAAAAAGCAAATTTATAGGCATTTAAATCAGTACGGCCCGAATGAATAACGCCTTTAGTATCCAAAAGCAACATATTTTCTTTATGAGCACCCAAGGCAGCAAGTAAGCGCATTGAGGCGATTCCCGCAGCACCGGCTCCTATACAAACAATTCGTGCTTCAGATAATTTTTTTTGTTGTAATTCAAGGGCATTTAGCAAACCTGCGGCAACTACAATAGCAGTTCCATGTTGATCATCATGGAAAACTGGGATATTTAATTGTTCAATTAAAGCCTGTTCAATTTCAAAACATTCTGGGGCTTTCAGATCTTCTAAATTAATCCCTCCAAATGTGGGAGAAATTCGTTTTGCTGTAGCAATAAAAGCTTGGGGGTCGTGAGCATCAATTTCTATATCAAACACATCAATACCGGCAAAACGCTTAAATAAAACTGCTTTTCCTTCCATAACAGGCTTACTTGCAAGAGGACCGAGATCACCTAAGCCAAGAACCGCAGTACCATTAGTCATTACCGCTACTAAATTTCCTTTATTGGTGTAACGATAAGCATTTTCAGGATTTTCTGCTATAGCAATTACCGGAGCTGCGACACCAGGTGTATAAGCCAAGGATAAATCACTCTGAGAGTCTGTTGATTTGGTTACATGAACACCAAGTTTCCCAGGAGTGGGAAATTCGTGATAGTTCAATGCACATTGTTTCAAAACTTCGTTATCCAAAGTACTTACTCTCTTAAATAAAATGAAATTTTAAGTAAGATCCGGAATCTTACAACCATTATCAATTCATCGCTTATCCTAAGCTCTCAGACACAAGCATCTGAGCCACTCCTAATTCTAAAGAGAAATAGCTAAGGAATAATAAGGACTTAAACAAGAATTGAATTATTAAGACTTAACAACCAACAAAAATTTACATCGAAGGCAGCAATCTGTCAATAAGTTATACTTCGAATGAAGCATAAACAAATAAGGCGCAAAATAACGCGCCTTATTTGTTTTCTTCTTTATTAGATGTAGCACGTTGGCTATAACGATCACGAAACTTCTGAACTCGTCCACCAGTATCTACTAATTTTTGCTTACCCGTATAGAAAGGATGACATTTTGAACATACTTCAATGTTCAAGTCCTTACCTAATGTTGAGCGAGTTTCAAATTCCTCACCACAACTACACGTTACTTTAACTTTTTTATATTCAGGATGAATTGATGCCTTCATAATACTACTCTCTATAGTTATGAGTATCGCCACCTGATCCATTGCCAGGCACCATACTCGACACAAATGACGCGAAACAATAGCAGAAAATCTTCTTTAAAGCAATTTTTCTGATAACGATCCTCGTTTTAATAGCTGCAACCTTTTAGTTTTTACCTCTTTTAGTATAAGACGTCGGTGTTTAAATCACTATTCATAATAATGGCCTACAATTAATTCTTAAGATACCTAATCAATCGAAAGGAGCATAAAATGAAAAAAATGGAACTTTATAAACTGGATACCCCCAATGATCTTGATATTAAAGATAGACGAAAAATCGCTGAAGTAATTAATCCACTTGTTGCTAATACTTTTGCTTTATTTGTTAAAACAAAAAATTTTCATTGGCATATGACTGGGCCACATTATCGCGATTATCATCTTTTACTCGATGAACAAAGTGAGCAAATTTTTTTAATGATTGATGTTCTAGCAGAGCGAGTCCGGAAATTAGGAGAAAAAACAATCCAATCTATTGGGCAGATTAAAGAACTACAGACGATTAAGGATAATCATGACATATTGTCCGCTGAAGAAATGCTTCATCAACTCCTAAAAGACAATGAAGATTTTTTAAAAAATATGAGGAGAGCTCATGAAATATGCAATAAAGGAAATGATTTTGCCACAACAAGTATTCTCGAAGAATATATAGACGAAACAGAAAGAAGAATTTGGTTTTTATTTGAAACACTACAAAATAAATGAAGTACTGTTTATAGCTTATGTTCACGGCCCATGCACCAAGGCTGAATTTGGTGCATATTCTGTGATAAATAAAACACTCTTAAGGGAAAACAGATGTGTCCCCTATGACAAACTTAACGCAAATTAAATCTCATTTAACTCCAATGTCACCCAAACAGGTGCATGGTCCGAAGGCCTTTCTACTTTTCTAGGCTCCTTGTCAATCACTGATTGTCTGCATAAATGATTCAATTCTTTACTTAATAAGATATGATCAATACGCAAACCACGATTACGCCTAAAAGCTGCAGCACGATAATCCCACCAACTAAACGAGAGTTCCTCCTGAATAAAATTTCTAAAGCTGTCATGAAATCCAAGTTGTAGTAGCTGAACAAAAGCATTTCGCTCAGCGGGACTTACCAATACAGAACCTTCCCATTCAATAGGATCATGCACATCTCGATCTTCAGGAGCAATATTAAAATCTCCAACTACAGCAATTTTAGGATAAATACTCATTTGTTGTTGAATAAAATGGGTAACTTTTTGTAACCAATTCAATTTATATTGATATTTATCTGAGGTAAGTTCGGAACCATTAGGAACATATAAATTGATCAAACGAATTCCTGCCACAGTTACTATCAAAATCCGTCGTTGGGGATCCTCTAAATCTGGAATATCAGTGAGAATATCAGAAAAAGGATATCGACTAATAATAGCCACACCATTGTATGTTTTTTGTCCAGAAAATACAACATGATAACCTTTTTCTACAAATACAGCCCTAGGAAAATTCTCATCAATTAATTTTGTTTCTTGTATCGCCAGGATATCTGTATGAGAAGAATCCAACCAGGACACTACTTGTTCTAATCTAACCTTGAGTGAATTAACATTCCAACTTGCCAATTTAAGCACACCAATCTCCTTTATATTCAATTAATAAAGGAGCGTGATCTGATAAACGTAGGTCACGAAAAATATGACTGTGCACAACATCTCCAATAAATCCTGGAGTCACTACTTGGTAATCGATTCTCCACCCCACATTTTTCTCCCAAGCTCGTCCCCTAAAAGACCACCAAGTGTATTGTTCTTCTTCTTGATTATGAACTCGAAATGCATCTACAAATCCCATAGCCCCAAACAACTCATCCATCCAAGCCCGTTCTTCTGGTAAAAAACCTGAGTTCTTTCGGTTACCTTTCCAATTTTTTAAATCAATTTCTTTATGCGCGATGTTATAATCCCCACATATAATTAATTCGCGTCCTTCATTTTTTAATTGCATTAAATGCTTAGCAAATTGTTCTAAAAATTGATACTTCACTTCCTGGCGTTGCTCACCACTTGTACCAGACGGTAAGTAAAGTGAAATAATACTGAATTTCGGATAATCGAATTGAATATATCGTCCTTCATTATCGCAATAATCAAATCCTATCCCTTTAATAATACGAATAGGCTTATGGCGCGCATAAATCGCCACCCCGCTATATCCTTTCTTTTGTGCGGAATAATAGTCACAATAATAATCACGAGGGTAATAAATTTCTTCGGGAATTAATTGATCCAGTTGTACTTTAGTCTCTTGAATACAAACAAAATCAGCATCTTGGGTTACAAGCCACTCATAAAAACCATTTCGTGCCGCCGCACGTATCCCATTGGCATTAAAACTAATAACTTTCATTTTTCTTCACTCAATTTTAAAGCGGTTTTAGCTAAACGCTCCCCCAAATGCTTTGCTAAATTAATTTCATCTTGGCTTAGAGGACGATCATTTGCTACACCAGAAACATGGGTTACGCCATAAGGCGTACCTCCACTCATTGTATCATTTAATGAGGGTTCTGAATAAGGCACTCCTAGTACAATCATGCCTTGATGCAATAATGGTAACATCATACTTAAGAGAGTTGTTTCTTGACCTCCATGCATACTCGCAGAAGAGGAAAATACACAAGCAGGTTTGCCAACTAAATCACCAGCCAACCACAATGAGGATGTATTATCTAAAAAATATTTCAAAGGAGCAGCCATATTCCCAAAGCGAGTTGGGCTTCCCAAAGCTAGCCCATGACAATAGCGCAAATCATCCAATGTAGCGTAAGGTGCACCCGTATCAGGAATCACCTTATCTACTGCTTCACAAGTAGCAGAAACAGGAGGGACTGTTCTTAAGCGTGCTTCAATACCCGTAACATGTGCTACACCACGTGCGATATATTGTGCTAATTGTGCAACAGAACCACTACGGGAGTAATACAAAACCAAAATATAAGGATCAGACATCAAACAACTCCATAATACTAATAATTAAAATAATACCTTAGCTGCTCTTCTAATTTCATTTCAATAAATTTAATTCGTTTATCCAAAGATCCTCCTTTTTCAGGTTTTAGTGCTTTTAACTCTGCAACAACATCATCAGCTGATTCATAATAATTTTTGACAGAAATATTTGCGATGATTTTACTGACTGCACTAACATGATGTCTATTCCAATGTCCTGAAATAATAAGGCCAATAGAGGAGCCCAATAAGAAATTCTCTTTAGTATAATCTATGAGCAATGCTTTGATTCTTCGTATGTTTGAATTTCCTTCAATTTTATCCCAGAGTCTGGAGTAAGCATCCGGAAAAACCAAGTTAGATTTTGAACGTTTAAAAAATGAGTTTTTGGTTAACCCAATGCATGAAAAAGGAGAGCTTATTGAAGAATCATCTGCCTCTTGCAAGCACTCAAGATCTCCAGTTTTGATTGTAGCAATAGAATCAGATCCACGTGACATTTTTTCTCTCCTTGAAAACATATAGTTTTTATTTGACACAATTGAGTGAAAATTGCAACCTAGAATTAGAGTATCAGAGCACATACAATCGTGCCTAGTAGAAATATCGATAGATCCAAAAGACAGGTTATTCTTGAATAACATCCGTGTAACAAGAATATAAGAGCAATCATTTTAAATTAATATGCATTTCGTATAAACAAATGTGGATTTACTCCGAACCGTTCTGGCTGAGGAAACGCATAGTGCCTCCTTAGCCAGAACAGTTCGAGATAGGAACTTCTTTATCCAAAATTCACATTAACCAATAACAATGACCTAGGTGTCTTGTTGAATTAAATTTAAAGAATGTAACGAGCCAAATCTTCATCTGCCACAAGCTGTCCCAGATTTTTATCTACGTAAGCCTTATCAATATATACAGATTCACCTGATTTGTCTGTAGCTTCAAACGAAACCACTTCTAACAGTCGTTCCATAACTGTATAGAGCCTACGCGCACCAATATTTTCTGTACGCTCATTCACTTGCCATGCTACTTCTGCAATACGTCTGATACCTGATTCATCAAAAGTTAATGTTAAGCCTTCTGTTGCCATCAAAGCACTATATTGCAGTGTTAACGATGCCGTAGGTTCGGTAAGAATACGTACAAAATCCTCAACCGAAAGCGCAGATAATTCAACGCGTATGGGTAGACGACCCTGCAATTCTGCGATCAAATCAGATGGTTTCGCTACATGAAACGCCCCAGATGCTATGAATAAAATATGATCTGAGCGAATCATTCCGTATTTAGTTGTAACTGTAGTTCCTTCAACTAAAGGTAATAAATCTCTTTGCACTCCTTCACGAGAGACATCCCCACCACTCCCATTTTCAGCACGTCTGGCTACTTTATCCAATTCATCAATAAAAACAATACCATTTTGTTCTACATTCTCTATGGCACGAGCCTTAATATCATCTTCATTGATCAGTTTAGCAGCTTCTTCTTCACGCAATATTTGCATTGCCTTAGCAATAGTCATTTTTCGTGTTTTTGTGCGATGACTACCTACCTGTTGGAACATTGATTGTAATTGGCTCGTCATTTCTTCCATACCAGGAGGAGCCATAATTTCAATACCTATTGGAGTTGCTGAAACTTCTATTTCAATTTCATTATCATTAAGTGTTCCTTCGCGTAATTGCTTACGAAATACTTGTCTGGCTGTACTGTCTTTTTCTCCAGGAGTTAAACTACCACGAGGAGGAGGAAGTAATACATCAAGAATTCGTTCTTCAGCCGCATCTTCAGCCAAATGCTCGACTTTTTTCATAGCAAATTCACGTTCTTGCTTCACTGCAATATCTGCTAAATCGCGCAGAATAGAATCTACATCGCGTCCAACATAACCTACTTCGGTAAATTTCGTAGCCTCTACTTTTATAAATGGAGCACGCGCTAATTTTGCTAAACGGCGCGCAATCTCGGTTTTACCTACACCCGTTGGCCCTATCATAAGGATGTTTTTGGGCATAATTTCATTTCGTAAAGCGGGATCTTTAATTTTCATCCGACGCCAACGATTACGTAAAGCAATAGCCACGGCTCTTTTCGCATTATCTTGGCCAATAATATATTTATCTAATTCTTGGACAATCTCTCGAGGAGTCATCACTTCTCGGACTTCGCGAGGATTAGTCACCATGCTGTTATTTGTTGACATTATTTAATTCTTCTAAAGTTAAATGGTTATTGGTATAGATACAGATATCGCCTGCGATCATTAATGACTTACGCACTATTTCTATAGCGGATAAATCTGTATTTTCCAGTAATGCTCGTGCAGCAGCTTGGGCAAAAGGGCCTCCAGAACCAATAGCAATCAAACTGTGCTCAGGCTCTATCACATCACCATTACCTGTAATAATTAGGGAAGATTTGACATCTGCTACAGCAAGAACCGCTTCAAGTCGACGTAACATTCTATCTGTTCGCCAATCTTTAGCAAGCTCAACTGCAGCCCGCACTAAATGCCCCTGATGCATTTCCAACTTGCTCTCAAAACGTTCAAAAAGAGTAAATGCATCTGCAGTTCCTCCAGCAAAACCAGCTATGACCTGGTCTTTATAGAGTCGTCGTACTTTACGCGCATTTCCCTTCATTACCGTATTACCCAAAGTCACCTGGCCATCACCTCCAATAACCACCTGATTACCACGTCGTACCGAAAGTATGGTTGTTCCACGAAATTGTTCCAAAATTAAATCCTCAAATCAAATCGGAATATTCAACATGGGGATGATTGATAAAAAAACAAGAGTAGAGTGTCAAATTAATCAATTTAAAAAAGATATCCCATGGGATAAATGTTCCAATCCAAGATATTCTGCAATGCTTTGTCCTACATCTGCGAAGGTATCTCGACGACCTATAAATTTACTTTGAAGGCTTGGACCATATACAAGTACTGGAATATGTTCTCGCGTATGATCGGAACCAGGAAATGTAGGATCACAACCATGATCTGCCGCAATAACAACAAGGTCATCGGGTTGTAATAGAGCATCGAGCTCTGGAAGACGGGCATCAAACGCTTCAAGCGCATGAGCATAACCAATTACATCACGTCTATGACCGTATGAAGAATCAAAATCTACAAAATTCGTGAATATCAAACTACCCTTAGGGGCCGTCTTTATTGCCAACAAAGTTGCATCAAATAAGGCCATATTTCCATCAGCTTTTATGGTTTGGGTAATACCTTGGTGTGCATAAATATCAGCAATTTTTCCAATACTAATCACTTCTCGACCTGCATCTTTCAAGTAGTCAAGTAGTGTTTTTGCCGGTGGTAAAGTTGCATAGTCTTTACGATTTGCTGTTCGTTTAAATACCCCTGCATGCCCAATAAATGGACGTGCGATAACACGACCTATCTGGTATTCATCAACTAAGTCACGCGCAATCTCACAAATATCATACAAACGCTGCAAACCAAAACTTTCTTCATGGGCGGCAATTTGAAACACACTATCCGCAGAAGTATAAACAATAGGTTTGCCAGTGCGTATATGTTCTTCACCGAGCTCATCAAGTATTATAGTACCAGAAGCATGCTTCTCTCCCAATACACCAGGTAATTGAGCACGCTCGATAAAAGTATCAATCAATTTTTTTGGAAAACAAAAAGGTTGTTCGGGAAAATAGCCCCATTCAAAAGTCACTGGAACACCAGCTAACTCCCAGTGCCCACTCGGAGTATCCTTACCTAAACTCTGCTCAACGGCATAGCCATAATAACCAATAGGCTCAGCAAAAGAAGACAACTCAACAAAACGTAATCCAGAACTCGCTAAAGCCGCATGATAAAGTCCCAGCTTTGCCAAATTTGGTAAAGTGAGCGCGCCTTGACGAAGTCCTTCTTTATCTCCATCACCACGCTCACACGCTTCATGAATATGAACAAATGTATTAGCGCCTGCATCACCATAGCGAGAAGCATCAAGGCTAGCACCTATACCAAAAGAATCCATCAGTAATATGCATACTCTCCCTGTCATCTTAATCCTCGAATTGTTGGCAACGTGTTTCTTTTAAACCGAAAAGCATGAGAAAAGCAATGAATAATCCCACAGGTAAAATAATTGCTGCATATTGATATGCGTTCAGTGAATAAATTGGGGTTCCACTTATTATTTGCATACCACTATGATTGGTTAATAAATAACTGAATAAATTTTGATAAATAATATAACCACCTTGAGTCAATATGGAAATAACACTTACCGCTGTTGCAGTCATTGCAGGTGAACTGCTTTCAGCAACTAAGGCATAGCTTATTACTTGGGCTGAAGTAAAAAATCCCAGCAAGAAAAACAAAAAGGCCATAGTACTATAAGAAACTGGTAGGTAAAGTGCTGCAAGTAACGTTAGAAGTGAAGTAATAACCCCTACTTTCATAGGAATGATTCGTAAACCAATTTTATCAGAAATCCACCCTACAAGTGGAGAACCAATAATTGCCCCTAAAAATAACATGCCATTTATTATAGAGGCTTGTGCGGAACTAATATCTAAACGCTGTTCTAAATATAAAGTCCCCATCATCGCACCAAAAACAGCAATCGCCATGTTCATTAAACTGGCATAAAATGCAGCCCGTAAATACTGGGTATTAAGATATGCCTTTTTAGCTGCAGATACGACATCTATTGGTTTCGCTTTTTGTTTTATTGCAACTTGAGGTCTTTCTTTTATCCAAAAAAACATCACAATAAGCATGGCAAAACCAAGTATTCCGACATCTTGTACTGCTTGGCGCCATCCCACCAAAAGAACTAACTTAGTTAATGGGTATTGTGCCAACATGCCGCCAGCCATTGCCATAGTCACTATAGCTCCGGTTACTAAAGCCATACGCCTTGGAGGAAACCAATGAGATGCTAAACGAACAGGCCCTAAAAAACAGAATGCGCTTCCTATGCCTGTAATAAAACGGCAAAATAGCGCTGTATAAAAAGAGTGGGAATAAGCAAGCAGAAATGTACTTGCCACACACAAAAACATAGCAATTAATAAAGTATTTTTAATCGAGAAACGGTCAAGAACCATTCCTGCAACAAAAAGAAATAATACATTAGAAAGGTAATAAATACTGGATAACCATGCCATTTTATCTGCTTGAATACGATAATCTTGCATGATATTTGCAGCGATAGATGCAAACATATTTCCTTGAATAAATTCATAGAAAAAGAATAAGGTTGCAGCAAAACACACCATCCAAGGTAATAAGGATGATTTAACCTCATTATATTCTTGAAACTCATCCACCATATGCATCTTTACTCCTCAGCTTTAACGTTTGCAATATGTTTCTCGGGTTATTAATACAGCAATTAAAGCTGCAACAGTTGTTATTGGAAATATCCACATAGCAAATTGAAAATCAGCAACCGTATAAGTTGTAACCGATTGACCAGCATGATGTGCAATTAACCACCCAAATAATACTTGTCCTACTCCACCCCCGCCCATAATAAGAACAGAAGCGACACCTGTAGCTGCTCCAGTGTTTTCTATAGAATTACTTTCGGCCACTAAAGGATAAGTAATTACTTGCGTACTTGTAAAAAGCCCTAAAGCAAAAAAGATAACACTAAGCGTCAATTGCGATAAAGTTGTGTCTAAGAATAAAGGAATTAATGTAATAAGAGTCGCTATCGCCCCAATGATCATTAGAGGTTTACGACGTCCTTGAGAATCAGACAACCATCCGGCTAACGGGCAGCCAATAACACTTCCCATAAAAATAAGGCTCACCACATTACTGGATGCCATTTCAGGTAAATGATGGGCTACTTGCAAGTAGCTGGCTCCCCATAAGGCGCATAAAACCATAATGGGTAAATTAAGAAAAGAAGTATAAAAACCTGCTAACCAATTCTGTGGATTAGACAATGCATTGAAAAATCCAGACATTACTTGTCCTTGATTAAGACGAGCCCGAGCCGGTGAATTTTTAGGCTTGTCATTTACGATCCAATAAATCCAAAGTAATAACAAAGCACCAACGGCGCCATCAATTAACAAAGCATTACGCCACCCAAATAATTCATAAAGATAAGCAAACGGCGTATGGGCCATCATACCGCCAACAAAAGCCATAGTAACCAAAGTACCGATTACAAGTGCCTGTCTTCTCGGTGGAAACCAATGCGATACCAAAACGACACAAGATAAGAAACAAAATGCGTTACCTATCCCAGAGAGAAAATGGCAAAATGAAGCCAACATAAATGAATCAGTTAACGCAAAACCAACGGTGCCTAAAATGCAAACAAACATAGCACTTAGAATAACCGTTCGCGTTGAAAAACGATCTAAAATGACTCCCGCAGGAAGGAGAAATAAGATATCTGCCCACAAATAAGCACTAGACATCCAGCTTAATTGAGTTGCATCAATATGAAAGTCATCACGCAAAGGCTGATTAATGACATCGAAAATATTGAGCTGAAAAAATTCATAAAAGAAAAACAATCCAGCCGAAAGACACACAACCCAAGCCATTAAATCACCACGAGGGACAAAAGCTCTCGAATCCACTGCAACAGATTGCGACACAGTTACTCCTTATGGCATAAAATTGCGCCAGAGTATATCAAAAGTCTAAATGAATTGGTATCTTAATTGAACAAACACTTATCGTGAAAAAATCATTAATATAAAAAACAAAACTGGTTACATCCCCCCAACCAAGTTTTATGCGTGAGCACATAAATTACTTGCGGCAACTGGAACACGCATCAATAAGAATGGCTTATCGCCTGCATAAACATGTTGGATTAGCTCCATTTTATTCAACAAAATTGGGGGCACGTCTTTTGTTTCAGATGGATTAATAGCCAAGTAATCTTCACGATAGTTGGTTAACAAATGGCAAAGTTCTTTTTCACTAAAAGCAAATTTTACTTTTCCTCTTGCATAAAATTGTGCTGAAAACTCTGTTTTATAATCCCAATAAATCAGGTAGTCCTCTGCTGCTGGATGTTGTTTTAACCATGCAGCAATCACAGGCTTTTGAGTTTTTGAAACTACTTCAGGCACGGTATTAAAAGCAAGCGTAGCCGCTAAAAAGATTACTCCTACAACTAAAGATAATCCTAAAACCAAGTTTTTTGCCCTAATCATTACACCTACGCGATCCCAATATTCAACAAAAAATAATGAGAAAGCAGGTAAACTACAAAAAACATAAGTATAAATAATATTGCTAGAGAATGTAAAAAAGAACAGAGGAACTACTGTACAAAGAAAAAAATAACTTAACCATCCATCATTATCTTGAAATACTTTACGAACGTTATGTCTGCATTTGATAAACCAAGCAAGTCCAAGAAGGCACCAAGGAAAAATTCCTGATGCAGCATAAATCCAAATCATCCCCCAATATTCCTTGTGGGCATACCCATATTTATCGCCCCCCCATCCAGGTTTTAAAAACCGATTGAAGTTTTCACCAATAATAAAATAATTTAAAAATCCAGGAGTTCGCAGCTCAGCCCAAATATACCAAGGAAGTGCTATAGCAAACATAATCACTATGCCTTTGATCCAAGGCAATCTTTTCCATAAATTGCGCCATTGATTCCGTATCAAAACCCAAAAAAATAAAGGCATACCGGGTAAAATAATAGCAACTGGCCCCTTCGCTAACAAACCCAATCCTAAAGCGATAAAAAAACCATAAGACCATAGCTTCTTTCCATCAACCAAGGCATACCAAAATGACACCATGACCAAAGTCACACAAAAGACTAAGGACGGATCGGTCATCACTGTTCCAGCATCAAGGAAAAAATACAACGTTCCCGCTAAAACCAAAGTAGTAATCATAGCAATCAAAGAACCGCTATGCTTTTTTGCTAAGCCCCAAACAAGCCATAAAACAGCTAATGACAAAAGCAATCCTGGAAGACGAACAGCAAATTCATTAATACCAAAAAGCTTCATTGAGAAAGCAGAGAGCCAAGTCGACAAAGGCGGTTTAGCCCAAAAAGGAACTCCATAATCATGCTGTGGCGTTACCCAATTACCAGTTTCCAACATCTTTCGAGCAATCTCAGCATAACGTGCTTCCGAAACATCATTAAGTGGAATAAAACACATGGAAATAATTCGACACACAAGGAGAAAAAATAATGCAAATACAGCATTATTAAGAAAGAGTCGTGACAACTGCTTCTCGTTTTTGATGTCCAATACAAAACCTCATAAAAAACGCCCCCTAGCTCTACAGAGAAAATCATGAGCGTGTGGCACTGCATAACGTGGTCTAAAAGATAATTCTTTACCCAAACAGCGTCATAAAAATAGTAAAAACAGAGAAATATTACTCATTATTTTACATTTTTTCATGCTTTTTTTCAAAAAAAAGCGGTATTGATCCCAAATAAGCGTAAATAACATAATGAATTTTATTAAGTTTTTAAAAATACTAAAATTGTATAATGAAAATACATGACGTGAAGATTACTTTAGTTTACACTGAGGCCTTGTAAGATGAACTTACATTTATCTATTGGACATTTGGAGACTAAACATGACGTTTGAGTTAAAGGAATTAAGTACATTAAAAAAAGAATTTAATGACGCTGTGGACGTATTATTAAAACGTGATAAAAAAGGAAAAATTGAAGACCTCTCTAATCCAAGAAAGTATGAACTGCAATATCTCTCTGCCATATTGAACAGATTAGAAGAGCAAGTAAGTGATAAAACAATAAAATCTCAAGCTGCAGCACTCACTTTTTACGGTGCAATGCAAACAGTTATGAGAGACATTGAAAATAAGCGTGGCATGCTGGATTCTTCTGGCTTACTGAGCGACAGCTTGGCAAATATAATAGGAATCAATTCTGAAGTCCGTGCAGAAAATAAACCCGATCTCTATCAAACCTCTAAATTTTACACTGCGCTTAATGAATTCTTAAAGCAAATTTTTATCAATAATGATTCACGTAAAGGATTCAAGAAAGACCACATTCTCCGCGCAATTCCTACGAATCATTTAAATGAACTTGTTGAAACCAGTTATCTACTATCAAAAAATGCTGAAAAAGCAATCGTTGATTCCTTAGTTGCTAATGGGCAAACAATTGTAGTTTTTGAAAAACCTACTCCTCCTAGTGTTGAAGAAAAAAAAGAAGCTCCCGTTACTGAAGAGAAAAAACCTATATTTATAGGCGAGTACGCTGCGCACAAAAAATCTCCTATATCAGCTACAGGGCGCTTTGGAACTTGGAACGACCTAACTCTTGCTCTTGCTGATTTAATCAAAGATGAACTTGCAGATAAAAATGTTTCAAAAATTAACAAACTAGGATTACACCGTGCTGCCCAACTTCATTTTTTGAATGCAATAAAAGCAGCTGTTCAAGCCACAGGAATTAGTGAATCGGAAAAACTAGCCGTTCTTGCTGGAGCAATGCATCTTGTACGTAAACAAATTGATGATGAATATGCTTCCGCCATATTAACCAGCACAGAAAACTCCATTATTCATAAGGGATTAAATAAAATTCTGGGTAAAAAAGGCGAGGTAGATGCGCAAGATATCGAAGCATTAATTTTTTCAACAACTCAATTCATGCGTTTTCTTGCAGTTGAGCCTAAAACCGATGACAAAAAATCCATACGCACCAAGCACCTTTTTTCTGAAATCGCAGGTTTTGATTTAAAAACTATTTTTAATCTATGCATTGACATGATTCATGATTGTCGTAATGTGGCATTACATCATGTTGTTGAAGAGTTTAACAAAGAAGGTAAAATTCCAGAAAAAGCATCCAAAAGTTATATCGCTTCAGCACTAAGTAAACTCTCTTTCTTAACAGGTAAGAAAGATGAATCTAGTGAAGAAGAAGATGATGAACTGGAACATAAAAGTACTGATACACTAAGCCATTAATTTTATAAACTTTAAATATAAAATTGCACTTAGCTCTCAAAGATAAAGTAGCTACATAGTACAAATGACTGCTACTTTATCTGTATCACTTTATATTTATAAACAATATCACTTCGGATAAGCCATTTCGTTTAATTTTTGCTACAATGCTGTTTTCTCTAATCTATTTGTAGTTTGTGCGAATGAAAATTACATTAATTATTAAAAAATTATTATTTATCATTATTTTTTTAGTTGCTCTGCCAAGCATTTGTATTGCCTTAGAAGAAAATTACGATTCTTCGCACAAGGGTAATAATGTTCAAAACATGCAGGATAGTCATTTAAATGAAAAAAAAGAAGAAGCAGAGAAACTATCTACTCATAAAAAAATGATATCTATTACTATAGATGATTTACCTTTTGTTGGTGAATATAGAAATTTTCATTTGAATATGATGATCGAAACAATGACAAAAGAGGAAGTCCCCGCCACAGGATTTATCATTGCCAGCGAGGTGCGTAAAAATAATTGGGAAATACTACGCAAGTTTCGTGACGCCGGTTTTGGATTAGGTAATCATACTCTCAATCACGCTAATTTGAATAAAATGGATACAAAAGAATACATTCATGAAATTCAAAAGGCAGATAATATTTTATTACCCGTTTTAACTGAACCTAAATATTTTCGTTATCCTTATTTAGCAATGAGTTCTGGAAAAAAGAAAGAAGCCATTCTTTGCTACCTCGCACAAAAAAACTATCAAGTTGCACCAATAACCATTGATTCCAAGGATTTTGTCTTTAATCAACGCTTACTATCAGTTTCTGAAATAAACAGACGTTCATACCTGGAGGAATTAAAGCCTTTTTATCTTGATTTTATTTGGCAGCAAACACTCCGTGCTGAAGAACACAATCAATTTCATCATAATAATGCTCAAGCACAAATTCTACTAATCCATGCAAATTTGCTAAATGCTTATGTTTTACCAGATATTATTCATCTGTATAAACAAAAGGGTTATGAGTTTGTCAGTTTAGAAAATGCTTTAAAAACCTTTAAATATCCGACTCAATGTGCCAGAACACAGGTACTTGCTCGAGTCCAAACAAAACAGCAACAGCAAATATCCAATGATAAAAATATCGAAACTTTTGTTGAGTGGGATTAAGTGACATTAATGGAAGTATTGCATTAACGCTTTTCTCCATATTACACTTTTTATTTCATTATATTAAATGGATTTAGTTCAAACCAGGGATAGGACTTTGAAATTCATCATAAAAAACAAGCTGGGATTCACATTAATTGAGCTCTTAATCACGTTATTAGTTCTTTGTATTTTATTAGTCCTAGCAGTCCCAGCATTGAGTACCCTACTGATGAATAATCGCCTAATTGCTAAAACAGATATGTTTGTAAATTCACTTAATTATGCACGCAATACTGCTTTAGGTGCGTCAATGAACGTTGTAGTATGCCCTTTTGGCATAGCTCAATCGACAACATGTGGTGGAAATTGGAGCAATGGATGGATTGTGATCGCTCAACCTTCTGTAGGTACAAACTCATTATTGCAAAGCCAACAGCTTTTTTCTGCAGACCCTGTGCTTTCAAGCAATGTAACCGGCGTGGTTTTTGATCCACACGGGTTGACAACGACATCAGGTAATTTTAAGTTCTGTGACAGTAGAGGGGGGGCGTTTGCTCGTTCCATAGAGGTATTAGCAACTGGATTCGTACAATCAAGCACCACCCCTGGCCAAGCTGTTTGGGATAACAGTGCACTTACATGCCCTTAATGGAGAATATTAATGCATCATGTAAGTAATTTAGGAGTACAACAGAAAGGATTATCCTTAATTGAGGTACTAGTCGCTTTTGTAATTTTAGCCATTGGCATGTTAGGAATAGCAAGTATGCTCATTTTATCGAGTAAAGCCAATAACTCAAGCTATGCGAAACAACAGGCAGTACAATGTGTTTATGACATATTCGATAAAATACGCGCCAATTACCAAGCAGCAATTAATGGAAACTACACTATATCTAATATCAACAGCATGGGCACACCAATCCTTCCCCCACAACCAGGAACAATGTGTAATCAATCCCCATGTTCAAGCCCCCAGTTAGCTGCTTATGATACCTGGTATTGGCTCACTTACGATGTAAGTAAATTACCTAATGGTAGTGGCTCCATCACAGCGACTCCTGCACCAGGAAGCTCAGGTAATACCATTATTACAGTAACCATCCAATGGGACGATAGTTTGGCAATAAATCTAGTTGGGGCAAGCAGCACTCCTGTGCCAACCAATCCTAACTATGTTCAACTAAGTATTCAAAGTCAATTATGAAAAATTATCAAAAATACCCACATGGCTTTTCTTTAATTGAATTAATGATCGCCATTGTTATTGGGCTTTTACTCAGCTATGCAGTCATGGAAATTTATGTGACCCAAACACAAATTTATAAAACGACTAACTCACAAAACCTCATTCAAAATACAGAAAATGCCATTGCCAATTTATTAACTCCTATCATTCGATCTGCAGGATTTTTAGGGTGTGGCTCTATAAGTACCGCAATGTCCAATTTAAATGGAGGCGGGTCAAATCCTATTGGCTCACTCAATGTCAATCCAACCCTAATTATGGGGTATAATGCAAATAGCTCCCCCATTACAATAACGCAAAGTAATGCTGCTAATAGTAGCAGTGCAGGCGATTGGACTCCCTCACTCGATCCCACACTAGTAGGAAATATTCAAAAAAGTAGTGATGCCCTAGTCGTTCTTAGTGCAGTTCCAGCTAGTTTTCCCGCTTCTGTAACTGCTATAGATTCAAGTAATAATTCTTTTACAGTGCAAAGTACAAGCGGAGTTACTCTTGCTGCAGGACAGTTTGCTGCTTTATCCGATTGTGCTACATCTTTAGTCTTTTTAATTACTGGGGCAACTGGAACCACTATTTCACATTCAGCAGGAACAGGAGTATATGCAAATGGGGCTTCTACTTTTATTGTAAGTTACCAAGCAGGAGCTCAATTCATTCCACTACAGCAAACCGCTTTCTTTGTCGGTCAAGGTCAAGGTGGACAAAGTGCGCTGATGCGAGGAATTTTAACAAGTGCCGGATGGACGATCCAACCTCTTGTGCCTGGGGTTGAAGTAATGAAAGTAGAATACGGTATTGGCGGTGATGGCTCAATTGCTCAGTATGTCACCGCTGATGCAGTCACCAACTGGGCACAAGTTTATGCTGTTCGCATAGGATTTTTAATTGAGGGGCAAATTGCATCTGGTATCTCCAATACAACCCAATATACTGTGTTAGGCACCACAGTCAATGTCCCCAATGATAATCGACTTCGCCATGTGTATGAAATCAATATTGCCTTGAGGAATGCAATCTCGTGAAATCAACTCCTTTACTTAATAAAAAATCTATTTCTTCAGCAAAGTCCTGTGATTGCATAGCAATAAAATCAACGCTACCGAAGCATAAAAAACAAAAGGGTTATATTCTACTTTTGACTATGATTCTACTCATTATGATTACCGTTTTAGCACTTGCAACTGTTTCTCTAAATACCACCCAAACTCGAATTGCAGCGAATGCGACCGATACAGAAATGAGCTTAGAAAAAACAGAAGGCGCACTAAATGAAGCAATCAATAAACTCATGAATGGAACCTACACCTCAGCAAACTTTCTACAAAACAATAGCGGACTCTATATATTAAACGCGGATGATCCACCAATATGGACTACAATCAACTGGTCTGACTCTGCTTCCGTAATTAATAGTTTTCAAGGAGATACTAACAGCCAAGCGAGTTATATTATCGAGAAACTCCCGTCAGTGAGCGTCCCTGGTCAAAATATGAATAAAGCGACAAATGTTTATCGAATTACCGCACGTTCAGTAGGTGCCAATGGGGCAGTAATCATGTTGCAAAATACACTACAAATACAACAATAGGTCAAACGGATTATGGTGCATGCACGAAGCAAATCTTTTCGAGTTGGGTTAAAAACGCTTTTATTTTTTATGGTATCAACTTTAGTGTTAGCGGCATCAACACCTATTTTAAATATCCCACAAATACCTCTAATTATGGCTAGCCCAATTCATCCACAAGTATTAATTGCTATTGGCAACTCACAATCCATGGATGGTGATTTAAGTGGTGCGATTATGTCCGGTTCAGGCTCCCTCACTGGTGGATTAACGTCACTCAAAAACTCAAGTTCACCACTTAATTATACCGTTCCTACTGGCTTTACTCCTCCTGTACAAGCAGCAAATAGCAGTGGCCAAGCTCTTTATACAGTAAGTCAAAACGGGGTACTTGTAGATAATAGTGCAAGCCGCCTCAATGTAGCCAAATCCGGAGTACAAGCCATTATCAACACCTATATGCAATCTACTGATTTTGCATTAGCCACTTATAAAACAAGTTCCGTTGCTGTTTATAATACCTGGGTATACTATATGTCGCCGCAAGGCAGTAATTTTTCGTTTACCAATACACCTGTTACTGGCAATACTTATGTAAATAACCCTTGTTACAATTACACTTCTGCTTCTTCAACCATCCAAAGCAATTGCAGTTCGATTGGGAGCTTTTACGGCTCATCGGTTCTTTCTTCCAATGCATACATGCAAATAGGAGCGACCAGCGACAACCCTTCAATTAACGATGTCCTGTATGCAGGAAGTGGTTTTCCTGGAATATTTCTGACTTATAATGGGCCAAGCCCTGCAACTCCTTATCCTCCTAATTTCTCAATAAGTAATTATAATAACGGGGGCGTGTTAATTTCCTATTCGAAATCACTACCCAATATTGGTGGTTTTGGCACAAGCCCGACTAATGCCGGCTTTGTTCCATACTCTCCCCAGGTATTATATTCCCAACGTGGTTTTGGCTATTCAGGAAGCCAATCTGCGACTTCAGGAACCATACTGGTTCCAATGACTTCCGCAGGCACAAATCCAACAACAACCAGCATTAATAACGCCATTGGAGTATTTACACCCTACTTACAACCAGAAACTAATGCTACGTCTACTAAAGAAATTAAAGCCAGTGCAGTACAATCACCTGTTGCTGGTTTGATGGCCACAGCAAAAACTTATCTTTCCTCTTTAGGTAATACCAGTGGTAATGGTTGCCCACAAAAAAAATATGTAATTTTAATTTCGGATGGTCTCCCTACCCAAGATCTAAATGGTAAGTTATGGCCACCATTAGGCAGTGCCGCTGCTACAGGCTATGGTATTACAGCTACTTTTAATCCTGATGGTTCTCTGCAAAGCACTAACTGCCAAGCGTTAACAGACGCAATTAGTACGATTGCAGCACTAAAACAACAAGGAATTCCAACTTACATTATAGGGCTTGGTGCGGGTGTTAACCCCTCATTGAACCCTCAAGCAGCAGCATCACTCACCGCCATGGCTGTAGCCGGTGGTACAACTAATTACTACCCAGCAACGAACTCAACCGATCTGGTTAACGATCTCAATGCAATCATGATTTCAGTGCAAAATGGCTCTTTTACTACATCAGCTGCAGCAGTGAGCTCCACTCAACTTAACAATAACAGTGTCGAATATGAAGCAAACTTCATTTCAAATGATAAACCTTACCAGGATTGGACTGGAAATTTGCTCGCTATGCCTTTAAATCCTACAACTGGCTTACCAACAGGCGCAATAAACTGGCAAGCCCAACCCTTATTAGACACTCTAGTATCTGGATCAGGATGGTTCACAAATCGTTTTATAGTGACTTGGAATCCCTCAACCAATACGGGGATTCCTTTCGAATGGGCGGATATAAGTACTACACAGCAAACTGAATTACAACCCTCAGACGCTCTTGGACAACAAAGATTACAATATCTTCGTGGCAATACCTCCTTAGAAATGCGCAATGGCGGAAGTTTTCGCAATCGTTCTCACATTTTAGGCGATATTATAGATAGCCAAGTCATTTATATAGGCGCACCCTCATCCCCTTATACGAGCAGCAGTTATCTTTCTTTTGCAAAAACTTATGCCAATCGTAGTCCTCTACTTTATGTAGGAGCTAACGATGGCATGTTACATGCCTTTAATGCAACAACCGGCAATGAAGTTTTTGCATTTATCCCTAATGCTGTATTTGCTAATCTTTACAATCTTACCAATCCCCTTTACAACCTAAGTCATCGTTATTTTGTCGATGGCTCACCCCAAACAGCAGATGTACAATTCCCAGACAGTAGTTGGCACACACTACTTGTAGGAGGGGAAAATGCTGGAGGGAACAGTATTTATGGATTAGATATTACCAATCCCAATAATTTTCTTAATGAAACTAATCTTGCGCAAAAAGTACTGTGGGAATTTACTGACAGCGATATGGGACTTAGCTATAGCCAGCCTCAAATTGCACAAATTGGAGCAAATACCAATCCAGCTACTTTTGCTGTCTTTTTTGGCAACGGTTATAACAGCCCCAACAACACTTCTGTACTTTACGCCATTAATCCGCAAACAGGGGCTCTCATTAGCAAGATCAATCTGTGTAATGCGGTCCCAGGAGCATGCAACAGCTCACTTCCCCAAGGACTATCATCAGTAGCAATAGCAAACCAAAATGGTTTTCAAGGCGCTCCGATAACCAATGTTTACGCAGGTGATTTACAAGGGAATATGTGGTCAGTCAATGTAAGCGATCCCAACCCCACAAATTGGACAGTACGCTTATTATTTCAAGCAAAAGACTCCTCTGGAGCTGTACAACCAATAACAACAGCGCCTGTGGTGACTCTTAATCCCGCCTATCCACGTGTATCTGGATTATTCGTAATATTTGGAACCGGACAATTACTGCAAACCAGCGATTTACTCAATACGCAAACTCAGACAATCTACGGTGTTTTAGATAAACCATTAACTAGCGTTACGTATACACGCAGTAACCTGCAACAACAGACACTTAATTTAATTTCAACATCGACTTCTGGCCTATCTGTACCCGTGGTTACAGCATCATCAACACCGATTAACTGGTACAGTCAATTCGGTTGGTATGATGATCTTGTCGTCTCAGGACAACGTATAGTCACTAATCCTACTGTTTTTAATGGTGCCTTTATTAGCACCCTAAATACCCCGCCTCAATCATGTAGTACGAGCTTTACGTCCATGCTGCTTGAACTCAATTTCAAAACTGGGGGAGCATTTACTAATCCTCAAATTATAGGGGTTAATGCAAATGGGACACCTAATAATCAATATAATTATTCAGGTGTTGTAGGCGTTCAATTATCAAATAGCTTTGCTAATGCAGCAACTTTGGTTGGCCCTAATCAAGGTAATAATATCGTTCTGCTGATTACCCAGTCTAATGGAAGTCAATCTACTATACTTAATCCAAACAGTACACGAAGAAGAACGGGATGGTGGCAACTGCAATAAGGGATTACTTAATGAAACAACCTAGAAGGAAGGGGTTTACCTTAATTGATTTAATGATAGCTTTAGTGGTTATGGCGATACTGGTTACTATTGCCTACCCCTATTATGTAAGTTTTTTGCTAAAAGCACGACGTTCCGATGCTTTGGCCACACTAGCCCAGGATCAAATCTTTCTTGAACGCTGCTATGCTCAAAATTTTTCTTACAACACATGCACATCCTTACCTTCATTTCCACAAACGTCTGCACAAGGATTTTATAGTATTACCCTTACTAATTTGGGCGCTACAACATATACCCTTACAGCAACACCACGAGGTAGCCAGACTGAAGATACTACTTGTGCGAGTATGAGGGTGGATCAAGCCAATGTAAAAACTGCAGTAGATTCCTCAGGAACTGCACAAACTATTTGTTGGAATCCATCATAACAATGGTTAATATTTCTAAGTGCGGAAGAGGAAGAGTAAGACTTATTTTATAATTTCAACGTGTCTTCAATAATACTGAGAGACACGTTGAACTATTATGAGTAAATACTAAAGGAACTCATTAGAATGAGGTTACCAGTTACTTGTACAGAGCAAAAGTATTTTGATCGTCTTTCTTTGCCACAACTGGTTTTGATAATGGAGTAAGGAAAAATCCTCTTTTAAACCCACCGAAAGTAAGTTCATCATCTTTCTTTTTCACAGGAAGGGTTTCAGAAGGAGTAATACTCTTAACTACATTACTCTTTTCTTGTTCTTTAACTACTTCTTTTTTAGAACTTGGAACATCAGAAAGAGTATTCGCTTCATGATATGCCTTGAGGAAACTTGTATGTTCTTCAGATGTAATCAAAGTATGCTTCTCTAATATCCCTAAAATATCTTCTAATTTAATTTCATCAATGGTTTTCGAAAATTGCGCATGATAGTGGTTATAATCCATATCCAAATTATCTTGATGATATAAAGCATGATCGGAATCCTCACGATGTACAAAGCGATAAACACCCAGTTCATTTTGGTCCATATCAAACATGTCATTGATTTTTGCACTCACACAATCCATTTGAGAAAACAATAAAACCATAAGAAGATCCAACTGATTATTTATTGGGGGCATTTTTGATTTTGAATAAACAGTAAGGGTATTGTCATACAAACTTAAATTAACATTTTTGCATAAATGGGTAAACGCCTTAGGCATATAAAACTCCTAAATTATTATAAGACATGATTTGGTTAAAGTTTGACCCCGAAGTTTAATATAGAAACATTAAGGTTTTATTAAGAACTATACAAGTGTGGCAATATTTTCAGGGCGATTTCATCAAAGTTTAAAAACCTATCACTTTTCTCAAATATTTAGTAGAAAGGGCAGCTTTCAATCGTTTTAAAGCAATG
>NZ_LNYU01000041.1 GCF_001468135.1 Legionella santicrucis | reverse complement strand
CACTTCCTGTTTTTGCTTGAGCAATAATATCTTCATTTCGAAGAATTATGGGCAGACTTTGCATTTGAATGGAGGTCATATTTTCATAATTTGAAGAAGCAAGACTCTTTATTAATTCTTGACGAAGAGGGAGTTGAGTAAATGATAGGTATTGATCCGAGTGTTTTGTTTGAGTCATGAAGCTACTTCTCCCATTGGTGTGGTCTCACCTGACGTCACGTTTTTGCCACAGTAATTTTTTCCAATAATTCTCTTTTTCTCGTTCAATAATGCTGCAACTCACTCTTTGTGAATAAAAATGGTTTTGACATATATAGGAAAAAATACATAGAATAATCTGTCGGCTAAAGCTTTTAAAAATTAGTATAAAATTATCGATGATGTCCGCGTGACATATGTTTCTCTTGGGCCATAGTTACTTTTAATGGACGTCCTTCCAGCATTTTCCCATTCATATTTAAAGAGGATTGAGCTTCTTGTTGGGAGCTAAAGGTTATAAAACCAAAACCTTTGATGTGACCAGTAAAGCGATCTTTAATTAAAAGAAGCTCGTCTATCTTACCATATTTAGAAAATTCTGCTTGTAATGCCTCTTCAGTAATTCCAAAGGGTAAGTTGCCTACATAAATTTTATTTTGCTTCATTGTCGTTTTCTCCAAGTAACCACTACAACTTCAGAAGATATAGTGGTTTAATAATATTAACTACTTAAATTAAAGAGCTATTATATTTTGTGCTTGAAGACCTTTTGCTCCTTGCGTCACAATGAATTGTACTCGCTGACCTTCTGTGAGGGTTTTAAAGCCAGAACTTAAAATTTCTTTAAAGTGAGCAAATACATCCGGCCCGGAATCTTGCTCAATAAAACCAAACCCTTTTGATTCGTTAAACCATTTAACGACTCCGTTTACTGTTTTAGACATAAGTATCCTTAAGTGTTTATTAAAATGCCTATATAGGCGAATTTAGCCGGAAACCGGTCAGGAATTAAAAACTACAGAACGAGGGATTAAATGAATAAAACGACGATTTGGAGAGTATAAAATAGACATTTTCTAGCTGAGACTAGGTTACTACTCTTTAAGGTTAAAAGTCAATCTTATTTGGAGTATTGCGTGTTTAAATCCCTTAACTACTATTTATGCTATAATATAAAAAAGGATTGTATAAACATTTTATCTTCTTATTTTTCCTTGCTTAATCATATTATACCTTTCTTAGTTCGCACTTATAGTGCTCCTATATACTTTCATATTGAGAATAAAATGTTTACTTATACTGCAAAAATATATTTTGATGACATTGAAATTAATCAGTCTTCGGGAAACAATTTAGACTCTCTTTTTATCTGGATGCTAACCCAGCAGAAGGGGGAATTTGGTAATTACAATGGCCAAATTACTAATAACAAAACGCATCTGATAGAAAAGGAATTTCGAACCAGTTCTTATTAATGTGTAGCTCTTTAAATTTATATTTAATTATGCTTTTTATTTACATATGACGTTCCGGTATATATGTGGATTATCTAAATATTAAACCTTAATCTTAAGGAAACTATTCATCAACATATATGGGAAATTTTTGAGCGTTTTCTTTTACTACTTTTAAAAAAAGCTGACGACCTTCTTTATCAGAGAAGCTATTGATGCCAATTAACTTTTGGGTACATGATGGACAGAGGTGATAGCAAAGAAGTTTTCCATTTTTAGCTCGAGACTTACCTCTTAAGGAAAAATCATTTTTAATTTCTAAACAATAATGACACGTTTGATAGCTCATAGATATCCTATAGAAATAGCTAATTGCTCCTAATGACTATGAGGTAATGAAAAGAAATTGCAGGATAAAAATGAAATTTCCCTAGATAGACAATAAGAAGAAAATAGATGGAATAATTAAATATACTAATTAGGACTCTAACACTTAATTGACTATTAATATAGATCAAGAATATTAATAGGGACTAGGCAGTGTTTCATCCCTACAATTTTTGTGAGACGGTAAATTTTGAGCTAAGCTCTGATTTAAAGGCGTGCTCGGAGAGACTCTACTTCTCCCGCATCATAGTTCGAAATAATGTCTATTACCACGCAGTAGTATCACAGTTGAGGCACGTTTGGTTACAGAAGAAGATAAACCTTGTTCTAAATTAAACTTAATGTTTGCTATTCCCGAATCAGGAGATAAGGATCTTTTTAATTCCAAACCCGAAAAATGGTAAATTTTTATATTAAACCCAATCGGATCAGATCTAGTGCACTAATAATGGCATAAAAATTTTCATCAGGGCATCTATCCAAAGCGTGGAACACTAGCCTTAGTAGCACATGAAAAGCCTGAACTGATTTGGTTTTAATTAGACTAAAAGTACAAGTATATTAAACTATGTAAACGATTTACATTTCCAAAGTTAAATCACAACATGTGCAAGGAAGGGACTTAGTGAAGAAAATAGTTTTAGGAATTATTGTTGTAAGCTTTTGTTTTGCTTCAACTCTTTTTGCAGCACACCGCGTAATTCATTTAAATGTAGGCTACAAGTCAGTATCTTTTACAGGGAAAATACGCCCAGCGATTGCTGTAAACAATCAAATTCCGGCACCTACATTGCACTTCAAAGAGGGAGACGAGGTAACAATTATAGTTCACAATCATTTAGATATAGGAACCGCAATTCATTGGCATGGTATTCTTGTTCCTTGGCAGATGGATGGAGTGGAGGGAGTTACTCAAAAGGCAATACCACCTGGTGGTTCTTTTCGTTATCAATTTACATTAGAGCAATCGGGGACTTATTGGTATCATGCACATGCTGGATTACAAGAACAGCAAGGCCTGTATGGGGCTTTTCTGGTAGATCCAAAAATTCCATCAAACTATAGCTACACAAAAGACTATGTAGTGGTACTGTCTGATTGGATCAACACCAATCCAAAGCAGGTGCTGGCTAAGCTTAAAAAAGATGGTGACTATTATGGTCCTCGATTTCCTTTACAACCGTCATTAAGCAAATTTATTCATGATTATCATAAAGCATCTAAAGCGGAACGTCAGAAATTATTAACTGACTACAAGATGATGCAACAAATGCGAATGAGTATTTATGATCTTAATGATATTGTTTATGATACTTTTTTGATCAATGGTTATTCGCCAAAAACTCCTTGGACTGGTTCAGTTAAAGTGGGTGATGTAGTCCGATTACGTTTTATTGGAGCAGGGGCAAATACTATATTTCGGGTTAAGATACCAGAAACTAATGTGCAAATGGTTCATGCTCAAGGAAATGATGTTATACCTTATAACATCAAGGACTTTACTATAGCTCCTGGTGAAACATATGACGTTTTAGTAAAAATAAAAAAAGATAAGCCCTACATTATTTATGCGGAGTCGAGAGACACAGTTGGAGCTGCAGTAGGGGCTTTAATCACTCATCCCCATCAAGTGGTTAATTACCAGCAGGTTAGTTCTTTTCCAGAACCATTACCTGTTACTAGAGAAATGATGGATTTTATGATGGGCGAGGTGAAACAGGGCTCTTTACCTCAACATAGAAAAAAGAACACTAGCATATCAACGCCTATGGAAATGAAGCATTCTTTGATGTCTATGGCTAATGATACTCATGAAATGGATATGAATGATATAGGAATGCATCATTCTTCTAAAAAGATGTCCCATGGTTCTATGGCTCACTCTATGCATAAAAAAATGCCTGAATCTATGGGTAAAATGAATGATATGAGTATGTCACACGACAAGTCCATGGGGCATACAATGACCATGCCAATAGAGCCTACACGAATGGGGGACACGATTGAGTCACCTGATTCAACATATCGCACCTCATTAGGAACTAAATATCAACTAATGCAGGCTGCGCGTCCGACTAACGATCCTGATAAGCCTATTGCTGGCGTAATTAATATGGAATTGTTTGGCTATATGGATCGATTTATTTGGTTTATTAATGGAGCCCCTGAATATAAAGTACATCCTATACCATTAGAGCCTGGAAAACGTTATCGTGTTATTTTTACCAATTCCTCGATGATGTATCATCCCATGCACATTCATGGGCATTGGTTTATTTTACGCAAAGGAGAAGAGGGGTATGATCCTTTATTGCATACGCTTAGCATTCCTCCAGGAGCTACTATAACTGCTGATCTTGATACTGAAGCAAGTGGACAGTGGTTTTTCCATTGCCATCTTCTCTATCATATGATGACGGGAATGTCTCGTACGTTTCAATACACAACACTCATTGGCATTATACAAGGCAAAGATAAGCCGCAGGATATTATAAAACAAACAGCCTACTCTAATCGCCCGATTGTGCGAGTTGATGAGGTACGGCCTATTGATACATCATTTGTAGAACATCCAATGGCACATCATGCCGGGTTATGGTTAGCTACCTTTTTAGATATCGGTGCCGATCCTTTTAATAACGTACAACGACTGAACTATAAAGGATTATATGGTTTTGACTATAACAAATTGGAACTACTAATCAAGGATGCTGAGTTATATAAAGGAACGCTTGAAAACGCTGATCTTGATATTTTTTACTGGCATTTAATAAGTCAGTTTTGGGCTATTAAAGGTGGAGTCAATTATTTTAATCAACCTACTTCTAAGCCTTATTGGCAACCAGGAGTAGGTATCGAAGGAGTTATGCCTTGGTACATTGATACAGATGTAAGAACTTATTATTATCGTGGCAGCGTGAAACTTGATGTAGAACTTTCTCGAGATACTCAAATAACCAATAATTTTTTCATCAGGATTGGTGCGCGCAGTATCCTTGCTTCTAAAACTGTATTAGAAGCGGAGGTGGGTAATGGTTTAAATCAAATGCGTTATATTTTCAGACCTTATTATCGACTTATGCCTGGCCTTAATGCATTTGTTGAATATGAGAATGAACAAGATTATGGCGTATTTAAAAAAATTCAACAAAATAATGGGGATTCTACGAACCAAAACACAGTATCTTTTGGATTCGTGGCTTTATTCTAATAAGAACATTATTTTCTTTTTATAACCTTAGCGGTAATACTAGTCATCTCGAATTATCAATGCCCCTAAAAATTTATTTCAAATTAAAAATTTCTTCTGGGAGTAAAGGATATGTCTTCTGAAATATTTTCTTCCTTGACATTAAGTGCTGATAAAAATTTTTCTTGAGCTTGAGTACTGCAAGAGTCTCTTTCACCATCAGAAAAATCATATCGATTTGCTAAAATTCTAAGTACTGCACGAACACACAGATCAGATAAACCAATCAGTTCTATATGTCGTCCACTTTTATAAGGATAATCCCTATAAGATTTTTTTGGAACTCGATTACTAAGTATTAAATTTTTAAGATACTCAGCCTCTGCACTAGAAACTTCTGAGGATCCAAATGAAAAAGTCAGATGTTGACGGCCCTTCGGATCTTGAGGGGTATTTTTCCGTGGTGCATAAACAAATGAGCCATTTAAATATATTTGAATCTTTACGCCAGGACCATATGCATTTATATTACCTCCCCAACGTAGTTCTGTTTCTTTTTTCATAATTTTATCTTAATAATTAATAGGAAATGTATTTATAACATATTTTATGCGTCTGATAGAGTAATGCGCAGTAAGAATTATTTAATTTCATTTCAAGATATCAAATTACTAGGAACTGGTCGAAGTAAAAGAGCTGTTAATTTAAAATCATTTTCATCTTATTTAATTTGATATTTTTTCTTATCAGTAATAAGAAAAAGGGCTTACCTTGAAAATGTGTACTATATTATTTTAAATGCAAAGAGCAATGGATTGTGATCGATTATGAATCCGAATGATACAATTAGAAGTCAAATTTTTGAATGGTTTTATGGGCTTCTTGTATTGATCTATTTTTGAGCTACGCAATAAAACCTGTTAACGATCCTCATACATCGAAAAATCAAATATTGCTCATTTTTTGATTTAAAACGGTCACATCTTCTTGCATTTGTTTTGCAAAAGAACTTGCAGTTTCTACAGAAAAAAATCCTAAGGAATTTACTTTTGTCTTCATACTGTTGAAATGCTCAAGCGATAATTGGCTTTTAGTTTCAAACTTTATCTCTTCAGCACTCTTGTACTTATTTGCAGAATCTTCCTCTAAATAATTTTTAAGGGTTAAAATTATTGCATCGAGAATAGGATTTACAGTGATGAGAACTGCCGTTCTAAAAACGTTTAGGTCGGTTGCTGTCGCTAAAGTAGTTGAAAGTAAAGCCATAGAACTTCCCCAAAGTTGCATGATTTCTTGTTGTCTTCGTTCAATTTTTCCACTATTTGAAGCTATAGGTCTGGTCTTAGATAGATAGTAATTTGCTTCTCGAAGGTATCTTGCTCGATTCTGATTGCAGGAAAAAGAGAGGGAGAATAGGCTGCTTCCACTGGAGTGGTAGCCAGCAAAGGAGATTAAAGTGCTGAAGTACAATCTTATCCTAAATTTACCTGGATTTTCCATAGTAAAAGTGAGCGGATATCAACTGATTTCCTGTCTGCACATGCTGTCTTGTTCGAAGCATGTGGTGCAACTCAATTCCCGCTAGTGTAGCTTGTGCTGAATTGAATGCCTTGAATCCCTTCATGGGTTTTGTGATTTTTTTGATAAACTGGTTGTCCTGCTCCACAATGTTGTTCAAGTATTTAATTTGTCTCATGGCAATCTGAAAGAACAGCCCGCCAGCAGCGCCAGCTGCAGGTTAATGGCCTCGATACCTGTTTTATTGGCGCCATTTTTATCCATGGTTACCTTCTCCGGAAAGCCGTTTGAACCAATGGCTTTACTGAAAAATGCCCGTGCTGCTGGTTCATCACGCTTTTCTGAAAAGAAAAAATCCACGGTATTGCCTTCATTGTCAACTGCACGATACAGGTACAACTATTACCCCTTTACTTTTATATACGTCTCATCCACTCTCCAGGAAATCCCTGTTGTACGCTTGTGATGCTTGCGAAAAATTTCTTCCAGAAGAGGAACATATTCAATCACTCAACGGTTAATGGTCGAATGATCAACCTTTAATCCACGCTCCAGAGCCAGTTCCTCAATGTCTCGGTAGCTCAGAGAATAGGCAAGGTACCACCTGACTAGCATCAATATAATATCCCGCTTAAAATGCTTCCACTTGAAACTGATCATTACCTCAGACACCTAAAAAGTCAGGAACACTATCAAAATTCAAAATTTTCGCGACAAAGCCATTCATCATGACTTGCCCCCATTGGTTCTTCGCATTGGTTCGTGTTTACCGATCAATTTAGGTTTCTTCTGCGATTTGCATTTTTTAAGTTCTTGGGCTAATAATTTCTTAATAGTGGGTATTTATGACGGGATTTCTCCGGATCTTTGTTCCGATTATGGTTGTTGGGTCAACGATCGGCGCAGGCTGCTACGTCGGCGTGGGAGTTCATCGGGTCGTAGTTGTCGAAGTGGGGTTTCCCGTAGTTGTACTGGCACCTCCGGCACCACAGTAAAAAGTGTATGGGGTCGCGCCTTATCCAGACGCTGTTTGGATAGCAGGCTACTGGGGCTAGGGAAGGCGGAGCGTATAAGTGGCAGGCTGGGCATTGGGAAGCGCAATAGGGT
>NZ_LNYU01000040.1 GCF_001468135.1 Legionella santicrucis | reverse complement strand
GCATTGCTTTAAAACGATTGAAAGCTGCCCTTTCTACTAAATATTTGAGAAAAGTGATAGGTTTTTAAACTTTGATGAAATCGCCCTGGGAGAACGTTTATACTTTAACTGACTTAATATAGACTTAATATTTTTATATTATGATTATACCTATTTTATTACCCTAAAAATTTGGAACAACTATGCATAAATTACGTGAACTCGAACAAGAAGCAAAAGATTTATCTATTCTACTTGACCATGCCCTTCTTAGTAATTTTCGGGAAGAAAAAGAAAACGCATTGACCGAGCTTGAAAATTCCGAATTAATGAAAAATGCAAATCAATTCAGAATTTTTATTGATCCCGAACATCCTATTGTGAGTTTAATCAAATTGGCTACAGTTACATTGCCTGAAAAAATAAATGAATTACACAAAAAAGCACGTTTAGTTCAACTCCAATTAGATGCTGAAAAAGATGTAACAATTACAGAGGATTCCATTTTAGAAACTGGAGCAGTTATAGAGGAACCAATCACCGACTTAAAAAATGAAGTGATTTCAGTTGAAAAGGATACAACGGTTCCTAAAGTTAAAGAGGGGTTAAAATCTTATATAGAGACTACCGAAAACAGAACAAGTGAATATTATTATGGAACGGTCGGAACTTTTTTTAACTATATGGCATCATATGTGGGCATGTCAGGATATACCAGAACTCAAAAACTCGATGCGATAGATAAATTATTTAAGAATTTTGAAACCACCAAAGTATCAGAATTAGATGAGCAAGATATAACAATATTAACCACTGGATACCTTGGGGATGCGTTAAAGCCATTATTAGAAGATGAATCAGTGGGGCAAAAATTAAAAGAACTATTGAAAATCGAATCAGCAACAAATAAGTTACAATAGTTTATACCATCTGGCGGTTATTTGGTTTTAAAATAACCACCAGATCATTGAGTTTGACTTTCTAGGTTAAATTAGAAAAGGAACAATCTTATACGGCACAAGCTCACAGTATTTTTTCCAATCTTGACCATATTTAGTCGCACAACGTTTATCATCACGAAAAGCTCTATCAAATAAAAGTACTGTTAAAAAACTCAGATAAAAATACGGTGAGAAATTTTCAAATAAAGCAGGCACAGACCAAAAAAATGTTCCAGCAAGTTCTGGAATGTAGTGAAAATGCCGCGCAACACCCCACCATCCGGAAGCAAGCAATATAGTTTGCTTTTTGTCGCCTTCTGTAGTTTTATAATGAGCTAATACAGTAACTGGTTTTTTACCCCATATGGTACAGTCACCCTGTGTTGCTCTGGCCATCAATCTTTGTCTGTCTGCAAGATAATTAATCATAATAGATGCAAAACCCAGGAACAAAATGAGGATTGCCCAAACAAATGGTAAATGAATGGGATGAAGAACAAGATACATGCTCGGTGAAGTATAAACGCAAGGAACCCATACCATACATCCCCAACAAATATAAAAACCAGCGCGATCATGCATCATATCTAATGAGCGCAAATAACCTTTTTCCCACATATAAAATTTGCTTAAATAAACAAATTGTAGGAAAACAGAAATAAGCATAGAGTTTGATAAACCACCTAATTCTGCTTGTTTTGCACAATAAGAAATCAAAAATAATCCCCAACTCATCATTCCAAAACGGCAAGTGATGAATTTCTTAATATGCCATCCCAACACTTGAGGATAAAGCTCTGTGCCCCAATAGTAATCAAACAAAATATTCTTAGTGATACCTGAATCAGTGGATGAAGGAAAAAAACGCCCCTTAAGATATAAAAAAGCACAAAATATAAGACTAAATAGATTAAGTGCGCCGAAAAGAGCCCCAAGATTATCATAGAGAATAGAAGCCGAAAATAAATTAAAACCAAAGGAAGCAATGCAAAATGTTGCCATAGTCACGATAAATGCAAAAAGACCATTGTCTTTATATACAGGTACATTTCCTTTAGGAGAAATCGGTCCATGAAATATTTTTCCTGGCAGTACTCGCATTAATGCCAATTCAAATACAATAAATACTAAAATGATTTTCCAGGCGATTGCTGAGCCCCAAAAATAAGGTTGCCATATTGAATAAATCGATTGTGAAAACCCTTTCTGGAGCATCAAGTTCCATAATGCCAACAAAGATCCTTCAAGCTGAGTATTGGTATACCACATTAGCATCACAAAAACAGGGCATACAAGAATCAGGAATAACGGACCTAAGGTATTCCGAATATTGAAATTCATCATGTTTCCTTACATTTTAAAAATTAATATCATACAGGAATTTTCAGTATTTAATATCAATTACTCAATGCTGCATTATTAAATAACACAAATCATTAAATTTATTAATTAAAAATCATAAAGCTACATAAACCTTATAATTTACTTAGACAATATAAATATGATATAAGAACACCAAACAAACAAAGGGCTGTTTAGCGTGCTACTCAGTTCAATAAATCAACACTATAGTTTATGTCTGTACTCAATAATTATCCTTTTTTAGCAGTATTGAAAACATTTTACGCAAAAAATCCTCTTCATCACTGTTTAAAGAATGACAAAATATGCCCCAAATTAAGCTTTGAATTTTTTGCCAATTTGGCTTTTGATTCAGAAGATGTAGGTGCTTGCATTTCTTTAATGGTCAATTTAATTACCCTATTCATCGCACAACAACAAAGCAATGACTGTCTTTCTCAGCATCTCAACCAGCTTCTCAATGGAGAAATTATTACAGCCGTTGCCAATAATGAAGCATTCCATCATGGAAGTAATCTAAATGCCATGACCTCTTGTATTAAGTTCAACTCAGACAGTTCCTTTGATATTGTTATCAATAAACCCCTCATCACTAATGCAGGCGCTGCTGATTTAGTGATTGCCAGTGTGCCTATTGAAGGAAAAGCAAAAAATCAATTTGCGATGCTTCTTTTCGAAGGTTCAGAAATACAACAGAAGTGTTTTTCCGAACAGCTCTCTGGTCTTAGATCTTGTCCTACTGGCAGTATTTCTGCTCAGTACAAGAACATTAGAAATATCCGACTTGTCACGGAGGTTCGACGCAGTCTACTAGTAATGCGCCAAATATATAATATGGAACGATTTCTTCTCGGCTGCATCATGACGGGTATTCTTAAAAAAATTCTACACTATGCTCTAAAAGAAATGGATGATGATGTTCATGAGAAGTTCGCTAATCAATATCTACAGAATAAAATTCTTAGCATCTTTGAAGCACTTATTCGTCTTGAATCTTTAGTCAAAAATTGTATTGACTCAATGGAAAAGGGAAACCCTACGGAATCTATTCTATCGATTATTAAACTTTCATGCATCAATGATGTAGGAAAATCCATCATCCTGCTCAAAGAGATCTGTGGTGGTAAAAGTTATTTTAAAAATCATATCACTTCAAAGTTACTTGCTGATCATGAAGCATTGAACAATCTTGGCGGAACACGTGAGCTCATGAAACAAACTCTATGGCAAACCCTCAAAAACCATAAAATCAGGAATTTATATGTCTAAATATTTTAAAGAATTACTTGATAATAACTTGTATGGAATTCCCGTACAAAATTATTCTTCCAATAGAACATTTATTTCTGACAATAAACCATTTTCTGATTTTTGTTCTACAAATTATCTTGGTCTTGATTATAGAGAAGAAATGTTTCTAGCATCTGATAACTTTCTTCGTAAATGGGGTTCTCTCACCCAATGGGGAAGATTAGAAGCAGATTGCCATATTTTTCGTGATCTTGAATCCTCAATTGGTGAAATGATTGGTTATTCGCGGGTATTATTAAGCCATACGATTTCTAATGGATGCACCTCCAGTATACCTGCGATCACAGGACGCAATGCACTCTTGATTTGTGATACATACCTTCATCCTGTTGTAAAAACAGGCTGTAAACTAGCTTCTCTGGATCATTCAGAAATTATAAAATTTGATGTCAATAACTTAGATCATCTTGAATCGATCCTGATAGCAAACAAAGCGATTAAACGAAAATTTATTTTTGTCGATGGGGTTCACAGCCTAGCACGCTACATTGCCCCTGTCCCTGAATTACAGTTTCTTTGCAGAAAATATGATAGTTGGCTTTTTATCGATGATGCTCATGGTTTTGGTATTTTCGGTGAATCACCTTCACTCGATAATCCATGGGGTTCGGGTGGAAATGGTATTATTAACTATTTTAAGGGAGATACGCGCAGGACTTTTTATATCTCCAGTTTTGGCAAAGCATTTTGCACCCATACGGCTTTTTTAGGTATCCCTGAAGAATATGAATCTAATATCGCCGTAGAGTCTGATCAATTTGTTTATTCAGCTCCCATCAGCCCAGCCCTTGCAGGGATGGCCTATGCTGCGTTACAAATTAATAAAGAATCTGGAGATGATCTCCGTAGAAAGCTTCGTGAAAAAATCATCTATTTCACCGATGGACTAAAAGCGCTTGATATTCCATTCCACAGCGTAAACCATCATCCGGCCATTCATGTCATTTGCGGAAAAAAAGAAAATGTTCCTCTTTGGAACACTATTTTAATGGAACACGGTATTTTTTCAGGCATTCGTATTTTTCCACTTACGCCGCGACTTGAATGTGGTTTTCGATTTGCCATTACTGCAACCAATAGTCAAGAACAATTGGATAATGCTCTAAATGCTCTTGCAGCGATAAAGGCATTATATTAAATGGTGGAAACCAATAAAATAAACTCTTCGTTTGATAAAGCAAAAGCCATTGAATTAAATCATGAACTTTTACTGGGAACTTTTTTTTCAGATCTGATTAAAACACCGCAGTACTTACAGACTTATTCCAATATTCCAGGAGAGTTCTGTTGGGAGTATATCCTACCCACATCAGAGACCCATTTGGCTTCTGATACTGCATCAATATATACGCCGGCAATACTTACAGAGAGACAGAATGATTTACAGTTTATTGATTCATGGATGTTAGCAGAAATTCCTCAAAAGCTTGAACAACCTTCCTCACCATTTACCTTTTCAGTGGTGAACTCCAAAAAAGAAATGATTCAGTTCATTGACGCTTTTCATCAGGCTTATTCTGGATATCAAAATAACGACCCCTATGGAAATTTGCCAGAAATTTATGGCAAAACATTACTGACTGCCTTTCAATCTCAAAAGACAAAACTTAAATTTACTTATCTTCAGGATAATGCCAAAAAAATGATAGCTGTTACCGCCATAGCTACGGAGCAACCTTACAGTTTCGCATGGTGTGTAGGCATAGTTCCCTCCTGGAGAAATAGGGGGCTCGCAAAAACATTACTGCACTATCAGAAATATTATAGTTCCTCAAAAAATTGTACTTTTCTCATAGTACAAACACTAAACAATAGTTTTGTAGAAAAACTGTATCAAAAAAATGGATTTGAACTATTTGAAACGATGAGATTTTATCGCGGTCTCTAATAATCGAATCAAGCTGAGATTATTTGAAAAATATCAAGTTGGACTTAGTAGATCACTTAGGAGAGCGATCGATGATCAACCCCTTATTAGTCACAAATTAAAAATCTTGGGGAAAAGTCATACTCATTTTGTTCTTCGTTGAGTTTTTCAAAATCGAGCCGATATTGGTAAAAATCTCCCAATTCAATTGTATGAGAGTTTCCTGTGATAAGGGTTAACACATTGGCTAAGCAAGCACTATCATCATTAGGAGGAATTGCTATTCTTTCTTGATCTTTTGGCCACATGTAATTAAGAAATGAAACAATACTGCTTAAGGTTGTTTGCTTCTCACAGAGAGAATCACAAATAATGTCCATTTGTTTCTTTTCAAGCCATGTCTTCTTACTAAATAAACCAGGAATAGGATAATATTTTTGATAATTTTCTGGCGATTTTACTGTACTTAATTGAGATGTAGAATTAAATAACGCATCAAATGCTATTTCATAAAACTCCCCCCATTGCGCAATAATCAAATTTAATTGTGCATTCGAATAATAATATCCAGCAATAGCAGCCCCATGTTCAAAACTCCCATTAAAAATACCGGGCATGCCTTGCTCCTCCAAATCCATCCGGGGAGTTACATCAAAATAAGCAATAACAGGTTGTTTTTGATTAATCATATGAATAATAAATTTTTCGTAACTATCTTTATTCGTTATATGAAAGGATGTAGTTTCAAATTTATTATAATCAAAAACTTTTTTCATTTGTGTAGGACCATAAACCTCCCCTACCTGAGAATGAATCACTTGTTTTGCATGCTGACGAAGTGAATAAGAAAAAATACCCTTTTTTTGCAGCGGTAAAGAAGTTTGTGAATGGAATTTTTGATTCACTAAATATTCTTGTACCACTGCTCCAGCGATTAATTTACATACTTGTCCAGATTGTTGCTGGGGTTTCAAACCAAGACAAAATTCAACTTGGATTCCTTGATTTGCAAGAGTAGCAATGTATTTATGGATCTCCTGATTGATTTTACCCATTTATGATTCCTTTAAAATGTTGTTTCGTTTGAAAAATGCATTGAATTAGTTCGTATACTAAAATTGCGTACTATTTAACCAATAAAATCTTAATAAGTACAATAAATTATACTTATATGTCATATCAAATAATTTTATATTATATTTTTTTCAAAAAATTAATTGATATGTGTCATTCATCAATAAGCTCAGAACACGCCCTCCTCTTTTACAAATTTATTGATAAGTTATCTGATTGTTCCAATAGGAGTTTACCTATTTGCTTTAGTCTCTCCTTAATATTAAATTTAACGAATAAGTTATTTATTAAAAGTGATTATTATGGACGATTATCAAATAACACGAATGACACGTGAGGAAATTTCAACTGCGGTGGAATGGGCATGCCAGGAAGGTTGGAATCCAGGATTAAACGATGGAGAATGTTTTTATCGTACTGATCCTCAAGGCTTTTTTGCAGGTAAACTAAATGGCCAAATCATTGCTGTTGGCTCAGCTGTAGTATATGACGATTACTTTGCATTTTGTGGCTTTTATATTGTAGATAAAAATTATCGCTCACAGGGATATGGAATACAATTAACCCAAGCTCGGCTTGCTTATATTAGTGATCGTAATGCTGGACTCGACGGGGTACTGGATATGATCGACAATTATGCGCGTATTGGTTATAAATTTGCGCATAATAATGCACGATATGCCTTAGAACACAAACCACCCTCTCCCAAACCTGAGCCATTAATAGTGAACTTACAGACAGTGCCCTTTGCACAGCTCACACACTACGATCGTCATTTCTTTCCTGCACCAAGACCTCAATTTCTTGCAGCCTGGATCCAACAAAATACAGCTTTAGCACTTGGCTATGTTCAAGACCAGCAATTGAAGGGTTATGGAGTAATTAGAAAATGCTTTGCAGGTTATAAAATAGGTCCTCTTTTTGCAGACTCGCCACATATTGCTGAAAAATTATTGGAACAATTATCAGTATTTGCTCAAGATGAAACAATTTATTTAGATATTCCTGAAAATAATCCTTTTGCGGTTGATTTGGTACAAAAATTGAAGATGTCTAAAGTATTCGCAACGGCAAGAATGTATTTAAAAGGCGAGCCTAAACTCTCTACTCAAGGAATTTATGGCATTACCACTTTTGAATTGGGATAAGCAATGCGTGATTTAATAGGTTATGGTCCTGAAGGAAAAGATTTTTTTTGGCCAAACAAAGCAAAAGTGGCAATTAACTTTGTCATTAATTATGAAGAAGGTTCTGAGTTAAGCCCTGTCAATAATGATGTGCAAGCTGAAACAATTGGCGCAGATTTCCCATTCATACCCAAAGCTAAAGGTCAACGTAATCTGAGTATGGAATCATTTTATGAATATGGGAGTCGTGTAGGATTGTGGCGGCTTCTTCGTTTGTTTGACGCTTATCAAGTACCACTAACTTTTTTCGTGACTGGATATGCATTAACCCTAAACCCACTACTGGCAAATTATTTGGCACGGCAACATCATGATGTGGCTGGCCATGGATGGCGTTGGATAAATTATGCAAATGTTCCAAGAAAAGAAGAAAAAAAACACATCCTTTCGTGCCTTAAAACCCTGGAACAATTAACAAGAAAAAGACCTAAAGGCTGGTATACTGGAAGACGAAGCGAACACACGCGGGAATTGTTACTTGAGATTGGTGGTTTTCTTTATGACTCAGATAGTTATGCAGATGAATTACCTTATTATGTTGATAATCATCTGATAATCCCCTACTCTCTTGATTGTAATGACTTCAGATTCACAACAACCCCGGGGTTTTGTAGTACACAGGAGTTTTATGTTCGTTTAATGAATACATTTAACTATCTTTATCAAGAAAAAAGACCCACAATTATGACAGTAGGTTTACATCCTCGCCTTAGCGGAAAACCTGATCGGTGCTTGATATTAAGGAATTTTTTAAATCATTTAGTACTGCATAAAGACATTTGGATTACAAGACGAATCGATATCGCTAATTTTTGGTTAGAAAGATTTCCCTCTACAAAAGCGTAACTCAGTTATTATTTCTTCAATTCATTTTTCTGATCTTAAACCGATATTTGCCTTACCTGATTTAATGATATTGGCCCAATTCCTGCAACATTCAATGTTAATCCCTCTCCATTTTGCCCAAGGCTCACACTATTAACATTGGCTAAGATCATGGTTTTCAATGCTATTTCTTTATCTTCATAAATAGCATGAACTTCAATCCTATATCTTCCTTCTTTAACCTTTTTGCCATCATATCCAATACCATCCCAACTGAATTGCAAAAAGCCAGGTTCTGGTTTACCTAAAGAAATTGTTTTTATCATCTCTTTTGATTCCGCATAGACACAAGCACGCAACATGCTAAGGTCAGAAGAAATATCAAGCGCAACTCTTACGGAAACCTCTGCCCCTAATGGAAGAATATCACTCTCCACCAAAACTTTACGCCCAACTAAAGCTGAAGCTTGTAATGCTTGATTTGATTGTAATGATGTGGTCATTTGTTGCAATGATTCTTGCATTTCTATACACCCATTATGAGTGGCAAATTGTGCCAGTTGAGACAGAAATTCATGATTAACTTGCCGCTGCATCATATCCTGGCTCTCAATTTGCTCTGCCATTAAATGTAAAAAATCCTGCTCTACTAAATTTTTCTTTAGCGGAGAATCAATTTGTTCAAAAGACAAACTAACTGTATCCGTTTCATTAAATGAATTATCTGTCATGCTATTCCCCCTTATTCACTTAACTTTAATGCACGTTACACTAATTATAAAAAGCAAACGTTGTGCCAACTTCAAATAAGTGAGAAAATTAGTTGCTATCAATTGGGGGTACTATCTATGTTAAAGAACAATGTTCTTCCTGAAAATGCAATAGAGCAGGTAAAAACTTATCTATTACAGCTGCAAAATACAATTTGCTCAAGGCTTGAAAATTTAGACGGACAGGCCCAATTTATGGAAGATACCTGGCAACGTTCTGCCGGCGGTGGTGGTATTTCACGTGTTTTATCCCAAGGTTTGGTTTTTGAAAAGGCAGGGGTTAATTTTTCTCATGTTTTAGGAGCGCATCTTCCAGCATCTGCGAGTGCCCATCGCCCAGAATTAGCAGGTAGAAATTTTAATGCTCTTGGTGTATCACTAGTGATTCATCCAGATAACCCATATGTTCCCACATCTCACGCCAACGTCCGTTTTTTTATTGCTGAAAAAGAAGATGCTGATCCTGTTTGGTGGTTTGGCGGAGGATTTGATTTGACACCGTATTATGGGTTTAAAGAAGATTGCAAGCATTGGCATCAAACTGCATTGCAGGCTTGCCAACCTTTTGGCCAATCCATTTATCCTAAATTTAAGCAATGGTGTGACGATTATTTTTTCATTAAACATCGAAATGAAGCACGAGGAATTGGGGGCTTGTTTTTTGATGATTACAATGAAATAAGCTTCGAGCACAGCTTTTCATTAATGCAAAGTATAGGGAATCATTATATTGAGGCTTATGCCCCTATAGTAAGTCGCCGTAAATCTCATCCATTTGGTGAGCGAGAAAAAACATTTCAAAAATATCGCCGCGGGCGCTATGTTGAATTTAATCTCGTCTATGACCGTGGTACCTTATTTGGCTTGCAGTCAAATGGCAGAACAGAATCCATTCTCATGTCATTACCTCCCGAGGTAACATGGGAATATAACTGGAATCCCGAAGCCAATAGTGCAGAGGCAAAACTTTATACTGATTTTTTACCCCAGCGTAATTGGTTAGTATAAGGATTAATTAGAACCACAACTGTCAACAAGGTAATAGGTCACTGGTGATTAGCAAAAACCAAAGATTTTTTCCCGGAGAAATGATCCATCAAAATCTGCGAGCAAACATCAAAGG
>NZ_LNYU01000039.1 GCF_001468135.1 Legionella santicrucis | reverse complement strand
GTGCGCTGGCGGCGGCCGACCCGGATCGATTTGGTAGCCGTGAGCCACCTGGATGAAGTGAGAAGCGCCGATCTTAAACAGCTGCGTAACGATCTGAATGTTGTTGAACCCGGACAGAATCTTGGCATGTCTTGTTAATGGCGTGCTATAACAACCCAGCGCCATAGGCGGCTGGGTCAAAATCCCAGCACACTAACAAAAACCACTCAAGGATCTCCTGGTACTGCCAACATTGTGACGCACTCACCCACCATTGGACCCACCTTCGCAAGTAATTTCTGATTTTTAGAGGAGACACCTCATCGGTAACCATCTGCTTGACCTGCTCACGTGCTTTTCGCAGAGTTCTCGGATGAGGAACAATGCGCTGAAGCTCAGGCGTTTGATTAATTGTTGCATCATTTGCAGCCCCCCACGCAATGAGGTTGAATAATGCGCATTATCAAGGGGGATAGCCGCTCTATCCATCGCCTGTGCCCTGGTGTTGTTATCCTGAGTTTTCGTCCCAGGATAGGAAATTCCTAAAAAATGAAACCCTTTTTCTATGCGACCTATGTGCGTTTTTTAGGGCGATAAATAAAGACGGCGCTCTTTTAGTACCGACATCATGACCTGTTTGCAACGGCTTAAGCTGACGAAGGCGATGGCACAGAATCAAAATATCGTCCTGATAGCGCAAATAGGTTACATTCATTGCAGAATACGCGTCATCTAAAGGCTTCAAATAGATGCCACTAAAAAATTGTGAAAGGGGCCCACGAAAGGGCTATGCCATGGTCTGGGTTTTGGCAGCCGCGGGGTGTTTCAATAGGATTGGTGATGATTTCTTCAAGCATATCTTGTACTTTTTTGTCATCATAAAGCGTTTTGATGTCTTCAACTAACCGCCAGTGTGGGATTGATTTATAAATTGATTTGATATCCGCACGAATGATGTACTTTGGATTTTCTTCAGCAAGCGCTTTCCTTACTCGCGCAGTTGCCAGCCGTACGCCGCGTGGGCCGTTTAGATGATAACAATTAGGGTTCATGACATGCGGGAAAGTGGGCTTTAATTCGTACAGCAAAATATGTTGGAAAATTCGGTCGGATAAATGTAATTGTTCGACCACTTCGTCGGGGAAATAATGACGCTTAAGATGGCGCGGCGAATAGCTTCCATCTACTATAGACTCAACGCCCTTTCCCAGCCAGTCATCTATTTCTCGCGCCATAAAATGCACATCATGATTGGGGTTGGCATGGTGTTTCTGTCGGTGAATTTTCCGAAACAATTTTTTCCCTATTTCCATCATGTCTTTGAAATACCAACGTTTCATCTTATGCTTATGCTCTTTTAACACATAGATAATAGAGATAGGGATGTATGATAGCACCACTTGTAGCAGCAATTGAACGAATCGACGATATTCCTTTACTTTTAGCCCAGATGAAGAAGCTTCAACTGGCTGAATTATTAGACAAAGAGTTTCCTAGGCCGGAATGGCAAGCATGGCCATTTTTTTACCTTGCCTGACAAAAGCTTGTTCCCTCAACAAAGATTATATGGATGATCAAATCATTAACTCCTTATTTATCTTATTTGGAATTATGTTATTGACCTGGCCTAAGTAGACTTAAAAAGGTAGACAATTAGCAAAACAATTATCCTCTAAATCTACCCCATTGGGATTGTGAATATGCTCTAACTTCATTTTTGGATTCAGGATGTCATCGACTTCTTTAAGAAAAGCATCTGCCGATGGAATAGGCTCAGAATCTCTAGGCCTAAAAAAGCGATGACACCAGCGATCAACCTTGTCATTTGCCTCAAGAATACCCATAAGGGCACCTATTGCTGCTCCTACTACAAGAGCACTAATAATCAAGGGTAAACTGACAGGAAGAAAAGCTACAGCTAAGGCACCAACCAATAAAGAAGTGCAAAGAGTAAAAAAAGCTATTATTGTAAATTTAATTCCATAATTACAAATATGTTCTGGTATACCGGGTTTTAATGCGTTTATTGTGCACTGATGCTGGTAAAATTCATAGAAAGGTAGGTCTTGAGGATTATCCAATCGATCAGCCAAGGCATTCATTTCTTTTAAAAAAAGAAATATACGCTTGCTTTCGAAACGGTTTAATTTATCGCAATTTTCAAAGTAACGTACACACTTCTGGTAGAATTTTTGAAATAATTCTTGAAGGTTGTCATGGTTAAACTTTTTTAATCTTGCTATAGCAAGTTGTTCTTGAATCTCTGTTATTGACAGTTTAGGCATTTTTACAAACTAAAATGAGAATGCTAAGATTTTAAAAGAGAAGCCTCTTTATGTCAAAAAAATATACACAATACTTGTGTCAATTTTCAAACTAGGGCTCGGAAGATTTTACATAGGGGCGGGTAAATGAAGCCATCTTTTAAAAAACAATTGTTAATTCTTGCTTTGTTTCCCCTTATAATCGCACTAGGAAAATTACTTATTATTTGCACCAAAAAAGATCCTGTTGGATTTATACTAATCTATCTATTTTTAATCATTCCTTTTTACAGTATATTTTTATTGATATCTTTTTATTCTACTATTCAATTTCTCTACTTTCGATACTATAATTACACTAAACCTTATAAATTTGCAATCATCGTTCTTAGTATTATTTTTTTACTTTCTTTAATTTTATTCATCATAAAATTAAAGATTATGTTCTTACCCTATAAGCTCATAGGGCCACATTGTTATGTCCCCTTGGCTCCGTAAAAGGCAGCGCTCAGTAAGTCTATCTATCCCAAATGCTCTGTATCTTCAGAGGTCTAGGCAGTGCATAAATGATCAAATAATATTCTGAAAGTGTAAAAATCAGATATCGCATGCTATCCTAAACAGGAGATGTTTTTAAAACAATCGCTGCCGGCCAAGGAAGCGAGGGACGAGCGAGGCCGATAGTCTCTGGTAGGCTTAGAGCCGAATGTTTTGCCGCAGGCATACTTGTCGCCGGTTTTTGTCCCTTTCGGGGACTCGGAAGTCCCGGAAGGTTTCTCAAAAACTGGCGACACGCTTGTTGTTAATCTTTGTTAATGTCTTGTTTTATCTTGAAAGTCTTTGATGGCTTTTTCTGCTTCATCTTTCGTATAACCATAATGTTTTTGAAGCCTCCCAAATAACTCTTGATGATTACCTTCAATGACAGTCCAATCATCATCTGTTAATTTACCCCAAGCCTGTTTCATTTTTCCTTTAAGTTCTTCCCATTTGCCTTCAAAAATATCTTTGTTCATTTTTTGTCCTCCTTGAGTTAGTAAGCATTTGTAATTAAATATCATTTTAAACGCTGTTTAATTTTTATCTTTAAGTGCACTTTGTTCCTCTCTGTTGCATTTCATTCCATAACAGGCGCTAATACAACTTGAGATGGCACTTAAGAAAAATAAAATAAATAAAATCCACCCGCTCCAGGCTAAATGTTCAGGATTATTTTTCATTATTTTTGGAGCATTAGACTGAGAAGCAATTGTACCAGTATCCGTAAGAGTTGAAGTTTGAATGGGGACTAAGGCTGGGTCTAAATTTTCTTGATGAAAAGAAACATAATGCATCATTGGTAAGGTTAATAAGGCACTTAACGTTAATGCCAGACTCCAAGTAATAAATCCATAAATCACCCCACCATGGCAATAGCAGTGATAAAAACGCGCTAAATAACCAGCAACAAACCCCGCAACACCCAGCGACACAATGACACCAATTAATAAACCTAACACGCCTCCTATAGCGATAACAGTGGCGCCGCTAGATGTGGACGAGTAGGCACTCAATCCAATAGCCATACTAAATATATTCAATAAAAAGCTAAGTCCTACGCCTACTAATGCGCCAGCAAAAATTGCTGACCAATGTAGTTTAGTGGGAGTGGTTTTATAGCATATTAAATTATCCATAATAAAATCTCCTTATTAAAGGTGAGAAATTAACCAGATTAATATTAATAAACTCACTGGAACGCCTAATAACCATGCAATAATGTAGCCCATGATGTTTCTCCCTTCGCGTTTTAAATTTCTCTGGAAACTATTATAGAATAAAACTGATAAATCAAATGACCTATCTAAAGGATAACCTTTAAATCAAATGACCTATCTAAAGGATAACCTTAGAGAAACGATATTATTTAATAATAAAAAATAGTGCTGTTCTTAAATTGTGCTAGTCCTAATAGGACTTATTTTTCTTTGTGAAAAAACAATGGTCAATATTAACCTACTTATTTTCATTGAAACCCTTGTAAAATAATCTATCTAAAATAATTAGAAAAAATGGAAGTATTTAATCTAGGTAAAAATTAAATCACTTCCCTTAATATAAATAGATACAATATTTTACATTTTTATACTTAAAACCTCTGTAGGATGGGAGAACAATCTTCCCTCACAAATTACTTCTGCACCATATTTCTCATATAATCGATTTAAATTAGGCTTTAACGTATCCAATAAAATCAAATCCACTTCAGAGTTCGCAGCTATTTTTTTAGCTTCTTCTATAATTTGTTTTCCAAAACCAAGACCACGATAATCTTTTTTTACATAGACATACATTAACTCACGTGAATTGGGTAATTTGTCTGTAGCCTGATACAAATCCTCATGATACAAATGGTCTAACAATGCAAACATCGCGACAGGAACACCAGCAAAAGTACCTATATAAGTATTATTGCTAAGTGAGCGCAACACATCCATCCGGAATTCAACCCCCTTATTACGAATATAACCCCATTCATCTTCAGCCCATTTTGCAGCGGTAGACAGGTGTTGCATGCAATCACTTAGTTTTGTAAAACTAAGTTTGTGTTTTATTAAGGTTGAACTGAAAAGCAACATGGAACATCTCCAATAATTAGTAAACTAAAGAGGGTTGTGAGTCATTTATTTGCCGTTGGCTGTATTCACATATAGCCAACGAGACTAGGCCAATTATGGCCCCCAATATGTAGTACCAAGCAGGCGCGATAAAATTTCCTGTTTTGTTTACTAGCCACATCATGATTAGAGGAGTGGTACCACCAAACAATGAAATACCTATATTAAAAGCAATACCAAAAGCGCTGTCTCTATATTGATGAGGGAACAAAGAAACCATTTAATGGGGCATATGTAATCGCAATCAATATGGACATTAATACCATACCGAATGTAACTAATACCCAATCGCTTGCTGATAGTAAAAAGAATATTGGAATACTAAAAAGCAACAGGGATAATATACCAAATTTAATAATTCTTAGATATCCTATCCTGTCTGCCAAAATTGCTATAAATGGTTCAAGCGATGCATCTACCATCAAAGATACAGTGATGATAAGTGTTGCTAGACTTAATGAAAAATTAAAATAATGATGCAGATAAGTAGCGGTAAAAATGTAAGTCCCAAATGTCATAATTCCGACTAGCCAGGCAATTCCTATGATACCAATAATTGCATAAGGTTTTTCTTTTATTGCTTTGATAAAAGGTGAGTTTTCCTTTTCATGAGGAGTTATTTGTTGGTATTCAGGGGGTTAATGGAGAAGATGTGATCAAGAGACAGGGTATTATACCGCGCGGAAAATAAGTCATTACTCAAATGGTTGCAATCATTATAAAGTTATATAAATGGGGTCAAGGGATTGACCCCATTTATATAAGTTAAGTTCTGAGGTGCTGAGACCTTCATCAAAATAACTCTGTACAAACTGTTATTGGCATTTTTTCTGTAATCGATCATTCATTATAGGATTATAAAAATCTTCAGCATTCAAAAAGTTATCTAAACCCAATTGTTCTCCTTTTTTGAGATCTCCTGAGTATTGACTTACAAGAGTTATTGGGCGATCACATTTCTTCGATAAATCCTCAAGTAGGCTAGCTGTTGAAACTGCTTCTGTCTTGAAAGCCCTAAATCGATAAGATAAACACAAATAAATATTGGGTAATATTTCAATCGATTCTTTAGTGTCCATTATACTCGTATCCACAGCTTCATTAAATTCTAAATCTGGATTGCCTTCAGCTTTTAGGTGTAAATATTTTCAAATGGCATCTATGATGGGACAATTATATAAATTACGATAGGGCGGGGCTTGGTATATTAAGTTCCCCAATCCTATCTTTTACCATTTGATCAACAGCTTTTTCCGATGAAGTTTGTATTCCTGTAATTTTAGTAAATAATCCCTGTCCTGTAGTTAAAATTTTATATTCGTTACTCTTTTTAAAATCATCAGTAATTTTATTCACATCCTCCAGATTATTCGCTTCTTCTAATTGCTTTTTGAAATCCACAAGAATTTGGCTTTTTAAGTAATCTCCTTTTAAATTTTGATAGTTATTTTTATACGACTTAATTATATCAGCTGTAGCTTCAAATAAATGAAATCTTCCTTTACTTTGCTGATCAGTGAAATGCTCATATTGGTTAACTATATGAAGGGATTTAATTTGTTTCTCCGTAACATGGAAGCAATTGGGTTTTATATTAATATTTTTTGACTGATCTACTTCTTTTAGATTGTCTATATGATCATCAAAAAAATCTACAGCTAGGTTTTCTGATGAATTAGTTTGGTGCAGACGATTAATTAAAAATTGGTATTGTTCTACTTTTCCTTGCGGAAAATATGAATATGGGTCTTGATTTACTTCAGAAATGCCTTTCTTTGTCCTTATTTGAGTTAACTCTTCATTCGCATCGCAAACAAATGGAGCTTTATTCGCGTTATCACCATTCTCTTTATATTCTTTTCTAAAGTCTTGCTCGAACTTTTTTAGTTCAGCCTCATAATAATTACATGGCTCACCAAAAAACTCATCAACAGATGTAGATACTTTAACTTTTTTTCCGTTTAGCTGTTCTTCTAGTTTTTTCACAGCTTCTTCAGTGGTAATTATTCCACCTTCATCGTTCAGCAAAAATTTAGATGGTAATTGAAGTGATTGTATATATTTAGATCTTTGAGTAAATAAAATTACTTGATCGTAGTTTTCTTCTTTTATTCGTTTCACAATGTTAGAATTTAATTGACCTTTTTGAACCAAACAGCCATCGATATCGACAAGAGCAATTTTCATAATTTGTTCCTATTAAATTAGTAAATATTGATGTTCTTATTATCATCTATATGATCAATATATATCCAATTGGTTTTTCTTATGTATGATATAAAAATTATTGGTATGTCTTTAATTTCAATAAGCTAATAGTATCGAAGTGATTTTTGGAGACTCAAATTTAGTGCAGTAGGGTGAAAGCTTGATAATTATCTTTCAGCACTTTTTATGCGACATAATTTTCCATTCTATGCAATATATGATTTATGTATTTAAAAATGAAACAGAAAGTCCAACGCATTTTGATAACTATCCAAAACAAAATTAGGGCGAGAAAAGACAAGAAGGATGTTATATCAAAATTGCTAATTACAATGATCTTGAATCAGCAAAAGAAGCTGTTGAAAGCCAGAGGGGTAAACATAAACACTTTGTGTTTACTTATAACGGCGAGCCAATGACTCGGATACATAATACTTTATGGAAGGGGGAGAGCTGGATTAGAATATGTACGTGTTCATGATCTAAAACACACTTTTGGAAGGCGATTGCGTTCTGTAGGAGTGAGCTTCGAAAATCGGCAAGATTTGTTAGGGCATCGCTCCGGACGGATCACAACGCACTATTCATCAGCAGAATTGCAGAACCTAAGCAGACCTCATTAAATATCTATAAAAAACAAAGAAGTTAGTGTATTCTGCAATTTTTATAGATTAGTTTTAGAAAAATGATAAGG
>NZ_LNYU01000038.1 GCF_001468135.1 Legionella santicrucis | reverse complement strand
ATCCCAAATTAGCCCTCACCATGTAAAGCCTTTTGTTCAAGGAAATAAGAATGATAAAAATGATGCTAAGGCAATTTCTATAGCAGCAAGATGAAATGCCTACGGTGCCCATAAAAACGATAGAACAATAGGAAATTCAGATGAATCATCGTTATCGAGAAAGCCTGGTGCATGATAGAACCGCACTAGCAAACCGAATCCGTGGTTATTTGAGAGAAATGGGCATTTTTGTTGTTCAAGGCTTGTCAGCATTAAGAAAACAAGTTCCCTCTTTACGGGAAGATGCAACTAATGAGCTTACGGGAGATATGAGAACTATTATATCCAGTTGCTATGATAAGCTAGTGTATTTAGATCAAGAAATAAAACAATACACAAAAAAAATAGAGCAATTTTGTGAGGAAAATGACTTGTGTAAGCGCCTTATGAAACTTTCTGGTATTGGTCCTATGAGTGCCAGTATCATTTTTCGGTAATTGGCATGCCTTCTTTTTTTAAAAATGGTCGTCATTTTGCAGTCTATTTAGGATTGGTTCCCAAAGAGCATTCTAGTGGGGGAAAGCATTGTCTTATGTCAATTAGTAAACGCGGGGATCGCTATATAAGAAGTTTACTGATACACGGAGAGAGAGCTGTCGTACAAAATGCAGGAAAAAAAACAGATTATTTTAGTTGTTGGGTGCAACGAATACATAAAGAACGAGGATACAATAAAGCTGCTGTTGCTGTAGCTAATAAAAATGCTCGCCATATGTGGGCTATTATGTCTTATGGCGATAAATATAGTGACCATTTAAACCGTTGTGTTTAAGGATGGCCTGGCAAATGATAAGTTACTTGGTTTTGGATACCCAGTTTTTTATAGTTCAAAAAACCTACGTTTATAAATAGTAACTAACTATCAGGAACTAAAAGACTTACCTTTATTTTGCAAATAACAGTTGATGTGAAAATGGTAAAACCTACTCAGTAAATACCTGGGTAGTCCGATGAATTAAATATTCGATATCGCGATTAGGAGACAGAGTACGAATATCATCAAGGCCTGAGCATATAAATTACTCACTAATGGCCGGATATACGGATGCAAATACCTCACTTTTCACAAGCTTTTTACTTGCAAAATCGGATGAGTCCATATACGCGGACTACCCGCCTCGGCTTTCAGCCTTCCCATTTAAGGGGGCAGCTATAATCAACCGCAGAGCACCTTAACACGAACCCTATAATTTTCAAAATTTCTAAAGCCATAAGCTCTACGCTGAATGAGTTTCATTTTGCGATGAAACCCTTCTGTTATTCCATTAGATTTACTAAACCGCCACATTCTGGCAACTTCATCTTTCCAAGCAGTGAGCGTTTTACCTAATGCAGCTGAGGGCTTAAAACTACTTTGTTTTAAATCGGTAAGCATCTCCAAGAAAGTAGGAATGACTTTACGGCATGCACGTTGAGTTAAAGCTCTTTTCATTAAAAGAGAATGAAGCTCTTGCTGAAATTGATAAATGGCTTCAATAGCCGGATTTTGATTTAAAAATACATCTCTTTTTACTTTATTCTCTTCACTGAGGTTATTAGGCCTAGTTCTCAACAGAGCCAAGATGCCCCTATTGTTTTTTATTTCATGGGACAGCTCTCGATAAGTCATAATACATTGATATTGAATTAAACGGATTACATGAAATCTGTCAGCTACTATCATCGCATTAGGAAAGTATTTTTTTACCATGGACCGATAGGTACTACTTAAATCCATACAAATCACTTTGACTCGTTCTTTCCCAGGCAACTGTTGCAGGTAGGTTTTCAAATCCCCCTCACTTCGCCCTTTTACCACATCAAATACTTTATGCTTTCTTAAGTCACAAAAAGTTGTAGCGAATCCTTCTTTCTTACCGAAGAAATGTTCATCAATTCCCAGTACTACAGGACAAGGTTTATTGATTAATTCTCTATGTTGTTCTTCATAATGCCGTTGATACCAACGCTCTATAGTGGCTTTGCCTTGCTTATAGCGCTCCGATAAGTCTTTTTGAGAAACTCCTCTCGACTATGCTCATGAAAAACAGCCGCTTGCGCTCTCCAAGTTGCTCGTTGATGTTTGTTTATACCAGGAAATTGTTGATTACCATAACGATAACGCGTGTGACAATACAACTTACAAGCTTTAAACCTCAATATACTTCGACGGTGGCCGATTAACTCATGGTGAACGCTTCGTATATAGGATGATTTCTTGCGCACACTCTTGCTCTGGCAATGGCTGCAACGCGCTAATCGATTATAAGTTACATCTAATATTAATGGTTGATATCCGCTCACTTTTACTATAGAAAATCCAGGTAAATTTAAGATAAGATTGTACTTCGGCACTTTAATCTCCTTTTGATCGCTAAATCAAGGACTTAGTTTAGACTAATTTGATTAAAGTGTCCCATGCAGGGAGTTAAAAAACAAAGCTTCGCGCTGACGCGAATGACGCCGAGGCATCAAAAACTTCATGCAAAGGCTTACTAACACCTGATCCTTGTCCCTTATCAAAGAACCCCAAGCCTATCATTCCAAGGCCCGCACCGATGAGAATAGTACCTGTCACTGGTGCTCCTGCCGCTAGTAAACAAGCAGAAACAGTTATAGCTAACGCCATCAATGCCGCGCCTAAAAGTTTCAGCTCTAGAGAGCTTTGTTTTCCTAAATAACCTTTCTGAATGACACTTTTATAGTCTCTTGGTGTTATTTTGCCCTCAATAAAAGCAATGGTCTTTTTGGTAATTTCTTTTTTCTCTCCAAATCCTAGAAATTTATATTCGGGTTTTTGTATGCAATCAATCACGGCGTTTAGGCTGTTCTTAACATTTGGATTCAACGATCGATTCGATGCAAAGCTCTTTAATTGTTCAATGTTTGCATCAAACTCTTCTTTTTCTTGCTGTTGCTTTTCAATATCACATTCATAGTGATACAAAGCTAATGAAGCAGACAATAAGCGTTTGACGTCTGATTTTGATATATTTTTTTGTTGATGTTCATTACTAGGAATAGCATCAAATTCAACTTGTAGTTCAACTTTATAGACAGGCACACGAGAACGAATAGTTACTAGATACCCGGGGTGATCAACACCCTCGTTAGATTCAGAATAGTTAAATGCTTCTTCTTTTGTCTTAAATACTAAAAAAGGCTGGTCAGTCTTCAGATCCTGAAAATAACTAACAAAGTCTTGAAAGTCATAAGACTCATCCCAGTCAAATTGAATTCTATTGAATATACTATGATAACCAATCATAAATTGGTTTACGTTGAGTTTTTTGGCATGTACAGGAACAATATACACTCCCATAAGCTTTTCCTAATGCAAGAACAATTAATTAAAAACATTATATATTAGTAAATTTTATATATCAAAAATTACGGCTCCGTTGCAAAAACGGGTTTTGTCGCAAAAAGTTGTCTGATGAGATAGTATCTTCCTTTTTTCTTGTGGACTATCAACGATGTTGAGTTTCAAGTGGCGGCATTTTAAACGAGACATAATCTTATGCTGGTCAGATGGTACTTGGCCTATTCATTGAGTTATCGTGACGTTGAGGAATTGGCCTTGGAACGGGGGCTGAAAGTAGATCATTCGACGATTAACAGGTGGGTTCCCCGCTATGCAGCGCAGCTGGAAGAGGTTTTTCGCAAGCGTCACAAACGCCCTGTAGGGATATCTTGGAGGATGGATGAGACCTATATCAAAGTAAAAGGCCAATGGGTTTATCTGTACCGTGCCGTTGATAAAGAAGTCCAAACCGTTGATTTCATGCTGTCAGAAAAACGGGATGAGCCTGCTGCACGAGCATTTTTTGAGAAAGCTATTGGGCCAAACGGCATTCCAGATAAAGTAACCATGGATAAAAGTGGAGCTAATAAAGCCGGTATCGATACCATCAATCTACATCTGGCGCTTTTGTTTATGTTGAGTGGTGGGTTTACACAAATCAAATACCTGAATAATATCTTGGAGCAAGACCATCGATTTGTTAAAAACGTCACCAAGCCGATGAAAGGATTTAAAGCGTTTGATTATGTAGAGGCGACATTAGCCAGACGGTAAAAACAGTAGGACCTGCACTGGATACAGGTTATAATGGTGGTAAAAAAATTAAAGGAAGAAAGCGACATATCGTAGTGGATGTTCTTTGATTATTGCTTACGGTTATGGTGCATTCAGCAGGTATTCAAGACAGAACTGGCGCAAGACTAGTCCTTGCTCAGCTGATGTTTTTTTTCGGTAGCATCAAGCTTATTTGGGCTGATGGTGGTTACATTGGAAACAAATTGATTGACTGGGCTCTCTCTTTTTTCAATATCGTGTGGACGGTGGTTAAACGCCCTCGGAAGATCTTTAAAATTGTGAAATTTCGCTGGATAGTTGAACGCACCTTCGGCTGGATGAATTACCAGCGACGATTAAGTAAAGACTATGAGTTTTTGCCAAAAAGTAGCGAAGCATTCATAAAATTATCCGCCATTGGGATGATGGTGCGGCGAATCAGCCCTGGCTGAATATGCACAATGGATGAAATGGTTGAGTTTGATCGATTATCGCGGATACTCATGCGGTATTAGGCCCAAAATTAGGTGTTTTTTTGCTTTTTAGCGTTGTTGAGCTCGTTCGGAAAGCTACAGAACCCAGCCGCATGTCACAGTGAAGATATTTTTTGCGCAACTCCGTGGGGGCTAGTCAATGGCCTGAATCTTCTACACATCTTGTTTATCCCAAAGAAACATGATCAAATCACCTCTTTTAAGGTGATGTATGGATTTAGCAATTGAAGA
>NZ_LNYU01000037.1:4442-13439 GCF_001468135.1 Legionella santicrucis | reverse complement strand
ATGATTTAGATCTACTGGATGCCGCGGACAAGCCGCGGCACGTAGGCGGCTGGTGAAATGTCAACAGACCCTAGTCTAAAATCAAGGAGATAATTTCGTGGCTATTCTTAAAATGCCCATATTGGGAACACCTAAACAGCATTAATCAGGGGATTTTGTAGGAAAAATTACTATGCGGATTTGAAGTGGTAAACGGTTCAGTAAAAAATAATACTATTCTCGATTTACTGATGGATGAAAGTGGTTTTATACGGCTGCCTTAGTGGTCAAAAACTATAATAAAGGTTTAACTCTCTTTGTACTGCGTTTGCAACAAAAATGCAAAACCCCAAAAACAATTATATATGCACTGTTATGCGAAAATTGGCTTTGGGGTCCTTAAAAATAAACAGCCTTTTAATCAACATTGGATTGATTTTAAAGACAGTATCTACAATATTCCTGTACGTATTTTTCGGCGCTATTTTCGTTCAAAATACGCCAAACATAACCATTTAAACTACTGACTACTGTAAGTCAGTAACTGTAATTACAGAAGAAACACCTTGTGCTTTCGTATTAGGATTATACATCGCTTCTGCATAAGCAGGAGGAACAATGTATTTTCCAATGTTAACCGCCTTAATTTTATAAACAATTTCTTTTGCAGAAGAATCTATGCCACCAAAGAAATTTACCCGATCTTCACGTATATCTATATAATCCATAGTATTATTTTTTACTGAATCGTTTACCACTTCAAATCCGCCAGGTAAAAGATCTTCAATTGCGATATTGGATAGATAATCGCTTTCTAAAGCACGAATTTGGATGTGTACTTCAATTTCGCTTCCTAGGGGGGTTGAACTAATCGCGTTCCCTTTACTATCTTTATATTCCCGGAAAATTTCTAGGCCTTGTTTTAAAGGTGTATCTGGCATAATTCGGTTAAAACCAGATTGCATAAGCTGATAGAAAAATGTTTTTTCATCAGGATTATTAAATCGTATTTTTTGTACCGCATTATCAACTTCGGTTTTTTGATAATTTGAATTAGTAATGGGGATATTAATTTCCTGATTATTCTTCATAATCTTTGTCATTGATAAAGCAGATGCAGTGTCATTAGATAAATTTTGATGATAAGCACCTAATGCAAGACTTGTATAGCCGGACAATACTGTATTTATTTCATTATTATTAATTGCTTCAATTAATCGCATTAATAATTGATCCCCTACTTGTGGCAATAAATTAGGGAAATGTTTCGCGACAATATATAAGTATTGAGCATCTGCTATAGCACTATTATAAAAATCAGTCACATATGCTTGGTTGTTCTGCGGCTTATATAGACCAATTAATTGATTTGCTTCATCATGACTTTGTAGCAGTTGATAAGAAGCAGCAATATAGATTGTGGTAATATCTTTTTGCCATGCTTTTGTTTTGTCTTTTTCTAAATACAATTGCAGGTTTGCCAGATAGTTTGTAGTTACAATTTCATTGCGTGTTAAAATATAAATTGCATAAGCTTGAATTCTAGCTGCTTCCATATCTGAAACATTTTGACTTGCTAATGTTTTAAGATAATTAATACCGTTAAAGAATAAATCATTGGGGACATTAAATCCTTGGGTTCTTGCTTCAGTTAGAAAGTGCATTGCATAAACACTTGCAAAGTCGTTGCCTTGATTATCGCCAAGTCCAGGCCAATAACTAAAAGCCCCATTAGACATCTGGCGCTGGCTTAGCATTTGGACCGTTGCATTTACTTTTTCATGCACTTCTTTTGTTTCTTCGCCAAATCCAGTCTGATTATTCATGGCTAACAAGGGTAGGGCTTTACTGGTTAATTGTTCTGTACAGCCATAAGGATAATTATCAAGATAACGTTGTAAGCCAAAAACCAGAATCATTGGGCTTGTCGAAACAGTAGCATTCACTTTTCGATATTCAGGATAAAGTGTTTGCATGATATCGAGTGTTTTTTGTTTTTCTGTTGATTTGCCACTCGTGATATAGGTGCTGAGGGGCATTGCTGGTCTGACACTAAGGCTGGCGCTCATTGTACTGGATTTATCACCCATACTTGTCTTAAAGTTGAGCTTTGCTGCACCTAATTGAGATGTTGCTTTCAGTTTAAAATGTACCGTTTGTTCATGGCCTTCGGCAATTTCTAAAGTTTGTGTCGCTGAGCCAATAATTTTGAGTTCGGGTGAGGTGCTTAAATCAACACGAATAGATGCATGTTCTCCCGAATCCTTAACATTATTAGCAATCGATGATGATACTTCAAATTCATCTCCTGGAGCGACAAACGTGGGGACATTGGGATTAATAATAAAATCCCCTCGTATTTCGGCAGAGGTTTCTTGTGAACCAACAGAGTCAGAGGATACCGCAACAGCCATAACTCGTAATGTACCATTGAAATAATCCGGAACTTGATAGACTAATTGATGATTACTGGGGTCTGTATCTACGATGCCGGACCAATAGGCGACAGGTAACTCAGTTTTTCTCTTAAACGGATTAAGACGGCTTGCCATGCCTTCCTCACCATTATCTCCGCCAACAGCAGAAAGCTCTCGATCTTGAATAAATTTGGGCATTATTTGATCTACTGTTTGTTGCGTTAAAACTTCTAGTGCATGTTTTTGAAAAAAGAATGCTAATGGATCAGGTGTTTCATAGCGTGCGACTTGAAGAATACCTTCATCTACTGCAAAAACAATAATTTTTCCGGGTTTATCCGTATGATAATTGATGGTAAATGGTTCCCCAGGACGGGCGACTTTTTCAGTCAGTAAGTCAATTTTTATATCGTGGTTATCATGATTAACAGAAAATGGAACAACGCTATAACTAAGTGGACTGATAAAAATTTCAGGTGAATTCCAGTCGCGAATGAAGGCAACATTGATGTAGCCATCTCCTTGAAAATCAGCAGGAATATGAATGGTTTGTATTGAGTTGGTTGTATCTGTTTTAAACCATTGTGCTGCATAAACCTTATCACGTTCAATTGTAATCAAACCTGATCCAGTGTAGGGAGATGTGATTTGGATTTCGATGTCCTCATTGACTTGGTATTCAGGCTTATTTAATTTAATCGATAACTCTGCATTCTTAGCCAAAGGTTGTTGGCTTGCACCTACAACACTAAATTTTAGTTGATTAAGAACGACATCATCTTTACCTAAAACATTTAAAGAGAAATTACCAATTTGTTGGGTTGGTAAAGTATAGTCAGTACCTTGTTCTGTAATGTTAAATGGAGTGGTATTTAGTACTTTAGATTGGATAATCGATTGATATTGATAGGTTCCATCTGGTTTTTTAACTAAAGTGGTTATAGGCTGCAACGAAATAAGTTGGATTTTTAAATCTTTTACTTCTTCTTTATTTAATTGGGGATTTACAGCAATATAATGAATGCCACGTGCACTATTTTGTTTGATAAATGATAAGTCACCATCAGGTTTGTATCCAACAAAATAGGGCAGAGGGCTGATTAATGCCTTAGATTGGTTTGTGACGCTGCGACCACCTTCTGCTTCAAAACCCTCCGCGAAAAAGGTAAGTTGGTAGGTTGCTTTTTCATAACGGTCAAGGTTTAAATCAAACTCTGCTTCACCTTTATCATTTGTTGTAATGTCGGATAATGTTTCTGTAAATACTTTAGGAGGTTTTTTCGGATCCAACAATGGATCAACAAATACATAATCAGGATATTTTTCAAATTCAACTTTCTGTGGTACGAGCAAAATTTTAGCGCTTATTCTTCGATGAGCAGCAGGTGCGCCATATAAATTCCAAAGATTGACTTCACCTTTTAATCCGGTGGGTGAACTCCATCCTGAAGAAGGTTTTGGAGACAACTGTGTAGTAATTCTCATCCTATCAGGTAGGAACTCAGAAACGCGTATGGTTGTTGAACCGAGAAGATTTTGGGGATAACCATCTTTGACTAAATATAGATTAACCATATACTGACCAGTTGGAGAGTTAGCATTGGTTGTAAAATCAAGATCCATATAACCTAAGTCATTGAGGGTAATTTTTTCATCTTTTATTGTAGTTCCTCTTGAATCAACTACAGAAACTTGCAAAGGCAATCCAGCAGGTTGAGGTTGTGCATAAGCTTGCTTTACTATCATACCAATATGGACAGAATCACCTGGTCTATAGATACCTCTGTCAGAAAAAAGATAAGCACTTAAACTATGTAGTTCTTGATTGTATGTATAGAGTCCGCCAATATCAAATTTAGAGAAATTTAATTGTCGATTTGCATTATTATAAGGAATGAACGAGACATCATTATTCAATTGCGCTAAATAGACTGTTGGTTCTCTATCATCAATAAAATCTTTTAACGATGGGAAGGTGGCTCGCCCTTGAGAATCTGTTACTCGAGACAAGATAGGCAAACCATTTTTACCTAAAACAGTGACAGTTGCATTAGCAACTGGTGTTCCTTGCGTTATTGAATCAACAAAAACATCATGGCTACCATCATTATTATCTTTTACTAATAAGGCCAGATCTGTAATCAATATCATACGACTTGCTTTTACATCTAATGCCGTTTTGTTAGCTACATCCCATCCAGTAGCTTGTAATAAAAAGAGTCCTTGTGGGCCCAGCGTATTCGTGCTCATTGTAAGATACTTATTAAAGTCAAGAGCAGTATACTGTTGTTTTGCTAAATCAGAGGCATCAAACTCTTGAGTTTCTGAAGAGATTTGGCTGATATTCTGTTGGTTAAAGGTTGGATTAATGAAATAGGGGTTATTAAAATCACCTTGGGTTTGAGTAATTAATTGATTGACGTTTTCAGGCAAAACTCGAGCAAAATCAAATTTTACAGCAGGTACCCCCCGAACAAGTACGGAAAGTTTTTTCTCACTGCTTAAGGCTAATAATGAACCTTTATGTAAAAAACTAATTTCTTTAGGAATAGCTGGAACAGGAATAACCGCTACATATTCATTTCCTAAAGTAAAGTTTCCAAATCCCTGCATTCCTTTATCAATTTTTATATAAATGTATCGTGGAGTTTCAGCTTTAAATTTAAAACTATGGAGGGCAGAATAGTTTTGTTCTGTGGGGAGTGCTTCTCTATTTAAAGGAGTTGCTAAAGACAGTACGGTTTGGGTTACTTCGCCTGGATTTTGCCATTGATAATTTTCTTTAGCTTCTTCTGCAACAGTTGCAGGTTTATCTTTAGGAAGCAAGAAAATGTGCACCGATTTATTAAATTCATTTTCATTGATGCCTAAAGAGGTTTCGATTGTAAGAACTTGCTCAGGCCTGTCTTTATCATTGCGAACGATTGAAGCAGATGCGGAGATAATTTTTAAGAAATCTTGGGCACTGGGTATTAAGAGATTCTGAGTGAGTTCATGTTGTAAATGAGCAGAGTCAGTTGAGGAAGTTATTTCCTTATTTAAAGTTAAACGTAAATAGCGAGTCACATTATCTATTTTTATTGTTTCGGAATGCAGATAGGCAACACGCTTATTTTTATCATAAGTTAAGGTAAAAGATTGTTTTGCTGCAGTTGTACCTGGTTTTGCTTGATACATTAATGAAGTATTTTTCTCCAGGGTTTTGGGGTTTACTGGATAATTGAACTCTATTGTGGCTACTGCGTTTCTAATTTCGGCATGTACTGGATCTTGATAGAGTTTAAATTCAGTAATGGTTCCTTGGAAAGGATTAGTATGAAATGAATAATCATAACGCTCCATATTTGCATTTGTTGTGAAAAAATCTGGTGCAAAATGAATCGTAAATTTCTGTCCTGCAGGCCAATCTTCAGAGGGAGTAAAGACTAATTGACTGTCTGTATTCCAAGTCCATGTTCCAGGTATATCAGGGGTCATCTCTATACCATGAGTGACTGTTTTACCTATTTCACTCAGTGGTGCAACGGATTGATTAATAAATCCATTATTTTTTATTCCAAAATCAATAATTAAATTATTAGGTACTAATTGTTCTTCAGTATTTGGTGTGATATCAGGTACTGTAATTTGCGCAATAGTATAAATTGGTTTTGGTAAGTTTTTATACCAATAGACTGTATAACCTGCTGCAATTAAAATAAGAATGAGTAAAAAACTACCTCCCCAAAACATTTTAGGAGATGATTTTGATTTATTGCAAAGATAATTCACCCATGGAGGGCTTCGCCAATTTAATTTGCCAAATACAGATGAAAATGCATTTAGAATTAAAGAGAGTGGACTTTTAGTCATAGTTTATCCCATATGGTGAAAACTTATTGAAAATTTTTGCATCTATTTTATACTTTTTAGTGCATAATAGCGACTATGAACAAAACATTTAAACTCTTAAGCATAATCTTTGTTGGGCTATTTGTCAGTGCATATTTAATAATATTTTTTTTACCAAAACCGCTGCTATTGGAAAGTACTCGTTTTTCGCGAGCAGTTTATGATGATCACCATCAGTTATTAAGATTAACTTTAAGCCAAGACGAAAAATATCGACTTTTTACACCTTTATCGCAAATCTCAAAACAACTCATTGATGCGACATTGTTACAAGAGGATCAGTATTTTTATTGGCATTATGGAGTTAATCCTTGGGCGACAATAAAGGCGATTTGGCAAACTTATGGTGTGCAATCCCGCAGAGTCGGTGCGTCAACGATTACGATGCAAGTTGCACGTATGCATTACGGTTTAAATTCAAAAAAAATAACAGGGAAATTCATCCAGATTATTCGCGCCATACAAATTGAAATGCATTATAGCAAAGAACAAATATTAGAGGCATATTTAAATTTGGCTCCTTATGGTGGCAATATTGAAGGAGTGGGAGCCGCAAGTTTGGTTTATTTTGGAACTTCAGTAAATAAGATTACTTTACCACAAGCTTTAACCTTGAGCATCATTCCTCAAAATCCAGGGAAAAGAACGCCAAACAATAAAGAGCTACGTAAAATTAGAGCCCATTTATTAACGCGTTGGCTACATAAACATCCTGAGGACGTCAATAAAAAGGGGATGTTTGATTTACCTTTGGTCATGCAAAATATTCGTGCCCTCCCATTTAACGCACCCCATTTTGCGAATGCACTGCTACAAGATGCAACACTCAGGCAGCAGGCTATTGATACAACTTTAGATTACCGCACGCAAATGATTATCGAGCGGATTACACGCCATTACCTTGCGAGAAAAAAAGGTATGGGCGTAAATAATGCGGCGATTTTACTTTTAGACACCCGAGATATGGGGATCAAAGGTATGTTAGGCTCCACCGACTTTTTTAACCAAAGTATTAGTGGTCAAATTAATGGTACAGAAACCAAACGATCACCTGGGTCGACGCTTAAGCCCTTTATTTACGGTTTGGCTCTAGATCAAGGTTTAATTCATCCAAATACTGTTTTAAAAGATGTGCCTCATAGCTTTAATGGTTATAATCCAGAAAATTTTGATTATGATTTTATGGGGCCAATTAAGGCTAAGGATGCATTGGTTCTCAGTCGCAATATCCCTGCAATTTATCTTGCAAGCCAATTGACAAATCCAACGTTGCATCAATTGTTAGAGAAAGCGCAAATAAGCCAGCTGCGCTCAGAATCCTTCTACGGCCTTTCTTTAAGCTTAGGTGGTGTTGAGTTAACTATGAAGGAGTTGGTTGGATTATACGCCATGTTGGTTAATGATGGTCTTTGGTATCCCATTCGTAGTATTAAAGATGAAGTAAAAGCTAAAGGAATTCGTTTATTAAGTCCTGAAGCAAGTTACCTTGTATTAGATATGTTGCAAAACACGCCGCAATTAGACTATCTCCCTCGAGGAGGAACACAGCTACCAGTTGCTTGGAAAACTGGAACATCATCAGGTTATCGTGATGCCTGGACAATTGGTGTATTTGGTCCTTATGTTTTAGCAGTATGGATAGGAAACTTTGATAATAAAGCCAATCCTGCGTTTATTGGTAAAGATATTGCTGCTCCATTGTTCTTTGAACTTATTGATGCATTAAAACAAGAGCGAGGGCCCGTTCGAGCATTAGATAAATATCCAGAACAAATGAATCTGAAAAAGATAGAAATCTGTAAAGCTTCTGGAATGTTACCAACGCGCTATTGCCAAGATACGGAATGGAGCTGGTTTATTCCAGGAAAATCACCTATAAAGACCGATATAATTTATCGAGAAGTGGCCATTAATAGCAAAACAGGTTTGCGAACGTGCCATATTGATGCAAATACACGTTTCGAAATTTTCGAATTTTGGCCTTCTGATTTACTCAATATTTTTAAGAAAGCTGGAATACAAAGACACTCTCCACCTTTTTTTGAACCTGATTGCGCGCTATCTGGAAATGCGAGTATTAATCCACTCATCACTTCGCCTCAAAATGGAATTACTTATATTATTCGTGCTGACTCTCAGCAAAATAATACCATTCCACTTACTGCCGTGACTGATGCAGGAGTTGCTTATGTATATTGGTTTATCAATGAAACATTCATTGCAAAAACTAAAGCAGGGGAATCTTATTTATGGAAAGCAAAACCTGGTAAATTTGTTGTTCGAGCAGTCGATAACCATGGTCAATCTGCTGCTCGCGATATTAATGTTCAATTAGATAGTTAAAAAAATTTCTATATAAATATTAAAATTATGGAGATGAGCACCATTTAATTACAGTATATTTTTAATATCATGGCTTCCAGAGTTAAGCCTGGCCCAAATGCACAACTAAAAACATTTTGATTATCGTCTTTAATAGTTAATTTATCCCAAATTTTTTTCAAAACAAACAATATAGTTGCAGAAGACATATTTCCATAATTTCTTAATACTTCATAAGCATGTTCATTCTTTTGAGTGGGGATGTTTAATGCTGCTTCACATGCCTGTAGAATTTTCATACCGCCAGGATGAATTGCATAATGATGAATATCATCAAAGGAAGAATGCGATTGTTGCAATAGTTTTTCAGTAAACATAAAGATCCCTG
>NZ_LNYU01000037.1:0-4432 GCF_001468135.1 Legionella santicrucis | reverse complement strand
TTTAAAAATTCTACTACTTCATTCCTTTTATTTTAGATTACAGCTGGATTGACTGATTAATTCTTAAACTTTGGTGAAATCGCCCTGTCACTATACTCACGGCCTATTCACTTCAATCGAGAGTATTCAAGGATACGGGTGAGCTTGGTTTTGTATCGGTAAATTAGGACAAGATGCTAAAAAACTTATACCCAGTAATCAAAGTCTTATGATTTTATACCCCAATGTTGAACCATACGTGCTGCTACTTCTAACATATCCAAATTTAAATTAGAGGACCAATTTAAAAGAACGGGATTTTGTATTGAGGAATTTAATTGAACTTGAACAAGCTCGGCATCATTACAGTTGTAAAAAGTTTCCATTAATAATTCTTGGAAAGCAATTAACTCCTCATTTGAACATTTCATCACTTGCCTTTTGAACTATAGATTTCAGATTAGCAAAGTCGTCTTGAAACCGACTTACTTCATATGGGCTTGAAAAAGTATTTCCCATGCGTTCGAAAATAATACTCTCCATAGGAAGAAGATAGGGTAAGTTTTTTTCAAGTAAAAGAAATAAATCTTCAGGAATAGCTGCGTCATGACTATCGCAATATATAGTTTTATTTTGATAGCAAATATCTCGAAAACTTCCCCCAGAAATATGCATTTCTTTTAATCTGTGTCGAGGCAAAGTTTCTAATATTTCTTCAAAAGACATATTAAAATTCAACATATGGCAATAAATATTATGTATATCTAAAAGCAAAAACCCATCGACAGCATCCAGTAAAGCAGTAATAAACTTTCCCTGATCAATAACATCTTGTCTACTAAAAGCGAAACCAAGGTTTTCTAATCCAATAGGGATTTGAGCTATTTGTTTGATTTCTTGAAGATTATTGATGCCAACCTCTACAAGTTCTGGAATAAATGGCATGGAAAGAGGGGGCCCCTGAATAAATGTATCCGTGGTGAGAAAACCGAAGTGTTCTGATATGTTCTGATAATGCAGATGGGACATTTCTTTTTGTAGGTATTGCAACCAAATTTCTTGGCGTTTAGTGCGCTTTGCAGTCAATATTGAGAAACTTACCCCATGCCCAAGCAAACAATTATCATCGGAATACTTTTCTAATAAATCATGACAGCGCTGAGGGATTTTTTTCCCCCAACACATGTCAAAACTCCATTCTATGACTTCTACCTGACCCGATTCAAATAACGGCAATGAAGCATCCAGATAATCTTGCTCCGGCATCAAAGAGAGGCCCATTTTAGGAGGCGTCATGGACAACATTAATTATTAGTTGGGTTTAAATGAATTAAACGACATTTGCCCGCAAGCAGGACATCCTTCCAGTTTCTCACCAGCTTCGTTATTCGATTCGTTAGAATGAGAAGGTTGCTTAGATTCGGGTTTAATGGGCTTTTCAGCGGGTTTTAACACTGGAGGGAACGACATTAATCCACATGCTGGACAACCTTGTATTTGATTTTTATCATTTTTATTTCTCATGCTAACTCCATTTTGTCATTGTTACTAATAAGGGAGGGCATATTAGAAAATAAATTAAATATTTACAATACTATCCTTAGTACTTTGATAAGTTATTAATTATAAATGCTTAATTCATTCAGAATATTCATCATTTGACTATTGGTAAACTTTCTGCAAGTTTGTAGAAAGCTCACCAAATTCTCAATAGCAGGCCAATCTAATTTTACCTCTTTGATGCCATCACTGAAGAAGGTGATTCAGGTTTTGACAGTTCAGAAACACTATTCACAAAAAATCGATTAGGATTGTAGGATAAACCTTCTTTTTGCTTTTCAGTGATTTCAAGTTTAGAAAAAAACTCCACCATCAGTCCTCCATGTTTAAACAAATGGGAGCTCATCGTTGGGGTTAATTCAAAAGCCTTAGCGATGGTAAAAATGAGGCTAGAAGAAAAAGAAGAACCATATTTGTGAGACAAGTAGTTTTTAAAATCCTGCTGTTGTTCCACACTGACATTAATACTTTGTAATATTTTCGTATCCTCTTCACTCAATGGCTCCCCCTCAATGCCTTTATCCCAAGCGTCCTTAATGGCAATACAATTATTGGGATGGATTGCTTTTTTGAAATGAGCCACCAGAAACTCATTGAGCTCTGCTTTGATGACTTCGTCTGTAACCAGCTTTAATAAGGGATGGCCAAGAACTGACTGAAAAAGCCTGCGCTTCACTCCTGAATAACAACTGGGGCGATCGCCTTCGAGATCATCGTATTGTTCAAGTTGGCCATTGTTTTTACGTCTACTTTTATCCCAATTATGTGCACGTCCTATATGAGCCAATTCCTCGATAAAATGCTCCAGCCGGGTGGCAAAAGTATAGTCATCAATACAGGGAGTATCCTTATCAAGCGCTGCCAGATACAAAAGACTGATGAGCGCTTGATATTCTTCAAACGTAGACCAACGCTCATTATGGTCATCACTGATGTACACGTAACTTGCATACTCATGCATCCAAGGATTGGGTTTGGAAAGGTAACGCCAGGCGGTATGGGCTTTATTTGTGTAGTATGCTGTTAATGCTTGGGCTCTTTGTTCTGGAGTTAATTGCAGCGCTGCAAAGTCATTCCAAGTTATAGGTAATACTAACTCTTCGTGGTGGCCATTTTTTTTAATCGTGCAGAGAGCAGGATGAGCCTCATAGTGCGCTTGTAATGTAGTACGCAAATCCATCATCACCTGAGAAACTCCGGCTTGATGTAACAGTGGCTGATAACGATCGGTAACTGCTTGTAACTGTGTTTGCTCCCCTTGGGTTAAGGCAGTCATGGAAGACTCGCGGTCTGCTGCTAAAGCGGCTAAATCAAGACGACCTTGCTGCTCCTCACGGTAATAATTGTTTTGTTCTGCAAGAACGCGTACCGCAGGAATGTTGAGCAGTATGCTCGCTGCTTCTTGATTGCCCACTGATAATGCAAGACGTAACAACTCATTGGCTTGGTTTGGTGTCACTTCTGCATGAGCTAAGGCTTTGACCGAAGGTATATTCAGCAAAAAACGTAAATCATCAATTAAGGCCGCATCATTTCTGCGAATCAAGTTGCGTGCTATATAAAATAAGAGCTTTGCCTCTTCAGCAGGTACATCAAAGACTGCATCTAAATTATTTGCTTCTGCTTCTTGTTGCTGCGTACGCAAAGCAGAGAGTTTTCGTACCACAAAGGGCCAAACACACTGTTCCCCATATTCCTGCTGGTGCGCTTCAGCATAAGCAAATACACTAGGAAAACTTAACATATACTGAACTACTGGAAGATGGCCTTTTAATACTGCTAATTGAAAAGCAATGAACGTATTTGTTTTAAGCATCTTAAGCATTTTATCTGGGGCCTTTTCTTGCAAATATTTAAGAACTTCCAGATGGCCATGAGAAGCCGCAAATCGAAACGCACAAAAGGCTCCCGCTTTAATCATGTCTGATAGCTTCTCGGGCATTTTTGACTCCAGGTATCGGAGCACAGCAAGATGACCTTGATTTGCTGCCCATCGAAAAGCATAGTAATTGGTTGCTTCCATCATTTCGTGCAATTTATCGGGTACTTTTGTCTCCAAAAACTGAAGAACATCAAGATGGCCTTGTCCTGCTGCTTCTCGAAAAGCAGCGCATGAGTCATGAGTCATTATGTCTTGCAGTTGACTTTTAGTTACTTTAGGCTCAATCATTCCTATGAGATACTCCAGGGTATTCAAATACCCTAATTTGGCAACTCGCTGTATTCTTAAAGAATAATTTTTAATAACCGAGAAACTGTCTATTTCATTAAATTCTTTTTGAGAATATTGCCTTAACAACTCCAAATGGTTCGTGTTATTGCTTAACATAACGACAAGATTGAGAAGCTCAGAATCGCAAAGCCCTAATATATCTCCTAACTCAATAAGCTGCTGGTTATTTAGGGTAGGATGACTCAGTACTATGGCCATCCATGCCTTGTTTTTTTCTACATCTATTGTGGACGTTAATTGTTTCTTTAACACGACATAGGGCATACTCATCCAAGAAAAAAGGACGTTGGGAAATACGTTGTCATTAAAAATTTCGGACCATACAATCTCTGGAATTAAGCAGGCTTGAGGATGTTGATTTCTTTGAATTTCGTTAAAAAAGCGCATTAAATTAAGTTCTTATCGATTAATAATGCGCGCTATATAACCGGACTGAGTTCAATCAATCCAATTAATTATATTAATATGTCATATTAAATTATTAAATAGTATTTAATTTTCAATAGGTTGAAATATAATTCAACGCAAATTACTGGATTCTGCGGACAAGCCGCAGAACGTAGGCATTCTTTTTAACTCATGTTACGCACACTCAGTTTTAAGCGGTCATATTTTTGAGCTCCTGCCAAGCAATTTGGTTTGCTCTAACAATGAGTTTGT
>NZ_LNYU01000036.1 GCF_001468135.1 Legionella santicrucis | reverse complement strand
TCTTTTGGCGGTAGCTTTGGTTAGAATATAAAGAGGATCAGTTCTCCTAATAAACTTCTTTAAAGTTTATTAGGGGTGACCTATTACCTTGGTTTTTGCGCAGCGAAGCATACACTGTAAGCACGTAACACTGAAATCAAGGTATACTAAGAGATCTGAATTACAAGTAGACTCTAATAGTTGCAATTAAAATCATAAGGAAATACCACAGAAACGCTATTTTCTGGGCCATTTAAAACGACGGGACCTGCTTTTAAAACGCATTGGCTAATAGCAGGAGCTTGTAACCAGCCATTCACTGGAGTTGTATATAGAGTAGCGCTTATGGTTAATGGTTCTGGAGTACAAGGTAATTTTTCAATATATTGTGGAGCACTTCCGCCGCTTAATGTAATTGATTTACTTAACCCTAATAGGTTGGTTACATTAAATGCAACATTTTGGTCAAAAGTTACTGGCGGTGTTGAAACGGCCACTTGAACTTTACAGCTTATATCTGTGCTAGCATGTAGAGGAAGTAAGGCAGAAAAACTCATTATGGAAAAAGTAGTAAAAATCACCTTTTTTAACATAAAAAACTCCTAGATTAGTGGTTCAATTTTTTGTTAACGGAATTCATTGTAAAAGGATAAATAGAGTATCTTGTAATAGGAAAAAAATCCATCAACTATGTCAAAAAAAGATTTTATATCCTCGCCTTGGAATGTTTTTTGAAGCTGTTATATTAGTTAAAATTAGGAACGTTATTTTTAACAAAGGGATATAAATGGTCAAAACCATTCACAAATTAAGACAATATCTTCAACTCATTCTGGTCATTAGTGGAATGATGAGTGGGGCTCCAGTTTATGCATCCTTTCTGGAGGCTAAGCATGAGCTTAGTGTCCAGAAAATGCAGATCAAACCACAACAGTCTCGAGAGGTAATCGTCTTGATTCATGGTTTAATGCGTACGTCTTTAAGTATGTGGCCTCTAAAAAATTTTTTAAAAAGAAAAGGGTATGAAGTGTATATCTATAGCTATCCTTCACATAAATACAGTATTCAAGAACATGGGACTTATTTAAATCAGTATATTAAAAATCTATTAGCAAAAAATCCTGGGGCCAAAATTAACTTTATTACTCATAGTCTTGGAGGAATTATTACTCGAGAAGCGATCTCTAAACTTTCAAAAGAACAATTAAAAAATATTGGTTCTCTTATTATGCTGGCTCCTCCCAATCAAGGTTCAAAATTAGCAAAAATCTCGACGAAAATGTTTCCTATGCTTACTTTTCCGATAAAACCACTAGCTGAGCTTAGCTCCGATCAAAGCTCATACGTACATCATGTGCCTGTGCCTAACATTAACATAGGGATAATAGCAGGTCGGTATGATGCGAAAGTACCGCCTGAATATGCACGTTTGGAAGGACAAAATGCTCCAGTCATTGTTAATTCCAATCATACATTTATTATGAATAATGAAAAAACACGTGAATTAATCATGAATTTTTTAGAAACAGGAACATTTGAGCCGGTGACAGGTAAAATCTATTCATATAAAGAAATAAAACCAGAAGCCGAACAAAATTATCAGAATAAGCAAAACAAAATGCGCGCTAACATTTGAAAGATATATGATTATAGAAATTTATCTCTAATAAAAATTTACGAAATTTGTTTCGAGAGTACTATCTTGAGGGCGTTATTTGGTATGTATCAGCTGCATTTGTTGTTTCAATGATCATTTTAGAAATTGTTTCACTAAGCAATTCGCGTGCGAAGTGTTTTGCTCTGACTGAAGGGTGAGTCATGGTATTGAATAAATCTTGGTATACCTCATGTTCATCACTAAAGGAGCATTTGCAAAAACCATTAATTTCGCGCAATTGCTGGCACATATAATTGATTGTATTATCAGTTTCGTATTGAGGGAGCGATCTTTGAAACTCTTTTTCAAGCTCTTCAGAATCAGCATAAGTGGCTAAAAGTAGCAAAGTATCAAATATTACTAGTCTATTTTCTTTTTCGGCTGCATCAGGGGTGTCTGAAAGTGTTTTGCGCATTTGATTAATAAATTTCTCTATTTTATTTTTCTGTAACGCAATTTTTATTTGCAACTCAGTATTCATTATATAGCCCCTTGATTTAAAAGATGTACTAATCATATTGTATTTAGTTTGAAATTGTTTGAAGCACAAAATTTTCATTATTATTTTGTGTAGAGTACGTATCAATTAATTGATCAATAACAAAATCAATATCATCATGTAATAAACACTCTTTTTGAACTGATTTTAGATTACCAAATTTTGCGTATAATAAAAGCATTTGCAATAAAGATTTTTCAGCCTTATTTTCTTTGATTTTAGTTTTAATTTGCTCAGGGTCGATTATCTCCATAATCATTTGACCATCACTTACCTTTTTAACAGTGAGACATGGCTTATTCTGTTCCCCATTCAATACAATTTTAAATCCATAATCTGTTACGGCAAATAATGAGTCGATTTGGAATTCAGGCTGCTTTAAACACTTCAAAAAAAGATGCTTGTCACTTTTGGCACCAGTATTTACTCGAGCTTTGTTAAAAAAGGATGCAAGACACATCAAAGAACCTTTGTCATTGCTAATTGTTAGTGTTTTTTCTCCATGTGTATCCACGGTAGCAATTAAAGGGGGTGTTGTGTTGCGAGGAACATTGGTGTTGTAAAACGCAATTGTCGTATTGGGATCACAATGAATTAATAAGTTAAGACTTGCTGTTTTATGCATATGAATCAAGCTCGTCGTATTTACATAACGACCTTTATCAGACGAGCTACTTTCCTCTTGCCTCGCTCTTTCATAAGAACGTTTGACAACTTCTGACATGTCATCCAAACAAGCACAAATGACTAAAGAGTTATTATTTTTTGCAACTAAGGCTTTTTGTGAAGGTTTATAAGTCACTCCGTCAATAATGATATTGGGCCGTTTTTCTTTTTTGGCTTGCATACGTTCTTCAACCAGCTTACTAATTAAATAGGCACTGTCTTGAGTACGAATAAAAACTTGTTCTGTCTCCTGCTTTTCAAATTCATCAGTGAAAGGCATAAATATGCCCCGATAATCATCCGTTGCAAGTGATACGTACTCTTTTCTTTCTTCTTTTTTTATGTATCTGTTAGAAATAGTACTTTTACCGCTAGCTGCTGGTCCTAAAAAAACAAAATCATGATTATCGGTTAGGGGATACACTGTTTTTTTCTCAAGTTTTATTTCTTCAGCAAAGTCATCCAGGTTTTTATCTAAAAACGCAGACATGGTTTGATTAACCAGCTTTTTTTGTATCTTATTCATTTCCATGATGAAGCACGAATTAAATCTGGATTGATATGCAATGCTCCCTTGATTTAGGGAAGGATATAGTTTTTCCATTCGTTCATGAGCTTTTTTAGTGCAGAGTTGTTCTGTGTTTGTCTCTTTGAGTGATATGTAAATTTCTGACCAAGCATTTGAAAGTTTCTCGAATTTTGTACTTGATTTTAGAATACTATGAAATAATTGTTGTGCTAATTCATTGACTTCTTCCACATCTACTCGATAATCAGTGATAAGCCTTGCAGCAATATGAAGCATTAATGTCGTTTGCATTTTGGGAACTAAGACATCAGTCAGCCATTCTTCATGAGCTACATTCGCATGAATTAATTGATCTTGTAGATCACCTTCCATAAAATTAGGTTGTAGTATGCGATTATAAGTTTCGTGTAATTTTCTTTCTTGAGTATTCCATCGACTCAAACCTTTTAGAGTTAAGATGTGCCTCATATTAAAATGAGCAACTGCCGCTTCTCTAACCTCGCTTAATCGGTTCAGTAGTTTGGGGAATGATTGTTCAGGAAGAACCAATGCTTCACTTAATGGTCGAACTTCTTTTACTTCCGGTCTCAATACATTCATAGATAAAATTTTATAGCCATTGCGAGTACTCCGACTAACTCGTACACTGCCTAGAGAGTTTGTGGAAGGCGTTTTTTTCACTAAGGAATCCGATTTCATTTGATGCATATGTAAAAAATCAAGTAAAGGTTTCCTTTTAGGTAATGGGTTTATAGAGTTCTGTTTTTGAGCTTGAATATGAGGCAATTTTACTGAAGGCTTATAAAGCAAAGAATGATCATGTTGAATATTATAAAAATCAATACCTGCTGCAAGAACTGCTTTGGCTTGATTACTAACTCCTTGAATCTCACCGTTTAAGTTGCCAGGAATGACATCGAGTATTTCATGATTGTGATCATAGATAATAGTCATGACATAATCTTGAGGTTTAATATGAGTATAAGCAATTTCAGCCAATTTGGCTTTTCCCATCATTTCTGTAAAAGGTTGTGAATGAAATGCTTTTTTACCGCGCACAATGTAGAGAATTTTGATGCCTTTTATGTCGCCAAGGGCAATATCAAATTTATCAGTCACAGTATGAGTGCCAACTCCAGTAGCTGCTAATGGAGCAGCAGTTCCTGATCGAACTTCATGTTTTTTTAGGTTATTTTCTTGCCCGGATAATAAATGACTATCGGTAGAATACTCTCCAGTACGAGTCATTTTTTTGGCAAAAAATTCTGTTTCAGGTAATGAATCAGTTAAATGTCCTCCTTTAAAAACCACGGGAGCTTGAGTGAGATTTAATTTATCATTTTCATAACTACGTACAGTATGATAGTGATGTACCTCATTTTTTAAATGAGTTGTTAGTTTGTTTTTGAGCTGCTCTCTGAATACAATGGAAGGTGGTATCACTATATCTAATGCATCTGTCAAAAAAGAATGTTCTTTTTTATTTTTCACATCGCGTACGGAAACGAAATTTGTATCATTAACTAGTCCAATGATTAAATCTACTAAATTAAGTTTCCAGATTTTTTCTTTATCTTTACTGTCAGGAACATATTGAACGAGTTTTTCATTAGAAGAGTTAAAGATGACTTTTTTGATAAAATTTTCAAAATTTCCTGTAGTTGATGGAAACGTTTCATCTAGTTTTAAAAGCGGGGTACTTTTATAGAGTTCGCTAATAGTTTTTAAATGCTCAATCAGCGTTATTATTTTATTATCCAATTCCTCATCTTTTGCATGGAGGTTTTCCTCTAATGTAGCGACTAAAACAGCTATTTCCTTCATCAAGCCGCCTACAGTTTCGATTTCATTTTGGAATATTTCATTGATACCAATAGTTTTTTTAATTTGTTTTATATGAATGTCGATTTCTTGATTATAGCGTTGGCATGCACCCGTTGCTAACAGATCTTTAAATCGAGCCAAGTTACCTTGGTTTAGCCACCGATAAAGGCTAAACTTAATCCTTTCATCCTGCACCAAATCAACTGCAGGTAAATGAGATAGAAATAAGCTTGCACCAAGATCGCTATCTAAAAAGGCAATTCCTTTATCTCTCAGTGATGCGGTACTATGAAGAGGAATATCTCCTGTATGCCCTCGTTGTGATGTAATTTGCAAAATAGCGGGTAAATGTTTTTTTAAGTCTTCCTCAGGAATGGTTTTATCTAAAGCAAAATTGAGATCATTATAGTTAATCGTTGCATTGATTTCTTTTCCAGAGGGATTAATAACGGTATATTTTAGTTGGCTATCGAATAATTCTACATATAAAGTGTTTTTTTTCAGCAAGTCTTTACTTGGTATTTTAAGACATAAGTCATAGCTAATAGCGCGGAAAAACTGAAGCAATACTTTGGTATTAATTTCTTTGGGTTTTTCTACCTGCTCGCTTTGTATTCTTCCTTGATTAAATTCAGAAGCTAAATATTGTGTGAATGATAGCATAAATGATTCGGATAATGGTTCATTAGTCATAAAAGTAATGAATTGTTCATAATCATCTTCTTCTCTAATCTTGTTAAAATTAGGGAAACTCTTAGCTAATTTGCTTTGCATTAACAAAAAATGAATAAAGGCCTCATTAAATTGATCAATGGTATTAATTCCGAAGGATTTTAAATGCTCAAAGGTTAATTCTAGGGATTTCTTATGGTTAATATGTAATGCCATTTTTTGTAGAAACAAGGAATAATGGGGATTATTTTGTAATTTTTCCAGGGCCGCTTTTAGACATTCTTGGTGAAATGCTTTGGTACCCATTGTTTGAAGTACTTCATCTTGAATATCAATACCCATTTTTTTTGCATCTTGCAAAACGACAAGAGCAATTTCTGGTGCAATATTATCCCATTGATACATAACACCATTTTTTGATTGTTGTTTTGAATAGCTTGTAGCAGACAGTTCTATGGCACCACGTAGTGTACGATGATATTCATATCGTGGCAGTTCATTCTTATTTACGAGACCGAAATTAATGCATTTTTTTGCATATATTTTTGCCATTTTGTGTCAAAGTTTTTTTTTTGGATAAAACTTATAACATATTTTACTTAAGGATATATGATGTAACACTAATGTTATTAATTCGAAATGTAAAAATAAACATCTAATTTGGGCATAAAAACAATATGCTCGATTTTTTTCTTGCCATGCGTACATGCTTGTTCCTCAACATAGGAAAGCTAATTCGTTTTAGGCGTATTCATATAGGGCAGAGTCGCCTAAAAACATACATTTTTATTTTTTTACTAATAACACTGGGATTTTGGAGATACGAATGACTTCTTCAGCGACACTTCCAGTTAGTATATGCTGAATTCCGCGTCGACCATGAGTGCCAATAATGATTAAGTCAGCAGACCATGCCGATGCCTCATCAACAAGTTTTTCAGCAATTTGTGATTTAGAAGGAGTGAGTTCCGTGAGTTTCATTTCAAACTCAATTTTTACGCGGCTTAGTTTTTTCTTTATTGAATTTAAAACCTCTTGTCCTTGTTTTCTTATTAATTCAACAAAAGCCTCACGATCTACATCACCTTCATATAATGTATCTACAATGTGAATCACACAAAGTTTAGAATTTTGGTTTTTAGCAAGTTGAATGGCTTCTTTTAATGCTAAAGAGGAAGCTTTACTCCCATCAACAGCAACCATAATCTGTTTATACATAAGACTTCCTTGCCGATAAAATTAAATAATACATTAGCTTTACGCACTTGCAATATATTTGCAATAAACATTATTGGTTATGATAATGAATGTTATATTCTCAAGAATCACTCCATTATTAAAATTTCAATTTTTAATAATCGAACTCCGCTCACTTGCCTTAATCTGGCCGTTTTATCCAATTGATAAGCCATAAGATAAATGTTCATTTCGGATACCTTCTATGGTTTTTACTCTTCTAGAAGCATGAGCTTATTGATCGATGATTGTTTGTTTATGGCATCTATATATTATTAAACCAGAAACAAGTTCAACAATTACTCCTTCTGTTCCTGAGTGCTCCTGATCACATTTTTCACTTAAACATATTTTCAAATTATCAAGGTCTTTTCCAGTGGTTTTAAAGATAATTTTATTTTCTATCAAAATCCTGGCTTCATAGGTATCCTTTTCATTCGATGAGTCCATGACTATCTCCAATTTTCTCATCATATATAAATTATAGTGCAAAACTTTTTTTAAAGTTCATATCGCGAACTGAGTAATGAAGCTTTTATCCTTAAAATAAGAATAGCATAATGTAAGTTTTAATTATTTGAATACTGATAATTGGAAGATTAAATGAAGTTATAGAAAAGTTTTATGATATTCATATTTGCCTATTAGTTCGGCAGTAAATTATAACTGCCGAACTCAGGAATTTTTACCTACTCGCTATTATTTAAAAGTATGGTAAATTTCCCCAGTATCAGTTGCTATGAATGTAGATTCGCCTTTCTTGAGACCTGTTCCTGTATCAATATATGCATAATTATCTACCTCATTACGTCCATTAAATGCAAATTCAACAATGACACCGTCCTTATCACGAACTGCTGTTTTAATTCCATGCTGATTTTGTGTTTGATAAATAACTTTGATAACCTCTCGGTGTAAAACACCCATTATCTCAGGACTCACATATATTTGTAATTCTCCACCCTGACCAATTTCATATTCTTTGTCAGTACCATTAGTCAGCGTCATTTTGAGTTTGGAGTTTGCCTTCACCTCAGAAACTGCTAATGGAATTTCATTTAACCAATTTGGAATTCTAAAGATGCCGGCAGTTTCTCTTAGATTTCGTTTAATGTCCCCTGTATGTTCGCAATAAAGAGGGGCTACTTGGGTAAAATGCCCCATATGTTTCACATCATTTTTAGATGAATATTCTGGATGAATAAAGCCGGTCTTAAGAGCATTAGGTGATGCAAAATATAAACTCGCTCCTTTAGGGAATTGACCATTCATGTATAAAATGCTGAGATATCGCAAATCGTCAACGGTGATCTCATTTAATGGTTTATTTAGTGCTTTGATTAAACTCTCAGAACCATTTACTAAAGATTGAACAACAATAGGGATTCCATGTTTCTTAAAAATTTGTCCAAAGGTAGCCATGCCCCAATCATCAGGCTTATATCCGCCGTCTTTTTGTTTTTGAGCTACTTGCTTATCTAAATCTTTTGTTGTGGTATGAAGATAATCAATAACTTCCTGCTCTGGCTTTTGCAATTTATTAGTTGTATGGTATTGACGAGTTCCAGCTCTATTTTTAGATTTTTTCTCTTCACCCTTTATATAACACTTATTGAAAAATTGATTAGGGTTAGGCATATCATTCTTAGGTATTTCTACAGTCTCAATTGGTTTTGTCTTTTCTTTTATTAAATTTTTTGTTTTATTTTTTTCACGAAACATTGATTGATCCATCATATGATCATTCTTTTTCAAATGAATATCTTTTTTAGGTGTTTTTATTTTGCCCATTAATTTTTTATCTAACTTCAATTTCATCTACAACTCCTTCATTCTCTATACCACAATTGCAGTGAAATTATATCAAATGTTTATTAAGTGTGCATTATGTGCGTTGAAAGCGAATGAAAATCCAAATTACTTCAAACCATCTATGCCAAAAAAGAAGAACAGAAATGGGGCAAGTAAATGTGGGGCCAAAATGAAATTAATTCTTTTATGAATGGTAAAAATACGAGGAAGAAAAAAATAAATAATTTGACGATCATATGGGTATTGCTTAAAACTAATTACTATAATGTCGCACATGCTTTGCAAGAAGATATGGATATTACAGTTATTGAATGGATTGTGCTTGAAAAAATATATGCATGCAATATCCTAAAACTTACTGTAGCTTAACTTGAGAAAATGATATATTTTTTCAGAGTTAATAGAATATTAAGGAATATTATGCCCCGTATTAAAGTGAATGATATCTCCATGTATTATGAAAGTCATGGTCAGGGAGAGCCTATTGTTTTTATTGCTGGATTCAGTGCTGATCATACAGCATGGGCTGCAATCGTTGAGCACTTTAAAGAAAAATACCAAGTGATTCTTTTGGATAATCGGGGTATTGGTCAGACTGATATTCCGGATGATGTTTATAGTATTGATCAAATGGCAAATGATGTAGCCGATCTATGCACTGCTCTTAATATCCAACAAGCCCATTTCGTGAGTAATTCGATGGGAGGGTTTATACTACAATCCTTAGCGTATCGCTATCCCAGCCTGGTTAAATCTGCAGTAATTGGTAATTCTAGCGCGAAAATAGAAACAGCCTTTAATATTTATCTTCAGGCACAACTTGAGCTTATGAAAGCTGATGTTCCCCTTAAATCACTAATTAAAGCTTCATGCAGTTGGTGTTTTTCATATCAATTTCTTTCTCAACCTGGAGTCCTTGAGCAACTCATACAGATTGGTTTGGATAATCCTTTTCCATTTACGATTAAAGGGCATGAAGGACAATATGAAGCGCTTCAACAATTTGATTCTCGAAAGTGGATAGGACAAATCAAGGCGCCTGTTTTAGTATTGACTGCTGACCAAGATATTATTATTAGTGAACGGGACTCTAAGTATCTTGCCAGTGATATTCCTGGAGCGCGTTATTATTGTTTTGCTGGCTGTGGTCATTTACCTCAATTAGAAACCCCAGAAAAATTTTTTCAAATTGTCCGAGAATTTATTGAAACGATAAAATGATTCCTCGAAAATAAATAATTCTAACTTAAAAATCAGTTTCGATATGAAAAGTGTCCGCAAGTTTGCAGACACTTCACCAAATGAATTAAATTAGAAGGTAAGTGCTCACCGTAAATGGATTAACATTATGAGTTCATTAGGGAGTTTTTATGAGACTCTTGTTCAATACATGTACCTGTTTCCAATGACCACCCAAGTTTTTTCAATTCTGCATTGACCTCCATTTTTTTGAGTATATTGATTAACTCCTCAATGATTGGAAATTCATTAGTTTCTTCAATAATTTTTAATAATTTTCCAACTTGCTCAATGTCAAGCAATTGCATTCGGTTTTTTACTTCACTCCGTTGAAGTGCTTGCAGTAAATAATTAATCGTTAATTTATCTGCTCTTAATAAATTGAAGATATCGTTCCAATCTCGTTGAAGATTTGGCACTGTTTTTACACAAACACCTTCTATATTTTCACCAATAGGATATTCTGAACAGTAAATAGTTCCACGGCTAAGAATCATATCTGTGACTGAACCGCCTTTTTCTAATGTGGTGATAATTTCATTGAGTCCGAAGCTTTTAGCATCTTCAAGACCATGATCGGCCTGGTTTACTCGAATATGGACATGCAGCGTTGTAGTCGCTTCCAGGTAAGGCATATGGAGATATATTTTTATTTTATCCTCTGGAGTAACACCATATACTGCTGCAAGATTTTCTAAGATATTGTCTCTAAGTGATTTTAAATAAATCAGCGATTGTTTTTTATCTTGATCTAAATCAAATAAGCAGGCTAAATAAACATTGTCACTTTTTGATTCTAATGTGGTAATTGATTCCTGACTCAAAGTTCGCGGTAATTTTGAAAAACTTCCGTGCAATTGTAAGGGTGTCATTTCTTGCCCATATCGATAATAGTCAAATGGTTGTTTCTCTTTTTTACCGTTACATGATCTTTCTGCTTCACGCATTAATTGAGTTCTATGAGACTCAAGAACTTTCTGGGCTGGTAGTGTGGAGCGAAATTTAGTAATAGGTCACTGGTGATTAGCAAAAACCAAAGATTTTTTCCCGGAGAAATGATCCATCAAAATCTGCGAGCAAACATCAAAG
>NZ_LNYU01000035.1:23462-38281 GCF_001468135.1 Legionella santicrucis | reverse complement strand
TCTTCAATTGCTAAATCCATACATCACCTTAAAAGAGGTGATTTGATCATGTTTCTTTGGGATAAACAAGATGTGTAGAAGATTCAGGTAAGTGGGAAAGAGCCAGATTTTATGGATGTTATTGGAGAGTATTGGATGGTAAATTGGGGCGGCGGGAATTGAATTCAATTCCTGTGGTGTTGATTTTATTGATGAAATTTTGTGTGAAATTTAGATGTACCAACAAAAGTACCAACAGATGATTTTAAAACTATAACGAAATCCAGCTGACTAAGGCATTAAACTGTTCATTATAGCCCTAGTCAGTCTTATTCATTGTGATAATTTCTGCTTTATTTTCTATAGCCTCAATTATATCAGATGGCTCAATTCGTAACGCCATTTCCTTTGTTTCAATATTATACTGTTCGCTTTGAAGTCTATTCGGATCTGTTATTGACCAATACACATACATTCCAGCGTAGAAGAAAACAACTAAGAAAACTAAGGCTACGATCAATGAAATTATAACAATACTATTTATCTTTGGTATTGCGAAAAGACTGCTAGTTACAATGGCCGCCAACCAATTTAAAGGGGTCATAATATTCCCCTTTTTGTTAAAATGCCTTGTTCCTTTACCTCCTGCAAAACGGCTCATAATGAGTTCTCCTTATATATGGAGAATGTAAATTGGAGTAATTTTGGATTTTGTTGCTCATTATCTGTAAGAAGTAGTCCTGTAAAATATAAAAAAAGGGTTTCTTTACCAATATGAAAGGCTATTGGTGTAGTGGTGCCTGATAATAGACTTCCGCCAAAATTCTCAATTGAAATAGTTATAGTTTTTCCTTCCGTACGAGTTACATATTTTCCTTTATTGGCATTATCATTGTAGGCAAATAATAAATTAAAAATTAGATGGTTATCCAATCCAATTGTTGTAGGTCCGGCGGATGTTGGTACTATAATTTTTAGTCCATCTAACGGATTAAAACAAACTGTATCAGAAAGAATCAATTGTTTTTTCCCTGACATTATTGTGGAGTTTATTTGATTCATAATGACCTTATTAATTAATGCAATACTTTTATACTATGCTCTTCGACTCATTATATCTTTTTTTAAATCAAATTAATGACATCTCCAGCTTATATTTTCGCTGCATCCAATCAGGCAAAGAGGTATCTAAAAGCTTAAAAAAATCACGACTATGATTGTGGTATACCAAATGACAGAGCTCGTGAATAATAACGTATTCAATGCATTCCTTTGGGGTTTTAATTAGTTGTACATTTAAAGACAATGTACCTACTTTTGACAGGCTTCCCCAGCGCTTTTCCAGCGACAGTATTTTACAAGCAGGCTTTGGATGCTCTTTATTCTTAAATTTCTCCCAACACTCATTAAAAATATTATGTAAATGTATGTGAGCTTTTTCTCGATACCATTTATTTAATAATATCTTTATTTGCTCTGGCTCAGAGTTTTTCGCATTTACTAGGAAATACCCGTTCTTTAAGCAAACTAGATTGCTTTCAGCCTGAGAAATTTTCAGGCGATATTTTCTACCTAAATATAGATGCGTTTCACCCCCAACATATTTTCTTGCAGGTGTTCTTGGGTCGAACTGATCAAAGTAATGAATCTGGCGTTTGATCCATCGAGCACGTTTTTGTACTCGTATCTCAATTTCGTCAATATGCGTGCCAATAGGCGCTTTAACGAAAATAGATTTGTCAGGGTGTACCGCTATTTCAAGCGATTTTCGTGAAGAAAAACTGACTTGAAAAGGAATAATACTCTCTCCATATGTGATGCTATGAGTCCTTTCGAGCATTAATCACGCCTCCTATGCCTTGCAATTTGCATCGCTTTTTCAATGATTTCATCCATATGCTCTAAGCTTAATGACACCCCACATTCTTCTTTAACTTTATCATAGAGAAAATCATCAATATCATTTTCGGTTTTTCTTTGTGCATCGGTATCATCCCAAAAATCAACCTTCCAATGTACATCAATAATTTTCTGAACAGCTAGGGAGGTTGCAGCAGAAACGGAGTCAATTAACTGCTCTTCTAAATTATGCTGCATGAAATAGGGTTTAATTAAACCAAAATAAGCACAGGCTTCATCATTAGTTCGGATGTTCTCAGGCACGTCATCATGCTGCCGTGTAGCTACTTTATTGCGTAGATCAACCACACGGTTAAGATAGTCTAAGTCTGAGATTCGCTTCGCTCTAAAGTCCTCTATAGCGGCTTGGATTAGCTTTGAAAATTTCTCATAAAAAGCAGGATCTTGATCCATATTTTCTGTGATTGTGCGTTTAGTAGCATGGGCAATAGTATCTGCTTTAGACGCCGTGGTCTGTGTTTGATAAACACCTTGATTCTCTTTAACCATGTTAAATGTTTTTTCATCAAAAATGTTCACAGGCTCATTAAGCTGCGTGACTTCATTCGCTTGAATGTGGGTATCAAGTAATTTTTTGATCTTGGGTGCATAATCCCTATAATCAATCGCCTCAGCGTAACGTAATTTCACTGCAGCTTTTAGATTTTGGAAGCGCCTTAAGTCAGCTTTATAGTTTTGTAATTTTTTCTCGTCCGTTCCCATAATGAACTGTTCAGACGAAAGAGCTATTCCTAGTGTCTTGCTGTAGGCTGATAGGCATTCATAAAACTCATCTCGCAATTCCTCATTGGCCAATAACACTTCGTAAGCCTCTTCATCTTTGGAATTTTTAACGGATTTGAATAAATCCCACAACTCAGAGTATCGTTGAGGTAATTTCACTACCTCCGCATTAATGGATGTCAGTGTGCCCGCTAGATCTTCTTCATCAAAACCTTCAAACGCTTCATACATAGTCAGTGCTTTATCAAGCTCACCTAAAACACTTGCATAGTCGATGATATAACCAAAGTCCTTGCCTTCGTATAAACGGTTAACACGAGCAATCGTTTGCAATAAGGTATGCTCGGTCAACGTTCGACAAAGATAGAGTACTGTATTGCGCGGAGCATCAAACCCTGTAAGCAACTTATCAACAACAATTAAAATCTCCGGTTCATCACCATGCTTGAATTGATTAATAATTTGCTTGGTATACTCTTCTTCTGATCCAAAACGTTTCATCATTTTGATCCAGAATTTACCTACTTCATCCGAAGGACCAGCATCTACTTCGTCATGCCCTTCGCGTGTATCTGGGCCGGAAATAATAACTTCTGAACTTACTATTCCAATTGTGTTTAAAAACTCATGATACTTAAGCGCGACTTCTTTTCTGGGAGCAACTAACTGTGCTTTAAAACCAGTGCCTTGCCAATTCGCCCTATAGTGCTCGCTGATATCAAACGCTTGCATATAAACCACTTGATCGGTTTTATTAAGCATTTCAGCACGCGCATATTTTTTCTTTAAATCTGCTTTTTGTTCTTTATTAAGGTCGGCTGTATGTCGATCAAACCATAAGTCGATAGCAGCTTTATTTTGCTCCATCTCTACAAGCCTGCCTTCGTATAACAAAGGTAAAACAGCCTCATCAGCAACAGCTTGTTTAATAGAATAGTGAGGCTCTATAAGTCCGCCAAATTTAGCAAAATTGTTTTTTTCTTTTTTGAGTAACGGTGTACCAGTAAAGCCCAAATAACAAGCATTAGGTAACATTTGACGCATGCGTGCAGCAAGAGATCCAAAGTTAGTACGATGGCTTTCGTCTACCAGTACGTAGATATCAGGAGATTCATCAACATATTTTTCTGCAGTCCAACCTTTATCGAACTTATGAATTAAAGTTGTGATGATGCCTACTTTATTTTTTAGATGCCTTACCAGATTGCGGCCAGAGGTTGCTCGTTCTTTACTAAGCCCACAGGCAGTGAATGTATTTCCTAACTGTTTATCTAAATCATCACGATCTGTTACCAGAATAATCCTGGGGTTAATTAGCTCTGAATCTAAAACCATAGCACGAGCAAGCATCACCATAGTTAATGACTTCCCTGAGCCTTGTGTGTGCCAAATGACACCCCCTTGGCGAGTTCCATGCGTTTCTATTTTTTTGATTCGGGCAAGTGTTGAACGAATCACAAAAAACTGCTGATATCGCGCAATCTTTTTTATACCACCATCAAAAATAGTAAATTGATATACTAAATTAAGCAGACGCTCAGGACTACATAAGCTAAAAATAGACTGATCTTGTTCTGTAGCTAACCGATCACCTTCCTGCTCAAGTGTATCAAAATATTTGCGTGCAATTGAAAACTCACCTGAATAAAGCAGGTCTTTGTTTCCTTCACTGAGAGGTGTATTGATACTTTGATCGACTTCCTTTTTATGCTCTTCTAACTCTTTCCAAACACTCCAAAACCTTTTAGGCGTCCCTGCTGTAGCATACAGAGCTGCATTTTTATTAACAGCTAGAACCAATTGAACATATGTAAACATTCGCGGAATGTAATCATCTCCCTGATTACGAATGTTCTGTGAAATGGCCTGCTCCACTTCAATTTTTGGTGATTTACATTCAATAATGCAGAGGGGAATACCATTCACAAAAAGAACAATATCAGGTCTTGTTGTTTCAGTGCTACGGGAGCGCTCAACGGAAAATTCAGCAGCAACATGAAAAACATTATTCTTTGGATTTTTCCAATCAATATAATTCAGCGTAAAACTTTTAGAATCTCCCTCAATCGTTTGATCCATTGCTGTGCCTAAAGTAATTAGGTCATAAACAGCTTCATTGGTTTTTTGTAAACCATCATATTTCACGTTTTTAAGCTTTTGGATTGCTGTTTGAATATTTTCTTCACTGAATAGATAGATATTATCTTTATATTGAATACGATTAATCTCTTTTAGTTTCTGACGAAGAATATTTTCCAGTAATACATTAGATATTCGGCCACCGCGCTCAGCAAGGGTCTGCTCCGGTTTTAGATATTCATAGCCTAAATTGATCAATTGTTGAAGTGCTGGTATTTGTGACAAATACTCTTCATCAAAACGAAAGCTTTCATCCTTGGTGTCACAATTTTCAATTTTCATATCATCTTTCATGATGTATACCCTGATATTCTTGGTAAAAATTGAGCAATAGTTTCTTCTGCCGTAGCAGGGTATCCATCCCTATCAAGCTCTTTTGCTTCTTTAATAATTTTTTTTGCTTTATTCAATGCATCCTGTTTCCACTGGGATGCTAAATAACCAACCTCCAGGCCTTCCATAAAACTAAAAAAATAATTTTTAAGTTGTGGATTACCAAACAAACCTATTAAGGAAAATTTATGCTGTACTATGCGCTGCTCCAAATCGAACGACTCGAAAGGATAATTATTTCGGGCATTCCAATACTTTACTAAACGTATTAATGGTTTTATTAGGCTTTGATTTGACTGATTTGTTGAGTAAAGTACCTGATTAAATCCAGTCGGGTCAGTTTGCATCCAATTTTGATAATTATTGGCTTTGCCTGGAATTTGAAGACCTCCTAAATAACTTTCAATAGCAGGGACTAATTCAAAACGTATGTGGTTCATCGTCAATACCATAGTTGGATTAGATTGTGTTATTTCCGAACGACTATAATGATATTCAGCAAAGGATCGAAGCTTGTTCAGGTAAGTTTGCGGTTGGTATTGTGTGTCTGAAAAAACTATCATGTAGTCTACATCAGAAAGGAGATCCATAGCTCTTGGCAATATAGTCCCTCGACTATAAGACCCAAAAACAAATTGTTTTTTAATGTCTCCTGAAAAATAGGTACTTAATCGAGTCTGTATGGCAATGAGTGACCGTTCAATACTCAGTTTTTCCGAATCTTTAAGTATTGCCTCATTAGCTAATTGTGTAAGGTAGCTGTTAATAGTCACGTGCTCTCCTTATCAGCCTTATATTGACTAAAACCAGCCTCAATATCGGATCTTGCTAACTCATAGTCTTTTCGATTAGGACTTGGTGAGGATAGATTTAAATCATCACGATGTTTCGCCAACTCTATAAGCCTATTTTTCGTTTCCTCATTATAACCAACTTCGATTAATTCAATCTCTCGAAAGAGACGAGTTTGATTTCTTAATGCCAGATATTGGCCCGCAATCGCTTTATGGTTTTCAGCATGTTCTGAGGGTTTAAGAAAGGTCAGAACAGTGGTTAATGCTGTTGCCAAAATTGCTAAAACACCAGCAGTTTCTGGCATGTTATTAAATGCAGTTCCACTAGCGATAGCAGCTAAAATAGCTGCTGGGAGTCCTATAGCTAGATGGTAGCGCTTCCAACGATCAGCAGTGTTATAATGTCCTTTTGCGCTGTGCTCGCTATCTTCTTCAATGCGCAAAGCTTCTTTTTCTAACTGAACAGTTAAATTATTCAATTAAGCGACCTCCTCTTGTAGCTTCAGAATTTGCCATGTACCTGTTAATAATTTTTGCATCAAACCACGTTTTTGATGAATATATTTATCAGTCAGTAACTTAAGTATAGAAATTTCTTTTTGTGCTTCGCTTAGAATTTGGACAATTTTTCTTTGTTCAGATAATTGTGGGTATGCAATTTCTAATTTTTCGATATCGCGTCGCTGGATATTAGGCAGACCTGATCCAACACGTAAGCTCATAATTTGTTTTTCATGTGCTTTTAAAAAATAAAAGAGAAATGCAGGGTCTATTTCATGACTAATATCAAGAAGCGCATAACAATGCCCCCCGCACCAGAACTTCTCCTTGCAGTAATTCACAAATCCACATGAATTTCCTCCTTCACTAATGGTGACAGTACCTGCTGGCGTGTTCCATGTATCTGTATGACCTGATGGCGTAATACCTCCATTCCATGCTGGAAATAAATCGGTTTTGGTAAGTAATATACGATTTAATTGTTGACCTTTTTTAATTTTAGAAATACTTGATAATCTTCTTAAGTTCCAATGTTTATTGCTTGGGTTTATTAATTGATGTATTAACCACTCAAACTGCTTTTCTTTAGCTACAATTAAGGCATCCGTTTTTTTAATCGTTTTTTTCCATGATGCAGCAATTTCAGCTATTTTCTTTTGGGTTTGTAATGGTAGAAGCGGAATAGGTAAAGATTCTACTGCTGACTTAGTGATTTTTACCATACTGCTACTTGTTCCTGACGCACGCTGCATGAAATGCTTGCGAGCCAAACTACTTTGCAGAAGAACTTCTAAAAAATCAGGTAAGATAGTAGCTTCATCTATTCTAAATTTCATTATAAGATCTGGATAAGCACAATTATCAAGCCCACCTCGATATAACGCTGCTCGTCCAACCTTATCCAAAGTATTTGATCTACTGACTAGAAAATCTCCTGGATTAATTAAAAAATTGTCAGTTTTTTTATTCGTTTCAGGAACCCATTTTATTTTTGATAAATCAATAGATTGCCCGGTTAATGCACCCAAACTAAGAATGGTTTTAGAGGTTTCAACGTCAGTGCAAACAGGAGAATATCCATTTTTAATTGGGGTGGTAAGAAAGGTTTTTAATTTTTTAAATTCTATTGTATTTTTATTCATCATTCGCTTCTTCTTTTCTCACACCCGGAATTCCAAGTTTTTTTTCTAGTGCCCTAACACTTTTTTCTGGATTAGGTAAATTTTCAGGCATAGTTCCACCTAGCTCTTCAATCGTTTGTCGTACTTTCTGTCCAACAACAAAATGAGCATTATTTGCGTGATGTTTGCCCTGTATATTTTCTCTGCGTAGTTTTTCTTCAGCTTGAGTGGCACGAAATAGGTTTGCGGCAAGCTCAGTACTACCCATGTGGTCCAAAATTTGCTGACTTTTCTTCAAACCTTTTTTACGATGAATACCTTTAGCATCAAGACCACCATATAGTCCTTGATATCCATGGTTTTGGAATATAGCAAAGTCAATACTGGTTTCAACACCAGCCTCGGATGCAGCGGCAACTAATTGTTTATTATGTTCTTTTAACTCGTGGCGTAATAATACTCGTTTTTTTGCTTCATCCAGTTCTTGAAAACTTGCGTTATCAGCCAGCTCCTGGCGACGTGTTTGAATTGCAAAATAGGTTTGACCATTGGCAACAATTTCTTTCGATGGATCAGCATTTTGAATAATTAAGTAGCATGCATACCTTGAAAGATAGTAATTTTGTGTGCTTCGTTTAGCACCAGAGCCTATTTCAACCATTTCGAGGAGATCCTCGAAATGGTCCTCAGGATCTTTCCCGCTGTTTTTACAAGCATTTTTCGCACGCTCAATAACTGGCAAAAAATGTCTGTACTCAGAATATTGTAGAGCTTTTGCTAAGTCTCGAGCAGACCAAAATTCATGGCCATCTTGCTCTTGTCTAATGTTTTCAAAAATTGAATGATGTTGGTTAATTATCTGACTCATTGTCTCTTTCTTCCTTCTAGTATTTATCTTCACCCATATGTTCCAAAATGGAACTTGTGCATTTTTTAACAAATTATGCCGAAAAATATTTCACGAAAGGAGGCTTATTCATAAACAATCTCTTTCAACAATGTGGCCATTTGGCTACGTACCTCTGTTAGCTCTTTCTCAAGCGTGTCTATTTCCAGTTGTATCGCGTGAATATCAATTTCAGCTTCTTCCTCAAACGTATCTACATAACGAGGGATATTAAGATTAAAATCGTTTTCTTTAATTTCATCAAAACTGGCTAGATGAGCATATTTTCCTACTGCCTTGCGTTTTTGATAAGCATTAACAATTTTATCGAGGTGCTCATTTAACAAAGTATTTTGATTTTTCCCTGCCTGATAGTCATTGCTAGCATCTATAAATAAAACATCCTTGCGATGTTCATTCACACCACCTTTTTCACGCGATCGATCAAATAATAAGATTGCAACGGGGATACTAGTGGTTGGAAATAGATTGTTAGGTAATCCAATAACAGCATCGAGCAAATTATCTTCAATTAGTTTTTGGCGAATACGGCCTTCTGCTGCTCCCCGAAAAAGAACGCCATGAGGCACAACAACTGCGACACGTCCTTCTTTCTCAATAGCCGCTTCAACCATATGACTAATAAAGGCAAAATCAGCTTTTGATTTCGGTGGCATACCTCGCCAAAAACGATTGTAGACATCGCTTTCAACATCATCTGAACCCCACTTATCAAGAGAGAAAGGGGGGTTAGCAACAACGTTATCAAATTTCATTAAGCGGTCATTCTCTACCAATGCAGGCGAGGTTAAGGTATTACACCATTCAATGCGGGCAGAGTCTGCCCCGTGAAGAAACATGTTCATCCGCGCTAAAGCCCATGTGCTGCCATTAACTTCCATTCCGTATAAGGAAAAATTGCGATCGCCGACTTGTTTTGCTGCTTCAATAAGTAAACCTGCTGAACCGCAAGCTGGGTCGCAAATACGTGCACCAGATTTCGGAGCGCATAAACGAGCAACTAATTCTGATACTTTGAATGGGGTATAGAACTCGCCTGCCTTTTTTCCTGCGTCAGAAGCAAAGCGCTCAATTAAGTAAATATAAGTGTTTCCAATCACATCTTCTGAAACACGACTAGGGCGCATATCAAGTTCTGGCTTGTTGAAATCTTCAAGCAGTGTTTTTAGTCGTCTATTTCTATCTTTTGTTTTACCGAGGCTAGACTCACTATTAAAATTAATGTTTCGAAATACCCCCTCTAATTTCGTTTTATTAGTCGTTTCAATAGAATCCAAAGCAATATTGATTAACTCTCCGATATTAGGCTCTGACCGCTTGTCATAGAGATCATAAAAGCTACTTCCCTCGGGTAATACAAACCGTTCACGCTCAAGTTTGCGACGTATACGTGTGTCGTCATCACCATATTGTTTGCGATACTCTTCATAATGATCATTCCAAACGTCTGAAATATATTTTACGAATAGCATCACTAGGATATAGTCTTTGTACTGTGCTGGGTCGACTACGCCACGGAATGTATCGCATGCAGCCCAAGCCGCATTATTGATGTCCTTTTGATGAATTTGTGTTGTCATGTGTTGATCCTTAATATCATTAATTATTGAATTGTTGCTGCAAGGTCTATTAAGACTTTATTCATCAATAGACGCTTTTTAATACTCAATTTATTCATCAAATGTTGTTCTTGAGATGATAATTTTTCTAACTTCACGATATGCTGCTGTAACTCTATAGAAGGCACTATAACCTCTAAGTCATCAACAACCGATTTACCAATCATGCGTATGGCTGTACCCGTTGCTTTACTTTGCATATAGGCTTGGGAAGATGGTTGATTAATAAACCAACATAAATAAGCGGGAAGAATGGAGTCTTTTTCTATGCGAATTCGTAGTAAGGGGGCGGCCACAACGGATGAGCCGATGCTTACATCAACTAAAGCGGCAGTATTGGTTTGTCCTCTTGATCGAAATACCAAATCGTTTAGTTCTACTTTGTGATGTTCTTTAAAATCATTTAATTCGATTAGGACCAAACTTTGGCGGTCTACTAAATTGTCTTCAGTTAAATCTTTCATTTGAATAACGGCTATATTACCTGTTTGTTCTGGTTCAAGCCGAGAACGAAAAGAGTAGCCCATTTGGACAGAAGCAAGATTTTTTAATTTTGTTTTCATTTTTATGCTGTAACGCCATTTCTGTATTTTTTAATTGTAGGGTGGTTGCAGAGGCCTGTCAATATAAAAAATGCAAAAACTTCGTTACTACAAAATTAATTTTCTTTAACTCTTCTTTTATTACTGGCACGTATAGCTTCACGACCCTCTTCTGTAAGAGGTCCTGTTGACAGGCCACCATGCAATTTACATCGTCCATTAATAGCCTTATCAACTGCTATATCCCATACCGGAGGAGCTTTGCATGGTGTGCCTTGCCTGGTTTTAGCACCGCAGATCCCACGATTTTTCCTTGTTTCTTTTGGAGTCTCAGCAAGTAAAACTGTCCTGCCCCAAGCATAACCAGCTAAAAATGGCATTATGGTATCCTCACAAGCGAACTTTTTTATTATTATAACCCATACCCCATGATGCGCGCGTGCATTAAGGATATGAAGTAATTATTGCCATGCTACCTACGTTACATCTTATAGAGTGATGTAACGTAGGTAGCAATACTGGCGTGTTACAAATGCTATTTGTAGCGAAATATAGAAAATGTAGTTAATACGGCTCAAGTGACAATTCTTGTAATTCACAAGAAATATATTTGCCAACTTCTTTGCAATATCCTCTATTAATTAATCGATCTAACGATGTCGAAATACAGGTTTTTCTTTGATCACGGCCATCTTCGCCCAAATATTGGCCATCATGGTTAAGAACTAATTCAATCAATTCGCTTCTGAGAATACTACTTTGATTCTGAGAATGTTTTTGAATTATATCAATAATCAGTGTTTGCCACTTTCCTTTTAGTACCACTCCCCCTTGATTAATTGAACTATTAGGGATAATTACACAACTAGTTATTGGATCCCCGTCATCATCCTCTCCAAGCTTAATTTGTAATATGTTAAAATCAAGAGAACCGTTTGTCTCTCCATCTTTAAGTTTAGTAATGTTCATCTTAAACCCATGATCCGCAGACTTAAGCTCTATTTCAGCATCAACAGCAGCTCGAATACCAGACCATCCACGTGCACCTTTTCTCTCATTCTTTCCCATATGATGAACAAACATAATTACTGCCCCTGTTAATTGATGTAACAATTTATAGTTACCAATAACTTTCCCCATATCAGTACTTGAATTTTCATCTGCCCCTGGGGCTACGCAAGCCAATGTATCTATAATGATCAAATTAGCCTCACCAACCACATCACTTATCTCAAGAACGTCCTCGTCATTTAGGAAATTAGGTGCTACAGGAATAATACCCAGAGGAATTGGATCCAGATCAATATCGTGGTGAACAGCGTAAGCTAATAATCGTTTACGAACACCAGCTCCGGCCTCTGCAGCAATATACACAACTCGACCTTGGGATACTTTAACATTTTGCCATTCGATTCCTCTTGCAATTGCAAACGCCATATCTAGGACAAAAAATGATTTACCAGAGCCTGATGGGCCGTAAATCATAACTAATTCTGCTTTGGGAATAATGCCCTTTATAAGCCATGGAGAATGATTTAACCCTGCATATTCTGATACTGGGATAACGGGAAATTTATCAGAGCAGTTTGTTTTTATGCCATTTTTCAAGGGGGTAAGTGGCTCAAGCGCAACATGTTCTAGTTGTTTTGCAGGATTTTTCCACCCATTTTGATGAGCCCTTGCAAAGATGGCCTTATAACTCGTTCGTTCACCTCTAAATGTCTCCCAACGTGCCAGATCTTCCTCACCTTTGAATTTGGAGCTCGTTGCGCTCCACTCACTCCAAAGTTTAAACCCTTTACTCTCAAAAGGCTTAAGTCCGTGTCCTACAGAAATCCATGTATCATAATCATCAGCTAAAATATGATTTAAAGCTGTTCTTAAGTCTTCAATTAACTTTGAATCTATATCTGTTTTGTTTGATTCTAGAACATCTGACTTATTACCAATTGCCTTTTTATGTAATGGATTTAAAGTTTGCTCAGCAAAATCTGCAAGATCGTGAACCTTATCTGTTACAGGATATAGACCATTATTACCAGTTACTGTAAAAAATCGGCCTGAGCAATACGCCTCAATACCGCTTTTGTTACTTCCCAGTGGATTAAAACGCCGTCCATAACCAATAGCATGTACTCCATTTTTGCTAGGGCTAGTTTCCACATACCCTGACAACGATGTTATAAGTGATTGTAATTCTGGCTTGTCGTGAATGTCATCAAAATCTATACCTTGCCAATAACCCCCTTTTTCATCTAAACCAAGAGCAAATCCTAAACCAGTATATTTACCTTGCGACAATACTGCTTGAGCCTCCTCAAAAGATACTAATTGCGCTATATCTTCTGGGCTATCAAGTTTACCATTGCGTGGTTTACCATTCGCATAATAAGGCACTTTTCCCGATTTAGAATTGCCTCGAGCCTTTGATTTCCATAATAACCAACGTCGACAATCTCTATTAATCATATAAAGAGGCAATTTCATAATTCACCCCCATGATTAACTTTTTTTGTTTTTTGTGAGTTTAGCTGATGTAGGATATAATGACTTTGTATTGTACAGCCTGTTTTATCAATAGATGGAATGGGCTTTTTCATTTTTAAGCCTCACTTGATTTGCGAAATTCAGCAATACGAGTGGCAACCCATTCTTGCACCTCTGACTCAACCCAAGCTACTGACATTGGGCCAAGATGTATGCAATCAGGAAAAAGACCTTCTTGCATCAATGCATAAATTCTTGAGCGAGACAACGATGTTTGCCGCTCAACTTCTTTCCGACGAATCAGGATTTTGGGTGCATCAGGATGTGGCATTGGTATTCCTTAAGTATTTTAGGGAATACGTATTTAATAACCCTTTTTAGCTAAAAAACACCAATGTACTAGGTAGGATAAGGATCGTGGTAAGCAGGATCATGTTCTATGTAAAACATGGTTCAAGTATTTTGATTTTTTTTCCATTCTCTACACCAATTTTGTATGGTATCAGGGTTAGTCAGTACAGGATGCTTTTCTAGCATATCCAATGCAAACTCTATTTGAGTCTTATATAGCTCTTTTTTTGCTTGCCATTTATCCCAATATTCTTTTACTAATATTTTGGCTGCTTGTTTTTTTTCAGAATCATTTTGGCGTTTTGTTTCACCACCTTTTTTCCCATTTTGAGTGCTTTTATTTTTTTGATGGGCATTGAGCTCAGTGGCTACCTCAGTTGCATTCAATTGAAATGCAGCAACTGTATTTTTGGTAATAACCTCTTGATATTGTGGAAACTGATTCGAGGCAAGTGCCGTTTTTAAATTCGCATTTTCAGCTTCCAAATATTGGACTGTTTCATTTAATATCTCCGCGGCAGCCACTGCTTCTGCGGCATAATTTAGCAAATTGTTATATGGAATATTTGATGAGAGCAAGGATTCTTTATGTAGTTTAATTTTATCTGCTTGATATTTTTCGTAATATTCCATTTCATCAGAAAAGGTACTCATTATGTCTCTCTCATTACACTGTTTGCAGAAGCTTGTTTTAATTTATCCAGATAATCTGCCCATTTCTGCATCATCTCTCGCCGCTCAGGCAAATGCGATGTCCTGTTGTAAGCTCGACCATTTGGATCACGTACCGCATGAGCCAATTGATGTTCAATATAATCTGGTCTGATATGTAAAATCTCATCAAGCACTGTTCTCGCCATTGCACGAAAACCATGAACGCTCATTTCATTTTTGGCAAATCCCATACGCCGCAAAGCAAAATTAAGTGTGTTTTCGCTCATAGGGCGAGTACTGGTCTGTTCGCTCGAAAACACATACTTGCCACGACTAGTGAGAGGATGAATTTCTCGCAAAATAGCCACTGCCTGCTTCGATAAAGGAACTAAATGGGCAACACGCATTTTCATCCGCTCTGCTTTGATATTCCATTCAGCCGCATCCAGATCAATTTCTGCCCATTCAGCAGCTCTTAACTCTCCAGGCCGGACAAATACCAAAGGAGCAAGCTGTAAGGCGCACTTCGTCACAAAACTACCGTGATACTCATCTATTGCCCGTAAAAGCTCACCAATCGCTTTAGGATCTGTCATTGTTGCGAAATGTGTTGTTTTTGCAGGTTGAAGTGCACCCTTTAAATCAGGCACGGGATCACGCTCGGCTCGACCAGTTGCTATGGCATATCGAAATACTTGGCTGCAATTTAACAGTGCTCGGCGAGCTGTTTCCTTAACCCCGCGTTCTTC
>NZ_LNYU01000035.1:0-23366 GCF_001468135.1 Legionella santicrucis | reverse complement strand
TACGTCGTGCAGCAATTAATAATTGCTGCGCGGTAATCGATGCAATAGGACTACCTCCAAGCCAAGGAAAAATATCTCGCTCAAGACGGCGAATGATTTTATCTGCATGGGTAGGAACCCAAATAGGGGATTGATTGGCAAACCATTCGCGAGCCACAACTTCAAAGCTATCCACATCCTGACTGGTCTGTGATTGTTTTAAGGCCTTACGATGCTCGCTGGGATCGACTTTCGTCTTTTTTAACAAGGCACGGGCATCTTCCCGCAGCTCTCGTGCTTCCGCTAAACTTACCTCTGGAAAAACCCCCAATGCGAGCGTTTTCTGTTTTCCATCAAAGCGGTAGGAGTAGCGCCAATATTTTTTCCCGTTAGGTTGAATCAGTAAAAATAATCCTTGGCCATCAGAAAGCTTTAACGGTTTATCCAACTCTCGCTTTTTCTTAACATCTGCAACAGATAATTTCATTTTGTTGGTATCACATCGTGTTGGTATCGAAAATACCAACGATAGTACCAACACATAGCGCAGGACATCAAGGGAATTATTGGGAATAGCTAGGAAGCCTAACCTCGTAAAACCTAGTGTTTACAAGGGTTAAAAGGACTTTTCAGGAACATCTAAGATTAAGTTATGGTGGAGGCGGCGGGAATCGAACCCGCGTCCGCAAATCCTCTGCCTTCAGCTCTACATGCGTAGCCTTGTCTTTTGAATTTAACTGTGGATTCTCCGACGGGCAGGATAATACACAGCGACTCCCTAAAATTTCACATCTTAACCCGGGATAGATTAGGACACTAGCTTATCTCTTATGACCGTTGATTCGATACCGATAAGCGGGCTCGGTCGAACGGGATACTGGATTTATTGGCCAGTACACAGTGATGGTTCAACTAAAGCGCTTATTAGGCAGCAATAGCTTCCCCACCAGCAAAGTTTTCATCGTTTGCATTTATATTTAGTTGAGTCTGATTTACGAGAGTCCTCATTCTCGGCATGCACCTCTGGTTTTGCAACCCACGTCGAAGCCAGGTCGCCCCCCTACATTTAAGTATACCATAAAATGTTAAAAAATAAGCCTTCTTCTTTCAAATTTCGTCGCTTTCAAAAGTGCTTTCCGGGTTATTCTTTCTTAACCCGGAATTGCATTTATCCTTGAATGCCATTATGACGTAATAAGGCATCAATGGTCGCAGGACGCCCCCTAAACTCTTTATAAGCTTCTGCAGCTTTTTTGGAGCTTCCTACTTCTAAAATATGATGTAAAAAATCATGTCCTGTTTGTGGATTTAAAACACCCTCTTCTTCAAAGCGAGAAAAAGCATCGCTGGATAAAACCTCTGCCCAACTATAACTGTAATAACCTGCAGCATATCCACCGGCAAAAATATGGCTGAAGCTTTGTGGAAAACGATTATAAGGAACCAAAGGAACGACACAAGCTTTAGAACGTACGTCTGCTAAAATATCATTAACAAGTGACGCCTGATTCGGAACATATTCTTTATGAATGCGAAAATCAAAAAGAGAAAACTCCATTTGTCTTAACATAGCCATCGCTGATTGAAAATTCTTTGCCGCAATTAAACGTTCGAAAAGAGAGTCAGGAAGAGACTCGCCAGTATCTACATGAGCAGTTAAAACGGCTAAACCACTTTTCTCCCAACACCAGTTTTCAAAAAATTGACTGGGTAACTCGACCGCATCCCACTCTACGCCATTAATCCCTGAAGCACCTAAATAATCGACTTGAGTTAAAATGTGATGAAGGCAATGGCCAAACTCATGGAACAAAGTAATTACTTCTTCATGAGAAAGCATTGCTGGCTTATTTGCTGTCGCCTTTGCAAAGTTACACGTCAAAGTGGCGATAGGTAGTTGTACAGTACCATCCTCCAATCTTCGGCGACTTTGTAAAGAATCCATCCATGCACCACTGCGCTTATTAGGTCTGGAAAACAAATCCGTATAAATATAGCCGCGTACATTATTATGCTCATCAACAATACAATAACATTGTACGTCCTTATGCCACACATCCGCGCCCTTGATTTCCTCAATGGACATCCCATAAAGTTTTTTGACAAGTTCAAACAAACCACGCATCACTATTAACTGTGGAAAATAAGGTCGTAAATCTTCTTGTGACAATGTAAATAACACTTGTCTTCTTTTTTCAGTCAAATAACCTACGTCCCAAGGTTTTACAAGATTTAACTTAAATTGCTCCGCAGCAAATTGCTCTAATTGTTTAAACTCATTTTCACCTTGCTTATGGGCTCGTGTGACTAAATCCTGCATAAAATCCATAACTTGGTTGGTTGATTCTGCCATTTTTGTAGCTAAAGACAATTCGGCATAATTGTTAAAGCCTAAAAGCTGTGCTTCTTCATGACGTAATGCTAAAATTTCTTGAATCAACGGTGTATTATCATAGGTTCCACCATTGGGGCCCTGATCTGAAGCTCTAGTGATATAAGCATGGTACATTTCTTCTCGTAAACTACGATCTTCAGCATGAGTCATTACTGCATAATAGCAAGGATACTCTAAGGTAAGCACATACCCTTCAAGGCCCTTCTCAACAGCCAATTCTTTGGCTGTATTCAATGCGTGTTCTGGTAAACCTACTAAACGTGTAGAATCGTTAAGATGCAAAGTAAATGCTTGAGTTGCATCTAAGATATTATGCTCAAATTGATTGGTTATTTCATCCAAACGTGTTTGAATCACCTCAAAACGCTTTTTACGCTCTTTATCAAGAGCAACCCCAGATAATTCAAAATTACGCAGATTGTCCGCAATCAGTTTTTGCTGAATGGGATTAAGTGCATGTTTATCGATTGATTTAATGGCCTCATATAATTCATGATTATGTCCCATTGCTGTTGCGTAAGCAGAGAGCAGCGGCAAACAAGCATCATAACATTTACGCAACTCAGGGGAATCCATTACTCCATGCAAATGAGACAATGGTGACCAAAAGCGCGCTAGCTCATCATCCATATCATCTAAAGGATACATTAAATTATCCCAAGTATAATGAGGATTTTCTTTCAGTAAGTGCTCTACTTGTTGCAAATGCTTTTTTAGCATCGCATCAAGATGAGACTGAAAATGAGTTACATCAATATGGCTAAACTGTGGTAATCCAACTGGTGCTGACATGCTTGACCTTCGAAAATAGATATAAAGCATTAAGCATAACATTCAATTAATTATGCCTCTATACCTATGAGAAAGATTGTCTCTTGATCGCAATATATCCTAATAATTTGCACTAATTAGATGGAACAACTTGATAACTTTTCTAATTCCAAATCATGCTCATTTTCAGGCAGAAAAACTGATTCTTTCTGTGCCTTCTTCGCAAAAAAACCTAATTTGGGTAGTCCACCTTGTGGAATTGCTAGAGCATCTTTCGGCCGACATTCATCGATAATCTGGAATAATGCAAAATTTATAAAACAAACTGCTACCAAACAAACTGCACCAATCGCAATAACAAACGGATTAAACGCCAATATTGGTAAAGCTACGGCCATTGATAAAAAGATAGCTGTGGTAGTCATCATATGTGAGCCAAGTCGCAACCATTCAAAATCGAGTTGATTATTTATTGCCTCAAGATGTTCTTCAATTTTCTTTATTTCTGACACGTTACTTGTTTGCTCTAGCATGGCTTTATATTGTTTTCGCAATTCATACAAACGACTTAATTCAATGTAGGCCCGTGTCACAGAAAGAATAATATCAATAGCAAAACAGGCAACAGAAACATATATAGCAAATGGCGCTAATGCACCTGTTAAGACAAATCGATTAATAAGACCTGCTGTCATCCAAACACTATCATTACCTAATTCAAACCATCTACGCTGCATTTGCGCATTAAAACGCACGCTTAAACCTAAAGATTTTTCTTCCTTGCTCATCCAAGGACCAGGCAAAGTATGCTTCACTAATAGAAAGAGATTGACTGATAGCCGGGGGATGAAAAAAAGCCATGCCAAATCTGCTAAAATGGGATCGGTATATTTATCCAGAATTTTGACAAAATTACGATAGGATTCAGAAACTGTACCCAGCGTAGCAATAACATCAAAAGCACGTTTAGAACGAATAAATAATAACCGATACAAATTCAGAAAAACGGTTGTGTTACGAACATCTTGCGAAAAAGAGGGATTAGTTTTCAGTTCTTTAAGTTTATTAGGCAAAGGGTTAATGATTTCTGCCAATAGTTCACGATATAACTTTTGGTGCTGGCGTAAACGCACTACTTCTCTTGGGACATTAAGATAGTACTGATATATATGCTCCAAGAGTTCAGCCATCATTAAAGCGGTAATTAACTGCTCTTCTATTTCCTTTTGATTAATCAGTTGCTTGGATAAAAATTTTGCTCTTAGTTGTTGACCCAACAAGCTGTACTCTAGGCTAAGCACCAAATGAATTGGAACTACTTTACGATAAAAATCAGGGCCTAATTTTTTAATACTTTCGGTAAAAGTCCAATTTAATGGATTTTTCTCTATCTGAGAAAAAGGCAACTCAGATAAAATATCTTGTAAGCGTCGAGTGATTGGGTTCATGATACCCTAAAATGTACTTTGAAGACAAAACAAGCATTCTATCGTGATCATTATTTTTTTGTCTATAAATAAATTTAAAAGTAAAAAAATAAACCTAAATTTACATAAATAAGTATGAAGAGATAATAATATGAACTACATCTTCTCTATTTATAATGACATGAATAGTGATCATTAATTTATTATATCGGGCAAAAAATTTCGCTGTTTCGCTTATGCCCCCAAATAAATATGCTCATTAAAAATGATAATCGCTCAAAATAGAGCCTTTTTGCAAAATAATAGTTAAAAAATAACTTGTATTCTTGCTGATTTATGTCTTCTGAGCGACAATAATGCTCCCAAGTTACATACAAGAGACCCCATGAATCTTTGCAAAGAATTAGCTAACGCCATTCGCATTTTAAGTGTGGACGCAGTAGAACAAGCTCAGTCAGGACATCCAGGAATGCCATTAGGTATGGCTGATATAGCTACCGTTCTATGGAATAAGTTTTTAAAGCACAATCCACAAAATCCCCATTGGTTTAATCGTGATCGTTTTGTATTATCCAATGGACATGGCTCTATGATCCTTTATTCATTACTTCATCTCACGGGTTACAATCTGTCTCTGGACGATCTGAAGCATTTTCGTCAATTAAACTCAAAAACACCAGGACACCCAGAGTATGGCCATACGCCAGGAGTAGAAACGACTACAGGCCCTTTGGGGCAGGGACTGGCAAATGCAGTGGGGATGGCTTTAGCTGAACGTGTTTTAGCAACTCATTTCAATCAGGATAATTTTAATCTTGTTGATCACTATACCTATACATTTGTGGGCGATGGTTGCTTGATGGAAGGTATTTCACATGAAGCATGTTCGTTAGCAGGTACTTTAGGCTTAGGAAAACTGATCGTTTTTTACGATAACAATGGTATTTCTATTGATGGTAAAATCGACTCTTGGTTTACTGACGATACAGCAACACGTTTTAAGGCTTATCATTGGCAAGTCATTGAAGCAGTAAATGGCCATGATATGAATGAGATTGAACAAGCAATTCTTAAAGCTCAAGCAAATACAACACAGCCTACGTTAATTATCTGCAATACAGTAATTGGGTTAGGCTCTTCCGTTGCAGGGAGTGAAAAAGCTCATGGTTCAGCATTAGGTGCAAAAGATGTTGCCAATGTCCGTGAATTTTTTAACTGGAAACATGATCCTTTTGTTATCCCTGATTCTATTTATCAACAATGGAACCATGTAGAACAAGGACAAAAAGACGAACAGCAATGGCTAATGCTTTTGAAGCAACACCAGAAACATTATCCTCAAGAACATAATGAGTTTTTACGCCGCATCAATGGAGATCTTCCAGATGATTGGCAAAACCAGAGCCATGAATTTTTTGAACGATGCCGCACTAATGAGAAAGCCGTTGCAACACGTAAAGCGTCGCAACAATGCATTGAATATTTTGCGCATTTATTACCCGAAATGCTCGGGGGCTCAGCAGATTTAACAGGATCGAACAATACAGACTGGTCAGGCAGTAAAGCAATTCTTGGTCATGATTACACCGGGAATTATCTCTATTATGGAGTTCGCGAATTCGCTATGGCAGCGATTATGAATGGTATAGCAGTGCATGGAGGATTTATTCCTTATGGTGGAACATTCTTAGTTTTTGCAGATTATGCACGAAATGCTGTACGTTTAAGTGCGTTGATGAAACAGCGCGTCATTTATGTCTTTACCCATGACTCTATTGGTCTAGGTGAAGATGGCCCTACTCATCAACCGGTAGAACATGCTTCCATGCTACGAATGACTCCTGGAATGAGTGTATGGCGACCTGCTGATTTAATGGAAACTGCTGTTGCATGGCAATTTGCTTTGGAGCATCATAATGGACCAACGTCTTTACTGCTTTCAAGACAAAACTTACCTGCGTTGCCACATGGTGAAGTAGCAGCTGAATTGATTAAAAAAGGTGGTTATATCATCAAAGATTGCGATGGTATTCCTGACGCACTGCTGATCGCAACAGGATCAGAAGTTCAATTAGCGATTGCTGCTGCTGAACAAGTGCAAACACAAGGATTGAAAGTGCGCGTAGTTTCTATGCCTTGTGCAGAACGATTCCTGGAGCAAGACCAAAATTATAAAGATCAGGTATTGCCTCCAAATATTCACACACGCATAGCAATTGAAGCAGCCAGTTCTGCTTATTGGTATCAATTTGTTGGTCTAAAAGGTGCGGTAATAGGCTTGGATCGTTTTGGTGTATCTGCTCCAGCAGCCCAAGCATACCAATTCTTAGAGATTACTGTTGAGCGAATAGTTAAAACTTTAAATACATTATTGCAGCCAGAGTAAAAAATAAAGCCTTAACTTAGATGTGTTGTTCTCTAACTTCGAGCTAAGGCTGCACATACTCCAGCGACAATAAACCTCTTGGAATAAAAGTAACTAGTTATTACTAAAATATTGGAGAAGTAATATGACAATACGTGTTGCGATTAATGGCTATGGCCGCATTGGTCGTTGTGTTTTAAGAGCAATTTTTGAATCTAAAAAACAAAATGAATTTGAAATCGTAGCCATCAATGATTTATCAGCGATTGATGTTACAGCACATCTAACACGCTATGACACCACCCATGGACGCCTTGCTGCAGATGTAAGCATTGAAGGAGACATGTTAATTATCGATGGGCATGCGATTAAAATTATCGCCGAACGCAATCCTGCGAATCTTCCTTGGAAGGAACTCAATATTGATTTAGTCTTGGAGTGTACTGGTTTCTTTACAGAACGCGAAAAGGCGATGCAACATATTGCTGCTGGTGCAAAAAAAGTATTAATTTCTGCTCCCGGAAAAAATGTCGATGCAACTATAGTGTATGGAGTAAATCACCACACACTTAAATCATCTGATCTCATTGTTTCCAATGCTTCTTGCACTACCAATTGTTTGGCTCCAGTGGTAAAACCTTTAAACGATGCTTTAGGAATTGAGTACGGCTTATTAAATACAGTCCATGCCTATACTAACGATCAAATGCTTTTAGACGGAAGTCATGAAGACCTGCGCCGTGCACGTGCCGCAGCCCACTCAATTATTCCGACAAAAACAGGTGCTGCTGCTGCAGTAGGATTAGTATTACCTGAACTCGCTGGTAAACTTGATGGTTTTGCAATGCGTGTTCCAGTGCTTAATGTTTCAGTAATTGATTTAACCTTTACTGCAAAGCGCGAAACAACGGCAACAGAAGTAAATGATATTGTTCGCCAAGCAAAAAGCCGTATTTTGCAAATCAATGATGACCCTTTAGTATCATGCGATTTTAACCATAATCCAGCATCTGCTATTTTTGATACGACCCAAACTAAAGTATTCGGCAACCTAGTGAAAATAGTAGCTTGGTATGATAACGAGTGGGGTTTTTCCAATCGTATGCTTGATACAGCACAGCAAATGATGAGTTGCTAACCCCGATTTGGAGATAACTGATGAACCTGATACAAATGAGCGATATAGACCTGTCAGGAAAACGGGTGCTAATTCGTGAGGATCTAAATGTCCCCATTAAAGAAGGGATTATTACCAGTGACCAGCGATTACAGGCCGCTCTACCGACTTTGGAAACTGCTTTAGCTGCCGGTGCTGCAGTCATGGTTTTATCTCACTTAGGTCGTCCTGAGGAAGGAAAATTTGAGAAACGTTTTTCCATGCAGCCCATAGCGGAATACTTAAGTGAACATTTAAATTATCCTGTTCGTTTCGAAAGTCATTACCTAAATGGTATTGATGTAAAACCAGGTGAGTTGGTTGTCTGCGAAAACGTACGCTTTAATGTTGGCGAAAAAAGTAATGATGAGCAACTTGCTAAAAAACTTGCTCATCTTTGTGACATCTTTGTGATGGATGCTTTTGGAACTGCGCATCGTGCTCAAGCCTCCACATATGGAGTAGCCCAGTATGCACCGATTGCGGTTGCGGGCCCATTATTAGTAAGAGAACTTCACGCCATAGATAAGGCACTTGAAGCACCACAAAAGCCTATTGTTGCCATTGTAGGTGGAGCTAAAGTTTCCTCCAAACTCAGTTTGTTACGACAATTAGTAAGCCTCGTGGATTATTTAATTCCTGGTGGAGGGATAGCAAATACATTTCTCAAAGCACAAGGATTTGAAATAGGTGTTTCTCTTTATGAAGAGAATTTACTGGATGAAGCACGCGAAATTCTCCAATTAGCCAAAGCAAAAGGTTGTCATATACCCTTACCTACTGATGTGGTAGTAGGCAAATCGTTTAGTGAATTTTGCCCTGCCTATAACAAATCACTGCAAAATGTCGCATCTGATGACATGATTCTCGATATCGGGCCTATGACTGTGAGTGAATACGTTGATATCATCAATGAAGCCAAAACCATTATTTGGAATGGGCCTGTAGGCGTGTTCGAGTTTGCTCAATTTGCCTATGGTACTCGAGCTTTAGCAATTGCTATTGCGGAAAGCAATGCCTTTTCCATTGCTGGTGGCGGTGATACATTGGCGGCAATTGATCTCTATGATCTCAATCAACAGATTTCATATATTTCCACCGGAGGTGGGGCATTTCTGGAGTGTTTAGAAGGAAAAACCTTACCTGCTGTTGCCATTTTGCAGGAGCGCGCTAAAGATGTTACGCCAAACTAAAATTGTAGCTACTCTAGGACCATCCAGTAGTGACCCAACGAAACTTCGTGCCATGTTAACTGCTGGTGTTGATGTAGTCCGAATTAATTTTTCTCATGCAGATGCATCTGCGTTACAACTTATTGCCTTAGTTCGACAAATAAGTGAAGAATTAAATCACCCATTAGCAGTAATGGCCGATTTACAAGGGCCCAAAATTCGCATTGGACGTTTCAAGAATAAATCAATCACTTTAGTTGAAGGCCAAAGTTTTACTTTGGATTGTAATACTTCAGATCTATTAGGTGACACCAATGAAGTTTTTATCGCATATCCAAATCTATCTCGAGAGTTAACTCTCGGAGATCATTTACTGCTTAACGATGGATTGGTTGAATTGGAAGTAACAGCAACTACTGATTCTAAAATTCACTGTATCGTTATTGAGGGAGGAATATTAAGTGATCTTAAAGGGTTAAACAGAAAAGGAGGTGGATTAGCAGCAAGGACAATGACTGATAAAGACAAACGCGATTTACACACGGCCATAGAAGCAGAGGTAGATTATATTAGTCTATCTTTTGTAAAAGATGCACAAGATATTAGGCATACTCGCGCACTTATAAATGAATTTGGAAAAAAAATACCCATTATCGCAAAGATCGAACGTACTGAGGCTCTGGAATATTTAACAGAAATTATTCAAGAAGCGGATGCAATCATGGTGGCACGAGGCGATTTAGGTGTTGAAGTAGGTGCTGCTGAAGTACCGGCCATTCAAAAGCATATTATTGGAGAAGCACGTCGTTTGGATAAAGTTGTTATTACGGCAACTCAAATGATGGAGTCAATGATTAACAATCCTCAACCTACTCGCGCAGAAGTCTCAGATGTTGCCAATGCCATACTGGATGGAACTGATGCGGTCATGTTATCTGCAGAAACAGCTAGTGGCCAATTTCCAATCAAAGTGATATCCATGGTCAATAAAATCTGTTTAAGTGCCGAAAAGCATGCCAGTTTTTATTACCATAATAACGAAGAATCTTGCCACTACAAACGAGCGGATCAAGCGATTGCCATGGCTACAATGCATGCCGCAAATCACTTTCCGATCCAGGCCATCATTACCTTAACTGAATCAGGTGATACCGCATTATGGATATCAAGACAACAAAGTACCGTTCCTATTATTGCTGTCTCTGCTAATAAACGAACAATAGGCCGCTTGTGTCTTGCACATAATGTTTTTCCTGTGTTCATGAATTATCATCTGTTCTCATCCGAAACTTTAAATCAACAAGTAATTAATGAGTTAATTAAGCTAGGGCATCTTGAGAAAAAAGGATTTATTCTGTTAACACGAGGCCGAATAATCGGTACGGCTGGAGGAACAAACAGTATGGAGATTATCGAACTATAGTTTATAATAGGCTTACAAATGTAATCACTTCTCTATTTGGGGTTATCATTTATTTTGCGGGTGTAGTTCAATGGTAGAACTTCAGCTTCCCAAGCTGATAGCGTGGGTTCGATTCCCATCACCCGCTCAATCTTTTATTTGCATCTGTAATTGCTTGAACAAACAGCTTCTGTAACTTCAAAAAAGTTTTTTGTCAATTCATACATATACTTAGAACTTCTTTTTTCAAGATCGAATGTCACGATTGTAAAGATACTTTCTTATGTTACACTAAAAACGAGCTATGGATTTTTATGTATTACATAAAGCTCGATAATTCTAGAATAATTTATGGAGAAATTAATGAAAAAATTATTAACCGGACTTTTGTTAACCTCTTTACCTATAATATCATTACCCTCTTTTGCGGCAGAAGAAGCTAGCCTGTTAGGTGTATTTAAAGGCAATTTTGCTTATCAAATGTCTGGTGAATTTAATAGCACTTCATTTGGGGCAGGTAGGTTAACAGAAGTTGGTGTATTTTATGCTGATGGAAATGGCCATATAACAGCAAATGGCCTGGCAAATATTGTTACTGCTGATCTATCTACTACATTATCTACGGGTGAAGCTACTTATGCCTGTACCTATAACGATACTGGAGCCCCCATTCCTAGCATATTAGTTGTTAACTGCACTCGTCATCAAGGTGGGTTGCCAGATCAACAAGCAAGCTTTGCATTATCTACGGTGAATAGCTTTGGTCTTAACAAGCAAAAGACTGTAAAAATTGAAGCATTATCAGGCGGAACTTTTGGGACTGTTAATATAATTGGCGAAGGCTCCTCTAAATAAGTCTCGCGGTTATCAGTGGGATCCAGGGACGCAGTTAAATTCTGGATTCCGCGTAAGATGCTGAGAAAACATCAAAAGAATACTCATAGCTTTGCGAACATGAAATCATGTTATTAAATAGCTGTCATTAACCATCGTTCCTATATTTTCCAACACACCATGATGCACTTGACTGTATTAATATAATAACCTTATTCATCTATGTACTCTTTGCATTTTAAACTACCACAGAAAATGCTTTTTTTACAATAGTGATACTAAAATTACTTCATCATGGCATTGTCATGAATCTTTCTCTCACATCATCAGCAACACAAAAAAGCCAATTTAACGTCATCTGCAATTTATTTTCTCTAGTGAGAGTAAATTATGATCAATATGTATTGACATAGAAATAAACTTCAAGTTATTTTCGTGATTAGTATGATTTTAAAATGGATAAATTGATTTTTTGATGGTGATCTTATAAATAAATTGAGGGGGGAGTATGAGTGATGAAGAAATGAAAAGGATACTACTGTATTGTCAAATACTTGGATTTGAAGGCTTAAAAAATGGTACTTACGCCATTATTCCACCACTCGAAATTAACTTTCCTAAGCCAAATTCATTTATAGGTGTAAAAGGTAACCCAGCAATCTTTGTAACTGAAGTTACTTATAAAAAATTAAAACAATTTCATGAAGATTGGGTTCCTAATATAACGATCGCTGTTAGTCATGCCTATTTGATTGAGCCGAAAAGAAGCGCTATTGATATTATCGGGATGCTCGTTCATGAAGCAGGTCATGCATTTAACGTTTATGGCAAGCTAAAAAATAATGAAGCGAATGCTTATGTATTTGAAATTGAAACCATGCTTAAGCTGTTAAAAATGAATATACTTCCGATGCAATTTGGCCTTTACAAAGAAGACTTACAATCTTATTTTAAATCACGCATGGAGCAGTATAACCAGGCAATTCCTAATAACCCCTATTTAAAAACATTAGTCGAAGAAATTACTAATGATTTTAGCTTAGGCACTAAGAATAATAAATTCGATCCTCTGGTAACGGTTCGACTTAAACTTGGCTTTTTTAATAACAAGGATAACACTGAGACTCACACAGACCTCAATGTATCAAATCGCCAACCGATTAAAGGTTTATAGCAAAGGAATAAATATTCCTAGGACTATTTTCGATGGAACGAAACGGGCAAACCAACCAGGCTTATAACAGATATAGGAATCTGGTTTTAAAAAAATGTTTGAAGTTTAATGATTGGAGGTGAATATGTATAAATGGCTGGAAAATATCGATTTGTCGAGTGTTAGTGCTCAAATTGAGGATTTTGTGAATCATCTTGTTGATCCGGCCTCTCTTATGATTCCTGATGATCCTGTTTTTGTTTCTTATCGACAATTTGAGCAATTAAGATTGATGTCAGCCAATAGCTTGCAGGAAATGCTGAAACAAATGGAAGAAAGTCGTCAATTTATCGCCACAGCACCACAAGATAAGAGTGAGATTTCTCTGGTTGTTCAAAACAACACTATAGATAAGCCTTATGAAGCAGAACTAAAGAAGATTTTACAAGTTCTTGTAGCAGAAGGTAACGACAGAGCCCAAATTCGCATGACTTGCAGTGCCATCAATGGTGGCTTAATAATGGCACATATGGTGGCCAAACAAAATGAAGAAGCAGCCACGGCTATCATCAACAATATTAAACAAATTGGTAACAAAAATGTAGTTGATGGGTACTGGAAAATTTTGCAATCGTCTGATAAGACATCTGGATTTAAATTGCTCCCCCAATATCTGGAAGAATTAATTACGCAACAAGCCGTAGAATTGGAATCACATCGAAAAAAATTACGTGATGATGATGGGGAAGATTTAACTAAAGAAGAAGTTATTTGTCCACTAACCCGACAGGTGATCAATGCAAGCAACTCACTTGCGACACAACCTCTTGCCACTCAATTCATGATGCTTATTGTCGCTTTGGCACACTTGGCTAAAATTGAGAACAGTGAGCTGGATGAGTTTATTAGTACACAGGACAATGATTACGTTAATAAATGCTTCGAGTTGTTACAGCAATACGTCAAAGATCCCAAACAGCTTGCATTTACAGAACAACAACAGGAGTTCATAAATCAGTTGGGTATGAATAAAGTACTACAACAATGGCAAATGCACAGTGTCAATGAGCATTCTGCAGTAGCAATAGAGGATAAAGAACCTTCGAAGCAGGAGTCTATATCATTGGGCGTTGTAGAGGATATAGAGAGTGATTCAGCAGAGAAGCCCCAACAGTCACCTAGCTCTTGTCGTTTTTTCAAACTGGCACCTAAAATAAACGAAGGCACAGGAAAAACCTTTAGTTATACTCCATAACTCGAACATTTGTTCAGGGTAATAGCCTCACTTAATGAGTGAGGCATCAATTGCAAAATTCTAATGTTCGGAAAAGACCCACCCTTGGTGAAAGCGGAAGGAGACAAAATCCCAATTGACGAAGATTACCTGATAGAGATAACTTATTCTTCAATAGCTTCTTTTTTCTCTTCAGAATTTCTGGACAACCCTAATTTCTCTTTCAAGCGTGCTACAGCATCGGGATCATACTGTTTTGTTGATTTATGCTTTACCACTACAGCAGTAGTGCGAACAGGTTGTGTCGTTGCATTTAGGGCATTATAAGCAGATCGCGTTGGATAAATTGGGAAATTATCATCCGTTATGTGCGATGATTGATTCATTATTTTTGAGTGATAACTCATGCCTTGTGAATTAGAATTAGAAGAATTTACAGTTTTTTCCGCGAGAACTTTACGCGCGTTACGAGCACTTTTTTCAACACGCTTTTTGATTTTGGCAGCCGCATATTCTGCTTCCTCTGCGCTTACCTCGCCAACATCGCTGCCTTGCAAATCAATTCGCATTTCTCGAAGCTTGAGACAAGCTAAATAATCAAGACGTCGAGTAAATAACACCACGGCTTCTCTTAATTTGCTTTTGGAAATACCAACTTCCGCAGCTTTTTCTGCATGAAGCAAAATATCATCCATAATACCAATTTTTAATGGGCGAATTCGTAATGAATTATCAAATGCTGCAGGAAAATGTGCAGCGAGCCATAACAAAGCATCTGTCCGTGCTTTTTTAGACTTATTTTTTTGAGCTTTATTAATAACAGCGGTGCGTGGGTGCAGCTCCTGTTTTCTCATAAGTGTACCCTTGGTTAGATATTGATTGTCATATCTGGAAATAAAATCATTCACATTAAAAATGAGCGCACAATGTACAATGTTTATTGATTGTTTGCAAGTCCTCTGTGATGCTTAATAGCAGGGTATAAAAACAAATAATCCAAGTAGAAAAAAGGTGGATGATAGTCCTATAATTAGACTAGAATTTGTATTACTCAAGAGTTTCTTGGATTTAATACTTATTATTCAACTAACAGCTCGTTAATAAATTGTCAATGCATCAACTTTTTATAACGAAATTTGTGGAGTAAATGATGGATTTCTTTAAAAAAGTGTTTATATTATTTCTTGCAGCATTCTTTCCATGGCTCCTGCTTCTTTTGGATGATAATCCTGGCGGTGCAATCATTTCATTAATTATGCAAGTTACCATTATTGGTTGGCCTTTTGCGACAGTTTGGGCCTGGAATACTCACTATGGCAATAAAAAAGACAAAAAAAATAAAAAATAAACTTCATAAGGAGTATTATGCTAACTCGTGTTATTGTTAATGGAGCCAAAGGTAAAATGGGTTCTCTTGCCTGTGAAACACTGAACAATCACGATGAATTCGATGTAGTGGCAGAACTTGGCAGAGAAGATAATCTAGCTCAAGCAATTAAAGATACCCAAGCTCAAATAGTAGTTGACTTAACTCGTGCAGATTGTGTTTACCAAAATTGCCTTACTATCATCAATCATAAAGCACACCCTGTGATTGGAACATCAGGCCTTCTTCCCGATCAAATTAACGAATTAACCACACTTTGTGAAAGTCACCACATCGGTGGAATTATTGCCCCCAATTTTTCAATTAGTGCTGTTTTAATGATGATCTTCGCAGCCAAAGCGGCAGAATATTTTCCTGAAGTAGAAATTATTGAAGCTCATCATCAACAAAAATTAGATGCTCCTTCGGGAACTGCTTTAAAAACAGCAGAAATGATTGCTGCAGCACGGAAAACTCCTAGAAATAAATTGAGTCTCAAAGAATTAATCCCTGGCGCACGCGGCGGGTCTCATTATGATGTAAATATTCATTCCTTACGTATTCCTGGTGTAATAGCACGGCAACAAGTTATTTTTGGCAGTATAGGCGAAACATTAACAATTACTGATGATTGCATTGACCGTCGTTCTTTTATGCCCGGCATTGTCCTGTGCTGTCAAAAAGTTTCAGGATTATCTACATTGGTCTATGGGCTTGAGCATTTATTATAACCTTAGAACAATAGCCTGGATTATAAAAAAGCACAAATCCAGGCGTTATCATCTATGAAGGATCAAATTCTTTAACATGTGATTTTTTGGACTCTTCAAATAACTTATTCCACTCCTCTACAGTTGTTGAAACAAGATCAGAAAAAGTAGCACCCATTTCATTGAATTTTAAAAAGGAACGTAAGCGCCCATAAACTGAATTCGTTGCTTCAGTCCTACTCCCATCAGTTTGAGGCCGTTCTGATACAATCTGCAATATTTTTTCAATCCGAATGATATTATCTTTGCCTGATGAAGGGCTCAACATTAACTCAAGAATCTGTTTTATACCATCAGGGATCGTGCTACTCTCAGAAGAAAAGAATGAGCTAGTCCAACGCGAACTTTGCTCTTGAGGTGTAAATAAATTTCTTTCATTAATCAATGAATGTAACGCATCGTAAAGCTTCGTACAATTGCTTTCACCTAATTGCTTCGCCACTAAACGACCGAGTAATTTTTTTTCAGGAAGTAGATATTCCCTAAGTTTCTTACTACCCCCAATAAAAATATTCTTTACTTCATTATCTGTTGCTGCCCTATCATCATCTTTAAGTGCTCGATCGTTATCCAAACGTTTTCTGATTTCTGCTGCAATATCCTCTGGTAAATACCATTCAGGAGTTTTAATACCCTCAGATCCCGGTGCATTTTGTCCTGCATGCTCATGCTGATGACGGCTCATGTACAGATCAGCAACCAAAGAAACAAAACGGATACGATTTTCTTTATCAGGAAGTTCATCAAACACCGGCCAACTACCGTAGCGCTCCTTATATAAAATCATCGCATCCGTATGAATAAGTTCAATCGCTTTTCTATCTTTACCACTAACACAAGAGCCATAGGAATGCCCGTCAATGGTCAAGATAATTAACTGCTCAAGAGAACTCAAAAATAATTCTCTACCTGCATAATCAAAAATAGTCGCTGTACCCAACGCTGACTCTAGAACGGATTGGTATTGATCTAGGAGTTCCTGTAATCCTGGAGTAAAAGAAGCATATTTTCTGGCCGTGACTAATAGGGACAAACTGTCTTTATCATACGCCTGAGTATAATAAAGTCGCTTAGCCATATTATAGGGATGATTATTCTGAAGAATGGATTGAATCTCTTTTCGCCGTTCAATAGCAGAACGAGCCAATTTGTACAAATCCAAATCAGGTGGCAAAGTGGGTAAATAATCAGTAATCCAGTTCGGAACATAATCTGTTGCATGTATTGGGCTAATCAGCGTTTGTAATATCGCAAGTTGCTCTGGTCTTGAATGCTCCATTACTTTAGCAAGATTTGAGTCACTATGCCTTTGTTGTACTGCTTTAGGCCAATTTAATCCGTCTCGAGTTGCAATATGGCTTGAACGATAGCGCTTGGCCGATAATTCACGCATTTGCCCATCTTGACTCATTCCTAACAAACTGTGAGCAGCATAATTTGCAGGCAATGGCAAAGTTCGATGGCGACTCGATAAAAAGGAAACTGCATCTTCTACATCATCAACTCCTTTAAGCACATGTTCTAAAAAAAACTGTTGGTGTTCAGATAATACCCAATACCATTGAGGAAGACTGGAAATCTGTGTCGCTGTATCCCAGATATCCCACTTAAAAATATCCCCAGTGAGCAATTTTTTAAAGTAAGTTAATTTTTTATCCAATGAGGATGGATCTACTGCTAAAATTCGCATCATTTCGCGTTGATGCGCGCTTAATGCATTAAACCATGAAGGAAGTGGAGGAGAACCACTAACAATTTGCTGTAAATCCGTATTTAAGCTAAGTGCTCTCTTTTTTATTGATGACCAATTCAGTAAAAAACTATTAAAATCTCGAATCACATCAATATAGGATGTAATTCCTTGTTCTAAATTACAAAAATAGGCATGTTGATATTCCTCAAGCTCACGCAACCAGCCAGGTGTTTTTGGATATTTTTTAGCTTTAATTAACGTTAATTCATCAAGTAATTGATCATAATATGGGGGCAGTGATTCGTCTACCTGAAGAACATAATCTACATCTTGCCCCAACTTCATGGGGAGTAATGTAACTAAGTCAGAACGACCTTCGCGCATCAACGCATATTGCTCTGCCTCATTTAATAGCTCTACAGCCTCTTTAATATCAGAACAACCCCAATTTAAAGCAATAAGTTCAATTAATTTGGCGGTGAATCTCTCCAGTTCTTTATGCAAATCATCTACAGAACCATTTGCTTCAGTAGTGGCTAATTTACACTCATCAACATACGCTTTTAACGTTTCTTTTGTTAAAGGTGTGTTCTTTGCAGAAAATGGATAAGCGTCGATAAGAAAGTAGAACGCTTTGTGCAGACTATCTACGCGACGAGCAAAACTACGGTGATAATCAGGTTTCTGGTGATAGGTTTCTAGAACATAACCTGGAAAGCGAACTTCTAAGGCACTCAGTAATTCAGATGATAATTCGATGCCATACGGCACACGTACAATAATTCCTTTTTCCATCGCTTATTTTCCTTAACTGCTTACCTCAGTTTCAAAGTGACTCCAGTATAGAGTGATTCAAAAAGAGGTTATTTTAGTCCTAATCTCTTCGCTATTATTGTATAAATAATTCCATGAAACAATTACAATAAACAACTTAATTGCTAAAAATAATAAAAGGAGTTTGCTAATGGGCTACATTGTACAACACTATATTAATGGTCAATTACTTAACGAAACAAATACTACTTGTCACTCTATTTATAATCCTGCTTTAGGAGAGGTGATCGGTCAGGTCTATTTTGCATCAAAATCTCTTTGCGACAATGCAATTGCCTCAGCCAAAAAGGCCGGAATAGAGTGGGCGCAAACTCCAGCCATTAAGCGAGCACGAGTCCTTTTTAAATTCAGAGATTTACTTGAAAAAAATCAATTGGATTTAGCACGAATTGTTACTCGTGAACATGGGAAAACTTTAGATGATGCTAAAGGTTCCGTAGCTCGAGCAATAGAAGTAGTCGAATTACATTGTGGCTTGGTGAATCAACTGAAAGGAGATTTTTCTGCCGATGTAACTACGGGGATTGACTGCCATACGTTAAGGCAACCGCTAGGTGTCTGTGCTGGTGTTTCCCCATTTAATTTTCCAGTTATGGTTCCGATATGGATGCTTATCCCAGCTATTGCTTGTGGTAATACATTCATCCTAAAACCCTCAGAACAAGATCCTTCTGCCCCTGTTCGTTTGCTGGAATTATTGAGTGATGCTGGACTACCCAATGGGGTTGCCAATTGCCTTCATGGTGATAAATCAACAGTCGATTATTTACTGACTCATCCCGATATTGCCACGTTTACTGCTGTCGCCTCTACACCAGTAGCACAACATATTTATACTGCAGCTACATCTTATGGAAAACGCGCCCATACTTTTGGTGGAGCGAAAAATCATTGTGTGGTCATGCCCGATGCAGATTTGGATCAAGCTGCCTCTGCTATTGTTGGCGCGGCTTATGGGTCTGCAGGCGAACGATGCATGGCAATCTCAGTCGTTGTTGCTGTAGGAGAACATACTGCTGATACACTTATTGCCAAAATAACACCTCAAATTCATGCAACACGAATTAATGCCGGTGATATTCCTGACACAGATATGGGGCCTTTAATTAGTGATGCTCATCGACAAAAAGTCTTGGCTGCTGTAGAGCAAGGAATAAATGAAGGAGCTAAATTACTCATTGATGGAAGATCATTTAAACATCCCGAGCATCCCCAAGGCTTCTTCATGGGCCCCTGTTTATTTGATCATGTCAATGAAAATATGTCTATTTATCAAAATGAAATTTTTGGTCCAGTTCTTGTTATTGTTCGCGTCAATAGTTTTGAGGATGCTTTAGCCTTAGTGAATAGAAATCAATATGGCAATGGAACTGCAATTTTCACTCGTGATGGCTTCAGCGCTCGTGAATACAGCCAACGTGTACAAGTAGGTATGGTTGGAGTAAACATCCCGATTCCAGTCCCAGTTGCAAATCATCCCTTTGGTGGCTGGAAGCATTCTTCCTTTGGTGATACAAACATGCATGGCCAAGAAAGTATTCATTTTTATACACGACGTAAAACGGTTACGAGTAAATGGCCTATTAGTGATATCAAAGAAAGCTCTTTTATTATGCCCACACATGATTAAAATATTTAAAAAATAATGGGTAGTCTGAATGAAGCAAGGTGAAACCCGGGTTTATTGAACGCAACCAATTTCCCAAATTTCACTGCGCTTCAACCAGGCTACATATTAATCAGATGGAGAATTCAATGGCAAAAATAGGATTTGTAGGACTTGGACATATGGGCTTACCTATGGCCATCAACCTGATTAAAGCAGGACACCAAGTTACAGGATATGATTTACAACAAACAGCCCTGCAACATTTTTCTCAAGCTGGTGGTTTAATCGCTCATAACACCCAGGAATTAGCTCATGATAAAGATGTAATAATTACCATGCTGCAAACTGGACAACAAGTCTTAGGAGTTTGTCATAGCAATAATGGGTTATTCCAGGTAACTAAAAAAGACGCTTTATTTATTGATTGTTCGACTATAGATGTTAATAGTTCACGTGAATTGCATCATCTAGCAACACAACACGCTCTCCAAGTAGTTGACGCACCGGTTTCAGGCGGCGTAGCCGGAGCAGCAGCCGCTACTCTAACCTTTATGGTTGGTGGTGAGGAACATGCTTTCCATGCAGCAAAACCCTTTTTAGCCGCTATGGGACAAAAAATCATTCACACTGGAATTGCAGGAAGTGGGCAAGCAGCAAAAATATGTAATAATATGATCCTTGGCATCTCAATGATTGCCATATCAGAAGCGTTTGTTCTTGCAGAGCAATTACAATTATCGCCACAAAAACTCTTTGAAGTAGTGAGTAACTCCTCCGGACAATGCTGGGCAATGACTAAATATGCCCCTGTTCCGGGAGTTTTAGAAAATGTTCCCGCAAATAATGATTATAAACCAGGATTCGCTGCAACAATGATGCTTAAAGATTTATTACTCAGCCAAGATTCAGCGCACTCAGTAAATCTGGAAACTCCTTTAGGTGCAAAAGCCACTCAAATTTATCAACATCTTATTGATCAAGGTCTTGGTGAGTCTGATTTTTCAGCCATAATCAAATTAATCGCTCAAGGGAAAGAGGTATAACATGCATGCTCCTTTACGCACCCCTCCATTAACACAAACAGAAGACTCATTAACCGAGTTTTGGTCGGAAATTGCGCAACAAATGCTGGATTGGTTACATCCTTGGGATACGGTATTAACCGGTGATTTAAAAAATGGTGATGTGACCTGGTTTAAGGGTGGGCAACTAAACGTCAGCGTCAATTGTCTGGATAGACATCTTCCCCATAAAGCAAATCATCCAGCAATTATTTGGGAAGGGGATGATCCAAGTCAAAATAAGACATTAACTTTTGCGACGCTACATGCTGAAGTATGCCGCATGAGCAATGTACTCAAACAATTCAATGTAAAAAAAGGGGATAAAGTCGCTATCTACTTACCGATGATCCCTGAAGCAGCAATCGCCATGCTTGCCTGCACTCGAATTGGTGCAGTACACACCGTGATATTTGCTGGTTTTTCGGCCCAGGCTTTAAGGCAACGTGTACTTGCATCAGAATGTAGCTGCATTATTACTGCAGACCATTTTTATCGTGGTGGTAAATTAGTGGGATTAAAAGAGCAAATTGATGAGGCATGTAAGGATTTATCATTGCCCAGAATTATCATTAAAACCAGTGATGATCCTGTTGCTTTTAATAAAAATAAAGATTATTGGTGGCATGAATTAAAAGAGAAAGTAAGCAATCGTTGTGATCCTGAACCCATGGATGCTGAAGATCCATTGTTTATTCTTTACACTTCAGGCAGCACAGGACAACCTAAAGGAGTGGTACATACCACAGGGGGTTATCTGGTCCAAGCAGCCTACACTCATCAGTTGCTCTTTAATTGCCAAGATGATGATGTCTTTTGGTGTACTGCTGATATAGGATGGGTGACTGGTCATAGCTATTTAGTATATGGTCCTCTTTGCAATGGAATCACTACGCTTATCTTTGAAGGAATCCCTACTTGGCCTGATCCTTCCAGAAATTGGCAAATAGTGGATAAGTATCAAGTGAATGTCTTTTATACCGCACCTACTGCGATACGTGCTTTAATGCGTGCAGGAGATAACTGGCTCACTTCTAGTTCTCGCAGTTCTTTGCGTTTACTAGGTTCAGTAGGTGAACCCATTAATCCCGAAGCATGGCAATGGTATTTTCAAAAAGTGGGCCAAAGTCGATGTCCGATAATCGATACCTGGTGGCAGACAGAAACTGGGGCTGTAATGATTAGTCCAAGAGCAGATGAACCGAGTAGCAAACCCGGCGCTGCGCGTCAACCTATTCCTGGGGTTGTTCCTGTATTACTTAATGAGCATGGCCATGAAATAACAGGAGCCGGAGAAGGATATTTAGCCATAAAATATCCCTGGCCTTCTATGGCACGAACTATAGCGGGAGATCATCATCGCTATTGTACAACTTATTTACATCATGGCTATTACATCACTGGTGATGGCGCCAAGCGTGACGATGATGGGGATTATTGGATCACTGGCCGTGTGGATGATGTCATCAATGTTTCAGGTCATCGTTTAGGTACAGCAGAAATTGAAAGTGCTTTGGTAAGCTACCCAGCGGTTGCAGAAGCAGCTGTTGTTGGTATTCCTCATGAGTTAAAAGGGCAAGGAATTTATGCTTTTGTCATTTTAAAAGATGGCTTCACCGCAAATGATACGTTAAGCGCTGAGTTAACCAAACAAGTGAACAAGGAAATAAGTCCTATAGCCAAGCCCGATATTATTCATTTTACCCATGACTTACCAAAAACACGCTCGGGAAAAATCATGCGGCGTATTTTGCGCAAAATCGCAGGAAAAGAAATACAAAGTCTTGATGAATTAGGTGATATATCGACTTTAGCAAATCCTCAAATTGTTGTGAAACTGTGGGAAGAGTCGACACAATTTTAACCTGGGAAAATACATTCGTAGTCATGAATAAGTGAAGAACCAAGAACGCTCATCATAACACAACAACGTTTATGGTGAGGTCATTATGCTCTTAAAAAGACTATAAATCCTCAAACACTTAAAGTTTAGAAACAGAGATATACAAATCCTTTTCTAATCCTCTAACTACATCACTCATTTTTATACAGGCAAACGGTAATAGGTCACTGGTGATTAGCAAAAACCAAAGATTTTTTCCCGGAGAAATGATCCATCAAAATCTGCGAGCAAACATCAAAGGC
>NZ_LNYU01000034.1 GCF_001468135.1 Legionella santicrucis | reverse complement strand
TAAAATAGAGTAAAAAATTAATATTAAGATACTTTTAAATCACTATGAAGCCATGGAATACCTTCGATTATAATTCAACTTATTAGGTTTTATAAACGTAGCACAAGTGAGCAGTGATCGATCATTTGCATTAATTTTTTGATTGATGGAATCAATCATTTTATCCAATTGTTTTAATTCATATTTTGAATAAGATTTACGAATAATCGCTTTGAGTGAATCTTTTGCTGTTTTTGAGTCCTGATAGTCAAGCGTTGCAAGCACGTCCTTTTTTAATTGCGTTCCATTATTATTGACTAAAATGGCATATTCGATAAGGCATAGGCTTTGTTATCCAGACAAACCAGATCTGCCTGGCTTGTATATTGGCTACACATAAATATTCCATAATGGAATACCCCATTCCTAATATTCATACCTAGCTAACTGCTCGTTAATTATCAATTGTTTAAAATAGAATCTGTATGATTAATATTTTTACATAATATGGGAGATATATTTATGAGAGCTAGAATAATGCACCAGGCAATAGCAGTTACTAGAAGAATGACATCAATGGGTAGAATAGCAACTACGACAACCATCCATGGTACATCTCCCCCACCGTTTATAGAGCCAAATGTCATGCCTTATACATCTACTCGCGCTTATTCCACCGCAGATCATTCTTCCCACATAAAGAATATAATAAAAGAATGTATGGATAAAGATAAGGAGTTATCAGAAGAAGAAAAATCACAACTTGTGAATTCAGTATTATTTGAAGTCACGGAGTCCATTACAAATGCTCCTCGAAATTTTAAAATAAATAAAAGCTTACAAGAATACTACGATAATATTGAGGGGGGCGTCTCAAATGATCTAAACCCGAAAGTTCACGAACTTAAAGGCGGAAATGAAGCTCAAGGAAATGTTAAAGATGAAACTACTCCAAAAAGAAAAGATTCATCTGTTAAAAATATTATGTCATCAAAAGAATTACAAGAGAAAGTATTCAAGGAAGCCAAAGAATATGTACAAGACAATCGAGGACTGTTATTTTCTTTTAATCTTGTCGAAAATACTCTAAAAAAAGTCTCGTCACCTTTATTTGATGGTTTGTATACTGTATTTGCAGATAAAGATGGGATACCTGATCATAAATCGCAAGCTGTCATAAATTTAGCCAAGTGGATTGTATTGGCCATTCTAATATATTCCCTTCATCAGTATTACATCAAGAAATATGAAGAAATTGAAAAAATGGATAAAAGTGTTATTGCAAGGTATGCAGAGGTAGAAGAGCTTTATGACAAAGCGGTTTTAATTGTTCAGGAATGTACTCGCCAACTGAACTCAATAAATGAATTAGAGCGGGATATAGATCTAAATCTCGAATTATTAAATCTGTTGGATAATTGTGCTACCTCAGAAAATGATCCTGATGGTTATATCGCTAAGTTCAAAGTGTTTCTTAAAACCCATTTTCAAGCCCGTATTGATAGCGTTTTAAATGATAAATCCTTCGAAACATCCAAACTGGACCATAAAATTCAACGAGAACTCAAATCTCGAGAAGAACACAATCCATTAGCGTCCAAACTCTTGGAAGCCAAGGGTGCAAAAGGATTTCAAGGTACAAAAAATGCCTTAGAAGATAAAATCATAGAATTAGATAGGGACGTAGAACATAAAAAAGAAGGTATAGTTATAAAAAATAAACAAATAAATTTGAAAAAAGAGCAAATTAAGGAAATATATGAAAAAACGGAAAAAGATGAAGCGATAATAAAGAAAAATCCGTTAGTCTATTGGGGAATTTTTACACCTCAATTTCCAGTGATCAAAAAGAAATGCGACGAATTAAGAATAGAAAATGAAGAGGACAATGTCGACGCGCTCAGGATATCTGTTGATTAAAATGTAACAGGTTGCTCCCCTTCAAATCTCCTCCTGGTCAAGTTAAAACTTTTGGAGGGGAAGTTGGGGAGCTTATATACCGGTGGGAAAATGACTCTCAAAAAGCAACATACGAGCTATGTACGTAGGAGAGTCATTTCATTCACGAGAAGGATTTTTATAAGCTATTGGCTCAATAAAAAGAATTAACCGAATCAAAAAAAACTTTATTTTA
>NZ_LNYU01000033.1 GCF_001468135.1 Legionella santicrucis | reverse complement strand
TTTCATGAAGGGAGGACTGTTTCAACAATCAATTTTAATTATGATGCTTATGCTGATTTGTTATAGATATTTAATGAGGCCTGCTTATATGGGGAGTTTTCGAGCGTTAGTGCTGGTTTGAGGGACTTGAACCCAACAACTTGGTTATCAAACTACATCGCTAAAAACTATATAAACCACAAAAAATGCTACAATTCTGCTACAATACCAAGTCGTCGTATTTAATTGCTTTATGTAACCTATTGATTTTAAAAGGATAAATGGCTCTCTCGGAGGGACTCGAACCCCCGACACCTTGGCTCGAAGCCTAGTGCTCTATTTTTAAAATCCTTATTTATCAATAGATTGCGATGCATCAAGATCGTCAAAAACGGTCTAGAACTTCCTATTACTGCCACATTTACGTCACAATTTATGACACAGTTATTTTGCTAATGGTATTACCCAAAAAGTATCATTTTGCCAGTCGTCCACAAATCCCATTTGCTGAAAGGGTACAGTGGGATGCTTTTGAAAAAGATTTTTTAACTTTAACCTCCTTGCAGCGGCACCACTAATAGACTGAAGTAACTGATCGGCAATATATGCTTGTTGATAAAATTTTTCCTGTTGGCGAACATCTTGGAGGGCATCCTTAGGAGGGTAGTGACACATGACTCCAGAGCTGTTCATGAGGGGCGCAAATATTTCTAACCCCGATTAAGTAATAATCCAAGACCTAAGTACTTTAACTTATACCCATTTTAAATGTGGAGTTTTCCTTAAGTTTATATGATTTTAAATGCTCTACAGCTTCTGGAATAAGTTCTTCGCATGGCTTTATTATTTCTCCACCATTTAAATTAGCATCAAAAAATCGGCATTTTGATGAGTTTAGTTTTCCAAGATATACCTCATGACCAACGTTATTTTCTAATTCAACTGTTATTAACAAATGTTCTTTATTTTTAAGACACTCTTTAAATTTTTCTGAAGTTAACATTCTTAAATCATATGTTTTATCTTCATGTGGAATATTGTTTTTATAAAATACATGATGAATACTTTCATCTTCTTTATCACAAATGCCATTTTTTTGTTTAAATTCGAGTTCTAAATTTTCTTCATGAATCGCTTTTTTTAAAAATTTTTTATCATCTTTTAAATATTCTGTTGGGTTTTCTCCATTTAAAATTAAATCCAAATAAGTGTTTGTCATAGCCTGACACATTCCAACCGGTTCATTTTCATCATTAATATCTAACTTATATTTAGCTAATACCTCAGATTGATTACTAAATTTTTCTTTTATAATTTTTTTGCTACTTGCAAAAAAATTATAGAATTTACTAAGCATTTTTTTCCTTAAAGTTCATTAACATAAGGTATAAGAAACCATCCGAAAAGATTATCCCTGCTGATTTTACTATTTTTGTCTCAATTAAAGATAAATTTATATCTATTTATCAATTAATCTTCTTTGAGTTTGAAAAATATCGTAATTTAAGCCTATAGACAAGTACCATCAAAGATTTTGTTATGAAACAATGGATTCTTATCAACCTATTGCTTTCTACAGAAAGGAAACATTGCTATAAATTTCCGTGGTTATTTTTGAGCACAGTTATCGACCAACGAATATTGATTATAGGAATGTTCTTTCGATATAACTATCTTCCGAAAAAATCTATTTTTTAAAATTAAATTGTTCAGATTCTCTTATTGCAACATCTATAAGTTCATCACCAAATTGAAAGTCAGAATTCACACCATACACACTCGGCCGAACTACGTTTTTCGCGGCTTTAAAAAAAGTATGACACACAAAACCAGCTGTTCCAGCTAACCGTTCTTTTTGGCATTCTTCTATATCTTTTTCTGTATAATCTTCCTTAAAAAATTTTTTAGGTGCGTCCTTTCCCTCATGATAGAATCTCTCAGCAATAGCAGCTTCTCTTTTTTGATCTTTTGTATGAAAACGCTCTCTTTCTTCAAATGTTGGATGGTTTTTATATTCATCCTCCATCGTATTTTGAATATTGAAGTTTTCTGCCTGTTCAGTACTTAGTGAGATATCTTTTTTATCCAAATTATGATTTACAGCTTGTACATGAGGCCTTGGCTCATGGAGAATTTTTCTATCTTCCCTCTGTATCTTATATGTCTCGTCAACTCCCCACGCAGCACCTTTAGCAGCAGAATACATTAATTCAGCACTCAGTTTAATTACTGAGAAAATGCTTGGTCGAGTTTTATATTCAAACGCCATCCGATCCTCTATCTCTCTGATTGAAATTTGTTTCTCATTTTTATCTTTCATCTGTAACTCCAATATGATTTTATATTCATTATAAAAATTCATTATTAAGACAGCGTTAATTAACAAAGAGTCATTGTTATACCCTATAACCTTAAGTACGGTTGTAATCGTTCAATATGACATGTAAAGTGGGCTTATCTTGCAGATAAAAGTCTCGTATTACGCGCAATCGTAAGTTTGATAAACGCATGTATATAATGATATCGAGATGAAAATTAATGGGTGGGATAGTTCATTCAACGTGGATGTAGCTAATTGGGTAGTGCATCAAAATTGTTGATCACACTTTTCTACCGAACTCGAATCGATTGATAAATAAACCGATAACGGTATCATGCATGAATTCAGATTTAGAAAAGCAGATTGTTTTTCTAGCTAATCTTTTGATACGAGTACGGAAAGTTAAAAACTTACGTTCTATTTTTTGAGTATTGCGCTTTCCCTCTTCATGTTGCTCAAAGGGTAATATTCGTTGATAGGCACCAAGTCCATCAGTAAAATATTGAGTTATATTGAATGGTTCCATCAGGTGTTGCAATTGTTTGCAGGTCTTATCTGTTCTATCTCCAAATGTATAAGCGAGTATTTCGCTAGTGTAGTGATTCAAAGCAAGCCATAACCACCGTTGATTTGACTTCCCACATACGAAAGACCATTGCTCATCAAGTTCTAAGGTGATAGGTAAGAGTAAAATGGGTTGTTGCTCAGCTTTGGAAGATAATAACTTTTCCAATTTACCTTGATCACAGGCCTTATAACGATGAGCTAATTGAAAAGTTTTTCTACAAACAGCTCTTCGGCAAAGATAGCGTTGTTCTCCTGTTCCTGATTTACCATACTTGACTACCTCCACCCCATCACATTCAGTACATCTTACTTCAACAAAAGCCACAACTAACTCCATGAAAAATCATGAATAGTAATACATCAACAGTTTTAAAGCGTTACCCTCTCCTGGGTTATCTATTTTTTAATTAACAGACTGAAAAGATTATAAAAATCCAATAGTATTTTAATTTGCATCATATGGTCAATAAAAAGCATTCGTTCGGTGAAATACGGGTTGAATTGCATATTCCACTCGATCGTGAACGCCGATTCCACCGGAACGTGAACGATAATTCCAAATGATGATGAACGGTGATTCCAAGCGAAGGTGAACAAAAAAGCTGATTTTTTTGGAATTGGCGTTCACGATCGAGTGGAATATGCAATCGATAAACCTGAGGAATTTTATGACATATAATAATAGCAAAATCAGTATCCAATATTGGAGTTCCCGTTCCATCATACACGCGATCCTTAGCGTACCAATGGGCTATTACTTCTTCAGAAATCCACACTCTTATGTCTCCGCGGCGACGCAATGCTTCGTTATAATCTGACCAATTGCTTAATTTATATTTCTGCTTAGCGACGTTCTAGCCTTTCTTTTTGGGATATTTATTTGGCATTGAATTGAGTGCATGAATTTTAAAAGGGCTATGATACCTCTTGGCTGTATAAACATCTTTTTTTGTTCTATTTTTGATCTACACAACAAAGCCATAAATACATATAAATAAGGAGGGAAAAAAACATTACTCTGTCCATTTTTTAAAAAATTGTTTATTATTTTCAAGCATCTTGTTAGTATTCCTTTCTTTTTATTAAGGAAAATTGTATGCCTAAAAACTTTGATGATTTACCGTATAAACTAGCAGAGGATTATGCTCGCGATACGGTCGGACAGGTGTATGCCCGTCAAAAACATGCTTCGACCAATAAGAGGATTGAAGTAGCCTTTTCTTATGAAGAAGGGCTTTATTGGATAGACCCCGCGTATGCTAGGACTCCTATGGCAATTGCCATACAAGATATTATTTATAAGTATGAGAATAAGCGAGTCACTGATATATCACAGGTAAAAATTTACACGTATAATCACTGTAATGTGTACTATTCTAAGGATGTAGATTATTGCTCTCCTACCAATCCTGACTTGTTGAGTAATGTTTCTGTTAGTATTCAATCATTTGAAGACTTACAATATTTGCAAAAGATTCCAAAGCCTATTGCGACAGCCATCTCTGAGGTTGATCCAATTGTTTTTAGGGCTTATCCTCTTGCAAAACTGGTTGAAATGGATTTTGCTGTGCTTCATTTTTTCAAAGATAAAACAAACCTTGATCCACTTTTAGAAGCGCTGAACACCAAAACACCGACATCTCAAGTTTCTTCAGCGTTTTTTATTAAGACGCCGGCGAGTGAAAAAAATATTGATCACGGGTCAACGTCGTCTTGGCAATACAATATACGTCGACTAGTATAGGATGATTTTGATTAAAACCTTCACGTCTTTATCAAGGCTCATACCATTCGCCAGTTAACGAATGAACCTCAACTTGGGGTTCGTTATTACAAAGAATTACTAATATTTATCTATTTTTATGCTGCGTTGAGAGGGGAGGCAAAGGGAGAAGATAAATAGTCATCGTCTTCTTTAGACGAAAATAATTTCTCCAATTCACGTTTATGAAATCGATTTAGGATGTTTTTAGACAATAGGGGATAGTGTCTATATGTATCGCTCAAAAAGGTAGTGATATTTTCTGGAGAAGTAAAATTGTGTTCAGGAAAATCAATAGTTGTATCAAAATTGATTTCCTCTAACGTTTTTTCTGTATTAAATGCCTTATCCCCTAACATTTACATGATTATACTGGGAGAAAAATTTAAATTTTGCAGCAACATCTCATCATGACAAATAAGATACCATTGAATAAAATGACTCCATTCGCCATGATAGTTACCCGCGCCAATATCTTTAAACAACGTTAAATCCTGCAATAGCTTAAATAATTCTTCATCAGTTACATTTGTTAATAGGGTCTTTTGGCTCTCCACCAATTAAGGGGCACTTTAATCAAATTAGTCTAGACTAAGTCCTCACTATAGATAGGACGAACTGGTATTGGGGAAAACAAAAAATTAATATTTTTATGTTGGGTTGGTATTGTAAATACGGTATTAGTTATAGAGATTTGGAAGAAATGATGAGTGGGCGCGGTCTTGAACTGGATGGCTCTACCCCAACAAACTGAATCTTCTACACATCTTGTTTATCCCAAAGAAACATGATCAAATCACCTCTTTTAAGGTGATGTATG
>NZ_LNYU01000032.1:45247-265161 GCF_001468135.1 Legionella santicrucis | reverse complement strand
CATCTCGAACTCAGAAGTGAAACGAACATGCGCCAATGATAGTGTGAGGTTTCCTCATGTGAAAGTAGGTCATCGCCAGGGCTTTTTTAAGTGACTAATCAACTAAAGAAAAGTTAGAGGTCACAATATTGCTTAGAGCATGAGCAAAAGAAGTATATGCCGGCGTAGCTCAGTTGGTAGAGCAACTGACTTGTAATCAGTAGGTCCTGGGTTCGATTCCTAGTGCCGGCACCATCTTATGAGGTTAACCGTTAACAAAATGTTGACATTCTATTCATATTAAAAGAAAATAGCGTTCTTTTTGGAGGGGTTCCCGAGCGGTCAAAGGGATCAGACTGTAAATCTGACGGCTCAGCCTTCGAAGGTTCGAATCCTTCCCCCTCCACCAATTTAAGAAGGATAAAACAAGCGGGTGTAGTTCAATGGTAGAACTTCAGCCTTCCAAGCTGATAGCGTGGGTTCGATTCCCATCACCCGCTCCAATTTATTAGTAATATTTGCTTGTTCATATAGTCAGCAAGCTAGTATGTAAGGCCCACATAGCTCAGGCGGTAGAGCACTTCCTTGGTAAGGAAGAGGTCGTTGGTTCGAGTCCAGTTGTGGGCACCATAACGTAAAATAGCAAATGGGGAGACTTTCCAATGGCGAAGGAAAAATTTGAACGTAAAAAGCCACATGTGAATGTGGGGACGATCGGTCACGTAGACCACGGTAAGACCACATTAACAGCGGCAATTACCACGATCATGGCAAAGAAATTTGGTGGTATAGCAAAAGCATACGATCAGATCGATGCTGCACCAGAAGAAAGAGAGCGAGGCATTACAATATCTACAGCGCACGTTGAATATGAGTCAGCGAACAGACATTATGCGCATGTGGATTGCCCAGGACATGCTGACTATGTGAAGAATATGATTACGGGTGCTGCGCAAATGGACGGAGCGATACTGGTAGTATCTGCAGCGGATGGTCCTATGCCACAAACCAGAGAGCATATATTGTTGTCACGCCAAGTAGGTGTACCGTACATTGTAGTATTTATGAATAAAGCGGACATGGTTGACGATCCTGAACTGTTAGAACTTGTTGAAATGGAAGTTCGTGATTTGTTAAGCAGTTATGATTTTCCTGGGGATGACATTCCAATTGTTGTTGGTTCTGCATTGAAAGCGCTAGAAGGTGATACCAGTGATATTGGTGTACCGGCGATTGAGAAGCTAGTAGAAACTATGGATTCATACATTCCAGAGCCAGTACGTAACATTGATAAGTCATTTTTATTACCGATCGAAGACGTATTTTCAATTTCTGGTCGAGGAACAGTAGTAACAGGACGTATCGAAAGTGGAATTGTGAAAGTAGGCGAAGAGATTGAGATTGTTGGAATTCGTGATACATCAAAGACGACCTGCACAGGTGTTGAGATGTTCCGTAAGTTGTTAGACGAAGGACGGGCTGGAGATAACGTAGGTATACTGCTCCGTGGAACTAAGCGAGATGAAGTTGAACGTGGTCAAGTATTAGCAAAACCAGGTACAATTAAGCCTCATACAAAATTTGAAGCGGAAGTATACGTTTTATCTAAAGAGGAAGGTGGGCGACATACTCCATTTTTCAATGGATATAGACCGCAGTTTTATTTTAGAACAACAGACGTAACAGGTACTTGTGATTTACCATCTGGAGTAGAAATGGTAATGCCTGGAGATAACGTACAGTTGACTGTAAATTTACATGCGCCTATCGCGATGGATGAAGGTTTGCGTTTTGCAATTCGGGAAGGTGGCCGTACTGTTGGCGCCGGTGTTGTCGCTAAAATTATCGAGTAATTACAATGAGTAGCAATCAAAACATTAAAATAAGATTAAAGTCCTTTGATCATCGGTTGATTGACTTATCAACTCGAGAAATTGTGGAGACTGCAAAGCGTACTGGTGCACAAATTCGTGGACCAATACCATTGCCGATTCGCAAGGAAAAATTTACTGTATTGACTTCACCGCATGTTAATAAAGATGCTCGAGATCAATATGAATTACGTACTCATAAACGCCTGGTCGTTATCGTACATCCAACTGAAAAAACAGTAGATGCTTTGATGAAATTGGATCTGGCTGCAGGGGTTGATGTTCAGATAAGCCTTGATGACTAATTTTAAGGTGAAGGATATTAAAGAGGTGTTACAATGATGATCGGTTTATTAGGCCGTAAAGTCGGTATGACTCGAGTCTTCATGGCAGATGGAGTGTCAGTTCCTGTGTCTGTTGTTGAAGTACATCCTAATCGAGTTTCACAGGTTAAAACAAAAACCACAGATGGTTATTCTGCAATTCAGTTAACAGGTGGTGCAAAAAAGGCAGGAAAGGTAAATAAACCTTTAACTGGCCATTTTGCAAAAGCTGAGATTGAAGCAGGAGATATGCTCGTTGAATTTCTAGTTGACTCTGAAGATGAATTTACTGCAGGTCAAGTGATTTCTATTGCTGATGTCTTTACAGCGGGCCAATTTGTTGATGTGTCTGGTACTTCTAAAGGTAAAGGCTTTGCAGGTACCGTTAAAAGATACAATTTTAGAACACAAGATGCTACTCATGGTAATTCCAGATCACATCGTGTTCCGGGCTCTATTGGTCAAAACCAAACTCCTGGTCGTGTTTTTAAAGGTAAAAAGATGGCAGGACACATGGGGAATGTTCGTTGTACAGTTCAAAGTCTTGAACTCGTACGTGTAGATGCTGAAAGAAATTTACTTCTAATAAAAGGTGCGATACCTGGTGCACCTGGTTCAAGAGTAGAAATTAAGCCTGCAGCCAAAAAGCAAGCACGAGGTGAGTGATGGAAATTACTACTATAGATACAAAATCAACATTAGCACTGAACCAAGAAGTATTTGCATATGGCTACAACGAAGGCTTGATTCATCAAGCAGTTGTGGCATATATGAATAATGCTCGTAGTGGTAATAGCGCGCAAAAAACTCGCTCTGAAGTAAGAGGTGGTGGAAAAAAACCATGGAATCAAAAAGGTACAGGTCGTGCACGTGCTGGTACGATTCGAAGTCCTCTTTGGAGAAGTGGTGGAGTAACATTTGCATCTAAAAAAAGAGATTATTCACAAAAACTTAATAAAAAAATGTACAAACGTGCATTACGTAGTATAATCTCCGAACTTTGCCGCACAGGCAACCTGTTAGTCGTCAGTGACTTTCAATGCGAAAGTAAGAAGACTAAAGATTTCATCAACAAAATGAATCAGCTAAATGTAACAAATGCTCTGATTATAATGACCGAAGTTGGTGAAAATGAATATTTTGGATCAAGAAACTTAATTGATTATGATATTTGTGACGTTACAACTGTAGATCCAGTATCCTTATTAAGATTTGAAAAGGTTGTTGTTACAGAAGCTGCAATTAAAAAAATTGAGGAACAGTTACAATGAACGCTGAAAGATTGTTGATGGTTCTACGTGAACCACATACTTCTGAAAAAGCTACTGTCATAGCGGATAAGCTTAAACAGTTTACTTTCAAAGTATTGAAAACTGCAACTAAGACTGAAATTAAAATGGCGGTAGAAAATATATTTAACGTCAAAGTTAAAAATGTGTCTGTTGTTAATGTGAAGGGAAAAACAAAACGTTTTAAACAAATGAATGGAAAGCGTAGTGATTGGAAAAAGGCTTTTGTAACTCTTCATGCAGATCAAGATATTGACTTTACAGCTACCGAATAAGGCAGATTAAGATGGCACTATTAAAATCTAAACCTACATCGCCAGGAAAGCGTGGCGAGTTACGTGTGGTTCACCACCACATTCATAAGGGTAAACCTCACGCAGCTTTAGTCGAAAAACTAAAGAAAACTGGCGGAAGAAATAACCAAGGTAGAATCACTGTAAGGCATATCGGTGGTGGACAGCGAAATCAATACCGTATTATTGACTTTAAACGAAATAAAGATGGTGTTGAGGCACGTGTAGAGCGTATTGAGTATGATCCCAACAGAACAGCTCTTATTGCTTTGATTGTTTATCAAGATGGTGAACGAAGATATATCATTGCACCAGCCAACTTGAATGTTGGTGATAAAGTCGTTAGTGGTGCTGATTCACCTATTAGCGTTGGTAACTGCTTACCATTGAAAAATATTCCAGTTGGTACTACGATTCATTGTGTGGAAATGAAACCAGGAAAAGGAGCACAAGTATTACGAAGTGCTGGTGCTAGTGGTCAAATTGTTGCAAAAGAAGGTGTTTATGCGACACTAAGACTACGTTCAGGTGAAATGCGTAAGATACATGTTTTATGCAAAGCAGTAATTGGGGAAGTCAGTAATAGCGAGCACAGTTTACGCTCTTTAGGTAAAGCTGGAGCTAAACGTTGGAGAGGTATTCGCCCAACTGTACGTGGTGTTGCTATGAACCCTGTTGATCACCCACATGGTGGAGGTGAGGGACGTACTTCAGGTGGACGTCATCCAGTATCACCTTGGGGAGTACCAACTAAAGGTTATAAAACTAGAAGCAATAAGCGTACTGATGATTTCATTGTCAGAAGACGCAAGAAGAAATAATTATTGAGAGGATATCAAGTGGCTCGTTCTATAAGAAAAGGTCCTTTTGTTGACCATCATTTGATTAGCAAAGTTGAAGCTGCAATCGAATCTAAATCAAAAAAACCAATTAAAACTTGGTCAAGACGTTCAACAATTGTTCCTGAAATGATTGACCTTACAATTGCAGTGCATAACGGTAAAGATCATATCCCTGTATATATAACAGATAATATGGTCGGTCATAAATTAGGTGAGTTTGCCATGACTCGAACATTCAAAGGTCATTCTGGTGACAGAAAGGCTAAAGGCAAATAAGAGGATATGATGGAAGTTACAGCTAAATTGAAAGGTGCTCCCTTATCCGCTCAAAAGGGCAGATTGGTAGCAGACATGATACGAAATATGAAAGTATCTGGTGCACTTGATGTCCTCAAGTTTACACCAAAAAAAGGTGCTCAATTAATGCTTAAGTTATTAGAATCAGCTATAGCTAATGCTGAAAATAATAACGGAGCTGATATTGATGATTTAAAAGTGGGTATGGTTTGCGTTGATGAAGCAATGACTTTAAAACGCATTAGTCCCAGAGCTAAAGGACGTGCAAATCGTATTTGCAAACGTACCTGCCATATCACGATTAAAGTATCTGACGAGGAATAGCAATGGGACAAAAAGTTAACCCTATAGGCATTCGCCTTGGTATTATTAAAGATTGGAATTCAAAGTGGTTTGCTGGTAAAAAATACGCTGAATTTTTAATTCAAGATATCAAGTTACGTACTGAGTTGAAAAAGAAACTTATGGCTGCAGCCGTAAGTAAAATTCTTATAGAGCGTCCTGCAAATAACGCTGTTGTTACAATACTTACTGCCCGACCCGGTATTATTATCGGTAAAAAAGGTGGTGGTATTGAAGCTTTACGTGCTGAAATATCAAGTAAACTAGGTGTTCCTGTTCATCTTAATATAGAAGAAATTAAAAAGCCTGAACTAGATTCTACACTGGTTGCTGAAAGCATTGCTCAACAATTAGAGCAACGAGTTATGTTTAGACGTGCGATGAAGCGTGCAGTGACTGGAGCACTAAAAGCAGGCGCCAAAGGAATTAAAATTTGTGTTAGTGGACGACTTGGTGGAGCAGAAATTGCGCGCAGTGAGTGGTATCGAGAAGGTCGTGTACCGTTACATACCTTTAGAGCAGATATAGATTATGGTACAGCAGAGTCTAAAACTACCTACGGTATTATTGGCGTAAAAGTCTGGATCTTCAAGGGTGAAGTTTTACCACAAAAGAAAAGATCAACTGACAGTGCGCAGTAAGTGAGGATTAAGAATCATGTTACAACCGAAACGTACAAAATACCGAAAACAGATGAAAGGCCGTAATAGAGGTCTAGCTTTAAGAGGCAGTAACATCAGTTTTGGTGAATTTGGTTTAAAAGCGTTAGAACGTGGTCGTTTGACAGCAAGACAAATTGAAGCTGCTCGTAGAGCAATGACCCGTCATATTAAACGTGGTGGAAAAATTTGGATTAGAGTGTTTCCTGATAAGCCGATTACTCAAAAGCCTTTAGAAGTGAGACAAGGTAAAGGTAAAGGAAGTGTCGAATATTGGGTTGCTCAAATTCAACCTGGCAAGGTTTTGTTTGAAATGGAAGGAGTGTCCAGAGAGCTTGCGATGGAAGCTTTTGATCTGGCTAAAGCAAAACTTCCTTTCAAAGTTATATTCGAAGAAAGGAAGGTGATGTAATGAAAAAAATTGACGAATTGCGCGGTTTATCAATTGAAGAACTGCAAAATGAATTACTTTCATTACGTAAAGAACAGTTAAATTTACGAATGAAAAAAGCAAGTGGCTCACTAGATAAAACACATCTTATCACTATGGTGCGTAAATCAGTGGCAAGAGTAAAAACAATGTTGACTGAAAAGGCAGGTAAGTGACATGTCTAATAGTGAATCAAATGCCAGAACGTTAGTTGGAAAAGTTGTTAGTGACAAAATGGATAAAACTATAGTCGTGATGATTGAGCGCTCAGTTAAACATCCAAAATATGGAAAAATAATTAAGCGTAGATCTAAATTACATGCCCATGACGAAAATCAAGTATGTCAAATTGGTAATATAGTTAAAATCCGTGAGTCAAGACCACTCTCTAAAACAAAAAGCTGGGTATTAGTTGAAGTAATTTCTTAATCAACACTGTTGATTTACTTTTAAAACCCTAAAAGGCCTGATATAATCAGCAACCTTTTTCTGGTCGAAATCAGAGCTGGAGAATAAAATGATCCAAATGCAGACAGTGCTCGAAGTTGCTGATAATAGCGGAGCACGTAAAGTTATGTGTATTAAAGTACTTGGTGGATCACACCGAAGATATGCTCGTGTCGGGGATATCATTAAAGTGAGCATTAAGGACGCAATACCAAGAAGTAAAGTAAAAAAAGGTGCGGTGATGAAAGCTGTTGTTGTTCGTACAGCACAAGGTGTTCGTAGAGACGACGGATCTTTAATACGCTTTGACGGTAATGCAGCTGTGCTTTTAAATAATCAAAACGAGCCTATTGGTACTCGTATTTTTGGCCCTGTTACTCGCGAGCTACGAGAGAGATTTATGAAAATAATATCTCTAGCTGCTGAAGTTTTGTGAGAAGGATTGAGATATGAAACGCATTCAAAAAGGCGATGATGTAATTATAATCGCTGGTAAAAGCAAAGGTCATCGAGGTAAAGTCTTACGTGTGACTGAAAATGGTGTTGTAGTTGAAGGTGGAAATTTAATTAAAAAGCATATTAAAGCAAATCCACAGAAACCAGAACATAAAGGTGGTATTATCACTCTTGAATCACCTGTACACGTTTCAAATGTTGCTCATTACAATCCAAACACAAAGAAAGCAGATAAAGTAGGATTTAAGTTTATTGAGAGTAACGGTATAAACAAGAAGGTCAGGTATTTTAAGTCTGACAATGAAATAATTGACCGTGTTTGATTAGGTGAACGAAATGACAAGACTTAATGAATTATACAAAAAAGAAATTGTCCCTATGATGATGAAGCGGTTCAACTATTCAAGCGTCATGGAAGTTCCTAAATTGCTTAAAGTCACTTTAAATATGGGTGTTGGCGAAGCAGTAGGCGACAAAAAAGTAATGAACCATGCAGTTGAAGATATGACTTTAATTGCAGGACAAAAACCGGTTGTTACAAAAGCACGAAAATCAATTGCTGGTTTTAAAATTAGGGAAGGGTGGCCTATAGGATGCAAAGTTACGCTCCGACGGCAACGCATGTATGAATTTTTAGACAGATTGATTTCAATAACTTTACCTCGTGTAAGAGACTTTCGCGGTTTAAATCCTAAGTCCTTTGATGGAACTGGTAATTACAGTATGGGAATACAAGAGCAAATCGTATTTCCTGAAATTGATTACGATAAAACTGATGGTATTCGTGGTTTAGATATTTGTATCACTACAAGTGCAAAAACTAATGAAGAAGCTAAAGCTTTATTAGAGGCCTTTAACCTTCCATTGAAAGATAGAGATAAAAAATAAGGGTGAAATTGTGGCTAAAAAATCAATGCTTATGAGAGAGCTAAAGCGTAGCAAACTCGTAGAAAAGTACAGAAAGCGTAGAAATGAATTAAAGAAGCTAATTAAGTCATCAGATGATTTTCAAGTGATTATGGATAGTCAAGCTAAATTAGCTAAGCTACCTATTAATTCAAATCCTGTTCGTTTTAAAACACGATGTCAACAATGTGGTCGTCCACATGCTGTATATCGTAAATTTAGCCTTTGTAGGATTTGCTTAAGACAACAACTAATGGTTGGTAATATACCAGGCGGAAGAAAGTCTAGCTGGTAATTTTTATTGGAGAACGATTGTGAGTATGCATGATCCAGTTGCTGATATGCTGACCAGAATTAGAAATGGTCAACAAGCAAAACATCAGCAAGTAACTTTAACATCTTCAAAGTTGAAAGAAGAAATTGCTCGTGTTTTAAAAGAAGAAGGTTATGTTGAAGACTTCTTTGTTGAATCACTAGATAATAATCTTAAATTAATGACGATTAAACTGAAATACTATCATGGTAGACCTGTTATCGAATTAATAAAAAGAATAAGCAGACCTGGTTTGAGAGTTTATAAATCTTACAAAGAGCTAACCTCAATACCTGGTTTTGGTGTGGCCATATTGTCTACATCCCAAGGTATAATGACCCATATATCTGCTAAGATGAAAGGCGTTGGTGGTGAAGTCATTTGTGAAGTGGCTTAATACTTGCGAGGAATAATATGTCTAGAGTAGCAAAAGCCCCAGTAGTTCAACCAGCAAATGTAGAAATAACATTAGGTGATGGTGAAATTACTGTAAAAGGGCCTAAAGGAATACTAACCCAAAAGCTGAATCGGTTAGTGAAGGTAAGTAAAAACAAAGAGGCTAATCATATCGAATTTGCTCCTGCAGCTAATGATCCTAAAGCCTGGGCACAAGCCGGGACTGCTAGAGCGATAGTAAACAATATGGTTAAAGGTGTTACTGAAGGTTTTGTTGTAACCCTTGAATTGGTTGGAGTTGGTTACAGAGCACAATCAAAAGATAAATCAATTACTTTATCTTTAGGTTATTCTCATCCTATCGAATACCATTTGCCAGAAGGTGTTTTAGTAGAAACTCCTAGTAATACGGTAATCTTACTTAAGGGTGTTGATAAACAAATTTTGGGGCAAGTTGCTTCTGAGATACGTGCATTTCGCCCACCTGAGCCATATAAGGGTAAAGGTGTTAAACTTGCTGGTGAGTATATTGTTCGTAAAGAAGCGAAGAAGAAATAAGGTTTAAGCTATGAATAAACAAAACTCACGTATTCGACGTGGATTAAAAGCAAAGGCACTGATTCGCAAATCGGGTAGAGTAAGATTAGTAGTTTATAGAAGTGGATTACATATCTATTCTCAAATTATTCGAGCGGATGAGCTTGGAGATAAAGTATTAGTTGCTTGTTCAACTAATGATAAAGAGTTACGAGCCAGTCTAGCCGGTAAATGTAAAGTAGAACAAGCGAACCTTGTTGGTAAGTTACTAGGCAAACGTGCAAGTGATCAAGGAATCACTGAAGTTGCATTTGATCGCGCTGGTTATAAATATCATGGCCGAGTGAAAGCCCTTGCAGAAGGTGCACGCGAGGCTGGGTTAGATTTTTAAGGAACAACTATGGCATTCGATGAATCATCACCTAAATCAGATGGCTACCAAGAGAAATTAGTATCAGTTAATCGTACTGCTAAAGTTGTGAAAGGCGGACGTGTTTTTGGCTTTGCTGTTCTTGTCGTTGTTGGCGATGGTAAGGGTAAAGTTGGATTTGGTAGAGGTAAAGCACGTGAAGTTCCAATTGCTATTCAGAAAGCAATGGAACAGGCGAAGAAAAATATGGTTTATATTCCACTCAGTGGTTCAACTATTTATCATGAAATCACCTGGAATTATGGTGCATCTAAAGTATTTATGAAACCAGCTAGTGAAGGTACAGGGATTATTGCTGGTGGAGCAATGAGAGCGGTTCTTGAGGTTTTAGGTGTCCAAAATATATTAGCTAAAAATATTGGATCTACAAATCCGAGCAATATTGTACGTGCAACAATTGCTGCTTTAACTAATATTGGTACCCCTGATTATGTTGCGGCCAAGCGTGGTAAAACTGTTGAAGAAGTGATGGCGGGCTAATTATGGAAAACAAAATTAAAATTACTTTAGTTAAAAGTACTATAGGCAGAAAGCCTAAACATATTTCAATTGTAAAACAATTGGGTTTGGGTAAAACTAATTCAAGTGTAACTCATAACGATACTCCAGCAATACGTGGTCTTATAAACCAAGTTGATTATCTATTGTTGGTTGAGGAGAGTGTATAATGAATTTAAATTCTCTATCACCTGAGCCAGGTTCACGCCGTCCTAAAAAGAGATTAGGACGTGGTATAGGATCAGGGCTTGGAAAAACAAGCGGTAAAGGCCATAAAGGTCAAAAGGCTAGAGCCGGTGGTTACCATAAGATTAACTTTGAAGGCGGACAAATGCCTATTCAAAGACGTTTACCAAAAATGGGTTTTAAATCACGAGTTGGTAGAACAGTTGATCAAGTTTGTTTAAGTGAACTTGCACAATTATCTAATGATGTAATTGACTTAAATGCTTTAAAAGAAGCGGGTATCGTAAGTCGTTCCATTAAAGATGTAAAAGTAATCTTATCTGGTGAATTAACTACTGCCATAAAACTTAAAGGTTTAAGGGTCACTAAAGGAGCTCGTTCAACCATTGAAGGTTTAGGCGGCAGCGTAGAAGAGTGACTATGAAAAACCAAAAGCATAATACAAGCCAATCACGCGGAGGATTGGCTGAGCTAAAATCAAGATTGTTTTTTGTTGTCTTAGGTATTTTAGTCTATCGATTAGGTGCACATATCCCTGTACCAGGATTAGATCCTGCTCGATTAGCTAATTTTTTTAATGAACAACAAAATACTATTTTTGGCTTATTCAATATGTTTTCTGGCGGAGCCTTATCACGAGTAACGGTTTTTGCTATAGGGATTATGCCGTATATTTCTGCATCGATTATTCTTCAACTTTTTACTGTAGTTTCTCCAAAACTTGAACAACTAAAAAAGGAAGGGGAATCGGGTAGAAGAAAAATAAATCAATATACGCGTTATTTGACGTTAGTATTGTCTATTTTCCAATCTTTAGGGATGGCTCGATGGCTAGCTGGGCAACAGATTGCTTTGCAAGCTGACTTTTCATTTTATTTCACTGCGGTAGTTACATTGGTTACAGGTACTATGTTTCTAATGTGGTTAGGTGAGCAAATTACTGAAAAAGGTGTTGGAAATGGTATTTCTCTAATCATTTTTTCAGGTATTGTTTCAAGTATGCCTACTGCTATTGCTTCAGTTCTTCAGCAGGTCAAAGAAGGACAAATGCAAGCCCTAACTTTAGTTGTCATTACAGTAGTTGTTGTAGTGGTGACGGGTTTTGTAGTGTTCATGGAGCGTGCGCAAAGACGAATTAGAGTAAACTATGCTCAAAGGACACAGGGTAGAAAGGTTTATGCTGCACAAACAAGCCACTTGCCGTTAAAGATTAATATGTCAGGTGTTATACCTCCGATTTTTGCATCAAGTATTATACTTTTACCCGCTACTTTAGCGCAGTTTTTTTCGCATACTAAAGGTATGGGTTGGTTAGCTGATGTTGGAATGGCTTTATCTCCTGGACAACCGCTATATTTAATCGTTTATGCAGTGGCTATTGTGTTCTTTGCATTCTTTTATGCAGCGTTGGTGTTTAACCCTAAAGATACTGCAGATAATTTAAAGAAATCTGGTGCATATATTCCTGGAATTAGACCAGGTGAACAAACTACGAAATACATTGATGCTGTAATGACTCGCTTAACATTAGTTGGCTCAATCTATTTAGTTTTGGTTTGTCTTTTACCTCAGATTTTAATGTATACATGGCATGTCCCTTTTTATTTCGGTGGAACGTCATTGCTGATTATCGTAGTTGTTATTATGGATTTTGTAGCTCAGGTACAAGCTCATTTAATGACACAGCAATATGATTCTTTAATGAAAAAGGCTAATTTTAAAGGTACTAAATTACCTGGTCTTTTATGATTTTTATCGGAGTTAGGAATGAAAGTAAGAGCATCTGTAAAGCGAATTTGTCGCAATTGTAAGATTATTAAAAGAAGTGGCACGATACGAGTTATTTGTAAAGATGCCAGGCATAAGCAAAAACAAGGTTAATATCTTTGCTTGATTTAATTTTATAAAAATAGTATTCTTCTGTCCCTTTCGACAGAACAAATAACGTTCGGAGAAGTTAATGGCTCGTATTGCAGGAGTAAATATACCAGATCACAAGCATCTTGTGATTGCTTTAACAGCAATTTATGGTATTGGTAAACCTACATCTTTAAAACTATGTTCAAGCGTTGGCATTGATCCTTCAAAAAAGGTTTCAGAGTTAACAGATGCTCAACTAGAGTCTTTAAGAACAGAAATTGCTAAAATAACTGTTGAAGGGGATTTGCGTCGTGTTGTAACAATGAACATTAAACGACTTATGGATCTAGGATGTTACCGGGGGTTAAGGCATAGAAGAGGGCTTCCTGTACACGGCCAACGTACTAAAACGAATGCACGTACAAGAAAGGGTCGCAGAAAAGGCACCACCGTTTGATATTTCATGTAGGATAGTAAGATGGCAATAACAAAGTCAAAACAACAAAAAGTACGCAAAAAGGCAAAACGTGTTGTATCAGATGGTATAGTACATGTTCATGCATCTTTTAATAATACCATAGTGACTTTTACTGATAGGCAAGGTAATGCACTTTGCTGGGCAACATCAGGTGGATCGGGTTTTAGAGGTTCAAGAAAGAGTACTCCTTATGCTGCACAAGTTGCAACTGAGCGTGCTGCTGCTGTTGCAAAAGAATATGGTATGAAATCTGTAGCTGTATTTGTTCATGGTCCTGGTCCAGGTCGAGAGTCCACTATTCGTGAATTAATATCACAGGATTTCAAAATTGTTGAAATAACCGATGTTACTGGTATCCCTCATAATGGGTGTAAGCCACCTAAAAAACGTCGTGTATAAGACTCAGGAGTAATTAATGGCTAGATATCTTGGTCCAAAATGTAAATTATCACGTCGAGAAGGCTGTGATTTATTACTGAAAAGTGGTGTCCGTGATCACAAATCCAAATGTAAATCAGAAAAATTACCTGGACAACATGGCGATAAGAAGCCTCGTTTAAATAGTTATGGTTTGCAGCTTAGAGAGAAACAAAAAATCAGAAGATTTTATGGTATTCTTGAAAAGCAATTTCGTGGCTATTATAAAATGGCTGCACGCATGAAGGGTGCTACAGGTGAAAACTTGATGATTCTTCTTGAGAGACGTTTGGATAATGTAGTTTATCGTATGGGTTTTGCAAGTACGCGTGCTGAAGCGCGTCAATTAGTAACGCATAAAGCCATATTAGTTAATGATAAAATAGTTAATGTTCCATCTTTTTTAATAAAGCCTGGTGATGTTATATCTGTGAGACAAAGAGCAAAAAATCAAGGCCGTATTCAAGCTGCTTTAGCTTTATCTGAGCAAAGAGTACCATGTGATTGGCTTACTGTAGATACCTCTTCGTTCAAAGGAACTTTTTCTACAGCACCAACGTTAACTGACTTATCTTCAGACTACAACGTAAACTTGGTTGTAGAACTTTACTCTAAGTAAGCTCGGAGAAATAGCTGAATGTATACTGAAATCAATGAAATGTTGACACCTAATGTTCTTAAGGTACAGGCTGAGTCGCCTTTTAAAGCTAAAATAGTTTTAGAGCCTTTGGAGCGCGGCTTTGGTCATACTCTCGGCAATGCTTTGAGACGTATATTATTGTCTTCTATGCCTGGTAGTGTAATTACAGAAGCCTCAATTGAAGGTGTTCTTCACGAGTACAGTACAATTGAAGGTGTACAAGAAGATGTTGTTGATATACTACTGAATCTAAAATTAGTTGCAATTAAAATGACAGTAGGAGAAGAGGCTATAATAACTCTTAATATGCAAGGTCCTTGTCAAGTTACTGCTGGTGATATTCAATTATCTCATGGACTAGAAATTATTAATCCTGATCTTGTTATTGCTAATTTGAACGAAAAGGGCAAATTAAATATGACAATGAAGGTTGAAAGAGGAATTGGTTTTCATAGTACTGATTCATTTATTAAACATTTTGATGAAGAAGTAGAGAGAAAATCTGTTGGCAAACTCAAAATTGATAATAGCTTCTCACCTGTCAAGAAAGTAGCATATTATGTTGATAGTGCTCGTGTTGAAAATCGTACTGATTTGGATAAGCTGACTATTGAATTAGAAACTAACGGGACAATTGATTCAGAAGAAGCAATCCGTATTTCAGCGAGCATTTTACAACGACAGTTACATGCTTTTGTTGATATGAGATTTGAAGAGTCACGCTCAGATCAGAAGGAACGTAATGATTTTGATCCTATTCTTTTACGTTCTGTTGACGATTTAGAATTAACTGTTCGTTCAGCGAACTGTTTAAAAGCAGAAAATATTCATTATATAGGCGATCTGGTACAACGAACTGAAAATGAACTTTTAAAAACTCCTAATCTTGGTAAAAAGTCTTTAACTGAAATTAAGGATGTTTTGGCTTCCCGTTCATTATCGCTTGGTATGAAGCTTGAGAATTGGCCGCCAGCAAATCTTGGCGAATAAAGTTTAGGAGTTTTGTTATGCGTCACCGTAATTCAGGCCGTCGTTTTGGCCGTACAAGTAGCCACAGAAAGGCTATGTTTGCAAATATGTGTTGCTCGTTAATTGAGCATGAGCTGATAAAGACTACTTTGCCTAAAGCAAAAGATCTTCGTCGTTACATAGAACCTTTAATCACTGTATCTAAAGTTGATTCAGTAGCAACACGTAGACATGCATTTGATATATTGAGATCAAAGTCTGCAGTAGGTAAATTATTTACTGATTTAGGTCCACGTTTTGTAACACGCCCAGGTGGTTATATACGTATTATTAAATGTGGTTTTAGAGACGGAGATAATGCACCTATGGCAATTGTCGAGTTATTAGACAGACCTGTTTCTAGTGCTGATACTGAAGAATAATATTGTTTTATAATATTAAAATTACCCGCTGCATGCGGGTTTTTTTATAAATATGTCCTTTAAAAATATATCGTAAAAGTCATCTTATCTGATGTTCCATTAAATCTTATAAACATTAAATTATGATTTATTCATTCAAGGCATTATTAGCTTGTTTTCCGGGTAGGCTTGATTTTTGGTGATAGGCTGGATTAAGCGCCTAATCGCTTAAAAATAGATTGATTCTATCATTCTTAATGAAGTTAGCTATAGGGCGTTAGATGTATAGAACTTAGCCTTTCGGTACGCAAGGGATGAATACCTACTTTCGATAAATGAATGAGTATGAACCATAGCAAAAAGCTTGCAGGCTGAATAAATTTCTCATTATAAATTTCTGTAGTTTTTATAGAATATTACTATGAAAAGCTGCCCTTATTTATAAGGGCAGAAAATGCTATCAAAAGTTACTACTCAAATAAGACTTAGAATGGAACATCATCATCTAATTGATCAAAAGCATCTTGAGGAACTTGTTGTGCAGGCTGTTGCTTTCCAAAGTTTTGATTGGTTGGCGTAAATTGAGCCTGAGGGATATCATCAAAACCTGATGATGCTCCTCCTTTGCTATCTAGCATTTGTATGTCGTTTGCAACAATCTCGGTAGTATATCTATCTTGTCCTTGCTGATCTTGCCATTTTCTGGTTCTTAGACTGCCTTCAATATAAAGTTTGGACCCTTTGCGAACATATTCTCCGGCAATTTCACCTAAACGATTAAAACACACCACGCGATGCCATTCTGTTCTTTCTTGTTTTTCTCCAGAGGTCTTATCTTTCCATGTTTCACTAGTAGCAATTGAAAGTGTAGTCACTGCATTACCATTGGGTAAATATCGTACGTCAGGATCTACACCTACGTTACCAATAAGTATCACTTTATTTATACCACGTGCCATTTATTATCTCCTGTATGCGAAAGTTAGGAGGAGAGTATACCTAATTTATATAGGGCTTGCACTGGAATTGAGTTAGGCTTTTACACAGTCGTTAAGCTTTAGTCTTCAATGTTTTGTGCTAAAGTTATCGTGATAATACTTGTATTAGATACCTACACTACTACTATTTTTTCTCATGGTCTCTATTGACTCTCACGGTACGTGATAGTTTAGAATCAGCTTTGAGGAGAAAATTGAATGAAATTTTATCAAATTAAAGAAATTAGCCAAATGACGTCGTTAACTATAAGGTCGTTACAATATTATGATGATATTGGCTTATTAAAACCAGCGAAGCGTTCAGATAGTGGCTATCGTTTCTATTCAGAGCAAGATCTCATTCGCTTACAACAGATCACTACCTTAAAATTTTTAGGATTTTCTTTATCTACGATAAAAAAAATCATCGAAAATCCAAATTTCGATATTATGACTTCTGTAATTATTCAAGCTCGTGAACTGAAAGAAAAAGCAGCGCGCATTAATGAAGCTGCATCTTTACTAAACTATATTTCCAGCCAAATGGAAATGAATCAACCTGTAAACTGGAAAAGTACCGCCAAAATTATAGAAATATTGGAGTTAAATAACATGAACGATCTTGTTTTAAAAAAATATCAAGCTGTGGAAGAAAAATCAGAATTAGGAAAAAAATCGAACTATGATGATATTTACAATCCTAATCGATTATATCCTATCCCCCGAGATGGAAAACGGCATGAAATAGGAATAGATCCCGCGCAACTTCCTTTTTATGGATTTGATTGTTGGAATCATTATGAGGTATCTTGGCTTAATCCCAAGGGGAAACCTATGGTTGCAATTGCTGAATTATACTATGACTGCAGTTCACCTAATTTAATTGAATCTAAGTCTTTAAAACTTTATTTTAATTCGTTTAATAATACTCGCATTCAAAATATCAGTGAGTTAGAGAATATAATTAAAAAGGATTTACAAGAGCGTGTCGGGGCTGATGTGGCAGTGAATATCTATCTTTTAGATAATGCAACACAATTTGTAGTACAGCCTTCATTTGTCGGTGAATGCCTAGATGATCTTGATGTCGAATGTTCTGTGTATCTAGTGGAGCCCTCATTTCTTTCTATAAGTAATGAAGTGGTTGAAGAGACGTTATACTCCAATTTGCTTAAATCAAATTGTTTAGTAACAAACCAACCTGATTGGGGAAGCATACAAATTAGTTATAAAGGTAAAAAAATAAATCGAGAAGGCCTATTGCAATACCTTGTTTCATTTCGAAATCATAATGAATTTCATGAGCAATGTATTGAGCGAATTTTTGTAGATATTATGAACCGTTGCCAGCCCGAATTATTGACCGTTTATGGGCGATATACCAGACGTGGCGGTTTGGATATTAATCCTTATCGTTCTACAGAAAAGAACCCATTTTTAGGAAAAAATGTACGTTTGGTGCGTCAATAATATCATTTTAAATTGGGATTTGAGTTAGAAGCGCTCAAATCCTATGCCATTGTCAAGTCAAACTGATTTAAATTTATTCACATATAAACATCTTTAATCTTTAATTAATATTCGTAGATTATAATTATCTCAAATTGATTAAAATATTTTTATATGAAAATACTATACATACCGTTTACTTTTGAAGATGCCCTATTTGATTTATCAGTCAAAGCAGGTACGTGGCGTAAAGATTATGAGGCTAAAGGAAAGGAAGTCGTCGTGATTTATCATGACAGTAAGGAATTTCTTGAAAAAGAAGAGGTTCAGGCCGCTTTGAAAGCAGGGACTTGTCAGATTTATATTTTAAGCCATGGTATTAATACCCCTAAATTAATTGTAGGGAATCAAACTAAAGAGGATGAAAATTATAAGGAATTAACCATAGAAGAGGTGGCTAAGAATTTTAAGAGTGATTTAGCCATAGAGGGATTTAGCAACAATAATATTGTAAAGTTATTTTTTTGTGATGAATATGCAAGGAAGAATAAACCACGGCAAATGGCAGAACAATTCCGTAAACAATTAGGTGAATCACACCAAGCCATGGAAATAAAGTATTATACTGATGTGAGCATTGGTTTACCGGGCACTGGGACAGATGGTTTATTAAGCTCTAAAGGCGCCGTAAGAGTATTTCAGATGAAGAATGATTTATTTTGTTTCAACTTATCGTGTGTCGTTGGACGAGCACGAGCTTTTCGACAAGGTTTGGATGTCGTAGAAGATGCTTCAAAATATAATTTTTTTACAAGTGCTCCTAAGGCAGTGGAATATCCTAAATTTTCTCATCCAATTTTAGATAATCTAGCCCACGAATTGGTAAATATGATTCAACATGATAAATTCTTTTCAAAGAATCAATCAGCGATAATTGATGAATTACTTCGTAGTTTGCCGCTTGATATTTCGGGTTATTTAGTGGAATCACTCACTATTACAGGAAAAAATTTGAAATTTGAAATGCGGATCAATAAACCTCGTCTTGAGGAATTTTTGATAAAATCTGGGGTTATTATTGAAGACGAATCTATAGCTTCACCTGCAAGAGATGTACAACAAAAACAAGCTTGGGTCGATGAAGACGATTATTTTGGTGCAGTTAATACTTCATTTACCGATTTTAATGGAGATGATTTTTTTGCTTTGACTGATTATGAAGAATTGCTTGACAGCGAAAACTCTTTAGAGCTTAGACCAAGTCTAATATGAGTAATTTTGGGATTGATAATGATTTATTTATACATTCCATTTAAGCTAAATGAAGGGAATAAAAAATTAATCAAGCATGCCAATCAATGGTACAAAACAGCATACGAAGGACGTGCTGTTTCATGTACTATTTTAAGTGCTGATGACACATTCTCCATCTCTCAAGATCTTAAAAAAAACAAAATTTATGTATTAGCCTATGAGGCAGATGCAAAGATCGGAATGTTAGCATCTGTACCAAATTCTATTTCATGCAAAACTATTGACGCAAAGGAATTAGTAGAACGCTTATTAGCATCACGGTTACCTGAGGTTGGGCCCGTAGAAATTAAATTGTGTATTAGACAGCAGGTAGATAATGACTGTTCTTTGATTTCTTCTGAATTAATTAGAAACCATTTGCTAAATGGAAATTATAAGAATCCAGTGTTATCAATTCAAGTTCAATGTTCTACAGAGCCTTTCCCAGGAGAAACGAACAAACTGGGTTATCGCACGCTAACCGGTAGCATTCCTTTGTTTTTTAATGAAGATAAGGAAATCGCTAATGCAGAGTCTTCTGAGCTGGAAGTAGGTGCTCCTGAACGGGAAGCAGAAAACAGTGTTAAGAACTGCAATCCAATGAAGGCATAAGAATTTTCTCCGCGCTACCTGCAATATAATACTTTTTGTCAATACGTAAATAAATAACACCTTCCTCTTGTACTAATGCAGCTTCAATAACTCCTTGAGTATTTAACAACCGCTCTAGTACATCTTCTTTTTTTTCAGACCAAGGATAATGGAGAATAAGCGTTGCAATATAGAGATTAGGTTTCATGGCGCTGGCAACAATTAACCATAAGAGACCTAAAACAGCATTGGCGATAAAAACACCTTGACTGCCATTCCATTGAAATAAGAGGCCAGCAAAAGCACCTCCTAGAAAAAGCCCGAGAAATTGACTAGTAGAATATATTCCCATAGCGGTCCCTTTACTTCTAGGGTTAGCCTGTTTCGAAATAAGCGATGGCAATACTGCTTCAAGAATATTAAAGGCAATAAAATAAATCAGCATAATAAGACATAAGCCAAGCCAATTTTGAAGTGTATAAATGAACAATAATTGAGTTGCTGCAATGACGAAAACGGAGGAAAGAAACACACTCTTCATTCTTTTCTTCTTTTCAGCAAGCACAATAAATGGGATCATGAGGATGAACGAAAGTAGCATAATAGGTAAATAAAAATGCCACTGTTGGGTTAAATGGCCTTGTTCCATTTGTTTTTGTAAGATAAAAGGAATCACAAAAAATGTTGATGTAAGAATAAAATGTTGACAGAAAATGCCAAAATTAAGACGTTGCAGTTGCGCGTTAAAGATAATTTGCTTTAAGAGAGCAGGATTTGTTTCACTATCAACATGAAAGCGTTCTCTCATTGGTTTAGGTATTACCCAATGAAGCAGAATAATACCACATAAGGCTAATAAGGTAGTCAGGTAAAAAATTCCTGCTAAGCCAAAATGATGGGTAACCACCGGGCTAACTACCATCGCTAGACTAAATGAGGTGCCTATGGTCATACCAATAACGGCCATCGCTTTAGTTCGCTGTTCTTCAGGGGTTAAATCTGCAAGCAAAGCAATGAGCACACTGCCAATTGCCCCAGTTCCTTGGAGCACTCGTGCAACTATCATTCCATAAATAGAATGAGTTAATGCTCCGAGGAAGCTGCCACAAGCAAATAAAAGCAAGCCTATGGTGATTATTGGTTTTCTACCCCATTTATCGGAAAGCATACCAAAAGGCATTTGCAGTAATCCTTGAGCAAGACCATATATTCCAAAGGCAAAACCTACCAATGCAGGTGTTGCACCCTGCAAATCTTTCGCATAAATACTAAATACAGGAATTAGGAAAAACAGACCTAACATACGAAAGGAAAAAATTGCTGCAATAGGGAATACAGTTTTAGACCAGGAAAGCTTCATTCATTAATATGCATATAATCTAATCGTGTGCCGATAGTACAAAGTTAGCACTCTAGAAACAAGATATTTAAAAATTTAATGCGCTAAACATTGCTTTATCGAAGAATACGCATGAAAATGTAGGCTTTTTAGTTATTCATCTAATGGTGTTAACTTAACCAATTGTACAAATTTTTGTAAATTTAAGAATTGAGGAATGTTATGAGTTTAGTTTTTGCAGATAAAGTAGGATTAATTACTGGCGGTGCTCGAGGCATCGGTAAGGCGACTGCATTAAAGTTAGCTCAAGCAGGGAGTGATATTGCTGTTGTCTATTATAATAGTTCTGATGAAGCTCAAGCTTTGGTTGAAGAAATACAGACTATGGGCCGTAAAGCAATCGCCCTACAAGCTAATGTAGCAGATCACCAGTCTGTAAAAGAAATGTTTACTCAATTTAAAGAGCATTTTAACCAGCTTGATTTTTTAATCAGTAATGCTGCGAGCGGTGTTTTAAAATCAGCCCTTAAGATGTCTACCAAGCATTGGCGCTGGTGTTTGGAGACTAATGCTCTGGCTTTAAATCATTTGGTTGTTGAAGGACGACTATTAATGCCTAAAGGAGGGCGTATTATTGCTTTATCAAGTCTTGGTGCCCATAGAGCAATTCCTAATTATGCCTTTATTGGGGCATCTAAAGCAGCTCTTGAAGCTTTAGTGCGTTCTTTAAGTCTTGAGTTAGCGGTTGATGGAATTACCGTGAATACTGTTTCAGCGGGGGTGGTTGATACAGATGCATTGAAGCATTTTCCTAATAGAGAGCAATTACTCGATGAATACCAAGCCCATTCTTTATCGGATAGGCCGTTAACAACACAAGATGTGGCTAATGCTATTTATCTCTTGTGTTTACCAGAAGCGGCGATGATAAATGGACATACTTTATTTGTTGATGCAGGATATAGCCGAGTTGGTTAATATCCCATCTTTTTTATGCTTTATGCCTTTAAGAAAAAATATGATATAATTTTGGGCTTTGTAAATTAGCTGATTTCTGAGGACAATATATGAATGTAGCAGATGTTTATCCTAAAGTTAGGGAAATAGTTGCTGAGGTGCTAGTAATTGACGAAGAAGAAATATCACTTAATAGTCGATTAATAGTAGATCTGGGCGCTGAATCTATTGATTTTCTTGATTTAGTTTTTCAATTGGAAAAAGAATTTAAAATTAAAATTCCTCGTGGTCAATTGGAAAAGAATGCACGTGGTGATTTGGCAGAGAGTGAGTTTGAAAAAGGTGGTGTCATTACTACTGAGGGTCTAAAAGCATTACAAAGTTATTTAAGTGAAATTCCTGTAGAGCAATTCAAGACTAATATGAAAGTGAATGAAATACCCATGCTTTTTACAATAGAAACATTTTGTAAATTGGTTGTTTCTGCAATTAAAGAGCAACAAAGCGCCGCAACTGAAGCTTAGCTTCTCAGTTGTTTATTTATCTTGGTCAATAGGGTTTAATAGATACTAATGAGATTTTTATTCGTTGATCGTATAGTTGAGTTATTTCCTGGTCAGTTGATTCGGGGAATTAAACACGTTACCCAAGATGACACATTTCTTACGGTTGATGAACAGGGACGTCCTTGCTTTATCCCTTCTTTAATCGGAGAAACACTAGGTCAATTAGCGGCATGGAACGTGATGCACTGCCTAGAGTTCTCTCATAGGCCTGTTGCTGGTATTGTTGCTAAGGCCGTCATGCACAGACCTGCATATGTAGGAGAAACCTTATTACTCGAATCATTCATTGAGCGCATCGAAGATTCAGTGATGCAATATCATAGTGTGGCACGAATAGGGAATGAGGTTGTTTTTACTCTTGACGGGGCGTTAGGCCCTTTATTACCTATGGATGATTTTATCGATCCCGGCGAGGTAAAACGGCAATTTTCTGAGATTAATAGACCAGGCGATTGGTCCATTATTAGTTCAGAAAGTACCCTATTTTTGAATAGTGATTTCATGCAAAATATGGAATTACCTCTAGTATCTATGACTTTTGATAGAGTTTGTTCTTGTGAGCCAGGAGTCAGTTTAATTGCTGAAAAACGAATTACACGTGCAGCTCTTTATTTTGACGATCATTTTCCTAGAAAGCCAGTATTACCTTTAACGGTGTTATTGGAATGTAAATTAAACTTAGCGCGTGAGTTTGTTGCACGTTCAGGGTATGCGATAAGCTATCGCGTTAGCGAGCTTCGCAAAATTAAAATGAATGAATTTGTCCATCCAGGTGATGTTCTTGTGTGCTATGTAAGTGTCAAGAAACAAACCGAGGAAGAATTGATCCTTACTTTTCGTAGTGAAGTTTTAGGTAAACGTGTTTGTGTGGTGGATGTGGTGCTTATTCCTAGAGGTAAATAAAAGTGAAAAAAAGACGAGTAGCAATTACAGGTTTAGGGGCAATTTCACCTATAGGTCTCGATGTTCAATCCACATGGTCCAATTTATTAGCAGGACAGTCAGGAATTGCTAAAATCAAACAATTTGATGCGAATGCTTTTCCAACTCATATAGCGGCTGAAGTGAAAAATTTTGTTCTTGATCCTAAGTTGTCTACAAAGCGCACACGTTTTTCCATGTCATTTACACAATATGCCATTGAAGCCGCGCAACAAGCCTTCAATGATGCGGGTATTTTACCCACTGAGCAAACTGCACCACGTTGGGGCGTGGTTACAGGTAGTGGCATGATGACAGCTGAATTTGATTACCTGTCACGATTCCAAAAAATTTGTGCTCCAAATGGTGACGCTGATTGGGTGCGGTTGCTTGCTAATACTCAAGAGTTTTATAAATTATCAGACTTTGGTAAGACTACTCCTAATTCAGGTTTGTCTTTATTAATCCAGCAATTTGGAATTCGAGGGTATGCATCTTCTGTCCATACGGCATGCGCTTCAGGAGGGCAGGCTTTAGGACTGGCTATGCAGGTAATTCGTCGCGGTGAGGCTGATTTTATGTTGGCAGGGGGATTTGACTCAATGATTAATCCTTTAGGATTATCCAGCTTTTGTTTATTGGGTGCTTTATCAACCTATAATAGTACGCCAGAGACTGCAAGCCGACCTTTTGATGCGACACGTAATGGTTTTGTCTTAGGTGAAGGAGCCGCATTCTTAATTTTAGAGGAATGGAGTAAGGCAAAAGCGCGAGGTGCATCTATTTATGCCGAACTAGCAGGCGAGGGGAACTCTTTGAGTTCTTATCGAATTACTGATTCTCATCCCAATGGTGATGGCGCAATTCAAGCAATAGAACGAGCTCTTCAAGATGCGGGTATTAAAGCCTCTGATGTGGATTATATTAATGCACATGGCACATCCACTAAAATGAATGATTTAAGTGAAACTAATGCGATTAAAGCAGTGTTCGGTGAGCATGTTTCAAATTTACCAGTTAGCTCTACTAAAAGCCAAACAGGACATTTAATCGCCGCAGCAGGAGCGCTCGAAGCTGTTTTAGCCGTTAAATCTATAGAAAAGGCGCAAATACCTAAGACAGCGAACTTAACCACACCAGATCCTGAGTGTGACTTAGATTATGTGGTGGATGGACCGCGAGAACGCTCCTTAGGCGCGGTTTTATCTAATTCTTTTGGGTTTGGGGGCTCTAATAGTTGTTTGCTATTTAAGCATCCTGAGTTTGAAGGAGCAGGCCAATGAATCAGAAGAACAGAGTATTTATTACCGGACGAAGCGCATTAACCGCATCAGGAGCTACCGCAGATGCAACCTGGGATGCGATTCTTGCTGGTAAAAGTGGGATTGCAGAAATAACTCAATGGGATCTATCACAATGGCCCCATCGTTTGGGTGGAGAATTAAAAGAATTCAATCCTGCAAAAATGTTGCCGGATCGAAAATTAGTCAAAGTGATTTCACGTCAAGACGTGATGGGGATTAATGCTGCAGTTCAGGCAGTAGAGCATAGCCAGATAATCACTTATCGCGATGGGCTTGAAACGCCTAATGAGTTTAATGAGCAAACTGCAGTTTTTGTAGGATCACCTGGGAATAAATATTTTCAACAATATGATTTTTTACCTTTGTTGGCAAAGGCTCAAGGTAACATGCAACATTTCGCAGAACATTTATTTGAAACAGTACATCCTATGTGGCTGTTACGTATATTACCTAATAATGTTCTTGCATATACAGGTATTACTTATGAGTTTAAAGGTCCTAATCATAATGTAACTAATCATGCTGTTGGCGGAACGCAAGCCTTATTAGAAGCATATCATGCAATCAATAGTGGGCAAGCAGAGCGGGCTATAGTGGTGTCTTATGATATGGCTGTAGAACCCCAATCTTTGTTTTATTATGAACAATTAGGCGTGTTAAGTCACCGCCATTTAAAACCGTTTGATGAAGAACATGATGGCACTATTTTAGCGGATGGTGCTGCTGCTTTCGTGTTAGAAAGTGAAGCAAGTGTTCGAGCTCGTTCTGCGGTTTGTTATGGAGAAATTATCGGTGGATTGTCATCGAGTGAGGCGCAAGGATTATTTTCTTTAGACGCGAGTGGTCAACAACTTGCAGACTTAATTCAGCGCACTCTAGAATCTGTAACATTAAATCCTGCAGGCGTAGGTTTTATTGTTGCTCATGGGAATGGAAATAGCAAATCAGACTATAGTGAATCTCAAGCAATACAACAAGTTTTTGGCCAGCAACAGCCTGTCACTGGATTTAAATGGTCTACTGGACATACTATTTGTGCCTCTGGATTGATTGATGCTGTTCTTGCTACGTATGCACTCGAGTCAAGATGTATTCCAGGAGTGGCTAATTTTCAACGTATTGCATCAAGTTGTGATGGTTTGTCAGTAAGCGCAGATCATCGGTCATTGCAAAGTCCTTATGTATTGACCGTTAATCGAGGATTTGCCAGTATGAATGCATGTTTGGTGATTAAAGCTTGTGACTGATTTAGAACAAAAAATTAACGAATTGCCAGTGAGCTTACTAGGGCGTTTTGTCTATCAATTCTTACCCTATAAGCGGCAAATCATTATGGCGAATATTGATCGCGTCTATGGCGATCAATTAAAAATAGAGCAAAAAAAACGGCTTGCTCTATCTTATTACTCACACCTATTTAAATCCTTTAAAGAAGCAATACAATTGCGTTTTATGACAGAGGAAACCTTAAGAAATCAAGTTGAGGTTCGTGGTCATGAGAAAATGTTGGAAGTGGTAGCGCAAAAAAAAGGGGTTTTAGTTCTTACTGGCCATTTTGGTAATTGGGAGGTAGCTCCTATAGGTGGGGTTTTAAATTTTAAAGAATTTCAAGGACAGTTTCATTTTATCCGAAGAACTTTATCCATTAAATCTATTGAGCGAAGCTTATTTAAGCAATACTATCAAGTCGGTTTAAATGTGATTCCGAAAAAGAACTCTCTAGATAAAGTTTGTGCTGCATTGGAAAAAAATCATGCTGTCATTTTTGTTCTTGATCAACATGCCTCATTAGCTAATCGTGATGGTATTGCAGTGGAGTTTTTTGGTACAAAAGCCGGAACGTACCGAAGTTTAGCAACTTTATCCCGTTATACCGGAGTTCCCGTTGTTCCTGCCGCCGGTTATAGATTACCTAATGGGAAGCATGTTTTAGAGTTTTATGATCCTATTCCTTGGAAAGATTATGATACAGTTTCAGAATCTCTATATTATAATACGCTTGCATATAACCAGGCTTTAGAGCGTATTATTTTGGCTCACCCCGAGCAATGGAACTGGATGCACAAGCGTTGGAAGCTCAAACTTAAAAAAGATTAATGGACAGTCAATGGCGCCAACTTAGTGAATTAGATGTGTATCTAATCTCCTCAAAAAAGCTATAGTATAAAGAAATGTTCCCAGTTACTTACGTATCTGTTCAGGTAATGGCGTCAACTAAGTACATGTAGCCTGAATTACGGCTGCGTCTAATCCGGGCTACAAAAAAATAGGAATCAGTTTTCTTATGACGCTATTACGTGATGTTTACTTACTTGTTGATGTATTAAATGTAGGAACATGTTCCACTTTAAAACCGTCATCTTCTTCTTTAGGTGGGTTTCCAATTTTAGCCAAAAAACATCCAGCCCACTGCCATGCATTTTGTGCATACTCTGATGCATCAGTTGCATACTCAGATAAGACTTTAGTGGTGCTTGCTATAAAATCAGATGTTTGAGCGTTTTTAATGAGTTTTGGAATGGTTATAACACCTAATTCTGGCATTGCGCAATTTAACTCATCAGAAATATGTTGAAGTTGATCTGAATCTTCATTGATTTGTTTCAATAAAAAATTCACCTCGTCACGAGGTTTTTCTTTTATAACCAATTCTAATAGACGCAATTGATTGACGATAAATGGATTTTGATTATCCTTTAGCCAACGGTACAGTGTTTGGTTTTCTTCTCTTTTGCTAATGACGTAATGATATAAATTATGGAGTTTTTGTCGTGTTTCAAGCTCGTCTTTAGGTAGTGTTTGTAGTGAATAAATATCCAAAGCTTTTATGATGTCTTCAAATTTTTCTTGAGTTAAGGGAAGGGATATTTTATTTAATAAAGTCAGAAGCTCTTTTTCTGGTGTACCAACAGTGTTCAATTTTTTAATATATTTTTTAGAAGGTTTTTTAGAGGAGGGTTCAAGAGTCCATGATTCTGGGGCTATATATTCAGGTAGATTAGGTTTGAAAAAACCGGTCCAACCATAAGTCCAACATCGTTTCATCCATTTGATTACGTTCGAAAAAAAACCTTGTTCTCTAGTAAAGCTTAATTCGAGCCTTGCTTCGGTAAAAGCTTTTTGGGCAATTTGAATAATTTCCGGATTTTTTTCGGAATTGAGATTTTTTAAAGCTAAAGTACATAAATCAATTACTCTTTGGTAATTTTCTTTTCCTCCACGTAGACCAAAATAGCGAATAATTCTTTTGGTATCAAATAAAAATAATTGATAACTAATTTGTTCATCAAAAAAAGATGGATGATTTAAAAAAGTTGTAAAAATGGCTTCTTTAACTGTTGTTTCTAATTCAGAACGTGTCAGCATAAAACCGAGGTGATGTATTGCTTGAGAACGGCTTTTAAAATTATCGGAGTGTTCATAGGATTCCATATAATCATTGAGCAATTTTCTTATAGATTCAGAATTTCCCTGATAATGTATTAAAAAATACTCAAAACAATTAATGAATTTGTTATGTTTGATCAGACCACTTATAAATGAACTTTCACCAGAGCCTTCGAGTTGTTTCTGTTGTTCTTTAAAGGATTCAGGAACTACGGGATTTAAATTAATATTTTGGATCATTCTTTGCAGATTGATCTGATTATTTTGGTAAAATAATGCAATATTGCCTTCTTGAGCATTATTTTTTAAATAGCGATTTGTTAAGAAAGCACTTTTATTGGCCAATTCTTTGAAGGCAAGTTTATCATTTAAGAAAAAAAGTAATTCAATTGCGGAGGTTGAAAAAGAATGATTTTTTTCTAATAATTTTTTTGTTAATTGATTAATATAAGTAGCAAGTGTTTTATTATAATGGCCATTAAGATAGAGACGAATTGCTAAAATCAAATGAGTTTCTTTATTTGCATGCTCTAGGAATCTTTGAGGAATGTAATGAAATAATTCAAAATGTTCAATAATGTTGACAATGATTGCTTCTTTTTGGTTCGGTTCTATTTTGCTTAATTCATCAATAATATTTGTGCCTGCCAATTTCATTAAATGAGCTAATACATAATGGGCATTAGGCATGGTCGCAAAATGGTTCATCCAGTACACAATTAGTTCGTGTTTCGCATGTCTTCCAATTAAAGCTTCTGTTTGCTCTCGAGTTAGGTGGTGAAAATGAGGAATAGAACAAAGAATACTTACGGCCGCTTCAGGTTCTAATTCGCTTATCATCGTGTTTGTAAGTACCTTTAAATCGAGTTGATGTATTAGTGCATTAAGACGAGAGGGGGTATGATTATCACGAATGGTTAATCGATGTAACAACGAAGTGCCTTTTAAAGAGCTCAAATATTCTTTTTGACTTAACAGGTATATGATTAATAAAGACTTTACCTTTGAGTTTCGGATGATTTGAATGGAGTCCAGAATTTCTTGGAATGTCAAATGTCCTTCTTTGAGCGTTGTTAAAAAGTGTGTCTGAGTTGCGGTATTTTTATTAATTGCAGTTAGATAATCTGGATTTCCTATAGCCGCTTTGAATAAATCAAAACTTTGTATTTTGCTTCCTGTCATAGCCCTCTCCTATAAGACTCACATCGGTTTCCAAATTGTAAGATACGAGTTGAGCCTTCATTCAGCATAACTCTTTGTAAAAAAAATTCAATACGTGTGTTAATTTTGCCTCGATATAGGATAAATTTATTGTCTTGTATCGAATGGTTTTTGTCGTGATTGGCAAATTATATGCAGATGTTTTTATATCCTGGGCAAAGTATTATTGAGATTAAAACAGTAAGAGACTGAGTGTTTAAAATAATGTGCCTTCATAAACAAAAACAGCAGGGCCGGTTAAGCAAATTGGCTTATTAAATTCAGGCCAATCAATGAGTAAATCACCACCAGGCAAAGTTACCTTTATTTGTTTATCCAGCTTGTAATATAAACATCCTACTGCAGCGGCTGCAACAGCTCCACTGCCACACGCTTGCGTTTCGCCGCAGCCCCGTTCAAAGACTCGTAATTTAATGTGCTGCGGATTTACAATTTGCATAAATCCGACATTTGCTTGTTCGGGAAAACACGGATGAAGACTAATTTGTTTGCCTAAAGTGAGTACAGGAGCTGTTTGTATCTCTTGAACTAATAAAACAGCATGAGGGTTACCAACGCTTAGAGCATGTAGGTAAAGGGTTTCATTGTTTGAAAGTGCTACAGCGTATTTTTCAGATTGTTCTTGAGCCAGAAGCGGAATGTTTCTTGGTGCTAATTTAGGAATGCCCATATCTACACGTACGCTCTGATCTGCATTAATATACAAATCCATTTTTGTGGTTTTAGTGGCAACTGTTAAGTGGCTTTTATTTGTTAAACCATAATGCTTGACAAATAAGGCCAAACATCGTGCTCCATTTCCACATTGCCCTACTTCCTGACCATCAGCATTAAAAATTCGATAATTAAAGTCAATTCCTTCTTGCTGACTGGATTCAATAAGCAAGCATTGATCAAAACCAATCCCAGTATTACGCTGAGCCATTACTGCTATTTGTTGCGAGGTGAGGTTGATATTTTGATTAATGCCATCAATCACTATGAAATCATTGCCTAGTCCATGCATTTTGGTAAATCTAATGGTCATTATTTTTCCTATTGAAAATTACTTGCTCGAGGCATTTCTTGTTGCTTCTGGTAAATAGAGTGGTCCTTTTTGTCCACAACCAGATATAATTAAGGTGATGCCAACTATCAATACAAAGTGTAGTCGTTTCATTAAAAATGAGTTATTAATTATGAGTAGAAGAGTATTTACCACTTATTGAAGTAAAAGTTCAAGTAATAATAATATAGATTGGTCTTGTTTTGTGCATAAACAGCAAATTTTCTTACTAAACCATCTTTTTTGAACAGAGTATTTTAAAGGGTATAACTTGCACTGTGCTTATGCATTAGCGATAATTTGACTTTTTATATCAGGGGATTGGTTTTGAGTGAGTTTATAAATGAGTCTGAAGATCATGCTCAAGCATGTGTTATTTGGATGCATGGATTAGGTGCGGATGCTTCCGATATGATGGGCTTAGTAGATCAATTAACAGTTACTGATATAGTGTTACGCCATATATTTATCAATGCGCCTCAGCGTCCAGTCACGCTTAATGGTGGAATGGTTATGCCTGCATGGTATGATATTATGGGTATGAAGTTAATTGATAGAGAAGATCAGAAAGGAATCGAGCAATCTGAATTGCTGGTTCGTAAGGTTATAGACGAGCAATTAAATGCGGGTTTTTCGTACAATCAGATTTTTTTAGCTGGTTTTTCACAAGGAGGAGCTATGGCGTTACATACAGCTCTTCATACTCCAGCTCAGTTAGCTGGAGTAATTGCTTTGTCTGCTTATTTGCCTTTAGCTGCACATAATAGGCCAAAACTTGATAAAAGTACGCCTTTTTTTATAGGTTCTGGTCAATATGATCCTCTTGTCTTGCCTCAATGGACTGAATTGAGTAAAGACTGGCTATTGGATAAAGGGTATAAAAATATTTCTTATTATAAATATCCTATGGAACATTCGGTGTGTTTCGAAGAAATTAAAGATCTTAGCTTTTGGTTAAAACAAGTTGCGGGAGAAGCATAATGCCCATAGTGAAGAAATCACGTACTGTTAATTATACTTGTGAGCAAATGTTTGCTTTGGTGAATGAAGTAGAGCGTTATGCTGAGTTTTTACCTTATTGTTCAGAAAGTTTAGTGCATCATCGTGATGAAGATGAAGTGCAGGCAACTTTAGTGATTGGTGCTGCTGGAATGAGTAAATCGTTTACTACACGTAACAGGCTCCAAATTAATAAAATGATAGAAATTCGTCTTGTTGATGGCCCATTCAGTCATTTAGAAGGCTTTTGGCGTTTTGATGAAGTAGAAGAGGGTTGTAAAGTTTCTTTTGACTTGGAGTTTGAATTCGCCGGACGAATGTTTTCTATGCTTCTTGGTCCAGTATTTGAGCAAGTAACTGATAAAATGGTAGATTCTTTCTGTGAGCGAGCAAAAACAATTTATGATAAAGGTTGAGGTAGTTTATGTGCCTTTAACAAAGGCTGTTATACATAGGGCACTTGATCTCAAACTAGGGGCAACAGTTTCTGATGCGATTCATGCATCAGAAATATACTTAATTTATCCTGAAACACGTAGTTTTCCAGTGGGTATCTTTTCAAAACAAGTTTCTTTAGAGCAGGTGCTTAAAGAAGGAGACAGGATAGAAATATACAGACCGTTGATTTTAGATCCTAAAGAAAGCCGACGAAAAAAGGCGAATGTTCTTTCGGAAAAAAACAAATCGTAATCTTAGGATGCAACAGATTTTGTGTTTTACACATGCAAAAAGCCCACTAGAAGGGGAAATTTATTTAGTATTTGTACAGGGGAATGCTTGCCTCTTAGTGAAAAGATGGATTTGAGTGCAGGTTATGTGGAAATGATACTGAAGAAACGGGGGCATGCATCAGTATGTGAGGCTTTTGAAGTGTTATTTCCACGTAACCTGCGCCAAATGCAGCCTTTAGATGCATTTGGCGTAAATGTTTATATCATTTATTCTTGATTGATGTCTGGGTGTGCGAGAGCTATACCTACACCTGGATTGAGTTTGTCCCGCTCTATACGAGTCAGTCTGCCATTATGAAAATATAAGCTCACAGTTGACATAGTAATAGGCCCATGTCCCCTACGCCAAGTATATGCATAATCCCAGCGATCATGATTAAATACAGGACTCAATAAGCTTGTTCCCAATAATAGAGCTACTTCATTTTTGCTCATTCCTATTTTTAAACGGTCAAGAGTTGCTTTGGGTAGTAGGTTCCCTTGTTGTACTACCCGTCGAGAAAGGTCAAACGAGGTACATTGAGTTAGGGTTAAAGTACATACAATTCCAAGTAGAAAAATTATTATTCTCATTTTTTTGCCTATCATGAAAAATTTCGCCATAATAGCACGTCAGTTAATGAAACACACCTGCATAGTGAAGACAACTTCATTGCATTGAGGAGCACTAATGGAAGAAAGTAGACAGCTAAAAAATGCTGGATTAAAAATTACTTTGCCACGTTTAAAAGTATTACAAATCTTAGAGCAATCTCCCAATCATCATTTAAGTGCAGAAGGAGTTTACAAAGCATTGCTAGAGACAGGAGAGGATGTTGGGCTTGCCACAGTTTATCGTGTATTAACGCAATTTGAAGCCGCAGGATTAGTTACTCGCCACAATTTTGAAGGGGGGCATTCAGTATTCGAATTGAGTCAGGGTGAGCATCATGACCATTTGGTCTGTATTAAATGTGGTAGTGTGGAAGAGTTTGTTGATGAAATAATAGAAGAAAGACAAAAAACTATCGCAGATAGAGCTCATTTTCAGATGACGGACCATGCTTTAAACATTTATGGAATATGCCCCAAGTGTCAATAATTAGCGTAAATTCCATATAAAAATCAAGTTATCCCTGATACCGTTCCCTCAATAGTCTGATGTGCATTCATTGCGCTATAGTTCTTTTTTCCCGAGTAGGAAGAAGGTTTTTAGGGTACCGATTCCTTTCATTTCTATGGTTCCTCTTGGTTCCATAATGAATTCATCCTCAAGCATAAATGCCATTTTTTCTGAAATATGAATTTTATTAGGAAGGGACGTTTCTTCCAATCGGCTTGCTAAATTGACTACATTACCCCATATGTCATAAACAAATTTTTTATGTCCAATCACACCTGCAATCACAGTACCATAAGTAATACCGATGCGAAATTGGAGTTGCATCTTATTTTCTTGATTAAAGGACATCATTCTTTCCAGAATAGCTAGGGCATAGTTTGCTATATTGATTGCATGTCTTGTAGTTTGCTCAGGAACACCTGATACAGCCATATAGTTATCACCTATAGTTTTTACCTTTTCAACATGATATTTTTCAGTGAGGTTATCAAATTCTGCAAACAGGCGGTTTAAAATATTTACAGTTTTTTTAGCGCCTAATTGTTCTGTTAGCTGAGTGAAATTGATAATGTCTGCAAACATGACACTGGCTTGGGAAAACTCATCCGCAATATCTACCTCGCCCATTTTCAAGCGTGACGCAATTGGTTCGGGCAAAATATTTAATAGTAATAAATCATTTTCATCATTAACTCTGGAAATAGATTTTAGTGCATGAATAATAAAGAAAATCATGAGTATTGTTGATAAAAATGTGAAGATAAGTGTTAAAAAAATAATTCGTGACATTTTCATATCAATTTTTTCATTAGTGAGTAACGTTCGGTGTTCAACATGAGTAAAAAAAGAATGAAGTGGCTTCATAATGCCCATCTTGGCTTGTGCGTATTCATCACTAAAAACTAGGCTTTGGGCTAGTTTAGGATTAGGCTTTCCAATTATAGTATAATTCCCATCCTTATCTGGATATTTTCCTTCAACCATATTCATCGCTTTAATTTCTAACTTTACTAGCTCATTACTTCTGTGTTCCACTTCAGTCAGCATGGCAAACTCTCTCAGGGTAAAATTATGCTCTAGCATCATCGCGGCTATAGATTGTTTTTCGCCATAAGGCTGGGGGCGTTTATTGTCAATAACTAAATCCCAATAAATCTCATCGTAATCTAATGGTCTAGGTGATTTTCCATCTCGAATTGATAGAATTTCATTATAATAATCACGATACTTCTTCTCTCCAGTCATCACATAAAGTCTCACCATATCCGTTAAGTCATCAGAACTTTGACGAAGACTATCAGCGATTAGATAGGATTGGTAACGTTCATCGGCGTCAAGAGCTTCTTGTACCGCTATATGTTTTAGTGCAAATAAACTTATTATTAGACCCAACAGTGAAAGAGTCAGAAAAAAGAAAAAACACTTTAAAAGATAGGTATTTTTAAGATTGAGCCTTGTTATTTGCATTTTACGCTAAAGTTTTATCAACTTACGTTGAGAATAGCTTATTTATATTAATTGAGCTATTTCTAATAACTGATTTTAAATGCTATTCTAAAATAAGAAGGGTTATTAAAATAAGAAGTATATTTAATAAGGAATTTTTAGAACTCAGACTCGAGTTTTAACTTCACTCAGGGATTTATTCATGAAACTATTATTCTTAGGAGCTGGTAGTGGTTTAGGAACGGATTCTAAAAATTTTCAATCAAATATGCTTCTTCTCACTGATAAAGGTAAAAAACTATTAATAGATTGTGGCACTGACATTCGTTTTTCATTATCTCGGGCCCATTATATTTCTCAAGATATTGATGCAGTTTATATCAGTCATTTGCATGCCGATCACATTGGTGGTTTAGAGTGGCTTGCATTTCAACGTAAATTCGCAGTGGAGAGCAAGGCACCTCAGCTAATTATACATGAACATTTAGTCCATCTATTATGGAGTCATTCTCTCAGTGGTGGTTTAAAAACGCTTAATGAAAAAGAAGCCACCTTGAATGATTATTTTAGGGTGAATACTGTAAGTGACGATCAGATTTTTCAATGGGAAGGATTGCATTTGAATTTAATTAAAACAGTACATATTCATTCTAATAAGAAATTAATGCCAAGTTATGGTTTATACATACAGCACCATAACAAAAATTTTTTTATTACTAGTGACACACAATTTACACCCGATCGCTTTAAAAAATATTATCAGGAAGCAACATTGATTTTTCACGATTGTGAGACGCTAGAGGTACCAAGTGGAGTACATGCCCATTTTAATCAGTTAGATGCACTTGATCCTGAGATTAAAGCGAAGTGTTGGTTATATCATTATAATGATGGCAAATTACCCGATGCCCAATCCTATGGCTTCCTTGGTTTTGTTCAATGTGGCCAAGTCATCGAGCTTAAATGAATAATTGACTATAATTTAATTATACCCAAAAGTTTTAACTGATATCCTATGAAACAAAAAACTCAAAATGAAATAGGAGTAGAGGGTTTTTTGCTATTACTGAATGGAACCTTAATCTCTATTCCTTTTAATATTATTGGTGCGGGCTTACTGAGTCTTGACTTTTTTTATCATCATGTGCCCAATAATATAGTATTTTCTTGGTTCGGAGCGATTTTTTTTCTCACCCTATTTCGCTTGATTTTTAATCAAATAATTATTGCAAAAAAATACTATCAGGAGCATTTTGAGTTAACACGTTTTCTTTTCCTCGTTTTTATTTTTCTTAACGGCTTAACTTGGGGGGCGGCATTTTTTATTTTTTTACCCATTATCAATAGTGCACAACAAACGATTCTTGCTCTTGTGCTAGGAGGTATGTCTGCTGGTGGAATAGCTGCATTAGCAATTTATCTTGCTGCTTTTTATGCGTATGTGTTGCCTATGTTTGTACCCATCATTATTTATGATTTTTATTCGTTGAATCCAGATATGGTAATTACTGGAGTTTTGTATTCTATGTTTTTGATATTGATATGTATGACGGCAAGAGTAAACTCTCGATTGCTCCATGCTACCTTCAAATTGGATAGAGAAAAAGACATATTAATTAAAGAATTAAAGGTTTCAAACCTCAAGCTGGAAAAATCTATTGGTGAGGCTAGGGCGATGTCAATTACTGATTCGTTGACTGGTTTATATAATAGACGTTATTTTGATATGATTTTTTATAATGAATTAAAAAAAGCACAACGTAACCAGTATGCTATAAACTTAGTACTTATTGATATCGATAATTTTAAATACATCAATGATACTTTTGGCCATCCTTCAGGGGACGATTTTTTAGTTTATGTAGCAAGTTCACTAAAAAAATCTGCAAAACGTGCTAATGATATTATTTTTCGTCTAGGTGGCGATGAGTTTGCTTTAATTTTATCAAATATGTTACTTACTGATGTCATGTATTTTTGCGGCGCTTTACAAAATAGATTTGATAATAACAATCAACATAAAAATGTTACTTTGAGTATGGGAGTGATCTGTATTTCTTCATTTCAATCATTGGATCTCCAAACAGTGATTACAGCTGCAGATCGTACGCTCTATCAAGCTAAAAAAGACGGGAAAAACAAAATTATTGCAAAAGTAATTAATTGATAATTTTTATTCATTTTATTCTTAAAATTTGATCTGTTTCATTGCTATAATGCCTTCTCTTTTAATTTAGCAGTATGGATATTTATGTGGATTGTATGGATTGCTCTCTCGCGACCTTACACGTTTATTGTTATGGCTCTTATGCTTCTTATTATTGGGCCTTTAGCAATTATGCGTACCCCCACAGATATTTTTCCTGATATCAATATTCCAGTTGTGAGTGTGGTATGGACTTACACTGGATTACCTCCTGATGAAATGGGCGATCGTATTACTAGCGTTTTCGAACGTGCGGTCACTACTACTGTTAATGATATTGAACACATCGAATCTCAATCGTTGATTGGTGTGAGCGTTGTTAAATTGTATTTTCAAAAAGGGGTGAATGTAGATATAGCTTTAAGCCAAGTCACTGCAATCGCTCAAACTATATTACGTAACTTGCCGCCGGGGACTTTACCCCCCTTAATTTTAAGCTATAAGGCATCGACTGTCCCTGTATTACAACTTGTGTTATCGAGTTCAACGATTCCTGAGCAGAAGTTAAATGATATAGGAAATAATTTCATTCGTACTCAGCTTGCAACAGTTCAAGGTGCATCACTGCCTTATCCTTATGGCGGTAAAATTCGACAAATCATGGTCGATCTGGATACACAAGCTATGCAAACTTATGGTATTTCCGCCAAAGAGGTAAATGAGGCAATACTCGCCCAAAACCTCATTATTCCTGCAGGTACGCAAAAAATAGGTGATTATGAATATATTGTTAAACTCAATGGTAGTCCTCTTGTTGCAGTTGAATTAAATGATGTGCCCGTTAAAACGACACCTGGTCGTGTGTTGTATATTCGTGATGTAGGCCATGTGCGTGATGGCTTCGCACCACAAACGAATATTGTTAGAGTAGATGGACATAGGGCGGTAATGATGTCTATAGAAAAAACTGGAAATGCATCAACACTGGATATTGTCAGTCGTGTTAAGGGTATGATTCCTAAAATAAAGAATATGTTACCTGATGGACTTCAATTGTCTTATTTTGCCGATCAATCCATTTTTGTCACCGCTGCTATTCGCGGGGTAATTACAGAAGGAGTAATCGCTGCTGCATTAACAGGGTTAATGATTCTGCTCTTTTTAGGGAGCCTGCGTAGTACTTTGATCATCACTTTGTCAATTCCTTTATCGATTATTACTTCGATAACTATTCTTTCTGCATTGGGCGAAACAATAAATATTATGACCTTAGGGGGACTAGCTCTAGCCGTGGGTATTTTAGTGGATGATGCTACAGTAGCTATTGAAAACATTAACTGGAATTTGGAACAAGGCAAAGAAGTAGAACAAGCTATTCTAGATGGAGCAAAACAAATTGCAATACCTGCGCTTGTATCAACTTTATGTATTTGTATTGTTTTTGTGCCCATGTTTTTTCTTGGTGGGGTTGCGCAATATTTATTTGTACCTTTAGCTGAGGCCGTTATTTTTGCGATGCTTATGTCTTATATATTATCACGTACTCTTGTTGCTACCTTAGCGAAATATTGGTTACGCAAGCATGAGCTCAATGTTGAAGAAGAAAAAAAGAAAAGTCTTCTGGAGCGTGTCCATGGAAGATTTGAAGAAAAGTTTGCACTTTTGCGTTCTCGATACTTTGATGCGCTTTCCTGGGTATTAAATAATGCTAAAATTTTTATTACCTGCTTTTTAGGATTTGTTGGGGTTTCAATAGTATTGCTATGGCCATGGTTGGGTTCGAATTTTTTTCCTGATGTGGATGCGGGGCAAATTAAGTTACATATTAGTGCGCCAACAGGGACGCGGGTAGAAGAAACTGCACGGACTGTAGACAATATTGATACGCTTATTCGTCAAGTAATTCCTCCTAAAGACTTAGGAAGTATTGTTGATAATATAGGTTTACCTACAAGTGGAATTAATTTATCGTACAGTAATTCGGCGACGAATGGACCAGAAGATGCTGATATTTTAATTTCGCTAAAAGAAGGACATCGTCCAAGTTCCGATTATGTGCATCAACTCAGATCGATTTTACGAGAACATTTTCCATCAGTAACCTTTGCTTTTTTACCTGCAGATATTGTCAATCAAATTATTAATTTTGGTTTACCTTCTCCGATCAATATCCAGGTGATTGGTTTAAAGAAAAAGGAAAATGCTGAATATGCCAATAAATTATTAAATCAACTAAAATTGATTCCAGGCCTCGTTGATGGACGGATAAGACAAAAAAATAATTATCCTGAGTTTTTTGTTGACGTGGATCGTAGCTTGGCTCGTGAACTAGGATTTACTCAATACGATGTTGCTTCTGATTTGTTGGTAACATTGTCGGGTAGTTTTCAAACGACGCCCACATTTTGGTTGGATCCTCGAAATGGAGTTTCTTACCCTATTGTGACTCAGGCACCCCAATATGTAATGACTTCATTAAACGATTTACGTAATATTCCTATTGGAAGTTTAACCGTGCCGAGTCAATTGCAAATTTTAGGTGCTTTTGCCACACTGAAACGTACATGGACTTCAGTTGTTGAATCACATTACAATGTGCAGCCAGTAATTGATATTTTTGCAACAATACAAGATAGAGATTTGGGTTCAGTAGCAAGTGATATTGAGAAAGTTATTGATCAAACTAAAAAGGATGTTCCTAAAGGATCGTCAGTAGTTATTCGTGGTCAAATTGATACTAAAGAGCATGCGTTCAGTGGACTTTATTGGGGGTTGGCTTTCTCAATTTTATTGGTTTATTTATTAATTGTAATTAATTTTCAATCATGGACAGATCCTTTTATTATTATCACCGCATTACCTGCTGCAATTGCAGGAATTAGTTGGATGTTATTTATGACTCATACCCCATTAAGTGTGCCTGCTTTGACTGGTGCAATTATGTGTATGGGGGTTGCAACGGCAAATAGTATTCTTATTATTAGCTTTGCCAGGGATCATTTGGCTACAGAAAATAATCCAATGCAAGCTGCTCTTGAAGCAGGGAAGACGCGTTTAAGACCCGTGATGATGACTGCTTTAGCGATGATTATTGGTATGTTTCCCATGGCGTTAGGATTGGGAGATGGAGGCGAGCAGAATGCGCCATTAGGACGAGCAGTAATTGGTGGTTTATCATTTGCTACCCTAGCAACGCTTTTTTTTGTCCCTACTGTTTTTTATGTAATTCACGAGCGTAATTTGAGGAAAAAGCAAAGGAAAGAGCATGCTTAAAACAATTCACTCCCATTTACATAAGCATAGGCATACGCGATTAGTTATCGCTCTGGCTGTGTTTTTATTGATTCTACTTCTTATTATTTTTTTTCGTGTTTATGCGTCTATTCGTTTGCGTAATGAGACTAGAGCTGACGCTGTACCTGTGGTAAGGGTGATGACGGCGGAACAAGAAAAAGGCATGGACCGAATTGTTTTACCCGGTAATGTTCAAGCTTGGCATGAGTCACCTATCTATGCCCGCACGAATGGGTATGTGAAACAATGGTATGTAGATATTGGCAGTCGTGTTAAAACAGGAGATCTGCTTGCAGTAATAGAAACTCCTGAGCTTGATGCACAAGAACGTCAGGCAAGAGCTGATTTGAAGGTTGCAATTGCTAATAATAAAATCGCACAAATTACCGCAAAACGTTGGCTTCATTTGGTAAAAACGGAGTCTGTATCACAACAAGAAACTGATGAAAAAGTGAGTATAGCTGCTGCACAAGAGGCTGCCGTGTATGCAGCGCAGGCTAATCTTCAGCGCTTGCAAGAGTTAGTTGGTTTCGAGCGTGTTATAGCCCCATTTGATGGGGTGATTACAGATCGTGCAACGGACATAGGTGATCTTATTGATGCAGGAAGTAGTACTACTGCGCAACCTTTATTTCGCATTGCTCAGACGAGTCCTCTACGGATTTATGTAAAAATTCCTCAATATTACTCAGCCCGTATTAAGCCTGATATGGCGGTAAAGTTGCATTTTGCAGAGCATCCAAAACAGACATTTTCTGCTAAATTATTTGAAACAGCCCATGCTATCGACCCTAAAACGCGTACTTTATTGGCTCAATTTACAACTAAAAACAAAAAAGGGGAGCTATTGCCTGGAGGTTATACTGAAGTATTGTTTCGTTTGGATGTTCCACCTAATACAGTGATTCTCCCAGTGAATACCTTACTTTTTCGTGCTCAGGGATTACAAGTGGCTGCTTTAGATAAAGACAATACAGTGATGCTCAAGTCCATAACTGTTCGTCGTGATTTTGGTTCTAAGATTGAAATCGCAACAGGTGTTATGCCTGGTGATCGAATTATACTGAATCCTCCGGATGGGATTATCAATGGAGAAACGGTACGGGTTGTTTCATGAATAGATTGATGAGTCTAGGTGTATTTGTTTTGGCGTTAGCAGGTTGCTCCTTAGCCCCAAATTATCAGCGACCTGCGATGCCTATTCCAGAACATTTTAAAGAACCGGGGCAATGGATAGAAATTAAATCAACACCTAAATTGATAGCTCCGAATGCTTGGTGGGAAGCTTTTCATGATCCCGTTTTAAATGATTTACAAAAACAGCTGAATTTAGCAAACCAAGATTTAAAGCTGGCTTATGCCCGTTTTCAAGAGGCGATTTCTATAGTTCAAATTGCTCGTTCCAATTTTTATCCTAATGTTCAAGGCTTATTAAATGGAAATAGAGAGCAAACATCAAACACTATAGCAAATCCTGCGAAACAATCTCTTTTCAATAACGTTTTAGTCGGCGGGTATCTTACTTATGAGGTTGATGCCTGGGGAAGTATTCGTAACGCAGTTAAGGCAAGCGAAAGCCTTGCTCAGGCTAGTGCATCCGATATGGCCTCAGTCCGTTTGAGTTTGCAGGCCGAACTTACAAATAATTATTTTGCATTACGAGGAAGTGATGAAGCACAACGTATCTTGGATACGACAGTTATTGCGTATCAGAAAGCCCTTTATTTAACGAAACAGCGATATCAAGGCGGGGCTTCGCCTATTGCGAATGTTGATGAAGCTGAAACACAATTAGAAAATGCGAAAACATTGGCCGCAGACATACGATTACAACGAGCTCAATTAGAACATGCGATTGCGGTTTTAGTAGGACAAATACCAAGCGAGTTTTCAATAGCTCCAGGTAAACTTCCAAAGAGTTTACTTGCAATTAGCCCTAATTTGCCTTCAACTCTTTTAGAGCGCAGACCTGATATTGTGGCAGCAGAATCACGTGTACAAGCTGCGAATGCTACTATTGGTGTAGCACGGGCTGCTTTTTTTCCTGTGATTAGCTTAACGGGTACAGGTGGTTTTCAAAGTCAAAGTTTTTCAAATCTTTTTTCGAAACCCAGTCTCTTTTGGTCTCTTGGGCCCTTTAGCTTATTCACATTATCCCAACCTATAGTGCAACAAACACTCTTTGATGGGGGTCGCTTACGTGGATTGTTAAATCAAGCTAAAGCCCAATATTTTGAAACAGTGGCGCAGTATCGGCAAACAGTTCTCACTGCTTTCCAAGATGTAGAGGATAGTCTTATAGCAATGCACCAGTTAGATAAAGAAATTCACACTCAAGAAGCTGCAACTCGTGCTGCTATAAGAGCTTGGAATCAGGAGATATATCGATATAAAGGGGGATTAATTACTTTTCTGCAAGTGGTGATTGTGGAGAATATAGCATTGCAATCAGAACTTTCATTAGTCAATATACGTACACGTCGTCAAATTGCTAGTGTGCAATTAATTAAAGCTCTAGGGGGCGGTTGGTCTTTGGATATGGGAGAAAGAAAGACTGCCCTTGCTCTTTCTCATACGCCAAAAAAACGGTAATTAATTTACATAAAGACCATGAGTGGATGAAAACAAAACTCAAAGCAAGAGTGCTGAACTTATTGCTGATTTGACTTCACCCACACGGTAAAGCTTATCCTTCTAGTCAAGATAAATCGTATACGAATAAGTATTAAAACCATCATATTGAGTACTAACATAACGCAATCCATTGCAAGAAGAGTGAACTACGGGATGATTTATTAATGGGCCATCTTTTATATCGAGGACACACCAGTTGTTTTGCTCATCACCAACAGTCACTAGAGCATAGCCAGCGTGACATTGATAAGAGTCAGTGATCTCAAAGCTATGAGGACCTAATATTTGCAACAGTACATCTTGATCACTATATCCACGTGTAATAACGACACCAGGGTGAGATGCACTGTAGATACGAAAATAATCTTTATAACCGCACCAAGATTGTTCTGCGTGTACATTGCTCATCATTAAGCTTGCTGCCAGTACCATCCATTTTTTCATTTCGGAGCACCTTTTTATTTTTATTGTTAAAGTCGGGGCAAATTATAGGGAAGTCTTGAGTATAAAACAATCATTAAACTATTCCGCTGCAAAGCCTTTTGATGCACTGGCAAAAGTTGGTTTTGCGAACCAAATGATGATGAGTAAAAATATGAAAATCCAGGCTGCAAGTCTAAAAATATCGTTGGTAGCTAACATATAGGCTTGGTTTATGACAGTTGTGTAGAGAACTCCAAAGCTTTTTATGCCTGATATGCCTAGCGTATGCAGTTGTTCTGTAGTTTTCTGAACTAAAGGATTATATGCAGTTATTTGTTCAACAAGCTGACTTTGGTGTAATGCTTCTCTATTGTTCCACAGAGTGAGACTGATTGATGTGCCAAAACTACTACCTAAGATGCGACAGAAATTAGCAAGTCCAAGAGCACTGGCTAGTCGTTCGGGAGGGAGCTCAGCTAAAATTAAAGCAATTAATGGTGTAAAGAAAAATGCAAGTCCAATACCTTGAAGGAATCGAGGTTCAATTAATTGAATAAAACCCATACCTGTGTAAAAAGTAGACTGCCACATCGAAGTGAGTGTAAATACAATAAAACCAATGCTGATAATAATGCGTAAATCAAATTTACCCATGTAATTGCCAACAATAGGGGTTAAAAAAAAGGGTAAAACTCCTACTGGAGCAACTGCAAGACCTGCCCAAGTTGGGGTATAGCCCATTTGCGTTTGTAGCCATAATGGGAAAATAACCACCGTGGCAAAATAAACAAGAAAGCCCAAAGTAAGACTGATCGTTCCTATTGCAAAATTTCGCTGGGTAAATAAACGTAAATCGATAATTGGATTATTTTGAGTGAGAAGCCAAATAATTAAAAAGCTTAGTGTGACTGTGGAGATAATTGCTAAAGTAATAATAAAATTAGAGTGAAACCAGTCTGAATCGTATCCTTTATCTAATAAAACTTGCAAACACCCAATACCAATGGTTAATAACAATAAACCAATATAATCAATGGGTAATTTAGAGATAGGGGTTTCTCTACCACTAAGTGTTATCATAGTGAAGATAACAGAAAAAATTCCAACGGGTACGTTAATGTAAAAAATCCATGGCCAAGTATAATTGTCCGTGATGATTCCGCCCATAATGGGGCCAAATATTGGGCCTACAACAGCAGTCATAGCCCATATACCGGTCGCCAACCCTCTTTTTTCTGGCGGATAATTAGCAAGTAAGATACTTTGAGATAATGGAATCATAGGTCCTGAAACAGCACCTTGAATTACTCGAAAAAAAACCAGCATCCCTAAATTCATTGATAATCCGCAGAGTACGGAAGCGACTGTAAATAATGCGGTGGAAAAAACAAAAAGACGTACTTCGCCAAACCGTTTTGCTAGCCACCCTGTAAGGGGTAGCATAATGGCTTGACTGACTGCAAATGAGGTGATAACCCAAGTGCCATTATCAGGACTTACTCCTAGATCTCCTGCAATAGTTGGAATGGCTACATTAGCAATAGAAATATCTAAGACATTCATAAAAATTGCTAAAGACAATGAAACTGTCATTAAGATCAATCTACTGCCAGTAAGAGGTGGTAGATCAGTCATTATGATTTGCTCCTGTGTAAAAACATATCTGGGGAGTTTGTTTGCAAAATGTCGTTAATAAGAGGTTCCACTTCTGCTAATTGTTTTTTGTAAACTTTTGTTTGAAATTTCAATGCGGGTTCTGATTTTTTAGGGAGTCTACTTCCCTTTAAATTGTGGATATCAATAGTAACGCGCATAGACAACCCTAATTGTAACGGGTTCTTTTTCAATTCATCGGAATTTAAACTAATGCGAACAGGAAGTCTTTGTACGATTTTAATCCAGTTTCCGGTTGCATTTTGTGGTGGCAATAACGCAAAGGCTGAACCTGTGCCTGCATTTAATCCAACAATTTTGCCATGATATGTAATTCCAGGATAGGCATCAGCATAAATAGTAACGGGTTGACCGATGCGGATATCATTAAGTGCGGATTCTTTGTAATTTGCATCAATCCATGTATCGTCAAGTGGGATAATTGCTAACATAACAGAGTTCATTGAGACTTGTTGGCCAGGCTGAACACTGCGTTTAGCAACATAACCTGTAATGGGGGCTTTAATGATTGTTCTTTGTAAGTCCAGATAAGCCTTTTTTAAATTTGCTTTGGCAGCTTCTACAAGCGGATGAGTATAGAGTTGCGAGTTTTCGACTAAGGCAAGTGCTGCGTCTAAGTGATGCAACGAAAGATCATAGGTTGCCTGGGCTGCTTCCAAAGCAGTTTTATAGTGTTGCATTTCTTCGCGTGATACGGCGCGATTACCCATTAATCCTTGTCGACGTTGCAAATCGAGCTGGGCTTGAACTAAATTGGCTTTATCCAAAATTACTTTTTGTCGTGCCTCAGCTGCATTTTCAAAATACTGGCGAACTTGGCGGACAGTTTGAGCTAAATCTGCTTTAGCTTTTTGTAATGCGACTCTATAATCAGCGGAATCCAATTTAATTATAGTTTGTCCTTCAATAACTAATTGAGTTTCATCAGTATCTATTTCAATTACAGTACCAGCTACTTGCGGCATGAGCTGTACCATATTGCCGTTGACATATGCATCATCAGTGTAAAGTTCAAATTGTCCCCAAATCAACCAATAGATAAGCCATATCAAAGCAATAAGCAAAAAGACGCCGCCGAGTATTAGCATGGCGATTTTACGTTTATGTAAGGTTTCTGGAGTCGTCCCTTCTTTTCTAGTTTCAGTTTCTTTGTTTTCAGCCATGATCTAAAGCTCTCCACCTAAAGCTGTTAATAAGGCTATAAAAGCTTGTTTCTGACGGGTCTGTAACTGTTGTAACGTCGCTTTTTGCTGTATTAATAATTGTTTTAGTTCAATAAGTTGGGGGTAATCAATAATTCCTTGAGTATAACGTGCTTGGAATAGTTTGTAATTGGATTCTGTAGTATTGAATGCTTGATTTTGTGCAGCAATTTGTGTTTTAAGCGTTTTTAAGGTAGATAATTGATCACTAACTTGTTGTAAGGAATTTAAAATTGTTTGATTATATTGATTTACTGCAAGTTCGTATTGTGTATAGCTTACGCCAAGATTTGCTCGCCGAGCTCCCGCATCAAAAATAGGTAAATCAACAGCAGCACTGGCATTGTCATTTTCAAACCATATATTAAAAGCCTTACTAAAATAAACGCTTTGTACGCTTAATAAACCCTTCAAATTTATATTAGGAAAAAATGCAGTTTTAGCGACATTTATTTGATGTGCTGCGGATTCTGTAATTGCGCGTGCCGAAGCAATATCAGGTCGTTGGGCAAGAATATTTGCAGGAATTATTTTGGGGAGAGTCAGTTGCTTTTGGTCATATACAAAAGTGGTGACATCCACTTGAGTGGAAAAAGGATTTTTTCCCATTAATACAGCCAGCTGATGGCGTGATTGCATCTCTGCTCGTTTGAAATTTTCTACAGAGAGTATGGCTGTTTGGTAATTTGCTAATGCAGTTTTTACTGGGATATTCGATGTGATGCCCTGTTTTTCACGATCTAAAATGATGTCTGCAAGTTGTTTTAATAAGCGCACATTTTCTTTTGCTAAACGTTGCTGGGTAATATTATTTTGTAGTTCAAAATAAGTTGTTGCAACTGCAGCACTCACCACCAGTCGAGTTTCAGCCAGATCCATTTGTGCAGCAAAGGATTCACTGATTTTGCTTGCTAAGTTTTCCCTGTTTTTTCCCCAGAAATCAAGTTCATAATTAAAGTTGAAACCAATATCTGCAATGTTTGCTTGGTTGATTCTGGTTAGGAGAGGGCGTAGATCAGGAGGGATGGTTCCATGTATAGGAAAGTAAGCTTTTTCTAAAGACCCATCAAGGTTCATTGTTGGCCAAAGTGTTGAATAGGCCATTTTTGCAAGCTGTTGCGCACGCTCAACACGTGCTTTAGCACTATGTATATTAGGAGCATCAACAAGCGCTACGGAAATAAGTTGATTTAGTTGAGGATCATTAAAATGTTTAAGATAAGGTATTGATTTATTTTTAGGAATTTTATAAATATGTTCCACGGATAAATTATCCGTTTTAATGGGTTTTGTCTTGGCCTGTATTTCACCAAATAAAGAGCAGCCCGTTACTGTTAACGCACTTAATAGACTGATGATGAAGGTTATGCGCACATTTAAATCCCTTTTTATATCAGGTCTTGTACTTTATCAACTTTTTAAAAGAAAAACATTAAGGATCAACCGACTTATTGATAATGAAAAAATTTATGGGTTTCTAAGTTTATAAAATATGGACTAGAATAATTTAAGTAGGCACTAATAAAAAGTAAGAGAGGAAAATCATGGATATATTAAAAAGAATAGTGATGATGGGTATTGTTTTGACAACACTTGGATTTTTGAGTGCTTGTGGAACGGTCAACGGATTTGGTAAAGATGTGTCTCATGTAGGTAAAGACATACAAAGAGCAGCACAATAAATTTCTATCATCCTGGGGGCGGTTAATACTTAACTGTTCCGGATCTCGATAGTTGGTTGCTTACATAGCGAAAGCGGTGTTCCATTTTTGATGCAGGATCAATGTTCATATAGAAATGGATTTCCGCTTTTGCGAACATGACGAAACCATTTAAATCAATGCCCTGATGCTCAGGCAATTATTGATGATATCCCTTTATGGAAAATCAGATTTGATTCTCAAAAGTAACTATCCCTGGCATTGCTTGGATCCTACGATTCTTTGTCCCTAATTCTTTGGGTATATAGGGCTGCCATTGCCATGTGGGTAGATCATAGTTTTGTGCCTGAAAAAGTTCATTTAAATGATCAATTAATGCATTTTTATCTGATAAATCAGGAGTGATTTGAATGGTAAATTGATTCAGTTTATGTTGTTTGATACTGTAATCATCAAATTCGAATGGAAATGAGGCCATTTTCTGACGAATGAGATCTGCAAAAATAGGAAACACTTTGTTTCCTTGGGTTGCATAACAGATATCGCCTTCCCGACCTTCAATTCCTGCTAATCGAGTAAATATACCCTCTGATTTTTCTTCAATCAAAACATCGTCTAAACGATACCGAATTATTGGCTGTGTAGTGCGCAATAAGTCGGTAATAATAGGCACAAACCGCCTATCATCTAACCATTCTTTTTCAATAATTAAATATTCTTCATTCATCAATAAATGATTACTCTCTTTATTGCTAATTGCTAAAAAGCCTTCTGTACACTGATATACTTGGGATACTCGGCAATTAAATGCGTTACTTATAACGAGTTCATCACTGGGCTCTAAAACTTCAGCTACGGCGAATATTTTTTCAGGATTAATGGATAAACAATGCTTTTTTCTAGCTAAGGCCAATAATACAGAGGTTGGGGCGGATAAAATAGTAGGTTGTAGTTTGTTCAGCGGATCTAAATGATTTTCAAAATTTTCAAATAAATCAAAAAAGTGAAATTGAATTTTTTTATTTTTATTCAGATTTGTATACAGCTTGTTATTTGCTCTGAGGAAGAAAGCAATACGCTCTTTTTTCTTTAGTCCTTTAGGTAAGGTTTTGGCCATTAAAATGCCAGCCCAGGCATCACGTTCCTTGGCACTGACAAGAAATAATCCGCGATTTCCTGAAGTTCCAGAGGAAAGTCCAACGGCAATATTATTAATTAAAGCAGAAAAGTCACGTGTATGTTCTGCATTTAATGCTAACGCTAAGGCCTGGTCTTTTTTTATTTTTTGAGTATTTATATCATCAAAATGTTCCATCATTATTTTTTTATTAATAATAGGCCATTCAGCAAATGGTTTATCCAGATAAGGTTGATAAAAAGGGGATTTATATAGGGTTGTTTTTACTAAATTTTTGAACTTTTTTTCTTGGTAGGCAGATAATTGTTCACGTGATTTAAAATATTTTTGAAGATATTGAGTTTTAAAATAATAATAAAGAAGTCTAAAAATCATTATTGTTTTTCCAAAATGCGGTTACGTATGTGTTGACAATGAGAAGGAATAATATCTATTGTTTTATTTTTTTTAAAAAGTAGGTGTAAATTTCTTATGGTCTGTTGATAAGCTTCTTTATTGTCATGAATTAAGTAAGTGAGATTGCTGGGAAATATAAATTTCTTAAATGCTTCTTGATGCCAGCAACTGTCTGCAACTAAGAAGACTTCTTGAGTATTTAGTTCTGGAGCGTGGAATCGAGGGCTTTTGAAATACAAACCAATTTGTCCTTTAGCATGCCCAGGTAAAGGAATAGCAATCAGGTGCTTGTCGTCAAAAAGATCAAAACCTTTTGTAAAAGGGGCTAAACTGGATTCAAGTTGTACTTCATTTTTTAAAACCACAAGACGTTCATAAAAATCTTTGGGGAGCAATCCAGGTAAAAATCCTTGGATTAATGCTTTAATGCCTTTTTTATTGGATATATTGTTTATAGCATCTGCATGGCAGAAAAATTGGGCATTAGGAAAATCGTTTAAGCCTCCTATATGATCTGCATGGAAATGTGAAATCACAATTGCTTTGATCTCAGAGGCCGAAATATTGTTTTCTTCTAATTGTTGTTTCAGCGATTTTTTTAATGTCACAGGAGTTAGGCGTCTATAAAGCGAAAATGGAAATTTTTGAGTAAGCTCATAAAATCGGTTGCTGTAACCTGTATCGAATAAAATATAACCTTGTTTAGGGTGTTTTATTAAAGCACAGATTGCTGGATATTCGCATTGTTTCAAGCGGCCATTTTTTAATGTCATTCGTTCGCAGTGTCTACAAAAACCTGCTTCAAATAATTGATATTCGATCATGATGTTTGATACCAGTGGGCAAAACGCTCAATGCCTTGCTCAATATTTATTTTGGGTTGGTAACCCAAATCTTTTTGAGCTGCTTCAATATTTAAAGTTTGTCCCAAAGATAAAACTGCTGCACTGTATTGGGTTAAGCGAGGCTCTTTGGTAATAAAGGGTAGGCTAAAGGCTTTTTCCATGCAGGCAGCATATATTTTTGCAACTGAATAAGGGATAAATTTAGGTATAAATGGTTTTTGTAATGCATGAAACAATTGCGTCAGAATGTTGAGAAGTGTTTGGGGCTCATTATTGGTTATATTGTATTTTTTACCACAAAACTTTTGGTCTGCGTGAGCAGCTAAGAGTAAGCTTTCTACAACATTTTCAACGTAAGTAATGTCGATCACATTTTTTCCATCACCAATAATAGGTAAGAAGCCTTTTTTTTCATTCTTTAATAGGCGAGGAAAAATTGCTCGATCATAAGGACCAAAAATAGCGCGCGGGCGCAAAGTAATCACATTTATATTTTTTTCTTGGTAGGCTTTATCCACTATAGCTTCTGCGAGTAATTTAGTTTTTACATAATAATTAGCAGGTTTTGGGGGTAATGCCATATCTTCTTTGATGTTGTATTGTTCCGTGAAATTAAAATAGATACTGGGTGAAGAAACATATACTAATCGCGCATTTTCTGGAGTTGCTTCTATGATATGTTGTGTCCCTGCTACATTGGCTGCGTAAAAATCTTTATAACGACCCCAGGGACTGGAAAGTGCGGCACAATGAAAAATGGTTTGGGCATTTAGTGCAGTATTTTTTAATTTGGTTTTATCGGCTAAATCCAGGGCAATAAATTGAGCTCCTAGCTTGGTAATGACTTTGCCCAGTTCTTCATTACGTCCCAATGCAATCACTTCGTGCCCTTCTTCAATTAAGCGCTTGGTTAAATTTATTCCAAGACAACCCGTTGCTCCCGTAACGACACAAATCATCTTAATACTCCAAAATCACGCCACCAGCTGCTAAACCAGCCCCTGTACCCAATAACAACACTAATTGTCCACGGCGTAATTGATTTGTATCAATGAGAGTAGATAAAGCTGTAGGGATAGAGGCGGCAATTTGATTCCCATGATAGGGGTAAATGGACACAAATTTTTCAGGAGGAATATTCAGCCTTTTTTGTATGTGATGCATGGCAAGTAAGCTTGCTTGATGCGGAATAAACCAATCAATATCTTGCATTTTTAAATTAGCTTTATTTAATAAGTTATCCATGAGGCTATCTAATAACTTGGAAGCTAATTTGAATACTCTTTTGCCTTCCATATGAAATAAACCCTGTTCTCTATTTTTAAGAGGGTCTTTTGCTGGTAAGCGAGTTCCTCCGGCTTCTATTTGACAGATGGTAGAACCAATACTATGCGTTTCGTGATGTGACGATAAAATTCGACTATCACCATCACTTTTTTCAAGCACACATGCAGCTGCTCCATCACCAAAAATGGTGCAGGTTTCCATATCTTGCCAATTGAGTCCAGCTGAAGCAATATCACTGGAAACAATAAGAATACGATTAAATCGACCGCCCGCGATTAAATAGGAAGCAATATCTAAGGCACTCACGAAGCTTAAGCAGGTACTGTTTATATCGAAACATGCAATTCCCGATTGTTCCAATCCCAATTGTTTTTGGATTAATACTGAAGTACAAGGAATTGCTTGCTCGCCTACACCACAGGCGCTGATGATGGCATCAATATCGGCTAATTTAATATTTGATTGGTGTACCGCAGAGAGTGCGGCTTGTGCTCCCATATAGGAGGTTGTTTCATCGGGAGAAACAAAATGACGTGAAATGAGGCCAGATTTCTTTTGCACACTTCCTTTTGGTAAATTGAGTTTTGTATCTAATTCTGTAGAAAGAACTTTGTTTCTAGGTAAATAACGCCCCATTCCAGTAATTTTTACAGCAGGCATGTTTGGTCCTTAATTGTTAACATTAAAAGCTATTTTAAGCCAGGTGGTTTTCACCTTAAATTTGAGGAAAAAGCATTAAGTATATTGCCATCCAAAGATTGATAATTATACTACATGTTTGTTAGTTGCTCAATTATTGTTTGCTTAAATTAATTTGATGAGTAAGAAGACCAAAACAAAATCTGAAACTGTCAACTCATTCTAATTCATGTTAAATTAGTCATTAATTTTACATGATTGGCAAGGGATTGTAATTAGTGTTCAGTTCTAGATATCGTACAAGAATGTTAAGTAGTGTGCTTCTGAGTGCTTTTCTTCATACTTCTTGTATGGTAGGCCCAAATTTTCATTCTCCTGCACCACCAAAGGTCAAAGACTATACCGAAAACCCCTTACCCGATAAAACGGTAAAAACTGCCGGATCAGGAGGTCAAGAGCAAGCATTTATTACCAATAAAGACATTCCACTTTTGTGGTGGGAGCTTTATCGTTCTTCTGAAATCAATCAGTTAATACACACGGGTTTAGCCAACAGCCCCACTTTAGCCGCCGCTTCTGCAGCATTACGCCAGGCTCAGGAAAATTTAAAAGAGCAAATAGGGAATTCAATGTGGCCTGCAATTGATGTTACTGATTCGATACAACGACAACGTTATTCAGGGGTACAAATCGGTATTCCCTCGGAGAGTGTTACTTTTAGCCTTTATTATACTTCGTTTAATTTATCCTATACCTTGGATGTTTTTGGTGGTGCGCGACGACAAATCGAAGCATTGCGAGCACAAGTGGATTATCAACAATTTGAAGTCATTGCGGCTTATCTCACATTAACCTCTAATATAGTGACCACTGCCATAGCAGTTGCATCTTATCAAGCACAAATTGAAGCAACTATCGAATTGATTCAGGCAGAACAAGGAGTTCTTAACTTATTAAACAAGCAATATCGGTTAGGGGGTGTTTCAAAAGAAAATGTGTTAACCCAACAAACTTTATTGGAACAATCAAAAGCAACTTTACCTCCGTTACAAAAAAGCTTATCGCAGGCGAAGCATGCATTATCTACCCTAGTAGGCGCATTTCCAGATGGGCCTTTACCTACTATTCGTTTAGATCGTTTAAACTTGCCTACAGAATTACCTATAAGTTTGCCTTCAAATCTTGTTCGTCAACGTCCCGATGTACGTGCTTCTGAGGCTTTGTTGCATGCGGCTTGCGCGCAAGTGGGTGTTGCTACAGCAAATTTATTTCCACAGTTTACTATTAGCGCCAACGAGGGATGGCTTAATACTTCCTGGTCAAATCTCTATACTGCAAGAAATAATGTGTGGACGGCAACCGGCATGGTGCTGCAACCTTTATTTCATGGGGGAGCATTGCTTGCACAACGGCGCGCAGCAATTGCTGCTTATCAACAAACGGCAGCACAGTATCAACAGATTGTGTTACAAGCATTCCAGAATGTGGCCGATGTTTTAAGAGGGTTGGAGATAGATGCGCGTACATTGCAAGCTCAAATAAGAGCTGAAGATGCTGCTCGAGCATCTCTTAATCTGACTCTCAAGCAATATCGTTTAGGTGCAGTCAGTTATATCAATTTATTAAACGCACAACAGCAATACCAACAGACGCGTATTAGTCGTATTCAAGCTCAAGCTACTCGTTATAACGATACGGCAGCATTATTCCAAGCTTTGGGGGGCGGCTGGTGGCATAAACCTTGGTGTGTCAAAGAGTGTCTATGATGAAAGAGATTTTCTTAAAAAAACAAATGATCATTATGCTAATAGCTGTGGGTATTCTTTTTAGCCTTATTTTTGGCTGGAAAGTCTTTAGTGGCTATATGCTGAAAAAATATCTTTCTCAGTCCCAAGCGCCTGCAGTTACTGTTTCAACCATGAAGGTTGAGCCTTCTTTATGGCAACCTACCCTAAAAGCAGTAGGCAGTCTACGCGCTGTTCTTGGGGTTAATGTGACGACGGAACTTGCTGGTATGGTGCAAAAAATCTATTTTAGACCTGGTTCTGCTGTGCAAAAGGGGGCTGTTTTAGTGCAATTAAATGCAGGGACCGAATTGGGGTTATTGCATTCATTGCAAGCACAAGTTGAATTAGCAAAAATTACTTACAAACGCGATAAGGCTCAATATGCCGTGCATGCCGTAAGTAAACAAACGCTAGATACTGATGAGTGGAGCCTGCGAAATTTGCAGGCTCAAGTTGAAGAACAAGCAGCAACCGTAGAAAAGAAAACCATACGCGCACCTTTTTCAGGACAATTAGGTGTTAGAAACGTTAACCCCGGGCAATATCTTAATGTAGGTGATACTGTAGTGAGTTTACAAGCTTTAGATGTTATTTATGCGGATTTCTATTTACCGCAGCAAGCATTAGCTCGACTCAGGTCAGGACAGAAAGTCAACATGGTTACCGATACTTTTGCAAATCAAGTTTTTCAAGGAACTATTACTACGATTGAACCTATTGTGGATAGTGCAACTCGTAACGTAGAGGTTGAGGCTACTTTTCCTAATCCTGGTTGCAAATTAAAGCCGGGGATGTTTACACGAGTCGAGGTGGATGTAGGAAACAAACAAAGTTATCTTACGATACCACAGTCAGCAATTACGTTTAATCCATATGGAGACATTGTTTACGTGGTTAAAGACAGTGGAAAAAAGGACAATAAAAATCAACCAATTCTTGTGGTGAAACAAGTTTTTGTCACGGTTGGTGATACACGTGGGGATCAAATTGCAGTGTTAAAAGGTTTGCACAAAGGAGATGTTATAGTGACTAGTGGTCAATTGAAGCTTAAAAATGGCAGTCAGGTCGTAATCAATAATCAACTACAACCCAGTAATGAAGCATCACCGAAAGTTGTTGAGAAATAATCTAAGGATTTGTAACAATGCGGTATACGGATATTTTTATTAAAAGACCAGTACTGGCTACAGTGATTAGCTTACTGCTTTTAGCTATGGGTTTACGATCGATTAATTCTTTGCCCATCATGCAATATCCATTTACAGAAAATGCTATTGTAACAGTGACTACGACCTACACTGGTGCAGATCCTGATGTAATTGCTGGGTTTATTACAACGCCCTTAGAAAATTCAATTGCTCAAGCGAATGGTATTGATTATATGACATCAATCAGCTCGCCTAGCACAAGTACAATTACTGTAAATCTTCGTCTTAATTATGATCCGCTAAAAGCATTGTCGGATATTACGACTAAAGTCAATGCAGTGCTGAATCAGTTACCTAAGAATTCACAGCAACCAGTAATTACTGTTTCAGTAGGTCAAACAATTGACTCCATGTATATTGGATTTTATAGCGATGAATTACCCATCAATAAGATTACTGATTATATAATTCGGGTGGTACAACCCAAACTTCAAGCAGTAAATGGAGTACAAAATGCACAAATTCTTGGAAACCAAACCTTTGCTTTGCGAGCTTGGTTGGATCCAGTCAAGCTTGCTGGTTATGGAATTTCAGCAGCAGAAATTGGTACTGCATTAGCGAATAACGATTTCATTTCTGCGGTTGGACGCACTGATGGTCAGATGTTTATCCAAAACTTAACTGCCAGTACTAATTTAACTGATGTGAATCAATTTAAGAAAATGGTTATTAAAGCGCAAAACGGGGCTATAATCCATTTGGAAGATGTGGCTACTGTTTCTTTGGGAGCACAAAACTATAATTCTTCTGTGAGTTTTGATGGGCGCACAGCTGTTTATGTCGGTATTGTGGTTGCCCCTTCAGCTAATCTTTTAACTGTAATTGATGAAATAAAAAAAATATTTCCTACGATTCAGGAACAATTGCCTCAAGGCTTAAACGGAAAAATTGTCTATGATGCGAGTTTGTTTGTTCATTCATCGATTCATGAAGTTATTGTTTCCCTTTTAGAAGCATTTCTTATTGTCACTGCGGTTATTTTTATATTTTTAGGATCGATACGTTCGGTTTTCATTCCAATTGTGGCTATCCCTTTGTCTCTTATTGGCGCATTCTGGATTATGCTTATTTTGGGATACTCCATTAATCTTCTTACCTTATTGGCTTTGGTGCTCGCAATTGGTTTAGTAGTTGATGATGCCATTATTGTTGTAGAAAACGTGCAGCGTCATATAGAGGATGGACAAACTCGATTAAGGGCTGCATTGTTAGGCGCGCGTGAATTAGCCAATCCAATTATTGCCATTACTGTTGTTTTAATTGCAGTTTATCTACCTATTGGTTTTATGGGGGGATTAACCGGCGCTTTATTTACGGAATTTGCCTTTTCTCTTGCAGGTGCGGTTACCGTTTCAGCAGTTATTGCCCTTACTTTATCACCGATGATGTGTTCCAAATTGCTCAAGATTGGAGATGGCGGTGTCAAGGGACGTTTTATGGCTTATGTTGATAAGTTATTTGCAAAATTGGAGCGATTTTATGAGCGAATTTTAGCTTCTACTTTAAATCATTTGTCTGTTGTTGTGGTCTTTGCGATGATTATTCTTGCAAGCAATTATTTTCTTTTTATCACTTCTGCTTCTGAATTAGCACCCCAAGAAGATCTTGGTGTGATCATTTCCCAAGTTACAGCTCCTGCAAATTCTTCATTAGCTCAAACCCAAATGTATGCTAATGAAGTAAGCAAAATTTTCAAAAAATATCCTGAAACCGATCATATTTTTCAAGTTGATGGATCCCAGGGATTAAATACTTCCATTATAGGGATGGTTCTAAAGCCTTGGGATCAACGTCAGCGAACAACAAATCAGCTGCAACCATTGATTCAAAAAGAGCTAGATCAAATTGCTGGCGCAAAAGTAGCTGCTTTCCAACTGCCATCATTACCAGGAGGGGGGAGTGGACTTCCAATTCAATTTGTTATTACAACAACTGAATCATTTGATAACCTGAATGTGGTGTTACAAAGTATTTTAGATAAAGCGTATCGTTCGGGTATTTTTGCCTATATCGATCCTGATCTTAAAATCGATCAAATTCAAACTAAGGTTAATTTAGATCGTGATAAAATCGCAGAGTTTGGTTTAACCATGCAAGATATTGGCAATTTATTTGGCTCTGCTTTAAGTGAAGGATATATTAATTATTTTAATTATGCAGGCCGTTCTTATCAGGTGATTCCTCAGGTAAAGAGAGAAAGTCGCTTAAATACAGATGAACTCTTGAATTATTATATAAAAACTTCTTCTGGAGCATCTGTTCCTTTGGCTACTGTTGCTGATTTACAACGACAAATTGTTCCTGAATCGTTAAACCATTTCCAGCAACTGAATTCAGCAACAATTTCAGCAGTGGCATTTCCTGGCGTAACTATGGGGCATGCGTTAGAGACTTTGGCCAATATTGCCAAACAGACTTTACCTCAAGGTTATTACATTGATTATGGTGCCCAATCACGACAATTTGTTCAAGAAGGAGCTAGTCTCATTATTACCTTTTTCTTTGCTTTAATTATTATCTTTTTGGCACTATCAGCTTTATTTGAAAGTTTCCGCGATCCACTTATTGTTTTGATCAGTGTGCCTATGTCCATTTGTGGGGCAATGATCTTTGTGAGTCTGGGCATTGGACACGCTACGCTTAATATTTACAGTGAAGTTGGCCTTGTTACTTTAATTGGGTTGATCAGTAAACACGGTATTTTAATCGTCCAATTTGCTAATGACTTACAAGCTCAAGGACAAAAAAAATTAGCGGCAATCAAGGCCGCAGCTGCCATACGGTTACGTCCTATTTTAATGACTACTGCAGCAATGGTATTGGGTGTCATTCCTTTAATTTTTGCAACAGGCGCAGGAGCGGAAAGTCGTTTTAATATTGGCTTGGTTATTGCAATGGGAATTTCGATTGGAACTTTATTTACGCTTTTTGTTGTCCCCTCCATATATTTATTATTAGCGGCAGATCATGCGAAAAAAGTATCCCCTGAAGACGAAGAGTTTTTATAATTTGAATTGAATAAGTGATTTGTTTGGGTTATTTTTTAATCATATTTTATTGTATATGTTCAATAAATATATTGAAAAAACCAATATATTTGCCAATTTCATAAGACACATAAATATATTTAATTGGTCAAGTAGCGCTTCTCTCCAATAAGATTATCCTAACCGTTGTAATAAATTAGGAGCGAGTTGTGAGAGAAGAAGTAATAAAAAAATTAATGACATAACGCAAAATAAAACCTATCCGTAAAGTCATATATAGTGTTACCCGTTGTGATTTTGTATTAAGCAATGAACAAAAGGAAAAAATGACGGTTCAATCAATGAAAGCAGAGATTAATAAACTTAAAGAAGTAGAGCCAATTTCTCAGCGTGAATACTCCTGCCGTTAACTCTAACTGTGTAGGGTATATAAAGGATTTTAAAAAATTGTTGCTTTTTAGACCTCCCGCTTTTGCTCATGGGGGTCAACTTAAGGAAAAATTGACTATCACCTTTAAGGGGTGATGTTTAGCAGGACGTCACCCTCTGCGCAAGCAGGGGGTCTATTGAAAGCTATGCTGTATATGATGTTTCTAGCAAGGTGTATTGCTTTTCAGATTTTCCCCTTTTGCGGCGTTGCTGCATGATTAATGGATCCTAAGCCGTAGGTGCTGTAATGAGAGTAGGGACTTCATATTTTTTCTTGACGCTCTCTGTAGGTGTAGAAGCAAATAAACCAAAACGCTTTGTCAGTTCGCTTATTTCGGGAGGGTGATGTACTGCATTGTTAACACCATCTAAAAGCTTTTTGCGAGTTGGAGTATATAAATGCAATGCTTCTAACAAAGATAAGAAACAGATTTTTAAGAAATTGAAACTAAAAGTATTAGTTTGTCTGTGCTTAAGAATAATGCGTTCAAAGTTAGGGTTTTTAACTTTATTTTTAATCAGCTCCAAACGTTCTTTTACCTCTAAACCAGGATTTTCAGCAATGTCTTCAAGCTCCTTAATACATTTGCTTTTCTGATTTAAGGTTGTTTCACTTTCAAATAAAGAATTATTTTTTTGTATTTGTACCGTAGAATAACTAAAGTAATTTTTGAATTGGGCTAAAGCAACTCGAACTGAATCAAGATGATAGTATTCGGCATAATGTCTTTTTTCAAAAAGACTAATTTTTTCTTTTAACCGTTTTTGGATGTTCAAATTAATATCGTTTGCTGTTTTTGATTCAGCGATGATTTCATTTCTGAAATTAAGTAAGTATTTTTCTAACTTAGCTTGATATTCTTTGTCGGTATACTGCAGGCCAATATGACGATTGCAATAAAGTGTAAAATGTTTATCAAAGGATTCTGTAGTATATTGCTCAACAAACGTAATATTTTCTTTTTCTTGAACTTTAGCTAAATCAGTAAGATACGTTAATTTTTCTTCTGCAGTAGCACGTCTCATTTCATGGGTTGCTTTTAAACCTAAATAGTAATGATGACTTGCTTTGATTAATGCTTCGACTTGAGCGAAATGAGGCGTATAATCTTTAAGTCCAAAATTACAAAGATTATCAAGTGCAAGGTCCTCTGGATACTCGCTAGGTTCAATGTTAATTTTTTTATCGTGTTTTAGTTTTGCAATTTTAGGGAGTGCTTTTTGGTAGGCTACCCGTAAATTTTCTTTGTCCCTATCTAATTCTTCCTGTGATGGAAAAATACTTTCAGGATCGTGATATACAAGATAACATTGGTATAAATCTTCAATATCTTTATATTTTTTCTCTAAATTTTTTAAATATTTTTTTGTACTTTTAATTTGATTGTTCGTTAGAATTGTTCTTTTACTCAATGGTTCTTTATCACAGACAAGCGATAGATGTGTTTTGGAATCTAAATCAAACGGGTGCAGCAATCCTTTAAAAAATTCATTTGTTATTTGTCTTAAAGGTTCGGATAATTTCCCAGGCTCTAATCCTAATCTATTTTCCCAGAGATCTGCTTCAAGAAGCATGGGAGTAAATATCGTAGAATGCATTTGGTTTATATTGTTAAGTACTGCATCGTGGGAAGTCGTTGTGAATTCATTGAGTTTTTGGGTTAGCTCTTGGTACAAATAAATCATGTTCGGTGTTTGCAAGAACAATTTGAAGTAAGAATCAGAGCTATTTATTAAGTTTTCAATGAATAAAGTCGCTTTTTTAGCGCGAATATGTAAGTCGTTGAGTTCTTCTGTAGTTAGGTAATTCGTATTTTTTAAGGCTCTTATGTGTTTAGGCCCTATGTAAAAAGTATTAAGAACATACCAAAGTGCGTTATATTGTACATTAGGGGAACCATAAGGCACTTGCTCTGGACCTACTTGGTATGCATCAGATTGCTCTTGGAAAGTTGCATATAAATGTTGTGCTTTATCCTGTAATTCGCGAGCAATAAATCCTAGGTGAGGATCAGCAATCAAGCGCTGGGTTAATTTAATAATTTCATTAACATGCCCATAGGCTTGCAATAAATAATATACGTAAAGGCTTTTAGCGCTTTTATTATTTAATTTTTCTAATTCAAGAACAATTCCTTCCAAATGGTACATACTGTTAAATATATCTTTTAAAGCACACACCTGTTTACTTTGCGTTAATCTTCGGTTGTCATCCTCCATTTCGGGGAAAGGTACCCCTGACTGTTGAGGCCTTAATTCAGCTTTCATTGCTTTATTAAACAATTTTATAACTTCAAATAAGGATGATCTAAACTTATGGATGGCTTCTGAGTAATTAGTATGTTGAATGACATAATGAGCTCTTTTATTTGTTTTGGAGTCTAGCTCTAGGTCATGGGCGTCATTTTCAAGGGCAAATTTTTCTTGAGCCAAATCATAATAAGTTTGGGCTCTGTTTTGCCAATTTCTATGGGTTCCGCTAAAAAAATCTTGGAAATAGTGGTCTAAGTCTCTGAATGTTTGTACTGAAGGTATATCTTTGTTGTTTATCTTCTTATTTGATAATAAGGCAACGATATATTTATCAAACGTTAATGCATCTTCTTTTCTTTTTTCCGGAATAGCACTAATGAGATAGGGTTGGAAAATACTATAGAGATTACGGCATTGCTCTTTAACTTGGGGAGCAAGATTATCAAGAAGCAATTTTTTTCCACTCATTTGAGGTGTTATAAGTTCTATAAATTGAGAATATGCATTACGAACAACTAAAAATTTAGTATGCTTATTGAGATACCACTGCCACATATCAATAGCTTGATCAGCACTTAATTGTTCAGGATTTTGGAGTATTTTATTACTTTTTTTTGTTTTAAAATGAAGCTTTGCATCTTGATCACGTTTAATCTTTAAAGCTTTTGATTCTTCTTCGGAAAGAAAACTTTTTTTCGAAAAATCATAATAAAATTCACTTTTATCTTTCCATTTGGTAAAGAACTCTTTATCTTTTTTCTCTTTCGATTTTTCAAAGAACTCCAAAACCTCTTTATCCAATTTCAAAAATAAAGAAGTAGAGGGAGCATCTAAAATATCCATGGGTTTATTAGCAAATAAGTCTGCTAAATATTGCTCAAAATTTTGGGCGGAATCCTTAAGCTTAGGTGAAACCACCAATTTGAAATAGGGTTTAAAAATTTGATACAAATTTTGGCACTGCTTTTTTATATCTTCATCAAGATTAGTGAGCGTTAGGCTGCTGCCATAAAGCTCTGGTTTCACTTCTATTTGTTTTTTTATAAGTTGTGAAAAGCGAGTATAGGCAGATTGAACTTGTTGAAGCTCACTTTTATTAGACCACTCATAATTAATTTGATTAAAAAAATCCTGGATATTTTTATCAAGATTTAGAAAAAGTTTTGTTGTTGGCGAATTTGTATTTGTTTTCTTGGAAAAAAAATCGGTCAAATGTTGCTCTAAGCTTTTGGCAGCATCTTGATGTTGGGCCGAGGTAAAAGCACTCAGATAAGGTTGAAAGATGTTATATAAACTGTGACATTCTCTTTGCAAGGTACTTTCAAGCTTATTCAACGCTAAGTTGTTCTCCAGATCAGGCTGCCTGGCTATTTGTCTTTTTATTATTTGGGCAAAACGAATATAGGCATTTTGTACGCGTTGAAACTCTTCTTTTGTAAGCTTTAATTTCTTATTGATTTCTTTTTCAATTTCTAATGGTTTGGACTCATCAAGAGTATAGACACTTTCTTTTTCACTATAAGGAAATAGAAATAACTTGGTATTTTTATGGACTGACTCGATGAGATCTTTGTTTAACTTAATATGAAAAAGCTGACTGTTTTCCGCTTTTGTAATTAAATCCTCCATGGCTTTTTGTTTTTCTAAAACAAAGTTAATATGATCTGCGGGATATTGTCCCCGGATCCAACGCCATGGTTTTTTTAGATAAGAATTCCAATCTTCTTTTTCTACGCCGAATTTTTCAATGAGCAATACATTTAAATCAATGTCCAGTTTAGACATATAGGGACTAATCAATTTATAATTTTTTATCAGTTCTTTTTTTACCTCTGGGGGAAACTGATACATACGAAAGTCTTTATAACGAGGATCATTTAATATTGCGAAAAATTGAGAACAGGCTTCCCGTACTTTTTGGATTTTGTACAATGCCTTATTAGCCTTATCAATCCGCTTGTAAGACATTTCCAATCTTGATTCGATAAAGCGTGGATCTTCAATTTCAAGTAGTTCTGCTCCCTTAGTTTTAAAGTCGACTGCTTTTTTAGGTAGATAAAGTATTGCCTCATAGAGTACTTTGACTTTTTCCATCAAGGGAACTGACAACGTTCCCGGTTTTAACATGGCGTTATCTTCAATTTTGTCAACTAAACCAAATAAAGTGGGTATTAGGTTATATTTTAAATGGGATAATTTATCACGAACTAAATCTTGGGATGAATCGCTGAGCTCGCCTATTTGTTCTAAAGAACTCATAGATAAGGTGATAATATTGCGTATGATATGAATGTAATTTAAGAACTTAAGGGAAACAAAAACACTGCTCCCTTTTAAATTCTCTAAATCATTTAATAGGTGAAGCGCGGCATTTTGTAACTCATCTAGCTTCTCTTTATTAAGCTTAGGTTCTGATTCTTTAATTTGAGATGAAAACTGTTGAATATGTTGAGTTAACTTATCAATATAACTGGGTAAGACTGCGCTAAATTGCGTTAGAAAATTATAGTCTACATCACCATCAAGAGGGCGCATTTGATCGACCGTAATCCCAGCTACTTTACCTGCATTGTAAGCTAATGGTTGGGGTTGTAATGCTTTTACTATAGTCTTTTGCTCATCTGTATGATTTTCCGCAAAATGTTGAATTTGGCTAAATAATGGCAATAGAACAGTTAATTCATCACTAAACATATCTCTTAAATCGACATCTAAATGAGTGAGCAAAAAGCTTGCTTCATAAGCTGAATTAACCGTCTTATCCCAAAGCGATTTCAAATCAGTATAAGGTTGTTTTCTAACATCAACATTTTCTAAATCTATAAAGGTTCGACGCCCATGATAAAGTGCATTAATTAATTTTTTGATTTGAGAAATGTTATCGGGGTCGAGAGAGTAATCAGTAAAGGGCGCCCATTGGATATGGCCTTTTCTTGCAACAGCTGAAAGTATATTTGGCTTAAGTGCATTTAATGTAAATGGATGAGTATGTTTTTTTTTCGCAGTGATGTCGATAATTTTGGGCATCAATTGCTCTAAATCTTCAAAAGAAAGATTAGAGTTAGGGGCTACCTTAAGTTCCTCTTTTTTTATGCGGCTCGTTATTGTTTTTCCATTGGGATCAAGTACTGTATATTCAAATCCCTCATCTAACATACGAACATAAAAGAAGCCTTTTTGAGGCTTTACTTGGTCAGACATTAAGGCAAGGTTATATTTAAAAGGAGATGGAGCTGCAAGTTCTTCTAAGACCGCATTTTTGATTTCCTTTCCATTGGGGGCTATTACCGAATAGGCAATTTTCCCCTCATGTTCCCTAACATAGAGTTTACCGGGTTCTAATTTTGTTTCATCAGTCATGAAACAAAGCTCATAGCGTGGGAAAAAAGGAATTAAGCGTGGACTAACGTGTTTACTGTAGAGAATTTCAAATAATTTTTCATCAATGCGTTCTAATAGTTTTGATATCTGGTTTCGTTTAAATGACTCTAATAATTTTATATATTCTTCAATCATTACAGATACCCAAAAGATTTGATCTCAAGCATTTTACAAAACAATACTTAAGTCAGTATTAAGAATATTTCAGTTTGGCAATATTTTCATCTAAAACTATCGATAAATCAATGAATCAACGTAAAAAAGTCAATTGAGTCTGCTTGCAGATAGTACATGGATTCAGGTTGAGTTTTTAGAAAATAAAATACTAAGCATTTACATATTGGATGTGAATTAGCCAATAACCTTTAAGAACGAACTTTAACCGAGAGCTCTAAAATAAAATCCGCAACTTCTTCATGAAATGAAGGATAATCGGTGAACGCTTTTATATGAATCGGTTTGGTAATCCTTTCTCCTGTAATTTTTGATTCTTGTATCATTGTTTCAACTAATGCACCTTCAGAACACATAAAGTAGACATCTGATTCCGGTCGGCGTAAAAACTGTGCCTGAAAGGATTTAAAAGCAAGAGATATCTGACATTGTTTTTTGGTTGCATGATAAAAACCATGCAACCCTCCTGCAAGATCTGCTCCTACTGAAAGAGCGCCAAAATACATCGAATTTAAATGATTACGACTTCGCCTATTTAAAGGCAAACAAATGATTATTTCCGTATCGTTAAGTTTTATGAGACGAGGTTTTAAATACCCAATCATAGGTACTTTAAAATGACCAAACTTCCAAAGAAAAAACTTAAACCGAGTGAGGAGATTCATGGATTATCCTTTTTTACCATATCAACGCTTTGAATAATAAAACGATCAAATGGCTTTGTTACTACCATGGAAAAGGCAACCATCTCATTTACTTCTGCAACTAATACCACTGAGTCTACACGCCAATACTTAACTCCATTAGAAACTCCTTCGCTTTCAACAAAGGGCTCTTTAGCAAATTTGGGATGAAGAGTAAGATGTTGCTCCCTCACGATTTTTACATATCCTCCTAAAAATACAGCTAAAGCATTCCAGGCGTTATCTGAATAATTTTTACGAAACGCTAAATGTTCTCTTACTTTATAATTGTAATCTATAGATAGAGTATCTAAGATAATTTGTTTTACCCACTGAGTTACTTCAGTATCAGTTTGCGCATAAAGGTTAAGTGAGGAAGTAAAAAGTACTACGAATAGAAGTATTTTTTGTAAAAGAGATTTCATTTTAAAATCCTTTTTTAGTTCAAAATTAATAATTTATGTATTCATTGTAGCATAATTATGAATTAGGAATGCGTATAAAGTGCTCTCCAATTCCTGAGAAAAATGGTCTAAAAATAAGAGCTATTATTGTAGATACATATTTGCGCTAAATGCTCCACATTTTTATCATATTATCTTATAATTCTTACCTTCTTTAAGTAAAAAGACAATAGGCTCTTTTTAAGTCACTGATTAAATCATATGCATGTTATCTCTATACGGGGCGCAAGAACCCACAATTTAAAAAATCTCGATTTGGATTTACCGCGAGATAAAATGATTGTCATTACAGGGTTATCTGGTTCGGGTAAGTCTTCTTTAGCTTTTGATACTTTATACGCAGAGGGACAACGTCGTTATGTAGAATCTTTATCTGCATATGCCCGACAATTTTTGGCCATGATGGAAAAGCCGGATGTTGACTCCATAGAGGGTTTATCTCCTGCAATTTCAATCGAGCAAAAGGCAACCTCTCATAATCCTCGTTCTACAGTAGGGACAATTACTGAAATTTATGATTATTTAAGGTTACTTTATGCACGAGTTGGAGAACCTCGTTGTCCGACTCATCATGTGAGTTTACATGCACAAACCATTAGTCAAATGGTGGATCAAGTTTTGGCTTTACCTCTTGATAGTAAAGTGATGATTTTGGCTCCAGTAGTTCGTGAGCGTAAGGGGGAACAGGTTCAGCTATTGCAACAGTTACAAGCCCAAGGTTATGTACGAGCCCGTATTGATGGCGAACTTTATGAATTGGATTCTCCACCTAAATTGGGTTTGCGTACAAAACATACTATAGAAGTAGTGGTGGACCGATTTAAAGTGAGACCAGAAATTGCCCAACGGTTAAGTGAGTCATTTGAAAATGCTCTAAATTTAGCCGAAGGTCTCGCTCTTGTGGCATCAATGGAGAATCAATTTAATGAACTGGTATTTTCTTCAAAATTTGCATGCCCTGAATGTGGTTATAGCCTTAGTGAATTAGAACCCAGACTTTTTTCTTTTAATAATCCGGTGGGGGCTTGTCCTAGTTGTGATGGGCTAGGGGTGGATCAGTTTTTTGATCCAGAACGAGTAGTTCATGATCAAACGGCAAGTTTAGCTGAAGGCGCTATTCGTGGCTGGGATAAAAAAACTACTTATTATTACGCAATGTTGCAATCACTTGCGGCGCACTATGGGTTTGATACACATACCGCATTTTGCGATTTGTCTGAAGAGATACGCCAAATTATTTTATATGGAAGTGGACAAGAAGTCATTGAGTTTCATTATCATAGACCTAATGACGGGCATATGGTAAAGCGTCATTCATTTGAGGGTATTATTCCTAACATGCAACGGCGTTATCGTGAGTCTGATTCAGGAATGATTCGTGAGGAACTCGCCAAATACTTATCATCCAGACCTTGTTTGAGCTGCCAGGGCGCAAGATTACGTATCGAGGCACGCCATGTCTTTATTGATAATAAAAATTTACCTGAAATTACAGCTTACTCGATCGAGAATGCTTATGATTTTTTTAAAAATTTGCGCATGACGGGATATAAAGGCGAGATTGCAGCAAAAATCAATAAGGAAATTGTTGAGCGATTAGGTTTTCTTGTTAACGTAGGCTTGGATTATCTTTCATTAGCTCGCAGTGCCGAAACTTTATCTGGGGGTGAAGCACAACGTATTCGTTTAGCCAGCCAAATTGGTTCGGGGCTTGTTGGTGTGATGTATATTCTGGATGAGCCATCCATTGGTTTACATCAGCGCGATAATGATCGATTATTAAAAACTTTAATGCACTTAAGAAATCTAGGGAATACGGTAATTGTCGTCGAGCACGATGAGGATGCTATTCGTAATGCTGATTTTGTTTTAGATATAGGTCCGGGTGCAGGTGTGCATGGAGGTGAAATTGTTGCTTGCGGCACACCTCAAGAGGTGATGCAAAATCCAGCTTCATTAACGGGTCAATATTTATCAGGAAAGCAGTCAATTTCTATTCCTGCAACTCGATTAGCAGTTAATCCAGAAAAAATGCTCCATTTAAAAGGGGTGGTTTGTAATAATTTACTGGGTATTGATGTGAGTATTCCTTTAGGTTTAGTAACCTGCATTACGGGAGTTTCTGGTTCAGGTAAATCCAGTTTGATTAATGATACTTTATATCCTAGTGCTGCAAATTTGTTAAATAGGGCAAGTTTATATACCTCAGGATCCGCTAAAGAAATTTTAGGATTAAATTTATGCGATAAAGTGATCGATATTGATCAAAGTCCAATTGGTAGGACTCCTCGTTCTAATCCCGCTACATACACAGGTATCTTTACCCATATTAGAGAATTATTTGCTGCTACCCCAGAGTCTAGAGCTCGTGGCTATCAGCCAGGACGTTTTAGTTTTAATGTACGCGGCGGCCGCTGTGAGGCCTGTCAGGGAGATGGACTTATTAAAGTTGAAATGCACTTTCTTCCTGATATTTATGTTTCCTGTGATGTATGTAAAGGCAAGCGCTATAATAGGGAAACCTTGGACATTCAATATAAAGGGAAGAATATTCATGAAGTTTTAGAAATGACGGTTGAGGATGCAAGTCATTTTTTTTCAGCGATTCCCGTATTAGCTAGGAAATGTCAAACGTTGATGGATGTAGGCTTGTCGTACATCAAATTAGGACAAAGTGCAACGACTCTTTCTGGGGGAGAAGCGCAGCGAATCAAGTTATCACGTGAATTATCCAAACGTGATACAGGAAGTACTTTATACATACTGGATGAACCAACGACGGGGTTACATTTTCACGATACTAAGCAGTTATTGGCTGTTCTATTTCGTTTGCGCGAGCAGGGGAACACCGTTATTATTATTGAGCATAATTTGGATGTGATTAAAACAGCAGATTGGATTATTGATCTGGGGCCTGAAGGAGGCAGTAAAGGCGGGCGTATTGTGGCGACCGGAACACCAGAGCAAGTGGCTGAATGTGAGTATTCCTATACAGGACAATTTTTGAAACCTATTTTACAACAAACCTAATTGACGTAAGTTAAGTTTCAACAGCATCGAATTTTTCTAAATGGTGATACAAGTAAAAACTTAGAGGTAAAAGTAAGGCCCAGGTAATTCCTACAGAAAAATAAAAGGGATAACTCCGTTCGATAACTACTATGTTACATGCAGCACCAATTTTGTAAGCAAATGGCATCAAAAAAAGAGTAAGTAAAAACCAAATGAAATAATAGCGTGTCAATTTTTCATTAAGAATAATCAAATTTAAGCCAAAGCTTAACCAAATACATACCATCCATGGAGCTGTGAAATAAGGAGCAAAAGGGTTGGCTTTAAAATGAATATAGTTTTGGTGTAACCAAATGGCATCAGTTATGGAACCAATCAGGCCGATAAAAAGGGCAAAATAAAGCGCTTTTAAGTAAGGCAGGCGATTAATAGATTGCCAACTAATTTGTACCGCAATAATCAAAAAGCCAATAACTGGTCCAAGGTATGTTTCATTTTGTGCTGCAAAATAAAAGCAGGCTATCCAACATAAATAATAGGATAAAAAATGGATACACCACCCTAATTTACTTTTATTCATTGATTTATCTCATTTTATAATCCGTTGATAGTCAACTCTATTTTACAGGAATTAATTCAATTATTTCTTTACTAAAAATAGATAAAAGTGTAGAAACATCGCCTTAGTTATACTGTTTTTTTTATAATTTTCGGTCTATAACTTAATTGTAGGAAATTTTGCATAGGAATGAAAATGAGTACTTTTTTTATTGTTCTGATAGTTATAGTAGCTCTTATCATGATATGGGCTATTAGTATCTACAATATCCTGATTCAATTTATTGAAGCAATTAATAATGATAAAAAACAAATTGATATCCAACTGGATCGTCGATTTAAAGTATTTGAGTCTTTGATTGAGGCTGTAAAAAAATATATGGATTACGAACAAACTACTTTAAAAGATGTAGTCGCTTTACGTAATCAGGCTCAAGCAGCAAAAGCCTCAGGAGATGAACAAGGTCGTATTGCTGCAGAAAACCAAATCTCACAAATTGCATCGGGCCTTAATGTGGTATTTGAGAGATATCCCGATTTGAAAGCCAGTCAAAATGTGATGCAATTACAAGAGGAAATAGTTAACACCGAAAATAAATTAGCTTATTCAAAACAAGCATATAACGATGCTATAGAACGTTATAATGCGAAGAAAAAATCATTTTTTGAATCAATAATAGTATCAATATTTTCTTCTTCCTTAGATAAGGATTTTGTTTATTGGGGACTTTCTGAGGAGCAGATTAAAGCTAAAGAAGACTATACCGTAAAATTTTGAGTTTAAAATATGAGTCTTGAAGATTATGATAGTGAAGCTGTAGATTGGCGCGAGCAAATTCGGCGAAATAAGCGCAAGACATTATTGGTGATGATGTTTTATATTGGAATTTATTTTGTTGTTGGCTGTGTTGCTGATGTTGCTATATTACAAGCGCTTTATTTTCCTCATATTACTCTTGAGCAAAGCGTTCTCGCATTGCTTCGGTTACAAGTTATCCCTTATGGCACCATTCTTATGGTTGGTTTTGCGGTAGTTTCATTAATCATTACTTATGCATTTTATGATCGGATTATGTTATTGGGCACTGATTATCGAGAAATTACCCCAGAAACAGCCAATAATTTACAAGAACAGCAACTCTATAATGTTGTAGAAGAAATGCAGATTGCTGCTGGTTTGGATTACATGCCTCGGGTATTCATTATTGACGCTGATTATATGAACGCTTTTGCAAGTGGTTATAGCGAGAAATCGGCAATGGTAGCAATTACGCGGGGCTTAATGGAAAAGCTAGATAGAGCAGAAGTACAAGCAGTGATGGCCCATGAACTAAGTCATATTCGCCACCTTGATATTAGATTAACTTTAACAGTTGCCATCTTGAGTAATATTCTTTTAATGGCTGTGGATGTTTTATTTTATTCTGTCCTTTTTAGAGGTAATGATGAACGACGTGAAGATAATCGATTGTTTATGGTTATTGTGATTTTGCGTTATCTCGTACCTTTAATTACAGTCTTATTAACATTGTTTTTAAGCCGAACACGCGAATATATGGCCGATGCTGGGTGCGTGGAATTAATGCGTAATAATGAACCTTTGGCCCGAGCTTTACTGAAAATAAGTGTGGATCATAAGCAATATGCAACACGTTATGCAGAAGAGTACGGTAATACACCTCATGAACAAGTAAGGCATGCTTCTTATCTTTTTGACCCTTCAGATGTTGATCCTGTGAAGTCACTTAACACCGCTTTTGCAACACATCCTACAGTGGATCAACGTTTACGAGCCTTGGGGTTTAAGCGCAAACAAGAGAAATAATTTTAGAAACTCAAATTAAGCCTTCACCAAGAGCCAAGCGATCCTCTTGAATGGATGCCTACCATCCTTTACTGGAGCAAATTAATTCATATGCTTTTACTATTTTTTGAGTTTTTTCATTGGCCATTTTAATCATTTCTTGAGGTAATCCCTGAGCAATTAATTTATCAGGATGATTTCGGCTTAATAAACGTCTGTAGGCACGTTTTACTTCTTGTTTGCTTGCGTTAGGCGATATTTCCAGAAGTGCATACGCATAATCCAAATTTGTTTTAGTGGATTGGTAATTATATCTGCTGTATGAAGAGTAGGATTCAGATGAAGATTGTTGTGATTGTTGCTCATCATCTTTGGGTTGCTCATACGAATAACTAGTACCAAAATCTTCATAAAAACGATATTGTTTATGAAGTGGTGCAAAATCCAGTTTGGAAAAAATAATATCCAAAAGTTGAATTTTTTTTGTACTAAGACCATCAGTTAGAGCTGCTCGATACTGAATATCGAGAAATAACTTGAGTAAATCTCGATTATCTTTACAGGATTTTTTTAATTTCTCGAGAATCTCATTTAGATTAAAACCAAGTTGTTTGCCTTCATTAAATAAACGCTTCGCTAAGTTTTTTTGTTCTTTGCTTAAATGCATTTCCTCCATAAATTGACGTGCAATGTCTAGCTCTTTCTCAGTTACACGGCCATCCGCTTTGGCTAAATGCCCCATAATGGAGAATGTCGCTTCAAAAAAAGTCTGTTGGACGACTTTACGTTTTTCACTGTAATAGAACCAATGAGGGTTGGAGTAATATTGGGATAAGCCTCGGTCAAAAAAATTACCTATTAAAAGACCAAAGAGTGTCCCCATAGGCCCGGCAATTAAATAGCCAAAACATGCGCCAATAATTTTCCCCCACCAGGTAGTGATGATAAAGAAGTCCCGAAAAGTCATCTGCAAGGATCCTTTAAAATTATGTCATTTTATCGCTTTATACCATATTTTAAGTATATACTGTCGCTTTTTGGGTTTGGTTTTATATGCGATTTTTTTACTCTTTTTTAATGTATTTGCTTATCCCTTTTATTTTAATACGATTATGGTGGAAAGGGAAAAGTTTACCAGCTTATCGAAAACGCATAGCAGAACGTTTTTTCCTAAGTACTTATGAGTATAAACCGGTTGATGTTTGGGTGCACGCTGTTTCTTTAGGAGAAGTCATTGCTGCTATTCCTTTAATTGATGCCATGCTTGATAAAAACTGGTCTTTATTGGTGACTACGATGACTCCAACGGGTTCAGAACGAGTGCAAGCTCGTTTTGGTAATAAAGTGATGCATCAGTACCTGCCTTATGATCTTCCTGGTGTATTGAAACGCTTTTATCAACGAATTAAACCTCGGGTTGGTGTGATTATGGAGACGGAGTTATGGCCTAATTTAATTTATCAGGCACAAACTGCTCGAATTCCTTTATTGCTTGCTAACGCACGTATATCAGACGATTCTTTACACGGCTATAAAAAAATAAAATGCCTTATTAAACCTATTTTAAATCAATTCTCTGCTATTTTGGCGCAAGGAGAAGAGGATGCACGGCGCTATATGGCTTTGGGCGCTAGAGAAGAAATAGTACATGTTTTGGGAAATATGAAGTTTGATTTACAGACCAATAGAATTGAGAGCCAACGTTTTAGTGATTTAAAAAAACACTGGGGATCTACACGTATTACAGTGATTGCGGCAAGCACTCATGAAAATGAAGAAGCACAGATTTTGTCTCAATTGAAGCGTCTCCAGCAAGCAATTCCAGATGTAATTTTATTAATCGCTCCGCGCCATCCTGAACGTTTTCAAGCCATTTATCAATTATGTATTCAGTCGGGGTTTAAGACAGGGCTACGCTCTGATGTGCAGACACTGAGTCCAGAAAATGAGATTGTTGTGCTCGATAGCCTAGGTGAGCTTTTAGGATTATATCAAATTAGTGATTATGCTTTTGTGGGAGGCAGTCTTGTTCCTGTAGGCGGACATAACGTATTAGAGCCTATTGCAATGAATGTTCCCGTGTTAAGTGGCCATCAAGTTCATAATTTTAAAGCCATTTGTGATGAGTTACAGGCGGCGCACGGTATTATATTAGTGCAGAACGCAAAAGAGGTTATTGATGGAGTTATTAAGTTACATACAGATCCCACACTCCGACAGCAGATGGTTCTCAACGCTACTACTGTTTTCGAAAAGAATAAAGGTTCGGTTGTACGACATTTACAGCAAATTGAAGCAATAATATAGGTAAGCTAACCTTTGGTTTTTTGAAAGATCGTGACCTGCCGCGAAAGTTGAAGATCTAAAATATCTTACCAAACAGTAAGAGGTCGTTTCTGGAACATTTGTTCCATAGATACTCCCCGACGTTTTGCAGCTTGTCCGCTAAATCCAGGGGCACTGCGTTAAAACAGTGGACCCTGAATGAGCCTCAGGGCGTCAGAAATGGAGCCAAGGAGGCAGCTGCTTATAACTGGGCTACTACATTTTTGTGTAGCACAGTGAAAAAAGAAAAATAGATCTCTTTTATGAATGAAAGTATCTTTTAAGAGCCTTGGTTTTGTTTTTCTTTAATTTCTGACAAAGTTTTGCAGTCAATACATAAAGTTGCAGTAGGTCTTGCTTCCAGACGCTTGAGACCAATTTCAATACCACATGCTTCACAATAACCAAAATCTTCATTTCTTAATCGTTCTAATGCATCTTCAATTTTTTTGATGAGTTTGCGTTCGCGATCACGTGTACGCAATTCGATGCTAAATTCTTCTTCTTGGCTTGCTCTGTCTGATGGATCGGGAAAATTGGCTGCTTCGTCTTTCATATGTGTTACAGTACGATCAACTTCTTCCATTAATGATTGACGCCAGGCTAACAATATTTTTTCAATATGTGCTAACTGATTTTCATTCATATATTCTTCCCCAGCAGTTTCCTGATAGGGGGTAATTCCCATGCTACCTATTGCGTCGCTTTTCACGTATTGTCTCTCATTATTTTTATCAATTAATTGTTCGGTCATTTTAGTCTCCCTCCCCAGCGTTTAACCTGGGACTACAGAAAGGAAAGGGTTTAGGTATACCAAAAATCTATTGTATCATCAATAATATTATCGCCAACCCCCACTTACTCTGTCATGACCCTGGATGTCTTGCCAACATCTTATACTTTTATACCCTAATCTATTAAGTATAGCTTGTACTTTACATTTTTGATCAAATCCATGTTCAAGCAAGAGCATACCTTGAGGTACAAGATATTCATAACCGTGCTCAATAATACATTGTAGATCAGCTAAGCCTTCTTGACTACTCACGAGTGCATTTCGTGGTTCAAAACGTAGATCACCTTGTTGCAAATGCGGATCGTTTTCTGCAATATAAGGAGGATTGGCTACAATAGCATGGTATTGGTGTTGCGGAATGTTACTAAACCAGTCTGACTGAAAAAACTTTATATTGTTTATTTTGTGGTTTTGTGCGTTTTCTTTTGCAACTTTCAGTGTATCCTGGTTAATGTCACATGCAACAATTTTCCAGTTTGGTCTTTCTTTTGCCAATGCTAAGGCTATGGCTCCGCTTCCAGTACCTAATTCAAGAATATAAATATTTGGTAAATTGGGGATAAGCTCTAAGGCTAATGCTACAAGTAATTCCGTTTCATGGCGTGGAATTAAAGTATGTTCATTGACTTTTAAATCAAGAGACCAAAATTCACGTTGACCTGTAAGATAGGCAATCGGCATTCCTTGCGCCCTTTGAGCCATTAAATGTTCAAATGCAGCTAATTGTTTCGGTGTAAGCACTACTTCAGGATGAGCAAAGAGGTAGGCCCTGGTTTTATCTAAAACATGGCCTAATAAAATTTCTGCTTCACGATCTGGATTTTGTTTTAGAACTGTATGAATATTAATCATTTCGTCCTAGTTCTGCTAGTAATTCGGCATGATATTCACGTTTTAAGGGCTCAATTACTAAAGAGAGCTTACCTTCCATTACATCATTTAATTGATAAATTGTTAGATTAATTCGATGATCTGTTAAACGACCTTGAGGATAGTTATAGGTACGAATTCTCTCAGAGCGATCACCTGTGCCAACCAGCGATTTACGGGCTTGTGCTTGCTCTTTCTTCTGTTTACTTTGTTCAGCATCCAACAAGCGTGTTTTGAGTAAAGACATTGCTTTAGAACGATTTTTATGTTGGGAGCGCTCATCTTGGCATTCCACAACTACACCAGTAGGTATATGGGTAATACGAATAGCAGAGTCTGTTTTATTGACGTGCTGTCCACCAGCTCCTGATGAGCGATAGGTATCTATACGTAGATCATCTGGGTTAATTTGAATATCATCAATTTCATCAACTTCAGGTAAGATGGCAACAGTACAGGCAGAAGTATGAACACGTCCTTGGGATTCAGTTTCAGGAACACGTTGTACACGGTGAGCCCCAGATTCAAATTTAAGCTGTGAATAAACAGCATTACCACTAATACGCGTGATAATTTCTTTATATCCTCCATGTTCACCATGACTTGCACTAATTAATTCCTGTTGCCAGCCTTGTTCTTCTGCATAACGAATGTACATACGATAAAGATCACCGGCAAAAATCGCAGCCTCGTCTCCTCCAGTTCCTGCTCTGATTTCAAGATAAATATTGCGTTCATCATCTGGATCTTTGGGAATCAAGTGCCATTGTAGTTGCTCATCGAGTTCTTCAACTTGATTTTTGGCACTTGCTAATTCTTCATCCGCCATCGCCGCTAATTCTTTATCCTCTCCGGCAAGTAACTCTTCTAAAGAAGACACATTATTTTTTGCTTCGAGATAAGTTTCATAACAAGTCGCTATAGGTTCTAATTGTGCATATTCTTTTGATAAGGTTTTAAATTGATTTTGATCAGCAATAATTGATGCTTCAGATAATAAGCGTCCCACTTCCTGATAACGTTCCAGCATTTGCTGCAGTTTTAGTTCAAGAGATTTCTTCATAAGATGATTGACGTGTTGTAGTAGTAAAAAGATATTGTGCTAAGGTAAATAAATCTTCTCGGCCATCTTTGGCTATTTGTCTTAAACCAGCGGTGGGATTATGGGTTAGTTTATTCACCAAACGTTCGCTAAACTCATTTAAAACAAGTTGCTGACATTGACCTGCAGACAGTTTTTTCAAGGCACGTTGCAATTCTTTTTGTGCCAGATCATACATTTGGTTGCGATAATCACAAATGACTTTTTTGGCTTTAAGAGAACGGTGTTTGCGAATGTAATTATTCAGTTCTTCTTCAATTAATTGCTCTGCATGTAATGCAGCAAGGCGTCTTTCTTCGATGCCTTTTTCTATCATAGCCTGCAAATCGTCAATATTGTAAAGGTGCACTTGGGCGATTTCTTTGACATTAGCCTCAATATCTCGAGGCACTGCTAAATCTAGAAAGAACATAGGAGCATGATTTCTTTGATTTAATGCTTGCTGAACCAAATCCTTATTAATAAATGGAATGGGGCAAGTCGTTGCAGAAACAATAACATCTGCTTGAGACAGGTGTTGAGCAATATCACTGATAGGGATCGTTTTTCCATGAAACGCTTGAGCAAGTTTCTCCGCATTTTCTTGGGTCCTGCTTGCTACCATAAAATGGTTCACACCTTGTTGATGTAAATATTTTGCTACTAAAGAAGCTGTTTCGCCTGAGCCAATTAAAAAGACATTGAGTGATTCGTAGCCTGTAAAGAGTTGGCCAATAAGTTGAACTGCAGCATAAGCTACTGAAACAGGATTTACACCTATACCACTTCGAGTGCGTACACGCTTTGATGCACTAAAAATATATTCGAAAATCGGGCGCAATTCTGTTTTTATGGTACCCAGATTACATGCATGTTGATAAGCCTGTTTCATTTGCCCAAGAATTTGTGGTTCCCCAATCATCATGGAGTCTAAACCACTAGCAACCCGTAAAGTATGTTTTATTCCTTCATGGCCTTTATATAAATATAAAAAGGGAGATAATGATTCATGTGATAATTGATGTTCTTGTGCAAGCCAGTGGGCAAGAACCTGCGGATCGTGCGCATTACAGTAGATTTCTGTGCGATTACAGGTAGATAAAATAGCAGCTTCATTGACCCCAGGGAGATTGAGTAAGCTATTAAGCAAAGAATCTTGGGCAGCCGGATCCATGGCGACTTTTTCACGCACGTTTATTGGAGCAGTTTTATGATTTAGCCCACAAGCAACAAACACCATAAGATTATGAATTATTGAATTTGAAATTATTGAGTTAATCGGGAATTGTAAACGATTAGTTGTTAAATTTGTAGAGTACTAAGGTCATATTTATTGGAATTGTTACTGAGGAACTTATTTACTCATCCATTATATCTCTTTCTAAACTCTATTGAGGCGGTAAAATTGCTTTGTTGATTCGGTGCATAATTTCTATGTATCTACGTATACATTCTTGTTCTGGGTTCTGTTTCTCGGTGTACTTCACTCCTCTATCGCGTTTAGAAAGAAACTATTAAATTGATGAAAAAATATCTTCTTGTTAAATTAAAGTACATTGTTGTTTTGCCGCTAACAGTAGTAGAGGGTTTTTGTTCAAATGCCCAAGTTGACGAGGGGAATGAATCATGGACATAATCTTACAAGGCGAGCATAGTGGTGAAGAAGCAACACAAAGCCTGGCGCGAGTATTAGAATTATTTAAGGAACGTTATCATATCGCGGGATTTCGTGAAATCCATTTAACAGTAACTTTGCTCGATGAGCAAGGGGATGATGTGGAATTGATTGATAGTGAATCAAATCAGGCATATCGAATTTTTGAAGTTTATCGTCAGGGATATGAGCTTAGTTCAAATAAAGGAAAAAAAGTTCCGGTATTGCAATTAGTTGTAGATAACACACGTACACGATAAAGGAGTGACCTATGCTTTTGGCAATTATCGCCATAATACTTACATTAATACTTGTAGTAGGGATTCATGAAGGTGGACATGCAGTATTAGCTCGTCTTTTTCAAGTAAAAATTAAAAAAATTTCCATAGGATTTGGTAAGCCACTATTACGTTGGCGAGGCAAAAGCGGTTGTGAATGGGTATGGGCTTTTTTTCCTTTGGGGGGATATGTTCAATTAGAGAACACTCGAATTAGTCCTGTAAAGCCAGCAAAATATTCTGGATGTTTTGATAAGAAGCCAATTTGGCAACGTATCCTGATTTTGTTAGCTGGAGCCGTTGCCAATCTCATCACGGCTTGGTTTGCTTTTGTCATCGTATTTTCTATAGGTCTTAGTTATCACTTCCCTGAAATCAAAGGAGTACAACCCAGCAGTACTGCTGCTCAAGCAGGGATGCTTCCAGGGGATAAATTTGTATCCATTGGTGACTATGCTACCCCAACTTGGAGTGATGTGGGCATGCAATTAGTTATTCTTTGGGGGAAAAAAGACATTCCTGTAGTGCTTAATCGGAGTGATGGAACAGAGGCCAATGCAGTGCTTGATTTAAGCCATGTGCAATTTCGTGGAGCAAAATTATCTTTATTGGCGCAACTGGGTATTGAGCCCAATTTATCTGCAGCAAAAAGTGAATTACGTGCCTCATCATTTGTTGATGCAATCCATCAAGCTAATGCCACGATGATGCATATGATTTATTTTTTCCTGATGGTATTAAAACAGTTATTTTCAGGTTTAATCCCTTTTTCCGCGCTACTAGGTCCTATAGGTATTTTTGCTGCTTCGGTGATCTCTCTGACCCAAGGAATAGTGGTTTTTATGTTTTTTATTGCGACTTTAAGCCTTGCCGTTGCGGTGATTAACTTATTTCCTATTCCAGGATTAGATGGTGGTTCTATAGTTTATGCACTAATCGAAAAAATCCGTGGCAAACCCGTATCTGTGGCGATGGAACTTTTATTACATAGATTGGTATTTATTGTATTTTGTGTGGTATTAGTTCATTTATTAATGAATGACTTGCAAAGGCTTTAAGTAAATTTAAAAGAATATGCCATTATTGTTTCTCAATAGCTCGTGCACAACACCAAACATCCACCTGTTTCACTCCGGATTTTTTTAAAGTGCATGCCAGCTCATTTGCTGTATTACCTGTGGTCAGAAGATCATCGATAATGGCTACATGCTGATAAGGAAGTTGTTGGGTTATAAAGGCAGAGCGTAAATTTTTTCTCCTTTGTTTTTCATCTAGACCTGCTTGAGGTTGGGTATTGAGAATTTTTTGACAACTGAATAAATCACAAGGAAGCTGTAATTTTTTAGCTAAAGAACGGGCTAAGACTGCCGCCTGGTTAAATCCACGTCGTTTGATTCGTTGGGGATGCATAGGGACAGGAAGCAAACACTGAGGCATATCTGCTTGACTTGATAATGATTTAAAAATTAAATGGCTTAAAAAAGAAGTCAGATAAAGACCATCATGATATTTGAATTGATGTAAAAGGCTTCGCAGGGGTTCTTCAAAAGTGTAGTTAATGATTGCTCGATCAAAAGAAGGTGGTTTTTTAATACAATGTCCGCAGACAAGAAAATGGGTATCAGGTAAGGGATAAGCACAATGGCGACAACCAGGGCCTAACAAAGGCATGAGCTCAAGGCAGTGCAAACATACCGCCATTTTGTTGTTGTGGGATTGATTACATAAAATACATATTGAGTATATACGTAGACTTTGTGTTAAACTCCATGTTTTTTGATGCACGAGAAGCTGGATTCCTTTAATCTTTCCTGGTCTTATAATGGCTGTTATCTATGAAATTAGCAAGGCATTTAATCAACATGCCACAGAATATGAAGTTGCTGCTAAAGTACAGCAAGAAATTGGGGTTCGTCTATTAGAACGCTTGCATTATTTAAACATGAAACCGCAACGCATTTTGGATTTAGGGTGTGGTCCTGGTTTTTTTTCCCAAGAATTAGCGCGGATGTACCCAAAGGCACAAGTTGTAGGTTTAGATTTAGCCCAAATCATGTTATTTCAGGCGCGAAAAAAACAAAGTTGGCGACGTCGATGGTCTCTAGTCGCAGCAGACATGCAACGTATGCCCTTTGCAGATGGAACGTTTGATTTAATTTTTGCCAATCAAGTGATTCATTGGGGTGATTCTTTAATGCATGTTTTTCGAGAACTAAACCGAGTAATCAATACGAATGGATGTTTGATGTTTACTACATTAGGGCCTGATACATTTCAGGAGTTGAAAGCTGCCTGGTTTGGAGTGAATCATTACGCACACGTTAATGAATTTGTTGACATGCATGATGTAGGTGATTGTTTGATGTCTGAACATTTCTTAGATCCAGTCATCGATATGGAGTTGTTGGCAGTGCATTATGAAAGCTTGCCTAAATTGTTACAGGCTTTAAAGGCTCAAGGAGTCAAAAATATTAATCCTAAAAGGAACCAAGGATTAACCGGAAAAACAGCTTGGCAACTGTTTAAACAAAACTATGCCACAATGCAAACCGGCAACGGAAAATACCCTCTGACTTATGAAGTCGTTTACGGACATGCCTGGAAGGGGGAGCAAAGAAAAACAGAATTCGGAATAGAAACAAGGATTCCTGTATCACAACTATTGAAGCACAAAAGTTAGATCCTTATGTTGCAGTTGGTCTACTTTTGGTTTTCCTAAATAATCTATAGCATCATCCACAAAGTGAAAGAGGGCGTTATATATCCTCTACTGCAGAATGAAGATTAAAGCAGTAGAGGCAATCTTATTTATTCAATTTAGGCATAAGAATATTTTCAATGTTCTCATTTTTTTCATAACGTTCAAGGGGAGGATTTTTTAGCTTCTCTTCTAAGTGTGCCTTAGAATCTTTTGTAGTTCTTGATTTTATAATTTTAGCTAATAAAGGGTAATTCCCATTTTCGTCATCCTGAATATGTCCAGAAAGCCATTCTGGTGATCGAGCATCGTCTGCTCCCATATCAACAAGTTGATCCCAGCAATTAAAAGGATGCGTGGTTGTTGAATTTTCATGACCTAAAAGTTTAAAAATATTATCACAAATATCTTTAATCGCCATATTATCAAGAAAAGTCGGATCTTGCTCTTGCTTTAATATAATTAAACACCATTGGATAGCGTGAGTGAATTCACCATGGGGTTTACCCCTGAGGCTACTGTCTTTAAGCATAAATCCTGAAGCGGTTAAAAACATAAAATCTTCTTTTTTCAATCCCTTCTCACCTATTGTTTGGACCATCCCTTCTCTAAATCCGGCGTTGGTTAATAATTCCTGCAGCAGTGTTCGCAATTGCTTCGTTGCTTTTTTTTCTCCTGCTGTTAATTTACTGTTTTCTAACTTTGTTGCGAGTAGATTATTTAAACGAGTAAGTTGATTTTCTACAGCGTCAATATCCATGAAAAATTTTTCTATTTTTACACAATTTTTTATAAATGGTTCATTATTTAATAAGTCTCCTTTAAGTGATTTTTTCAACTCCTCTTCAATAGGGTCGGTTTTTTTTTGCGGGTTAGATGGATCGTTTTTAAAGAACATAGGAGCTCCTTTATATGCTAATTGAGCAATTAATGTACAATTAAGTATAGTAGTTTTTACAGAGAAAAGAGGGTAAAAGGTGTCAATTTTCCTATTTAACACCGGATGACGATAATAAATTTAAAGAGGCTAAAATCGATTACTACGCTCTTGTAATTCTTTAGTTAAATCAATTAATAAGAGCGCTTTTTGACCAAATAGTTGTAATGCATCAAGAGCAATTTGATAGTGCTTGCTGATTTCCCTCTCCAATTTATCTTTGGTATATAAAGTAGCAAAAGTAGTTTTTTGGTTCGCCAAATCAGAGGAGCGTCCTTTACCCAAAAATTCGGCTGGAGCATGATAATCTAAATAATCATCTTGCATTTGAAAGACAAGACCAATGTGATTCGCATAAGTTCGCAAAGCGGATTGATACGCTTCAGATGTTAGCTGGACTCTCAAAACCATTTCGATACACGCAAGGATAAGCCGTCCTGTTTTAAGATGGTGGATTTCTTTGAGTCGCTCGTCATCAATAGAAGATTGTGCTAATTCAGATAAATCCAGGCTTTGTCCGCTTACCATTCCACTAATGCCGATTGCTTGAACGAGTTCACGAGTTATGGATATGACGCATTCAGGTTGCACCAAGTGGGGAAGATAAGTTAAAAGCACATCAATAGCTAATGCTTGCATGCCATCACCTGCCAAAATCGCAGTCGCTTCATCAAATGCCTTATGACAACTTGGTCTTCCTCGGCGTAAATCATCATTATCCATTGCTGGAAGGTCATCATGGATTAAAGAGTAACAATGGGTTAATTCTACTGAAGCAGCAATAGCATCCAGAACATTTAGATCCAGATCAAGTAAGCTTCCAGTAAGATAGACCAAAATAGGTCTGATTCTTTTTCCACCTGGGAAAAGAGAGTAGTCTATTGCAGAACGTATGATCCCTGCAGGAACAGATGAATGAGCAATGACCTGCTTCAGAAATGTTTCATGTCGATTTATATAATTGCTAATCACTTAATTGTTCGTCCGAGCTTGGTTCAGCGGTAGTTAATATTTCTATTTTTTGTTCAGCTTTTAGCAATGCATCTTGACAATGTCGTGCCAGGCCTATTCCTTTTTCAAATTGCTTGAGGGAATCTTCTAAGGAGAGTTCACCTTTTTCTAATTGCCTGACAATTTCTTCCAGTTCCGTGATTGATTGTTCAAAATGGAAGCCTTTGCTCATAGAATTTGTCCTGAGTGTGCAAAATGTAATGATTATACTGGGTTACTCTAAGGATTCAACCTAAAAATTCAGTTGCTCTTAAAAGCAAGGGTGCTTTAAAATCTCGAGCCCTTTCCCCCTATTGCCTGGCGCGAAGGACAAAAAAGAAAGGATGTTTTTTGGGAGAGTAAATCGTGTATAGTATTTGCTACCCAAGCTAACGGAATCAAGATGAAAGCAAAAACCCAATTTGTATGCAATCAATGTGCTGCACTTTTTAAACAATGGGCTGGGCAATGTACACACTGCGGGGCATGGAATTCGATTGCAGAAGAGGGAGTCATACCTGCTGCGGGCCGTAATACTCACAGAGGTTCTTGGGTCAATCAGCGTTCAGTAATCACTGCTGTTGAAGATGTGGTTATGGATAAAGAAGTGCGTATGGATTGTGGTTTATCCGAGTTAAACCGAGTACTCGGCGGTGGTTTGGTTTATGGTTCCGTAGTTCTTATTGGTGGTGATCCTGGCATAGGCAAATCTACTTTATTATTACAAACACTTGCCAATCTTTCTCTTCAAGAAACTGTTCTTTATGTAACAGGCGAAGAATCCTTACAACAGGTTGCTATGCGAGCCAAACGTTTAGGATTACCCTTAGCGGGACTAAGACTTCTAGCAGAGACACAAGTTGAATCAATTATTGTACAAGCACAAAAGGAAAAGCCCAAAATTATCGTCATTGATTCTGTGCAGACTATTTTTACGGAAACGATAAGTTCTGCTCCCGGTGGTGTTAGTCAAGTCAGAGAATCGGCAGCACAGTTAGTGCGTTTCGCCAAAATGACGCAAACAGCTGTATTTTTAGTAGGTCATGTAACCAAAGAGGGTGCTTTGGCAGGACCGAGAGTTTTGGAACATATGGTTGATAGTGTCTTATATTTTGAAGGACAAAATGACAGTCGTTTTCGAGTCATTCGCACTATTAAAAACCGGTTTGGTGCCGTGAATGAATTGGGTGTATTTGCGATGACGGATAAAGGTTTAAAGGAAGTGGCTAATCCTTCAGCAATTTTTTTATCGCGTCAACCAGAACCTACTTCAGGGAGTGCGGTAATGGTTACCTGGGAAGGATCTCGACCTATGTTGGTTGAAGTACAAGCACTGGTTGATGAAGCACATGGGCAGCAATCCAAGCGCGTTACGGTTGGTCTTGAGTCTAATCGTTTGGCAATATTACTTGCTGTTTTACATCGGCATGGCGGAATTGCCACTTATGATCAGGATATATTTATTAATGTTGTAGGTGGCGTCAAGGTTACAGAAACAGGATCAGATTTGGCTTTATTAGCGGCAGTGGTTTCCAGTTTGCGTAATCGCGTATTTGATCGCGAAACCATTATTTTTGGTGAAGTGGGGTTAGCGGGGGAAATCAGACCTGTACAAAGTGGGCAGGAGCGTCTGAAAGAGGCAGCAAAACACGGTTTTAAACGCGCGATAATTCCTTTTGCTAATGCACCTAAGCAGAACAACTCTTCTATGACAATAGAACCTGTTAAATACCTGCATGAAGTTTTAGAAAAAATGTAGGATCTGTTCATCATTTAGAGACTTAGTAGTCACAAATGCAAAAGAAGAGAAGAAGTCTATTATACTAAAAGAAGAGTATGCACTTCCTGGAGACTGATATATGGACATAACTCCTTTTTTTAAATTAATGGTGGATAAAAGTGCTTCAGACCTGTTTTTTAGTGTGGGAGCGCCACCTAATATTAAAATTGAAGGAATTATTTTGCCCATTGGCCATGTCCCGCTTAAAGCACAGCAAATGGCTGAAATTGCCTTGTCACTGATGAATGATGATCAGCGTAAGGAATTTGAAGCAACAATGGAATTGAATATGGGACTTTCCATTCCTGCAGTAGGGCGTTTCAGGATTAACTTATTTCGCCAACGTGGTGATATCTCTATGGTTGTGCGTTATATTAAAAATAAAATTCCTTCAATAGAACAATTAAATTTACCACCTATTTTAACGTCTATAGTCATGGAATTGCGTGGTTTAGTCTTAGTTGTCGGTGCAACTGGTTCGGGAAAATCAACAACTTTAGCGGCAATGATTGATTATCGTAATCAGAATCAAAGTGGCCATATTTTAACAATCGAAGATCCCATAGAGTTTCTCCACGAACATAAAAAATCCATAGTAGATCAGCGTGAAGTGGGCATAGATACGATGAGTTACGATAATGCTTTAGTCAATGCAATGCGAGAAGCTCCGGATGTGATTTTAATTGGTGAAATTCGCGAGCGCAATGCAATGAAACAAGCAATTGCTTACGCAGAAACGGGACATTTATGTATTTCCACTTTGCATGCGAATAATGCAAATCAAGCTATGGATAGGATTATTAATTTTTTTCCTGAAGATGCAAGAAAGCAAGTACTTTTGGACTTATCGCTGAATTTAAGAGCTATTATTTCCATGCGTCTTATTCCTGGAGTCAACCAACAACGAATGGTTGCTGTAGAGATTTTATTAAACACACCCTATGTTTCTGATTTAATTGAAAAAGGAAAAATTGATGAGATTAAGGAAGTTATGGAGCGTAGCACCGAGCAAGGAATGCAGACTTTTGATCAGGCTTTATTAAAACTTTATAAAAATGGGTTGATTTCACAGGAAAATGCAATTAAATATGCTGATTCCAAAAATAATGTAGGATTACAAATTCGTTTGAATAGTGGTGGGAGTTTTGATGCACCAGCGGGTGATTTAACAATAGAATCGGATGAATGTTGATCTATATTAAACTGTGTGGTAAAATTTAGTACAATTTTTTATCCTGTGTATCGTGTTTTCATGGCTGGCAATTTTCGTGTTGAAGATATTACTCCCGGGCCTGTTTCAAATTCATCGGGACATGAAGCATATCTTCGCGCTGTATATACCCCCCCAGATTTGCAAACCCCTCCTTATAGAATCATTTATAAAAAAAACAAGCATGGTCGCGCTGATTTTTCACGTTTAGAAGTCACATTTAGCCAATTAGCACGTTTATTTTTATTGCCGAATTTAACGCCCACTCATCATTTGGTCATTGATCAAAATAAGAATGTCATTGGTTTGGCTGTCCAGCATCTTGCCTATGTTATTGCCAATAAAGAAGGACTAAATACCCCTTTTTATGAATTAACTGATCCACAACAGCTTGGTTGTGCTCATAGTGCATTGAAAGTGGATGATCCAACAAAGATACCTATTTATTTTTTGAATAATCTACCTCAAGGTTTTTATGCGAATTTGGTGGAGGCTGAAGCAAACGGTATTTTAACGATTGATTATGAGTCTTTAGCCAGTATTCTTTCTACTTCATATACCCTTGAGGAAGATGATTTACATAAAGGAAATTTTGGTTTTTACTTGGTAGAAAAAGATGGCAAACCCCACGCTGTATTTTTTAAAATCGATCATGATCTCATGTTCGTGGACAGTATTATGGGTTTTCAGACTCGTAGACCTTTTCATTTAACTCATGGTGCTCATGCGTTTGACATTACTGTAGATGATTTGATGTCTCTTGCCTGTTTAAAAAATTCATGTAACTCCTACTGGCCTACTAAATTTGGTTATATTGCGAATCCCTTTGATAATAAGGAATATCGTAATTATGCAGATATTGATGCTTTTGCCCGCCTAAGCAATAATGCTGCATTTATCAAAGCGAAATGGAAATCTTTTTATAAGCATATTTTAATTCCTACTCAATTAATTGAGCGTACATTAAAAGAATGTAGCGATATGAAAAAGGCCTCTGATCGTGCTCACGTTGCCTTGGTAGCTCAAACTTTGACTGCAAGACTGGCTCGTTTGCGTGCGGTATTGTTCTCCATTAAAGAATTTCGTGATTATGTTTCTCAATTGAATGAACAAGAAACAAAGGCGTTACTCAAAGAAATTATTCCACCACATAGTTGTAATGAGGCCCTCATGCAACAGGTCCAGGAATCATTTGTTCGCTACAAACAACTGTGTCATGGACAATTGGGATTTGAAAACGGAGATACGCCATTACACACTGCCATTAAAATGGGTGAATATCGCTATGAAGAAACAATCAGTATGTTTGGCCAATTTATTAATGTAAAAAATAAAGAAGGCAAAACCCCTTTGGATGTTGCTTTAGAGCGTGTTCATACGTTTCGCGGTGATCAGAATGTGGGTAAAAATGCTTATTTTATAATGAAGCATTTATTAAACAATGGTGCTCGTAAAACAAATATTTATAAACTTTCTGATATTGATTCGGCAGTTAAAGCCTATCGTTATTCCAATCCTTATATGCAAGAGATTAGAGCCAGTATGTCTTATGGTGAATTTAAACGGATTTTAAGAAATATCGGTGAAGATCATCGTTTTTGTTTAAAATTTCAAAAGAATTTGGCAGTTCAGTGCATTAAACGATTTATAGAAGTCAATAAGCAACATCCGAATTTTGAGAACCGGCTGTTGCAATTAAGAGACGACATCAATGGCTATTCATCGGACGAGGAATCAGCAGGTGTCAAATACATTCGCCAATTACGTAGTAAGCTATGGATTATTCGTCAATTACGTGGCTTATACGGCTGGACTTCAACCCAATGGGAAATTAATTCAACCATTAACCAGGCTTTGGAACAGCACAAAGCCAAAGAGCCCAGTTGTTTCTCATTTTTCGCGAGCCCCCAGCAAACAACGGATCATGTTCACAAAGACTTAGCATTGGATAACCGTTCTTGTTTGGTAATGGGGTAATGACGCTACTTTAGTGTATGTTCGATATTCAAAGAAATCAGATCGAGCAAATGTTCAGTTTACATCCCGATCTTTTTTTTGAAACTCTCAATTTATGAAGGTGATGGGATGGGTCTTCGTTTTATAATGATTGGTCAATTTATGCTACAATTATAGTCACATGAAGACTAAAAAGATAAAGTAGAAACACGATTTGATTCTTTGGGTTGTATGCACGGTGCATCATGACTCCAAACACGTAAGGGATCGTTAAGCAAATTTGAAGTATTATGAGAATATATAAATGCATCAATTGAGTCATTAGCTCTGGGGTTAATGAATTAAGATGATTGAAAATTTGGAGATAGTAATGGTTGATGAAGCAATAACTAGTGACAAAATAACCGTAGATGACCCTCTTAAATCAGATATTGCTACACTTTTTGATTCCCGAAAGAACGTTGGGGTTAAAACAATACAAGATATTCACTTAAAGGGAGAGGTGAATACAGACGATGCATTTGCCAAGTTTAATGAACTCTTAAATAAGTCAGAATTAAGCAAGCAAGGTATACTTGATGCCCTAAATGAAATGAACAATCTAGATGGAGGCATGCTGTGGCATACGAGCAGATCGGGATTGACATCTCCCGCAAAGCCTACAAAAGAAGTTATAGAATCAATGGCAAGCCATTTATTTGCTAGGATTCAATACAATCGTATTTTAGCATTGACAGTGGATCCCGATGATAACTATTTAAAAGAACAGCTGGAAGCTAGGAAAACAGAAGTCCTTGAAATATTAAGGAATAAAAATACTGCCGAGGAGATCACTACTCTGTTTGAGGCAGTAAAGGATCAAGACAAAGACAAAGAAAATATTCAAGAGGCAATGAAGGATCTGGGTTTGGAGCATGGTAATGATGCTAAGGTTAAAGAACTTTTTGCTGAGATTCAATACAACCGTATTTATAAATTGGCAGTAGCTGATAGTAAACTAAAAGCGCAGCTGGATGACAGCGTAAATGAGGTAATAGAACAATTAGAAGGTCTAACAGAAGTTGGTGAGGTTACTGATTTGTTCAATGACGTGCAGGATCCAAACAAGTCTAAAGCCGAGATAAAAACGGCAATGCAGGAGCTAGGGTTAGACGATGAGGATGCCAAGGTTAAAGCACTATTTGCCGAGAACCAATATAACCGAATTCTTGAAGCTGTAAAAACAACTAACCCAATACTTTATGCGCAACTAAAGGATGAACGCGAAGCTGTTATCACGGCCCTTGCTACTCCTGATGATGTAGATACAGTAGATAAAGTAACTGCATTACTAGATGCGGTTAAGAAGCCGGATACAGATAAACCAGGCATTAAAACTGCGATGGAAAAGCTGGGCCTAAAACATGATGATCCAGCAAAACTTAACGAACTATTTGCCGAGAATCAATATTTTCGTATTCTTGGGGAAGTCCAAGCCAATAACCCTAAACTTCATGAGCAATTACAAGAGAAGCCAGAGGATGTCAAGAAAGCATTGGCTGGGGCAGTGGATTTAGCTGCTGTAAAACTACTAGTAGATGCAGTTCAGAAAAAAGATAAAGATAAAGCAAGCATTCAAAAGGCAATGGAGGCTTTGGGCTTACAACATAATGAAAATACTAAGGTTAAAGAACTATTCGCCGAGAACCAATATGCACGTATTCTTGAAGAGGCTCTTGCCAACAGTCCCACACTCCATAAGCACTTAGAGAATAAAAAAACAGATGTTATTGTCGCGCTGTCTAATGCAAATATAGAGGATTTAGCTGGGGTAAATAAATTAGTAGAAGCAGTTAAGAATCCAGCTATAGATAAACCAGGTATTAAAACGGCGATGAAGGAGCTGGGTTTAGGCGAGGATGACGAAATAGCGAATGAGCTTTTTGCTGAGGCTCAACATGCACGTATTTTAGAATTGGCAAAAGATGATGTCGAATTAAAAAATCAGCTTACGAATAAAAAAACTGATGTTTTAAATAAATTAAAGGAGATGACAAAAGTCGAGGATATTACGGCCTTGCTTAACAAATTAAAGGATCCTGCAACTACTAAGACACAGACTTTAGAGAGGATGGAGGAGTTAGGTTTAGGCAATGATGAAGAAGATGCTAAAAAACTATTTGCCGAGAACCAATATAAACTTCTTCTTGAAAATGTCCAAGAGAGTAATCCAAAACTTTATGCGGAATTAAAAGCAAAACCTGAGGATGTGATTAGAGCACTGGTTCGTGCAGATAAAGAGGATTCCGCTGGGGTAAAACTCCTGGTGGATGCGGCTACGAAAACAGATTCAGATAGATTAACGATTAGAAGTGCTATTGGAGCTCTGGGTTTAGATCCTAATAAAGACAAGCAAATATTTGCCGAAAATCAATACAGTCGTATTCTTGAAATGGTCAAAGACAGTAACCCAAAACTACATGCACAATTAAAAAATAAACGTGATGATGTAATTCAGGCTCTGGTTGATGCAGATGTAGCGGATTTAGCTGGAGTAAATCAACTAATAGAGGCAGTCAAGGATCCCGCTAAAGATAAAGATGATGTTGAAGAGGCGATGGAGGAGCTGGGATTAGGTAATGATGAGGCTAAGGTTAAAGAGCTTTTTGGAGAAAATCAATACAATAAGTTAGCGACACAAATGGAAGCGCATAAAGATACAAATCCGAAGCTCTACGATTATTATAAAGATCCAGTTAAAAGAGTGGAGCTTATTAAAGAATTAGGAGGCAAAGACAGTTTAGAATCTGATACTTTAGACAAGATCGTTCAGATTCTTTTAAGCGAGCCTGGGAAACGTATCGAACAACAGAAAGAATTTAGCAAATCCATTGAAAAACATGCCCAAAAATTAAAACCAATTGATGCGCTTGATGAGGTTATTCATTTACATAACCCTGCATTCCAGGCAAAAGCACGAAAAGATCCTGAAGGAATGAAAAAGAAATATGAGAGTTCATCTCAGGAATGTGCAGTGATGATCAGCCGATTAGAAATGCAATTGAAAGAATTGGAGGCAGTGAAAGAAGCTCTGCAAAATAAAAAATTAAAGCCGGAGGATTTAGGAAGCACTCCTTTTTTCGGAAATAGTCCGGCGATGGATGTGTTAAATGGCATAACGGAAAAGCGCCTTAAAGATCAGTTGGATTTTTACAAGCAAGTACAAGATAAAATAGATAATCATATCTTAATAGCAATTGACGAAGCTGTTAAAGGGTCGAAAAAATATATTTATGATCCAAATTCAGTATCTAGCCGCAATGTTTCACGGGAAGATCTAAAACAACATAGAGTGGGATTTGACAGAAAACCGGGAACAAATAATGTCAACGTAACTACTCCTCCTGATGCAACTTCATCGATAATGGACTTCATATTAGAGGACGAAAAACCGACCAAGGATCAGGTCCGTTGTTTTGATGTGGCTTTTACGCATGAGAAAGATACTGGTGAGAAGGTGGGAACAGCCGCACGCTTTACCTACGATCCTAATCCTCCTGGTGTTAGTGGATCATCAATGCTAATAGGGAAAGAGGTTAGTAAGTCGACCCCAAGTAAATTTGAAATTTTGCAATTTCCTAGGGATCCAGATAATAAATTAACACCTGACGAGCTTCGAAAAGCCCAAATAGAATTTTCTATGACTATGGCGGTACAGATTCTTGCGACGCTTGATAAGCCTCCCACTAAAGACAAGCCTCTTTGTATTAACGGTTTTAGTGGCAAACAAGATGAGGTTGCGTATTTATGGACAGCATTAGCTATTCTTGGCGAAAAGAATCCTAAAATGCAATTCTCTCCTGATGCCCTAGTTGTGAGAGGGAATTCCGGATTTAATCCAAACGCGCAAAGGGGGCGTCTCTACGGATTTGCGAATACCTCCATTAAAGCAACGGTATTTGATGCCCATAGCGCATTGATAGATAATAAGAGACAAGACTTAGCTAAATTGACTACAAAACGGTTTGATACTAAACCTATAAATAAAGTAGAAGAGGGCACTGAGGAGGCGACAAAGGAATATAAGGATAAATTGAAGACAGGTAAAGTTAAAACAGAAATTGAAAATGCGGAACAAAAAGTTGAGGAAGATAAATCATTAAAAATATGACTAAGATAATTATCTTATGAGTGGTCATAAAAGAAAAAATTGAGTATGAGCCCCAATAAAGACATAAACAAGGAGGGGCTTATCAGAGGTTGCAAAACTAACAAATAATGAAACAACCTAGAGAGGGGAATACAATTGAATACAAACCAATTAGCAATTGGTGTATTTGACTCCGGGATGGGGGGGTTAACGGTTTTACGTGCCTTACGCGAGGGGTTACCACAAGAATCATTTGTCTATTTGGGGGATACTGCACGGCTTCCTTATGGTACTAAGAGTCCAGATACGGTAAAACAATATGCAATGCAAATGGCAAAATTATTGGTGGAGCGTCGTATTAAGGCTTTGGTTATAGCCTGTAATACAGCAACTACCGCGGCATTGCCTTATTTGCAATCCATGTTACCGGACATGCCAGTGCTGGGTGTTGTTGCTCCAGGTGCTGCAGCAGCGGTTGCTGCGACTAAAAATAACCATGTTATTGTTTTGGCTACTGAAACAACGATTGCCTCGAATGCATACCAGCAGTTAATTGCCCAACAATTACCGCGAGCAGTCATTAATACTCGCGCCTGCAGTGTTTTAGTCGCTTTGGCAGAAGAAGGAATGGTTAATAATTCAGTAGCAAGTGAAGCTTTAAAACATTATTTGGGTGGTTTTACGCATGAAGACACGGTTTTATTGGGATGTACTCATTTCCCAGTGTTTAAATCTTTGTTAACTCGTATATTACCTGAAGGAGTGAGCATCGTTGATTCAGCTCATGCAACAGCGATTGCATTATATCGTTTGTTAGAAAAGCAGGATTTGCTCAATGACGTACCTTCGCTGTATCGGAGAGTCAATTATTTAGTCACAGATTCGATCAAACGCTTTCAGACTGTTGGCGAGATATTTTTAGGCGAACCATTAGTCTTCGAGGATATTGAGCTAGTTGATGTTAGGGGATAATGATATCGTGCTCAGTATTAGTCTACAAAGCGAAAAGTCTATTAAAGATATGCTGCAAGAAGAAGCTTCTAGCAAGTTTGGTTACTTTTAGACCTTCCGTTTTCACGGAAGGTGACGTATGGGGAAAGCGTTTGCCTTTGCGAAAGCAGGGCTATTAGTATTCTGCAGGTGGGGTTCCTAGCAGGTTATTAGTTTTTTAGACCTTCCGCTTTTGTGGAAAGTGGTGATAGGAGAGTACTTCAGGTTGCGGTGTTTCGTTACATTATAGAACAACAGCCGCGTTCTATTTTTTGTAAATCTTTTTCATCATCAAGGCTCACTTCCAAGAACTCTAATTCTTGATACATAGTCAGCGATATTTGTAATAAGCTGTTTGCAGTGTCCCATAAGCGATCTTTTTCTCTAACGGATGCTAGATTATTTAATAAAATAAGGCATCCTGCATGTTGCTCGCTTCTAGGTGTTTGCGCAGCCAAAGATTCTGGTGGGGGATTTATTGGTTTCGGAGTAATAGGTATCTGTACCATGTAATCAATAAGATCGGATATGGGATTATTATTAAATATATTTAATAAGTTAATTATATGACTATGTAACAGCAGATGAGAATCGGATAGGATTTCTTTAAGCAGTAGGAGAAGATTTTTATTTTTGGATGTGATTGGTATTTTGCCTAATTCAACGAGCACTTGTTGTTGAGCCGACTTAAGATTCTCAAGATTTTTTTTCCAATCAGACAATTGTGTGTTCAAGCTTATTGTTTCATATCGCGCTCCATCTGAATTAAGATAACTTGAAAAAAATTTAATTAAGTCTTCAATGGTGTTCGCTTTAGAAATCTCTTCAATTAAGTACCGTATAATGCCTTTATTATTAACTAAGTAATGTTTTTCTAATCCTGCTTTATAAAGAGATATAATGGAATCCTTCATGTCGAACTCACCTTTAGGTCATTCTTCTCTAGGAGGGCGGTTCATGAGGTTTTGCACTACTTTTTTAGCACTAATTTCTCCTTGTAAAAGTGCATTAATTTGTTCACAGATAGGCATTTCTACTTGATGTTGCTTTGCTATGAAACAGACTTGTGATGCATTACTTTTTCCTTCTACAACTTGTCCAATTTGTTGTTCCGCTTCAGTAATGCTCGTATTGCGCCCGAGAAGTAAGCCAAAACGACGGTTGCGGGATTGATCATCGGTACAAGTCAATACTAAATCTCCTACACCTGCTAAGCCAAGAAAAGTCTCTGGTTGTGCACCTAAAGCAAGTCCTAGGCGCTCCATTTCTGCTAAACCACGGGTGATTAAAGCAGCTTTAGCATTTGCACCATAACCTAAGCCATCACTTATTCCGCAACCAATCGCCAAAACATTTTTAATTGCTCCGCAAATTTGGACACCTATAAGATCACTGCTTAAGTAAACTCGTAAGTTACGATGATGAAGTAAATTTTGGATATCTTTTTGATATTCTGGATTGTTCGAAGCTAAAGTTACTGCTGTGGGTAATAAACTGGCCACTTCTTTGGCAAAGGATGGCCCAGATATAATGGCTTGAGGAAAAGAAGAGCCAAAAGTCTTAGAAACTAACTCACTTAATAACTGATGGCTTTGTGGATCAATTCCTTTGGTGAGCCAAGCCAGGCCTTGGAGTGTTTTGGGAATTTTCGCAATAATTTCAGCAAATGCATGTGATGGCACAGCAATAATCATGTGATCTGCCTCTTTGAGACAGTGAGCAATATCCTGAGTAGGAAAAAGGGTTTCAGGAAAATTAATGTTGGGTAAGTAACGAGAGTTTGCTCTGTTTTCAGACATAAGTGCTACATGTTGTGGATCGTGTCCCCACAATAAAACTCGATACCCTACATGAGCAAGGTGTATTGCAACGGCAGTGCCCCAAGATCCTGCACCTAATATGGCAATAGTTTTCTGATTCATTTTTATGTTCTTAAACAAGTTGCAGTTCTGCCTGACAAGCACAACTAAGGATATATTAAATCCATTACTGCATTAAAATAGATTCCCGCTTACGCGGGAATGACGATTTTCTTAACTTAATGATGGTATGCCTGCCTACTTCCGTACACTATTTTATTTTTAGTGGGTGGTTTCTTCTTTAGCTTGGCCTGATTTTTGTTTTTCTGCAAGTTGTTGCATGTATAAAGCATCAAAATTAATAGGCGCTAGTACCAGTTGTGGGAAGCTGCCATGAATAACTTGAGAAGTTATTGCTTCACGTGCGTAAGGGAATAGGATATTGGGGCAGAAGCTGTTTAGTAAATGATCCAGTTGATTCTCTGGAGCTCCTTGGATAGTAAAAATACCTGCTTGTTTGACTTCCACTAAAAAGGCAGTACTTTTTTGATTGGTTACGGTGGCAGTTACTGTTAATACAACTTCAAAAACATTTTCTTCTAGTTTGGTTGTGGTGGTATTCAGATCAAGATTCAGTTCAGGTTCCCATTGTTGTTGAAAAACAGCAGGAGTATTCGGTGTTTCAAAGGATAAATCTTTAACATAGACTCTTTGAATCATAAATTGGGTTTCATTGTTTTGTGGCACCTGGTTTGCTTGTTCGTTCATAATATCACTATCCTTTTAGTAATTGATCGAGTTTTCCCTGGGCATCCAGGGCATATAAGTCATCGCAGCCCCCAATATGTTGGCCATCGATGAAAATTTGTGGCACGGTACGTCTACCACTTTTGGTTATCATTTCCTCACGTAATTCGGGGTGTAAATCAACACGAATATCAGTAAACAAAGTGTTTTTCTGTTGGAATAACTCTCTTGCTCTGGTGCAGTAAGGGCAATAGCCAGTACTGTACATGATTATTTCAGCCATAACCTTATTTTCCTTTCACTAAGGGTAGATCTGCCTCTTGCCAGGCAGCGATTCCTCCACTAAGCACTAAAGCTTGATAACCTTGCGTTTGTATTTTTTTCGCGATGGTTTGTGTATCTATGGCTCGAGCACCCACTAAAATAATAGGTTTATTTTTGAATTTGTTCATTTTTTGTTGTTCAAAATCGTCACTTTTAGCATTTATAGAATCAATAATATGACCTTGTTTGAATGCTTCTTTGTCACGAAAATCAATCACTACAGCATTTTCATTGTTAATTAAATCTACAGCTGCTTGAGGAGTCAGTTCTTTAGCTTTCTTTTTTTGGGTGATTAATTCATTAATAAAGGTTAACAACAAAATCACAATTAGGGCTAACCATAGTTGCCAGTGATTTATAATAAATTGACCTAAATGTTCCATGTTCCGCTCTTGATGTTTTATTAATGTAGCGAATTATCCCCAGAATAGAGAGTGAACGCAAGTAAAGGATGAGGATCGTGCACGATCTTACGGATCTTATCTTTTTCTTTTCAGAAAAACATAAATTGCTCCGCTGCCGCCATCTTTAGGCAACGCACTGTGAAAAGCGATGACTTCATTTATTTGGGGCAACCAGCGATTAAGGAGATTTTTTATTACAGGAGGGGCGCCCTGAATTCCCCCTTTACCGTGAATAATTAATAAGCATCTTTTTCCCTGTTCCGCTTGTGTTTGAATGAACTGACAAAGCATCTCTCTGGCGTTTTCACTTTTTAGACCATGTAAGTCTAATCGAGCTTCCCATGGGATTTGTCCTTTTTTTAACGCTTTGAATCGTTGGAGTGAAAGGCTGGGTTGAGAATACGAAAGAATGGTTTCAGAAAGAACTGTTTCAATAATCATATCCGATAAGTAATATTCTTTTTTTTCTTCCTTGCAGGTGCTTTTTTGAGGTTGCCTCGGGGGTTGAGTCTTTGTTGAGACACGTTTTGTTTTTTCATGAAGTGGTTTTACTGAGCGCATGCATTCGCGAAAAAGCGCTTTGTCCTCATCTGACACAGAATTATCAGCCATTTTTTGCTAGAATTTAAAGATTATATTTAAGTATATCTTGAAAATTAGATAGGTAGAAACCCTGAGTATCGTTAAAATTCTTGAGTACGGGTGTTGCATTGCTAGGCTACATTTGTTACTTAACATAGGGTACAATTTGTACTTTTTCTGGATGAGAATGAACCTCTATGAGCAGCTATATACTTAAAGAAACGGAAGAGTTAATCACTATTTTAGATTTTTTACGGTTTAGTGTGTCCTGTGCGATGAATACTAATTTGTTTTATGGTCATGGTACAGATAATGCGTGGGATGATATGCATTCTTTAATTCTAAGAAGCCTTTTATTACCTTATGATATTGAATCTAATTGGTTAAATGCTCGTTTGACTACAAGCGAAAAAAAATATTTATGCCAGCAATTGGAAAAACGTATTAATCAGCGTGTACCCGTGCCTTATTTAATAAAAGAAGCTTACTTTTGTGATTTACCTTTTTATGTGGATGAACGGGTCTTGATTCCGCGTTCGCCTATCGCAGAACTGATTAAAAATGAATTTTCTCCATGGATCGATGCGGATAAGGTACATCGTATTTTGGATTTATGTACTGGTAGTGGATGTATTGCGATCGCTTGTTGTTATGCTTTTCCTGATGCTCAAGTTGATGCTACGGATATTTCTAGTGAAGCACTTGCTGTTGCTGCAATAAATCGTGAACAATTAGGTGTTGAAGAACAACTTACTTTAATTGAATCGGATTGTTTCACCAAAGTACCGCAAGTAAACTATGATTTAATTGTCTGTAATCCTCCTTATGTGGGTAAAGAGGAGATGCAAACTTTACCGGATGAATTTCGTCATGAGCCTGTTTTAGCTTTAGAAACCGGGAATAATGGTTTGACTATTGTGGAAAGCATTTTGCAAAATGCCCATGCTTACTTGAGTGAGCACGGTATTTTGATTGTAGAAGTAGGAAATAGTGAAGAAACCTTATGTGAGGCATATCCACATGTCCCCTTCACTTGGTTGGAAATGAGCCATGGTGGACATGGTGTGTTTTTATTAACGAAACAACAACTCGATGAGTATTTTAATGTCAGGTAATACTTTTGGAACTTTATTTACAGTCACTACATTTGGCGAAAGCCATGGTCCAGCTATTGGTTGTGTCGTAGATGGTTGCCCCTCTGGATTAGCGTTGCAGGCTGAAGATATTCAACCCTTTCTTGATAAACGCAAACCGGGCCAGTCTAAATACACTACCCAAAGAAGAGAAGATGATAAAGTGCAAATCCTCTCTGGCGTTTTTGAAGAAAAAACAACAGGTGCGCCTATTGCCTTGTTGATTCCAAATACAGATCAACGTTCCAGAGATTATGAAGAAATCAAAAATTTATTTCGTCCAGGACATGCCGATTTTACCTATCATCATAAATACGGACATCGGGATTATCGTGGTGGAGGCCGATCTTCAGCACGCGAAACCGCGGCACGAGTTGCAGCTGGTGCAATCGCTCGTTTGTATCTACAACATCATTTAAAAATTGATATTGTGGGTTACTTACAACAAATGGGAGATTTGGTTTTAGACGTTAATGATGAGGCAGAGATTCATAATAATCCTTTTTTTTGTCCTAATAAGACACAAGTTCAGAATCTTGAGTATGCAGTAGAACAACTAAGAAGGCGGGGAGATTCAGTTGGAGCTCGAGTGAAAGTTATTGCTCGTAATGTACCTGTAGGACTAGGCGATCCAGTGTTCGATAAACTGGATGCGACATTAGCCTATGCGATGATGTCAATTAATGCGGTTAAAGGTGTTGAAGTTGGTGCCGGCTTTGCTGCTGTTCATCAACTTGGTTCAGTACATCGAGATGAAATGTCGCATTTGGGTTTTTTGAGTAATAATGCAGGTGGGATTTTAGGAGGCATCTCTACAGGACAAAATATAGAAGTAAGCATTGCATTAAAACCTACATCAAGTATTACTACTCCAGGAAAAACGCTCAATGTTTTTGGAGAAGAGGTTACTGTAGTAACTAAGGGACGACATGACCCTTGCGTGGGGATTCGAGCTGTACCTATAGCCGAAGCAATGATGGCTTTGGTATTAATGGATCATTATTTAAGACATAAGGCGATAAAGGGATAACCTATGGTGGGATGTGTGGCCTTATCAAGGATACAATTAATAGAAACATAGAGTGAGGTTATAATGAGTAGAGAATTAAATGTAGCCATCGTGGGTGCTACTGGCGCTGTAGGAGAAACTTTTTTAACGGTATTGGAAGAAAGAAATTTTCCTGTAAAGACTCTTTATCCTTTGGCAAGTTCTCGCTCTGTTGGCAAAACAGTAGTGTTTAAAAATAATGAATTGGATGTTTTAGATTTAGCAGAATTTGATTTTAGCAAGGCGGATATCGCTTTATTCTCGGCTGGAGGTTCTGTCTCTAAGGAGTATGCTCCCAAAGCTGCTGCGAGCGGTTGTGTCGTTGTTGATAATAGCTCATGTTTTCGTTATGAAGACGATATTCCTCTTGTCGTTCCGGAGGTGAATCCCCATCGTATTTCTGAATATAAAAACAGAGGTATTATTGCAAATCCTAATTGCTCCACCATCCAGATGGTTGTTGCTTTAAAACCTTTACACGATGCGGCAGGAATTTCCCGTATCAATGTTGCCACATATCAGTCTGTTTCGGGTACTGGAAAAAAAGCCATTAGTGAACTTGTGTCACAAGTGGGCGATTTATTAAATGGTAAGCCTCCTCAGATCAATGTTTACTCCCAACAAATCGCTTTTAATGCTATTCCTCATATTGATCAATTTGAAGATAATGGCTATACCCGTGAAGAAATGAAAATGGTATGGGAAACACGTAAGATTATGGAAGATGAGCATATTATGGTTAATCCTACTGCTGTTCGAGTTCCTGTTATTTATGGGCATTCTGAGGCCATTCATATAGAGCTAAAAAGAGCAATGACTGCAGAAGAGGCTCGTGCCATTCTTTCCAAAGCGCCTGGTGTTAAGGTGATTGATAATATAAGTAAAGCAAGTTATCCAACAGCAATAAAAAATGCTATAGGCCGTGATGAAGTATTTGTAGGTCGGATTCGTGCTGATATTTCACATCCAAATGGACTAAATTTATGGGTTGTAGCAGATAATATTCGTAAAGGTGCTGCATCTAATGCGGTGCAAATTGCTGAAGTTTTACAAAGAGAATTTTTGTAATTAATTGCACCTTTAGTTTTGGTTTATCCATTAAGTCTTGATTCGAGCTACGATATGTTCAAACCTAAGCTTTATAAATGAATGCTATAATAAAAGTATCTATTGATGATTTTGGTCACCTTCTCCTTGATGAGGGAAGGTGGGTTGTTTATCTATCATTCATTTCGAATGATAATTAGAACGCTTAAAAAATCCTCCTACTTTTTATAACCTAAGTTATACTTTGATTAACGCGATTGGATATTTTGAAGTATATGCTAAACGAATATTATTTAACTGATGATATTGAAGAGCCGGTTCTTGCTCATGCTGTTTTATCTTATGTGACGCCGAGTATCTCTGGTAAGCAATTTCATGAATTAAAAACAGGGCAAATTCCCTGGGATGCAAAGTTGGATCTTTCGGGTTTACAGACAGAAGATGCCCGTAAGGCTTTGTTAAAATTTATTCAAAAACAAGTAAAAAATAAGAAACACTCACTACTCATTATTCATGGTACAAAAAGTCATAAAAATGCTTTTCCTTTATTAAAGAATTTAATTAATCACTGGTTACCTCAGATTGCGGAGGTGGCAGCTTTTCATAGTGCAAATCCTAAAGATGGCGGTATTAACGCCGTATATGTTTTGCTTAAAAAAATTTATGAGCTTCCTGAACTTACTCGTATCGAAAAAGAATCCATTTTAGCTACAGAAACTAAGGCAATGGAAAGACAAAGACGCTTAGCTGAACAACAAGGGGAGCGACGGTTAGCATCGGTAAAAGCGCGTGAGCATTCTAACCAAGAAGCGCAGCCTAGCCCTGAAGGCGAATTGCAAAATAGCATTTTGCAACATCCAGAGTTAAACAGTCAGCGTTTTGATGGTGTTGACTCTCCTTTAAATCCCGAACCTCCTTTAAATACCGAGGCGCGACGAGAATTTGATAATGAACGACGTAACCAAGAACAAGAAAAGCAACTGCGTTTAGGGCATATGCCTAAATTTACGAATACACCTAGACCTAAAGGACCTCAATGACAATTGCAAGTGACATAATCAGTCATCAAATGCCTGATTTTGAATCTTATCTTCGGGCAGGAGAATCGTTAGATGACATTGATGAGTATGGTTTTACGCCGTTAATTGAGTGTGCTATTACTCGTCAAATTGAAATTGCCGAACAGTTAATTAGTCGCAAAGTGGATGTAAATAAAGCTGATGTAACTGGACGTACTCCTTTGCATTGGGTTGTGGATAATAACGATGTGGCGTTTGCACGTCTATTATTGAATAATGGAGCGGATCCTAATGCCTATACGCGCAATGGACTTTCTGTATTGGTCTATCCGGTACTCCGTGGTCAGGATGTACTCAAACACTTGCTCTATAATTATGGGGCAAAGCTTGATTTTGCGCTGGATTTCATTAATGGCAAACTTTTGGGACATCGGTTCGAATTGCAAGGTGATGTAGATATAGTTAACGCCAAGGACGAATTTATCGAACTGGATTATGAAGGTTTTATTCTAGAATTTACTGTTTCTGCAATAAAAGATGCTCTAAAGCGTTTTATTAGTAGTTTTTCAACACGACATTTACGAGAATATTTTCCATTTGCTCATGCCATCATTGATGCATTTACTATTGCCGAAGAACTTTTGCAATATCAGCATTTGCCGTTTTTGGAGAAGCAGCATCTTAGTCGGTTGCAGACTCTCTTAAACACATCCATGTTAATTCTCCCCGCGGCAAGTCGCGGTCATGCTATGGGCTTTATCCGTTTGGGACAATGGTGGGCTAAAATTGATAGGGGTGAAAACAGTCTAAAAGAAGGTAGCGTCAATATTTATAAAATCACGAGACAGGAAGCTTTTGATGTTTATTTTTTGAACGATTTTTTATATAAAAAGCAAGCAAGGACTTATTTTCATCAAATGATCAACCAACAATTAGGATTAATTCCTGTAGCAAAAATGCCTATTAGTTCACAGATCAGTGGTAATTGTTCCTGGGCTAATATCCAAGCTATAGTAGCAGTGGCTTATGCTATTCAAGAATTGGAGAAAACAACTCAGTTTAATCCTAACCCCGCTCTAGCTTTTTATGATGAGTGGGTCGTATGGGATAAGGAAAGGGCAATTGATGAGTGCATTCAGCGTTTTCATTTGGCAGAGCCAACTCGTAAGGCAAGTCTTGCTGCAATGCTAGGGGGTGTTTTATTTCAAGCTTGCGATTATGCGAATAAGCGGGACTTGGAAATGGCCGAAAAAATACTCAAAGTTTTGGCCTTACCTGAATATGAATACATTTTAAAAAGCTATCTTGAAGAATATTGTATTAAACGCTTAACCAAAAGAGGGAATAATTTACTTAAAATTCTCGATGACTGTGGCATAAATCCTAATATTGGTGTTAATCCTATTGCTACAGGTTTGTAAGTTTACTATCCTCTAGAGTTATTCCTCATGATTCAACAGTGTGTTTTAGGTTATGTATCAAATTGTTGATGTCTTATTATGCTAGAGTTTCGTTATCCTTGGACTTGACCGAAGGATCTATTGATTGAGCAAAGAACTTGGATCTTCCGATCAAGCCGGAAGAGGACGTAATAAATGTAAATCAACAAATTTGTACACCTCTGTTTTTTTAGGTTATTTCTTTTTTCGGCTATACTCAAAAGTAAGGTGCCATTCATGCCTAAATGAGGTTCTTTTCTCACAGCATGAGGACGCAGATAAAAATTCTCAATGAGAAGGATTTGCAAGAATATTTATTTTTCTCGATAAGGAGATCATCATGCTCAAGTGGGCCCTTATATTTTTAGTTATTGCTCTAGTAGCAGGTTTGTTTGGTTTTCGAGGTATTGCATCTACGGCCACTAGTATTGCGAAAGTACTTTTCTTTTTATTTATCGTTATTTTTTTAACATTTTTAATTTTGAGTTTATTTGGAACTGCATCATTGACTGCAGTCCCATAGCTGAAGTGTTGATTTGAAACATAGAGGAGCTCAATATAACTTCCTGTAGCGATTGATTACCTCGTTTTTTGAGTATTGTGTCTACATCAAAATGAGTCCTTGTTTTTGCGAGGACGACAACAAGTACCTTAAGTCAATGGCTGTATTCCTCAGCCCGAACGAATATTCGCTTTCTTATCCCGAATGCACTCCTAATTTTATGAAAGTGAAGCAATATCAATAACAAAACGATAGCGAACATCACTTTTCAAAACGCGTTCATAAGCTTCATTGACTTTATGAATGGGAATTAGTTCAATGTCAGAGACTATGTTGTGTTTGCCACAGAAATCAAGCATTTCTTGGGTTTCTTTGATGCCGCCAATCAACGAACCTGATAAATTTCTGCGACGCTCTATCAAAGAAAATGAATTAATCAGAGCTGGCTCTTCTGGAATACCCACAACAACCATAGTTCCATCACGTTTTAGTAGTTTGAGATATTCATTCCAATCTATTTTGGCGGAGACAGTGCAAATAATGAGATCAAAATAATTAGTTAATTGTTCAAAAGTTTTTGAATCAGAAGTGGCAAAAAAATGATTTGCTCCCATGCGTTTGCCATCAGCTTCTTTGTTAAGTGAATGACTAAGTACGCTCACTTCAGCACCCATTGCATGGGCGAGTTTTACTCCCATATGTCCAAGGCCACCTAAACCTAAAATCGCTACTCGTTTCCCAGGGCCCACTTGCCAATGTTTTAGCGGTGAATATAGAGTTATTCCTGCACAGAGTAGGGGAGCTGCCGCATCTAGAGGTAAGTTTGATGGAATTTTTAAAATATAATTTTCATCCACAACTATCTTAGTGGAATAACCCCCTTTGGTCGTATTATTTTCATTAGATTCTATAGAGTTATAAGTTAAAGTCATGCCTTTATCGCAAAATTGCTCGAGTCCTTCATGACAGTTTTCACACTGGCGACAGGAATCTACAAAACAACCAACACCTACTCGGTCACCTACTTTAAATTGAGTAACAGAAGATCCTATTTGACTGACAAGGCCAATAATTTCATGACCAGGAACCATTGGAAATATACTACCCTCCCATTCGCCTTTTACAAGATGGATATCTGAGTGGCAGATACCACAATAATGAATATCAATTAAAACGTCATTTTCACCTACTTCACGACGATTAAAGGAATAAGGAGTAAGGGGGCTTTTTGCACTTTGGGCAGCGTAACCTTTGACGGGTATCATTTCAAACTCTCCATGTTAGTGTATAGATATATTGCGAAAAACATCACATTGATGCTGGCGCCTCAACGGAATGAGTTCCGTTGAGGCTGGAAATTACATCTATTCTTTTATCGCAGGTTCTCTTTTTTTATTGTTTTCATTCCGAGCAGGGGCTTTATTCGATTGTTGTGGCTGACTCGTTTTTTTACGATGCACGCCAGGACCTGATGAACCACTACCTGTATTTGTTCGTTGTTGCGATCCAATCGATCGGCGTCTACGGTTTGGAGATTTTCTGTCGCCAGAACCAGAAGGGCTTTTAGATGACTTAGCATGAGCGTGACCGCGGTTTTGCATTTTTTGGGAATGACTCTGAGTGGCGGAAACAGCTGAATCGGTATGTCCACCAAATAAACTAGTCCATAATCGCTTGATGAAGCTTGTTTGAGCACTTTTCACGGGTTGATGTTCGACAAAAGATTTGACCGCTGGTTCATCTTGTAAAGAAGTGTTTGCTTCACTGCTCGAAATTTGTAATTCAGGTTGTTGAATTAAGCTATAACTTGGTTTTTTAGATTTTCCTACGTTATCCTCTTTCAAACGAGTAATTGAATATTGAGGTAAGTGCATATAAGGATTTGCAATGATCATTACAGACACACTATGTCTTTTTTCGATGTCTCTAATGTAATTACGCTTTTCATTCATAATGAAAGTAGCCATTTCAGGAGGAAGCTGAACCTGTATCTCAGCAGTTTTTTCTTTCAATGCTTCTTCTTCGATAAGTCGTGCAATGGATAAGCCATGTGACTGAATATTACGAACAGTACCACGTCCTTCACAACGAGGACAAACCTCCTGAGCACTTTCACCAAGAGATAGCCTCAATCGTTGACGAGACATTTCTAAAAGACCAAAACGAGAGATACGACCAACTTGAATACGTGCGCGGTCGGCTTGTAACGCTTCTTTTAAGCGGCTTTCAACCTCGCGTTGATTTTTACTGGAACTCATATCAATAAAATCAATCACTACTAAACCACCTAGATCACGTAGACGTAATTGACGTGCGATTTCGTCTGCTGCCTCTATATTGGTATTTAAAGCTGTTGCTTCAATATCGGCACCGCCTGTTGCTTTGGCAGAGTTTACATCAATTGAAACCAGTGCTTCAGTTCTATCAATGACCAACGCACCTCCAGAGGGTAGCATAACCTGTCGTTGATATGCCGTTTCTATTTGGCTTTCGATTTGATAGAAATTAAATAAAGGAATGCTGCTATTATAGAGTTTTAAGTTGGGTAAAAACTCAGGTTTGACTCGTTCAATATACTGTTTTGCTTTAATATAGGAAATCTGATCATCAATGATGATTTCGCTAATTGATTTGCGTAAATTGTCACGGATTGAACGGATAATTACATCACCTTCTTGGTGAATCAAGCAAGGAGCTAGTTCTGTATTATAAGCTTGTTTGATCGATTGCCACTGATTACACAGCATATTCAGATCATCTTGCAATTCTTCCTGACTTTTGCCAACACCGGCTGTTCGAATAATGAGCCCCATGTCTTCAGGGAGGACCAGCGCGTTAAGTGTTTCTCGAAGTTCATCTCTCTCTTCACCTTCTATACGTCGCGAAATGCCGCCGGAACGGGGGTTATTAGGCATGAGAACTAGATAGCAACCTGCTAAAGTAATAAAGGTTGTAAGTGCTGCACCTTTGCTGCCACGCTCTTCTTTATCAACCTGAACTAATAATTCTTGGCCTTCACGGATTAACGACGTGATTGGTGGTTTTTCATCGCCAAATTCCTCTGGATTTTTACTTAAATATTCAGGTGCAATTTCTTTTAGAGGTAGAAAACCCTGACGCTTGGCGCCATATTCTACAAAAATGGCATCGAGACTAGGTTCTCTACGGGTAACTGTCGCTTTGTAAATATTACCCTTTTTTTTCACTTCACCCGGACATTCAATATCCAGATCAAATAAGTATTTATCTTTAATAAGTGCAACACGAACTTCTTCAGTTTGCATTGCATTGATTAACATTTTTTCCATCTATTTACCCCATATTTAGGGCGCTGTCATTTAAGATGAGATAAGGACTATTTATAAATCTACTATCTTGAACAAAATATCTCGATTTTCTGTGCTATGGTGCTTACATAGTTTATTTATGCTGCACTACATTGCTCGAAAACCATGGTATTTTGTCCCAACTTAGCGAATTGTAAATAGGCCTGTGTATAAGGCTCACTCCTTAGAGGTTCAATGCGATGGCTGACATTCCTATTCTCTTGTCTGGGTGCTAAATTTTCGATACTTCGTTGCTGCATGGAGAGGTATGCTTTATTGCAATTGCTTGAAAATTTAGTCATTTCACCATAAGCCGGTAATAGACCAGCTTCAGCTGGGATTGAACAATAAGTGATGTGATCTTTAGGCGAGCCCATAGCCTTGTGGACAGACCTCATGCATGTTCCCTGTACAATAGACTTTTGAAACGCTAAGGTCAAAGCGAATTGCTTTGTCAACATGGCTCCCGAGTCCCCGTGCTTTGTCGTGGACATTTTAGTCGGGTATTCCGTATTTCCTTGCACTTTCTTCTTTGGAAAACGTTTCGAAAAAGATCTAATAAAAGGTGCACACTGTGAAATATACTGGTTACGAGTTAAGTGGGTTGAAAAAGTAAGCCAATGGCGTGTGGTAGCCCTGAAATAATTCGTAATCGGTATAAAGCATGTCTGGCATGCATAGGTTTCTGTCAAAAATATGATCAATTTAGCCCTGGCATTGGGTCGCTTCCTTATATCTTTAAGCTTAAATGGAAGCGCTATTTTTCTTGTAACTACATTTAAAATATATGTAGGTTGGCTTAATGGCCCAATTTCCTCAATTATCTATATATACTTTAAAAGTAAATAGTCACGCTTTTTTTCTATTTATGCGTTATAATTCGGTTGCATGAAAATTTTCCATGCTACTGGCGATCATATCAAAAAAATCGCACACAGCAAACAGGTTTATTGACAATGAGTGAAGTAAGTTATAAAGAAATTAACAATGAAGAAGACGGACAGCGTTTGGATAATTACTTAATTCGAGTTTTAAAAGGTGTTCCTAAAAGCCATATTTATAGAATTATACGTGCAGGTGAAGTCCGAGTTAATAAAAAAAGAGCTCAAGTTAATTCAAGATTACATACTGGTGATAGTGTACGAATTCCTCCGATTCGTGTGGCGGAACCAAAAGAGGTTTTTGTTGGTAATACTTTAGCAAAACGGCTGCAAGAATCTATTATTTTTGAAGATAATAGTCTCCTGGTAATTAATAAACCAGCAGGTATTGCAGTTCATGGAGGAAGTGGTTTAAGCCTTGGTGTGATTGAGGCCTTGAGAAAAACTCGATCTGACTTAGCTTATCTCGAATTAATACATCGTTTAGATAAAGAAACTTCCGGATGCCTTTTACTCGCCAAAAAAAGAAGTGTTTTAAGGGCAATACATGCTTTGCTTGAAGCTCGAGAGGTTCAGAAAACTTATTGGGCATTATTAACTCATCGTTGGGAAGGGAAAAAACAAGTAATTGTTCAGGCTGCGCTCGAAAAAAATATTTTAAAATCAGGTGAGCGCATCGTTAAGGTTAAAGAAGAAGGCAAGGCCTCCGAAACAGTATTCAAGCTTCTTGAAAACTATGAACAGGCCTGTTGGGTTGAGGCCAGTCCCAAAACAGGTCGTACTCATCAAATCCGCGTACATAGTGCCCATTTAGGACATGTTATTGTCGGAGATAAAAAATATGGAGCACTTGCAGGACAAGTAGAAGGGATAGATAATCAGCAATATCGTCTTTTTTTACATTCACGATCCATTCAATTTGAATTGAACGGAAAAAAGCATTTGTTTCATGCCGATGCAGACGAACAATTTTCTACTACACTAAAACAATTGCGTGCGAGGAGCGTAGTGTTCGATGAGCAATCCATATGAGTTGGTAGTATTTGACTGGGAAGGTACTATTGCAGATACTTTGGGAGTAGTCTTACATGTAGTTTCTACAGAAGCAAATTTGCTGGGTTTTGGTGATTTTGATTCTTTTGAAGCGAGAAAATATGTAGATTTGGGTTTAGTACAAGCATTGAAGAAAGCATATCCCCACCTATCCTCGGTACAGCACCAACAATTATTGCTCGCTGTGCAACAAGCCATGTATTCTCGTCCATTAGATGTGTGCTTAATGCCAGGTGTTCGTGAACTTATTTCTCAATTACATGAAGCTCAGATAAAGTTAGCCATTGCAACGAATAAAGGACATCAATCTTTATCGCGTGCCTTGCAAGCCACAAAACTTGATAAGATATTTCAAGTAACGCGCTCTGCAGGACAAGTTCCAGCAAAGCCTTGCCCGCAGATGTTGGAAGAAATTATAGAGGAAACCGGAGTGACTCCGGATACAACTTTGATGATAGGTGATTCACCTACGGATATGGAAATGGCACGAATTCTCAAAGTAGCGGCTGTAGGAGTGGATATTTACCATCAGCAAGAGGCTGTACTTAAAGCAGCAGGAGCTTTAGTCGTATTTGATGATTATAAACAGGTAGCTGATTTTTTAAATGTAACGAGAGATAATTGAGTTATAGTACCTATTTATTATTTGGGAGCTGCTCATTGGACGGAGTGTGCTCTATTTAGTCATATGTAAAAGGGAGTATCAAGCGTTGAGTACATTAACCAGTTTGCCCAATTTATTAACTTTGCTGCGCATTGTTCTGATCCCAGTGTTAGTGATTGTTTTTTATTTGCCATTTAAATTTGCTTATGCTTTGGCCGCAAGTATTTTTGCTTTAGCAAGCTTTACTGATTGGTTGGATGGTTATTTAGCAAGGCGGTTGCAAATGATGTCCCCTTTTGGTGCTTTTCTTGATCCCGTTGCAGATAAGTTATTGGTTTCTACCAGTTTGTTGTTATTAGTCGGCGCTAACAATATTCATTACATTACGATTCCTGCAATTGTTATTGTCGGACGCGAAATTGTGATTTCAGCATTACGCGAGTGGATGGCTGAGATAGGTAGACGAGCAAGTGTCACTGTAGGATATGTAGGTAAAATAAAAACTTTTTTACAGATGGTCGCTTTATTTTTATTATTGGCGTTTAATTCATTGGATTCTTGGGGTGGAATTTTCGGTTTTGTACTGCTTTATGTGGCTGCAATTTTAACTATTTGGTCTATGATTATCTACTTAGCAATTGCATGGCCAGAATTAACGAAAAAAAATTAATTTTATTATTGACAGAGAATTAATTTTAGGTAGAATCACACCCCGTAGAGACGCGGGAATAGCTCAGTTGGTAGAGCACAACCTTGCCAAGGTTGGGGTCGCGAGTTCGAGTCTCGTTTCCCGCTCCAGATTAAGCGACGACCATGTCGCTTTTTTTTTAGAGTGTGTCGGTTTAGAAGTATCAAAATGAGGCTGTGTGGCAGAGTGGTCATGCAGCGGCCTGCAAAGCCGTGTACGCCGGTTCGATTCCGGCCTCAGCCTCCATAAAATGATTGCCCAGGTGGCGAAACAGGTAGACGCAAGGGACTTAAAATCCCTCGGTGGTAACACCATGCCGGTTCGATTCCGGCCCTGGGCACCAATCAATAATTATTATTATTCTGTAGCAAATAAAATTAGAGCTAGAATCGCAAAGATCATTCCTAATCCATGTTTTAAACTGAGCCCTTGTTTGAGAAATACAACTGATAATAATAAAGTAATCATTGGATACATCGATGTGACTAATACTACGGGCATTGTAGGTCCATTACGTAATGCCATAATGAAGAAAATACAGGCGATACCGCTAGCTAAGCCATTCAATAAACCATACGTGCCTCCTTTAGGGCAAATATCCAATTTAAAGTCCAGTAATATCAAAGCAATAATACCCGAAATAAGTACGCCTATACTGGAATAAAAGGTAATTGAAAGTGGATTAATAAAACTTGATGCTCTTGTGCCCCAGTATCCCCAGGCACCATAAAGACATAAGGCAATTAAAGATGGATAATACCAAGAACTAGGATTCATACAGATACTTTACCTTAGATGCATTTTTTAGATTATTGGCATAGAATAACTGGTAGTTGATTAAAATAATACTACTAAGTGTTCTCTTTTTAATTAATCCTGAGCTTGAATGAAGGGTAATATGTTTGACTTAATGAAAGATGATTTTTCTCCATGCTGAATTTTAGTTTAATTTTTTTGGGTATCTCAAGTCGAGACGGCTATACTCCACATATTAAAATAAATTAAATGTACAATTTAAAATATCCACAAAATCTGTGGATAAGCCTGTGTGTTATCTGATGAAAAGAAATCATGTATTTAAGGATGCTTACCTAGTCGACGTTCTATTGTTGATTGTATTCCTTTGTTGCGCATTAAAGTAAAAAACTTCTTATTGAAGTTTAGAAACAGATTGAATACAAGAACTGCCTATAGGGTATATCGCTTGAGCGATTTTTTCTCTACAATAAGTATTTAACCAAAATCAAAGTAATTATGTATAAACCACTAGCCCTTTTTATGGGTTTACGTTACACACGTGCTAGAAAGAAAAATCATTTTGTTTCTTTTATTTCTCTTAGCTCGATGCTTGGTATTGGCTTGGGGGTGATGGTTCTTATTACCGTTTTATCGGTAATGAATGGATTTGATCAACAAATACATAAGCGATTTTTTGGCATGGCACCTGAAATTACTGTCTCTGGTCCTAATGAGCGATTAAGTGATTGGCCAGAAATCGCTAAAAAAATTCAAACGATTCCTGAAATTAAAGCGTTTTCACCTTTCGTTGGCGGCCAAGGGTTAATGGTTCATGAGGGACAAGTATTACCTATCGTCCTAACTGGTGTATTACCACAAGAAGAAGAAAAAATGAGCCATCTGCAAGATAAGTTGCTTGCTGGAGATATTAATAATTTAAAAGATTTTGGCATTATTCTTGGACGAGGTTTAGCAGATAGTATGGGAACTATGATTGGGGATAAGGTAACCGTTATGATCCCCCAAGCGACAGTTACACCTGCCGGAATGATTCCTCGTTTTAAACGATTTACGGTTGTAGGTGTTTTTTCTGCAGGGACCGGATTTAATTTTGATACAAAATTAGCGTTTATTAATCTAGGGGATGCGCAGAAGTTATTGCAAATGGGCAATGATGTGACTGGTATTAAGATGAAAATCAATAACGTATACCAAGCGCCAGAATTATCTTCTCGATTATCGCATTTATTAGGTGAAGAATATCAAGTAGGTAATTGGACAGAACAATATGGATCTTTTTTTCAGGCAGTTAAAATGGAAAAAACAATGATGTTTATGATCTTATTACTGATTATTGCGGTGGCAGCATTTAATTTAGTTTCTTCTTTAGTTATGGTTGTCAATGACAAGCAAGCAGAAATTGCGATTTTGAGAACTATTGGCGCTACTCCTTCTATGATACTAAGCACTTTTATAGTTCAAGGGATGATGGTAGGAATAGTAGGGACTTTTTTGGGGTTGATTGGTGGGGTAATTTTAGCAGAAAATGCAACGACTATTGTGAACCATCTACAAACTTGGTTTCATTTTAAAATTTTATCATCCAGTATTTATTTTGTGGATTATTTACCCTCTAAAATTATGTTTAGTGATCTATGGCAAGTTTGTTTGATGGCTTTATTAATGAGCTTTGTTGCAACTATTTATCCTGCTTGGAGAGCCTCAAGAACAGTGATTGCGGAGGCTTTACACTATGAGTAATCTTATTTTAAATGTTACAAAACTCTGTAAGTCTTATAATGATGGTGCTTCTAAAGTTAATGTATTGCGAGGTATTGATTTGGCCATCACCGAAGGAGAGCGTCTGGCAATTATTGGTCCATCAGGCTCTGGGAAAAGCACCTTATTGCATTTACTTGGTGGATTAGATAAACCAACAAGTGGTGATGTTTGGATCAAGGAGGTAAATTGGCAAAAAATAAATGAAAAAAAACGCTGCCAATTACGCAATCAAGGCTTAGGGTTTATTTATCAGTTTCATCATTTATTACCTGAGTTTACTGCGCTTGAAAATGTTTCTATGCCTTTACTTTTAGCAAAAAAATCGGTTAGAGATGCAGAGGCTGAAGCAAGTAAAATACTCGATGATGTTGGACTAAAGGAAAGAAAAACGCATAAACCGGCTCAACTTTCGGGAGGAGAGCGACAGAGAGTTGCCATAGCTCGAGCTTTAGTTCATCAACCTTATTGTGTCTTAGCAGATGAACCTACTGGTAATTTAGATCAGATTACTGCAACCAAGGTTTTTGAGTTAATGTTAGAGTTGAATCGAAAAATGAATACCGCCTTGGTTATTGTCACTCATGATCATCAATTAGCAAAACAGATGGATAGAGTTTTAGTATTAGGAGAAGGGCTTTTATCTGATCTTATGTAGATCCTAATGATCAGAATCGCGCTGATTTGCGGAAATATCTATTTTTAAAGCATCGGAATTAATTAATAGGAGTTACCAAAATGTTTATAAAAATTGAAGCACTTGAAAAAAATTCTGCAACTCATTCAACGTCAGAACACAATACGAAAAAAAGTTGGTTGGCTAATCAGAACACAGCGCAACTAGAGCTTACAGATACTGGTAGATTAAACACTCACCATTTTTTTTCTGCTAAAGAGATGTTTAAGAGTAACATTGCTAAGAAGATGTTGTTAACTGACTCTAAGGAAATAGAAACGTCAATAGATGAGACAATTCAGAAAAAAATATAGTTTTTTATATCTACCCACTAAAAGGCTGTATTTGGCACAATTGCACGAATACAGCCTTTCCTGATTATCTGCTAATAATCAGCATGGCCTGGGGTGCGTGGAAATGGAATTACATCACGTATATTGGCCAATCCAGTAACGTAGCTCACAAAACGCTCGAGCCCTAAACCAAACCCCGCATGTGGTACAGTACCGTAACGACGTAAATCTCTATACCATTGGTAACTTTCTTTATTGAGATTACTTTCCTCAATGCGTCTATCCAAAACATCTAAACGATCTTCACGCTCACTACCTCCAATAATTTCACCAATTCCGGGAGCTAAGACATCCATGGCAGCAACAGTCTTTTCATCGTCGTTAAGGCGCATATAAAAGCCTTTAATTTCTTGAGGATAATTAGTCAATATCACTGGTTTTTTGCAATGTATCTCTGCGAGATAACGCTCATGCTCTGATTGTAAATCGAGTCCCCAACTGACAGGAAAATCAAATGGTTGTTCACTTTTTTCCAAAATTTTAATGGCATCAGTATAAGTCATGATTTCAAAATCTGATTCAGCGATATGTTTTACACGCTCAATACATCCAGGAGCAACAAATTGATTGAAAAAGTCCATATCGTCTGCTCGCTCTTCAAGAACAACTTTGCATAAATAACGCAACATGGATTGACTCAAATCACATATATCAGATAATCCCGCAAAAGCGATTTCAGGTTCCACCATCCAAAACTCGGCCAAATGACGGCTGGTGTTTGAGTTTTCCGCACGAAAAGTTGGACCAAAAGTATAGACCTTAGACATAGCAAGACAATAAGCTTCTACGTTTAATTGTCCAGAAACAGTAAGGAAAGTTTCTCTACCAAAAAAATCTTTGCTAAAGTCAATTTGCCCCTGTTCACCTTTAGGTACATTGAGTAGATCTAAAGTAGATACTCGAAACATTTCCCCAGCCCCTTCGCAGTCGCTTGAGGTAATAATGGGCGTATGGATCCAAAAAAAACCTTGTTCGTGGAAAAAACGATGTATGGCTTGTGATAAGCAATGACGAATTCGTGTAACTGCACTAATTGTATTCGTACGAGGACGTAGATGTGCTACTTCACGTAGAAACTCAAGTGTATGACGTTTTGCTTGAATAGGGTAGGTATCAGGATTTTCTACCCAGCCAATAACGTTAATATGCTCTGCCTGAATTTCAAAGGTTTGACCTTTTCCTTGGGAGGCGACTAATTTACCTGAGGCAATTAATGAACAGCCCGCGGTAAGTTTCGTCACTTCATCATGATAATTCGTTAAATTATCAGTGGCTACGATTTGAATGGGAGAAAAACAGGAGCCATCGTGCATACTGATAAAAGATAGGCCTGTTTTTGAATCACGCCGGGTTTTTACCCAGCCTCTGACAGTAACGTATTCATCAGCACTGATTTCACCATCTAAACACTGTCTTATGGTAAAAACTTCGGTCATTTTTTACTCCTAATTATAAATATACTTAGCTTGGCCAAAAAGTAAGATTTTGTATTTCTATCTGCTTATAAGCTCCCGAATTAGAAAAAGACAGAGGTGTATTTGTGTTACATCAGCATTTTCGATTGGAGAGTCCACAAGCACAATGCAGGTAGGTGATGCCAAAATCGCAATTTTGTGATCACGCGAAGATAGATACCTTTTATTTAAAATGAGATGATACACTGGGCCTATCGGCATTTCTACTCTCTTGGCTAAAACGGATCGATTTTCTTAGTTTTTATGGACTCTAAAACTATTTTATGCCCTAATACCCTGAATAAATCATTGAGGAAGAATTATGTTGCAAAAGATATTGTATCTATTTCTGTTCTTTTATTCTTTTGACGTTGCGGCAGATGATACGATATTAAAATTATATAGGCCCTATGGTGATGTGGAGAATCAAATTGCTCCTCAAATCAAAAATACGCTTAGAGGTGAATGTTATTCACAATCTCGATTAATTGTGCGTGAAGATGCATGGCGTTGCATGGTAGATGGCAAAACTTATGATCCATGCTTTGTTAAATCAGGCCCTAATAGAACTACTGCTTTATGCCCTCAATCTCCTTGGGTGGGGGACAGTGTGCAAATCATGGTAAAACTCCCCTTAGATAATGAACAAAATAAAACATTGGATATGTCGCGTACTTATCCGTGGGCAATAGAGTTAACAAATGGTGAACATTGTCAGGCCATCAATTCAGGTAAGATTTATGACGAGATGCCTGTGCGTTATAAATGTGGTAAAAAGAATTACTTAGTAGGACATTTACAACGATGTAAAGCGGCATGGAGCATGCTTGAAAAAACACCTTCTGGAGTTGTTACTGTAGAAGTAAGTAAGGCTTGGTTCTAATCAGAATTGTGTCGTTGTAAATTTTTAACGTGCATCTTTAATGATTTTTTAAAATTCTAGTTTTAATTTATTAAGGCTTTAGATATGTATCATTTTGATCTTTATCTTAGTTAAAGGCCTCGTTGCGACCCTTTACCTTGGGGTACTTTTTAAGTTTGACAACAACTTCTGAAAGAGTTTTTTCAAGCGCTTCATATGGTTTTACATCATTGTAAATACCTGACTCGTACCTGAATTAATTACTTGGCTAGGGCGTGTTGTAGACACGCCCTAATGATTTGAATTTCATGAAGCCTCAGGGAGTGCTTTTTGAAAGGCTTCAAGTGTTAAGCAATGTGTATTTATTTCATTTATAAGTGGATAATTATCCATTGCAAAGTGAAAACGATGGGCATTGTATACTTGAGGGATGAGACAAAGATCCGCTAAAGAGAGCGTGCTGCCAAAACAAAAAGGTTCTTGACGAGTGAGTGTTTGTAATTTAGCTTCGAATGCATCAAATCCGACTTTAAGCCAATGGTGATACCATTGTGTTATTTGAGATTCGCTGGGATTAAACTCATTTTTTAATTGATTTAATACTCTCAAATTATTTAAAGGATGGATATCGCAGGCAACAATTAAAGCCAAAGATTTAACAGTAGCTCTATCTAGAGCATTCTGGGGCAATAAGGGAGGAGTAGGGTAAGTTTCATCGAGATAATCAATAATCGCTAATGATTGACTTATAACATGGCCATTGATTTCTAAACTGGGCACTAAACCTTGAGGATTAACTTTCCGATATTCAGGACTATGTTGTTCTCCTCCATGATTGATTAAATGAATGTTTACTTTTTCGTAGGGAATATTTTTTATATTGAGTGCAATTCGTACCCGATAGCACGTTGTTGAGCGATAATAGTCATAAAGCTTCATGGCTTATACCTCTCAACGATTTGATCAATTGCACCAAACAGACTATTTTTTTGTGGGTTTAGCATTTCAATGCGAATCCTATCTCCAAAGCTCATAAACGAAGTTTTAGCCTGTCCTTGTTCTATGATTTCAAGCATTCTTTTTTCAGCAATGCAGGAGGAACCTTTGCTGCGATCCGTGTTAGAAACCGTACCTGAACCAATAATGGTTCCTGCACTTAACTTCCTCGTTTTTGCAGCGTGTTGAATTAGTTCTGGAAAGGAAAAGGTCATATCAACACCGGCATTAGGTTGACCAAATAGTTGTCCATTTAAATGACTTAATAGCGGCAGGTGCACGCGTTGTCCATCCCAATCAGAACCTAATTCATCAGGGGTAATGGCAACAGGAGAAAAGCTGCTGGAAGGCTTAGACTGAAAAAAACCAAAGCCTTTCGCGAGTTCATTGGGGATTAAATTGCGCAATGAGACATCATTGACTAACATCAACAACTTAATATGTCGTCCTGCATCCTTATGATTGATGGCCATAGGGACATCATCGGTGATGACCGCAATTTCAGCTTCGAAATCGATTCCAAAAGCTTCATCTGCAACTAAAATGGGATCTCGTGGCCCTAGAAAGGAATCTGCACCTCCTTGATACATGAGTGGATCAGTCCAAAAATTAGCCGGAAGCTCTGCACCACGGGCTTTGCGAACTAGTTCGACATGATTAACATAAGCACTGCCATCCGCCCATTGATAGGCACGAGGCAGGGGAGAGGTACATTCTTGCGGATTAAAATCAAAAGTATTATCTAATTGCCCTTCATTAAGTTGCTGATATAGTTTTTGTAACTTTGCTTCTACTACGTGCCAATGATCAAGGGCATATTGTAAGTTAGGTGCAATTTGGGGAACAGTGATTGCAGTAGTTAATGACTGATTGACTACACATAGTTGCCCATCCCGAGATGATGTTGATTTTAAACTCGCAAGTTTCATAAGAACCTCTTTATAAGCTTAGTTTAACCAGCAGCTGGCGCTCGTTATAGTGCCATTTTTCTGGTATAAACGCCTGAGTTCAATAGGATAGATAACCCAGGCTACATTTTTTATTTCTTGTAATAGAGCACCTCCCCGGTATAACCATATTTGGCATATCTCGTGTGATAATCTGACCATTTGCCTAAATATGGCGTAGAGGAGCTGAGCTATTATTGTCTTTTTTAAACAGATGTTTCTTTTAAGGTACCGCGTTTGATTTGATCTCTTTCAATTGCTTCAAATAAAGCTTGGAAATTACCTTCTCCAAAGCCTTGATTCCCTTTACGTTGGATAATCTCAAAAAATACGGGACCAAAGATATTTTCTGTGAAGATTTGCAGCAATAAACCATGTTTAGGATCCTGTTCTCCATCAATCAGTATTTTTTCTTCATTCAGCTGCTTGACGGGCTCTTGATGCCAAGGAAGACGCTCATGTAACATTTCATAATAAGTGTCTGGAACATCAAGGAATTTTACACCTTGTTCCCTTAATGTATGGACTGTATTGTAAATATTGGTGGTAGTTAACGCGATATGTTGAATACCTTCACCTTTGTATTCATGCAGAAACTCTTCAATTTGGGAGAGATCATCTTTGGATTCATTCAAAGGGATTTTAATTTTTCCACAAGGACTACCTAACGCTCGGCTTAACAATCCAGTCATCTTACCTTTAATATTAAAATAGCGAATTTCTTGGAAGTTGAAAATCGATTCGTAAAAATGAGCCCATTTATCCATATTGCCACGAAATACATTATGAGTTAGATGATCAATCAGTACTAAACCATTACCCTCTACTTTTTGATTCGGTTGGTGTTCCCAATGGGTAGAGAAGGGTTGATGTTGTTCATCCACAAAATAAATTACACTACCTCCGATTGCCTGAATGGCGGGCAAGCCATGATGAGCATGCTCACAATCTTCAAAGGCAATAGCTCCGTGTTTGATGGCGTAGTCAAATGCTGCTTTGGCATTTTTAACTCTAAATCCCATTGCACAAGCCCCAGGGCCATGAGTTTTGGCATGTTCTTCAGCCTGGCAATTGGATGTTGCATTCACTATAAATTGAATTTCACCTTGTTGAAATAAAGTAATGTCTTGGTTTTTATGACGGGCAGTGGCTTGGAAACCCATATCAGTAAACTGTTGATGCAGACGTGTTTTGTCTGGGCCTGAAAACTCTAAGAAAGCAAAACCATCTAATCCGCAAGGGTTGTTGTTTTGTTGCATTATCTATCACTCCTTTAAAATTATTCCGCTGTATCAAACATAACTATCACATAATGATATCAACTTAAGCTCTAAACTTGTTGGGGTCATGTATGTCACTTGGTGAAACTCGTGTTTTCAGTTTTTCGGACTGGTGATTTAAATCAGACCTAGGTTTAACATAGTTTTCTTAATGCTTCAAAAGAAGAGCTTATGTGTTGTTCGGTTGTACTAATAATAATCCATCAGCTATAGGCAACAGGCTAATAAATACTCGTGGATCATTTTTAATTAAATCATTAAGTTTCCTTATTTCTCTAGTTTGTCCACCTGTTTCATTTTCATTAATTACTTTACCATCCCAGAATATATTATCTATAGCGATTAATCCTTGGGGTTGAATCAGTTTTAATGCCATTTCATAGTAATTGATGTAATTGGTTTTATCCGCATCAATAAAAATAAAATCAAATTTATGTTGCCAACCTTCATGAACTAATTCATGCAAAGTATCAAGTGCACGTCCAAGCCGTAATTCAATTTTATGGTCTTGCTTTGCTTCTTTCCAGAAAGGATGCGCTTTACTCGTCCATGTGGTATTGATGTCGCAAGTAATGAGCTTTCCATCGTCAGGTAACATCAATGCCATTGCTAAGGCACTATAGCCTGTAAATGTTCCTAACTCCAAGATATTTTTTGCATGAATTAAACGCAAGAGCAATTGAAAAAATTGTGCTTGTTCTGGAGGAATTTGCATATTTGCCAACTCCATTGTGGATGTTTCTTTGCGTAATGCTATTAAGGACGGGTGTTCACGCAAAGATTTATCCAGCATGTAGGCGTATAATTCAGGAGTTAGGCTAATATGCTTCATATGATCCTTTTTATTTTAAGAGAGTTTCTCTTGGGCTAAATGATCTGCTATTTCGTTAGTGGGTAAATTTTCTTTGGCAGATCGAGTAAAGATTTCCATTAAATGAACGTATATTGCATCAATTTGCTCATTAATTTTTTCTTCCGGGGTATGAAGATATTTAGATGCCGCAAAAATTAATCCTCCAGCATTAATCACATAATCTACTGCAAATAAGATATTTTTATCATGTAGTTTTTTACCATGGTAAGTATGTGCTAACTGATTGTTTGCAGCACCTGCAATAATTGTCGTTTGCAGTTGAGGTAGCGTAAGGTCATTAATAATAGCTCCCAATGCACAAGGAGCAAAAACATCACAGGGCACCTTGTGAATTTGATCAGTACTTACTGGTTTTGCTCCAAATTGAATCACAGCCCGTTCTACTGCAGCTGGAGAAACATCGGCAACAGTCAGTTTGGCGCCTAATTCATGTAAATGTTTGCAAAGTAAAAATCCAACATGGCCTAAGCCTTGGACTGCTACATGAACTCCGTTTAGACTGTCTTTCCCTAATTTAAAAGCAACTGCTGCTTGAATACCGCGTAAAATTCCACGAGCAGTAGACGGAGACGGGTCACCATCATATTTGGATAAACTAGCAACATAAGGAGTATGTTCTGCAATGACGTCCATATCTTTTAATTCGGTTCCGCTATCAAGAGCAGTGATGTAACGACCATTTAATTCATGAACAAACTTACCAAATTGATGCATGTATTGAACCCGATCGAAGGACTCTTTAGGCTTTATGATAACAGACTTACCACCTCCTAAAGGCAGATTTACAGATGCGGCTTTAAAGCTCATTCCGCGAGCAAGGCGCATTGCGTCTTTGAGTGCGGCCTGAGTACTTGGATACTCAATAAAGCGACACCCTCCCAAAGCAGGGCCTAATTTAGTGTTGTGTATGGCTATTATTGCTTTCATTCCTGTTTCAGGATCAACCTTAAAGTGCAAATCACCAAATCCATGAGAGAGGGCGTAATCAAGAAAATCATCATCGGCTATTGTTTGGTTACTATTAGAGATATTGTCCACAGACATCATGTTTCGCTCCGATTGAAATATTTGCAGAAGTTATATTCCTATTTTTTGATTAAATCAATGGTGCCGTTTAATAATTTGGTATCTTTGGGTTTGCTGATATACACTTATTCGATTATTTATCAACTTGGAGACTGTTATGCGTCAGGTAGTTCAAATGCTGGCTTTGATGGTAGTTACGCCGTTTGCCTTTGCGGAAAATGTCTTACCACCACAACCTCAATTAGTACTTGATAAAATTGATTTCCAACTTTCGGCAAAACAATGGGTTACAACGCAAACTGCGTTGCTTGGTGTAAATATTAATGTGACTTTAAATAATGCGGATCTTGTTAAAGCTCGTTCTGATATTATGGAGCGATTAAACAAAATTGCCAAAGGAGATTGGCATCTTGTTCAATTTGATCGTTCACAGGACAGTTCTGGACTTGAGAAACTTTATGTACAAGCTCAAGCGCGAGTGAGTCAGGAAGTATTAACTGATATTTATCAAAATGCCAAGACTGTGAGCTTGCCTGGTGCTCAATATGAAATCTCCAATGTAGATTTCAAACCAAGCTTTGATGAAACTCAGGTTGTTTTAACTCAAATCAGGGAACGTTTGTATCAACAAGTAAATGATGAGCTTGCTCGTATCAATAAGGCTTATCCAACACAAAATTATAGTGTGAGTAACTTGGTTTTTGTTGATGGAAATAATCCTCCCCAGCCCAGGCCTTACCAAGCCAAAGAGATGAATACGGTGCTGGCTACAACTGCACCTGTTGCAGCATCTGCTTTAACGGTAAGCAATGAGCTTATATTAACAGCTGTAGTTGAAGTGGCTGCAAATCGTAAACAATAAGTTGAGGAAATAGTTGTAATTATAAGATGAGTTATCGCAGGCACTAGAAGAGTATTATTAAGCTTCATGCCCACGTTAAATTAAGGAGGTTAATTCTGCGTCTAGGTGAAGACGACTGCTTTCTTGGTATTTAAATGGTGGGCGCATGACGCGTGTCTTATGCTTTTTACTTGAAGGGGATTTAATTTGTTAGCTGTAGAAAAAATTATTGGACATAGAGGCGCTTCTGCCTATGCTCCTGAAAATACCATAGCAGCTTTTGAAAAAGCCTTAGCTTTAGGATGTCGTTTCATTGAGTTTGATGTGATGTGTTGCTCTGATGGTGAACCTTTTGTCATTCATGATGACTGTTTAAAAAGAACGACAAATGGACGAGGGGATGTTGGTTTAGTTGATTCAAGTTATTTACAATCCTTAGATGCTGGTTCTTGGTTTTCACGGCGATTTAAAGGAGAACATATTCCTCATTTTAAAGAGGTTTTAGACTGGATGTCTGTTACAAATGTACAAGCAAATATTGAGATTAAGCCTTATCCTGGCGCAGAAGAGCAAACAGCAGTAGCAGTAATGAGTCACATTAATCGTTATTGGCCGTATGAAAAAAATTTACCTTTAGTATCCAGTTTTTCTTGGGATGTGTTGACATTATGTCGAAGCATTGCACCAGAGATGCCTTTAGGTTTACTGCTCCATGTTTGGGATGAGCAATGGTTGCAAAAAGCAAAACAATTGGAATGTTTTTCCATTCATTTTAACCGTAGAGTTTTAACCAAAGAACGAGTTAAAGAGATAAAGGCAGAGGGTTATGTGCTTTATGCTTATACGGTTAATCGCAAGCGTTTAGCAAATAAATTGTTTGACTGGGGCGTGGATGCGATTTTTAGTGATTATCCTGACTTATTAGTATGAAAACACTAACTCATAACTACTTGAGAAGTTTTATTATTTTTAATTGCTTATTTGCTTTATTGTGTACTTTTCCGGCACAGGCAGAGCGAATCGAGCTGGTATTTTGGCATGGAATGGCAGGACATTTAGGAGAAGAGGTTCAAGTGCTTGCTGGTGAGTTTAATCAAAGTCAAAACCAATACTTGATTAAACCTGTCTATAAAGGAAATTATGTCGAAACCTTAACTAGTTTTGCTGCAGCATTCAGAGCGCATCATCCTCCTGCAATCGTACAAATATTTGAAGTTGGCACCGAAATTATGCTTTCGCCTAAGGGCGTTATTAAACCAGTAGATGAACTCATGCGAGAGCAGGGGATTCGTTTACCTAAAGAAGATTTTATACAGTCTATTCGTGAATTTTATAGCAAAAATGGGGAGTTGATGGCTTTGCCTTTTAATCTTTCAGTTGCTACTTTGTATTATAATTTGGATATTCTTGCTAAGGTAGGTTATACCCAGACAAATTTTCCACGTACTTGGAGTGAAATGGAGGTATTGGCTAAAAAGTTAAAAAGTGCGGGTTATGATTGTACCTATACAACAGCCTATCCCGGCTGGGTGCTTTTTGAATCTTTCTTAGCAATTCATGGATTACCATTAACTCAAGAGGATCATGCTGTTTTTGCTACCCCACAATTATTAAGTCATTTTGAACGTTTAAAACGTTGGCATTCTCTTCGCTATTTTCGTTACGCTGGAAGAGTAGATGATGCGACTATTTTATTTACCAGTGGGGTTTGTCCTTTATTTAGTCAATCTTCAGGTGCTTACAATAGTTTATCTGCATTAGTTCCTTTTCATCTAGGTATCGCGAGTATGCCTTTGGATACGGAAGTGAGCAAAATAAGGCATGCGAATGTTGCAGGAGGGGCCGCTCTATGGGCGGTATCAGGACAAACAAAGGAGCAATACCAAGGAATTGCACAATTTTTTGCTTTTATAGTAAAGCCACAAACACAAAAACGATGGCATGAGCATACAGGGTATCTTCCTATTGGTTTGCAAGGTATCTATGCCAGTATTCTACAAAGCAGTCGTCACCCTACATTGCTTATGGCTCAAACTGATTTAGAAGGTAAAGCACATAACAAATCATTACACCGCTTTGGCCCACAAAACCAAATCCGTAGTATTAACGATGAAGTCCTAGAGGCAATGTTTGCTGGATTTATAAGTCCAAGTAATGCCTTACAGGAGTCTTCTATGCGAACGAATCACGTGTTATTGCGCTTCATCCAAAATACAGAAGGATAATGAAGCAAATGCTATTTATCCTGAAATAACATTCGCTTAGCGACAATGTATTTCCAGGCCTTTTATGTCGAACCAAGTTATTTATGAATAATAACAACTGACTCGTATGTGTCTGTATCTGTATCTGTATCAGTAGCGACGTCTGGATACACAACTTGGGGGGGATTATAGCCTGGAGCATAAGTATAATTAATTGGGACGTTTGATGTGCCAACTACAGTAGCAGTGGGAGCGCATCCAGTTAGTGAAGAAAATATTATCCCTAATAGACTGCAAGAGAAAATTATCTTTATCATAAAAATTACCTTAAGGCATACAAAAAAAGCAGTGTGCCTTTGAGTTTGATTGTATAATTATAGACCAATTTGATGCCAAGAGGCATAGAATCTAGTATTGAATTTAGGAAGTGTTGGCATTCGTTTTAAAATAGAGATAATTATTATACATAGAGTTTGAAGTTCACTGTTATTGGCTTAAGGAATCAAGATAGATCCCTTAAGCCAATAACAGCTAGGCTGAGGCTCTTCGGCCTTATATGTGTTAATCTATCAAAAAATTTTTATAAGGGCTCTAGAAAATGGTTTAAGTTAGATTTTTGGCCCAAACGATATTGATAAACAACATAAAAAGCCATAATGTTTTTTAAATAATTTCGTGTCTCTTGCCACGGTAAAGTTTCTATCCATACATCAATTTCTTTGGGTGGATGAGTTTTTAACCAATAAACTACTTGTTTGGGGCCGGCATTATAAGCTGCTGCAATCAGTATAGGATGATTACCAAATCGCTTTGCTAGTTGTTTTAAATAAGCCACTCCTATATTAATATTTTTTTGGGGTAAGAATAATTGTTTTTGATCGATATAAGGAATCTTATCTGCTTTTGAGACTACTCTTGCAGTATAGGGCATGACTTGCATTAAACCACGAGCGCCAGCTGAAGAAGTCGCATCATCTCTGAATCCGCTTTCTTGGCGGATGATGGCATAAATAAATTCGGGTTCAACAGTATATTTTTTAGAATAAAGTGAGATACTGTCTTTATATGCGAGCGGAAATCTTAAAGAAAGTTGGTTATTAAGCGTTTCGTTATTACTGAGATAAACGGATTTGCCATGCCACTGCAGTTTACTGTCAATCCAATAGACTAAAGCACTTGCCTCGTCTTTAGGCAATTCACTAATAAAATCATTGAGTAACCGAGATGCTTGTAGATTTTGTTTGGTGATGTAAAGCGTTTTGATTTGCTCGATAAAAGATTGATAAGGTTTTAAAACATCTAAGTTTGTTGTTGGTGTCTCATTGCTAAAGCTTGGTGTTTTATCAAGACGTAAACTGGCTAAAAATCCATAATATTGCCTGTTTTTAGCTAAAGGCTCATAAATTGCGCGTGCCTCTGCCATCTTACCTTGCTCTTCTAAGGAGCGAGCTAGCCAATATTGCCAACAAGGCTCTTCTTTATTTTTTGAATCATTAATTAAAACAGTAACTTGAGCCCAATTTTTATGTTTTAACGCGAAACGTATTTGCCAATCCAGCAAAGTATCATTGTAATATTGTGGCTTTACTTTAGCGAACCATTGCAATGTATCTTCATGATTGCGCATTGCTTTATAAAGTGCTAAATGAGCTAAAAAGGCTTGTTTTTGCTCTTGGTTAAGCATCTGTTGGGTTTTACTTTGTTGCCATAATTTAAGCGCTTGATCCATATTTGTTGAAATCATGTGCTTAAGACCATAAAGATAAATGGTACTGTTTAATCCACCTGGATTAAGCTTACTGATGTTAGCTGGATTTTGGATCACGGCGTTTAATGCTTGAAGCTCTGCTCCATGAGATATTTTGTACTGTTTTAACACATAGCGAGCTAGCTGTATGTTACGTTGATCTAATGCTAGGTCAAAACGTTTTATAATTAAGTTTTGGTCTAAGTTATTGTCCTTTAACAATAAGTTAAACAAGCTATCGCATGATGGAGGCATTGAGTTTCCTGTTAACCACAAAGGAATAGACTCTTTTAAGACTTCATCGTGCATTCCTAAATTATATTTTGCAATCTGATCATAACATACGAGATTAAGGTCCTGGGATGGCCGGTAATATTGACTAAAATTAGACCAGTCTTTGTTTTTAGCCAATTCATAAAGCCATTTGTCGCGTAATTTGGATGAAAGAGCCCCATCTCCGCTGATAAATTCGAGGAATGTGGCATTAGGTGTTGCAGGAATATTTTGACTATAGGAGAGATAAGTATTAAATCGATCCATGTAAGCCTGACCTGAAAGAGCATGGCATAGCTGAGATCCCATAAGTCCACATAGTAGTAAAATGATATTTTTCATGACTCTCATACATTAAAGTTCTTTATACATTGGCTAACTGTGCGCGCATAGCATTAATGGTGTCTTTGTAATTGGCACTTTTAAATACCGCAGCCCCAGCAACAAATTGATTTGCTCCAGCACGGGCTAAGGTGGCGATATTGTCTATTGTCACCCCTCCATCAACACAAAGATCAAGCTGTGGATAGCGTTCATGGACTTGTGATATTTTGTTAATAATTTCAGGAATAAGTTTTTGACCACCAAAACCTGGGTTCACAGTCATAATGAGTACAAAATCAAGTTTATGAGCACACCAAGTTAATACCTCAATGGGTGTCGCTGGGTTTAATACTAAGCCAGCCTCGCATCCTAAGTCTTTAATAAGATTGAGACTTCGATCTACGTGGATTGTTGCATCTGGATGGATGCTTATACGCTTAGCGCCAGCCTTTGCAAAAGATTCAATCAGGGCATCTACAGGTTGGATCATAAGATGCACATCTATAGGCAGTTGAGGAAAGCGGTTGATTAAAGCATCGCAAAATGCGGGGCCAAATGTCAAATTAGGTACATAGTGATTGTCCATGACATCAAAATGAATAAAATCAGCCCCAGCCTTCATTACAGAATCGACTTCAGAGCCAAGACAAGTAAGATCGGCCGATAATATTGAAGGTAATATATGATAAGTCATGGTTTATGTATTTAAAATTTGGTGCATAAGCATATAATATGCTGTCTTGGAAAAACATTCTATTGCTATTGCGTGGAAAGCAATAAATTGTTTTCAGCTCGCTTGATTATGGCGCATAGGAAGCTGCAGAGAATAATAAACTTCTTCAATATTTGAACTCAATATTGAGAATTTGAACAAAATATGAGATAATATCAGACTTATTTCTGGTTTTATATTGCGTTAAGTTATAAAGACCTAATCATGCTTTTAGGGAGAATAATATGAGTCAAAATTGGCCTACCAGAGACAAAGATTTACAAACCGCCCGCATGATTATGGAAGAATATGCTAGTGAGCGTGAAAGTGATACTTTAGGGCTTTTTGAAATTGTTGTGGATCAATCCGAAAAAAAGATGAGCTTTCGTTTATCTGGATGGGTCATTACTTTAGCGAAACATTTTAATTCAATGTATGGAGTGGATCAAGGTGATTTTGTAATCCGACAAGTGATTACTCGTTGTTTTACTCAGGGACAAACATTACATTAGATTTTTTCTAAAATATTATAGTGTCATCCACTAAGTTGCTAGCAAAGGCTCAAGTATAGTGAGATGACGGAGCGTACAAAAAAATACATGGCTGAGCCGAACGAGCTTACAACGATGTATAGAACTTAGTTGGAGCATTATTATGAGTTCGGCATAAGACATGGAAATGTGTTTTATCTCGTAAAACGAACTTAACGTTTGTCTCTTGCAAAGACAGAAATGTAATGTATTAATAAGGTATTCGGTTCTCAATAAAAGCAGTTCAATACAAAGGATTTATGCAAATGGAAAATTCTGCGTTGCTGCAATCAAAATCCTGGTTTATCGAAAAATATCTATCAGATTTACATCATCCTTTATGTGATAGTGTAAAGAAACTCATTCTTATTAGCGACTATGCGTGCAGACATATTCAATTGTTAAAAAACCTGCTGATTACGAATAATTGCCATTCTGCTTTATCCCGTGAGGACTATTTTCATGCACTAAGAAGCACCTCGTCAAGTTTACCGATCGCAACTTACTTACGTGTCGTACGCCAATTTAGAAATACCCAGCTGTTGCGGCTACTTCTTCTTGAGATGGCAGGTATTATTCATGTCGAAGAAGCAATTAAATCTTGGTCAGATTGTGCTGATACTTTGATATTGCATGTTTTAGATTATTGCAAACAATTGCTTTCTTTACGTCATGGGACACCGCGTGACAGAGAGGGAAATGAAGTTCATTTGTATACCCTTGCTATGGGAAAGTTAGGGGGAAGAGAGCTTAATTATTCTTCGGACGTTGATCTGATTTTTGCTTATACGCTTGTAGGGGAAACTGACGGTGAAGAGCGTATTGATAATCAACATTTTTTTAGCAAATTAGTCCAGCAATTCGTTCAGATTTTGCAAAATATAACGGCAGATGGATTTGTTTTTCGTGTCGACTTGAGGTTACGCCCTAATGGAGATAGTGGTCCTTTGGTTTCAAGTCTGGCAGCACTAGAAACTTATTATCAAGAGCAAGGTCGCGATTGGGAACGTTATGCTATGGTTAAAGCGCGTATAATTACTGAGTCACTGGATGAGGTACACCCTTGGTTTGAGCGCTTAATTATCCCTTTTGTGTATAGGCGTTATGTTGATTTTAGTGTGATTGAGTCATTGCGTAGTATGAAGGCAATGATCGAGAGAGAAGTAGAGTTAAATCCACGATTGGATGATATAAAACGAGGTAAAGGTGGAATACGAGAGGTTGAATTTGTTATTCAGAGTTTTCAACTCATTCGCGGTGGCCGGCTACCGCAATTACAAGAACAAAATGCTTTATCAGCACTGCGTGTTTTAAAACGGGAAAAACTATTACCGCACACAGATGCTTTAAGACAAGCTTATCTGTTTCTGCGCCAATTAGAAAATATGTTACAAAGTTTAAATGATCAACAGACTCATTCTTTACCTGAGGACGTAATAAAACAAGAACAAGTTATTTTAGCTATGGGATTCTCTTCTTGGGATGATTTAGTAATCAAATTAAACAAATATCAGCGCATTATTAGCTATGCATTTCATTCAGTACTTGGTAAGGTCAAAGATTATGAAAATGATAAAAGGTTATTGGATAATCAGTTATCGAGTCTTTGGCAAGGACATGTTGAAACCAGTATGGCAATTAATTTATTAACCAGTTTGGGTTTTACAAACGCCTCTTATTGTTACCAAATGATTCATTCCTTTCGTCATAGTCCTCGATGTCGACGTTTAACCCAAGGTGCGCGTATGCGTCTGGATCGGTTAATGGTTATGTTGCTTGCTGAGCTTACTCATGTTGAAAAAACGGATGAGGTGTTATTGCAAGTGATGCATTTACTTGAAAATATTGTGGGGCGTAGTGCTTATCTGGCTTTAATTACCGAAAATCCTCAAGTACTTACAGAGTTATTATTTTGGTTTGCTCATAGTCCTTTTATTACTTCATTGTTAGTCAATCAACCGTTTTTACTGGAAGTCTTGTTGGATCAAGGGCAGGAATGGCGGCCATTGTCTCTACAGCAATTACAACAACAATTGATTGAAAAGTTAGCCCATCATGATGACATTGAATTGCAAGAGGAAATTCTGCGACAGTTTAAATTGGCTAATTGGCTGATGGCTGCTCGTGCAGAATGTTATGGTTTCTTTAGTGCTGTACGAATGGGGCAATTTTTGTCGGATGTGGCACAAGTGATTGTGAATCAGGTTTTGCAGCTTGCTAGCGAACAATTGTATGTACGCTATCCTGAAATAAAACAAACCCAATCACATTTTGCAATTATTGCTTATGGGAAATTAGGTAGTCGTGAAATGAACTATGCATCTGATCTGGATTTAGTATTTTTATATACTGCAAAACCATCAGAAGAGGCTTTGGTAACACGTTTAACCCAAAAGATTTTACATATGCTGACTACACGCTCCCAATCTGGAGTTCTTTATAACGTTGATACACGTCTTAGACCTTCTGGTTCTGCAGGACTATTGGTTAGCCATGTGGATGCATTTGTTGAATACCAAAAAAAGCAGGCATGGACGTGGGAACATCAGGCTTTATTAAAAGCACGGATCTTAAGTGGGAATGCAAAAATTAGACATCATTTCATGCAATTGAAAAAAGCAGTAGTTCAAATAGAGCGTAATAAAACCACGCTACAACATGATGTATTGTCCATGAGATCCAAGATAGAACATTATCAAGCCAGAGATTCTATTTCTCGAGGACTGTTAGATTTAGAGTTTTTAGTACAGTATTTGATACTTCATTTAAGAAATCCTTCTTTGGCTCGATATACACATACATTAAGTCAATTGCACCATTTATTTTTAGCCGGCGCTTTCAATAAAGAGCAATACACCTTTTTGAAAAAAGCATATAAGAAATACCATCAGCTATTACATTTGAATTTATTGCGTCCAAATACGGTAAGTAGTGATGGTATGCAAAATGAGATTATGTCCATTTCTCGTGAATTTTTTGATTAATCTTTGAACTCTGCGTACAAGTCATAATCATCGCTATCTGTAATTAGTACTTCCGCAAAAGATCCGCTTTTAATTCCAGGATTAGGGGGTAGAATCACAAGACCATCAATCTCGGGGGCATCACCTTTGCTACGCGCAATAATTTGATCGTCATGTATTTCATCAATTAATACAGTTTGGGTTTTACCGATTTTGCTTTCTAATTTATCGCGACTAATTTCTGCCTGTAATTGCATGAAGCGATGGTAACGTTCTTCTTTTATTTCTTCGGGAACTGGATCACTTAATTCATTCGCTTTAGCTCCTTCGACCGGAGAGTATTTGAAGCAACCTACGCGATCTAATTGGGCTTCTTCTAAGAAGTCGAGTAATTCTTCAAATTCTTCTTCTGTTTCTCCAGGAAAGCCGACAATAAATGTGGAACGAAGTGTAATCTCTGGGCAAATCTCGCGCCAGGAGGCAATGCGTAAGAGCGTATTTTCACTGCTTGCAGGACGTTTCATTGCTTTAAGTATTCTTGAGTTGGCATGCTGTAAAGGAATATCCAAATAAGGAAGAATAAGACCGTCGCGCATTAAGGGAATGATGTCATCAACATGAGGATAAGGATAGACATAATGTAAACGGATCCAAATGTCTAATTGACCTAATTGTTCACATAAATCAAAAAATCGTGTATTAATGGTTTTTTCTTGCCAAGTCACCGGTTGATAACGTGTATCTACTCCGTAAGCACTGGTATCCTGAGAAATCACTAAAATTTCATTAACGCCAGCATCTTTTAATTTCTTGGCTTCAGTTAATACTTGTGCTATTGGATAACTTTGTAATTTTCCACGCATCGTTGGAATGATGCAAAAAGTACATTTTTGATTGCATCCTTCAGATATTTTTAAATAAGCATAATGACGTGGAGTTAATTTAATTCCTTGCGGAGGAACAAGTTGGGTAAAAGGATCGGTTGGTGGGGGAAGGTGTTGATGAACCGCATTGACTACTTCTTCATAAGCATGAGCGCCACTAATATGAAGAACATCAGGACAAGCTTCTTTTATGATGTCAGCTTTAGCTCCTAAACAGCCGGTAACAATAACACGTCCATTTTCTGCCATTGCTTCTTTAATAGTGTCTAGCGATTCTTTAACCGCACTATCAATAAAACCGCAAGTATTGATAACGACAATACCGGCATCTTGATAACTGGAAACTAATTCGTATCCTTGAGCACGTAATTGAGTAATAATTCGCTCTGAATCAACCAGAGCTTTAGGACAACCAAGGCTAACAAAACCAACTTTATGATTCATATTATATTTTAACTGTAAAAAAAATGAACTAATTATACATCTTCTTCAATACTATTCCAATAATCTTATTTAATTTTCTCGTACTTAAAGTATGCGGTGTGGTCTAAATGAAAAAAGATGATGGATGAATTAATGGTTTCGTCATTGTCGCGCAAGCGGAAATCCATTTCTACAGGAGCATTACGTCTCCATCGACATGGGTCCTCGCTTGCGCGAGGCCGACTACAAGTTCCTTAAGCCAATAGCAATGAGGCTGAGTGGATGATTCACTTTCTTATCCATAACGTTAATTTAGAGACATGCTTTTTCGAGATTCCTCCAGATTTTCGTGAAGTTTACTACCTCGGGATTTCCAGAAACTCATGGAGTTGCTTGTTGTCTTATCGCTTGGGGTGAAGGGGGTTAGATACAACAGACTTGGTAATAATGTAGTGATAAGATGGCGTGCAGCATACATCACATTGGTAATGAATCTTGATAAGGAATCACGATGCGTTTTTAGGGTTTCAGCTCCATCATTAAGGGTGATAAAAAACTGATTAACACGATCGGACGGCCTCCAAGAAGACTTTGTATCATTCAAATCGTGTATCAAGTGCTTCATTAAATTAATTTTACTTTCTGTTCTTATTTTTTTTGTTTTATTCATGCTCGTTAAATCTTGAGATTTAAGATAATCGTAGTATTTTTGAGTCATCGGCAGCAACTTATTTTGAATGAGCTCAAAATACTTATGTTCATTTTTATCATTCACTAGATACATTAAGTTTTCTTTTTCAATGTGTAATCTCACATTAGTTCTAAAGACATCAACAAATGAATCTAAAAACCTATTTATTTCATTTTTTAATTCTTCAATATCCTTATTTTTTTGATCTATTAACTCTTTAGTTTCATTTTTTAATTTTTTAAAGTCCTTGCTCTTTTCATCTGCAAACGCTGTAGCTTCATTTAATGCTTTTTCCTTCTTCGTCAACTCATTAAGTTGTAAGTTTATCAATTCTGCGAGACTAACCACCTTGGAGTCTGGTTTAAAACTTGGAGGACCATTTTGTTTGAAAAGCTCAAATTGTTCTTTCCCTTTTAAACATCTTACAATATGCCAGCCTTTGTCGGTATCGGAGAAATTAATAGGGGTACCAATGAGGGTCTGCAGGCCTTTGTCTCTTAGTGTGCCATCTTGATTTTTTACAGGTAGCGTGGTTGAGATATGGTTGGCTTCTACCTGTTCATCAATTTGATCGATGTTTATATAAGTTAAATCGTTCTTTTTTTGAATGCTTATTGCAATTGCGGCTTCATTTTTACGATAATTACATGTATCCCCACCAATGCGATGAAAGACTATCTCTTGTCCATCCTTAGTATAAACCGTTTTGCAAATTCGAGGGCGTCCCGCAGGAACATGGCCATGATATAGATCATACACACCGCTTTCTGAAAGTTTACGCAGTGTTTCTTCATTTAAAGCACTTCCAAAAGCCCCATGGATTAAGGTTTCTCCATTATTGCGTGCAGCAGGAAGTCCCATATTGATAAGTTCAGCTAGCCCATTATTGAGGCGTGAAGTTGCTTGTTCATCTAATTGTGCTGCATTAGCGTATAATTTGTATAAAGCCGCATACCAAGCATTTTCAGCGTCTAGCAATTCTTTAATATTTCGTGCAACTAATCTGCCTTTTTCATTTGCTTTAGGGATATCATTGTTAAAAATTTGAGCTAATGTCTGGGCATCAACTAATTCAGTTAAAGTACGAGGCAAGATAAAAGAATTATTATCAATTCCACCATGAGTAAATAATGTGTTACCAATTTGTGCAGCTATTTGGCAATGACCAAGATATTTGACATAAGGGCTATTAGGGTTGGTGAAGTAATCTTTCACAAATTCCAAAGTGCCCTCTTCATTATCGACCACTATTTTATTCTTTTGCCAATGAGCGTAACCTTTTTCTAAAGCCAGATCTTCCCATAATTCAGGAGCACCAGTACTATTTGCAAATTGCCATTTTGTAAATAGAATTTGTTTTTTAGTCTCAGTTAATGTATTAAATAAAGCGATTAACTCTTGAGAACTAGAATCTTGAGGCCATTTTAACTCGTCCATCAGATAAGTTAAAAATAATTTTGTTTTATCGTTACCATCTACCCAAACAAGAGAGGAATTACGAGCTGCTCCTTTTTTTTGACGTTCTTCTGGAGTTAATTGAATATCGTTTAGAAATACCTGATTGATAGATTCGATTTTTAGCTCATTTAAGATGCGAGGCTTGGTTGTTTCGCGATTACCAAGAATGGAAATCATTCGCTCTCCATACATCTCATGAGTATTGTTGATAATGTCAACGAGACGTATATTATGGGGATTTTTTCGACCTGTATTACTGCGCGATTTATCAGTAAGGTCACCAATATTCACACAAAAGACGTTTTGGGGTAGTTGAATATAGGTTTTGCCTTCTTTTGTTACTAATGTAAAATCGTTTTTCTCTAGAGCAAGTCCAGTAAAACTTTCCTTATATTTGTTTTTATAAAGAGCTAAACTTCGTTCTAAAAAACTTAAATCTCCTTCAAGATCAGCAAAGGTGATTATCATCTGTCCCTCATATAATTCATGATGGGTTTTTTTTGTCATTATCAAATGCTCCTAAAAAGTTGAATTTTTTGAAATACTACACAAATAGGTCTTTTTTTTGCCAATAAAATTTGTTTATATGTGATATGAAATTTACAAATAATAAATAATTAACAATGAGTTACATGTATTCGGTTGCATAATAATTTCTTAATAGGTAGGTTGCAAAGAATTTAACAATGAACAGCTTAAGTGAATTTAGGCCTTTGAGGGATTAAAAGATAAATGAAGTCAGGCAAGGCCTGACTGCTTATGTTTATTGGATTTGATTTAAAGTTTTTAAGAATTTATTGGTAGAAATTTCACCCACTAGTTTAAACTGATTCAGTTCCGTTCCTTTTGTGTTAAAAAAGATAAAAGTAGGGGGTGCTACAACATCAAAGTAAGTAAGTATCGCCTTATTTTCAGAGTTCTGTGCGGTAACATCGATTTTAATTACCGTAAATCGCGTTAAGGCATCTTGTACTTGAGAATCTTTAAATGTGGTTGCTTCCATAACCTTGCAGGAATGGCACCAATCTGCATAAAAGTCCAACATGATGGGCTTGCCTTGCGATTCTAAAATTGCCTGCTTTATGTCACTTAAACCCTGTACTTGTTGTGTTTTAACCTGGGGGATATTTGCTGTGTATGCAGTAGTTAAAGGTTGCAAAGGATTGGTCGCTCCCATACTGGCACCTACTAAAATTAAGAAACCATATACGAGCAAAATCAATCCCATTCCTTGGCTGAATTTTTCACGATTTGTTGTAGAGTAGGTTAATGCACCGCTGTAAATACCCGAAAATATAAGTAAGCAAGCCCATAAACCCATGCTGATTAAAGAAGGAACTATACGAGAGAGTAAATCAATAGCAACCGCAATGAAAAGAATACCAAAAAGTGCTTTAATCGTATTCATCCAACTGCCAGTTTCTGGTAACCATCTGCCTGCGGAGGTACCAATCAGAAGTAAAGGCGTGCCCATTCCCAAACCCAAGATGAATAATGTTAAACAACCCAAAAGAACATTTCCAGTTTGAGCAATATAAGTGAGTACTCCAATTAGAGGCGCAGTAACGCAAGGAGAAAGAATCAGAGTAGACAAACATCCCATAATTGCAGCTCCTAGATAGTGGCCACCCCTTCGATTACTTGTACCGTGTATTTTTGCTTGCCAAGAATGCGGTAATTTAAATTCATAAAATCCAAACATGGATAAGGCTAAAAGAATAAAAATTAGGCTGAATATTCCTATAGCCCAAGGTGATTGCATGCTGATTTGCAGATTGGCTCCGAGCAGGGCGACTACCGCTCCAATTATTGCGTAGGTTATCGACATACTTAAGACATAGCTTAAAGAGAGGAAAAAAGCTTTTTGGGTTGAAAGTTCTCTCCCATGGCCAACTATGATTCCAGATAAAACTGGAACCATTGGTAGGATGCACGGGGTAAATGATAAAAGTAAACCAAAGCCGTAAAAAGTAATAAGAATAATAAGCCAGTTATGACTCAAGAAGACTTTTGAAATGTTGTCATTTTGAGTTTCTTCTGCAACTACAGGTTCATTACTTGATTGTTCTAGGTTTGCTTGAGTCAATGCCAACTTGTTATCTATAGATAACCGTATTATTTTTGTTTCTGGGGCATAGCAAAAGCCATCGTCGGAACATCCTTGGTAGCGCAAATCAACATACGTTTCTCCTGGTTGATCGGCTAAAATACTCACTGGAATAGAAACTTGGTTGCGATATACAGCATAAACATGTCCTTGCTTGTCAGTTTTTTTTACTGTAGGGGGCAAACGAAGAGGGCCTAAATTAATGCTACTTCCTGATTTAAATGTGAGCTTAATACGTTTACTGTATAGAAAATAATCTGGCTTTATTTGAAAATTGATAGCAAAAGTATTGGGATCGACTTTTGCTACATTCACATGAAACACTTCCGCAGCAGGAAGTGGGTTTGCATGTAGAGCAAATGCAGCAATGTAACAAAATACCAATAAAAACCATTTTCTCATTCTGCAACCTTTTTAATAAAATTAGAGTCTGGAACAGTTAGCATCTAAGATTTCTATGCCATGCCCGAAACATGTAAATAACTATATCAGAACATAGTGTAGTGTGAATAAAGTTAAAACTAAAATTTTTTTTGTTTTAACCCTTGAAAGTTTTTTCTTTGTCCCCATATGCGTTTCAGTAACATTGTAAATGAGTTTAAAGTTTAATTAATCAGGAGATAGAAGCATGAAAATTCGTCCTTTACACGATCGAGTTGTTGTTCGTCGTATGGAAGAAGAGCGTACCACAGCTGGTGGTATTGTTATTCCAGATAGCGCTACTGAAAAACCAATGCGTGGTGAAATCATTGCTGTTGGCGCGGGTAAAATATTAGATAACGGCGATGTTCGCGCTTTAGCAGTAAAAGTAGGTGATATTGTTTTATTTGGTAAATATTCAGGTACTGAAGTAAAAATCGACGGTAAAGAACTGGTTGTGATGCGTGAAGACGACATCATGGGTGTTATTGAGAAATAATTTGTTTCATTAGGAGATAGAGATAATGGCAAAAGAATTACGTTTTGGTGACGATGCTCGCCTACAAATGCTTGCTGGTGTTAATGCATTAGCTGATGCAGTTCAAGTAACAATGGGACCTCGTGGCCGTAATGTTGTTTTAGAAAAATCATATGGTGCACCTACTGTAACTAAAGATGGTGTGTCTGTTGCTAAAGAAATTGAATTTGATCAACGCTTTATGAATATGGGCGCTCAAATGGTTAAAGAAGTCGCTTCTAAAACTTCTGATACCGCTGGAGATGGTACAACTACTGCTACTGTATTGGCTCGTGCTATTGTGGTTGAAGGCTATAAAGCAATTGCAGCTGGCATGAATCCTATGGATTTGAAGCGTGGTATTGATAAAGCAGTTTCTGCAATCACCAAAAAATTACAAACCATGTCTAAGCCTTGCAAAGACAACAAAGCAATTGCACAAGTAGGTACTATTTCTGCTAACTCTGATGAAGCAATTGGTTCAATTATTGCTAGTGCAATGGATAAAGTAGGTAAAGAAGGTGTTATTACTGTTGAAGACGGTAATGGATTGGAAAATGAATTATCTGTTGTTGAAGGGATGCAGTTTGATCGTGGATATATTTCTCCATACTTCATCAACAATCAACAAAGCATGACTTGTGAGCTTGAGCATCCATTCATTCTGTTAGTTGATAAGAAAATTTCTAGCATTCGTGATATGTTGTCTGTATTGGAAGGTGTTGCAAAATCTGGCCGTCCATTATTGATTATTGCTGAAGATGTTGAAGGTGAAGCTTTAGCTACTTTAGTAGTTAACAACATGCGCGGTATTGTTAAAGTATGTGCTGTTAAAGCTCCAGGATTTGGTGATCGTCGTAAAGCAATGCTACAAGACATCGCAATTCTGACTCATGGCCAAGTAATCTCTGAAGAAATTGGCAAAAGCTTAGAAGCTGCTACTTTAGAAGATTTAGGTACTGCGAAACGCATCGTAGTGACTAAAGAAAATACCACTATTATTGATGGTGAAGGTAAAGCTGCAGAAATCAATGCGCGTATTGCTCAGATTCGTGCTCAAATTGAAGAAACTACTTCTGACTACGATCGTGAGAAATTACAAGAGCGTGTTGCTAAATTATCTGGTGGTGTTGCGGTGATTAAAGTTGGTGCTGCTACCGAAGTAGAAATGAAAGAGAAGAAGGCTCGTGTTGAAGATGCATTACACGCTACCCGTGCTGCTGTAGAAGAAGGTATTGTTGCTGGGGGTGGTGTTGCTTTAATTCGCGCACAAAAAGCTTTGGATTCTTTGAAAGGCGATAACGACGATCAAAGTATGGGTATCAACATTCTTCGTCGTGCTATTGAAGCTCCAATGCGCCAGATCGTATCTAACGCTGGTTACGAAGCATCTGTCATTGTAAACAAAGTAGCTGAAAACAAAGACAACTACGGTTTCAATGCTGCTACTGGCGAATTCGGTGATATGGTTGAAATGGGTATCTTAGATCCAACTAAAGTAACTCGTATGGCATTACAAAACGCTGCTTCTGTAGCAAGCTTAATGTTGACTACTGAGTGTATGGTTGCTGACTTACCAAAGAAAGATGAAGCTGGTGCTGGCGATATGGGCGGCATGGGCGGAATGGGTGGTATGGGAGGCATGGGCGGCATGATGTAAGCCTCCTCTTAACCTATTCTTTTAAAACCCGCCTTTATGGCGGGTTTTTTTTAATAGTTTTAATAAAATATTTTTATTGGTTCTAAAAAGTATTTATCATCCAATAATTATTACAAAGCTAGGAGTAACGATGGAAACAATAATTAAAAAATTGGAAGTAGTATTGGCAGATACATATGCTTTATATCTTAAAACGCAAAACTACCACTGGCATGTTAAGGGTGTGCAATTTAAAAGCTTACACGAGTTGTTTGAAATGCAATATAAACAATTAGCAAATGCTGTAGATGAAATTGCAGAACGAATTTTGATTATAGGCCATAAAGCTCCAGCTACTTTTTCTGAGTTTAATGCACTAAAAACAATCAAAGATGGTAATTCTAGCGCTGATGCAAACCAGATGGTGAGTGAGTTAGCTGAAGATAATGAGGCTTTAGTTAAAGATCTTAATAAAGCAGTTCGTTTAGCTCAAGAAAATGGTGATGAAGGTACCGTAGCATTATTAAGTGAGCGTATCGCAGCGCATGAAAAAGCACATTGGATGCTAAGTGCTTCTCGTTAAGACTAATTTGTAATCCTAAATCTTCAAAAAGCATCGCCTGCTGTGAACGCAGAAGAGCTATTCCTGGTTGCAAGCAACCAGGCTACTCGTCTACGTTGATTTTGCTTTATTCACGCCAATTTTATTTAAGATAATCGTGAACAACTCTACCGTAAGGTAAAGTGAGATCGGATAATATATGTACCGCATTTACTATGCGATGAACAGGAAGACTCGCTACTGGAGCTAATGCATGGTGTGCTAATTCTAATTGAGCAGGTCCTTGCCAGGATCCTTTGATAACAACATCTTCTAAGTGATACTCGACAAGTTCACAAATACGGACACTTCCATCTACATGGGGAATGATTTTAAGTAAATAGTTAGGAGCATTCATTGACTCTGCTACTTTTTTTACATCTAATGTTTCGTATTTGTAGCCCATAGTTGCAGTTGCGATTCGAAAAGGTCCATATTCGAGGGTGCCTAGTAATGTTTCATGAGCGACCTCCAGTTTTGGCTGGGCTAATTTCTTAGGAAACCCCCATATTTCTCGGCCTCCTGCTATAGGAGGAAGATCATCTAAAAACATTGCGTGAGTATATCCTCCCATTTTACCCTTATAACGTACAGGGATTACTTGTCCTGATTCAGTATAATCACCAAATCCTGTTGAATCAGGCATGCGAATGAATTCAAATTTAACTAAAGGATCTACTACTTCTAAAGGTTCAGGGACTATTTGGTGCAATAAATCTATATCCGTTTCATAAGTAACGATTAAATATTCTCTATTGAGAAAGCGATAAGGACCACGTGGATAAGCTGGACTGGTAAGTGGCATTGCAAAAGCCTGTTCTATTACCTCTGCTTCGTTCATTTCCAAACTCCTTTTGGATGTGTTTATGGTGACAGGCAGATTATAATAATTGAATCCTTGTCGCCCGTAATTGCTTGTCCCACTAAATAGTGGAGCTATGTTTAAGTCATGTCTATTTACTCCATGAACCAGCCATGACTTACTACAAGTGATTGTCCTGTCAGTGCATTAGATTCAAAAGAAGCAAAAAATAAAGCGGTTTGTGCTACGTCATCAGTAGTAGTGAATACTCCATCAACTGTATCTTTTAGCATGACATTTTTAATGACTTCTTCTTCAGTAATTCCTAATTCTTTTGCTTGCTCTGGAATTTGTTTGTCTACGAGTGGTGTTCGAACAAAACCAGGACAAATGACGTTTGCTCTTACATTATGGGCTGCCCCTTCTTTAGCAACAACTTGACATAAACCAAGTAAGCCATGTTTTGCAGTGACATAAGGTGCTTTAAGCTTCGAAGCCTCTTTGGAGTGTACCGAGCCCATATAAATGATACTGCCTCCTTTACCAGAAGCATACATATGTTTTAGTGCAGCACGTGTTGTTAAGAAAGCACCGTCTAAATGAATAGAGATTAATTTTTTCCAGTCCGAAAAAGCTAATTGATCTACAGGACTAATAATTTGAATTCCGGCGTTACTAACCATAACATCCACACCGCCAAAATTTTCAGCTACAGCGTCTACACCTTGATTGACTTCGTTTTCATCGGTGACGTTCATGGCAACAGCCATTGCCTCTCCACCTTTAGACTTTATTTCCTCAGCAGTGATATTGGCTTGAGATAAATTCAGATCAGCAATTGCAACTTTCGCTCCTTCTTTTGCATAAACCAAAGCTATTTCTTTACCAATTCCACTGGCGGCTCCAGTAATTATAGCTACTTTATTTTTTAAGCGCATGATAACAATCCTTGTATTATTTTTGAGTTAATGGGCAATCATATTGATTGAACTAAATTTTTTAAAAGTATAGCAATGGAAGTAAAATATTGCTTTATTCTTCCCTAAGAATTTTTGACAATTCATTTCATGTCCCGAGATTTATGTCCGGGAGCTAAATGGTGTGAATCTATTTGTGGGAACTAAATTGTCAACAGCCCCTAATCTTTTATAGATGCATTACATGAATTAATACTAAAAGCCTAATGGGTTTACTTTAACCTCTTTAATAGAGGTTAAAGTTATTTTTTATATTAGTAATAATAATAATTGTAGCCAGGACGATAATAACGATGACGGTAGTAATATTGTCGGTCTTGTTGCTGGCCAATCGCATTACCTACTAGGGCTCCGGCTCCTGCACCTATTACTGTGCCCACTGCACTTCCTCCAGAAACCGCATATCCTATACCCGCTCCTGCTGCTCCACCAACACCGGTTCCTACTTCTGTATTAGTGCAACCACCGAGCATAAAAACTGATAAACTGACAAAAAATAATGGAGCAATAATTTTTTTCATAGTGAACTCCCTTTTATGATTTTAAGAATTTCTGCATTTATAAATTGATTTTTTTGTGCAAGAAGATTCTAATTGCTTTATCTCCATTATGATTTTAGTACAAAAATTTTATTATTTGTCAAATAATTGTACATATTTTGTATTTGTTGAAGGTATTTAAAAGACAAATTTTACTCTGACCCTCATTTTCCAGTAGTATTAGCACTATCGATCATAAAAAATAGAGGAAGATATGTTTAAAGGAAGCATAGTTGCTTTATTAACCCCCATGCTCAATGATCAAGTGGATGTACCGCGTCTGCGTGAGCTTGTCGAATATCATATTGAAATGGGTAGTCATGGTCTGGTTGCGGCAGGTTCTACAGGTGAATCAGGTACTTTATCCCACGAAGAAAAGATGCTTGTGATTAAAACTGTTGTTGATCAAGTTAAAGAGCGGATTCCTGTCATTGCGGGAACGGGTATGAATGCCACTCGTGATTGTATTAAACTAACTCAAGAGGCGATGGAATGTGGTGCACATGCTGCATTAATTATGACTCCCGCATATATTAGACCAACCCAAGAGGGTTTATATCAACATTATTGCCAAATAGCTCAGACGGTTGCCATGCCTATCATCCTTTATAATGTTCCAACTAGGACTGCTTGTGATATGTTGCCTGAAACTGTAGCAAGACTTGCAAAAATTTCTAATATTGTAGGAATCAAGGATGCTACGGGGCAAATGACTCGGTTACAACAAATTTTGCGTCTTTCTGAAGGAAGCATTGATGTATTTAGTGGTGATGATTTTACCGCCGCCTCTTGGATGTTAGCTGGAGCTAAAGGAAATATTTCCGCAGCAGCTAACATAGTTGCTAAATTAATGGCAAAATTATGTGATTTAGCTTTAGATGGAGATCATGCGGCATGTTTGCGCCTCAATGAACAATTAATGCCTTTATATGAATTATTGTTTATTGAAACAAATCCTATTGCTATAAAATGGGCAGCAAACAAAATAGGCTTAATGGAAAATGAATTAAGAATGCCATTGACTCCTTTATCAAAAGAGCATCATGAACCTTTAGAAAAAATATTGAAGAATTTGGAGTTGATCTAAGTGAAAAAATTGAGTTTTATTCTTGTTTGCATTGCTCTAATTTGTTCTGGATGCAGTCGCTATGCAAGTAATGGGGAACATCTTTACTTAAATAGTCGTAATGGTCCAGTTTTGGAGGTTCCACCTCCATTATCGAGGGCAAATATTAGTAATTTTTATGATTTGCCACAACAAAACCAAGATGCACGTGTAAGTATTGCTCCACCTGTATCATAGAGGGTTTATTATGACACCATCGGAATCAGCTGAATTACTTATTGTTCAGGACTTATCGCAGCGTATTGTAGATGCACAACGCAAGATCAGGATTCTTGATAGTATCAAATGGGATGATTCTATAAAAAAAGAGTTTTTGAAACATAAAGGTAAAAAACTTCCATCCATTGATAAAGAATATTATGAAAAAAAACCTTTACCATTTGATGTGTTGGAAAAACAAGAAGAATTTCGAAATATTTTACGTGATGCTCAGAATCAATTGGGACAATATTCTACTTTAACTCGTTTAATTCGGCGCCAATGCGAAGAATACATTAGGGCAACACAAATGCTCGCCGCACGAGGTACGCCTGCATTTTCTGAAATAGCAACAGAATTGTATGGCAGTCCAAATGATGTATTTTATGCTGGGGGACCACGTATGTCAGAGATGGGAACATTACTCTTTGATGTATTAACAGGTCTTAGTGTTCAATTGCAATCTGAAGCAGATGTAAAACATTATACACCACAACAAGCACAAGAAATTTTACAAGCTCGATTAGGACAATTTTTTGATAAACATCCAGGTAAAGTCACTGTTATGGTAAGTGACGATATGATTGCAGATGCTTCAGCAGGTGCTGACAGTATTAAACTGAGTCAACAAGCCATGTTTAGTGATCGAGATCTTCGTTATTTGGAGGTGCATGAAGGATGGGTTCATGTGGGTACGACCTTGAATGGTTCGATGCAACCTAATTGCTTTTTTCTTTCTAAAGGCTCGCCATCAAGTAGTGTTATTCAGGAAGGTTTAGCAGTGATCACGGAAGTTGTGACCTTTTCTTCATATCCCAGTCGTATGCTAAAAATTACTAATAGAGTAATTGCACTAGATATGGTCACACAAGGGGCAGACTTCCTCGATATTTATAACTATTTTTTAGGATGTGGTTTGAGTGAGGAAGATGGTTATAATCAAACAGTGCGCGTTTTCAGAGGCAGTATACCGACAGGTGGTCCTTTTACAAAAGATCTTTCTTATGCCAAAGGTTTTGTACTGATTTACAATTATATTCGTTTTGCGATAAGCAAAAAGCATGTGGAGTCGATTCCATTATTATTTACAGGTAAATTAGTTTTGGATGATTTGCCTTTGCTAACTGAATTAAAAGAGCGTCAGATATTGACAAATCCTGTTTATTTGCCACCTCCATTCCGAGATTTGGCTGCATTAAGTGCGTGGATGAGCTTTTCCTTGTATTTAAATCAGTTTGATTTGAATGAGATCCAAAAGAATTTTCGATTCCTGTTGGCTTAATTTTATAAAGATTGGAGCTTGTTGACCATTAATTACTATTCAGCGTTGTAAGAATTAAATAAATAGAGTTACATAATGTGGATCCCGCGTATAAAATGCGGGATGTGGGGGACAGAATAAATTGTCAACGCATCCTAGGGTTGCATGTGGATACATATACGTTGGAACGAGGCTGCTTTATGTGCCCCTTAGTTCAATTTATAAGCTTATTCTTATAAAATCATTTTGCTAGTTTCGGCCAAACTTTGTTGTATGAGTTTCATCATCATTCGATTCTCTTTCTTTCAATAATTCTTCTTGCAATTGTTTTTCAAGGTAGTCATCATCAAATAAAGGTTCTTTTTTCTCATATTCCTTAATTTTTTCTTTTATCTTTTCATTTTCAAAAAATTTTTTTGGTATTGATTCATGTTGATTATCTGAATTATCAGGTTTACTTGATTTATATGGCATTTGATTTTCCTCTATTCAGGGTAAATATCTTTTAATAGTCCAGTTTTTGATCATTATCATCATTCACATCATATCCTGATTTAGATAATAGTTCACTGGAGCTTATGGATAAACTTCTTTTCATCGATCGAGAGAAAAATTGCTCTCTATTAAGAATTGGTTCTATATGTCTTTTGCCACGAAATGCCGCTAATTTTTCCGAATCATAAATTTCTGCTTTTTTATCTTTCATATCGATCCATGCAACATAAACAGGAGTAGCACCATGTGGCACATTAGTATCATAAATAGAGATTTGAATGTTTTTATTCCCAATTAATTCTTGATTGGAAAGCAATTCATATGTTGATAAAGTTACATTGCGATGTGAATTGATTAAATAAGAAGTTTGTACGTATCGACCAGTACTTTCCCCACGTTGTTGGGCTCTTTTTACCGAGCTTTCAGGATCAACTGTAACAATTGAAATTTCAAGTTTACCATTATCCTGGGTTCCTAATTGAATTCTATCATTTGCTGGAGTTACTCCATCAATCAACATATGAGGTGCACTATTTTGATTAACCTTTTGGCGCATTTTTTCGTAGCCCATAAGTGTAATATAAGATGCTTCATCATTGTTTAAAGATACATGAAGCTCATTATTCGTGCCTAATTGTTCCTGGCGTCCTTGGCATACTAATATTCGGTGTGTGTCCGTATTAATTTTTACCATATCTCGTTCATCGATACCATTTGTTGTTTTAGCTTCATGCAGTACTTTAGCGAGAATGGTACCTTTTCCTGATGCAGGAGCTCCCGCTAACATAAGTGTTACTCGTTCTGCTCCTTGATGTAGTGATAATTTTTGCAGAGGCGCTTCTCCGATGACGGTTCCCTTTGCATCATGGATGGGAAAAAGAGTTTCTTCTGCAATAACCTGGTTAATTATTTTTTCAATTTGAGGCGTTATATTCGATTGAATGCATTTTTTCATTTCTTCATTGTAAACCATATCTTCTATGGTCATTTTTACTAACAAAGGAAAAGCTTCTTCTTGATTAATATTGTGTTTCAGTAAAAATTTATTTGATACTTGATATAGGCCACTTTCAAAGGCTACTTTTATTCTATCGTAGACCTCTTTGTATTTAGCCAAAGAAGGATCGAGTTCTTCTTCTGTATGGATCGCATCAAAAGCTTTTAGTGCAGTAATTTGCGCTGTTTCTTTAATTGCATGCTCAAATTCTTTAAAGTCGAGTTTAAAAACTTTGTCATAGATGTAATCTACATATTTATATAAATCAAGTTCTTCACCACATTGAACCTCTGTTTCAATGGTTGCAATGGTATCGAAGTATACGATACGTTCAATTGGATAGGTAATAAGGCTTTGGACGTTAGGGTATTTGGGTTTTTCTGTTTTCGAATATACGGCATTACAAGCCATTATTTCAGCAATATCTAGCTTGGATCGTTGACAACTTTGCAAATTTGTATGAGTATATATTGGTTCTATGCCAGATTTGATCATTTCTAAAACTTGAGTTGCTGGAACATTTTCAATATATTTAATTGTTTCGTCAATTTTATTTTGCATGGCTCACACCTACTTAGATAGATATTTATTTTAAAAATAGTAAATAAAACCATTTGTGTCATGTAAATGACCAATAAGATTTTTTGTGGATTATAATAAAGGCTATTTTTACATTTCACTGCTATTAACTTAAGAGCCTCCTCCATCGATGTTCTGCAAACAAATCCCGGAGCGTAGGGATGAATTCCTTAAGTCAATAGCAGCGCTCCTCAGATTGAGCAAGGCAAAGTAGGCACTAAATCTTTATCCCGAGCTGATATTTCCTGAGTACCGAAGTACTCAGTGAAATGCATCTCTATCAAATTTTACACGCTGCTGCGTCTATATATTTGCTGTTTACCTCTTTTTCTGGTTGACGGGTAAAGAACTGATGAATATTGTTATTATGATACAACCTAGGTTGAGCATGCTCTCTCATTGTTCTTGCTAATAGGGGATATTCAGTAACTAGTTTTTTGGCCTGCCCTATAATATATGAATCATTAGATCTTTGAATCATTCCTAAATAATGCACAGCCTTTCTCAAATCATTCACATCATCTGTTTTTGCCAATATTTGGCACATTACCAGCATTGCATTAGTACATCCCAAATTAGCAGATTGGCGCATAGTTTGTTTGTACTGAGAAGAATTTGGCGGATAGATGTGCGCTAAATGATATAATGCCATAGGGTTATCTTGAGCTAAGGCCAACACTTTAGGTAAATGCTGTACCACAGCTGCTTTTATGGCTGGATCATTTGGTGATTTATGTAACTGGTTTACTAATGCAGCAAATTCATTACTTGATGTGGCCATTTCCTTACCCCCAACATTAACTACTCTTGTTTGTAGAATAAAAGATGAAGGTTAAGGTAAGATTAAGCCTAGGTCTCTTTACGATTTTTTTACGTTTTTAAATATTGCCCATCCTAAATGAAACAACATATGCGCTAATATCGCTGCAATCAGTCCATATTGCCAGAATAAGTACCCAAAAAGTAGGGATTGGTAAAGGCTAAGAATAACAAAAGAATAGAGGAAGCGTCTGTTCGAAGCGCAACCAGCAGCTATGTAGGCAGGAAGTTGTCCTAGAGCAAATATTAAGCCACTAATAAAAATTGCAATCCACGTAGTGATGGTGACATGTTCTTTAGTAAAAAGTAAACTAAAAAATAAGGTCAAATTCATGAGCCCCCAACGGACAATGACTTCTTCTACAACACCTCCATAAAGGACACAACCGTCAACACCTAGAGTAAAACGAATTTTTTCCATAATTTCTAGACTTTTTTCATCGATAATTCGTTTCATTACTCCATAATACAGAACACCAAAAATAAGAAGTCCGAAAAATGCATACAAGAGTGCGGGAAATAAAACAGGTAAAAGTACACCCACCCCAGCGGTTCCTTGTAACAGTGCTTCAAGTTCAGGAGCACGTAAACCAGTAGTTGGAGATAAAACTGAACCAGCGATACTCAAGATTAAAACCATAAATAGAGTTTGCAGAATGGCAAAACGACTTATTCTCTTTTTTAACTCTTCAGAGTTATCGGGTAATAAAAAATAAATTAAACGCTTTATAGCTATTGTTACCCCCGGAATGGATAAGCAGAATAAAACGATGATTAAGGGCCAATTGAGGGTCATTTTTCATCCTTAAATAATACAGAGTAAAAGAAACCATCCATACCTTGTTCCCCAGGTAGAATTTGTTGACCATATTCTGTTGCATGTCCCCAGGGCCAAGATTTTGTGATTAGATTACAGTCAGGATTATTTTTTATAAAGTTAGCTATTTGTTGTTCGTTTTCGGCAATCATTATTGAGCATGTGGCATAAACAAGTACCCCACCTTTTGCCAATAAAGGCCATAAAGCGTGAAGCATAGTATGCTGAATTTTTGTAATAGCGGCAATTTCTTCATCGTTTCGAAGTAATTTAATGTCTGAATGGCGTCGAATAACTCCAGTTGCCGAGCAAGGGGCATCTAATAAAATCCTATCGAAGAATCTTCCGTCCCACCATTGGGATGGGTCTAAAGCATCTCCTTGGAGCAAGGTAGCATGCAAATCAAGGCGATTTAAGTTTTCTCGAACTCGGCCTAATCTTTTAGAATCAATATCTACAGCAACACATTCTGCGAGAAGAGGTTCTTTTTCTAAAATATGGCAGGTTTTTCCTCCTGGGGCACAACAGGCATCAAGCACATGAAGGCCTGGTTTTAAAGATAATAATGAAGCCGCTAATTGGGCTGCTCCATCTTGTACTGAAACTAAACCTTGCGCAAATCCGGGCAGTTGATATACATCACAAGGTGTCTCTAGAACAATTGCTTCGGGTGCAATAGGATGAGGAGCGGCTACAATATCCGCTTGTTTTAAAACATGTAAGTAATCCACCACCGAGATTTTTCTCAGATTAACTCTTAAAGTCATAGGGGGATGGGCTTCGTTTGCCTTGGTTATTGCTTGCCAGTCGTTGGGCCAATCCTTTTGCAAACGTTTTAATAACCATTGAGGATGTCCATAAAGAAACAAGGGATCCTTATTGAGTCGAGTAAGAATTTCATTATGTTGGCGACAAAAATTACGTAGTACAGCGTTTAGTAAGCCTTTTGCCCATCCCTTTTTTATTTTTTCAAGTAATGCTACGGTTTCTTTAACTACTGCATAATCAGGTAACTTCATATAGTGCAATTGATAGATTCCTATCAATAGGGCAACCCAGATTTCTATTTCTTTAGGTTTTTTCTGCATGAGGCAATTTGCCATTGCTTGCAGACGAAAATAATGCCGGCAAAAGCCAAAACAAATTTCTTTAGTCATTGGTGAGATTTCAGCAGAGGATGGCATAAGCTGCGACAACGGCGTTTTTTCAACCAATAAATGGGTTAGAATGTTTAGGGCATGTAATCGTTCATTAGGCTTCTTTCGAGGCTCTATTGCGGTGGAGCATTGTTTTGAGTTTCTTTGCACTTTTTTCTCTACGATGAACTTTGAAGGAGGTTTATTCTTGTTCATCAAAGCAAAAACCTACATGTACTTGTGATTTAGAAGAATTCAACCAATCTGCTATAGAAATGACTTTTGCACCAGGGAGCTGGATTTTCTCTACAAGCAAACCTTGATCTCCAGTTGCAATCAGTAAACCTTTTTTATCAATGTTAACTACCGTGCCAGGAGCTTGCGAAAATGCCGTTGCTATAACTTTGGCTTGGTGAATACGCAAGATCTCTTCACCAAAGAAGGTGTATGCTATAGGCCAAGGGTTGAAAGCGCGAATTTTGCAATCAATTTCTATTGCGGTTTGTTGCCAACTAATACAAGCATCTTCTTTATTAATTTTACTGGCATAAGTGGCTAATTCATTGTTTTGGATTTCTGATTTTGCTGTATGGTTGGCTAATTCATTAAGTGTATCTAATAAGGGTTGAGCGGCAATTTGAGCTAGCTTATCATGCAAACTGTTTGCAGTTTCTGTCGATGTTATAGGACAAATTACTTTATGCAGCATCGCTCCAGTATCCAAACCCACATCCATTTGCATGATGGTGACCCCAGTTTCTTGATCGCCATGCAAAATGGCTGATTGTATTGGGGAGGCTCCCCGCCAGCGAGGTAATAAAGAAGCATGTACATTAATACAACCTAATCTTGGTGTTTCAAGAACTGCTTTAGGAAGTATTAGCCCATAAGCGATAACAACCATGATATCTGGTTTTAAAGCCATTAACTCAGCAACTGCCTCAGGATTCTTAAAATTAATGGGTTGATAGACCGGGATTTGATGCGATGAAGCCCATTCTTTTACGGCGGAAGCTTGTAGCTTTCGACCTCGACCTGCAGGGCGATCGGGTTGAGTATAAATCGCTTGGAGATGATGGTTTGAATGCAACAATGCCTCAAGACAAGGAATGCCGAATGCAGGTGTACCCGCAAAAACTATATTTAATTGGTTCATGATTTGCGTGTGTGTTGGCGTTTAAATTTTTCTAATTTTTTCCGTGCCATGGCTTTTTTCAATGGCGAGAGCAGATCAACGAATAACTTGCCATTCATGTGATCAATTTCATGTTGTAAGCATTCGGCGAGTAAGCCATCAGCTTGGATTTCAAAGGGGTTACCTGTCCTATCTAATGCTTTTACCGTAACTTTTTCTGCGCGAATCACGGTATCATAAGCCCCAGGGACAGAAAGGCAGCCTTCTTCAAATTTTTTTTCCCCTTCAGAGGCTATAATTTCAGGGTTGATAATAACCAGTTGATTTTTTTTATCGCCGACAATATCAATGACAGATAATCTTAAACCAACACCAATTTGGGGTGCTGCAAGTCCTACACCACGGGCGGCATACATAGTCTCAAACATGTCCTCAATTAACGTTTGTAATTTATCATCAAAATGAACAACAGATTTTGCAACTTCTCTTAATCGAGCGTCAGGTAAATAAAGAATTGTATGAATAGCCATCGTTTATCTGGTTCTCTGCATAAAAATCATGTTATTATCCTTGATATATTGTAAGGCTGCAAGATATTCCAACAAAGGATTGACTCCATGAGATTTGTTCTCTCGTTATTCTTTTTTTTCTTTTCTGCTTTGAATTATGCCTTAAGCTTAAAGTCAGACGCTCCTTCACGGTACATTGTTCAACACGGAGATACTTTATGGAGTATCGCAGGCCATTACCTACATAATCCTTGGGAGTGGAAAGAGCTTTGGCATGCAAATCCTAAGATAAGAAATCCTAATCGTTTATATCCAGGTGCAGTGTTAGTTCTAGCTTATGCTGGTAATAAGCCGTATATCAAAGTGTTATCAAATGGAACGATAAGATTATCACCCAATGTGCGTCCTTTACCACTAGATGAAGCAGTTCCTGCAATTCCATTAAGTGATATTAAGCCTTTCTTAAATGAGTCTTTAGTTTTAGATCAAAATGTTATCGACTGGGCGCCTTATATAGTCGCCTTCGTTGGGGAACATATGATAGGAGGACAAGGAGATGAAGCTTATGTACAAGGCTTGCATCCTTCTCGAGAGTTACCAGCGAGAGGTGTTCCCGCGTATTCTATTTTTAGAGGTGGTAAAAATTATGAGCATCCCAAGACTAAAGAATTTTTAGGGTATCGTGCCAATTTAGTAGGGTATTCCGAACTTGTTGTAGGGGGTGAGCCCGCTACTATTTTATTAACCAGTATCAATGAAGGAATTAAAATCCAAGATAGCGTGTTAATTAATAATAGTCCTGAGTTTAATCTTTATTTTGAGCCTAAAGCGCCTAATTTTCTTGTGAAAGGTTACATCATTGATATGCCAAATGGTATGCCTAATGGAAATGTTCAGGAGGCCGTAGGAGGCGTAGCGGTGATTAGTTTAGGGGCGCGTGATGGTTTAGAGGCAGGGGATGTGCTTGGCATTTACAGAAATTCGGGTACAGTTAATGACCCTAAAGATAAATTAGTCCCTATACAGTTACCACCGGAGCGTATTGGAGAGATTATGGTTTTTAGGGTATTCACCAAGACAAGTTTTGCGTTAATTTTGCGTTCAACGCGCGCTATTTATTTGTTCAACATGGTGACTAATCCATGAAAAATTTGCCCTTTTATCTTGCTTTAAACCGAATGGAAAAAGTTGGTCCACGTACTGTGGTAAAGTTACATCAACGTTGGCCTAATTTACAACAAATGTTTCAGCTTACAGCCACGGAATTAGAGCAAGCGGGAGTATCTGGCACTTTAGCACAAACCATAGCTGGTTTTGATTTCAGTGTGATCCAAATGGATTTAGATTGGTTTAGGTCAGCAGATGATCATCATCTATTGACCTGGGATTCACCAGAATATCCCGCTTTATTAAAAGAAATTACTGATCCTCCTCTAGTTTTATATGCGAAAGGTCAGCTTTCGTGTTTGCAGCAGCCAAAGCTTGCTATAGTGGGAAGCCGTAATCCAACTGTAACAGGAAGCGAGAATGCGCGGATGTTTGCAAAATCAATTGCAGCTTATGGTATTACCATTGTCAGTGGTTTAGCTTTAGGAATTGATGCGCAAGCTCATATGGGATGTTTGGAGGCTGATGGCCAAACAATCGCCGTCCTAGGAACGGGAATAGATTGTATTTATCCGCATCGGCATGTAACGCTTTCGCAACATATTAGTCAAAATGGTCTTCTATTAAGCGAATTTCCCTTAAAAAGTCCACCAATCGCTGGACATTTCCCAAGAAGAAATCGTATAATAAGTGGTTTATCATTGTGCACTTTGGTTGTTGAGTCAGCAGTGAAGAGTGGCTCATTAATCACAGCACGAATGGCCTTGGAACAAAATCGCGATGTTTTAGCGATTCCAGGTTCCATTCATAATCCTATGGCTCGAGGGTGTCATTATCTGTTACAGCAAGGAGCTAAGTTAGTGACTTCAGTTGCTGATGTTCTCGAGGAGTTAATGATTGATTCAAAAGAGCAAACAACGAGTAAAGCAATTTTACCTCTTGCCAGCGGGAATAAAAACCTAGTAAAGTTCATTGGTTTTGAAATGACTACTGTTGATCAGATCATTTTACGTAGTGGATGCACCGTTGAGCAAGTGATTCGTGAGCTTGCAGAATTAGAATTGAGAGGGGTTGTTGTATCTGTCCCCGGTGGCTATATGAGGTGTTAGTATATGAAAGATAACTTATTTGAAATGTTGTTGAGTTTATTTGAAACAAGTCTTACGCAGCTACAAAAAAGCCATAAAACCGCTGATCAAGATGCAATCGAATCTAATGACGAAGAAAGTTTGGCTTCTGAAGAACAGATGATGCATTTGAAATCGCAACAACATACATCAACTCGGGTATTTACCTATGATGAGCAAATAAAGCTAACTAAGGCCAGTTATCAATTTCTTGTACGTATGAAATTATATAATGTTCTTAATGCAGAATCTTTTGAAATCATTATGAATCAATTACAATTTTCTGAATCTCGTATTGTGACCCTGCAAGAAACTAAATGGACGATAAGGAATGCGCTAGCTAATAATTTAGATGAAGATCAATTGGCTTTTCTTGATTTAGTTCTTTATCAATCAGAAGATGAGTTGACATTACATTAATATCATCTATTACCTATATTACGAGAAGTTATTTTAAATAGTTCATTCTTTAGCGCCAATGTTCGCCTTTAATTCGCGAATTTTTGGCATTCTTGTGTTGAAATGGGGAAGAAGGATAAGGTTAACATTAAGATGAGTAAACATTTGGTAGTTGTTGAATCACCCGCTAAAGCAAAAACAATTCAAAAATATCTAGGGAATGATTATGAGGTCATAGCCTCTTATGGACATGTGCGTGATTTACCTGCACGTAAAGGATCTGTCAACCCAGATAAACAGTTTGCCATGACTTATGTTCCTATTGAAAAGAATGCTCGTCATATTGAAACAATCGCAAAAACACTCAAAAAATCAGATTCCCTATTGCTTGCAACAGACCCTGATAGAGAGGGCGAAGCCATTTCTTGGCATATTTATGAATTAATGAAAGAAAAAAATCTTACTAAAGATAAGACTATTCATCGGATTTTTTTTAATGAAATTACTAAATCGGCTATTCAAGATGCTCTAAATCATCCACGTACCATTTCTATGGATTTGGTTAATGCCCAACAAGCAAGACGAGCATTAGATTATCTGGTAGGTTTTAATCTTTCTCCCTTACTTTGGAAAAAGGTCAGAAGAGGGCTGTCTGCTGGACGAGTACAAAGTCCCGCTTTGCGTCTTATTGTGGAACGTGAAGAAGAGATCGAAGCTTTTGTTGCCCAAGAATACTGGAAGATTTTAGCTCAGTGTTTCCATGAAAACAGCGCATTTGAGGCGCGTTTAACTCATTATAAAAATGAAAAATTACAACAATTTACAATAGTTCAGCAAGAACAAGCACAGCAAATTAAAGAATTTTTGATTAATCAAGCTAAAGGCTTTTTGCTGGTTACGAATATTGAGAAAAAGCAGCGTAAACGTAAACCTTCTCCTCCTTTTATTACATCTACGTTACAACAAGAAGCTGCGCGAAAATTAGGTTTTACTGCTCGAAAAACAATGATGGTTGCTCAACAACTCTATGAAGGAATAGATATAGGGACCGGAACAGTAGGGCTTATCAGCTATATGCGTACCGACTCAGTGAATTTGTCGGTAGAAGCGGTAGAAGAAATTCGTCAATTTATTACAGAACGGTTTGGTGCAGCTAATTGCCCAACAAGTCCAAGGCTTTATAAAACTAAATCTAAAAATGCTCAAGAAGCTCATGAGGCTATTAGGCCCACATCAATTAAACGTGTACCGGAAATGGTGCAATCGTCTCTAACTGCGGATCAATATAAGCTCTATACTTTGATTTGGAAGCGTACAATCGCGTGTCAAATGGCTGATGCTGTATTAGATACGGTCGCAGTAGACTTAAGTTGTGGCGAAGGTACTGTTTTTCGTGCTAATGGTTCTACGGTCACATTCCCTGGATTTCTTTCAGTCTATGAAGAGGGGCGTGATGATACTAAAGATGACGAGAATGACGGTTCTTTATTACCAGTATTGGCTGTGGGTGAAAAAGTAAAAGTACAGGATATACTAGCCAATCAACATTTCACTGAGCCACCGCCACGATATTCTGAAGCAACTTTAGTTAAAGCATTGGAAGAGTATGATATAGGTCGTCCCTCAACCTATGCGACAATTATACATACCTTACAACAGCGAGAATATGTTGTTGTTGATAAAAAGCGGTTTTTTCCGACTGATGTAGGTCGTATAGTCAATCGTTTCTTGACTGGCTATTTTACACGTTATGTTGACTATAAGTTTACTGCAGAGCTTGAAGATACTCTTGATGCAGTATCTCGGGGTGAAAAAGAATGGATACCGGTTTTGGATGAGTTCTGGAAACCATTTGTACAACAAATTAAAACTACGGATGAACAGGTACAACGTAAAGATGTGACCTCAGAAATTTTAGATGAAAAATGTCCAAAATGTGAGAAGCCTCTATCAATTAGATTAGGCAAACGTGGACGATTTATTGGGTGTACTGGTTATCCAGAATGTGATTACACTCAAGATATTGCAGGCCAGGAAAATGAAAAAAAAGAACCAGAGGTAATTGAGGGAAGAGTTTGTCCCGAATGTTCCAGTCCGTTGCATATAAAAGTTGGACGTTATGGTCGTTTTATTGGTTGTAGTAATTATCCTCAATGTAAACACATGGAGCCTATAGAGAAGCCTGCTGATACGGGTGTCGATTGTCCTAAATGCCACCAAGCAAAAATATTACAACGTAAATCAAGAAAAGGAAAAATTTTCTACTCCTGTGGTAATTATCCTAAGTGTGATTATGCATTATGGAATGAGCCAATTAATCAACCTTGTCCAAAATGTAACTGGCCTATTTTAACGGTTAAGGAAAGTAAGAAATTCGGTCGTCAAATTTTATGTCCGCAAGAGGGATGTGGTTATTCTACAAAGGAAGAGTAAAAACCGAAAGTTCACATTTACTCAACGACAAGAGTCGACTTATTTTTCAAGATCTTAAATTATTTTTAATTGCTCGTATTCCCGCTTTCGTTTAGCGACATAAAAGGCATCCCTATGCCTTTTATGTCGCGCTCATGTTAATTAATACCAATCAATAGTGGTTGCTGTAACATCAACTCCAGGATAGGTATAAACTGCTACAGGTTGAACGGCAGGCATAACTTGTCTGTATTCGACTACATCAGTTGAGTAATAGCATCCAGACATTAATACAGCACTAATTATTAGGATAATCCATTTCATTATAACGCCCCTTTCTTGGACACTTATAAGAAATTGTATATTATTTGATCAAATATGGCCAATTTTGATGCTCATCTTGATATCTATTTTCAAAGAACTCTGAGTATATAAGATTTAGATAATGTTTTCTGATTTACAATAACTCATTCTTCCTGTTCATTTTGAATCGGTATATACTCATCGTCTTCTTAGAAAATAACTCAAACAGGATGTAGCGATGTTAGACAGGGCTATTGTAGTTGATGAGCAGTTTTTAAGCCGGATCCAGCAAGCAGATTTTCCAAAATCCAAGAGTACGATGGATCCGGAAACGGCAGAATTGGATAAGAAAACTGCTATTGACCTCTTTGATTCGCAAATCAAATCACGTCTACTTGATTTGATTGCCAGGCAGCTGAAAGAAAAAGGTTTATCTTTTTATACTATAGGCAGTAGTGGACATGAAGGTAATGCGGTATGGGGGCAGGTTTTTCGCCCGGAGGATATGGCCTTTTTGCATTACCGTAGTGGTGCATTTTATTTGCAACGTGCAAAAAAAATACCAGGAACTGATGGGGTTAGGGATATTTTGTTGTCTTTGGTTGCAGCAGCGACGGATCCAATATCAGGCGGTCGCCATAAAGTATTTGGTAGTGTTCCTTTGAATATTCCGCCACAAACATCGACTATTGCCTCTCATCTGCCTAAAGCCTTAGGGGCGGCAATATCTATTACGCGAGCAAAAGAACTAAAAGTTCCTAGTAACTTAAATTCTGACTCAGTCATACTTTGTTCTTTTGGCGATGCATCTACAAATCATGCCTCTGCACAAGCGACCTTGAATGCTTGCTCCTGGATGGCACAGCAAAATTACCCTTTACCTATAGTTTTTATTTGTGAGGATAATGGAATAGGAATTTCTGTTTCTACTCCCCATGATTGGATAGAACGCTCCATTTGTGCGCGACCTGGATTGCATTATCTTACTTGTGATGGATTAAATATTGCTGATGCCTATGCTGTGGCTCAGGAAGCAGAGTATCTAGCCCGAATAAAAAAGCAACCTGTTTTCTTGCATATGCGTTGTGTTCGTTTATTAGGACATGCTGGTTCTGATATTGAATCTCAATATTGCACTCAAGAAGAAATTGAAGCAAGAGAAGCGGAAGATCCTTTGCTTCATACTGCAGGTCTTCTTTATCAAGAGGGTTGGATGAGTATTCAAGATATGCTCAGCCTTTATCAGAACAATAAAGATTTAATCGAAGCCAAAGCGGTCGAAGCGATTAGGCAGCCTAAACTTTCTAGTGCAGATGAGGTAATGTCTTCATTGATTCCTATTGTATCTCCAAAACAGACCTGTCCTCTTCCAAGCGAAGACCAGCGTGTCAATGTCTTTGCCAATGCGTTTTCGCAATTAACTCAAAAGCGCAATTTATGCCAACAGATTAATTTTGCGCTGACGGATTTAATGCTGCAATATCCTAATATGTTGGTGTTTGGTGAAGATGTGGGTAAGAAAGGTGGTGTTTATCGTGTGACTGCAGATTTGCAGGCTCGATTTGGACGACGCAGGGTGTTTGATACTCTTTTGGATGAGACGACTATCTTAGGTACTGCTATAGGCTTAGCTCATAATGGATTTATCCCTGTTCCAGAAATCCAGTTTTTAGCTTATTTACATAATGCAGAAGACCAACTGCGTGGCGAGGCCTCTACCTTATCTTTCTTTTCGAGTGGTCAATACCAAAATCCTATGGTTGTGCGTATTGCTTCATTAGCTTATCAAAAAGGATTTGGTGGTCATTTTCATAATGATAACTCTATCGCGGTATTACGTGATTTGCCAGGTGTCATTGTCGCTTGCCCGTCCAATGGTCCAGATGCTGCAAAAATGTTGCGTACTTGTATGCGTTTGGCTTATGAGCAAGGGCGGGTAGTTGTGTTTTTAGAGCCTATTGCGCTGTATATGACTAAAGATTTACACGTGCCTGGCGATAACGGATGGTTGTTTCACTATCCTGCTCCTGATGTGGAGATTCCATTGGGTGAAGTAGGTACTTATGGTGAAGGAACAACGGTCATTTTGACTTATGCTAATGGTTATTATTTATCACGACAAGCAGCACACGTACTGCAGGAAGAACATAAAATTTCAGTGAAGGTTGTGGACTTACGTTGGCTTAATCCTTTACCAAGCGATGCCATTTTAAGAGAAATAGCCAAAGCAAAACAGGTGTTAATTGTGGATGAAGGTAGACGAAGTGGATCTGTTAGCGAAGGGTTAATGTCTTTGCTCTTGGAAGAAGCTTCATCTAACTTAAAAATCAAACGAATTACAGGTAAAGATTGCTTTATTCCTTTGGGTAATGCATGGCAGTATTTATTACCCAGTAAAGAAAGTATTATTGAAGCCGTAATTACGTTAGAGTCAGATAAAAGGGAGAAAGAGAGTGGACGACTTGTTGTTTCTTGATGAACAGTTAAATGATGACGAACGTATGATACGGGATAGCGTAGCGCGTTTTGTCAGCAATGATGTAATGCCTTTGATGGTTGAATCCTTTGAGCATGCTCAATTTCCACGTGAGTTGATTCGAAAGTCTGCTGAATTAGGTTTATTAGGTTTAACTTTACCTGCAGAATATGGAGGAGCGGAGGCATCTTATGTTGCTTATGGTTTAGTTTGCCAAGAATTAGAAAAAGGGGATAGTGGTCTGCGCAGCTTTGTTTCTGTACAAAGTTCTTTATGTATGTTTCCTATTTTTCGTTATGGTAGCGAAGAACAAAAAGTACGTTTTTTACCAGGAATGGCTACTGGCGAAATTATTGGCTGCTTTGGTTTGACTGAACCTGATTTTGGTTCTGATCCATCAGGCATGAGAACAACAGCGAAAAAAGTCGATGGAGGTTGGTGTTTGAATGGTGCCAAGATGTGGATAACCAATTCACCAATTGCTGATATTGCTATTGTTTGGGCAAAAACAGATGAAGGCATACGCGGTTTTATTGTGGATACTAAATCTCAAGGTTTAAGTCGTCCTGAAATCAAACTAAAAATGTCGTTACGTGCTTCAATAACTGGAGAATTAGTATTTGATAATGTTTTTGTTCCTGATGAAAATTATCTTCCTGGTAGCGATAAAGGTATAGGCGCTCCTTTAAGTTGCTTAAGCCAGGCACGATATGGAATTGCTTGGGGAGCTATGGGAGCGGCTATAGCTTGTTTCGATATTACCCGCGATTATTTACTGGAGCGCAAGCAATTTAATAAGCCGTTAGCATCATTTCAACTAATCCAAAAAGATTTAGCTGATATGTACACTGAAATTATTAAAGCACAATGCCTTAATTTACAAGTGGGCCGCATAAAAGATCATCATCGCGAAAATCCTGTAATGATTTCTCTTGCTAAAGGGAATGCTTGTCGCGAGGCATTGAAAATTGCACGAAAATGCAGGAATCTATTAGGAGCAAATGGAATCAGCCTGGAATATCATGTAATTCGCCATATGCTTAATTTGGAATCAGTCTTTACATATGAGGGTACAGACAATGTTCATACTCTTGTATTAGGAAAACATATTACAGGAATTAATGCTTTTGTTTAAATCAAGCAAAATTTGGTTCAGGGGTATTGATAATATTTTATTGGGGCAAGGCATCAGCCTGCTCCACACTATCATTAAGTTAGAGGGTGTCATTCCCAGACGGATCCGTTAACAAAGCTGGCATGATGCTGCATTAAAACTGGATTTTCTCGAGAGCGACTTCCTGCTTCATGATAGTGTATCACTTTGGCATGGTGATTGAGTTTGACGAGTGTTACTAGTGATTCAGAAGAACTTACTTCATAGGGATTGTGTGAAGTAACGGCGGGTTTGTCGGCAACTTACAGGAGTATCTATGTTTAAAATGATTTTAAAAAGATCTTTAGTTTGCAGTTTAATTCTATTTAGTATGAATGCCCAGTCTGAGCTAAGTAAAGAGTTTTTAGCCAATCAATGTCATCAGTTATCCCATGTCATTATTTCAACTTTGGAAAAACAGAATAGAAAGCAATGCATGGATAAACTCTATAGGGCATCAATACAAGTAAATACAGCAGCAGTTTTGATTATGGGAGATGAGCCGAATTCAGCAAAAGGAATGCTAAATAATGTGGTTGCTGATTTACAATATGCAGAATTACTTAGTTGTAATCAATATATTCAAATTGTGCATTCAAAATTTGAAGCGCAGAAAATTAAAACATTATTATAACGACATAATATTTCGTGGGTTTGTGCTGGAGGAATGGGAGCCTATATTAAGTTCTTGCAGACTGGGTGTCGCGCATAAAGTGCGACATGTAGTCAGAGGAGATTCAAGATCAATAGATCTTAATTTAAAGAGCAGTTTGTTCGTTCTGATTTATCGATACAAATAGCTTATGCCTCCATTACATGGGTGAATTTTGAAATAAATTAATTGTAATTGTTGTTTAAAATAAGTAAGTTAATGAAGCAAATAAAACAAGGAGTGATATATGACATGTAAGTTTTACCCACTAGTTATTAGTGGCTTATTCTTAGCAAATGCAGCATTTGCTACTACCCCACCCATTCTTGATAAGGATGGTCCAGTTTGTTCAAGCATGCTTTGTGCATTTAAGAGTCCTGGTGGCTTATATGTTAATGGTACTGGCTATTATGTGCAACCCAGTGAAACAGGGCTAGGTTTAGTTACTGACAGTTGGTTGTTTGAAGCTCCAGGAGGTTCTCAAGCACAAAGTAAGCCTTTTAATCCTGGCTACCAATGGGCTGGTAGTGTGGCCATTGGTTATGATATACCCATGACTGCCAATAATGTTGAAGTCGGCTATCTTTATTTAAATAACAAAACTCATGCAGTAAATTCTTTTGCAAATGGTTCTATTTTATTTGGAAGTATTTTATTTCCTGATGCCACTATTCCTATAAATTTTGATCCTGGATTGGTCAGCGATGCATATTTAACCTACAGAGTAGATCAAGTAGATGTTAAAGCAGGGAGAAAATACAGTGATACTTCTGGAGTATTCACCATTCGTCCTTCTTTAGGGGTACGATATGCGCAAATAAAACATGAGCTAACTTTTGCTGCTCCTGGAGAATTGAACAGTAAATTTAGTGGGGCTGGACCGCTTTTTGGTTTGGATGGGCACTATAATTTATGGAATGGATTTGGCTTACTTGGTTATTTTGATTATGCACTGATGGCTGGGTCGATGCAGTCTTATTCAGCTGTTTTTCTTGGATCAAATCTCAGTTTTAATTGGCCTAAACGCAATCGAGTTGTAAATAGCGTAACAGGAAAAATTGGATTAGATTATACACATCAATTGCATAATGCTTCTACTTGGACTGCTGCGGTAGGATATCAAATTAATGAATATTTTAGCGCGATGGATACAATTAGAGGATTTACCGGGATAGGTAATTTAGGGCCTCAACGGATTGCAGGAAATGAAACAAATAATTTCTCGTTTCAAGGGCTTTTCTTAAGTTTAACTTTACATGCTTAAGATACTGAATCCTAAAAAAATATACTCCACTTATATCAATGATGAGCTTTAATCTAATGGAGTCCATTGACCAGCTAAGCGCTAAAAGCCTTAGCTGGGGATAAAAATCAAGGGTACATCTTATGATTCGAATTGATTTCCATGAGTTTCTTTACAATGCTCTCAAGCTCAGTTTTTTGAATAGTTGTAGTTTGTTCATTATTGAGCTTGCTTTCTAATTTCGATAAAGGGCTATCTAAATAATGAGCACTTTTACTTACAGCATCACTATTAAATGCCTCTACTAGATCATTACCATTGTGCTCAATTATTTTTAATAATAAGTTTGTAATCGCGAATGTATCAATGTTTCGATCCATTGCAATAATTAATGACTGAACAAGATGCATAATGCCATTTTCACCTTTTCGTATTCCCATCTTGATTGGTTGAGTTAATACTGAGCTCATTGTATCTGGTGATTTTTTAAAAAAATTGTGAATAAGATCAACAAGTAGATTGAACATTTTTTTATTGTTTTCAATGTATGATGCAGAAACAAGAGCTGTGAAAATGATATGGAATGCATGCATTCCTTGATTGTAGCCACTTTGATTGATTTTAGTAAGCGAATCCATTAATGGTTGGGGGTGTCTTTCATTCACTATTAAAAGAATTTTACAAATAGTTTTTACAGCATCAATATTGTCTTGGGAACATCGCGCAAGTGTAGGTATTATAAAGTCCATAATCCCAGTTCCAGAAAATGCACCTTTAGTAACTTCTTGGGTCATAGCAAATCCTAACTCATTAGGAGATTGAGTAATAAACTTTGCTAAGAGTTCTGCAATTAAATTTGTTATCGATTGATTACAGTCATATTCAGATGCATTTTTTAATGCATAAATAAGATTTAATAAGGCATTTGTTCCACTTGTAAAACCACTTTCAATAGGTTTAACCATAATTGAGCAAAGTGCGCTACCGTCTTGTTCAAGTAAATGAGAAAAAATTGAATTAATGGCGATTAATGTTGGAGAAAAAATAGAATTAAATGTTGCACTGTAAAATCGATCCATCCAAACAAAAATTCCGGTTTGACCTTTAAATTCACCAGCTTCAATTGTTTTTCCAAGCATCGTTATTGCAAGATGAGGATATTGTTTACTTATGTTATAAAGAATAGAGGCGATCTCGTAAGAGGAGGAGAAGTTTTTATTTTTCATGGCATTAGACAAACCATGGGTTAGCCAATATAAGGTATTACTCTGTTCTAGTTCGGATTCTGATAAATTGGCTAGGTCTAAGTAGGACTTTATTTGATTGATAAGCTCCGATAATTCACTCTCAGAGAGGGCAGGTGCAACATTTCCTTTATATTCTTTAATGGGGGTGTTAAGGAAATCCTCTTGAATCATTTTTTCAATCATATGTTATGTGGTGGATGGAGGTTTTTTTATTATAACGAGCTTAACTTAGATATTCAAAGATTTTTCATCTAGCAATATTTTTTTACAAGTATAGCTCTAATAAATCAAACGCGTACTTATTATGTAGTTTCCATAAATGGCAATAAAAATTCTATTTTATAAATAAAACACCATTTGCTCTATAATTAATCATAAAGTTAAATAATTTTTAATGTAGAGGTCATTATGGATGAAAAGATAGACAGACCTAAACCGAGTAAACACACGCCATTTTTTATATTACTAGAGAAAACCCAGCGAACTACTCTTTATACCTCCTATACAGGAGACGAAGAAGATTATATAAATAAAGATGATGGCGTTTTGAAGCAATTACAGACCTATGTGAATGCAGGTAATGAGGATGCATACAATGAGTTGGTAAATAAATTCCCAAGTCGTATATTTCGAAGAACAAAAGGCGAAGTATATGAAATGTTTGATGAGGGTAAAGAAATTGATCTACGTATCGCATTGCAAGTCAAAGCCCATAGTTTGACTTGGTATTTCTGGAAGTCAGGGGTTATGGATCAGTATCCTCAAAAGTTCAGAGATATACTTTATCATTCTGCGGCCCAGGCACATAAAAAAGTGACAAATGGTTGTGATTTATATTATCGTGGTAGTAATTCGGTACATCTAAAATTAATGCATCACTTAGAAATTGAATCACTTCATAATCATAACCACTATCGTTTAAAAAATAACCAACCCTATACTCCTGAGGATTTTAACCAACACATGGAGGCTTTAAAAGAAACGGAAGCATTTGCTCAATTCTTTAATGAGGGTGAAATCGAAAAAATTGAAGAGCGGTTTGCTCAATTTTATGCCGATTGGCATATAAAACTGGAAGGAAGTTTATCGAAACACGAGGAATATATGCAAGATCCTTCTCAGCGGTTAAACACAGGAGATGTAATCGAATTAATGCTATTTGGTCATCAACAAGAACCTTGCCGTATTAATGTACGTGAATTAACAATTGATTATGATGTAGCAAGAAAAGAAATTGAGGAAGCACTAGAAAAAGGAGGTACATCCGAATCGCAACTGGAGTTAACCCAAAAGCTTGAAGAAATAGAAAAGCAATATAAAGCTCTTTTAAAGTATCGAGAAAAGGGAGGTAGTCGTGGCTTACTTTCAGAAATTGGTGCTACGCGACAAACGTACCAATCGGAATTCAAACCTAATCCCTATGTCGGCGGACAAGACAGCAGTTTTGGAGCTCCACCAGAAATACCCGAGTGGGCAACAAAACTAAAGATACTTGTTGATGAAGGTAAGCAAGCAATGATTGAGACAAGAGCGGAAAGAGAAATTATAGAGGACTCTCAAAAAGAAGAGGCCATAAAAAGTTTTGAAGAAGAGGTTCCAGAGCATATTCGTATTGCAAATATGCAAAAGAACATAACGTTTTTTAAAGAAGAAACGAAAGAAGACACCAAAGACAATCAAGATCTACCCACTAACAAGAAGAGATTCGAAACAAAGAAGTGAGATAAAAAGCAATATTTATTTAAGAGGATAGAAATATGCAAACTACAAAGTTACTTAATGAAGCAGATTACAAGCATAGAGCAGAGTTAATCCTTCAAAATCTTGATAGTGTTCAATTAGATATAGAAAAATACAATAAAGAACTTTTTCTTCTTGGTGAAAAACTAGACAAAGTCAATTCATTTCCGGAATTTTTTAAAATTGTTGATGACGTTATTAAAACGGAATCAGAGCTTGATAAATTTCTTATAAAAGAAATGAAAGGTTTGAATCAAAATATTAGAAATATCCTCATACAAGATATAAAGGATAAAAGCGAATTTCAGTCTTTTATTAATGTTCTAAGTTTTAATCAAATTATAACGGATAAAATTTTAAAAAATAAAGAGCGGTTAAGTCTCCATCTTTTAAAAGAACAATTACCTGAACCAAAATATAATCTTGCGAAAAATTTTATTCATTCTATTACTGTATTAAAGCCAATTACTGAGCTTATTGAAAAACAAAAAGCTCATTTTAAAACTGCATTAGATTCAGCAGATTCAATGGATCAAGTTAATGAAATAGAAAGACAAATTGATGTTCAGGATAGTGATTTGTTAGAGGCTTATCAGACGTTAATTAATTTTCCAGAAGATGAACAAACCGCTGAAGCTGTTATTAATTTTTTAGAGAAAAATCAGCAAATAAAAAATCTTATGGAATCTTTTGATTTTGCTGAGTCTTTAATAGATGATGTACTCAATGCAAAGACAAGAGTTTCTGTTTTTGAGAATCATGGCCCTAAGTAATATGGGACAGGAATATCGCCATAATAATGAGGTACTTTGAGCCAGTTAACTTGATTTCATGCTCAAAAAGAGGATTAAATGCCTAGGCATATCTGGTTTTCTACAAAAGTTTTTGGTGTTAATTTTAAACAAATTCAATAGTAGACCTCTTGAATAAATATCTAGCACTTGTTATTTCCTCCAGACTTCGCTATTATTTGCGGGCAGTCGGGGCGTAGCGCAGCCTGGTAGCGTACTAGCATGGGGTGCTAGTGGTCGAAGGTTCAAATCCTTCCGTCCCGACCAAGCCCAGTAAGGGTTATAATAAATCCCCATTCACTAATATAAAATCTTGGCTACACTTCTGGCTACACTTTCTGGAAATGGTCCAAATGAGCGTAATAAATATTAAACCTATTTCTGAAATTTATCTTCGTGTTCGGGGTGAGTTAAAGTTATTGAAAATTGCTCTGATAAATAAAGACTTAAAAAAAATTATGCGGCATAGAACCACCTTGCATAGCTTAACAACAAATTTTGAAATTAGTTTAAAGCATAATGAAAAAAATTTACTTATCCATTATAGGATTAAAGAAGCATCTAAGAATTTATTGATGCTTGTGCAATCCACTCTTCATACCGCATCGCACTACCTTTCGATGAATTTAGGGTGTCTATGAGTGGCTTCCAAAGTTGTTTTCGAATTTTTTCATTATATGTTGAATTGGTTGCATGTATCATAATTGACCATAAATGCCATTTATAGGCATCTTTTCTCATAGAATTAATCAATCCAAGTCTATGTAATATGTTTTTTAATTGATTTAGAGGTTCTCCGGTTAAAAGAGATTTAGTTTGTGGTTGCAATTTAATTGAAAAATTTGCATTGAATTCTTTAACTCCCGTTTCAAAAATAGTTTTTACTATTTCTGAGTAATCTGAGGAATTTCGATATTTTTGGAATAGTTGTGCAGGACTTCCACTAGCCAGAATTTTATATTCAATCTTGATGTCTTGAGGGTTAAAACTATTTAATTGATCAAAATATTCCCTGACAGCTTTTTGCACGTTATATTTAAAATCATTCAAATTTATATCGATTTTTCTTGGTTCAACAAGCAAATTAAATTCATTTTCAGTAAAATCGCATATTAAATAGTGTATGCTTTTATTTTTGGCATCCCAATAAAATGAAGTTCTTATGTCCATATTTTTCTCCAAGAGTTAAATATAATATAGAACAATAATTAATCACTTTGTTGTTGAGTTACAGTATTAAGCCCCTAAGAAAGGCTTAATGATAAGAAAAATGAGGGTAAATTCCAAATGTATCTTGATTCCAACCAAATTGTATTCTCACCGTCAGATCTGACTCAGTTTATGGAAAGCCCCTTTGCATCATGGATGGAACATCTTGCAATAACTCATCCAAACTTAGTGCCTACTCCTGATGAAAGTGATGAATTGTTGAGTGTTTTGCATGACATGGGAAATCAACATGAATCAGAAGTATTAACTGCATTTGAAGCTAGAGGATTAACGATTGCTAATTTGCGCAAGCGGACTGATTCATATCAAGCAACTATTGATGCTATGAAAAATGGGGTAGATGTAATTTACCAGGCGCATTTGGAATTGTTACCGTTTAGAGGGTACGCCGATTTTTTGATTAAAGTCCAAGGTAAAAGTATTTTTGGAGATTATTGCTATGAAATTTGGGATACTAAATTAGCCAAGTCCGTTAAGACTTATTTTCTGGTGCAATTATGTTGTTATGCTGAAATGCTTGCTGTAATGCAACAAACAACTGCCGAGCATATCACTATTGTTTTGGGTAATAAGGAACAAAAACGATTCAGGGTTAATGATTATTTTTATTTCTACCAAAATCTTAAGCACAAATTTTTGTCTCTGCACCAAGAATTCGATCCCGTTAAATGTCTTGATCCGGCCTCATCAAAAAGTTGGGGAAGATGGAGCATACATGCTGAGAATCTACTATTGGAAGCAGACCATCTGATTCAGGTTGCTACCATTACTTCTGGACAAATCAAGAAATTGAATAAAGCAGGTATCGATACCATGACTGCTTTAGCTAACGCTAATAATAAAAATGTAAAAGGAATAAAACCTGAACTATTTGAGCGGCTAAAAGCTCAGGCCAAAATTCAAAAAGAGAGCATTGGAAAAGATATTCCTGCTTATCAGTTAATTGATAATGAAAATGGAAAAAAACAGGGATTGGCTTTGCTACCACCTAAATCAAAAAATGATATCTTTTTTGATATCGAAGGGTTTCCTTTAGAAGATGGAGGTTTGGAATATCTTTGGGGCGTAACTTATTTTGATGATAATAGTCAGCGTCAATACATGGATTTTTGGGCACATAATAAAGATCAGGAAAAAGAAAGTTTCAGAGCATTTATTGAATGGACTTACCAACGATGGCAGCAAGATCCATCCATGCACATATATCATTATGCAAGCTATGAAATTACTGCTTGCCGTAAACTAATAAGCAGATATGGCGTGTGTGAGTATGAAGTTGATCAGTTATTACGTAACGAAGTATTTGTTGATTTATACAAAATCGTAAAAGGCGCGCTATTAATAGGAGAGCCGCGTTACTCAATTAAAAATGTTGAGCATTTATACCGCTCCAAACGAGATACAGAGGTAGGCTCTGGTGGAGATTCAGTAGTTGTTTATGAACGATGGCGAGAAAATCCTGATGGTAATACTTGGCAAACGTCAAAGGTATTAAATGATATTCGCACTTACAATATTGATGATTGTAACTCTACCCAGGAATTGGTTACCTGGTTAAGAGAAAAGCAGGAATCCAGTGGCATTTGTTTCCTTGGCAAAACAGAATTAGTTGAGCCTGAGATTAAAGAAGAAATTAACGAACGCATTAAACTTCGTGACAACTTGCTTGAACAAGCTTCACAATTGAAAGGTGAGGATCAGGAACAATTATCAAAAATTAATTCTGTTATGGCTTGGTCAATTGAATTTCATAGACGTGAGTCAAAACCCGTTTTTTGGAGGATGTTTGATCGGTTAGGATTAAGTGAGGAAGAATTACTTGAGGATATTGATTGCTTGGCCTATTGTCAGCGAACTGACAAATCGCCGTATAAGCCAACGCCTAAAGCCCGCAACTTAGTCTATGAATATTCGTTTGATCCAGATCAGGAATTCAAAGGTAATGCAAAAGAGTATTACTTGTTAGGCTGTGAGACACCAGATGGTAAAAACATAAAAGCTGCTTGCCACGCGGAAGGCAGTGATCTGGAGAATGGAATTATTGCACTGCAAATAAAAAGTGAACCTGATAGCCCTATTACCTTAATTCCAAACGAATATGTTAATCCTGATCCAATACCTCAAGCTATTACAAAACAGGCAGAGGCATTTGCAAAAGGAGCACTAACTCATACTGTTATAATTGATTTTTTGGGTAAATCTATCCCAAGAATTAAAGGACATATGTCCGGTCAAGCAATAGCCCCCAGCCATGATCCAAATCAACGATTGAATGAAATTATTGAGGCAGTTACTAATTTGAATAATAGCTATCTGACTATTCAAGGCCCACCAGGTGCTGGCAAGACATATACAGGTAAGCATTTGATTGCTGAACTGATTAAAAAAGGTAAAAAGATAGGCATATCTTCCAATAGCCACAAAGCCATCAATAATTTATTAATTAACACTGCCCAATATTGCCATAAAGAAGGAATTACAGGACATTTTGCTTGTACACGCAATACTGACTCTGCCATTGACGATTTGAAGATTAGTGTGCTGGAAAATAAAGATATTGCTGGTTTTGTGCAAGCAGGCCGTGTCGTAGGAACAACTGCTTGGGGCTTTTCCAGAGATGACCTTGAAAATGGGTTTGATTATCTTTTTATCGATGAGGCAGGGCAAGTTAGTGTTGCAAATTTAATTGCTATGAGCAGAGCAACAGCCAATATCATCTTGATGGGTGACCAGATGCAATTGGGTCAACCTTCTCAAGGTAGCCATCCAGAGGACAGCGGATTATCCATTCTCGATTACCTGTTACATTCGACCCCAACTATCCCTGATTCAATGGGCGTATTTTTGGGAACAACCTATCGAATGCACTCGGCAGTCAATCAATTTATAAGTGAGGCAGTATATGAGGGTAAACTTGAAACCGCTCCAGAAAATGATGAGCAATTGATAACTATCCCTATTGGTTATAATGGTATTTTAAACAAGGAGGCTGGAATAATAACTGTACCAGTTATGCATGAAGGCAATACACAAGCCAGTGATGAAGAAGTTGAGAAAATTGTTTCTTTAGTTCATGAATTATTGGGGCGGACTTTTAATACCAAAAATGGTAAACAAAGAACAATTGATTGGGAAGATATTCTTTTTGTTGCTCCATACAATTATCAGGTTAATAAATTGAAAAAAGCCCTTGGAGATAAAGCCAGAGTAGGCAGTGTTGACAAATTCCAGGGACAAGAAGCGCCAGTTGTATTTTTAAGCATGTGTGCAAGCAGTGCTAATGAGTCTCCCAGAGGGTTAAATTTTCTATTTGATAAGAATCGCATTAATGTTGCAGTATCAAGGGCACAATGTATGGCAGTTATTGTTTATTCTCCAGCATTGTTAGATTCTGTACCAAATAACATCGAACAAATCACTATGATGAATTTATTTTGCCAATTAGTGAAAGACTGATACTTTGTTTGATTGCAATGAAAACAAGTTATGAAATAAATAACCATTTTGTGGTTTTGTATAGATCATGGTGTAAAAAATGTCACCTCAACTTAATTGCCTTGATGAGATAATAAATCTATAATCGGAATCTGTTATACAAGGTAATTAATAAGGAGATGTTATGAAAGTATATTATTCTAATAGAATTGATGCCGATGAAGATAAGGACGAATATATGCCTTGGTTATCAATGGAGATATAAGTATCTCCTTTGATGGTTTTATATTGATATGAAATTAGTTTTAAACAATGATGTTTTTGCAGTAATTGATGACTTCTTAGAGCTATCAGCTTTTGAAAAAATTTGGAATTTTATTCAAACTGAAAAATTCAAGTTTGTTCATACTTCTAAATGGGTAAATGCTTTTAGTCTTGAGGATGGCTCCCCTTTATGGGGTGGTGTTACTATTTCTCACCCTAGACCTGAGTCTTGCACTACAGAGCAAATTTACCCTACAAACACAACAATTGATTTATTTATAGAGGAATTAATTGCAGGATCCACTGACTATTCTCATTTAATAGGTTTCAAAGATAAAGATTGGGATTTTTTCTATGCTAGATCCTATTTGTATCCAAGAGGGGCAGGACTATCTTGGCATACAGATGGTAAGTACAAAATATCAGGTGCATATGTATATTACTGCCACCCCACTTGGGACATAAATTGGGGAGCTGAATTATTAATTAATCCTACACCCCAACTAGATTTTGATTATCCTGAAGTGACGTTGATTGATGATAAGAAGAAAAAAGTAGGGTTCCATCTTACTAGTTCTGAGTTGAATAAGTTTGCTGCTGATGGAATAGGCTATTATATTGTACCTAAACCTAATAGGTTGGTTATTTTTAAAAATAATATTTTGCACTGTATAAAAAAAGTAGAGAATGCAGCAGGAAATCATGTAAGGGCATCGATAACCGGGTTTTTTATGAGTAATGATAAAATAAATGAAGCGAAAGAGGCTGAGCAAGAACATTCAAGCTTATAATTATTAGTTTTAGTCCCGCCAAATTATAGATGACTCCCAATCTTAATATGCTTGGAATTAAAAAATGAATTTAGTGCACGAAATCTCCCCTAGTCAGGCTCAAGAAAAAGTAAATTTTGTTATTTTGGTACCCAATACTAAAGAAGTTACTTTATATAACTTTATACTTAGGGAGGAAGAAGTTCCTTATAATGAACAACCAAGTCATTATCAATTTAAAAAATGGTCTGCTTGGTGTTCTGCTCATTTTTCCTCTTATTACTTCTTGGTGAAATATAAAAATGCTCTCTTAAGATGTAAGCAATTTTTGTATGACTTTGGACCTTTATCAACATTAGATCACGCTGCTTTATACGATCATTGGGTTTGGGAAATGAACCCCCACGTTTTGAATCAGGAAAGTATTTGTTGGATTGGTTATGATTATTCGAAATCGAAAACGTTAAGTTTTTTATCCCATGGGACTAATATTGAACTTCGTCTACTTGAAGGAAATTTAAAGGATGAGGAGTTCTTAGAACTTTGTAAATTTTTTTCTCCTCTTTCATCATCAAGTGAAATCTTAGAAAAGAGCTTTTTTGAACTATCGTATTGGTCACGCTACAACAACTGCGTAGAAAATGCATGCATTAATAGAAATGAATATAAACCACCTTCAAGTTTATGGAATTTAAGATGGCCAATGCATAATATCCTTAGTGGAAGCAAGCCAGATCACAATCTAAAGTATTTAAACTATCTAAATTTGGATTTTATTGCCGATAGTCAAATTATTTATGGCAATAAAGATCAAATAGAAGAGATTCAACTGGTTATGTTTCCGAAGAATGGAAAGAAAAGCCAAATTGCATGGTTTCGTGTTTTTAATAAAGCCTCTTTTCCAATAAAGAAACCACCACTTTCTAGATTGCCCAATATGAATTCATTTAGTGGATACAGTAATTTTAATTTAACTGTCCTAAACCCGAAGAGTGATATGATTTCCAGCAATATATACATTGCCAGTGTTAATAATTGTTATGGGCCACATGATGCTCTTTGGTGGGATAATGAAAATGCTTATCTACTACAGCTAAGTGCTAGTGTAAATAACTCTATAGAGTTATTTAAGGAAATTTTTTGTCAACTTATGGATGACAAATGATCAATGGACTCATTCACTTTTAGTATGGATATATTAAGCTAGCACCAAAAGCTACCAGTAAAGCTCCAATCCACTGATATTGGGAAATCTTTTCACCAATAAAATAAGCAAATATTTGCGCAAATACTACTGAGGTATTACGAAGAGTAAGGGCTAGACCAGCTTCAGCATGACGCAATCCTATTAAAAATAGCAAGAAAGATAATGCGCTTATAATTCCTCCTAGAGAAGTCATTTTCCAATTGGATTTAACTTGTTCTTTGAATGTTTGTCTTTGTTTTTTCTTCATCAAAAGAAAAACACAGGGCAAAGCAATCCATAAAGCTGCAGAAAAGAGCGCTGCTGGGTTTGCACCATATACTAAAGAACGACCATAGCATAAATGATAACCAGCAATGCAGATGCCACATAGAATAGGAAATAATAGTTGTCTTGATTGATCAGGGTTAAAAGTTTTGCTTGTTAGTATCAATCCAAAAAGAACAGAGGATACACCAATGATGCTAAATAAATTTATATTTTCACCAAGGAAGCATGCTGAGATAAACCAGACAATTACCATGGCGCTTCCTCGCATAATAATGTAGGCTTTCCCAAGCGAAGACTGACTTAGACTTATAGCTAATGTGATTATATAGCCGCCTTCAAATAAACCAGAGGTTAGTGCCCATAAAAAGGAATCAGATGTTTCAAACAATGGGCCAGAGAAAAAAGGAATAAATAGAAGCGAAAATACAGTTGCAAAACTCATAATTCCCAATACTTCGTAATAGGGTGTTGAATTGCGTTTGGCAAATGTATTCCATGCTGCATGGAGTATTGCGGATAAAATTATAAATACACCAGAACCCATTTTAGTTCATTTTGAGTTAAATAATCGATTATTGTAACATTGAATCAACGGGCTATAATACTTGTTTAAAACCTAATAGAAGTTCCAAAGGGATTTTAGAGTTTAAAGTAGTAGAAAAGAAGCCCCAAAGAGGGGCTTAATAGCTTGAAAAAATATATGCCTGTCCACCAAACTCTACCGAACAATAATCACTAATAAAAAGATCCCGAGCAAAAGCCTCAAAATCAAAATAGCAGATCAAATTATCCGGTATTTGATGGGCATAACAGTCATCAAATAACTGCCTGGAAAAATCAACCTCTGAATCATAACAACCTTGATAATGCTCCTCCAACATAGTTTGTGCTTCATCTATCGAATAATCACAGAGAAGGGCTAAGCCCAGTTCCCCATGCTCTTTAATAAATGATGCGTACCCAACAATATTGCATATTGATTCGTACTCATGGATTTTGATGCTGCCGAATCCTTCATAATCGTGTATGGCGTATTCTTCAGCATTGGGTTCAGGGCTGTTATCCAGCATTTCCCAGATTTCTTCCATAATGTCATCTTCGCTTTGTGTGGCATCTATCCAAACACCATGCAGGATGGCATTGTTGTATGAGGCTAAACACGCGACGTAGATTGAAGGGGTGTCCATGGGATTATCTCCTTGTATTAAGGGAGCAATCCCACACAGGAGCTTGCTCCCGTGGTAGGGTATGATTAAAACGGAATTTCTTCTGAATCGGTTTGCAACATTTCACGCATTTGCGCCATGTGGTGCTCTGCGGTCTTGTTGCTAGATTCATCAGCAGATTTGGAGTGACTGAGTAGCTGGATATGATTGACGACGACGCTTAAGGTTTGATGTGTCTTACCTTCATTGTCAGTCCATTGATTAGAACGCAGTTTACCTTCAAGGTATACTTGTGAACCTTTCTTTAAATATTCAGCTACTTTGGTAAGTTTTCCAAAAAGCACCAGTTGATGCCATTCCACTCTGGTTTGCCATTCATCATTTTTTTTGAATGATTCATTGGTAGCCAAAGTGGCAGTGACAAAAGATTGTCCGTCTTTTCCGGTGATGCTTTTAGGATCAGCGCCGAGATTACCGATTAATTGAACGCGGTTTAAAGATGCAGTCATTGTATTCTCCTGTTATTGTTAAATGTGAGCCGCATAACAGAAAAACATCCGCATAGGCAGGTGGTTTTCTGTTATGCGGATAAGACTTAATTTGCTTCAATTAACAAGCAATTCGTTGAGTATCAAACTGTTTGACAAAGGAAATCAGGGATTCCAATTTGTGCAAACTTAACTCTGCTTGCTGAATGTCATGAGGATTGATTTGGAGTCGATGGCGACTTAAATCATTGACACAACAATTCAGTTCAAATAGCAAATGTTCAATCTCAAGATGTGCTGGTTCCTGTTGTTGCATGGTAGCTCCTTGGGATAGGGAGGATTAGCCCCAAAGGGATAATTCATCCCAATTGGGTTATGCAAAAAAGATCACCGAAACATCGGTTGATTTACCTGGTTATTAATGATGATGTGCTCGAAGCACTCCTCGGGCGCAAAGCCGTAAAGACAACTCCTGATGGGGTTTCCCTGCTAAACACTTTGCCATGGAATTAGGGAACAAGATGGCATATCACAAGACCTATAGGTTTCGTCAGAATTGCGCTGACTCATCAGTTGTGTTGCTTTCAGATTATCAAGCTAGTACTCGAAAGCAAGGATTTTTTCTTGTTGATATTAAATGAGCTCAATTGAAAGCATGGTATAATTTTCTCCAATTCAGTGTTAATTCATAATAGAAGTAATCAAGTGTTAAATCACATTGGTTTAGATGTAAGTAATGTGTAGCACTGGAGGAAATTATGAAAACCAAAATAGTTAACTTTCTTGATGAAGAACATAAAATAAACCTATTATCCCTATATCCCTATATCCCTATATCCCTATATCCCTATATCCCTATATCCCTATATCCCTATATCCCTATATCCCTATATCCCTATATCCCTATATCATGATACATGGTGGTCTAGTGATCGAACTAATGAAAAATTGAAAATATTTATTTTAATAAGGCCAATCGATATTTTCCAATTTCTTGAAAGCCAAGGGCTTTATAAGCGCGTATAGCAGAATTATCATTGGTGAACAAAATAGCTCTTTTGACTTTCTTCATAGCAGCTTGCTTTAAACAAAGATACACAGCGGCCCTGGCAAAACCTTTATTTCTTAAAGAGGGAGGGGTATATACCGGACCTAGCTGCACAATATCAGGTAAATGGGCATTGAATCCACACAGTGAAAGGGGTGCATTATTTACAAATAAAACCCAACGATTTTGACTAAGCTGTTTATCTTGAATTTCATTAATAATGGATTCTTCAAGTTTGGGATTGTTAGCATCGTCTCCAAGTGCTTCTATATGATAGGCGATAAGCCATTCTTTGATGACATCCATTTCACAATCCTGCACTGGTTTGAGTGTGCAGCTATATGAATGAATTACTTGAGGTGTAATCATTTTTTCAAGATTAAGTGAGAATAATTTTTCCTGATAATTAATAGCGAATAGGGATGATTGTAAGTCCAGCTTATCAATGACAACATTGGCTTGAGAGTCTTCACCTAGTATTCCGGCAATTAACCTTGTCCTTTTAAGTTTAAATTTTTCAACTAATGCTGATAACGCAGTAAAATTTTCAGCCTGCATCATCACATTACCATTCCAATAATGAGCTAAAACTCCATTAAGTTGGTTGTTCTCGAAGGAACCATAATACTCTCCGTGAAATGGCTCATCTTGGTAAGTTATACCTGAGTAATACAAATTGTTCCTAATGAACATAGTCGTTTCTTGATAATGATTGAGATAGGATGACAGTTCATCTATATACAATTCGTCTAGCTTTTTTATCACAATCATTTTTTCCTCGGTAAGATGAATATTTTTAATGCACTTTTAAGACATATGCTAAGATAGCCCAATATTGGTTGTTATTAAATACAAAACATAGCATATGATTACCTTACTCCCTCATAATCCTGCGTGGATAGCAGCATTTAGCATTGAAAAACAACAGTTATTGCAATTGGGTATCAAGAATATAACCCAAGTTGAGCATATTGGCAGTACAGCTATTTCTGGCATTTATGCAAAACCAGTGATTGATATTTTAATTGGTGTTAAGTCTTTGAGTGAATTTACTTCTGAGGATATCCAAAAAATTGAATCCTTGGGTTATCGGTATAATCAAGTTTTTGAAACAGTTTTTCCACACCGGCGTTATTTCCAAAAAGATAATGAATATGGTGAGCGCACGCATCAGATTCATTTAGTTAATTATCCATCTTCTTGGTATGCGAAGCATCTGTTGTTTCGCGATTATTTGCGCGTTTACCCCGGTATTGCTAAAGAGTATGAAGCACTTAAGCTCAATTTGAGCAAAATCCATGACAATACGATTGAATATGCCAATGCCAAGAGTGAATTGTGTCAGGCTATTGGTAAGAAAGCTTTTTTGCATTTTGGAGTTAATAAACCAATCATAGAAACCTCTCGGCTTATTGCATTTATTCCCCAAGTAGCTTGTCACGAAGACTATGCAATAATGCTTTCAAATCTTGAGTTTATTCAATGTTATGGTGTTTCATACAATGAAGGCCAGGCTTTAAATCGTTTGGAATCGGATATGACGCATTACAATCAATATGGTTTTGCTCCCTGGATGTGGTATGACAAGGAAACCCATGGCTTTGTTGGGAGAGCTGGATTAAAGACATTTGTATTAAATGAAAAAGAAGAAGTTGAGTTAACTTATCAAATAGCCCAAATCTACTGGGGAAAAGGTTTAGCGTTTGAAATGGGGCAAGCATCATTGGATTATGCTGAAAAGCATTTAAATTTGGCCAGTACTATTTGTTTTACAGCACACAGTAATTATTCATCATTGCGAGTTATGGAAAAATTAGGTTTTAAATTTGAGTTTGATTTTGAGCATGCTGGAATCACGCACAAGTTGCATCGAAAATCTACAATAAAGAAGCAATAGAGGCCGCCTTAATGGATAAAGTCAAAATTAACATTCACTTAGTCGAAAAACTGATTACTGAGCAATTTCCACAATGGCAATCACTGACTATTCATCCAGTTGCTCAAAGTGGTTGGGATAATCGAACGTTTCACTTAGGTGAGGAAATGGTGATTCGTTTGCCTAGCGATAAGCAGTATGAGCCACAAATAGAAAAAGAATATCAATGGTTGCCATGGCTCTCCAAACAGCTCTCATTTCAAATCACGCAACCTATTGCACTAGGAAAACCATCACCAGCTTATCCATGGCATTGGAGTATCAATCGCTGGATTGAAGGGGAATCTGCTTCAAGACAGAATATTCATGATATAAAGTGTTTTGCGGAAACATTGGGTAACTGTTTAAACGAACTTCAATCTTTAGATGCTACAGGTGGGCCTCAGGCTGGTGCACATAATTTTTATCGGGGAGGTTCATTGAAGGCCTATGATCATGAAATGCGACTTGCAATTCCTAAAATTAAAAACGCTCATGAACAAAGTCTTGCAGTATCATTATGGCAAGATGCACTTTCTTCTGAATGGCGCTTGAGTCCTGTTTGGGTTCACGGAGATATAGCGGTTGGAAATATTTTGGTACATAGTGGAAGATTGCAAGCGATTATAGATTTTGGCCAGATTGCTATAGGCGATCCAGCATGTGATTTGGTGATAGCATGGAATTTTTTTTCCAGTGAAGAACGGGGTGTGTTTAAAAATGCAGTTCAACTGGATAATGATACCTGGATACGAGCTTTAGGATGGGCATTTTGGAAAACCTTATGTTGGCCAATTAAAGGCACTGATGTAAAAGAGGTTTTGCATGAAATTTATAAGGATTATAATGCGCTTAAATAAACATGCCGGAAGTATTCAATGATTAAGGTTTGGGAATATAAATGCAGCGTTGGCATTATAAATATTCGTGAATAACAGAAGTACAAGTCAAAGTTTTATCCCAACTATTTGAGTTTAATCAATTATGAACATGAATAATGAGAACAGATTTCATTTTAAACCAGTGAGTAAAACACAAGAAAACCTTGTTCTTGATTGGATTAGTCAGCCACATATTAATGAATGGCTTCATGGAGATGGTTTAAGTAATACAATAAAAGACATTCATGAATTTTTGAACGATGGGGAACCGTGGGCTACTCATTGGATAGCCTATGATAATGAAATCCCCTTCGCTTATTTAATTACTTCTGAAATAGAGAAATCAGAAGAATATCCTGATGGTGCAGTTACACTAGATTTATTCATTTGCAGATTGGATTATATCGGTAAGGGATTGTCCGTAAAGATGATTCATGAATTTATCTTAAGTCAATTTTCTGATGCCAAAATAGTGCTTATAGATCCTGAGATCGCTAATGAGCGTGCGGTTCATGTTTATAAAAAAGCTGGTTTTGAAATCATTGGGGAATTTATAGCTTCATGGCATCCTGTGCCACACTATAAAATGCAATTGTGTATTGAAATGCTAAAAACAAAAGGGGTCAGCCTAAGTAGACCCTGACTATAGCGATACGAGAATGGCCCATCTCAAGGCTTATAATTTCCCGGGCTTTGCGATCTATTTCTTTTTGATTTTCAGGTAAATGTTTCGATGGGATGCCTCCTTCAATAGGGCATTTAAATGGTTTATTGTCTGGAGATAATTGACTGGTGAGTTCATGATAACGCCTTTGGGCATAGGCGTGGCGTAAGCCATGGCAGTTTTTTAATCCCATCTTTTCTGTCTCAGTTTGGTATCGTCTTAGATGCTGTTTATAGGTTTTACCTTTGGGGATTAATGATTGATTGTGTGGAATTTGACGAAAGGCTTTCTCTAACCATTGTCTTTGTTCATTACTAATAATATCAAGAGTTCTCCCTATACCGCCTTTGGTCCAGCTGGGCTTGATGACTAAATGATTTCCTTGCCAGGCTTCACTAATGACCAGTTTCATTGATTCTTCACGCCGCAGACCAAAAAGATACTGCGCTTCTAGCGATAAGCGTATCATTGGGTCATTGCATTTGGAAAAATCGACATCTTTAATGGCTTTATTATAGGTTGGAGCATAACTGCGCCGACTAATTTGATAATGATCATTGCTTGGTTTGACGAGCTCTGGTTTATTTAGTAGGACGGACACCTTCCGTAATTTAGCCATGTAATTTTTGATGGTGGCAGGGTTTTTACCCTGATTTTTCCAGTGCTCAACTAAGACATGAATATGTTTGGGTTTTAAACCTTTGATATGCGCGACCATTAACCCATGTTCGTGCAGATCTTTAATACAACGATTAAGAATATGACGCATGTCTGCCTTGCTGGCGTAGGAGTATCCTTTGAGATCCTTTAGACATCCATTTATCGAATAAAGTGCGTTTTTTAGTTTTGATTTACTCATGCAGGTATGACCATAGTGTGTTTCGAGATTTAATGCCCATTTCATCGTGTAGGAGCAAGTAGGTTTGGTAGTTACCTAGAAGTGGCAGCAGATATTCATACATTTGCTTGGCATAAAGATAACGCCAGGATTTTTTTGCTGGTAAGTCATGTTTTGCAAGGGTATTGTGCCAATCTGACCGGATTTGTTTATAGCCCAAAAAGTGTATCAGGCTGATACCATTAGTTAGTTGGTTTAAATCAGACAGAATTTGTTTTTGCACTTCATTTCTGATGGGAATCATCCTGTCAGCAGAGTTAAATGCGATATCACGGGTAATCCAGAGTTTTTGTTCTTTGATATGGATACCGGGTTTGATGTGGAATGTTTCACTAAAAGTTAATCCGAATTGTGTTTGCAATGCCATGATTAATTGAGAGGTACTATCAGTGAATGATTCCCAGATATTGGGCTTCCAGTCTAAGCGTTGGCCTGATAGTCTTTGACGGTTTAATTGCAATGATTTGTTATCTATATTAGGTATTGGGCAATCGATACTCTGTAAATAGTTTCTAATGATGGTCATGTGACGCATGATGGTTGCATCTTTCAGATGGTATTTTCTCCAATGCTCAACCAGTTTTTTGATATGCTCTTGTTCCAAGTTATTCCATGATTTAGGTACATCACCAATACGAAATAAATCATCTATCATTTTTTGAATGACGTAAGCCCGTTGTTTTCTCTCTCTGTAGCTGCCGTTATTATCAAGTTGTAAATAACGGTTGGCTGTTTGTCGTAAGGAATATTTTCTCATCGTCCAATCCGAAAATTCATTTGCCCTGTCTCTGGTTTAGTGTTGGTCGAGCGGCTCACTCAAAGATGAAACCCGGCAAAAGCCGTAAGCTCGAAGTAGGGGGGCAAAACAATCGTTATATGGCAAACGATCTCGCCTGTTTACAGCAGTTTTTTGTGTCGGTGTTTTCTCCTTATTAGTTGATTAATAAAAATGACAAGACAATGGGCCTTATCACAAGTCCATGGTCAAATTGAAATAAATTGACTTAAACTCCCGAGGGAGTTGCCCTGCCGGATGACAGAGATTCCTAGATGGTTTTCCCGACTAAACGTCCAGCCACAGAGTTAGGGAATGAAGTGGCGTTGCATAAGACGTCAGAAGACGTTTCGCCGGAATCGCACCAGCTCATCAGTTATGCTTTATTTAAAACTATCAAAGCGGTGCTTGCTGCGCAAGGGTTTAAGGAGAAGAATTTTGTCCTGACGCGTGAATCGCGCCAGGACAAAATGACTGAATGTGTTGATTTTACTGGGTAAAATCAAGGTTGGTTTTCTGCGTCACTGCACATTTTTGCAGTGACGCAGAACAGAGGAGTAGAATACGATGCATTAATGATTGGGTTATATATTGTCAAAGGATACTCTGAATCAGACTTACGTTCATTGCCCCTCAAAAATTTGTTTTGTGTAGTCTAAACTTGGAGGGATTATATGTACGCAGAAGAAGGATTAATATTAACTTTATAGAACTGGGGCACATGAAAATTTTTATTGGAATATCAAAAAAATAAGGGGGCATGACTCGCATGAAGCATATCAGACTGTCTAAAATAGAAAAAATGAGCCTTTTTAAGGTTATTCTTACTGTTATTTTTTTCTTCACAGAAATAAACGCCTATGCAGGCATGGAATCCTATCATATTAAATATCATAAAGATTCCAAAATAAAAAATGTATCTTTATCCAATATCGAGATATTAATAGAGTTCCATCGTAATGGAAATTCAATTGGGAGAATTACTACAAAAACAAGTAATACTCAAGATATTAAAATAGATAACACCTATGGAAAAAATTTGATTATTCATATCCTATCAATGAATATAGATGGAAAAAGGATAAGATGCTGGGGTGTATCAACACGTAAAATAAATACCATTGAGATTCAGTGTGATAAAGTTGTTTCATTGAAAAAGATGGAAGAAGAAACTAAGCCCTCTGATTCAATTAATTGAGAAAGGGATGCGACAAGCAATAATTCTCCTCAGTTCTTTTGATTATGTCTTTTGGTTTTAAAACCCCATGACTTAGAAAGAATAAAAAAATCCAGGATTGCTGAGCTAAAATACTGACTATTGACACAGAGAATCATGTAGCATGACACTATAAAGCACTAAAATCATCAGGGAAAAAACCAAAATGACAAATAAAATTCGCGGTAAAGTAAAATGGTTTAATGAAGGCAAGGGCTTTGGCTTTATTGAAAGTAGTGGCAAGGATTATTTTGTCCATTTCAGTGCCATACAAAGTAGCGGTTTTAAAACCCTTCCCGAAGGGGCAACCGTTCTGTTTAAAGTAGGCAAAGGACAAAAAGGGCCGCAAGCAGAGGACGTTGAACTCGTTAAATAATTAAATAACCAAATCAAGGAGGAAGGAAGGTGAATAAACGAATTGCTTTAGTAACGGGAGGAACTGGTGGCATTGGAACAGCCATATGTCAAGAAATGCAAAACCTCAATTATCAAGTGATTGCTTGCTACTTCAAACATGGCCATCACGAATTAGCAAGAGAATGGCAGAAAAAACAATCCACGCAAGGATTTGATATCGACATTGCCTATGCGGATATTTCTTCCTTCAATGATTGTGAAAAATTAACGGATTTGGTGATAGAGAAGTACGGCAAAATTGACGTTCTAGTTAATAATGCAGGCATTACCCATGATACCAGCTTGAAAAAAATGACACCGGAACAATGGCAAGAAGTCATTAATGCTAATTTAAATAGCGTTTTTAATATGACGAAAACCGCATTATCCAACATGCTGGATAATGGTTATGGGCGTATTATCACGATTTCTTCAGTTAATGGACGCAGAGGTCAATTTGGGCAATGTAATTATGCTGCCAGTAAATCAGCACTCTACGGATTCACCAAAAGTCTCGCGCAAGAAGTCGCAAAGAAAGGGATCACGGTGAATACGGTCTCCCCTGGTTATATTAAAACGGAGATGCTCGCCTCCATGAGAGATGATATTTTAGAAGCAATCGTTGCCCAAATTCCAGTTGGACGAATAGGGCAGCCTGAAGAAATTGCTCGGGTCGTCGCTTTTCTTGCTGATGAACAAAGTGGCTTTATCACGGGTGCTAATTTTGATATCAATGGCGGGCAATACATGTAAATAACTAAGCGTCAATTCTGGAGGAGTTACTTTTGGTTTATTAGGCCTTGATATTATAACCGCCATCCACATAAAGGATCTGACCGGTAATGGAGGCGGCTTTATTGGATACCAAAAAAGAGGCTGTTTCACCAATGTCCTCTATTGTAACCAGCTGATGCAAGGGCGCTTCCTTTGCCGCCTGTTCCATCAGCTTATCAAAATCAGCTAAACCTGAGGCCGCACGAGTGCTTATTGGCCCTGGAGAAATGGCATTGACTCGAATCTTTTTACTGCCAAGTTCCATGGCGAGATAGCGCACAGAGGTTTCTAAAGCCGCTTTAACAGGTCCCATGAGATTGTAATTTTTAACCACTTTTTCAGCACCATAATAACTCATGGTCATAATACTCCCTCCATCGACCATCAGTGGTTCAGCGGCTTTTGCCAATCGGATGAGCGAATGACAAGAAATATCCATCGCCATCATGAAGCCATCTTTCGAGCAATCGACAACACGACCTTGTAAATCAGTTTTTGGTGCAAAGGCAATCGCATGGATAACAAAATCAAGACGACCCCAGCAGTCTTTTATTTTCTGAAATAGGGCATCAAATTGTGCCTTATCCGTCACGTCCAAAGGCATAACAATAGGAGATGACACTTTTTCAGCCAAAGGCTGTACATAACCCTTGGTTTTCTCATTTTGATAGGTGATTGCCAATTCGCTGCCCGCTTCATGCAATACTTTGGCACAACCCCAGGCGATGGAGTACTCATTGGCAATTCCAACAATCAATCCTTTTTTATTCTTCATCCGTTTCCTACCTCTGTTTTGCGTTCAAGAAGCGACATGGCATGAAGTGCCATCATGCGTTCTTCATTGGCTGCAACAACCCGTGTTTCAAAAGGCTTAAGAAATGTCACATGACGCAAGATAGTGTTTCGCACAAAGGCTGAGTTCTCACCAATACCGCCCGTAAACACGATGGCATCCACCCCACCCAGGGTTACTGCCATCATCCCCATGAATTGGGCAGCTTTAAGACAGAAATACTCTAATGCAAATTGAGCCTTTGCATCTTTGCTGTCTTGCAAGGTTTTGACATCATTGCTTAGGCTCGATAAACCAAGAAGCCCTGATTCATTGTAAAGAAGGGACTCAACCTCATCGATAGACAAACCTAGGTGACGTATCATAAACGTCACAGCTCCGGCATCAAGGCTCCCACAACGAGTTCCCATGGGTAATCCATCCAGGGCTGTCATGCCCATTGTCGTATCAACACTTACTCCATGGTGTATGGCACACAAACTGGCTCCATTGCCAAGATGGGCCGCAATAAGCCGCCCCTCAGCCAATGACGGCTCATATCGCCGCAAGGTGTGAACAATCCATTCATACGATAATCCATGAAACCCATAGCGACGAACACCTTGCTCCCTTATCTTTTGTGGCAATGCATACTCGGTGAACAAAGCCTTATGATGGGTATGAAATGCTGTATCAAAACAAGCAATTTGAAGTACCTCTGGTTTCAGAGTACCGATGAACTCAATGGCTTTGAGATTATGGGGTTGGTGTAAAGGAGCCAATGGGGCTAATGCCCATAATTTATGCATGACGTGTGGATTGACTAGCACACTGTTTTTAAAGAGGGTCCCACCATGGACAATGCGATGAGCAACTGCAGTCACCTGCCACTGTTCACTCCACTCCTCAATCCAGTCCCAAATACGGTGTAAAGCCTCTTCGTGCGAGCAATTATCAGAAAGTATTTTTTTGTCAGCCTGCTTATTCTCAGGGTTTAGCAGGGTATCGGTGGCTATAAAGGAAGATCTTCCGCCAATATCAGCCACCTTCCCTTGAACTAAAAGTTGCGGGTTTAATTGTCTTGAAAAAAGCTGAAATTTGACGCTGGAAGAGCCCACATTAATCACAAGAATACTGGCTGCTTTGATTGCAGTCATTTGATTCGTCCTTCCTTTCGAGCTGCCACCAGTTTAACAGCCAGAGAACAGGAGAAAAGCCGCGTTCGCAGTGAGTCTGCTCGGCTCACCAGAATGATTGGAACACGAGCACCCAAAACAATTCCAGCAGCATCCGCATGACCTAAAAAAGTCAATTGCTTGGCCAAAATATTCCCAGACTCGATTTCAGGAACCAAAAGAATATCCGGATCGCCTGCCACGAGAGAAATAATCCCTTTTTCTTTGGCTGCCTCCTTGTTAATCGCATTATCAAAAGCCAAGGGACCGTCAAGAATGCCATCATTTATCTGTCCTCGGTCAGCCATTTTGCACAAAATAGAGGCATCGACAGTGGCTTGCATCTTAGGGTTGACGGTTTCGATGGCGGCAAGGATAGCTACTTTGGGCTTCTTGTCCTCGCCAAACAATACTCGCCAAAGATTAATAGCGTTTTGGCAAATGTCCGCTTTGTCGGTGGCAGTAGGGGCAATATTAATCGCAGCATCTGTAATGATGAGTGGTTTGTGGTAAGAAGGGATATCCATGACGTAGGCGTGACTCACACGATGTTGCGTGCGTAAGCCAGAGGCAGTGGGTACAATAGCCCCCATTAATTCATGAGTGCTTAATGAGCCTTTCATGATGGCATCAATCTCGCCGGAAGATGCCAATTCGGCAGCCTTGCTTGCTGCGGCATCGCTGTGCTCCGTATCAATCGTTTCCCACTGTGATAAATCAATCCCTGCCTCTTGAGCTGCAGTCTTCATTTTGACCAAAGGGCCAATCAAAATGGGAATAATGAGCCCAGCTTTTACCGCATCGTTCACCGCTTCCATGACACTCATACTAACCGGATGCACAATGGCCGTGCGAACAGCACCCATACAGCGACACGCTTTGATTATCGCCTCGAAGCGATCGTGGTTATGTATTTCTATAGACGGTAAATGAGTTCGTGCAACCCGTACTTTTTTCGTTGGCGCAAGCACGGTTGCCAAGCCCTCGATGACTGTTTCTCCGTGTTGATTCACGCCCTTGCAATTAAAAATCACTCGGGGCTTATTGGCACCCTTATCCTTGACGATGATGGTGATGGTGAGCGTGTCCCCTAAACGTACTGGCTTTTTAAATTGAATGTCCTGTTTAAGATAAATGGTGCCTGGACCAGGTAAAACAGTGCCCAGCAGTGCAGAAATCAGCGAGCCAGACCACATGCCATGACCCACAATACCATGAAAAATATCGCTTTGGGCAAACACCGGATCCATATGAGCAGGATTCACATCACCCGACATGGCAGCAAATAAATTGATGTCGTCTTGAGTGAGTGTTTTACTTAGACTCGCCTGACGACCCACCGTAAGCTCATCAAAAGTCACATTCTCAAGAAACTCCTTGTCCATTTTTCTTCCCTTTTATTTCTGCAGTACATAAGTACCTGGTGCAGCGGGTAGTGAGGTATTCATGACCAGTGGAGGGACGCGTTTTTTAGCCGATAGCTGCACTAACCAATCATGCCATTCTTGCCACCAGGAGCCTTCTTGTTGTTTTGCGATCGCAAGCCAACTCGCAGGATTGAGGTAAGCATCACCTTTCTTGCTCTCATGAACCCGATAAGAACGCCCCGGATGACCCGGTTCACTCACAATCCCTGCATTATGTCCGCCGCCGGTGAGAACGAAGGTAATATCACCCTCCGTCATCAGGTGAATTTTATAAACAGACTGCCAAGGCGCTACGTGATCTTTTTCAGTACTGACTGCAAAAAGTGGCAACTGGATATTCTCAGCAGCCACTGGCTTTCCTTCCACGGTATAACGACCTTCTGCAAAATCATTGTTTAAGAACAATTGTTCAAGGTATTCACTGTGCATTTTATAAGGCATTCGGGTGGCATCCGCATTCCAAGCGGTTAAATCAATCATCCCACGCCGCATCCCGTGCATGTAGTCCTGAACCATTTTGGACCAAATCAAATCGTAGGCACGCAACATTTGAAAGGAACCGGCCATTTGTTTGGTATCAAGATACCCTTGTTCTCCCATCATGTTTTTAAGGAAAGCCACTTGGCTTTTAGTAACAAAAAGCATTAATTCCCCGGCTTCAGTAAAATCCCCTTGGGCTGCAAGAAGGGTGAGGCTATTTAAGCGTTCATCCCTATCTCTACTCATCGCGGCCGCCGTAATCATGGCGAGCGTGCCACCTAAACAATAGCCCATCAGATTAATTTTTGTTTGAGGCAGAATGGCTGATACCGCATCAATCGCCGCCATGGCCCCTTGGCGATAATAATCATCCATTCCTAAATCACGGTCCTCTTTATCTGGATTGCGCCAGGAAATGATGAATACGGTATGGCCTTGTCTAACAAGCCATTTCACCAAGGAATTATGGGGGGATAAATCGAGAATATAGTATTTCATAATCCAGGCAGGGAGAACTAGTATGGGCTCTTTATACACGGTTTTAGTCTGAGCTTCGTATTGAATCAATTCGATTAAATGATTTTGAAATACCACTCGTCCTGGGGTAATCGCCACGTCTTTGCCAGGGATAAAATGTTCAGAGCCTGTAGGAGGTGCGCCCGTTAGCTTTTCTAAGGAGTCTTCCATAGCGATTTGGCTGCCTTGAATGAGATTAAATCCCCCGGTGCGAATGGCTTCATGGAATAAATCAGGGTTAGACCAAACACAATTGGAAGGGGACAGGGCATCAAGATATTGGCGTGCCCAGAATGAAACGGTGCGCTCCACCTGGTCGGGTAATCCTGGCACACGGGTTGTGGCGTGTCGCCACCAATCCTCCACCTGCAAAAATCCTTCTGCATATAAACGCCAAGGCATAGGCTGCCAACTGTCTTTTTTGAAACGTACGTCTTTGCCACCGGCAGCACGCTCAACACAAATGATATTATTAATGCAATCATTAGCATGAAAAACAGGATAAAAGGCCAGTTCCCATAATACTTCTGGGGATTGTGCCAATTGCCAAAGCCATGTGGAATAAGAAGAGCCTAGCGCGGCAGGACTTATCCCCGCAGTCCATTTAGCAAGGTTTGCTTGAAATAACTGACCAAAAAAAGCAAAGACATTATCTGTAGTATCTGCATCATCGGGTACACAGCAAGAGTCTATATGTTCTGAAGATTCTTCCTGCTTAGTTAATATAATGTTCTTGGGACAGCATTCCTTTTCTAGTCCGTTCATCACCGATATCCCTGGTATTAAGCTATAGAATCAATAAAATATAGTAAATCATAGCATAAAATTTAACCTGTCATTCCATTTTCAAAGAGTTCTAACGCCATTTTATTACCAAAAAGGTGGTTTATGGCGTTCAATATCCGTTGAGCTGATTAATTCAAAATTATATTAAATCTAATTTATTGTCACAAAACCTTTCGGGCGTACACATCAAGCCCCTCAAAAGATAAGTGCTCTTTTTATTTAGTTATTTCATGACCCTAGAGGTGCGGCATAAATGCTGTACAACACGTTATATTAGTCATTTTTCATTTCAGGAGCATTGACTCAATACCTAGAGTACGCTCATCTCTTTTTCAAAAAGTGACAATGATTGGCAGCGCGTGTTTTTAATAGTGCTATTATAATAATAAGTTATCTAATGATACAGGTTGTTTTTATATTGATTCAATAGTCACCTTATTTCATTGCAAGGAGCATTGATATGCAACCTATCAGACTATTTAAAGTAGTTATTGGGGTAGTGATATTATTAAGCTCAACCCTTCTGTTTACCTCGTGTGCTTCATCAACAAAAGCCACTAATTCACATACTGTTTCTCATACCTATGAAGGGCACAATACTGGAGGGATTGGCTGGCATTAAGCTTAATGGCTTTCGATGCCTTTCAAAGCCTATTCTTCTTCAAATTGAGTTGCTCAAGAGGTGAAAAAATATTAGTGCCTTCTAGGATGAGCAACCCAAACGCGCCCAACAGATGCTTTACTGTGTTTGTCGCTGTTCTTATTATCATTACTTTTAGACTCATTGGTTGTCGTTGTCATAGAAGTACATGCGCAAACAGTAAAAAGTGTAAAAATTACCATTAAAAAAATATTTTTTTTAGCCTAGTTAAACTATTCAGTTTCGCTTCCCTAAAATTAAAATTTTTCTTTCAAAAAGGATTTCTATTAGTGAATAAAGTCCTTAATTTCTTTTTTAGCTATTTTGTGCGATAAGGGCATTGAAGTCTAATGGTGTCGAGTAACCACTCCTCATTGTTTTCTAAGTCGTTTAAGTGTTCTTTGTGCTAAGCTATATATTAATTGTTGCGGCAAACGAGACGGTATTTCATGGACGAACACAATTTAAAGCGAGGGGAAGAGGCTATCTCCAAAGAACAAAAGCCCTCATTGACTGAAGTATTTTCTCAATCTTACCAACTGTGGAATGATTTGTTTCATTACCACATTGATTATTGGCAACGAAGTGTCCTATTTTTCGACACACTACGTCAGCGGGCCAATGACATGATGGAACATGAACAACAAGGGATGCCACCGCCTCTGCGCTTTAGGTATGAGCTGGTTCTGGATGGCAGAACCTTGGAGCCCAAAACGAATTATGCGCTACTTAAAATTCTTGAAATTGATGATGTGTGTTTTGAACAGTGTTTCGACCCCAATAAGCCGCCAGTCATTATTGTTGACCCAAGGGCAGGTCATGGGCCAGGGATTGGTGGAATGAAGAGGGATTCTGAAATAGGAATTGCGCTACATCGGGGTCATGCCGTTTATTTTGTCATGTTCTACCCTCAACCCATCCCGCATCAAACACTGGCTGATGTATTGTCAACAATGAAGCAATTTGTTGCACAAGTGAAAACCTGGCATCAAGACCAACCACCCATTCTTTATGGCAATTGCCAGGCGGGTTGGATGTTGGCGTTACTGGCTTCTGATTGCGCAGGCTTGGTGGGCCCACTCGTGATGAATGGCTCTCCCATTTCTTATTGGTCCAGTGGCGAAGAAGAAGTAAATCCCATGCAATTGCTCGGTGGGCTTTTAGGCGGTGTGTGGCTTACTCGTTTCATTACTGATTTGAACGATGGAATCCTTGATGGGGCATGGCTTGTACAAAATTTTGAACTGTTAAACCCCACTACCGCCATTTGGGATAAATACCACCATCTCTTTGATGCAGTTGACACGGAGCGCGAGCGCTTTTTAGATTTTGAACATTGGTGGAATGGATTTTATCACTTCAGTACAGAGGAAATAACAGCAACGGTTGAGAATCTTTTTATTGGTAATAAACTGGAGCGAGGTGAAATTGCTATTAATCATGATTGTGTTTATGATTTAAAGCGCATCCATAACCCTATTGTGATTTTTGCCTCGCAAGGTGATGAAATTACACCACCTTATCAAGCCCTGCATTGGTTAAGAAGAATCTATCCTACGACAAATGATTTAAAAAAAGCCAAGCAACGCATTATTTACCTTTTGCATCCTACCATCGGTCATTTAGGCATTTTCGTTTCAGCCAAAGTGGTTCGCTTTGAACACCGTGCCATTTTGGAACATTGCACGGCCTTTGAGAAGTTACCACCCGGTTTATATGAAATGATAATCACCAACCCAACAGGCAATCCAGATTGCAGCAAGGAACAATATGAGGTTTACTTTAAAGAACGTGATCTCGCAGAACTGTGTTCCAGCAACCCCATCGAACCCTTCGAGAGGGTGCGCAAACTGTCTGAGGCAAACGACACTTATTATCGCGCTCTTTGTCAACCTTGGATTCAGGCAATCAGCAATCCTCTCTTGACATTATGGCTAGATAAAACGCACCCTATGCGCCTGAGTCGCTATGTCTTTTCTGAAAAAATAAATCCAACCATGCGGCTCATTTTATTGGTAGCAAAAGCAGTCGAAGCGAATCGTCAGAGGCTAGAAGGTACTAATTTATTTAAAAACAATGAACAGCTGTTTTGTGAGATGATTCGCTCGTCATTGGAGGCAGTGAGGAATGAGCGAAATAACCTCATGAAACACTTATTTGAATCCCTTTTTGGTGGAGATAATAAGGATAAAGGATGATGAACACAGAACATGACCAACACCAACAGACCAAAAAATCCGGGTTTCCTTCTGCGCGTGGATTTATCCTAATTCTCATTTTCGTGATTATCGGTTATTACCTTTTCACAGAACACAAAGCCCATGTGATCGGTTTTTTGGCGGCTTCTCCCTGGTGGATACTGTTGTTTTTATTATGCCCTTTAATGCATCTTTTTCATGGTGGGCATGGGGGACATAGCAACCACAAAACGCAACATGACAAAAAAGATAACAACCTGGATTCGAATGAAAAGGATTGATGATGGAACATTCTAATGCTTATGGTCTTTGGCTTTTAGTGATGGTTAACTCAGCCATTTTTATTCTCTTTGCTCTCAGTTTTACTCAACTCAAATCCAAACGCGATTGGAAGAGCCTTGGCGCCTTTTCTGCCTTTGTCATCGCTTATTTTACGGAAATGTATGGATTTCCTTTAACCATCTACTTATTATCCGGATGGCTTTCTAACCATTACCCTGGCATTAACCTCTATGGCCACGATTCTGGTCATCTACTGCATACGCTATTAGGGCTGAAAGGTGATCCGCATTTTGACTTATTCCATATCTTGAGTAACGTATTCATCTTTGGCGGTCTTTACCTCATTTACTCGGGGTGGAGTACCCTTTATGCGGCGCAAAAAACCAATCAACTCGCCACCACAGGACTTTATGCCTACGTTCGGCATCCGCAATACGATGGGTTCATTCTAGTGATGATTGGATTTTTATTGCAATGGCCAACGCTTATTACCTTATTCATGTTTCCCATCCTTGTTTACGTCTACGTACGTCTTGCTCACCGAGAAGAACAAGAAACGCAAGCGTTGTTTGGGGAAGCCTATCAACGTTATGCGGCAAAAACACCCGCATTTATCCCCCATCTTTTTCACAAACGCCAAAGAAAAGGAGATCTGCCCTGATGTTTCTATTTCACACAGCTATGACGCTGGGCTTAATTGCTTTTTCATTAGGTGTAAGTCTCATTATCTGGGGGCTACGCAATCAAGGAGCTGGCGTACAATTGGCAAAAGTACTAAGTTTAGCAACGTAATTTGAATACTTTTATTTAACAGCTTAAATTCGTTGCAAAAATCAGATGCAAAAGTCTATTGTTTTGCGATATGATTTGCAAATAAAATATTAGGGATTGGTTATGAAAATTGGATATGCTCGCGTTTCAACCACAGATCAAAATTTAGAGTTGCAATTAACAGCTCTAAAGAAGCAGATTGTAAACGTATCTATCAGGAAAAAATTTCTGGGGCAAAAAGAGATCGTCCAGAATTACAACGATTACTTGATCAGCTTCGACCTGATGATGTAGTCGTTGTTTTGAAATTGGACAGATTGGCGCGTTCAACCCAGCATTTACTAGAATTAATAGACTACATAAGAACAACAGAGGCTTCCTTTTGTTCGCTTTCCGAGCCATGGGCAGATACCACTTCTCATGCCGGTAAAATGATCATGACTGTATTTGCTGGTATTGCAGAATTTGAGCGTGACTTAATTCGCGAACGTACTGGTGCTGGACGCGCAGCTGCAAAGCAACGTGGAGTTCGTTTTGGACGACCCGAAAAAATGAATGAAGAACAAAAACAATTAGCCAAGCGGCTTTTACAAGAAGATAAATCAGTCAGTGAAATTGCAAAAACCTTTAATGTCCATAAAGCAACAATTTACCGTTTACAACAAGAACGATTCACTACAGCTTCCACATCCTATGCTATTCTGAATAATAAGGATTATTTATTAACGATAACATCTGGTATGTTTTGTACTAATTTTTTAATGGATAAATAATGAATAATATAAAATATGGATTTGGAAAAGAAGTAATGTATTCATTTGATGATGCAATTAAAAAAGTTACTGAAGAACTGCAAAAAGAGGGATTTGGGGTTCTTACAAATATAGATGTGTCAGCAACTTTGAAAAAAAAATTAAATCAGGATATGCCTCCCTATCAAATTCTTGGTGCATGCAACCCACAATTTGCCCACCATGCTTTAGAAAAAGAGCCATCTATAGGTTTGCTTCTACCATGTAATGTGGTTGTACGCCAGGATGATACAGGCAAAGTGTATATTGAATTTATGGATCCAAAATCAGTATTAGAATTGGTCGGCAATCCTGAGATCAATCTGGTCGCTGGTGAAGTAAGACAAAGACTGGAGAGAGTATTAAACGCATTGTAATGGCTCATCCATAGTTAAGATCTTAACATGCGAAGACCACTTGCAATAACAATAAGTTCACTGATTTCATGAGCTAAAACTGCTATTGGCAACGTAAAATAGCCGGTTACCGCCCCGACAACAAGAGAGCTAATTACAATTATAGAAAGTCCTAAATTTTGTAAAATTATATTCCAGGTTCGACGACTAAATTCGATGAGATAAGGTAATTTTAATAAATTATCACTCATTAATGCTACATCCGCAGTTTCTAATGCGACATCACTACCAGCAGCACCCATAGCAACTCCTACATGGGCTGCTGCAAGTGCTGGAGCATCATTTACTCCATCGCCAACCATCATTACCTTACCGTAACGTCTTTCCAGTTCTTCAATTTTCCGTGTCTTATCTTCTGGTGATAAATCAGAGAGTACCTCATCTACACCTGCTTGAATGCCAATTGACGAGGCAGTTATCGAGTTATCTCCAGTGAGCATAACCACACGTTCAATACCCAACAATTTTAAGGAAGATACCATCTGCCTTGCTGTTGGTCTTAACGGATCAGCAATTGCAATTAAACCGAGAATTTCCTTATCAGTTCCTAATAATACGACTGTCTTTCCAGCAGCCTGTAATTTGTTTATTTCTTGGGTTAAGGCTTCTATTAATAGACCCATATCAATAAATAATTTTGGATTGCCGATATAGAATTTTTCCCCATTAATAAAACCAAGTACACCCGAACCAGTTAATGACTTAAATTGTTCAACAGGATTATATTGAATATTTTCTTCAGTGGCTTGTTGCAAAATGGCTTGGGCCAAAGGATGCTGAGAGCGCGATTCAATAGTTGCGGCTGCATTTAATATTTGATTCCGAGTATGATTATTCAATGGAATGATATCGGTGACCTTCGGTTTACCTTGTGTTAATGTTCCTGTTTTATCCAGCGCAATTACCTTTATCTTCACTAGTTGCTCTAAATATAATCCACCTTTTAGTAATATGCCATTTCGACTTGCTGTACCAAGAGCAGCTACAAGAGTAATTGGTATGGAAATCACTAAGGCACAGGGTGCTGCAGCAACAATAAACACTGTTGCACGTATCACCCATTCTTGCCAAGACAACCCCAATAGGGGTGGCACAGTGGCTATAAGTATTCCTACTAAAAGAACAAATGGACTGTAGAGGTCGCCAAAACGCTCTATAAATCGTTGACTGCGACCCTTTTTGTCTTGTGCTTTTTCGACAAGAAATATGATACGAGATAATGTATTATCAGCAAATTGTTTAGTTGCGCGAACAGTAAGAGTTCCCTCACCGTTTATAGTTGCAGAAAAAACGTTACTTCCTATAATTTTCTCGACTGGAATTGATTCCCCTGTAATGGGTGCTTGATTAACACTGGAGTGTCCTGAAATGACTTCTCCATCTGTAGCAATGCTTTCACCTGGAAGAACAATGAACTCATCTCCAACTTGAATTTCTTCTAAGGGTATTCGAAATTCACTATTATTTCGCCGGACTAACGCTGCTTTTGGAGCAAGATCCATTAATGCTCGGATAGCATGTCGCGCTCGTTCACCGGAATAACCTTCTGCAGCTTCAGAAATAGAATACAAAAAGACTAATGTTGCTGCTTCCGCCCATTGCCCCATTAAACCAGCAACAATGGCAGCAATGGACATCAAGAATTCAATACCGATTTCATATTCTTTGATAAATTTGTCTATTGCTTCGTGTGCGAAGTAATATCCACCAATTAATATTGCACTTACGTAAAACCCGTTAGCGATAATCCTTGGTAATGTCAAATATGAGCCTACAAAACCAATTGTTAATAATAAGCCGGCTATTGTTGCCGTAATGACTTTAGGATTATGCCATAGCTTGGGCATTGGCTCTTTATGAGAAGTACATGTGGAGCAACCCATTTATTTACACCCCTTATTCATAGTTTTCTTTAGAGCAGTAATACTAAAGAGCCATTGTTACCTAAAAATAAGGGTTTTTAAAGAATTCGCTTTAGATATTGAATAAAACTATAAAACTATTTTGTTCTACTATAGATAATTTGAAAACTTAATTACTAATGATGAAAAAATTGGTTATCTATCTGTATTCAATGAAAATACTAGAGAGTTCACAGTTTACAATTTCTATAAAATGAAACATACCGAATTATAGATATTAAGAGACCCATGTAGTCCTTAAGTCGGTTGGCTGTTCCATTGCTCCCCAAGCCCGAGGATGAGTGTATACAGTTGCTAAGATTATCGAGAACTGGCTCTCATTCTGATTTGTTTAAATAGGCGTAGGTTCAATTGAATTTAATTATTTTATTTCTTATTTAAAAACGTTATTAACCCACCGAACAAATTCAGTCACATTGATTAAATCTATTCTTCGTTTTAACTGGATGGTTCGTTACACGATGATTACGTGTTAACCTTGTGTGCATTTTAATAGCATGGATGTAGCGATCTGCCACCTGGTTATGGTGATTGGAAAAGCTCTCAAAGACGTTTCTGTCGTTGGCATGGTAAAGGGCTATGGGAGCGCTTGCTTGAGATTTTAGTTAACAAGTCTGATTATGAATGACTTATGATTGATGCAAGTCACGTAAAAGTACATGCTCATGGAGCGCATAAAAAAGTGTGAGGCAATTAGTCGAGAGGCTACTCGACTAATTATATTTTTTATGTCCGGTTTTAAGTTGTTAGTACTATTTTTAGGCAATGGTGAGTCCCATGGCAGAGGACCTCAAGGCAGCTATTAAGTAGCCGATCTTGAGGTTTGGGATGAGTAGAACGGCTAGATCATTCCAGCTGAACTCTTCTTTTGTGATTTCTAACGAATCAGTGTCTAAGCAAATAGCCTAGCATGCCAACTGAAAGCCAAAAGACACATCTCATCATCATACAGCCTGACTACTGAATCAAGGAGTAGTCGAAGCACCTGAAAGGGAATAAGTGGCGCGAATTTGTTCAAGCACCTTTTGCAATTTTTGCCAGTTTACCTTCGTGCCTTCTTTATCGTTAGCGTCACCGGTTTTATCAAGACGCTTTGCCAATTGCTCAGTGTATCCCACGTTTTGCTGAAGATTTTTTAATTGTTCTTCGGACAAGTTTTTACTTAAACCAGGTAGTGCTTTGACTAAGTCCCGAATCGCAAACGCATGCTGATGAATGGTATCCAATTGATTGTTGGCAAGTGCTTTATTAATTGCTGTCGCGCGTTCATCTATTGCCTCCCAAATGGCCGGAATGGTGGTTGGGATGGATTGAGCCTGCTCATCAGGGTTGGTTGCGGCATGCAAAGGGGATAATAAAGCCAATAAAACCACCAGCAAAGAAAATAAATCCACTGCTTTCTTATTAATACATTCCATTATTCGACTCATCATGACTCTCCTTGAGGGTTTTGGTTTTCCTTTAAATACAAATGCTGCTCACGCCATGCTTCGATGGCATTATAAACTGTTGGTACTACAAACATATTTAAAAACGTTGAGGTAAATAATCCTCCTAGCAATACTTGGGCCAAAGGACGCTCAAGCTCCTTTCCAGCAGGAGAACCCCACAACAGAGGGATTAAGCCAAGAGCGGCCGTTGCTGCTGTCATTAACACGGGCACCAAGCGGTCAAGGGTGCCCTGAATGACCACTTGTTCACGGCTTTGTCCTTGGATGCGCAATTGATTGTAGTGACTCACTAAAATAATCCCATTACGTGCCGCAATTCCAAATAAGGTGATAAAACCAATCATGGCCGCGACACTCATGTCACCACTGGCAAGATACAAAGAAACCACCCCACCAATCAAAGCCAGTGGCAAGTTGAACATCACGAGCAGTGCTTCACGGAACGTGCCAAAGGCTTTGTGAAGCAGAATCAACATAATGAAAATAGCAAGCCCACCAAACACAATAATTACGCGTGAGGCTTGTTGTTGACTTTCAAATTGACCACCATATTGAATAAAATAACCGCTCGGTAGGGTGACCTTTTCCTTAACCCGTTGTTGCACTTCTTGAATCACACTACCTAAATCCCTCTCTTGCACATTAAAGGCAATCACTAAGACGCGCTGCACGTTTTCGCGGTTAATCGCAAAAGGCTGAGGCTCTAAGCGAATATCAGCCACCGCACGCAAAGGAATTTTGGTTTCCTGATTTGCCACTCCATGAGCATCAATGAGCATGTTTTGAATGGCTTTAATGCTGTCTCGCCCTGTTTCATTCATACGCAAATACAAATCGAACGTTCGCTGGCCTTCGAGAATACTCGATACCGTCATTCCATTGAGAAGAACTTGCACATCCTCAGAAATTTGCCCTACATTAACCCCATAACGAGCCGCTTTCTCTCGGTCAATGGTAATGATTAACTGAGGCACATTGATTTGCTGCTCTTTGTTAACATCCACTATTCCTGGAATGGTTTTCAAAATCGCTTCGACCGACTGACCCAGTTCGTTAAGGGTAGCAAGATTATCGCCAAAGAGCTTTACCGCCACTTGCGCTCTGACGCCTGAGAGCACTTCATCCATGCGATGAGCGATAAATTGCCCTACATTAAACAGTGCTCCTGGGATATTTGCTAGATCCGCGCGAATGCGTTGCAACAACTCATCCGGAGACATGGTTTTGTCTTTGTCAAAATTCAAGCGCACATCAAACTCACTAACATTAGGTGGTAGTGCGTCTTCATCCAATTCACTGCGTCCTGCCCGTTGGGCAATGGAGATGACTTGCGGGTACTTCAGCAAAGTTTTACTGACTTGATTGCCTAATCGCATGGACTCATCCAATGAAGTTCCAGGCAACGTGCTCATCACAATAATAAAATTACCCTCATGAAATTCAGGTAAGAACGAAGTCCCAAAAAAAGGAAGCAAGGCCAAGGCGAAAAGAAAGGCACCGATTGCCATGGCCACGACTGTTTTACAATGGGCCAGAGACCAATTTAACCCAGTTAAAAAATGTTTTTTTAACCAAATCACAAAACGAGTTTCCGCTTGAGCGTGTTGGGCCGCTTCTTCTTCCGTCAAATGATAACGTTCCTCTTGAGATAAAGCATGCATCACTACTTTAGTATCCTGCTGTTTTTCCGTTTTTCGTACTAAAAGAAGATAACAAAGAGCTGGCACCATAGTAATAGAGACCACAAGAGAACCTAATACTGAGGCGATATAAGCAATCGCTAAAGGGCTAAAAATTCGCTCAGGAATACCTGACAAAAAGAAAATAGGCAAAAACACCAAGCTAATAATAATGGTCGCATAGACCACTGAACTTCTAATTTCCAAAACCGCATCAAAAACAATTTCAATGGCGGGTAGAGGTTTTTTGGCCAACCGATTCAGTCTTAGTCGATGTACTACATTTTCAACGGTGATAATACCATCGTCCACTACCTCACCAATGGCAATTGCCATCCCTCCTAACGTCATAGAGTTAATGCCAAAACCAAAATAGTGAAGTACTAGAATACCCACAATAAAAGAAACTGGCATGGAGAGGAAGGTAATGAAGGAAGCTCGCCAGTTCATTAAAAAGAGAAACAATATAGCAATCACAATGATGCCCCCTTCAATAAGGGCTTTGGTCAAATTGTGAATGGCTGATTCAATGAAATTGGCTTGACGAAACACATCGGTGATTAACTCAACACCCGCGGGCAAAGATTTTTTGATATCGGCTAAAGCGTGTTCCACTTTCTGAGTCGTGGTTACCGTATCGGCACCGAAGATTTTAGAAACGGTACCAATGACCGCGTTTTCTGCATTATAAGCCCCATCCCCTCGTTTGATTTCACCACCAAAAGCGACAGTGGCCACGTTGTTAATGGTGATGGGGACTCCATTACGAACCACAATGAGTGTTTTTTTAATGTCTTCCAGCGTCTTAATGCGCCCAATGGTGCTGACAACGAATTCAGTACCTGCCTGATGAACAAAAGCACCAGGCACGTTTTGATTTCCTGTCGCTAACGCTTGGCGCACTTCTTCAACCGTGATGCCATAGGCCAGCATGCGCTTAGGTTCAAGCTGGACCTGATATTGCTTCACCTCCCCACCTAGAGACACCACGGAAGCGACGCCACCAAGAGCCAAAAGGCGCGGACGGATGGTCCAGTCTGAAAGTGTACGTAATGTTTCAGGGCTTGCAGTTCGACTAATAAGCGCATATTTAAGTAGCCACCCCACTGCCGAGGTGACGGGCAACATCACTGGTGACGAGACACCTGGAGGAAGACGGTTTATTATTTGTTGAATCCGTTCATTAACCAATTGGCGATTGCGATAGATATCCGTTTTATCATCAAATACCACAGTAATCGTCGATAGTCCGACGGAGGTTTTTGAGCGAACACTGGCTACTCCTGGCGTTCCATTGATGGCACTTTCTAAGGGATAGGTCACCAAAGTTTCCACATCTTGGGTGGCCATACCAGGCGCTTGGGTTTGTACCACCACTTGTGGTGGAGCAAATTCAGGAAAAACATCCACGGGCATTTGTTTTAAGGTATAGCCACCCAGTAAGCAAAGGATAATCGTTAACGCCAAAATCAAAGGGCGATTATGTAAAGACCAGGCAATTAATCGCGTAAACATTTAATGATGCTCCTCTTGGCCTGACTGCGGTTTACTGCCCCCAGTGAGCCATAGTGTATAAAGTTCGCGATTGCCTTGAGTCACAACGAGGTCGCCAGGCACTAAGCCGTCTGTAATCTCTGAGTAGTCATCGTCTACTGCACCTACTTTAACGTCCACTCGTTCATACTCATCCCCATTTTGCACAAAAACGAATTGCTCATTATCCGCCTGTAAAAGGGCGGTATTAGGCACCGCAAGTGCCGCTTCATTATGAGCTAAAATGACATTGGCACGAACAAACATGCCCGGTTTGAGTAGTTCTTTCTCATTATTCAAAGTAATTCGCAGGTTCACTGTGCGAGTTAACGGGTCAAGATTGGGTTCAATTAAAGTGACTTTGCCTGGAAAAACCAGCTTTGGGTAACTCAACGCATGAATATTGACTTCCTGTCCTACCTTAACCTTGCCTAAATCTTCTTCATAAACCTGGGCAATGACTAACAGTTTATCGCGGTTGCTGATGTGAAAAAGAACCGTATTCGGTTCAACGGCTTGACCTAAATTGATGTTTCTCGCATCAATGATGCCGGCAATGGGGGCTGTGACCGCCACACTGGGTGGGGGATTACCCACTAGTCTTGATTGCACAGTAGCTAAGCGTTGTCCTGTCTTGACACCATCGCCTAAATTCACATCAATGGCCGTCACGCTCCCACTAATCCGAATACTGACATCCGCCTGCGCATCGGGTAAGAGTTGAATTTGGCCATTCAAACCAAGCATTTGCGCCATGGGACGATTGGTTGCTTTTGCGACTTTGATTTCGAGCATTTTGGTTTGTTGGGGTGTCAAATGCACAGGACCTTTGGCTCCTCCTTCACTCACTTCGATTTCTTCTCCATGGGCAAACACTCCCTGAGCATGGATGAGGAGACCAAGAAAAACACTGGTGAGTAAAATTGCTCTAATTCGCTGTTGTAATGCCATCATCATAACCATTCCTTTGATAAGCTAAGTAAGGACAAAATCCTTGTGTGTGGCCAGGGCCAATGGCCGTACATAAAGCCACATACACTTGTAAATACTTTTCTAAAGTCGTGAGATAAGTCATTTGCAAATCATTTTGTTGTTTTTGCACTTGCAACACATTCAAAAGCGAAATTTGTCCGTTTTCATAAGAGTCACGCGCCAGTTTCACGCTTTCAACGCCTATTTTAAGAGATACGCTTTGCGTTTCTCTAAGGCTCATCCTAAGTGCTTTCAATTGGGCATAGTTACTCGCTATTTCTGTTTCAATGCTTAAATTCAAGGCGCGTAACGCCATCATCGCCTGAGTTCCCGTGCGACTTGCCTCTAAAATTCGTCCCTGATTCTGATTTAAAAGAGGAAGTGGAACAGAAAGCGTCATGCCCAAAGTGCGATCGGCTGGTTGGGGTGGTCCCTCTTCCACCACAATTTTATCTTGTTGGACACCAAGCCCTACTGTCCAATCAGCAAAGCGCTCCGCTTTTGCCAAGCGGCGATCGGCAATGGCGCGGTTAATTGATAGAGCAATGGATTGGCGGTCAGGACGATTATTAAGTGCTAACGTTTTTAGCGCAGGTAATTCAGGAAAATTTTGCCCTGTATTTAGGTCAGCCTTAAGAGATAAAGGAGAATTCGCATCTCGGCCCATCAATTGGTTCAGTGTGGCCATTTGACTGATGCGAAGGCTATGTAATAAATGCTTTTCTTGAACAATGCGCAGATACTCAATGCGAGCTGCATTCTCATCCAACTTTGAAATTTCAGCGGCATGATAACGATTATGGATGACGTTCACTAATTCTTTGTTGATTCTTAATAAATAATTCAATTGTTGCAGGCGACGCTCCGTAATCACCGCGGCATAAAATGCATTCGCCACTTTGGCACTGAGTTGACGCTCGGCCTCCCTAATTTCGGCGATGGCTTTCATGACATCGAGGCGTGCGACAGTCTTTTGTTTTGCAATACGTCCAGAAATAGGGAATGCTTGACTAAAACCAGCACTGCGCGAATACTCTCCTTCATCATTAAACAAGCGATCATCATTGTTTGAGAGATTAAGGTTTGGATTAGGCCAAAGACCGGCTTGGATCAATCGGGCCTTTGCAATAGCTACATTATAACGAGCCGCTTTTAAATCCTTGTTATTTGCTAGAGCAATTTGGGTTATTTCCTGAAGGATCAATGCATTCCCTGCTATTGCCGAATAGGAGCACAACAGGAGCACTATCCAACAGGAAAACTGCCAAGCACGATAATGTTTCATAAACGGGAAGACTCAAAATGATTATTAATTTGTCTTACAGCGGTAGGCTTTACCCGCCATCCCATGATCCGCCACAAAATCATTTTTGGGATTGCCTTCATAAGTTTGCTGATGTTCGGTTACCCGAAGTGTATTTGCTCCTAAAAGCGCTGCCTTGTTTCTTAAGATATTGAGTTCATCCTTAATCAAATGCTCATGGGATTGATAAGATTGGCTCATCCCATTGCGATCGTAGGCTCTGACCTCACCTAAAAAAGTGCAATTCTTTGTAGGCTTTCCTGACTGTACAATGGTTACTTTTTCGCCTTCAGGAGTTAACTTGGCATTATAAGAACAACCAACAAGGACTGCCGGAACCATTAATAGGAGAGTGCGTTTCTTTAGAAAATGTGTCATTAATCAATACCTTTTTTTTGTTATTCTATCCTTTCAGTATCTCTTATCCAATGTGATTAAACAAGGCATGACATCAAGAAGAAAAAGGGGACTCATTAGAGTCAATGAACTGTTATTGAGAGACTGGTTTTTGTTGGCTTTTACTCCTTATGGGGTAATCTGATTTCCACTAAAATTGATTGCATTATTTTTTGTCGTAATCATGGAATTATAGACACAAACCGAACCATTGATTTTTCTTTGTTTTGCTGCATAACAGGCCAAGTCAGCTTCTTTAATCACGGTATTCACTGAAGCCGAGTGGTGATTCATCTGGGTAATGCCAATGGAGCAACCCAGATTAAGCTCAGATAGAGTACCTTCTTTTAGAGATTTTTTCGTCACCGTAATAAGATTCTCAGCAATCTTTTTTGCCTCATCCATGGAGGTGTTCTCCATCAAGACAATAAATTCGTCCCCACCATAACGAGCCACTACATCATCCCTTCGCAAGCGCTGCCTTAGGAGTCCACCAAACATGTGTAACGTGGTGTCACCTACCTCATGACCATAGCGATCGTTGACCGTCTTAAATCGGTCCATATCAATAAAAAGAACAATAACAGAGCCTTCATTCATCTTGACTTGTTGAAATCGTGTGTTCATCATCTCAAAAAGATACTCTCGATTATTGCAGCCTGTCAGCGAATCATAGGTTGCGTGATGCCGTAATACTTCATAGCGATTTTTAAAATCATCCATCAACTCCATTTTTTGAATGGTATTGGTCATAAGACGACAAGATGAATAGATATAGGTAGCACCTAATAAAAGCACGCTGGCATAAAAATTATTAAGACAGTGGGGATCGACTAATAGACCGTAAAAAATGCTGGCTGAATAACTGAGAATAAAAACCGCAATAAAAGCAAGATAACTGAACCACTGCCTGCGATAATGATTTGTTTTTTGAAGTAACTTATTGATTAAATAGGCTCCACTGATAAGAAGGACAATACCTAACACGATCATTACGACTGGGAACACCATAATTTTGCCTTAAAAACAGCCTGATTGATTCCTTTTAGTATAGATTCTGTCTCTTGATTTGTCAGAAACATTTAAGGGCGCAAATAAAAAAACAGCAAAAATTAATAAAATTGTCTAAAATTGAATAGCGGCCTGTCATTATCGGCCATCGTGACACTATTCATCGTTTAAGGGAGAAAACCATGAAGATTAGATTATTTTTAATTCCGGCCATATTATCATTTGGCCTTATCAGTTCATTGGCGCAGGCAGCCGACACAGAAAATAAACAAATGACGGCGACGTTTAAAACACAGGATGGAAAGACGATACAGTGTTTGATGGCTCCAGAGGGCAGTAAGGACATGAAGACGGGTGACATGATGGAAATGATGAGCATGCATAGCATGCAGGGAAGCCACATGAAAGGATGCCACATGCAGGGAAACCAGATGAAAGGATGCCCCATGAAGGCGATGTTTAAAACACAGGATGGAAAGACGATAGAGTGTTTGGTGACCCCAGAGGTCGGTAAGGAAATGAAGGCAGGCGAAAAGATGGAAATGATGGGTATGGGTATGCAGAACATGGAAGGAAGTGGCATGGAGGGAAACCATCAGTAATTTGAGGATAGAGGTATGGCGTGCGGTTTGTTTGGGCATGGAGTTTGCAGGGAAAAATTAATTTGGACCTGCAAACTTAAATAAAGATGGCACATAAGACATTGATATGTCTGTGTATGTTTTATCTCTTGCTGCCCTCCTTATTTCTATTGAAAGCTTAGGGTTATAGACACAAACCGAACCATTTATTTTGCTTTGCTGCTAAATAGGCTAAATTAGCATCTTAATCACGGTATTAATTGATGCAGAATGGTGGTTTGTCTGAGTGACACCAATGAAGTATCTTAAATCAAGGGTTGATAGTATTTCGTCTTTAAGACGATGGCTTGCTACAAATATCAAGGCTCTCAACACTTTTCTTGGCTTCATCCATGAAAATACTCTCTCGCCATCATAATGAATTGGCTGTTAAGCATATTGTTTAAAAAAAGTACCTATTATTGCTGTGTTTAGAACCTCAATTGAGCATGATTCATGTCGTACTAAAATAATGTTGTTGTGTCCCTTGGGCCACGACGGCTTCGCCGTAACGATTTAGGGCGTGTATATAAGCTGCTGTACGCATATCAATTTTATTCTTTTCCATTATTTGATACACTTTTAAAAACTCAGGTACCATAATATCATGTAACCGTTGTTGTACTTGTTCACCACTCCAGTAATATCCAGTTTTATTCTGTACCCATTCAAAATAACTGACAGCAACCCCTCCCGCATTAGCTAACACATCGGGTACTACTAAAATATTTTTATTTTTTAAAATAGGTTCAGCATCTAGCATTGTTGGGCCGTTGGCAATTTCTACAATCACAGGTGATTTTATTTTTGCTGCATTATCTTTGGTAATTTGGTTTTCTAATGCGGCAGGGATAAGTAAATCAACATCCAATTCCAGAAGTTCTTCATTTGAAATTTTGTTCGCTTCAACTAGTTCACATTCGCATACTGATCTAGTGCAGTAAACTGCTTGAATATTCTTACTACTGTTTTTTTTATGAATCAACGTAGGAATATCAAGTCCTTTTGCTCGATAGATACCTCCTTGAGAATCACTTACTGCTACTATTTTATAACCTGACTCATATAGACAGAGTGCGATGTGCTGTCCTGCATTTCCAAATCCTTGAATTGCTACACGAATGTTTTGGGGTTTCCAATTTTTTTTCTTAGCTAATTCATTAATGCAATAAAAAGCACCACGACCAGTCGCATCCTCCCGTCCATAACTGCCACTTAAAGCAATGGGTTTCCCGGTGATAACAGCAGGACTGTATTCTTGTTTAAGTTTAGAATATTCATCCATCATCCAGCCCATAATCATGGCATTTGTATAAACATCGGGTGCCATAATGTCTTTGTTAGGTCCAATAAAACTGGAAAAATGCTCCAAGTAAGTCCGGCTTAAACGCTCCAATTCCAATCTGGAAAGTTGTTTTGGATCAACTACAATTCCACCTTTCGCACCTCCAAAAGGAATACCAATTACTGCGCATTTAATTGTCATCCAAAACGACAGAGCCTTTATTTCTTCGAGAGTAACGAGAGGATGAAAACGAATACCCCCTTTAGTTGGGCCACGAGTATTGTTATGATGAACTCGATAGGCGGAATACATAGCTAAACTGCCATCATCTTTTCGAAGAGGTAAAGACATTTGAATGATTGCTTGAGGATGCTTCAATCTCTCGATAGCTTCTGGATCAATTTCTGCATACTGATAGGCAACATCTAATCGTGCTAATGCATCCGTAAAAATGTTATCCATTCAATATTCCTTATATGGGTTTTGAGAAGAGTCCGGTCGGACTGTTCCAGCAATTCTTGTGTCTTATCTTCTTATGGGTGTTTAGTATAGTGAAAGAAGAAGTTATAGCCGTTATAGCTTTCGCTTTCTTTCACTTTTTATGTTTTATAAAGATCGTACAGTATCTTAAGCTGCCTAAAACCTGTATTTACACGATTAATAAAAACACAAATCACCCAAATAACATAAGTTATATTTCAAAATAAGGAATTTATCAACGGTACGAAATTATTTTGCTATTAATTAACTAATTAGTGTTGCTGCCATTAAAGTTGATGAGCAATATAAAATAAAATTATTTATGGTCTAACTCAATAGTTGATTATTTACATAATACACAAATATTAGGCTCTCCTTGAAATAATTGAGTTGGAAATAACCCTCCGTTTTATTTACAAGAATAAACTTAGTAAAAGGTAGTATTGTATTTAGTATCTTTTACTAAGTTTATTCTTGTAAATAAGTTAGTAACCTATATAATAGGTAGTAAATAAATTACTACTATTTAATAAAATAATTATGATACAAAATAATTGGCATTATGCTAGGCCTTCATTGGCAAAAAAATATCTCGATTTATTTGCGTTAGGATTAACTTCTGCTCGAGGATTATTTGCTAGAAGAAGAATGGGAAAAACCGAGTTTTTGAAAAAAGATTTTATCCCCGCAGCAGAAAAAGCTGGTTATGTTGTTGTATATACAAACTTATGGGAGTTAGAGATAGATCCTGCAACAGCATTAGTATCAGAATTTTATAAAATGGTAGAGCCTAAAGGATTTACAAAAATCTGGGATAAATTGAATCAATCAATAAATTTCAAAAAATTTAAAGCTTCTGGAAAAATACCTGGCATTGGTGAAGGATCCGTAGAAGCAGATTTATTAGATCCTAAGAGAGTCACAGGTACATTATTAATGGAAGCAATGAACTCTTATGATCGCAAAAAAATAAAAATGGTGTTAATTATAGATGAAGCACAAGTTTTAGCTTATGAAGAAAACTCACATTTTGCCCATGCTTTAAGAGCTGCTTTAGATGTTAGAAAAGAGGGTATCAAAGTAATATTTGCAGGAAGTTCTGAAACGACGCTTAGACGTATGTTTGGGGTTGCATCTGAGCCATTTTACAATTGGGCACCATTAGAGTCGTTTGAATTATTGGGTGAAGATTTTGTAAAAGCTATGGTAGAGAAGGTAAATACCATTTCTAAATTTCCCTTGGCTATAAATGATGGTATTAATGCATTTGAACAACTTAAAAATACCCCTGAATTTTTTCGCAGATTTATAGAATATTATTTGAGTAATCCAGAGCAAGGGCCACAATCAGCTATTGAACATACCAAAAATAAAGTATTTAGTGATAAAAACTTCCATAAACAGTGGAGTGCATTATTACCTACCGATATGGTTGTTTTATCAATGATTGCAGATGGAATAAAAGACTTATATGGCCAATATGCTATAAAAAGACTTGGTGAATCTCTTGGAGTAGGGGGGAATGTAAATAAAAATACCATTCAGAATTCATTAAGGAGATTAGAGAAAAAAAATTTAATTACCAAAATTGATTATGGCACGTATCAATTTGAGGATGAGACTTTTTCAGATTGGGTAAAATATAAGGAAGATTAGAACTTAGAAGCTGTCTAGAAAGTTGCAAACAGAATATTAAATGCTAAATGAATAATAAGGGAGTAATCATGGGCTGTGATATCCATATTGAAATAGATATATATCAAAAGGGTAATTGGGCTGGTAATCCCCCAAAACTTCCTGACTTTCTTGAGTCACATCGACTCTTTAATTCATTTTTCTCTTCACTTTCAAGATATCATGTATCCCTATTTAGTGGTGCTTATAAAATCCAATCCCTTTTATGTCCGTCCAGGCAGTCGTTTGATGGCACATAAAACATTGATCCACCTGTGCATGTTCCTTTCTCGCTACCTTCCTTGATATCATGCGAAAATGCTCCATGTAATGACTGGGTGGCGCTTGATGACATTGGGAGCAATCCTTTGACCTAGGGGATGGATGAATGAATTCTGGGATGTTCCAATCTGACGTTTCATGGCAGGCAGAACAATTGTTGCCAAATAAAGTAAAGTGTTTGTCTTCATTTTGATGACACGTGGTACATTGCAGGGTGCGCTCGGCAGGGGATACGTGCGGATTGATGAGCGGTGATTGTTTTGGAGATTCATTCATTTCCAAGTAGTGCTGAACTTGCTCAAAAATCAATCGTTGCTCTTCATTTTTGACTGCATTTTTTTTAAGTTGCTTTAGCTCAATTGCAACAAACGCATTATGATCCATTTGGGTGGGACGTCTATTTTGGCCTTGATGTTCCGAATGACATTCAACGCAACTTCCAATGTCGGCATGAAATGAGGTGGGTTGTCTTTGTAAAAGAGCAACATCATTCGCATGGCAGGTGATGCAGTTTACGGCTTCCACTCCTCTGACAGGCGTATGGCAGGCATTGCAATTGTGACTGAGAAAGGAATGCGCTTTAGATAATGTTCCGGGTCTTGCCATTCTTTGCCATTCAACAGGATTAAACCAATTCGTAGGCCCTCCTTGTTCATGGCTGGGCGCATAATAGGCTGCAACAAACAGTGAAATTAAAACAGCAAGGGCAGCAAATAGGGCTCCACTCAATTTCATTGAAACCACCTTAGCCCAAAGTAAATTCCAGACCAGACATGCAAGGCAAGCAAACCATACAACACAAGGGCAATCACAATATGCAGCTTCAACCATGTCCGAAAGGCGCGTTTGAATTGTTCATGAAATTGAATGGCGTATTCCAGCTCCGCAATGGCTTCAACCAAACGTAAGGCACGTAGACTTGCTGGGGCTGTGTTTTCGCCAGTTAATACGTTCTCATTAAATAGCCAAGATGCGAAACGCGCTCTCATATAATGAAAGCGTGTTAGGGTTTTCTTTAAATCAGGGTTCGTTTGCATTTCCTGAGCTACCCTTTGATACTGATTCTGAAGGCCTGAAAGGAGTTCTTTTTTCTCACGAACTTCATCGGCTATAAAACTCAAGAGGTAGCGCCCCACAAAACCACTTATCGTGACAATTAAGGTCATCCCGGTCAGGGCAATACCCAGCACACTTTGAAATTTATGTCCGGTATGAATCAGTACTAAAATGGGGCCAATAATGCCTGCATAGATATGCCAGGAAAGTAAGGTGTTCATGGAAACATACTGGGTGACCCAATGTTTTAAAATAGGGATACGTTTAATAAAAAGGTAAAATAAGGGCACGAGCATTAACACGGAACCACTAATGCCAATGACGCCACCCCACAAGCTTCCTGCAAAACGAGGAGACACATGCACCGTAAATCCCAGCCATGTCATCATCATGAGCAGAATCAATCCGAGTGCCATCATGCGTCCTGGTGCATTCATCACACATCAACCTCAATATTCTCATCGGTTTTGGCCTGGCATGCCAGGATAAAACCGTGCTGCTTTTCTTCCTCTGAAAGCGCATCATCACAATCCATGGATACCTTGCCTGTGAGTAATTTCACTTTACACAGCCCACACTGGCCTGTGCGACACGAGTTATCAATAGAAACACCATTGGCCTCGGCGATTTCAAGAAGCGTGTAGTTGGGTAAGATTGGGGCTGTTTTATGAGAACGCGTAAATAAAACAACTGCCTTATTTTCTGGTGCAATAGCCTCCATTTGTTGCGGGGTCAATGGTGGCTTCATGGCCGTACCAAACGCTTCGGTATATATCTGTTTTTCAGATACACTAAGCTCCTTTAAACTATTCAGCACCGCATTCATCATGCCCGGAGGACCACATACATGGATGCGACGCTTGGCGACATCCGGCACCAGATAGGAAATGATGCTGGTTGTGAACTCGCCCTTTAAACCCATCCACACCGTTCCTGATGCGCGTAACATGGTGGCAAAGACATTGAGGTTAGGGTACCTTTTTTGCAGCCGCTCTAATTCGTCACGAAAGATAAAATCGCTGGTTGTTCTGCAGCAGTACAGTAAATAAATATCACCGTGCCATCCTATATCCGTTAAATAACGAATAATGCCCATCATTGGGGTAATTCCCACCCCGCCACAAATAAGGACAATGCTCGATGCTTCTTCTCCGGTAAAAGTAAATTTTCCATTGGGCCCCATCACCTCAAGCACATCGCCTTCTTTAACCTCATCATGCAAATAACGTGAGAACAAACCTTGTTCTTCGCGTTTCACTGTGATGGCACAATAGTGAAGTTGGGTAGGCGTTGAGGCGATAGTATAGCTTCGCTTCACCCGTGTGCCATTAATGGTAGCTGTGATGGTGATGAATTGACCAGGGAAATAGGTAAAAGGCAATGCCACTTCTTTTAATGATGCGAGCAAAAAGGTTTTTACCCCCGGTGTTTCATCAAAGATACGGCACACACGCAATTGCCCCTCCCACTGATCAAGGGGGATTGTTAGCGTGCGCATGACCGGGAACTTTGGTGGTTTCGCAGGTGTTGCTAATTCCCCAGAGGACTGATGAGTCTCTTTAATGACTTCCGAAGCGGCTGCAGGAGGAGGACTCATTGAGCTCGTGGCTGAAATACTTGGAGAAAGGACATCTCCTTTGCTGGTCAAACTCTCAAGTAATGCCGATGCCCTTCGCATTTTAAAAAAATACATCCAAATCATTAGGATAAAGAAGACAAGAAACAGCGTGATAATCGTCAAATGAAACAGCGGGCCACCTAAAAGTGTATGGGTGGCAGGTGCCGTGGGGAGTAAATTCATTTCCTGTTTGAACCATAATAAGGCCACTTGGCGTGGCACCTTTCCCTCGGCAAGCGCACGAGATGCAGCCAATCCACTATCATACTGTGAAAGACCTTCACGTATCGAAGCGACTGCATCCTGCATCTGAGAAAAATTCGTCTTAGCCGATGCTTTAAGAAGCGTATCAATCCCTTTCGCCATCAAAGACAGGCCCGATTGCATCCGTTCTTGTGCCAATTGTTGTATTTCACTGCGCCTTTCCAGTGGGATATCGGGCAGACTCATCAACGAGGGATACAGCGCTTTTCGTTTCGGCATGCCCATTTGCTTCATCATCTCACCCATAGCACCCATCATGTCTTTACCAGGAGTTTGTCCAGTTACACTCGGAATGACACTGAGATTACCCTGGCTGCTTTGATGATGACTGGCATGCTCATCGGATGCCTGGGCATAGGATGATGCGGTGGCGCCCATTAAAATCAAAACCAACAGCACTTTCAATAGGGGCTGCCATTGGCGAATTGTCTTATTGGTGTTGTGATATCGAATCATTCTTTTCCACGATAAAGTAATATTTCCGAGCTATGCCTATATTATGCTATTGATATTAGTACTATTTTACAAGGGGTGTCCTCGCCAATCATCCCCCTTTCGAAACCAAAGAGGGCGCAAGAGATAGGTCCTCACTCAATGTCCAAGTGGTGTTCCTTCATGTCATTGCCAATAATCGCTTCCGCACATCGGATGATGTTCTGAATTTCTTCAGTAATTTCTTCTTGACGCAGTATATTAAGATATTTTTTTAATGCGCTTCGTTTATTCTCTAAGCTATCCAAGGCATGATTCAAATGAAACAGCCTTTGGTGGTTTTCACCATAAAATGATTTATAAAAAATGGAATAACACATTGAAAATAAATACTGTTCAGCAAACTCAGATAAAAATTGCTCATGGGATAAATTGAGAATCGGTGGAACGGAACATGGCTTGTCATTGGTTAAAAAAAACTCTTGGAATGGACGCACTGTTTTTACCTCAATTTGATTTTTTTCCTCCTCATTGAACAGGATCTCCCACTGCCAAGAGTGCCATTCCATACGCTGTTGTGATACTACTTCCTCAAGAGACTGCAACAGATGTAAAATCACCGCAGGAATTTCTTGGAGAGCATTAGCGCCATCTAATGCTTTGATGACACGCGAATCGTTTGCCATTTTCAAAGCCAATTTACGCCCTACGACAAGGAATACTGGCAAAAATTCAGGGTCTTGTTGTTCCCTCTCCGCTATCCAGTGAAGCACGCTATCATTAAAACCACCACAAAAACCTCGTTCAGAACCAATAAGAATATAAAGGGAAGAATTACCATTTGGTGTATTCATGGGGGAAATGGGGTAAGCACTAAAAAAATCACGCCCTGCGTCTCTAATGGTTTGCATGACTTGTTCCTGCATAGGAAGAAATTTGGTGATTTTATTGAGCTCAATAGAACAAAGAGTTTTCATGGCGGTCATGATATTACCAATGTCGTCTAAGGCCGTAAAATGATCGTTTAGTTGACTACGCTTGGTCATAAATTTCTTCCTAAAATTCAATGCGCCTGAGAAACAGGCATGGTACTACCCATTTAACCAGCCTTTGACTGCATTGCTCCATTCCTCGCGAGAACTGGCCAGTGACAAGCTGCTTTTTTTGACTTCTTGCTCTATTTTTTTTAGAACCTTGGGGATGTCATCTAAACTTAAGTGGGCAAAGAGTCCCTCATTGTAGGCAATCAACCAGGCGAGTTGGAATTCAATTGGCAAGGGCGAAAGACGCTCTTGTTTAAATACTTCTCTTAACAGTCGTCCATTTTGAATGTGTTGTTGCATTTTAATATCGAGCTTAGCCCCAAAACGCGTAAACAGTTCCAAGTCAAGAAATTGCATGTAATCCAACTTCATTCGACCCGCCTCTTTTTTTATGTTGGGGTGTTGGGCTTTACCGCCTACGCGAGAAACGGATTTGGTGATATCAATTGCCGGTAGAAATCCTGCTGAGAATAAATGTTCATCAAAAAAGAGTTGCCCATCGGTGATTGAAATCAGATTTGTGGGGATATAGGTCGCAATTTCCCCTTGTTTTGTTTCTATAATAGGAAGTGCGGTCATACTGCCCCCTCCCATTTCAGGAGACAGGCACGTTGAGCGCTCTAATAAGCGAGCATGTAAATAGAAGATATCCGCAGGAAAAGCTTCACGCCCAGGAGGCCTGCGCAGTAAAAGCGACAGTTCACGGTAACAGTTGGCATGAGCACTCAAATCATCGTACACGACCAACGTATCAAAGCCTTGCTTCATCCAATGCTCCGCAACAGCACATCCTGCGAAAGGGGCGAGATAAAGCAATCCGGGTAATGAGGTGGCCAGTGCCACAACCACCGTGGTGTATTCCAACGCCTGAGTTTCTTTTAGCAATTGGATGGTATTGGCAACCGTAGAACGTTTTTGGCCAATTAACACATAGACACAACGCACGTTTTTATCTTTTTGATTGATCACAATATCAATAGCCAAGGCGCTTTTGCCCAACCCATTATCACCTATAATGAGTTCCCGCTGTCCTTTTCCAAGAGGAATGACATTATCAATCATTTTATTACCGGTATAAAAAGGGCGCGTCACAAAATCACGGTGAATAATAGGGATCGATAAAATGTCAAGTAATCCTTGTTCATCACAGGGTGGTGGTTCCTCTTCATCTAATGGATGCCCTAAAGGATCAACCACTCGCCCCAAAAGCGAATCCCCTACAGGAATACTTAATGAACGCTTCAGATGAAACATAGGCATCCCGGATTTTAATTTTTTAGTTTGCAACAACATGATGGCGCCTACAAGGCGTTCGGTGAGATGAAAAACCATAGCGATACAACAGCCATCGACTGAAATAAGAATTTCATCAATAGCTGCTGTTGGCAGCCCTGCGATCCAGATAATTCCATCGCCCACTGAGACAACATGCCCCACTTCAGAACGCCTTACTTCAAAGTGATAGTTCTCAATTCGTTGCCGTTGATGCTCAAGAATGGAGTGGTTGTCGGGTAAGTTCATTGTTCGTCTCGGTAAAGAATTTTAATTCATCGCGAAGATTCGCTTGTAGAAGGATTGAGCCCATTTGAAGTGTTAACCCGGCCAGAAGCGCTGGGTTTTCAACCCATTCTATAGTTGGTTTTTTACACATTATTTTTTCAATGGCCTGACCTAGGCGGCGTTGTTGACTTTTATTGATTGCATAAGCACTTTGGACAACAAGAGTATCCTGTTCAGAAACATCCTCCATTAATTGCCATGGTTTTTCTGGATAACGATTAAGGTCTTCGATTGTTTTTTCAATGATTTTCTGTTCAAGGTGCTCATCAGCAAACTGGATTAACAATTTTTCTGTAAATTTTCCGGCCAGTAACAGCGCTTCTTTGGCATTTTTTTCAATATATTCTTTGGCCTTTTTCATTTCACGTGCATTTAATTGTTCTTGTTCTTTATTTAACTTTTTTTCAAAATGGAGCGTTTCCTCCGACTTCCATCGTTCCATCGCTTGTTGGAATTCCTTTTGCAACGTATTTTTCTCTTGTTGCCAATCCGCGAGACGATGTTCATATTTTATTTGTAACTGCTGGGCTTCATTGTGACGTTGTTCCGCGTTTTCTAATTGTTCTTGGACCATGTGCCTGCGCTTTGCAATGGTTTGCTGGATTGGGGCATAAAAAAAATAGTTTAAAATCCAAATCAAAACAAGAAAATTAATGAGTTCCAATAAAAAGGTTGACCACGATAGCTCCATTTTTAGTCCTTATTGAGAAACGAGATAAGACAATAATGGATTTCTAAATAAAATAATCAAAACAATCACCAAGCAATAAATAGCCAATGATTCAATCATGGCTAAGCCGATAAATAAGGTTCTGGTAATTGATTTTTCAGCCTCTGGCTGCCTTGCTAACGCATCAAGAGCATGACTTATGGCACGCCCCATGGCGATCGCAGGACCTATAGTCCCAATAGCAATCACCAATGCGGCAATCACTGTTGATGCTAAACTAAACCAGCTGATACTGTTCATGACCACTCTCCTTGTTTCTTCAACTCGTGGGATTGAATACCCCCGGCAATATAGATTAAAGCCAGCATACCAAAGATATAAGCTTGTATCACTGCTTCAATAATATGAAGCATGAGAATGGGTATCGGTGCTAAGAATCCAGCAATCATCAGAACAATAAGTGCCGTTAACTGAAGACTCATGACGTTACCAAACAAGCGGATAGCCAAAGCCAATGTTCTCGATAATTCGCTAATTAAGTGAAACGGTAATAAAAAGGGCGTGGGCTTCAAGTAATGCTTTAAGTAGGCTTTCCACCCCTCGGCGCGAACTCCAAACCAATGCACGGAAAAAAAAGTCACTATCGCTAGAGACGCTGTGACTGATAGATCGGCTGTAGGCGAATAGAATCCTGGAATAATGCCAATTAAATTGGAAATAAGGATAAAAATCCATAACGTGGCAATAAAAGGAAAGACCAAAGCAACATAGGTCAAAGGCAGCACTTCGTTCATCGTATCCTGCATTGCGACCACAATACCCTCTAAAACAACTTGGCAATTCCCCGGAAGAAGCGATAAGTGTCGCGATGAAAGCCATAAAAAAAGGAGCAAAGCCATCATAATGAGCCAGGTGGTTAACACACTTTGTGTGATGACCACTGAGCCTAGCGAAAAGGATAGTGCGTTTAAAATCCCTTCTTCCCCCATGGCTATTCCTTAATCAGGAGGTACACATTCACCGCACCAACGATAACCCCAATAATAATTAAGTTGATTGTCCAGCTAATAGAAAAACCCTTCAGTTTGCTGTCTAACCAAACCCCTAGGTAGGCCCCTGCAATAATAGGCAAAATAAATACAAATCCCAAGGTGCCTAAATAAATCGTTTGTGCTAGCACAGTGGATTTTTCCCTTTTTGCTTTGTTGATTTTGCTCACGTCCAATTTAACGTGTTGTGCCAGATCTTTTTTTGGATCTTTAAATTTCATAAGCATTCTGCCGTTTTAAATTCCATAGACGCTGTAACATCTCTTCATCCAAACGATGTAAACTGTCGTTGATACTGATAAGATGGTCTGCTTCACTCTTTAATTCGTTCTCTAAGATATGCTGTATGGCTTGATACTCTTTGTGGCGAACATAATGTCGCGTAGCGAGAAACAATTGATTGTCTTTAAAATAGAGGATTGCTCCTGGCAAAGCCAAATATTCCGTCTCATTATTATCGTAACGAAACCATGCCAAACCGAAATGTAAGCACGTCATCATTTGGGTATGCTGGGCTAAAATACCAAACAGGCCTGAAGCATCTTCACCAACAAAACTAACGACATGAGACATTTTTTCACATTGTGTCGAACTCTGTAAGTATAAATCGAAACACGCCATTTTTAGTTTTAGCTCCTTTTCATGGTGCCTATCATATAGCACTCATCCTCAGATAATTCATCGAAATCACCATTGATGAACGCCTCGCAATCGGCTAATGTCTCTGCTAATGACACCGACTGTCCTTCCATGGCCGTTTGTTGTTTCGTCACATGAAAAGGCTGGGTAAGATAGCGTTGCAGTTTGCGTGCTCTTAATACCATAGCACGGTCTTTAGAGGAAAGCTCTTCAATCCCCATCATGGAGATAATGTCCTCTAATTCATCATAACGTGCTAAATGCTCTCGTACCGCTTCTGCAATCGAATAATGGCGTTCCCCCAGCACGATTTTATCCATAAATTTACTTTTAGACGCCAAAGCATCCACTGCGGGATAAATGCCTTTGCCCGCTTGGGCTCGAGAGAGCACCACAATGGAATCCAAATGGGTAATAATTCCAGTCACTGCGGGATCACTCATATCATCCGCGGGAACATAAACCGCTTGCACTGAAGTCACAGCACCTTGAGCCGTTGACGTAATGCGTTCTTGGAGTTCTGCTATCTCTGTCATTAACGTAGGCTGATAACCGACATTAGCAGGCATCCTGCCTAAAAGGCCTGAAATTTCACTGCCGGCTTGTACAAACCGATAAATATTATCGACTAGAAACAGTACGTCGCGTGCCACGGTGTCTCGCAAATACTCCGCATACGTTAATGCCGATAACCCTGCTCGAAAACGAACTCCAGGCGGCTCATCCATTTGACCAAAGACCATCAAGGTTTTTTCCATCACACCTGCTGCGTTCATTTCATACCACAACTCATGGCCTTCTCGTATGCGTTCCCCAACCCCTGCAAAAACTGAAATGCCCTGATGCCATTGAATAATGGCATGCATCAATTCCATCAGCAGTATGGTCTTTCCTACGCCCGCACCACCAAACAATCCTATCTTACTGCCCCTGACGAAGGGGCAAAGCAAATCAATCACCTTGATTCCCGTCTCAAGAACAGTCGCCTGGGCTGTCTTCATTTCAATGGGCGCAGGACTTGCTAAAATATCGCGATATTCCTCAGTGTGTAGCGGCAAACCCCCATCAAGCGGTTCGCCAAAAATATTTAAAAGTCGGCCCAGGCAATGGGGAGAGACTGGAATGTGCAGTGAGTTGCCTTGGTCATACACGGCGAATCCCCGCTGCAACCCAGTGGCCCGATGAAGGGTCAATGCCTTCACATGATGTTGATCAAGATGCTGAAACACTTCTAGAATATATCGGTCCGTATCGGAATAGGTATTAAGCGACTGGTGCAAGGGCGGCAACCTATCGCACCGTATGGTGACAACAGGCCCATTGACTTCGACAATATGGCCGATTAATTGTTCATTATCCTTAACAGCAACCGAAATGTTATCCATTTTTTTAATTAGGCTCATCACACCAAATAGAAAGCTTATACCTTGCCTTCTGGGCTTGCAATAGAAGGAATCTTCATAAAGCAGGATGTCCTGTTATGAACCAATCCGACTCACTTAGGTCAAATTAAATAACCCCACCACCACGGGCCTTTTTATAACCTATGAATCATACGATTAGAACGCGTTTATCAAAGATATGGACTCGCTTTATTAATGACTACACTAATTGATGGAACGGATCGCATCGAACTCATCATCCCAGTCCAAGACACGGTTTGGTTCGTTCTTTTCATGAAACTCTTTCTTTTGTGGCCGCCATAATGCGGTTTCTTTTTCTTCTTCTACACATTCTTCGACTAAGGGTTTTAAGACCTCCGTATCCATCCTAATCATTCCTTGTTATGAGAGTTATTATCAAGAACCTCAACATGATTGGAGCATGAAAAAAATTAAGCCTTTCATTCTGTTGAAAGGCTTTCTATTTAAAATATCACGGCAACACCGAAAGACACCGTCGTCTGAGTGGTCGATTCTCCTAAATCAGTAAGAATCCTCTTGTAGGCACCATAATCTTTGTCATACTCAAATTCAGTAAAGACATTTAAACCAGGCATAACGCGATAATAAGGTCTAATGATATAACGCATTTGATTTAAGCCAGAACCAATCTCATTTTCGACCACGGTATGAGTGGCGAGAATACTGCGGATCCCCGTTAGGAAGAAGAAGTTATTGGTAAGCTGGGTAGCCCGCGATAACTGAATGTCAAACTTAACACTGCCATCACGATAATAAGTTCTAATGTTGGTGTCAATGTAATAAGGCATCAACCCTTCGATGCCAATACCGGGTTGCCAATAAGGTCCTCCAGGGCGATAAAAATAATTGACCCCGCCTTTAATGGCCCAGAATTGACTAATCAAATGCCAATAAAAAACATCGATGTCCGCATTTTCAACAATTCCTTGATAAATTTCAGCATCCTCAGTATACAGCTGGAGTTTTTGGTAATCAGTCCCATAATACCCTCGAAACGTCATTTCTTGAGCGTTATGAAAAGGATCGGCATTCACCTCAAGAAAATTGGCCCGATAGAACCCTTGATGATGTCCTGCGGGGTGAGTAATAAGGGCCTTATCAATAGGCATCACCTCATCGACTCGGACAATCGGTCGATTGATATAGGGTGTTGGCGCAATTTCCGTTTCAGGCTTGGCTTTTCCGTTCACCACGTCGATAATGGTTTCATATTGGAATACCCGCGCCATACCCGATGTCATGTGAAACAGATGATGACAATGGAAAAACCATTGGCCGCTGGCCTCCGTATCAAAATCAGCCACCGCAGTAGCACCGGGATCGACTTCAATGGTATGCAACAAGGGATCATAAACGCCATGACCATTGCGTAAAATAAACCAATGGCCATGAATGTGCATGGGATGGCGCATCATGGAGTTGTTGGTAAAGATAATACGATAGCGTTTTCCAGGTTCAATGACAATCGGTTTTGCTTTGTATTCCGGCAAGCCATTAATCATCCAAATATACCTGTCCATATAACCAAACAATTCCATGCGGATGATCCCATCGACGGGTATATCCGGATTGTTGGTAGGAACCGCTGCGGTTAATTGTTGGTATTTTGTTCCTAGGGTTTTAGCGCTTATGGAATTGGGCGCTGAAATCGTATCCCCTATAATGGTTGGTTCGATGGGCATGGTCATGCCATTATCCATGGACATCCCATTGTTCATCGTATCGTCTTGCATGCCTCCATCACCCGACATCGTAGCGTGTTTCGTCTGCGTGGTAGACTGGCTCCCCATCGAACCCGTTGACATAGAACTCATGGGAGGCATGCCTTTTGGTTTCATTGGTCTGGAGGCTGAAGTGGACTCGTTCATTGAAGAAGAGGGGGCTGTCGACATTTTATTTTTAAGTATGGAAGCATGATTCATCCCCGACATCCCTTGGTCTTGTTTCATAGAGGACATGGAGTGATTAGAGTGCTTGGTATTACCCGGACTATTTTGAGAAGTCATTGCTGGCATGTTGTGTTGATTACCTTGCGAACTCATCGTTTTGGAATGGGAAGGCATGGCCATAGGTTGTTTCATTGCCATACCCCGCTTATTACTCATGGAATGATTGTTTTTTGCCATCGAGCCATGATTCATCCCTGACTTCATCATGTTGGCCATCATCTCTCTTGTGACAGGAAGAGGCTCTGGAAAGGGTACAATGTGCTGATAATCAACGGGTTGTCTGGGCTTAGTCACTAAGGCGCCATAGACTTTGCCCAGCGTATCAATGGATTCAGCATAAATAATGTAAGGCCTGTTTTTTTGAATTTTAACCAAGACATCATAGGTTTCCCCAGGTGCAATCCAAAAATCATCGATGAGATAAGGGCGCACATCATTTCCTTGGCTGTGCACCATTTCCATTTTGGCATCAGGAATTTTAACGCGATAGATAGTACTGGCACCAGCACCAATGAACCGTAACCTTACGGTGTCCCCAACTCGAACAGGTGCCGTCCAGGGGGATGATTTAGGCTGACCATTGAGTAAATACGCATCATAAGCAATGTCGCTTAAATCATAAATACTCATGCGCATTTGCTGCATCATTTTGTAATCAGCGATTAATTCTTTACGTTCTTTAGCTGGTGCTTTGCGATAGTCATGCAGAAATTTCATGAGCGAGGGCTGCAATGGGAATCGAGGGCTATAGTAATCCCCATCTTTTTTTAAATTAGCAAACACGTTATCGGCAGGGGTGTTGCTCCAATCGGATAATACCACCACATGATCTTTGCTGTATTTGTAGGCTGGGGGGCTCGGTGGGTCAATAAGAAAGGCGCCGTACAAACCCTCTTGCTCTTGAGCCTTGGCATGGGCATGGTACCAATAGGTTCCTCTTTGATAAAGAGTAAATCGATAATGGAACACACCTCCTGGTGGAATGGCTTTCTGACTGACGTCCTCGACACCATCCATTTGCCAGGGGACAAGTAAACCATGCCAATGAATGGAGGTTTCCTTATCCAAATGGTTGTACACATTAATGGTGACCTGCTCACCTTCCTTGAAATGTAGGGTAGGGGCAGGGATTCGACCATTGACGGCAATGGCACGTCGAGGTTTACCAGCAAAGTATACGGTTTTATAAGCCACTACCAAATTAATCGTACGCGCTGGGCCACGTGGAAGGGACAGGGGTTTTATTGCCCTGGCAGGTTTCTTTTTAGCCGGTTGTTGTTCCGTTTTTTTCCCCGTAGGTTTGGATTGAGATAGTGTCGTCTTGGAAGAAGTCTCTGTTGGGGTCGCCGCACCATGCTGTTCATGTTGGGCAAACAAAGCAAAAGGACTGAACACCAAAAGGAAAAAAATAAGAAAATAGTTCCTTAGTACATGATGGAAGTCCTTTTTTAACATGTTACTATCCTTCTATAAAAATTTAATGTTGAAGTACTGCTTTTTGTGCTTGGGTAGGTACAAGAACACCATAACCATAGCGATAGACTAACTCTCCTCCATGCCAGGCCGTTGTTAACAACAGTGCTTGGACAATGAACAAAGCAATCAAGAAAGCCAGGGTTGGTTTTTGGGTTTTACTATA
>NZ_LNYU01000032.1:19466-45153 GCF_001468135.1 Legionella santicrucis | reverse complement strand
AAAACAGACCAGCAAGCCATTAATAGGATAGTGCTTGCTGTGACGAGAGCCCAGTTTCGATGAATCACTTTCGCTGCATGCATGACCTCATCATGCTTCACCGTATAATAGGCATAAAACCCGGCTGCTACAGTAGTTAGAGTACTCAGTGCCCCTAGCCACAAACACCAACGAGCCACTATTTCAAATTCGACAACAAAAAGATGTGTTTTCCAGCGGGTATAAGACGCCAAATAGACTAAGGCATACAATAGAGTCGAAATAGTGAATAAGGCCACTGTAAAATGGACAAAAATAGGATGCCAATTAGGGATGATTTCGATCATTGCCTGTGTCCTCCTTGCTGATTTGGGAAATAAGCTATTTCTACCACTATGTCATGAAACACTTCGGCCGCAATAATAGAAAGGATACTATTGCCTCGAATCAAAGATGACCTATCACTCGAAATTACATTCTTCACAGTGTTATCCGCCGCAGCCTCAGCGCATTGATAATAACTGAAACAGAAGAAAGCGCCATAGCCAGTGCGGCGATGATTGGACTTAATAGTAATCCTGTGAATGGATACAAGATTCCCGCAGCCAAAGGGACACCCAATATGTTATAAATAAAAGCGAAGAAAAGATTTTGGCGTATATTACTCATAGTCTCTTCTGACAAACGGCGAGCCTTGGCGATACCACGCAAATCACCATGCAATAAGGTAATACCAGCACTCTCAATAGCCACATCAGTCCCTGTTCCCATGGCAATACCAATATCAGCTCGTGCCAGTGCCGGTGCGTCATTTACCCCATCTCCTGCCATTGCCACGGTGAGTCCTTTCTCTTTTAATTCACTTATAATACGGCTTTTATCCTCGGGCATGATTTCAGCCACTACCTTTTTTATGCCAAGTGTACCTGCCACAGCTTCTGCTGTTTTTTTACTATCCCCTGTCAGCATATAAATTTCAATGCCGCTTTGTTGAAGAGATCGGATAGTTTCAGGAGTAGTTGATTTAATTGGATCCTCTACCACCAAAAGAGCTACCGTTTTATCATTGATTGCCATAAACATCACAGAGGCACCTTTGCCACGAAATTCATCTGCCTTTTCAAAAAGAGAAGCATTATCGTTCCCATGCTCTTGCATTAATTTGATATTACCAATGGCAACACGATGACCATTTACTTTACCCACTACTCCTTTCCCAGTTGGGGCGTCAAAATCTTGAACTGGTTCAAGAGCCAACTGTTTTTCCTTTGCAGCACTCACGATGGCTTGGGCAAGCGGATGTTCGCTTTGATGTTCAAGCGATGCTGCTAGCACTAATGCCTCTTCCTCATTTAAGCCTTGATCAGTTACAATCTGCGTCAATTTGGGGTGCCCTTCAGTGAGGGTTCCTGTTTTATCTACAACAAGCGTGTTCACCTTTTCCATTCGTTCAAGCGCCTCAGCGTTTTTAATCAATACACCACTCTGAGCACCTTTCCCTACTCCTACCATAATAGACATCGGAGTTGCCAAGCCTAAGGCACAGGGACAAGCGATGATTAATACAGATACAGCAGCAATTAAGCCATAGCTAAGTGATGGTTGTGGCCCCAACAATGCCCACAAAATAAAAGATAGCATTGCAATTAAAATCACAGCAGGCACAAACCATCCAGATACAGTATCTGCTAAACGTTGAATAGATGCGCGGCTTCGTTGAGCATCGCTCACCATCTGAACAATACGTGAAAGCATGGTATCACTACCAACGTGAAGTGCTTTCATAACAAAACTACCCGTTTGGTTAATCGTCGCACCAATAACTTTAGCACCTGCTTCTTTAGTAACCGGAATAGGCTCCCCAGTCACCATGGATTCATCTACAAAGCTTCGTCCTTCTTGTACTTCACCATCTACCGGTATTTTTTCACCAGGGCGAACGCGCAATAAATCACCGATATTAATCCTATCCAGTGATACTTCCTCCTCACTTCCATCATTCTTAATACGATGTGCACTGTCAGGTGCTAACTTCAATAAAGCACGGATAGCACTGCCTGTCTGCTCTCTTGCTTTTAATTCCAGCACTTGTCCTAATAAGACAAGGGTAGTAATGACAGCTGCCGCTTCAAAATACACAGCGACCACCCCTTCTTGACTTCGAAAAGCTATAGGGAATACCCCAGGCAGCAGTACTGCCACCACACTATAAACCCATGCTACCCCAATACCCATAGCTATTAGAGTAAACATATTCAATTGACGTGTTTTAAGAGTTTGCCAGCCACGCTGAAAAAATGGCCAGCCACACCATAACACAACAGGTGTAGCAAATAGCAGTTGAATCCAGTTTGAAACACCGGCAGATATAATGTTTTTCAACAAATGTCCGCCCATCTCCAATACCACAACAGGTAAAGTAAGAATCACTGCCATCCAAAATCGGCGCCTCATATCAAGGTATTCAGGATTTATTTCACTTTCGGCGGTCACTGTTTCCGGCTCTAAGGCCATACCACAAAGAGGGCAAATCCCGGGATTAGTCTGACGTACTTCAGGATGCATGGGGCAAGTATAGATGATTGCACCCTCTGTTTTGGAGGAAGCATCGCGTGACTTCTGTACCCTATGTTCCTGATGACAACAAGCGTCCTTTTTTCCAGTGTTTGTATGCTTTTGTTGATGATGGTCGTGTTTCATTGATCACCTATTCGTATTAGTAGTTTCACTTAAGCAGAGAACATGTTTCAATGCCCACCGCCATGGCCACCCGCACTGTGTCCACCATAGCCTCCATCGACCTCAGTCTCTTGCGAGCCATGCTTCATGGCACCATCACAGGCACTTAAAAAGAACGCTGCCCCGATTAGTCCAACAAAAACAATAAACACCCTCATTGTTTTAAAAATTGACATGTAACACTCCTTGTAAATAATAAATGTAATCGTCTTACTTATCCTTTTAAAGCCTTTGCTAGTTTGTTTTTTACTAACTCCTCCACAATCAAATCACTCACATCAATGGTATTGGTTATATGACTTACCGTATTACAAGTAATGATTTGCGTGCCTTCCATTTCTGATAATAGGGAATAGGCATCTTCTGCAAAAAGCGCATGCACACCAATGCAAGTCACTGACTTAACTCCTAAATCTTGCAAATGCTTCACCGTTACTATCATGGTTCTGGCTGTGGAAATAATGTCATCGACGAGTACCGGCGTAGAGGATTGAAGCGTGGGGACAGTAGGCACGGAAATCACCACCTCTTTATCACCTCGTCTCATTTTTTCCAAAATCACATAGGGGAAATGCCCTTTTTCTGCAATGTCAGCAACCCACTGCTCACTTTCCATATCAGGCCCAATAAGCACTGGCGTATTAATGTGGCTTGTAATCCATCTCGATATATTTAAAGTAGCATGCAAGACAAAAGTAGGAATGGAGTAGACTTCATCTAAAGAGTTATAACGGTGCAAATGGGGATCAATCGTCATGAGCCAATCAAATGAAGTGGAGAGTAATTCAGCAAAATAACGCGACGTAATCCCTTCACCCTGATGAAAACGTATATCTTGACGTAAATACGGAAGATAAGGGGCAATCAAGCCGATTTTTTTAGCTCCTAATTCTTTAGCTGTTTTAGCAAAAAACAGCAAAGGCAGTATTTTTCCATCGGGTCGGTTTAAGCTATCCACTACAATGAGGCTGCGATTTTTAACTTCCGAATTAATTTTTACGTACCACTCTGTATCTGGAAAACGATGCAACGTGACATCACCCACCTCCACTTGAAGCGCTTCTTTTAAACGTCTACTGATTTCTGAAGCATCAAATAATGAAAATAAAATGGGCTTCAAGGCTTCTCTCCCAGAACAATGGTATTTTGTTTATCGCGAATAAAATCGCGAGCATAAGTCATCTCTCCTGAAGACTCTGAATGGATGGTGAACAAAGGCTGTCCTTTTTCAACTTGGTCGCCAATATGAACATGCAAATCAACCCCTGCTGATTTAGACTTAGGGGCCCCTGCAAGCTTGGCAATTTTTGCGAGAATTCGATTGTCAATGAGAGATACTTTACCTGCTTTCTCAGCACCAATAGGGTGAGTAAAACGTGCCGCCGTCAATTCCCGCATGCCTCCTTGTGCCTCACAAATCGCCTGAAATTTTTTAAACGCCTCTCCGCTATCTAATAATTGTTTGGCTATCGATTGACCTAAGCCAGGTTGTACTGTTGATGAAAATTCCAGTACTGCTCCTGCAAGAGTTAATGATTTTTCGCGCAAATCCTTTGGGGCATGAGGCAATCCTTGTAATACCGCCAACACATCGCGTGCTTCCAGGGAAGGGCCAATACCATTTCCTATCGGTTGTGCGCCATCAGTAATTAGGGTATGGACCACAAGGCCTAACTGTTTTCCTACTTCTTCAAGGGATTGCTTAAGAAGTAAAGCCCTGGACTTATTTCTGACTTTTGCGGTAGGTCCCACTGGAATATCAATAACGGCATGGGTTGCTCCTGTGGCAATTTTTTTAGAAAGGATTGAGGCGACCAATTGACCTTCACTATCTAACTCAAGAGCACGCTCCACCCGAATAAGCACATCATCGGCAGGGCTTAAGCTCACAGCACCTCCCCAAACGATACAACCGTTTTCCTTTTCAACCACGTGACACATAGCCTTTGGGCTCAGTGACACCGGTGCTAAAGTTTCCATTGTATCTGCAGTACCTGCTGGAGAAGTAATTGCCCGAGAGGAAGTTTTTGGGATAATCAAGCCAAAAGCAGCTACAATGGGAACCACAACAAGGGTGGTGCGATTTCCTGGCAAACCACCAACACAATGCTTGTCTACAATCAAAGGAGATGACCAGGATAAGCGATCGCCACTGTCAATCATGGCTTTTGTAAGTTTCATGATTTCAGTATTGCTTAAACGTTCTGCGGCACTGGCCGCTAAAAAAGCAGAAATTTGCAAATCAGAAAGACGACCATTTAAAACGTCATCAACGATGGCTTTGATTTGTTTAAAAGAGAGTTCATTACCATAAATCTTCGTATGCACATAACTTAATGATTCCAGAGGTTTAGGATGGGATAATTGGATTTCATCCCCTTCTTTAGCATTTAAAGAATCCCAGGCATAGTGTGACAAGCTGGCTTCCCCGGGCTTAAGCAGCTCTGAGGTAACGACATTAAGCGTTGCGATAATGGAGCGTTTGCCAAGGGTCACTTGAATACGTGTCTGCACTTCAAAGCCTTCTGCATGACACACATGACAATCCTCTCGCATGTAAATAATGGCTTCATGATACGTCTTGATGCCTAAATATTTTAAACGCAAGGCATGACCCACTTCTTTTGTCACGACAAATCCTCCACATGCTGGTAAGAAGGAATCATGCAGGTGAAACCAAATTGCTGTTCAATCTTGTCTTTGAGCGATTGTGCACTGTGAGGTTCACCATGAGTGATAAAGACTTTTTTGGGTGGCCGAATAAAGTGCTTTAGCCAACCTAACAGTTCCTGATAATCGGCATGCGCAGAAGTACTGCTCATGACAACGACCTTGGCGCGTATAGGAATCATACTACCATGAATTTTGACCTCACGTTCCCCATTGACAATCCTAGCACCACGAGTGCCTCCTGCTTGAAAGCCGGTAAAAAGAAGGGTGCTCTTAGGATCAGGGGCAAAGGCTTTCAAATGATGCACAATACGACCACCCTGGGCCATCCCACTGGCGGCTATAATGATTTGAGGCATTTTATGACGATCGAGTTCTTTTGACTCCTCAGGGGTATTGATATAAGTAGCTGCGTTACATAAGCCATGGCATTGTTCCTCATTTAAACGATGATCCTCTTTATAAGTGCAGAGCAAATGGGTCGCATTGATGGCCATTGGGCTGTCTAAAAACACTGGAACGTCTTTGTGAACCTCTCCTTTTTGTTTCAGTTGATAAATAAAATAAAGAAGACTTTGCGCACGCCCTACGGCAAAGGCTGGAATGACGACAGAACCCCCTCGTTTGATGGTTGTATTAATCACTTGCCCCATTTGCGGCAACGGATCAGTTGCATCATGCAATCGGTCGCCATAAGTGGATTCCATGATCAGATAATCCGTGTCTTGAATGGGGGTTGGTGCCTTCATGACCGGATCATAAGGTCGACCAACATCCCCGCTAAACAAAAGGGAACACTTGCTTGTTTTTATTTTGATCATCGCGGCACCCACGATGTGTCCTGCACGATGAAATTCGAAGCTAAATCCATTAAATAATTGGTGCGGCGCATTAAAATCAACGGTTTCAAAATGTTTTAATGCCGTTCTCGCGTCTTTTTCAGTATAAAGAGGAAGCGCTGGCTTATGTTTCGAGAAACCATATTTATTGGCTAATCGTGCTTCTTCTTCCTGAAGATGACCACTATCCGGTAATAAAATAGCACACAATGCTTTTGTGCCGGGTGTTGCATAGATTTTTCCTTGAAATTCATTTTTTACTAATAGGGGCAAATAACCGGTGTGGTCAATATGCGCATGAGTGATAATCACAGCATCAATATCGCGCGGGTCAATAGGCAATGAAGCCCAGTTACGTAATCGTAATTCTTTATACCCTTGAAAAAGACCACAATCGATGAGAATTTTTTTAGAATCGATGGTCAAAAGGTATTTTGAACCAGTAACGGTTTGGGTTGCCCCTAAGAACGTTAATTTCATCTTGCCTCCATTAGACTTCCTTGTTTTTTCAAATCCACTTGCCAGCGCCACATCACATAAACCACGGGAATCACAATTAAAGTCAGCAATAGTGCTGAAAAAATCCCACCCACCATGGGAGCCGCGAGGCGTTTCATCACATCAGCACCAATACCTGTCGCCCACATCACCGGTAACAAACCCAGTATATTCGCAAGCCCTGCCATCGCCATAGGGCGAATACGCGATACGGCGCATTGCTGCACCGTTTGAATCAAGTCCGGCAAGGTTTTGAGTAATCCTTTTTCTTTTTGCTCGTTGTAATCAGAATCAAGGTAAGCGAGCATCACCGCACTCGTTTCAGCAGCCACTCCAGCAAGTGCAATCATCCCAACCCAGACCGCGATACTCATGTTATACCCTAATAGAAGGAGCAGCAAAAATCCGCCAAGTAGAGCAAAGGGTACACCTAGCATCACCATCAATGTCTCAGTGATGGTGCGGAAGGTAAAGTAAAACAAAATAAAAATAATGGCTAAGGTGAGTGGTACAAAAATTTTAAGTCGTTCATACACGCGTTGCATGAATTCGTATTGACCTGACCAGGCAAGCGTGTAGCCCGGGGGTAATGTGACTTTTGCCTTGACCACTTGCTTTAACTCTTCCACGTAGCTTCCAATGTCTCGTCCGCTAATATCAATGAACACATAACCTGCTAACATCGCATTCTCATCGCGAACCATGGCAGGACCTGAACGAAAGGTTAAAGTCACCAATTGAGCAATAGGTATTTCAGCACCACTGGGTGTTTTCACTAAAATACGATTGATCTTATCCGGATCATCGCGTAATTCTCGCAAATAACGCACATTAACAGGATAACGTTCACGGCCTTCAATTGTGGTCGCTATGTTTTCACCACCCACGGCTGATTCGATGATACGATTGACATCCATAATGGTTAAACCATAGCGCGCAAGCTCGTCTCGATGGATGTCAAAATCAAGAAAATACCCTCCAGCCACCCGTTCCGCATACACCGTACTTGTCCCCGGTACTTCTTTGGCTACCATTTCGATTTCTTTGCCAATGGCTTCAATTTTTTTAATGTCAGGACCAAAAACTTTAATCCCTACAGCGGTTCGAATTCCTGTGGTGAGCATGTCATTACGCGCTTTAATGGGCATAGTCCAGGCATTGCTCACACCGGGAAATTGCAAGGCTTTGTCCATCTCAGCGACCAGGCTTTCATAGGTCACGCTTTTGCGCCAAAATTTCTTAGGCTTAAGTTCAACAATCACTTCCATCATGCTAAAAGGAGAAGGATCGGTTGACGTATTAGCCCGTCCCGTTTTTCCAAACACATAAGCCACTTCCGGGAATGATTTTAATTTCTTATCCATTTCCTGGAGCAGTTCTGTGGCTTGTGTGACCGATATGCCAGGTAAAGTAACAGGCATATATAAAATCGTACCTTCATACAGAGGCGGCATGAATTCTGAGCCAATGAGTTTATAGAGGGGAACCGTGGCTAATGCTGCTACCACAGCAATCGCTACTACAACACCACGGTAATGCAGTGCTAATTTCAAAACTGGTGCGTACATTTTTTGCATCACGCGGGTAATGGGATGTTTTTGCTCGGGGATGATACGCCCACGCACCAAAATAGGTAATAACATGGGGATTAAAGTAATGGCCAGCAAAGCACTCATAAAAATGGCTAAATTTTTTGTATAGGCCAAGGGTGAGAATAACCGTCCTTCTTGGGCCTCCAGGGTAAAAACCGGCATAAACGATATGGCAATAACCACTAATGATGCAAAAATGGCAGGGCCTACTTCTTTCGCTGAATCAATCAACACTTTGTTGCGATCGCCGGGACTTCCTTTTGCTTCCCAATCGGCTAACCGTTTGTGTGCGTTATCGACCATGATAATGGCCGCATCCACCATATCCCCAACCGCCACAATGATGCCGCCAATGGACATGATATTAAGGCCGATATTGAAAAAATAAATGGGAATAAACGAAATCAAAATAGCAAGCGGCAAAGTAATAATTGGAATCAAAGCGGAACGAAAATGCCCCAAGAAAACAATGATTAATAACCCAACCACCACAAGTTCTTCAATCAAATTCCAGTTGGCCGTTGAAATGGCTTCTCGAATCAGATTACTGCGGTCATACACATTGACCATTTTTATTCCTTCTGGAATGGCAGTAGCCAATTCTTTGAGCTTATCCTTGATTCGACCAATCACTTCCAAAACGTCTTCCCCAAAACGCATGATGACGATGCCACCAACGGTTTCGCCTTGACCATTTAAATCGACCACACCACGACGCATGTCTGAGCCTAGCTGCACGGTTGCCACATCTCGTAATAAAATCGGCGTCCCATTGGCATTCGTACCAATGGCTATTTTTTCAATATCATCTGTCGACGTGATATAGCCTCGTCCACGAACCATGTACTCTGTCCCTGAAAATTCAATGACACGCCCACCAGTATCATTATTGCTCATACGAATTTTTTCAATAATTTGGGGTACAGAAAGTTTATAGGAAAGTACTTTGACGGGATCTAAATTAATTTGATACTGCTTAACAAAACCACCCACGGTGGCGACCTCTGATACACCAGGTATAGCTCTTAACCAATAACTTAAATACCAATCTTGAAAAGTGCGTAAATCGGCCAGATTATGCTTCCCGCTTTCATCCACTAAGGCGTATTGATAAATCCAACCGACTGGTGTGGCATCAGGACCTAATTGAGGGGTCACCCCTTCAGGCAGTTTTCCGCTCAATTGGCTCATGTATTCTAATACGCGCGAGCGTGCCCAATAAATATCCGTTCCATCTTTAAAAATGATGTACACGTAAGAAAAGCCAAAATCAGAAAAACCACGCACAGCTACGACATTCGGTGCAGATAATAATGCTGTTACAATGGGATAAGTGACTTGATCTTCCACCAGATCCGGTGCTCTGCCCATCCATGTGGTATACACAATCACTTGCGTATCCGAAATATCAGGCAAAGCATCCATGCGAGTATTTTTTAAACCCCACCAACCGCCCAAGGAGAACCCCACGACAAATAGCAACACGATAAATCGATTGTTTGCGCAGAATTCAATTATTTTCTCAACCATGTAAATCCTTTTATCGTATTAATGCGTCAATGCTGCATTCCGCCCATTGCGGCTTTTAACTGACTCTCGGAATCAATGAGGAAATTGGCTGACGTAATAATATTATCTCCCTCTTTGATGCCTTGTACCACCTCGATCAAATCACCAGCACGCACACCCAATGTCACATTGCGCCACTCAATTTTTCCATCCCCATGATAAATAAACACCACCGCACGCTCGCCCGTTATCAAGACAGCATTTTTGGACACTACAAGTCGCTTGCCTAAAGGAATTTTTAAGTCAATATTGGCGTACATCCCCGGTTTTAATTGATCTTTGGCATTATCCACCACAAAACGAACCTTGGCGGTACGAGTTTTCATATCGACCGTTGGATAAATAAAATCAAGTTTGGCTTTAAACAATTGATTAGGCAAATACGACAAGGTGACATCTGCTGTTTGATCGAGTTTAATATAAGGTAATTCATACTCATAAATGTCGCCTAAAATCCACAAACGAGATAAATCGGCTATGGTATACAGTTCATCTTCTGGTTTGATTCGCATACCGACTAATGCCATTTTATGAATAACTGTTCCATTAATTGGAGAACTAATGGTCATCGTATTGGTAATTTTACCGCTTTGGGTTAATTGCTTAATTTCCTTTTCAGAAATCCCCCACAGCAAAAGTCTTTGCTTGGCAGCCTCGAAGGAGGTTTCTGAGCCTGATGCAATCGAACTATTTTGGTTTTTTCCAAGAATTTTTTTGGCCTGCAAAGCCAACAAACATTCTTGTTGAGTAGAAACCAGATCAGGACTATAAACAGTAAATAAAGCTTGACCCTTTTTAACTTTCTCTCCAGTAAAATTGACGAATAATTTTTCTATCCAACCATCAAAACGCACATGAATATGGGCAACCAACCGTTCATCTGCTTCAACATAACCCACCGTACGAATCGTTTTTTCAATCCATTGGCTTTTTACCGGCTCCGATGTAATGCCTATGGCTTGTAAGCGAACTGGGTCTATCATGATTAAATTGTCCGAGGTGGATTTTTTCATATCCATCTTGTCATGAGTAATTGTTGTTGATTGCGCAATACCTATTTGAACGGCGATTAATAACACAATAAATAAGACGATTGGCTTTCTAGACTTCATGTGAGCTTCCCTGTAATTTCTTCTATCTGCGTGATGGCTTTTTCGTGATTTGCCAACTCATTATGCAATTCAATTTCATTTTCTTGTAACGTCAGCAAGTTATTAAGCAAGGTTAAAAAATCCACTTTACCAACTCCATAATTGGCTTGTGATGAATTAAACGTTAGTGTGGCCAAAGGAATGATGGAGCCTTGAATCAATTCAATTAACTTTGCAGAACGCTGTTCCACTAAAAAAGCGTTTTTGACCTGGAAAAGCAGTGCTTGATAGGTAGTGTGCAAATCTTCTATTTCAGCATTGTAACGAGAAAGGGATTCTCGCAAGCCATTATTTTGCTTCTCCATAAAATACAAAGGAATAGTGGCTTTCAAGTTGACCATATATCCGTCATTATTCGTTACTGTGTTATGTAATTTTCCTCCTTCAATTTCAACATCAGGAAAATAATTCATTTTACTTAATTTAACCGTTTGGCGTCGTTGCTCAACGCTTCGTTCGCGTGCTTTTAATTGTGGAGAGCGCTGTTTGATGAGGTTATTGAGAAATGCCAAATTATGACGATGATGGGTTACAGATAACTGCGGTGGGGTATGAATTGCAATATCCAAAGGTCGATTTAAAAGACGGTTAATATCAGCCTCAAGCGATTCCCGCTCTTGTTTTAAGATAACCAAACGCATATCCAGGCGAGCGATTTCGGTTTGCGCCCGAAAAATATCTTGTTGCGGTACTTTTCCCACGCTGTAATTCACTTGAGCACTTTTTTCAAGCTCTTGCAGAAGCAGTAGGGTTTTTTGCAGGATTTCAATTGATTTATTAACCGAATAAAGGTTGTAATAGATACGCTTTAATTGGGCAATAACAACCAGGCACGTTGCCTGATAGTCAGCAGCTGCTCGCTTCGCCTTTTCCACCGCTATTTTCCCACGAACTGCAAGCTTCCCTGGAAATGGAATTTCCTGACTTGCACCAATCATTTGTAGCCGCATGGGATCAATATTCATCGGGGAACCAACACTGACTTTTGGATCAGGTAGTGAACGGGCTTGGGGTGCAACACGATTGGCAGCGAGCCAGCGCGCCTGAGCCGCCTTAATTTGTGGGTTATTTCCCTTAGCCTCTTCAATCAGTTTCTCTAAAGCCGGTATTGGAGCAGCATGGCTTAAAGAGAAAACAGGATAATTGATCAAGCTTATTATCATGATAACCCAGAAGCATTTTTTTAAATTAAAACGCCTCATGAGGTGAATTCCTTAATGTAATCATTTTCTTCAATTCCAAAATCAGTAAAGGGATGGTTCCTAAGACTATCCAAAGCAAGCATTCAGATAAAGTCACTGGACTAATTCCAAAAAGACGTTGCAAAAATGGGACATGATGAATGAAAATCTGCAACGCAAAACTAATGCTGACAATAAAAAACAATCGCATGTTTGAAAACAATCCTACTTGCCATATGGTCTTGGTTTGACTACGAGCCCCAAAGGCTCTCAATAGTTCAGCAGTCACTAAAACAGAAAAAGCAGCGTCCTGAGCCTGTATCAAATCCGCATTGACTAAATATTCGTAAGCAAACACACCAAAGGTGACTAGTGCCGTTAAACAGCCTATAAAAGATACCTGCTTGAAAAATGAAAAATTCATCAGAGATTGTTGTGATGATCTTGGCGGACGTTTAAGAATTCCAGGCTCAGCCGGATCGGTTGCCAAAGCCAATGCCGGCAAACCATCCGTCACTAAATTTATCCATAACAATTGGATTGGCAATAGTGGTAAGGGCCAGCCGATTAAAAGAACACTAAAAACAACCAGCAGTTCACCCATATTTCCCGCTAATAAATAAGCAAGCGTTTTGGCAATATTGTCATAAATTGTCCGCCCTTCTTCAATCCCATCGACAATAGAGGTAAAGTTATTATCCATGAGAATAATATCGGCAGATTCTTTAGTCACTTCAGTGCCTGTGATCCCCATTGCGATACCAACCGAAGCTTCTTTTAGTGCCGGTGCATCGTTTACACCATCACCAGTCATTGCAACCACCATGTGGTGTTTTTTCCAGGCACGAACGATTTTTAATTTATGTTCAGCAGTAACGCGAGCATAAACAGCAATCTGTTTCACACACGCCATAAAGTCATCATCAGACATCTTATCCAGTTCATTACCTGTCATCAGGCGATCGCCTGGATTCAGTATCTCTAATTCACGGGCAATTGCTTTGGCGGTATCGGGGTGATCGCCTGTGATCATGACTGGTTTAATGCCCGCCATTTTACAACGTTTAACCGAAGCTTTTGCATCAGCATGCGGGGGATCCTGGAGTCCTATAAGACCCAGTAAAACAAGATTATTTTCAATGTCTTCATCAGCAGCCTCCAATAATGAAGAATCGCATTGCCGTTGTGCAAAGGCCAAGATTCGCAATGCTTCACTGGCCATCAATTGACAGGATTGTTGCATACGGGCACGTTCTTTAGGGGTTAATTTTTTGATGCCCTCTCGAGTCAAAATATGGGTACAGCGTTCGAAAATCACTTCAGGTGCCCCTTTGACAAACGCAGTCAGTTGCTCTGCTTGCCTACGGATTATCGTCATACGTTTTCGTTCTGAATCGAAAGGCAATTCTCGTATGCGAGGAAAAGTAGACTCCAGATTATCACGCCAAATATCTCCTTTGGCAGCCGCTACTAATAGTGCAATTTCTGTTGGGTCCCCAACAGTGGATAGTTGTCCTTGTTGCAAACGAATTTCTGCATTGTTACAGGCCGAAGCGGCGTTCAAAACCGTCTGTAACAAATTATCTTTGGCGACATCGATCTCTTGACCTTGGGAAATAAAATGACCATCCAAGTGATATCCTTCACCTATGATACTGTACACTTCCTCTGCGGTAATGAGTTTACGGGCTGTCATCTCACCCACTGTTAATGTCCCTGTTTTATCCGTACAAATGACTTGGAGACAACCCAGAGTTTCCACAGCTGACATACGCCTTACCAAGACGGCACGTCGTACCATGCGTTGAACACCTAAGGCTAAAGCAACAGTGACTACCGCAGGTAAACCCTCAGGAATAGCCGCTACAGCCAGACTAACGGAGCTCATAAACAATTCAAAAAATGGAATACGACGTAACCAACCGAGAATAAAAATCAGTAGGACAATGGAAAAACAAAGCCATAATAGCCGGGAACCCACTTGATTAAGCCTTTTTTGTAATGGGGATTCATCACGAGAAGCCTCATTCAACATGGTCGCAATACGTCCCATTTCGGTACTCATTCCGGTTGCGACTACAATGGCTCGACCTGTACCATTCGCCACGGATGTTCCCATGAAGACCATGTTTTTGCGCTCAGCGAGTGGCGTTTCAACACTACAAAAATTGAGATTTTTTTCAATAGGCAATGATTCACCAGTTAAAGGGGCTTCCTCCGTCTTTAAGGAAGACAGCTCAAAAAGACGAGCATCAGCTGCAACTAAATCTCCTCCTTCAAAAAGAAGTGTATCGCCTGGCACGATATCGGAAGTAGTGATCATCTTGGCATGACCATCTCGAATTACCCTGGCTTTAGGGGAAGCCAATTTTTGCAACGCTAAAATAGCACGATCAGCTCGAAATTCGATAATAAAGCCGATAATGGCATTCAAAACCACAATGGCAAAAATGGCAATGGCATCTACTGTTTCACCCAGTAAAAATGAAATGACTACAGCGCCTAAAAGAACCCAGGTGACTAAACTGTTTACTTGTTGGAAAAGAATTTTCAAAAAAGAAGTTTTTTTCTGTTTGACCAATACATTAGCGCCAGACTCTTCTAAGCGTCGTTGTGCTTCTTCCTCAGTTAAACCAACTGATAAATCAGTTTTAAGTACTTTGGCCACTTCTTGGGGCTTCTTGTCATGCCAAATCTGCGTCATTGCGTCCATCCTTTGAATCTGCTCACCTATTATACATGTGAGTCTAATTTCCCTAAAAATTCAAACGCCTAAGTTGGTATTATAAGAGAATCAATACTCACGACAAACCCTTACAATTCAGTCTAAAGCCCCTGATGTTAACGACCACTGCCACCTCCATGGCCTTGCGCGACATGAATATTTTAATTCTTTGTACTATCGTTGGCAGCTCCACTGTTTGTACAAACAGCAAGTAATAAACAGCAGGCTAAAATAAACCAATGACTTTGTTTTATGATGATTTTTATCCATGATTTTAAAAGGAAATAATTAAAATATAGACTGTCATTCAATCACCAGTCAAAATAAATAGCTCTAATTGATTGAACGAATAACATCAAACTCTTCTTCCCAATCCAAAAGATAGACTAGATTATTTTGTGCATGATTACTATTTTTTGGGTGAAAACAGAGAGCTTTTTCTTTTTCCTCTTCGGCTCTTGCTTCAGGAAAATACTCCAAGATCTCCATATCACTCATGATAGTTCCATTGATAAATAGATTACCTAATAATAACTTAAAATAAAGTGAATTATCTTAAGCATATCTAATTTTTCTTATACTTTAATTCGCTAAACTGATTTAAGCAATTGAATGAGATGTTGTATAAACTCTAAAAAAAACAGTAATCATATAAAGCGGTTAATTGAAACCTAGGTAGTTAGTGTTTATCTACGATATAATGATACAGAACGGTTGAGTGTCCTTGGAGCCAAAATTATTGTGAAAAAATTTATCATTGCCCTCATTGGTTTGCTATTAAGCAATTCGTATTATGGAATTGCTATTGCTGGAAATTCACATCATCATGCGATGAAAAATCCCTCAAAAAATTCATCGAAGTCACAGCAAAGTGCTACCATGCGATTATCAATTCAGAGGATAATTGAAAAAAAGGATAAGAAACTAGTCTTCCTCAAGTTATCTAAAACAACAAATAATAACCCAGTTACCCTAAACGATCTTGTTGAGGCACATACACAAAAGATTCATTTATTGATTATTGATGACAATCTCATGGACTACAGCCATGTTCATCCAGTTGAAACAACGACACCCGGTGTTTACCAATTTGAGTGGCAGCCTATCCTCAAAAATGCTTCTTATCGTGCATGGGCCGATCTATTGCCTGCGAATACAAAAATTCAGGAATATATTATTGCTGATTTTCCATCTCCTAAAAACATTAAGGGATTAGGAGGTCATATTGATCACCAGCCTTTATTTGAAAGCACTGTTGATGGCTATCAGTTCAAATTATCTTTTGATAAAACACCATTACAAGTGGGGCAACCAGCCATGGGTAAAATAGATATTGTTGATGCCAAGGGAAACCCAGTTCATACGTTAGAACCAATTATGGGTGCCTATGCTCACATCGTTGGTTTTAATGAAGACTTTAAAACCGTTACCCACGTTCATCCTATGGGGAAAGAACCCCAAAATAAGGCTGAACGTGGAGGACCCGAATTACAATTTCATATTGAGCCCAATAAAGCGGGATTTATTAAATTGTTCACCCAAGTACAAATTAATGGGAAAACACTTTTTGCCCCGTTTGGAATCCCAGTAAAAAATACAATGCAATATTAGATCCGCAATACTGGATACATCACTTGAATCACGAATCCATTCATCTCATATTGAACAAATAAAACTGGAGAAACCATCCATTGGCATGGTGGGTTAATTTTCTGGTAGTTGATTGATTTTCAATTTCATTGAATAGATATCAGATGACTTATCTTTGTGGCTTAAAGGTAAAGGAACTCTTACTTTATAAAGTTCTCCCCCATTTACTAAAACAAAAGCCTGCCCCTTTGGCAAAGAAATAATATCCTCTACTCCAATCATAGGCACAGAAGAAGTTTGTACTCTGTCCTCATTGGTTGTATTAAAATAAACCCCATCTTCCCCATGAGGTGTATCATTAACCATAGAAACTTGGGTATGTCCAATAACTCCAACTTGAGGCAGCACTTTAACCAGTAAATTGGCTGTTTCTTCATTTTTAACACGCAGCATAATTAGGGTATTAAAATTTCCCTCGGATACTTCTGCTTTAGCCCTGGAACCCAGTGCAACTTCCATATCTTGAATAGTTTGAGCGTAAGCGGTCACTTGAAAACCAGCACCGCCCGCTTTATTGAGAATCTTCACAAAAGAATCCTGGATAATCTCTGACAGCTCATCACAATGCAGATTCAATATATAGCGAGCATTGGGTTCCTTGTAAATTTTACCAGCTGTAGAAACCAGATCTGACAAAATAGCTTTACCCACTGCTTGGGCAATATTAGGATTAGTTAAACTATCTAAACCAATATAAAGCACTTTCTTATTTTTAATCACATCCATCAGCTCAATGTCACCTGCTTTGGCCTTTGACGATAGAATTTTTGAAGCATTACTTTTATTGATTTCAGACAATACAGGGCCGACGCTGGCTGTGATTTTGTCATAGTAGTGTTTATCCATAATAGCTGCATCATAAAGGTCTATCAGGATTTGGTCGTGAAGCGCTTCGGCATTGTTGCTTTTGATGGTTTTGTTGATGTGGTCTTTGACATATTGAATGACTGCCTGGTGGCGTTCCATAGGGGATTTGGTTTTATTGTTTTTACCAATCTTGCTGTCATGTTCCTCTATAATAGCTTCAATCTCTTGATGATATTTGGGATAGTGATTGGGTAGAATGGTGTCGGCATATGTCATCAATAGTTGATCTAATCGACTGATATAAAAGGCTATGGATTGGTAGGTAATGGGTTGTTTCATTTCTTCAAGACAAATGGCAACGATATTAACATATTTCCATGCAAAGGCTGCAAATTGCTTCCCTTCACCTTCTGCGGATATTGCATCGGTGATTCGTGTAGCCACTTCACTGATTTGGTCGAAATTTTTGAGAGGATTATATCGTGCGGATTTCTCTGGAAAGCCTAAGTGAACGATTTTGAAATCTTCTGTTCTGCCTGATACCTTACAGGCAGCCATCATGTCTCTAACCAAGTCCTGGTCGCCTTTAGGGTCTACAACAATAACGGCATCACCGTTTCGGATGTCCTGGTTAATCAGAATACTGGCTAATCGAGTTTTGCCGACTCTGGTAGTACCAACCACAAAAGTATGACCTACACGTACATCTTGAGGAATGTAAACTGGTTTATCTTCTTCTCCAACTCCGTGAAGGAAAGGACTTCCTCCGACGGGAGGATCGGGTCTGAATGGATTTAACTTGGAACGGTTGTTAAGCCATTTTGCTAATCGAGTGTGTTCATGGTTTTGGCAGAATTGTCTGGCCAGCTGATAGCTATAGCTCCTTTGCATGAACTTTTCATTTTTGACCTGTTTGATTTGATGCAGCTTTTGGGTATGGCTTGGTCGCCAGCGGAAACCTTTACCTAGAAATAGCCAGTTTTTGGATAAAGGAATTTCTGTGGTGGATAGGGCATAGGTTGGCATGGCTAAAAGTCTGTGCTGATATCGCTTAACCTTTATTGCTTGCCATGCTCTAAAGACACCAGGGATTGATAGTGTAATCGCTGCATATAGACTCATTGTTTGCGTAAGCAAGAACAGATGTGGTTGGCTATAAGCGAGTAGAGCCAAAGACAAACAGGTAATCGCTGACCAGGCTTCGGTTGGTTCCCGAAATAGGTTATTAATAGGATATTCGCTCATAACATTCTCCAAATCATCAGTGCATCAATAAATAAGAAAATAGCCAGTAGATACCAGCGGACTTTGAGGGCTGTTTTGAGTTGTTCGGATGAGAGTTGATTATTAATCTGTATGCGTGTGACCAGCTTTGGCCATAACAAAATCAAAGCCAGATAAAGTAGTCCATGTAAGCCTAGAAACAACGGTTGTATATTAGCGAATGTATGTTGCCAACGAGTGAGAATATTTGTATTGATAATCCAAGGAGCAATCATCAATAAACCAATGATTGGTAAAATGGCTTGAATCAGTACTAGAATGAATGAACGGATGTAATGTTTAATCATAGGGATAGCTCCAAATGAGAAAGGTATTTCGCTTGTTGGCGGTAGTTCTTGATGCCCTTGTTGGCGTAGCCGAGGATAAACCTGCTAAACGCTATTTGACTGTTTATGAGGCTCAAGAAAAATTTGATAAGGGCTTGATTAGTATTCGTGAATACAATGAATCCCTTGAGTCTAAATAAGGCCTTCATCGAAGACCTCCTGATATCACTTTAACGCCTGTTTTAGCTACCTGCATACCTGATTGACTTACGTTATCGCTATGGCGTTCAGAACCGCTGACTAAATCCATAAGACCTGCACCAGCGTCACCGCCAAAATGACTAGATAATCTGAGTAACAAAACGGGTGCTACAAAGTAAAACATTACAGCCATATTCTTCATGGCCGAAATAGCCTCGTTTTCCCCTAATGGATCAAGCACAGAGCGTTCGAGAAATCCGACCAGATGCCAGAGGTATTGAAGAAAGATAGCCATAACAAACAAGGCGCACAGACTGCCCAACGCTCTTGGACTATAGCAACTTAAGGACAATACTATTGGCGTTAAAATGATTAAAAAGAACATGAAAAACGCTTGCATGACGGGCAGGGTTTGCATGATTGCTTCTCTTTTTAATGGGGTGGATGTCCAGGATTTTGTCCATTGTCCGACATTGACCAAGCTATGGGTAATGGCAGATGCGACCTTACCATTATTATTGTCCATGAGGTTTTGCACAGAACTGGTCTGCATGTCTCTGCTTTCTTGCAAGAGCATTTTTGCAATAAAATCTTCTGCGCTGATGTCTGCTTTCCAGGCTTTCGGATGTTTCATTTTATATTGGCGAACCCTATCCAACATAGCGTAGTAGTTCAGATGTTTATTGAAAACGCTGGCCTGATTAGAGACTTCAACCAAGTCAGTTTTGATTTTATTCCACCATTGCTGACAGCTGGGATAACCATCTTCTGGCAATCGTTCGGGTGGGATATCGCCACGATTAGCTGCTTTTTCAAGATTGCGATTAGGGGCTTGATGAAAGGTAAATCCTGGCACTGGTTGGCGTGCATGAAGTTTGCTGTAATACATCTTTTGCAGGATTTTAGAACCTATCCAGTTTAAATCATCTTCACCGCCATAGCGTTTGAGCATAGGGTCTAATTCACTGGCTTCATGCTTTTCACTATTGAATTGAGTTCTTGCTTCAATAAAACATTGCCTATGAAAATCCAATGCTTGTTTGCGAACGCTTTGGGGTAGATAGGTTGATACCAAATCGCCTTGAATAGATTGCAAACTATCGGTGCAACCCGTTACCTTCATAAGGCTGTAAGTGAAGCTCGACATGAAATTCTGGATAATGGCAAAGCCTATAGGAATTTTGACCTGGTTAGTCAGTAGATCTGCAAAGGCTTCATCATAAGTTGTGCCGCTGTCGCCAATGACCGCAGTCGTTGGGTTCTTTAGTCCACATAGGGGTTTAAATTGTAAAGCTTTGGTTTCCAATGGTACGCAAGGATAGACAAATAAACTGCATATCAGGAAAGTGACTGCCAATTCATAAAGGAAATTATTTAAAGCATGTTCCACAGCATAAAAAGCGCCAGCTGGATTAAGCACATTTTTAAGAAAGCGATAGCCAATGGCCAAAAACCCAAGATATAACAGCCCTGTTTGCCACAGGGCGTTAAATAGAACCTCATACTGTTGCCAGCCTAGATAGGTGGTGTAGAGGGATAAAGGGTTAAAGACGATCATGATTAAGCTCCTTTATTTTCTTTGACGTAGATTGCACCATTTTTTACTGCTGGCTGTTCATGATCCTGGCCTGGGATATTTTGGTTTTGTGCTTGGTGGCGAATGTCCATGATGGTTCCCAAAGTCTCATTCATCATTTTTTTGCGGACATCGTTTTCAAATGACAATGAGTGAATGTCATCATCCAGTTTTTTCAGTGCAAAAAGGACCATGTTCATAGCAGGTTTTAAGTTTTGTACTTCTTGTACTTGCAGTCCTGCTTGTAAAATACGACGCATCATTAAGGCTTTATCCAACATGTTTTGGACAGCAATTTCCTCAGCTAACTTCGAGACAGTGAGCATCTGTTCTTCACGAGGTAAATGTTGAATTGTGATAATGACTTCATCAGTAATCAGTAAATTGGAGGCGCTGACTTTATGCAGATTTTCTTCGGTCAGTGTCCATGTACCATTGACTAAATTCCATAAGGCTTTGGCAATGTTCTGACTACAGGTATTAGCGTTCGCACAGCTTTGCAATAAGGCTGATAAGCCTATCCCTGCTTTAGCATCGTGATTTTGTTTGTTTTCACTGCTGCTGACTTGAATATCACCTAGAACCTTAACTGCCCAATTGGCAGCATCAGTAGGTGTTGGCCAGCTTAGTGTCATAGGGATTTTAGTACTTGGTTTCTCCAAGGAATTTAAAGGTTTTCTCTCCAAAAGAATGTTGTACCCAGCAATGACTACATCATTAATCACCTTAATGGGGCGTTGGAATTTACCGCCAGCATTGCCTTTATCGCTGCCTATCCAGGGTAGACCGTATTCATCTCGTTTTTGGGCAATACTTTTTGACGTTTCGGTCACATCGACGTTTTCCTTCTTAGCCCGTTTGGCAGCATCGAGCCATCCCTGACTATCTGATACTGATAAGATGCCTTCCATAGGAGATTGGTTTTGTTCCAATGCTTGTTTGACTTCCTGACAATCTTTAACTTTGAGGGTAAATTCATTTTGCGCGCTAGATGCAGCATTTTGTAGAACATTGTATAAAGCAGGCATGGACTGTTGTAGCTTATAAAGCGGAAATCCTGCGACAGAGCCTTTCAAATTATCAATTACACCGCCAGGGATATTTAATGCTGATTTCTTTAAATCCTGAAAAGTATTGGTAATGGATACCACAGGATTAAAACCGCTACAGGAAAAGCCCATACGGCCATCTATATCTGCACCAATAACCAGTGTTTGATCTTTATTGACGGGTGGAATAAATAAATTAGATGTTCCTCCTAATTCGTAATAGTAATCAGATTGGCTAGGCATAAAGCTGCCAGCTTGGATCAGAGAGGGGATTAGTAAACTAAGTAGTAGTGATTTCTTCATGGCATCGTCCTATCGTTTTTGAGGTTGTTCTACTTTGGGAAAGGTTAAAAAGTTCACGAGTTTGCCTTCGTGCTGGATACAGCCGCGGTATTTACGCCAGAGGACAAATACATAATTACCATTACCCGCTTTGTCATCTTCTGTACCAAAGTCCTGTGCATCCCCTGGGTGAATATTTCGGTTAATGGGGTAGATTTCCTGCCAGATGACCTTGGTGTTTCTGGGGTCATAAATGGCATTAGCTACTACACAGTTTCTCCCACAGGAATTACGAGTTGATTTGGTGACATGTAAGGGATTTTTATTGGTGACGATATCCGCTGCGTGCATGGCCGCTACAACTGAGGCTCTATAGTTATAGGGCTGAGTCACTCGCATTAATCTTGGAATTTCAGAACCCCAATTTTGGGTGAATGTGCCAATGTCATGATTAATTAATAGGTATGGATGAGTTCCCATATACAACAACTCAGCGGCTTCTGTTCTATCCATGACTGCATCAGCTTCGGCAAGATAATAAGGAACACCAAAACCTGTTTCAGGTCTATGTGACAGGTAAGGGATACGATAGAAAGCAGCAGGGCTGCCAATAACATCAACGATACGGGTGCGTTCATCATTAATATGAAGATCGGTGGTTTGGCCGCTGTCATTGCCAAAACCTAATTCAGAACCAGTCGCAGCTTTATAAGCTTGTTGATACAGTGTTCTTGCTGCTTTATTTTCGTAAAGCGTTCGTGCCTCAAGCCAGGGATTTTCTTCTGGCTTATTGCTGACAGTAATGATTAGATCAGGCAAGAATTGCTCAACCGCGGGCGTGACTTCAAGCCTGGGCGGTAGACGGCCTACAGCCCAGGTACAAGAACCAATCACTTTATAATGGCTGTTTTGAAATAGCTTTTGCAAGACCCGTGTGGCTATGGTGAAGGTGTTCACTGGGTGAGGAGGGCTAGTGCTTTCTAAAGCAAAGGACAAGTTAGTCATAAAAATAAGCCCTATTGTGAGTAGCCGTGTTAGGTTGTTCGAGTTTTTTAGCCATGATTTCAGCAGCTTCAAGGACATCATGTTCTTTCTCCAGGAGGTGGCGTTGTGCTTTTTCTGATTTTTCAGTCATTAAGAGGGCAAGCAGGTAGCGAGGCGGAATGACACGAAACAATCCCTGATAACGTGACCCTAATAAAACTGCTTCTGCATACAAGCCTTTTTGCGAATCAATATCTCTGATTAAGGTTTCCTGCTGCGGTGTTAATGATTTAAAGCGTTTGACATCAGCAATTTCTTTTTCATCAAGTCCCAATAAAATCCAGGTTTCAATCAACGATAAAATTTTGGTGGCCTTTTCTGAATTCATGTCCGTGACGTTTTGGGTAATAGCAACTAGCCAAAGACCGAGCTTTCTTGCTACTTTGGCAATCAGTAAACACACGGTCACAACAGAAGGGATTTGAAATTGCAAATGGGACTCATCAATAAAGAGAAAGGTTGGTCTGTTATCGTTCTGGGTGGCTTCCGCCATGGCTAGTATTCTTGGTAGCAACGACACCATGACCAAGGCCAGTTTGCCGGTATCATCCTTAATGGCTGAAATATCAACATGAAAAATATCAAAGTCACCTAAAGGCTCTGTCGGCACATTAAAAAAACGAGATTTGACACTGTTAATCACATAACTGTTCAATCGATCGTGCATATCAAGGATGCGGTCTTTCTTGCGAGCAACTGTTTCTCTATCCAGTCGTCGTTTAAAAGCACTTACGATATGCTCAGTGAGCATTTGCGGTATTTCATTGTTAAAGGACGTTAAAATTGCATCACTTAACACTTCGATTAATAGAGTTTCATCAGCCAAAGTAAATTGTTCTTCTTCCAAAGCATTAGCCTCAGTAATCATGGTACGTAAAGCTAAAGCAAGCTCGGCCAGATAAGATCGGTGACCATCACCACAGACCACGTCTTCTGAATTAGCAGGTTCTTGAAGGTTGCTCTTTAATTCCATGATTTTTTGAGCAATTAAGGTAGCCTGCTCTGTACTTAAATTATCTGTGATTTCGGGAATGGCTTTATATGCTTCACAAAATGGATTTAATGGGACTGCTTCATCTTTCTTATTGCTCAGTAATAACTGGTTGGTCTTTTTACCGTGCGCTTTGGCGTGAATGAGTATCCTGTCAAAAGAGTTTCCCATTTCAAAAAGCACTACTCGGGCATCTTTCATGGCCAATAAAGATTGAATCATCCAGCCCGTTAAAACCGACTTGCCACCACCAGAGTTTGCGAAAATAGCGCAATGAGAATTTTGGCTAACAAAATCATGATGCAGTAAGTCAAAAAAAACAGGTTCACCCAAACGATTGAAAAAAGGGAAACAAGGTAAATGTCGTGCCCCTTGGTTGCGTCCATAGACCGGAAGCAGTGCTGCCAGCTCAGTGGCATACATCAGACGATCAAAACATAAATATTTACGGGCATAGTAGGGATCAAAATTAAAGGGTAGAGCATTGAGCCAGGAATTTAGAGGATGGAGATCATAGTTGGAATGAATCAAGGGCATTTTGGCATCATTGAAAATCGCGTGCAGATTTTTTTCTATGATTTGAGCTTGTTGCTCATCTTCGGCTTGATAGAAAATGGCCTGATTAACCCAGAACAATCGATTGCCCATACTTAACTCATTACGGGCTGTCCTAATATCATCTTTGACTTCCTGAGGTTTTAGACTGGTTCCTACGATTCCTTTTTCCAATCGCGTTAAATGGGAATCAAGATTTTCATCATGACTAAAGACGACTTGGATTGTGTAGATGCTTCCTTCTGGCAAGGTATCTAAAAGTGCGTATCGATGTTTGGGATTGGCTTGCTGTCTTTCTCGTGAGACTAAACCAATGATAGGCGCTTCTTTTAACCCATCCACATATAGAATTCTTTGTTTCATTCCTTCAAAGATGAAGCCTTGTTCATCGCTTTCAGGTGGAGCAAAGAATACATTTTGCGCTAGGTTAAAACCTGCTGGTATGGGATTCGGATAAGGGTATTGTTCTAATATCTCGTCAGCTGATTTGGGATTAAACCAACGTATCCACCACTGGTAATAATCTTGCCCTTTGAGGCGTTTAATTTCCAGCCCTGGTGAACGCAGTTTGGTTTCAATCTGACTAATGACTTCTTGATGTTCGAGAAGAATTTGCTCTCGAGGTAGAGTGGTTTGGTGTAATTGTCTATAAAACAAAACTCTGATTCTTCGTCTTCGTCCACGGTAGGGCGCGCCTGTTTTGGGATCAATAAATAAGCCTTCGGGTCGGGTCATCTTATTGTAGAGATCGTGCAGGCGTTCTAAATAATCTTGCGTTAATGGACTTTCTCTAAATTGTTGGGGGATTTGGGTTTTAATATGAGTGATAACGGGATCAAGGCAATATTCGTCTTGAACAAACATCTGCATGACCCAAGGATCAACGGCATGAAGTGGAACTACCGATGCAAAGGTATCCCGAATTTTATTAAATACGGCTTGTAAATATTCAGGTGAAGCGGCTTCTGCTTGAATGTCACCTAATTCAAACCCCGAACCTAAACTTTTACCATCGGCAAATAAAAAGACCTGCTCTTGT
>NZ_LNYU01000032.1:0-19371 GCF_001468135.1 Legionella santicrucis | reverse complement strand
AATCAACAATAGCCAGTCTATCGGCAAAAGAGGGTAAAGGATTGGCGTAACGCTTTTTAACGGTTTGTTCCTTTATGGCTTGGGGATTCATTTCCCCAAGCAACCAGTTAGATAATCGTTTCATTATGTCTCCTTAATACAGTTCTGATGCCAAGGCATATTGGTTTTGCTTGTAAAGGAAAAAGCGAGTCGTGTAGGCAGGCTTGATGATTTGTTCATCACCCAATTGCGCCACATGCGCAAAAACATGGATAGGCACTTCGGGGTTAGGCAGTTGCTTAAATTCTTCTCCCGAATCATCAAGACGCATCTGTTGGTAAACAGGCTTTTGTATTGGTTGTTGCAGGCTCTGCTGATACAACTGGCTGACTGTTAAGCCCTGCTCAGGAATGGCGTTTTGCGACATCCTGGCAGTGGAACAAGCGCTTAATGCCAGACTAGCGCAAAGCATTATCAAAGTTTTTTTGTTGATGGTAACCATAATCTAATACCCTCCCTTGGTGTTCTTTATCAATGGCTATTGTTTGGCTGAAATGTAAACTGAGTTGATTAGGGACAAACCCTGTATGGCCGCGGATACTTGCAGGAACAAAGACCATATCGAAGCTGCCCTGGATTCTTTTCTCAAGCCAGTCAGTAATCTTTTGGCTGCCTTCGTTGATTGCGCCCCCAGCAGCAAAGTGCGCTAAGTCGCCTGTCGGTGTGGCAATGGCAGAACCTCCCTCGGCCTGATAACTCATTTGCCATTTAGATAGGGCATTTCCTGCACCTTGAATACCGCCAGCTGCCATGAAGGCTGTTAATACTCTGGGGGCATTGGTGATGTACTGTCCTTTGATACAAGGATTACCGAATTGCGTGGTCAGGTAACCAATGCTGTCGTTATTCACCAGCTCTGCGGAGCTTTTCATTTGTTCTTGGCCGACATTCACAAAATGTCCATCCTCAAAGACAAATAGGGCTGAGGTGACATAGGCGCGAACACAGCTGATGTTATCGAGAAAGGAACCAACGCCAATCGAATAACCGCTGATTTTCATACCAGTGATTTCTTCGGGTAGTTGCATCCCATTGGCTGTCATTAAATCCCCTCGACTGACCATTGCTGTGAAGGGAAATAAAGGCTGCATGAGTTTGCCCTCAACAGGAACTTCGCCGATTAAAGCTGATAAGAGCGTGATTTTGCTGAAATCGCTGCCAGCTGGAATAGTATAAAAAGGCGTTTTAGTGGGTGCTTCTTCCTTAGTTGATGTGTCATGTTCAGGGAAAATTTTGCCTTCTTTCGGTGCTTTATCCAGCAAGGTATCCAGATCTTTAATTTGACCGGATACAGGCGCTTGATTGCCTTCCATGGGGTAGGATTGCGTTTGATGTTCAGTGAGTGACGCAAATTTTTCCTTTAATGCATTCAGTTCATCTTGCAGTGCAAAACTTGTTTCTTGTTTGGGTTGTTTTAATTGTTTTTGCAGCGATTTATTCTCTTTGTGCATTTGATCTAATTTCTTTTCTGTTTCTAATAATCGTGCGGAAACATCACGAATATTGTCATTGAATTGGCTTGCTATAGCTTCGCCAAAATTATTAGGATTGGGCGTGTTGTTGTTAACCGGTGCGCTATGACGGCTATTAATAAGAATCATAATGACCGCAAAAAACACCGAGCCTGCCAGAATTTTAATGCCATTGTTTTTATTCATCGGCTGTACCTCGCATGTTGGATGAGTGCTGTTGCAAAAGGTTGATCAGAGATTAAAAAGACAGTAGTGCTTTCGTGTTGATTGCGTGGTGGCAGTTCGCTTTTTGGGTAAAAACTGGCGGTTTGCCAATGCCCCATCAGCTTGGTGAATTGCAGCTTTACAGGTTGATTCAGCAAATTTTTTAAATCGACTGCGGTGACGTAAAGATTGCCGCCACGCCATGAAGCCAGAGGATGAGCTTCAATGCTTGCACCATAAAACAAAGGGATGGTTTTATTGGTTTGCATAGGTGAGCGGTAAATTCCCTCTGGAATTTCTCTGACCCGTTCAGGCGAATACAAGGCTTGAATGGCAAAACGGGTTAATTGAATAGCGTTGTATTCATATTGACTGGCTCCTGCATTAAGGTTGATTTTGGGATCATCTATCAGAATCTCAATCGGCGTGGTGTTGATTGCTTTCTCATTGGCATTAAGATTAAGAATAACCACTTCGCCTTCAGGCAATAACTGGACAATCAAGCGAGAATCTTTGAATGATTCTTTGGCTTTAAGATACAAGCTACCTTTGACTTTCAGAATATCGAGGCTGGCACTGAGTTGTTGATCAATCACCTTAATGGCTTGGGGAAACTGGACTAACCGCTCTTTATTGATCGGTAATTCAATTGTTAAAGGAACTTTTTCCCAAACCAGGTGTTCACTTTGCAGGGCATGGCTTAGGTGCATCACAGCAAAGCACAGAGCGAATAAGCTAATTTTAATGAGTTTCATGGTGTTCCTCCGTGTCGACCAGTAAATCTTGTAAACGTTCTTCAGGACGGGTATAGCCATCCAGAGCTAATTGAAAAGGGTTGTGAAGACGCGACAGGTTGAGCTTGACCACACGAAGATGATAAGCCACTACTTTGTCAGCAATGACCATGGCAGAGTTGTCTTTGAGCCTTTGCGTAATGCGTAGTATCAGCTTGACTTCCCAGGTATCGGGACCAATTTTTTTAATGTCTTGCGGTTCCATAAAGCGATAGAGACTTGCTACTTGAGTGCGGTCAAAGAGTTGAGCGTTTTTATAAGCTGCCAGGGTTTCACGAAGTAACTGCTCATGCCGTGATGTGAAGTAATAATGAAAGGCTTTAATGTTTTGGTTGAATTCTTCTTTGCCTTTATTAGACCAGCTGTAGAGTGTCGGCATTAAGGAAGTCACATATCCTTGCACGTATTCATTCGGTATTTCGCTTGCCTTCATTAAACCGCCATTAGCAGCCATATTAGGACTAAGCCAGAATTCATAGCGTTTGGGCATGGTCATCAGGTTAATAATTAATGCTAAGATGATGATTGATAACACACCGATAAAAGCCAGTAATAAACGATTGTGATGTTGTAGGCTGTCGATTTTTTTCCAGTAGTTAAACATGCGGCTCTCCAACAGATTTATTCTTTTGCCAAGTTCCCTGGTAATGAATCCAAGGTGAATGTTTGAGCCTTAATCGCACCATCCACTGAATCGTTTTCTTCATCACATAACCATAGGGCTTACCTGCTTTGATGCGGGAAACTCCTTTAGGCCACACAGTAATAGACAGAATGAATCCAATCACAAAACCGATGCAGCCAGAGGCCAGCGGAAACTCAACCATTGCTCCTAAGAGAACGAAGAACAGGGTAGTTGCTGGGGTTGTGGTGATAACAATCCAAAATAATTCACGAAGACTTAAACCTTTCCAGGCTGGGAAGTCGTGTGACAGATGGCGCGAAGAAGGCTGACTCATATTTCACCTCCTATATTTTGAACTTGGTAATCATGGTGTAACCCACATAACCAGAAGCAATGCTAATGGCTAAATAGGTGATGCCCATTACGGCAAAAGTACCGAAGGCCACCATGGATCCTTCGTTCTTTTTAGACTCTTCAATACCGTGTTGTACCGTGGTAATGAATTTAATAAAGGTCACAACAGCGGTAATGAAGAGCAATAAACCCAGACCTTGTTTGACGTAATTCCCTGTCACGGTCATCATGCTTTTAGAGCCGTCCCCGATGTTGTCCGCGTCGGAAATTTTAGGGAACCAGTTATCTGCCAATAGCACAGGGGCATATAAGATATTTACTACTCCAAGGCAGATTGAGCGAAGCATTGTTTTCATGTTGTCTCCTTAACAAATAAAACTAAAATGAAGATCATCAGACCAATCACTAATCTGATGAGCCGAGAACCCAGACGCAGTAAGTATCCATGTTGTTGTTTTTCCTCTGCGTCCATCATGTGGTTGACAGACCACATCACCGCTAATATCACCAGGGCTATGGCAATAAAGCGGATACTGCCGGAAAAGACTTGTGCCGATATGTTATTGCTTGCTTGTTTAAAGGTGGTAGCAAACATTCTGGCTATTTCGTCTTTACTCATTAGGGTTTCCTCACAAAGTCCATTTCCAAGGCCTTGATCTTGCGTGGTGCAATGATTGGTTGATTGATGTAATCAATCAGGCCATTGCGAATATTCAGTAAATCTTCTCTTAAACCTGCATGATATTGGCCTTGGACATCTTCAAATCCTTCAATTTGTAATTGGATACGGGTATTGGGGGTTATCTGTGTTTGTGCTTCATCAAGCAGGGGCATGATGGCGTTAATCTGGTTAATGATGCGCACCAGCGTTTCATTTAAATCAGGGTTATTCGCCCAGCTGTGTAGGCTTATCATCATTAAGGTCAAACAAAGCAATCGTTTCATGGTTTCTCCCTATAAATACTTTTTAAAGCGACTGGCCGTCATGGCCACCATTAATCCCATCAATAAACTGATAGGAACAAAGACATAAGCAGGGGTGATGCTGACAGGCAGGGCAAGCCAGAGCATGAGTAAAATCACAAGTCCCTTTTTTAAATAGTGGTTAAGTCTGTGGAATAAATAAGAGGATTCACGGCCTAAGCAAGCGGTGCGTATTGCTCTTTGGTTAAGACCATCAACTAGACCTGCAACCATAGTCAGGGCAAATAAAGGCATGGCAGCGAATAAAATAATAAGTTTGATTAATAGACATTGACTGCTTAATAAAACCAGCTGGAAAAACTGTTGTGATTTTTCGAGTAAGTCTGCTGCAAATTCATTAATCGCTAATTTGTTTAAATAGGGAATAGTCAGCGTCCAGCTAGGTTTGGCATCTAAGGGTAGGGCTGCCAATAGTGAACCTTGATAAACAGGGGTGATGGCTTCTCGTTGAGTATTTACAAGGACATTGACCTTATCAAAGGCAAATGGATAGCCATGAAGCATCCATTGACTTACAGCCCAGATAATCAACGCTAACCAACCCAAGAAAAGAACTAAAGTCAGCTGCATAGTCATTTGTCTGGAATATTGTTTTACTGCCATACAGCCCCCTCAGCAATGATTAAGGGGTAATGTTGTTCACGGATGTAATTCAGCAATGGATCAACATTGACGGGTAATAGTGGCAATTTAAACTTTTCTTGCAGAGCTACAATGGTTTCAAAGTCATTCACATTGGTGATGAACCCAGTGGCTTGCATGGATTTTAATTGCTCTTGATGTTGTTCTAACCATTTGATGGATTCTCTATCCGCGCCTATGACAAATAGAGCCATGTTTAACAGATTGGTATCCAATTTTTTGCGGCTTACTTTGCCAACAGTGGCTTTGCTCTTTGCTGGTACGCCAATAGGGCTAGACAGATTAAGTCTTAATGACGCATCACTTTGTGACAGCGTTAAAGGAATCACATTCATGCTATGAACATTTAAAGCGACCAACAGCAAGAGCAAAATCCTAATCATTAAAATCTCCCTAAATCGACGACTTGCGAAGTTTTGCCTTTTGCCAGTAAGAGCAAGGGTGTTTGTTTCTTGTCGAGTTTTAAGCCCTCATACTGTTGGCTACCTGGGTTCAAGGTGATTTGTTGACTGGTCACCAAATGGATAGGGATTTGATGTCTGTTAGCCCAAAGTTGGATAGCGCTATTGTCCATATCCAGAAAGAGAAGATTGAGCTTGGTGTTTGGTGTACGGCTAATAGCATCGACCAGTTGCAGTACAATGGTGGTTACAGCGTCATCGGCTCTTATAAAGAAATAGAGCGTTTCACTTTCTTTTAATTGAATGGGTTGATGTGCATAGGGAGAGTAAGGAGATGGATCAAAATCACCGACTACAGGCACATCTTTAAACAGTTGGTTATAGGCTTTGTAAAAGGCATTATTCCAGGCTATGTTTTGCGCGACCTTTTGGGCTTCTTGAAGGGCAGCAAGTTCGGCGAAATGAGCTCGTTCAGCGTCATTCTTGGCATTTAGTCCAAGAATATCAACGGGTGTCATACGTAGGTCTTTGTAGTAAATACCACTTCTGCTTTGTATTAATTGCAGATAGCGTTTTTCTTCTGCCTCACTTAATCCCCATGCTTTGGCTTCCTGTTTTTGTAAGTCGTTAAGTTGAAAATCTTTGTCTTCAATAACTTCATCATGAAATTCGGCCAGACCTGCTTTCGTCAACGCATTATCAGCACTGAGCATAGGTGGTGTGGCAATACCTGGGATATACAAACCGGCAATTGCCTGTTGACCCAGGAGTAACCCGATTGCCAGTGTGGACAGCTTAAGCATGGCTCACCTCTTGTTGACTTAGATGAACCAGCAGATGCGCATTGTCAGCATTTTCAAATTCTATGGTTTGCTTCGCAAAGTCGATCTCAAAGACAGTCCATCCTGCCAAGGAATCGCCTTTTTCCAACGCTTGGGTTTTGTAGTGGTAGGAAACAGAGGCAACAGAAACTTCTTGGATACTGTCTATGCTTAATACTTTAAACGGTAGTTGATTTGCAGGAAGCATTTTGACAGGTTGCTTTTTCTCATCCAGATGGCGTAATAAATCAGTAATGCCTTCAAGCTGTTTCTTAATTGCGATTTGTTCAGTTGTAAACATTTCACCTAATTGGTGTTCATCTTTATTTTGTATTTGTTGAATGAACGCTCCCAATTGTTTTATGTTTTTGGTAATAGGCGATAAATCCGGTTGTTCAACAGGTTGATTGAGTTGTTTTTGTATAGTGGTTAATCGCTCATCCAGCGTATTAAATTTATTGTTCTCAATAGAGGGTTGGCTTTTTAAACAAATGAATACGACCAACAATCCGTTTAACAAAAGAAGACTAAGCCATTTGGCATCAAAATACTTTTTCATCCTGCTCTCCTTGCTATCAGACTAAAATTGATTTCTCTTAACAGGTCATCCTGCTTGAGATTGAATAGATGCTGACCGACCAATACCGTCAATCCATCGGTAATCGTTAAAGGTCCTAAATTTCTACTAACCTGTGGTAGTGGTTGTTGAAATACTTGTTGTAGGCTTTCGCTTTGTTTTTCTTTTGGAGCAAGGTGATACCCTGAATAACGAAGCCAGTAATTCACTGCTTCTCCTATAGTTTGTATGGATGCAGGAAAATGAATCTGTTGAACAGTTTTCAATGGATTTATCTGAGCTGCCAAAGGTTGATTGTTGAGCGTGGCATAGCGACCGACTTGGGTTATATTAGCTGCCTGAGCATTTAGGCTACATAAAACAAAACTACAAAGCAGAAATTTTCTAAGCATGATTGCCTCCTGATTCTGTGGATTTATCCCTTAATTTTTGAGCCAGGGCATGTTGTTCCATTGCTTTTTGGATAAAGACCTCTTTACGTTCAACATCAATATGTTTGGGAGCATCTATACCTAATTTGATTAGTCCTTCCTTTTCAGAGATAAGAAGTACTTTGATTCTGCCTTTATCAATGTAAATTGCTTCGCCCATACGACGGATTAGAATTAGCATGATGTTTTCTCCTTAGCTTCTTTGAAGAGGTAGTCTTTCATTTGGTCGATATGAAGTTGGACGATTTTGGGATCGGTAGGGATATGCGGTTCAGTTTTTTGTTTTAACACTTCTTGACGGGCTTGGATGCCTTTTTGGATGTTGGTGCAGTACTCATAAAAAATCGGCAGACAAGGAGGAACAGCCAGCTTTTTCTTTATTTGTTCTAAAGCAAGTTTCAACACTTGATTGTCAAATTCTTTCAAGCCTTCTGACCATTCACGTTTTGAGATCTCGAGAAAATTAGTGTTGCTGTAAGTTGAGACCCACAGATAGCCATAAATTGCTGCAAGGCGCATAAACAGTGTATCCATTCTCTTATCGTACTCTGGAGTTGTCGAATGAGAGGACATTGCTTCCTGACTCTGGGGGTTCATCAAAGTCGAAATCGAAGTTTGCATCTTTGCAGGATTCAGTAAGGATATCTGTTGCTGATTTTTTTCGAGAACGCGCTTGATTGGCTTCATTTTGCTGCTCCTCTTGGGTTTTTAAGGTAAGTAATTCATCGTTCCAACATTTGCGTGAAAGCCAGGTGGCTGGGTATTTCCAGTTCGGCAGCCACTCGCCGAAAAACTCCATTTCCTCACGGTTATTAATTTGGGCTTGCAAGCCTGTTAGTATTTGTTCAATCAACTGTTCATCTGGTTGCAGATAACCAAACTCACGCCAGGCTTTAGTTCGGTCTTGTTTTAAAGGATAAAGAGACCAAAATTTTTCAAATTGCTGCTGTAAAAAAATAAAACGATCTTTGGAGTTATGAGGTGTGTCGGGTTTTGTGTTTTGCGCTGTGTTGGGTTTTTGATATTTTTTGTCGTAACTTGATGATTTAATATTATTTTTATCGTTCGGGTTTGTGCTGGGTTGAAGTGTCGGGTTTGTGTCGGGTTTATTCTGAACAGACAAATCCGAATTGGCTAATAAGCATTTTAAAATGAGTTGTTTACCAATAGATTTGATCTCCACTAACCCAGCGCGCTCAAGCGCATAGATGATACGGCGTAATTGCGGACGACTAGGGCTACCTGAATGTTCAAAACCTTGGTGGGGTTCAACATAGAGGGCTTCAGCAAGCTGTTGATAGCTGATTTTACGCTTAACACCTACCAGAAAGGTATTACGGTCCATATACGGACGAATCCCCAGCAAATAGGCTGATTGCTGGATATAAGGTAACCCCATCAGAGCTGATAATTCATCGGTATTAACAAACAAAAATCCCATTTTTCTATTTCATCCCTTCAAAAGCACCATCAAAAAACAGCGCTTGCACTATCAAATGATTTCAATTAGTATCAATCAATAACACGAAGTGTGTTGTTGATAACCCATTGTAAATAAGCACTTTTTAGTGTCAATGGGGTATTTCCGTTTGATAGCAAATGAACCTAAATGAACATGAAAAAAATTATTGGCAGTAGGATTGCACAGGCAAGAAGGGCGAATGGATTGACGATTAAAGTTTTGGCTGATAGGACAGGATTTGGGGCTGCCAGGATTGGGAATTGGGAGCAGGGAACCAGGAGTCCTGGGCCGGAAGAGGCTAAGAGCTTGTCTAAGGAATTGCAGGTTGCGGCTTCTTGGTTGCTTTGTTTGACAGATGACCCATTAGGTGAACGAGTTGAAAAGAGCATAATTGCCAACACAAAATACGAGTAAATGTTTTCACAAGAGCTTATTTTGAAAGATCAAGAACAAATATTTTAGTTTTATCAGAAATATCTTTATAACATTCATTGAGTTTATTTTTCATTTCTTGTAGAGATTGAGGACGTTTTCTTTTCCAAGCTTTTGGGAGTTTAGATGTGGTTTTATTTCCAAACCATAATACTAAATAAACACCAAATCCGTTGGCATGATAATCTGTTGAATAATTTTGTAGTTGATCTATTGCGGCAGACCATAGATCAGTATGCCATTGACCTTTTATTTCTATTGGCACATCTAATAAATTATAAGTACTAAGAAGATCACATCGTTTATCATCAGATCTAGCGCCCTCTACGTGCGCGCGTGCATTATATTTTTCAAGATGCGGTGTTAGTGCTGATGCTATTAGATCACGACAATAATTTTCTTTATGTGGGTTTTCGTTATCCCAATAAAATTTAAAATCACTTGTTTCACTACCTTTGAGTCTTAACTGTAATATTTCTAATTGGTCAATTAGTAAGGCTTGTAAATCCTTGTGTCCGGTGGGTTCTTTGCTCAGTAAGATATTTTGTACATCTTGTAATGAAAAATATTTTTTATAGCTTTCTGATTTATGCTTTTTATTCTCAGTTAACGCATGTTTAAGTTCATCGCAATATTGACATAAATCGTTTTTGTTAATGAGATCAGAAATTAAATCTTGTGCTTCTTGCGTTGTAATTAAAGAAAGTTCAGTTATACATCCTTTAATAAGTCTGGATGCATCCCACGGATGTTGATTTCCTTCCCAACTGCCAGTGGGGTATGGCACCGGTGGCCATATTGAACCAAATTTCAAAATAAAAAAATATAATTGCTGTGCATTCATCTTTGGCCAATAAGTTGAAATTTTCTTATCAACGAAGATAAACTCACTTAATACCCAAATACTTATTTTATCTTCTGAAGTATATTGATTGAGTATTTCAAAATGAGATTCAAAGTCCAGAAGAAAACAAGTGCTTATCCAAATATCCCGTTGAGGGCATTTATCAAATTCTTGCTTACTAATTTGTTCTCGAATTAACTTAATAACATCATTAGGTGAGTAACAAATAGCTATGGTAAGGACTGTTTTCAAGCTATCATAAGCTAATTTTTGGTAATTATTAAGCCATTTTAAAGCTACTTTTCCTGCTATATCCTGGAATAAACTGTCAGTTTGAATTCGATATAATCCAGGAACATATCTTTCTTCAGAATATAAATAAGGTTCTATCGTTTCATAAATAAAATTTTCTTTTGACAATGAGTCTTTGAAAAGAATAAATTCAAGCTCTTTTTGTACAGAAGAGGATATATCATTGCTTTTGAAGCTAGCTCCCCAATGACAAGCAGCTAGAGCTGAATGAGCAATATTTAATGGAATTTCGTCTAACTTTTCATTGCGAGATAAAATAATATCGCAGTATGCTAAAAGAATAGCCTCAAAGGGGGAAATCAAGTTTTGATTAATACGTAGTTGTATTATCTCATGGACGGTTGGTATGTTATTTTCTTCAATAGCTGAACAGATTCCATTTATTGCTAGTGGTAAGAGCTCTATACCTAAAAGTTCAACTACACGTTTTTTCGGTTCATTTCCCTGAATATCACTAAACCAACCTAAATAAGCTTTCGCTATTTGATTTAAGCCATTTATATGTTTTCCTGAAACTAACTGATCTCTAATTTCATGATATTGTTGGTGTCTTTCTATTACTTTTTTCTTTTGTCTACTACGATGAGCTGCTTGCTTTTTTTCATATTGTTCAATTTCTTTTTTTCCATTAGCTCTTTGCAGTTCTATATCATGTATATGTTTTTTTAAATTTATATTTAGAATGGCTTGATCCTGAGCATGTTTCAAAGCAGCACCAGTAAAAGGCTGATAGGCAAATATCCAACGAACTAGTTCTTTCCATTTTAATTCGTTATCCGACGTATGCAGTCCCATAATATTATCGAGATGAAATATTATGTCTTCCTCTATTACCCATAACCATGTATGACTTAAACAGAATATTAGCCAGAGTTTATCTGGCTTTGAGCTTTTAATTGCAACTGATTGAAGAGATCTACGATAATCAGTATTTTCAGATAAATATTTAGTAATTTCATCATACTCATTATGATGCCGAGAAGCATTTGTTTCAATTATGCTTAACCAAGTCCATAATTCTTGAGGTACAGGTTTAGAAATTCGTTTCATTCTCTCTTGAGTAAACTGTAATACTAATCTCTTTATTTTGTTTTGAATTTTTTCATTTTTTTCTGATGATGCTGAGCCTAATTCCTTCAGAAAAGATCGGATACATCCTTCAATTTGTTCAATAGACAATTGTTCGAATAATTTATAACCTAAAGCTATCAAAGATATTTGTTTATCTTCAGCTGATTTTTTTAATATTTCTAAGAAAATTTCTGAAATTTTGTCTGAATTATACAGTTTGGTAGCAACTCTAAATATATCTAAAATGAGATATAGAGAATTAATTTCGTCATGGTGATGTAATTTATCAGATATTATTATCCAATTGGGTTCTATCGTACATTTTTTTAAAGCTGTTACAACAGCTTCTCTTTCTACAAGAGTTACAGTTTGTTCTAATAAAATAGATATGAGCTCATCTTTTATACTATCAATAAAATTAGGAGATGCGGTATGTTCAATGGATTGAATAATTAAATAAGATAATTGAAACGGCGTATCTTTAGTATGTAAAATACTTAAAACATCGTCTCGCAACTCAGGTCTTAACAGACCGTCTCCCACGCTGATATGCCAATCTTCGGCTCGGAAATAGGGATCGTCCTTTGCAATTTTTTGTAAAGACTTCAGAAGAAATTTTAACTGTTCTGTAGTTAAAATTGTGGGATCACTATATTTTAAGAATCCGTAAGGATCTCGGTTAATAAAACTATTCCTTTCTGGCTGACAAAAAACTGCAAGCCAAGCATGGAGTCCTCTAAGAGCAGAAGGAACTATATATCTATCACCATAAAGCAACGCTTCTAGACGTCGTATAGATAATTTATTATTTAACTTATTGCCGAGCCATTTTGCAGCTAAAAATTCTGCTACTGTTCTATGGCATGGCACTAAAATATTATTAGAATCTGAACGGAATAACATTGTTGATAAGATATGTTGCATTAATTCATTAGAACTATTCTCATCGAAAAATTCTTCAATTTTAGGTGCAGATAAATCTTTATTATTAATAGATACGCCTATTTTCCCTGAAAGCAAAAGTTGAGCACAAATACAACCAGCTGTTTCAATTAGCTTATGGATATTTGGAGGTGTTTTAATAGATGCATGAATTTCACTATGTTCCTCAAGAAGAGTCAAACAAGCATTTTCATACAAATCTAATTTAGAGCTCGGCCATCCACCATTTTGTTGATGTGCTTTTAAAAATAATGACAAATTATTAGGATTTCTTAGTAAATCTACAACACCTCGTTTTTGAGCTTCTATAAAAAAGTCGTTACCATCTATTTCTTTACCTTCGTTGTTAATGAACTCTATAATTTCTCGGTCATTTAAGGATAATAAATGCCCAAGAATTGGTTTTTTATTCCATCTGTTTTGAATGATTTTACTATTTACCGCATCCTTCCAGTCAGCAGTGCGACATGCCAATATAAAGTTTGGGCTATGATGATGCGAGATTTTTGATAAAATATTATCGGATATAAGCTCTTTTTTATATACTGTTACCTCATCAATTCCATCAATGATAATTTTAGAGGGCTTAGAAACTGCTTCGATTGCTGGAGATAACATTATGGATACTGCATCATAACAGATAGAATTTGTTCTTTCTTTGAATTCTCTTAATAGAGTAGACTTCCCACTGCCAGGCTCACCTAGTAGGATTAAAGGACCATCCATAGCAAAAAAATCCGCATCAGAGCAAATTTTTTTCTTGTCTGAATCATCAATAATTTCTATTCGTCTTGGAATATAGTTCATTCAGTGCTCTCTGTCTTGGCTTTGTAGGCTCTTAATTTTGGGTATATTTTATCTATAACATGCTCATATCACCACCCAAGCGATGATTGAATAATATAATAGGTTTTGTCAGCTTTAACCAATGAATGTACCAATATAAAAAATAATGGGGGGAGTGTGCAAATTTAGCATATGTAATCGTTAAACTATTTTATGCAGGTAACTGAGAGTATTTTTGTCTATTATTAGAATGCTTCACATACATAGTAATAAAAGCACTAGCCACCAAAGTAAATACTAATATAGAAGGCGATGATGCAATACCTGTTTTTTTAACCAGTATTAAAGAAACTAACGGAGCAAGTCCAGCTGATAAACTTGCAGCAGTTGAATATAAAATTGATAAAACAGTGCATCGTAACTTAATCGGAAACATTTCAGCTAACATCACCGGTACTGTTGCATAATAAGCTCCAGCAGGAATTGCAATTAATGCTTGTCCTAATAAGAGCTCATAAATATCATGGTGCGATAAAACATAAAAAAATGGCTGGGAAAGAATCAATAAACCAACACTAGCAAAGATCACAATTTTTTCTCGATTGATTTTATCAGATAGTTTTCCAACTAAAGGAAATACAGCTAATAAAACAATTAATGAAAGTATATTTGATAGGATAATTTCATGATCCTGAAAATGACTATATAAATGGGCTTGCATAGGACCATAAATGTAAATCTGGAAAGTCGTTGTTACTCCTAGGCAACTTAAAACAAATACATAAAGAGATTGAATTTTATTGTCCTTGATGTAGTTGACTGATTCTGAAAGTAGACTCTTAAATTTAGGTTTTGGCCTGTCTGCATAGTACATGATGTACTCCATACTCTCAGGAATACACAACCGGATATACAAGCCAATGGAAGAACCTAGTAGTGCAAGGACAAAAGGTACACGCCAGACTAGCCAATCGTGTTCAGGATAGTGATTGGTAAAATAAGTAACTAATAATGCTACCAATGATGCTACGAGCATTCCTGACATGGCACCAAACGAAGCCCAGCTGCCCGAGTAGCCTTTTTTGGAGGCTTCTGCATTTTCAACCAGATAAGCTGAAGAATTTAGATATTCTGCACCACAGGAGAAGCTCTGAATAACTCTTAACACTAATAAGGTTATAACAGAAAAAGTACCTATGGTGCTGTGTGGGGGGATAAACCCGATAAGGGTTGTTGACACGCCCATCGTTAAGATGGACGCTGCAAGGATAATTTTTCTGCCATAGATATCGGATAATAAGCCCATTATCATAGCCCCAATAGGTCTGGCTAGATATCCAGCAAAGAAAGTAAGAAATACTAGAAATAAACCCTTTGAAGCATCACCAATTAGGTATTTGGCAATGTAGACTGAGAGTAGGCCGCAAATGGCCATATCAAAAGATTCTATTAAATTGCCTAGTGTGCCTGCCAGTATGATTCGGGTTTGATGCTTCATAGGATTATCCTTTACTTTGCATTGCCGATAGAGTGGTTAGTGAGTCCTGATCTTCTACTCGGTCTAAAAATAAAAATCCATTCAGGTGATCAATTTCATGCTGAAGAATACGGGCTTCCAAGCCGGAAGCTTTTTTGGTAATTCTATTTCCATCTATGTCAAAGCCTGAATATTCAATTTCCATGGCTCTTGGAACCTCTCCCATTAATTCACCGCAATTAAGGCATCCCTCGTAGCCAGTTTGAATTTCTTGGGACAGGATTTTTAATGCAGGATTAATTAATGCAGTATCGGGGATCGGGTATTCTGGTTTTCTCCGTTTGGTATAATTAGTACCAAATACAATAACTCGTTTGCTGATGCCAATTTGGGGAGCAGCTACCCCTACGGCACCTTTGTCAGCCATAATGCCGAACATAGTCTTAATCAGCTCTTTTAACCAACTGCTACCAAATTCTGATTCTTTAATTGGCTCAGCGGTTTGTCTTAAAATAGGATCGTTTTTATCCAGGAGTGTGTTCATAGTTCACCTGATTGTTGATGATTAATGTGAGTTTGGGCTTAGTCTTCATGCAGGACTGTTTGTCTGGTAAAGTTAAATACTCTTGAATTTGCCTTAACGCAAACTTGCCCATGGCTAACAGTTTTTCGCAATGAATGGAGCTTTTGTTTTGGATATAGGGATTTATTCGTTTTAATCCAAATGAAAAGATTGCTCTATGAGAATCATATTCAGTGGGGATGGAAATACCTGTGATGAGTCCAGGTTCTATCTGTTTGTATTTTGTAATTGCTTCTATACAGCCTATATGAGGAAGTTCGCTCCATAATTTCGGTTGATCCTGGCTGATGAACTCTGGTTGATAGCAACCATCAAATAGCCAGAGACTTTTCTCAATTAAATTTTGCTCTATAGCTGGGTTGGAGGACATGAAAAAGATCTGTCCTGCTTGATTGATGAGGGCAATGGAAGCATAGTCTGTTTCTACTTGCCCGAGTACGTCAGAGAACACTTTTCGCATGGTGATATAATGTTCAAAGAGAAAATCTTTTGCTTTAGGGTGAAGCCTTACTTCAACAGCTGTTACATCCATATCTACAAACTTCTTAAACGGCATGACTGTGCTTTTTTCTTTGTTCTTCGTAGGAAGAAATGGAACCAATGGCCAAGTCAATGATTTTTAGTAAATTATTTTCCGATGTGTCAATTGCACGTACTTCTTTGATTAATCCTAACACAAAATCGGCGTAATCGTCATTACTTCCATGAGAAACAGGGTATAAATGATGGCTTTGCTTCAAGATGTAATGAAGTAGTGTTTCATCGACTTCATTTTTCTTAGGAGCTGCATGTCCTTCCTCACCAAATAATAGCCAGCCTGGGTTTACATGAAGATGATGAGCTAATTGTTTAACTTTCTCATAATCAGGTAGAGCATCACCTCTTATATAGCGACGGCAGATTTGTTCTGATGCACCTGTAAATTCTGCTAGGGCTTTAATACAGATCCCATTAGGTGAACGAGATGCAGTATGTCCTTTATCTTTGAGGGTATGGATCAAGCGATTTGCAAACGATTGATAGGGTCCCTTACTCATAAAATTATCCTTTTAATCGAACGTCGTAAAAAAATTATCATATAAAACGGTATCATTCAATATCATATCGTATCTTAATTTAAATTTCTTAAAAATACATATTGATAATTATTTTAATATCGTTTTAATATTAGTTTCGATAAATGATACTTAATGTTCATTTTGCGCGATTTGGACTTTATTACACATGTTTTACAGGAGTATATCGCATGTTTTACGATCAAAAAATCACCATCTATAAGGGTATTATTCAGTATCTACTGGATTCAACCAATTATTCTCTACAACGAATCGCTAATTTATCAAACTCCCCAATTGCTCATTTGCAGTTAATCTACCAGCACAATCGTTTACCTAAAGAAAGTAAGGTTGAATTGAATTTGCTGAAGCTGTTTATCACAGTCATTGATATGGAACACAAGGGTGAATGGAAGGCTCGTTTACAACTTAAATAACAGAGGGATTTGGAGAATCAATGATGCAACCAGTTAATGATCTATTTACACAACAGATTCTGTTTATCAATGACGTAGAAGTCATTATCGGAAAGGACCGATTGACTTTACGCCGTTGGTGGAGTGAAGGGAAATTTCCCAAGCCAGTAAAATTACATGGCAGAACTTTAGCCTGGCATAAAGACGTGATTGATAACTGGATTAATCAATATGTCAGATAAATCCATTTTCATTGCCTGAAGTGGTCAATGACTGCTTTAGACAATGATTAATTTCTAAAGGTTTATAAGTAATACTTATCATCCCCTTTTTCTAAAATGACTTTAAAACCGCAAGTGTGAGAGATGTTGAGGAAGTTACTAAGCTTTACATCTTCTTGCTCACCGGAGCGAATTTTTTGAATTACAGTTGGAGAAAGCCCTGCTTTTTCGGCCAGTTTTCTCACGGTCATTTTGCCATTCTTCATGAGTGCTTTGATGATTTCAGATAATAGAAACTCATCATATTCTTTTTCAAATTGTTCACGAAAAAGAGGGTCCTGCATTTCTCGTTCAAAAGTAGATAAATGTTTCTTAGTCATAATAATCACCTGTTTTTACTCTACTGGTATATTGATCCATAACCTTTAAGGCTTTTTCCTTTTCGGTTAAAGGTAACTTATCCTGCTTCTTCCTAAAGGCATTAGTTAAAATTATTTTTCTGTCTTCAAAAAAGAAACATAAAAATCTATCTGGCTTAGGTTTGAAGGCATAAATTTTGTCTCCTTCATGTCTAAACTTGGTTTTATCGTGAATGATACCGGCATCGCCCATTCTCTTTAATAGCTTCAACAACTGAATGCGTTCGTCTTTATTCAAAGAATAATAATATTCTTGAGATTGGCTATGCTTCTTTTCGTCAAAGTACCATTCAATCGTAAACTTTTCGCCTTGATAGGCAATATATTCAATATCTCTATTCATTATAATTGTACCACTATAGTTGCACAAATTCAAATTTGTTTATTGTTAGTTCTTCTATCAGGCTACTCCATTTATCTAAAGCCTCTTTGCGCTGGTACAGCATTTCGTCTTTGTTATAAGTCGCCATGATCTTAGGCATTTTATGTCCAAGACATTTTTCTATAACTACTGGGTCGATTCGCAATGTTTCTCCAAGCTGAGTGGCAAAAGTGCGTCTGAGATCATGGGCAGTCCATTGTGGGATACCTACTCGTTTTTGTATGCGTTGAATAGCTTTAGATATCGATTTATCGCCTAGTGGGGAATCATCATCGACCCCAGCTAAAACAAAATTAGATAAGCTGATTTCTTTTATTTCCAACAGAAGTTTTTTAGTAAGCTCGCTCAGATGAATCTTCATGCTAAGTCCGATTTTATTATTCTCGGGAGGAATAATCCAAAGAGATTTCTCGAAATTAAATTCAGACCATTTTGCTAGTCTTAGTTCACCAGTCCTTGCACCAGTTAATAATATGATTTTAATGGCGTTTTTAATCTGAATTGACATCGAGTGATTATCACTATCCAAAAATAGCCATATTTTTTTTATTTCATCAAGATCGAGATTGCGATCACGAGGTTTTTCTACTCCACCTATGTCTCTTGCTCGAATATTTATGGCTGGATTAATTGTAATTTCTCCTCGACTTACCGCGTAATTAAATACTTGTTTCAAGGTACTAAGCACTTTATTGGCGTGAACAGGGGAGCCTCTTTGAACTATATTATCCAAGGCCTTTGCTATGTCTCGAGGCTGTATTTTTTCAATTTCTAATGTTCCTAATAGAGGGATAATGTCAGCATCAATTTGTTGTTTAATCTGTTGAGGTTGCTTACGGTGTTTAACAATATAATTGTTGTACCAATCAGAAATTAACGTTTTCACATTATTATTTTTTTGGAGCAATTTTTTTTGGATAATGTCTTCTGGGTCTTGGTCAGACTGCCTTATCTCCCATAAATCATTAAAGGCTTTTCTAGCTTCAGCAACACCCATTACTGGGAAATTACCAATAGTGAGCCATTTCTCTTTACCGCCAAATTTATAACGGTAGAACCAGGTTTTCGTACCTTTAGGAGAAACCCTTAAACAAAAGCCATTACCCTCAGTAATATGGTAACGATTTTTTTCGGCACTTAAATTTGCAATTTTGTTATGAGTAAACTTTTCCATAATTATGCTCTTATTAGGATATCAGAAATTGGCTACACTTCTGGCTACACTTTTTTGTTTGCTTGTATGAAATCAATTTATATCATTTGAAATATTGAAATGCAAATAATCCTTTATTTAAAAGGATGTTATGGTTATAATTGAATTTGTTTGAAATTAAATGAAATTGGTTGTCACTAGCATGGGGTGCTAGTGGTCGAAGGTTCAAATCCTTCCGTCCCGACCATCAAATCCCATTTGAAATCAATAAGTTGCATGTTCTTAGTTAAACCCCTTAAAATTCAAAAAATCTGCTAGGTGTACTTCTGGGTGTACTTTGGTTTTTTTAAAAATTAAAAGTAAAATTGGCTCATCCCCATTTCCCTGTCTCTTGATCACATCTCCATCAATTTGGTAGCTATCCTAAGTCCTTCAACTCGCTCTTGTAAACGGAACCATCCTTTCCAGATAG
>NZ_LNYU01000031.1 GCF_001468135.1 Legionella santicrucis | reverse complement strand
GCCTTTGATGTTTGCTCGCAGATTTTGATGGATCATTTCTCCGGGAAAAAATCTTTGGTTTTTGCTAATCACCAGTGACCTATTACTCTTCATCAAATTATCGGAAAATTATTATTTCTTATTACGGTTGAAGTTAAAATCATAAACTATTCTGATTCCCACTCTGCTCGATGGATGTAAAAGACAATTGAGAGGTAGATGCTTTTTCTTCTATCAGTCCCATTTTTGGCAATCCAAAAAATCGATGCGTAGAACTATTTTTATTTGATCCATAAGAACCATTACTTGCCATAATTCCACCATCAATATTATATTGGGATCCCGTAATAAACAAAGAGTCATCAGACGCTAAAAACACAGCAAGATTTGCCACTTCATTTGTTTGTCCCATACGTTTCAACGGAATTGTATTCGTGTACTCTTCTATACGTTGCGTCCGCTCCTCATCCTGACCGAATTCTGAGTCCCACATTTCAGTCAAAATTGCAGCAGGCACAATAACATTGCAACGAATTGGATAATCGTTTTTGGCACAATGCATGGCTACTGTTCGTGTAAAATTCAAAATAGCAGCCTTACTTGATGCATAAGCAGCATTGGAAGGAATCCCTACTAAACCCGAGCGAGAGCCCATGTTAATAACTGACGCATTAGAGCTTTTTTTCAAAAGCGGCATCATCGTTTTACATCCCAAAAATGTTCCATCCAAGTTCACCGCATGAACAACCCGCCAATCGTCAAGAGAACAATTTTCTATATCTTGGGGTTTATCCGATTTGGGGGCAGAATCTATACCGGCATTATTCACTAGGATATCAAGTCTTTGGTATTTGTTTTCAATGTATTCTGCTACCTCTTGCCAATTTTGTTCGGAACAAACATCTAAGTGAAGGTAATCACTAGCCCCTATTGATTGTGCAAATTTTTCTCCTTCAGACTTTGAGAGTCTTCCGGTGACGATTACTGTAGCACCTTTTTTACAAAATGACTCTGCGATTGAAAGACCAATTGATTTGGTACTACCTGTAATTAATGCAATTTTATTCTTTAACTTTGCCATCGCTATCAGTCCTTGATTTATTTGTTTAGATAATACGATTTATTGACAGTAAAATCATTGACTATTTTATTCAATTAAAGAGATACGTAGGGAGAATATAACGACCAAACTCAATTAAAATAAATATCTATAATATTTATCGCTCTCTTAGAAAGGTCCTGATTTAAAACCTTTTATTTTTATCTTAAGTCACAGATTAGAATCTCTACTCCGTACTTTGTCCCAATCAATATAGTTTTCTTGGCAAAGCATCAAGTTACTTCCAATAGGCTGTCTTTGGGAGTTGTCATTCGTTCTATTAGGAAATATAAGCTGATTCCTAAAATGATAGCACCATCGATAACAAGAGCAACGGGACGCATCGAGCCATCAAATAACAACCCAGTTAAAGCTACGGCTCCTGATGAAACAAACAAGCGAGTGGACACAATGAATGAAGAGCATGTCCCCTTAAGGTCAGGTAAAATTTCCAATGATTGTGCAAAAGTGACGCTCATTGGAAAAGCACAGCCTACAGCCATCCAGCACATTGCAAATGTAATCAACTGAGGAGAATCTGGGTACTGGAACGCAAAATAAGTGAAAAGTACAATAGCTATTGTACAACACACCATTCCAAAATTAACCGCTTTACGACTTCCAATTTTTGCGATCACTTTATCAGCATAAAAACTAGTAAGTGAGAATAGCAATACAATTAATCCTTGTTGCATGGCGAATTGGAAATAAGATAATTTACATGTATTAATATAATAAAAAGAAGCACTACCAACAAACGTTAAATAAGCCGTAACTAACATATTAGGCATACTGGCATAAATTAAAAATTTACCATGTGAGAACACTGTCCAATAATCTTTAAATAGAGTCAAAATATTTAGAGGTTGCTTGTTGGTTTTAGTTTCCGGCAATTGCCAGATTAAAAAAAGCCAGGAAATCAAAGCAATGATCGTAATGAAGGTAAAATTCGCTCGCCAAGTAAAATAATTGATAATAGCGCTACCTAAAATGGGGGCTGCGGCCATAAAAATAGTAACGTAAGCATTAATTTTACCAATGTAGTTTGCAGCTACTTCACCACTGTATCGATCGGAGATCATAGCAAAACCCATCACTAAAGTACTACTAGCACCTAAACCTTGAATAAAACGCCAAAACATCAATTGGTATATAGAAAATGAAAATACGCAACCAACTGCTCCAATCAAGAAGCAAGTTGCCCCAAAAATCATTAAACCTCGCCTACCCCAGGATTCTGATAATGGTCCATACAACAATCCAGAAAGACAAAATGCCAAAAAATTAAGACTTAATGTACTTTGAACTTGTGCTTCCGTGCTACCGAAATAAGTCATAATACTAGGAAAACTGGGCAAGGAAATATCGATTTCCATACAGCAACCTAATAATGAAATAACAATGAGTGGTACAAGTGGCAACCGAAATAAACTGGATAACATGATGCATCTTCTTAATGGGATAAATAAGTGGTATTAGCTGAATGAAATCTTAACAGCCATGTAATTATATCGGCATTCATACATTTTTAGAATAGCAATAATTTACTAAGCTATTTTTTGAGAAATACATCAATTCAGTATCCATTCATAAGATGATGTTTAGTAGGACGTCGCACCCTCTGCGAAAGCAAGGAGTCTATTGAAAGCCATGCTTCAAGATGAAGTTTATAGCAAGATTTGTTGTTTTTAAATCTTCTTCTTTGCGTGTAGGCGTCAATTTTTCCTTAAGTGACGCCTATGGACACAAGTGGGGCTCATGTGCTTCTATTGAAATGGATTTCCGCTTTTCGCGAAAATGACCAAACTCTTAAGTCAATGACAGTGCTACTTAGACTGAACGATTCTAAATAACGACTGGATCCTGTTACTTTAACAAAATAACGGCAGTGGCAACCGCACTGGCGGTAGCCCACAGCGACGACCTAAGTTTATTTAGAGAAAAGTGGTTCATAATTATCTATCCCAATCCCGTTCACACAAGAAGGAATATCATTTTTTTCCTTCTTTGTGAAGAAAAACGGTAGCGGCTTCGACTCATAGTTATCTATGCCAACTCCATTCACATAAGTAGGATTGTCCTTTTTTTCTTCCTTTATAACAAATTGAGTCTTAAGATCCGGTTCATGATTATCGATCCCAATGCCTATTAGATGGCTCTCCGTTTTTGTAGAAAAAACTCGACCTTGATTTTTTATATTATTTTTAAAAAAAGTACTCATTCCTTTCTCAAGTTTATTAGTAAATATTTTTTGGAATGGTTTCATAGGAACTCCTAAGTTTAAATAAACAACCCGTGGCAAGCCACGGAGAATATCAGTTTAAGTTAAGTATTTTATTATTTGTGTATATGAAGGGTTGTGGTTTTATCTCATGCTGACCTAGATTGCAACGCAGTGTATCAAAACACATACTATGGCTCAAATATAAATCAGACATTAGTTATCACTTTATGGCCAATGAAGCGTCAGTTATGACTTACCAAAGTGCCGGTATCTCTCTTTGCTGAAGACCTACTTTTAACCATGCTGCTTGTAGCGCCAATATGTTTTCATTGGCCTCCCAATCGTCATAACCATTAATATAATCTTGCAACGCGATCATCAGTGGTGCCAAGTCAAAATGAGATGTCTTTTTCACTTCGCTATTTTGAAGATAAGTCAGCCCATTTTCCTCTATGTCCTCACAACGCCTGAGCATCTCTGTTTTGGTTGCTTCATCCATGTATGATTTCAGCATACGACACATATGGATGTCTTTGGCCCAATAGGCATATTCAAAAGCAGTACAGTGAAAGGTTCGTCCTGAGTAATCGGTGAACGATTCTGATGCTAATAAGAATTGTGCATCAAGATTCGCTTTGAGTAAATTTTCCGCGTCATTCTGCTCTCCTCTTGCAGTATGCTCCAAGAATTTTGGCAATTGTATGCGCTTAATATGAGGAGAGACCATTATTTCCTCTTTTTGATCCTGAGGGAGTTTGTCCAGTACGGCTTGTAATTGTTCTTCATTTCTACACTAAGATCAATCGTTGCATGCACCGAAGGATTGGTTGGCGTGATCATGTCTTTGGGGAGTACGTTAAAATCGTTGCAAATGCGTTCAAAGTCACTGGGAACTTGATCGGGCAGAGCGGCCTGCATAAATTCCGCAAAAGGAAGGCAAATGGAGCCTTGATGACTGGTAAAGGGCCCATTTTTGTCATCATCCAGTAGGATAAATTCGTCAAAGTAATTCTAGTAATGTTTAAAGACAGTGTGAATATATTGTAAACGCTCCGAGAACTACACCTACCGCTGCATTATAAATTAAGCGAGCATCTCCTTTTTATTAAAGAAAGAGAAAGTCATTTCCCCCCCACTAACTGAAGCAGTCTGCTTAAGATAGCGATGCGTTTCACAAAACCCATCTAATGTCCTTGCTTTGTCGCTTTATTCCCACGCTGATATCGAATGCGCTGAATTTTCAAATACATGTTACATGTCCATATTAACTTGCCCCATTTAGCTTCACCTCTTCGGCAACAGTTATTTTGAGGCAATTAGCCTGTTGCAATTCGTGCGGTACTTAATTTTACCTTAAGGTGGGCGTTCTATAATTGCACACATTTGAGAATGTGAAGAGGAACTAAGAATGCCGATTGATATTGAGCGATTGCAAGCTGTTTATAATGACGATGTAGCTAATGATAGCTTTGCAGCCATTGCCTGGACCATGATCCCAGATTCGAAAACCAATGAAATGTCTGTTGGAGCAGTCGGGTCAAGTGGGGGAAATCCGAACAATGGGTGGAAAATTCATATTAGTATTGATCCCGCTAAAATGAGAGAAGCTGCAGTGATTATTGCCGAACTACTCAATGAAGCAGATGCTCCGCGTGTAAGTTTAAAATTTGCAGGCAAGCAATTAGCCCCCACAGGACAACCGAGCAAACAAGTAGCCTTTATTTTTTATGAAGAAGAATTAAGAAATCAACCGAAAATACAGGAATTCCTTAGTCGTATTGAGCAAGAATTAAGTTTGCGCGGTATAGGTGTTGACCAAAGAGCTATAAACTCAGACGTAGAAGCTGCCAAAACCAAATACGATGCAAGTATTTTAATGGAGGATGGTAGCCAAAGCAGGTTTAATTATCGAAATGAAAACTGCCTGGTGTTTGAAGATGGTTTTTATGAGGAAATGGGGTATGGACAAGGTAATTTCCGAGTAGAGGGATAGATGATATGCGTTAAACAAAGTTACTATCTTAGTTTGCCCAATGAACAAAAACACAATCCTGGAAATTGTCAGGAGGACCCATTTGCGGTCTTTACACTGAGGGTGCCACAACTGCTGGTAGAAGAGCCTGAACAAAACCATAACAATCAGCCTAGTCCTATTCTTATGGATGCATGGGATTCCTTAGAAGACGATTTCAAATCCTATGTTTCTATCCAGACCAGAGATATACGAGTTGAATATTTTGCTCATGCGGCGACAAGTGAGTATTGGAGAATGATGGGTGGCCCAGAGCGGTTACAATTACACGCTGACTATTTAAATCAGTTGCACCCTAAAAATCCGCCTAGTTCACCTGTACGTTTATTAGGGCTTTTTGCTCACTCGGATTGGCGTTCCTTAGATAATGATTTTAAAAGCTATGTTTCTGTTTCAACCAGAGCTGTGCGTTATGAGTTGCTGAACGGTATTAGTACAGATGTCTATTGGGGCATGATGGGTGATCCAGAGCAGAAAAATTTGATGAAGGAGTATTTAGAGCAAAACCCTGGGCGCTCTCTGGAATTCAATTAGCCATTAATCAGAGAGACTCATGCAACAAGTCCAATGCGAACTTGTTGCATGAGATAACTCTAGCGCTACAATTTTTACAGTTGTATTCATCAATAATATGGCTGGTAATCTGGCTGCAGTATCTATTCTTTTATAAGCACCCAGGCTCTAAAGATTCAGCCTCTTTTGCTGTACGTTCAAACCATTCTTTCAGAGGTTCATTGTAATCGGTCGGCCAACTATGTTGGCATCTGCTTCAAATTAAAAGGGAGCAGCTTGCTAAAATCCTGCTGAGATTTACAGTCACGAATATTTTCAAAGAGCACTCTCAGGTAATCAAAAGGATTGCATCCATTGGCGTTCGCTGTTGCAATGAGGCTGTAAAAAAGAGCACTGGCGTGCGCCCCATTAGGAGTAGCCGCAAACAACCAGTTTTTGCGTCCAAGAGCGAAGGGTCTTATCTGATTTTCGATAGCGTTGTTGTCGATTTCAAAGATACCGTCGAGCAAGTAATGATTAAGTTCTTTCCAGCGTTGCTGCATATAGGATAATGCGCCTCCTAATTTGGATTGGGGAACAGCATGACGGATGGAATGTTCGAGCCATTGTTTCATCTCATCTAAGATGGGTAGGGCTTTGCTTAATCGTAACTGATGACGTTGCTCGGGCGAAAGTTTTTCAACTTTGGCCTGTTTCTCAATAGCGTAGAGTTTTTGAAAGAAGGCCACAGCTTGATGAGACTTTCCGGTGGTTTTGGCCAGTTTGACGAGTTCCGCAAAAGGCCTTCTGGCGTGAGCCATGCACCCAAGATGAATGATATCAGGATGTTGATTCACCCAATCATATCCGCTATAACCATCCGTTTGTAAATAACCTTGATAACCATTAAGGATTTCTTTTGGCCAAAGGGCTTGTCTGGTTTCTCGGTAATCAAAGAGAATGACTTTTTTGTCGGGTTTTGCACTTTGATAAACCCACATATAACTGTTTGACGTATTGTTTCGTCCCGGTTCATTCATGACCTGCAGGGGTGTCTCATCCGCTTGCAAGTAGTTTGATTCTAATAAAGCGCTGATAAGGGCTTCACGCATGGGCATGCACACATCGGCTGCATGAATCACCCAGCCGCAGGCGGGTGTTTCTTGGAATGTGAATCCCCATTCCTTCCCATATTTTCTCCTGACGATAGAGAGGCAGATGATTTTGGTATTTGCTAACAATGGTATGCGCCACCAAACTGGGGGCTGCCATACTTTTGGGAAGAAACAGCATGGGCAAAGGGGCGATACTGACTCCTTCGTCGTAACGATTACAGGCATATTTGGTCGAACATGCGCAATCACTTTTAATTGTGCGGGAATGATTTCGAGTTGCTCAGTTACCTCTTCACCAATCCGATGTTTCAAGCATCCACATGTGCATTGTTTGTCGAGCTCCGCAATATCATGTTCAATTACTTCACGCGGTAAATTATCAGGCAATGTTCGGCGCTTAGGCTTATTACGGGTGTAAGTGATAGTAACCGTATTTTCTTCTTCGGGCAGTTCTGCTGCAGGGACTGCTTCTGCCTCATCAAACTGCAACTCCATTTGTAACACGTTGCTTTCTGAGGAACGAGAAAAGCGTTGCTGTTGAGCAAGTCTAAACTGTTCTAAAACGCGCTCGTAGTTCTGTTTTAACGTCGCATTTTCTTCTTGTAATGCAAGAACAAGTGCTTGAAGTTCGGAGATGGATTGAGGCAATGAGTCTGTCTTTTTCATGGGCAGATTATGCCATAACCACCCTGATTTTATGAGGGTATATTAATAAAAATCGCGATAAATTGCAGGCTCTTCTCCTTGAAAGTGAACGAATTTATTACTCGCTAATAACCAGTTAAAGTGCTCTCGGCTCAGTTCAAGATGACCCTGGGTATTGCGTGGAAAAACAAACTTCCCTTTCTCCAGACGTCGATACCACAACGTGAAACTGTGCTCCTCATAATAAAGCGCCTTTAATTTATCTCCACCTCGGTTTCGAAATAAGAACAAATGACCACTCGTGGGTTCCATCGCTAATACCTCCTTCACCAAAATAGCCAATGTGTTAATCGATTTACGCATATCCGTAATGCCGCAATATAAATGAATTTTTGCATTGTCTGGAATCAACATGTTTTCACCAAATGCCTCAGTAACGTCAATAACGAATCTCCGGCAAGATTCACTTTTACTTCGCAGCGAATATGATTTGGCAGGTAAAAGAAACGGGGCCTGTTCTTCGACAAAGTCGGTAACAGGGGACACCATTACGGGCTCAAATAGCGCTGATGCCGAGGATGTCTCCTCTACCCCAGAAGCTTTGGCTTTCTTCTTGTTGGCGTGTCTTCCATACCAGCGATATTGGAGCTGACTTAATACCAGCTTATTGCGTTTGCAGAATTCAACTTGCGTTAATCCACTGCCTTCATATTTCTTAAGAAGACTGCTCCAGTTCATGGATGGTTTGGACATGACTATCTCTCTTTCTTTAATAAAAGTGAGATGCTCGCTTAATTTATAATGCAGCGGTAGGTGTAGTTCTCAGAGCGGTTACAATATATTTTACTCTTTATGGGACAAAAATTTGGAGTAACTCATTGATTCATAGACAATGCATGCTTTTTCCGGAAAAAAATGGCAGAAAGTGCTTGTTGCACAAAAGAAAATAGGTTGAGTTAACCCCTTCTTTCGTGAGTTAACTCAATCTAACAAGCTTGATTGGAATACACGAGCTAACCGTCCCTCTATAGAGGCATCAATGCTTAACGAGAAAAACGGGGCTTTATAATTATTCCAAGATTTTTGTGGTAAAACTGCTTCTTAGGTAAAAACCGCGTGGTAATGTTTTCATTTTATTACCATGGCTATCAAATCCATAACATAGGGATCTTCCATTTGCAGCTTTAGGTCTAACTTGTAAACAATCTCCTGATTTTGCATCAAGAGTTTCAAGATTCCCAGTGCTGATTTGTAATGTCAAATAATTCCAATCAGTTTCTAGAGTGCGTTCTTGTACTACACTCGGAGACCATAAAAAACCCTGGCCAATCCTTCTTTGTGGGTAAGGAATATCGGTATCCCCTTCTATAGGAATCCATAAAACTCTTTTGAGCTTAGCGTAACATTGAGACGTTTTCCATTGTTGTTGATGAACAGTAAGTAAAGGAATAGACGTAATAAAGGTTGATTCAGTAGGTCTTCCAGATTTCCCAATAGGAAGAGTTTTGAGTTCTATGCCTAAATTTTTGAAATCTGGTAATGATTTGTTATAGGCATTGGCTCCTAAAGCTAGTTCAATCGCCTGTCCAACCCACCCTTTTCGTTGATTAGAGTCGATTGGAATTAATAAATCTAAGCTTAAGCTTAATTGGGCGAAACTAAGGCCAGCAATACTTGAGCAATATTCCATTAACTCAGTTTCAGTTTGTGGTGGTGTGCTTTTTAGCAGTGAAATCATTCTGCCCCTCTTTCTCTTTAATCTCAACTGCAATAGGTTCAATAGGAGGTTTTATATTTGCTGCTTTAAATTGAGCCATAATAGCAAACAACACTTTAGATCGTACTTCAAAACGAGTATGAATTTGCACATTGATAAAATAGCGTGCTTCAAATTCAAGCAGCGCCTCATCAATTTTTTTGAGAAAAACTTGAGCAGGTGGATCAGCAACAATTTCTGGGGTGGTTGCTAAAACATCTAAAATAATTTGTTGAATCATCACTGGATCATCTGAACGATGAACTTTTATAGGAAAAACTGTTCTCACAATACTGTCTTGATGTGTCCAGTTCGTAAAAGGCTTATTAAAAGTTTCTGCATTAGGAATTAACACTTCCATATTATCCCATGAAGAAACACGCATGGAACGAATACCAATATGAGCAACTCGTCCTTCATGCTCCCCTATAGTGACTAGATCACCTTCCCTTACTGGTCTTTCAATAAGAAGCATAAGGCCGCCTACAATATTACTGGCAAAATCCCGCAAGCCAAATCCCATACCTACAGCTAGCCCTCCAATTATCATTGACATACCACTAAAATCAAATCCCAGTACATGGAGTGTTACAAATCCGCCTAAAAGAACTACAGCATATTGGCTAAAGACTGAAAGACTGTTACGTATCCCTGCATCTTTCGTATTTTTATACAACCATCGATAACAAAACTCTCGAGTCCACTTGGAGGCCCAAGCAAAAAATGCAAGAAGCATAAAAAACTCGATTGTGCTATATACAGTAATATGAATGCCGGGAAAATTAACAATCGTATATTGAGCAAATTTTCCTAAACTAATCATTACTAACGAGTCAGAATGCCAACCAAATAATTGAAATAAAACTAAAATACTTGTAATAAGCAATAAAATCCGCATTATATTATCTATAGGCTTTAAAAAAACCTCGATCCATAACCATCCATTTCGTAATGAGGAAATCATTAATTCAGAAAACAATTCAAGCGCATCAAATAATAAACCCCGAGCTAGAATGTATCCTACTAATACGAGTAAAGCATATGCCAAATACAAACTCATACTCCACGCTAAATTGGTGAAGCCAAATAATCCAATTACAGCGGTAGAAAATACAGTGATTGGCATCAAAATAACCAATAGAGAAATAGCATTTCTTACATATCGCTTCTGGCTATTTAATAAAGGACCTAATAGATAAGGAATTACGTCTTTACTTTTCCAGGCAACCAAAGATACTGTTAAAACAAACAACATAAATAAACGATTAAATATATCCTGGATCAAAATTGACAAAGGGAGTAAATGACCAATTGTCATTAAGGCTGTTGTCCATCCTCCAAAAAGTAATAACCATTTTAAACGGTAATATAATTTAACATCTTTTCCAGAGGAGTCTGTTATTCGCTCTAATAAAACTAAACGAGCAATTAAAATTAAAATCTTAAAAGTGAACCAAACTGCAATTAATTTAAATAATAATTGATAATTCGCAAACGAAATATGAGTAATAGCGAGTAATACCCACAACATTGAAACAACACATAAATACGGTATATTTCTTTGTACTAAAACCAGCACTCCATCATATAAGTAACCAGTTAAACGTGAACGTTCTTTGTCACTACCTAGCGTTTTTAGGAAACGACTTATTAAAAATGAAACAACTGCTATTATTACAAATCCACTCCATAATACGACCACAGATAGAGGGCTTAACCATAAATAGCTATCATAAACTTTTAAACTTAATGTCTTTATATATTTATAAAATAAACCAGGAATCCCAGCTATTTTATTAAGGATAAACGGCCAGCTATTAATGTTATAATCAGCCAGGGTTTGTCTTGAAGACATCAATTTTTTAAGTTGTGCTTGATAGTCCGTTAAACTTTTAAACAAAAGTTGTTTTTGGTTTTTTGATTCATTGATCTCTTGAGTCAAAGTTTTCTGTAACGAGTTAATTGACTGCTTCAAATTAGGGGCAGTAACTAATTTGATTTCGTTCTCAAGAAAAGTATTTATTTGTTGTAACGATTTTTCAATCTTGGAATATTGGTTTAATGCATCTTTATAAATATCAGTAATTAATTGTAAATTTTTTGTATCCGGATTTTTAAGATAAATCATATCTCCTTTAACAAGTGTTCTTTGAATGTTTAAGGCATTAATGCGATTTTGAACAACAGCAATATTTTGATTATTAATCAGTAATTTTGCTTCATAATCAGATGAGGATAATGGTGCTTGCTTAGAGCGCTTATCAGGCTGATTATTGATATTTTCATAAAGCTCGAGTAGTTGTCGATTAAGCTTTTCTTTTAAAATCTTTATTTGTACTAATTTTTGTTCAAGCACAAAATTTGAATGCCAAAACTCTAAATTTTTTATTTCATCGGTAAGTGCAGATTGATAATCATTTGCAAGTTTTAAATTATCAGTAGTTAGCTGTATTGTTTGTTTATTAATTAAAAGTAAATTTTCTACCCTTGCAACTCGTTCAGGAACCGTTGTGTCTTCTTTAATAATAGGTAATTGCTGCAGGAGCTTTAAACGTTGGTTCAAGTAATTTTGTTCTTTATTCTCGTGTTCAAGAAAACCCTCTAAACTTTTTATTTTAACATTTATCATTGTAAGTATTGAGGACACTTGCTTCATTTTAGCAGTGTATTCTTTTTCATTTTTAAGGGTTATTGGTTGTGTTGTTTCCTGAATTGACGTAATCAAATGTGCTTTTTCTTGGGTTAAGTACTCGATGAAAGTAGTTGGATTCTTTGCAGCATTCTTTGCAGGTACTGAGGTGGTTGCTGCATATAATGAGCAACCCAAAAACAAAAAGAGTAAAAAAGTAGCTGGTTTTCGACTTATAGACATTACTTGCAAAGCGAATTGCTTAAAGAAAAAAAACACGTGGGGCATGAACAAAGGACGTATGTGATTACTTATCATCGCCAACAGACGTCCTACTTCTAATATGTTATTTAGTTTGCGTAGTTGGGGCAAGTCTTATTCCTAATTCTGTTAATTGTGCACTACCCGTAGGTGATGGTGCGCTCGTTAAAGGACACGATGCTGTTTGAGTTTTAGGAAAAGCAATTACATCTCTAATGGATGTTGAATCTGTTAATAACATAGCTAAACGATCGATGCCAAGTGCAATTCCTCCATGTGGCGGAGCTCCATATTGTAAAGCATCTAGTAAAAAGCCAAACTTTTCCTGCGCTTCTTGTTCATTAATTCCTAGTAACTCAAACACTGCTTTTTGTAACTCTGATTGATGAATACGTATCGATCCCCCACCAATTTCATAACCATTAATTACTATATCATAGGCTTTGGCTAACGTGTGGGTAGGATTGGCACGCAAATTATCAGGGTCTAAATTTTGGGGTGACGTAAAAGGATGATGCATAGGACTTAATTTATTGCTCTCATAATCCAGTTCAAACATTGGCCAATCAATAATCCATAACAGTTCCCAACTTTCTTTAAGCAACTTTTTGTCATGTCCTAATTTAATTCGCAATGCCCCCATAGATTCATTGACTATATGACTTTTATCAGCGCCAAAGAAAATAACATCGCCCGTCTTTGCTTCAGTACGATGTAAAATAGCATTAACGGCATCTTCAGAAAGAAACTTCAAAATCGGCGATTGCAGTCCTGTCATTCCCTCAGCAAGATTATTTACTTTAATATAAGCAAGTCCCTTAGCCCCGTAAATAGAAACAAAACGTCCATAATCATCTAAATCTTTTCTACTAAGATCACAACCTCCAGGTAATCTTAAGGCAACAACTCTAGAATCCGTATCATTAGCAGCCACTGAAAATACTTTAAAATCAGATTCCTTTACTAAATCCGCTACATCGACAAGCTCTAAAGGATTACGCAAATCGGGTTTATCACTACCAAAGCGTCTCATTGCTTCGGAATAAGACATTCTCTCTAATTTTTCAGGTAGATCTACATTAAGGATTTGCTTAAATACGGTTTTTAGCAAACCTTCAATAAGATTTAAAATGCACTCTTCATCAATAAAGGCCATTTCAATATCAAGCTGAGTAAACTCAGGTTGCCTATCAGCACGCAGATCTTCATCACGAAAACAACGAACAATCTGATAGTATTTGTCAAATCCTGAAATCATTAATAATTGTTTGAATAGCTGAGGAGATTGCGGTAATGCATAAAATTGACCAGGGTGCACTCTTGAAGGAACTAAATAATCGCGAGCGCCTTCAGGTGTCGCCTTCGTTAACATGGGGGTTTCAATATCAAGAAAATTTTGTTCATTAAGATAGGTACGAATACAGCTATTTAACTGATGACGTACAGTTAGCTTATGCTTCATAGCAGGACGTCGCAAATCAATGTAACGGTATTTATAACGCAAATCTTCATTAACCATTTGAAAATCATCAGGCAAGAATGGAGGCGTTGGTGATTGATTTAGAATTTCTAGCTGCGTACCGATTACTTCAACTTTACCAGTTACCATGGCTTCATTAATCATACCATCAGGTCGTTGACGAACAAGACCAGTCACTCGTACTACAAATTCTGAGCGAAGCTTTTCTGCATCCGAAAAAGCTTTTACATTTTCTGGCTCATACACCACTTGTAGTAAACCCGAGCTATCACGAATATCTAAAAATATCACTCCACCATGATCACGACGGTTATGAACCCAGCCGCATACAATCACTTCTTTCCCTAAACCTAATTCATTAACCTCTAAACAATGGTGTGTGCGCATATAAAAACCGCCTATAAATATTATTAACTTGTTGCTAGTAATGCAGCGCTTGGTTTGGGCGGCATTACTCCTAAAGAAATTATAAATTTTAGTGCTTCATCAATACTCATATCCAACTCCACAACATCTCCCTTAGGAATCATCATCAGAAAACCCGAAGTGGGATTAGGAGTAGTAGGTATAAATACAGAAATTAGTGTATCTTTTATTTTATTATTAATTTGGCTATTTGCTGTTCCAGTTTGAAAAGCAATACTCCATAATCCTTTGCGTGGATATTCAATAATAACTACTTTACGAAAAGCCTCACTGTTTGTTGATACAACCGCATTAATTACTTGCTTGACTGTTTTATAAATTGAACGAACCAATGGGATTTTTGAAAGAATAGATTCACCCCAAGCAACAAGTCTTTGACCAAAATAATTGGTAGCAACTACCCCTGTAATTAACAATATCACTAATGATAAAATAACTCCCAAACCAGGAATATGATGGCCTATCAATTGTTCAGGCTGATAACCCTTAGGAATTAAAGCTAATGTATTATCCAGTAAGTCAATAATGAACCGTAACACGCCAATAGTGATGAGTATGGGCAACCATACCACTAATCCAGCAAGTAAATAGCGTCTTAATGACAGTGTTCTCACTTAGTATCACCATCTTCTGTTGTTTTAGATGCAGTAGTCTCCTTGGATTGGACTGAGGAAGAAGAATCATCATTCTTAGCCTTCCCTTCCACTGACTTACTGGTTTTATTTTTAAAATCAGTAGCATACCATCCAGTACCCTTCAATTGAAAACCAGCAGCAGAAACCAATTTAACTACAGTGTCCTTATAGCAAACAGGACATTGTTTTATTGGATCGTCACTGATTTTTTGCATCAAATCAAAATGGTGATGACAACTTGTACATTGATATTCATAAATTGGCATCTAAAGCAACTCCATTAACTACATATTACTTATGTTTAACATAGAATTATAGCTAACTCATAAAGAATGAACAATATATAAACCTTGATAAGATAGATCGAACGCGCTAAAAATCCCTTATCTTAAAAAATACGAGGAGAGGTAAATATTGCTCACTCAGCTCACTTTAATAGCTATTTTGAATAAAATAATTCTCTTAAGATTTATTCCAATAACACTTTTAATACATGCTATCTACTCGTTTCATTGAAATAATTATCAGTAAAGCACGAATCAAAGTATTTTTGTAGTTTACATTTTTTGAGGAGTTCTCAAAACATGTTCGTCATATCCTGCTGATCTTAAAGGAGCTAATTGTTAACTGCTCCTATATTTTTATAAAAATTTTTCGCCTATATAAAAATACAGCCACTAAAAAATTTAAGAAAAGGAACGTTAAAGAATAAAACAATCCTGCATTTTTAGGACTAAAATTACCGAACAAATATTCTGCAATCGCTACTCGAACTACATCCTGCGTCCCATCTGACAGTGGTAATAAGAAAAAAGATTGGATTTTTAATAACATCACATGAAAAACAAAAATAAATAATGCATTCATTCCAAGAATTTTAAAAGGTAATGACCATTTGTTATATCCTATTATATCAATAAAATAATAACAGAAACTAAAAACAATAAGTGAAAATCCACTGCACCATAAAACAAAAGAGCTTGTCCATAGATTTTTATTTATTGGAAAGCTGTAACTCCATAACCATGCCACTAGAAGAAAGAGCAACCCTGCTGCAATCATCAGAATACATTTCCTTTGTTTTTGAATCTGAGCCAGCAATAAACTTCCTGCAATAACACCAGACAGAGTTGTAGCGACAGAAGGAATAGTACTTAAAAATCCCTCCGGATCAAAATTTCTAAATAATAAGTGCTTAGGTGAAAAGAGTAACTGATCGATATAGCCAACCCAATTTCGCGTTATGGTCAATTGATTCATTCCTGCACCTGGCAAATGAATATAGACCAAAAAATACCAATATCCCAATAATATGCCCCAAAAAATAAAAATTTGGGTTCTTATTGTTGTATGTAAATAAATAAAAGCACAAATTAAGTAACAAAGCGCGATACGTTGCAAAATTCCATATATTCGTATTGATGATATATCAATATTTTTAGGAAAAACATTGATGAAAATACCCAATAAAAACAATATGATAGTACGCTTAAAAATGCTATAATAAACTTCGTTTTTACTTTCTTCTTTTACATGTCGTTTTAGACTAATAACCGTAGTCATCCCTACTATAAATAAAAAACTTGGAAATACAAAATCAGCTAAAGTACAACCATTCCATTCTGAATGCAGTAAAATAGGATAAGAAATCCTTGTTCCTAAACTATTTACTAAGACCATAAGCGCCATTGTCAAACCACGAAACACATCTAAAGATAAGATTCGTTCGTTTTGCAGCAAATGATTACGCATAAAATAATTTTCTAAAAAAGGAAGCATAATAGCAGGATACTAAATTGTCTTCAAACCTCGCACAGGCACATCCATATGATATACATAATGTTTTATAATTTGCTCTGCTTGCTCACATGTTAATGGCTTACTGATCGCTCCCTCCATAAAATAATGTTGACAATCATATTTCACAACATCTGCCTCAAAACCAGTTAACGCAATAATAGGTACATGATGTTGTGTTTCTCTTTCTTTTTGCCGCAACTGCTTTGCAACTATATAACCAGAAGAATCCTCCAAGCCTATATCCATCAGTACTAAATCATATTTTCCTGGCTGGAACAACTTCACAGCACTATCCGCTGAATTTGCAATATCTACCTGGCAATTTAGAGCAGTTAATAATGCTTTTTCAACATTCTGCGCGATAATATTATCTTCTACCATAAGAATTTTAGGCAAATAGTTTTCTTTTGAAACTTGCTCCGCATTTTGAACATTTTTTATATAATTTTTTGTATGTATTTCAATATTGTTATTAGGTGTTAAATGATTCAAAATAACAATCAAACCAATTAGGTCTTTATTACGATTATGCATTGGTATACGCGAGGATTGAAAGTAATAATTCTTACCTGAACCATCCATAATGGGTTTTTCTTGCACATTATGTTGTGGAATACCCGAAAAAATTACTTTCATATCATCCAGTTTTAACTCTTCTACTCTATCTTTATTCCAATGGCCAAACTCCTCCATCTGTTGATAAGGAGTACCATCCAAATCTTGGAGTGTATTTAGTCCTAGTAATTTTATAAAGTTATTGTTACATCCTTTCAAATTACAATCAGTGTCCAACCAATAAACAATATTGGGCATTGAGTTAATAATTTCCATGTAGTATTGATGAATGGAATCAATATCCTCTTGAGATTTGTTTTTTGCGTAGGAAGACATGCAAATACTCCGATAAATTTAATTTGCATGTAAATTATAGTACAGATTAATTGACGTGAATTTGGCATAAAAAAGCATTTGCGTGCTTCTTCAATATCATTAAACGAAAAATGCACAACATTCTTAGAAATCGAGTTCTAAAATAAAAGCAGTTCAAAGAAATATATAAAACTCACATAAATTACTTTAATTATAAATCATTTTTCCAAATAGCGAAAAATTGCAGCTACCAAATTACATAACAGTTTACTTTTAAGCTTGTTATTTAACCAATAATCCATTCTATTTGATTTTTCAAGTCAATTGATATTTCTGAAAGTTCTTCAAGATCATAATCCATGTATGCATTTTCAGCCGAGCAATTTGCTTGATGCTGCAAAATTCTCTTATCACGTTCTTGATGTAGCCATAAAATCTGAGGGATAAATATATGAAGAATTCCTTCTACCCATTTGTCTAGTACTTGCCAGTATGGATCATTAATTAAATTCATTTTATAGCGTTTTATCAGACGAGCAGTATGTTCTGAATCGTACCAAATTTCAGAGGTTACCCATCGATTTACAGTAAATAAGCGAATTGGGTGCCCAAATTGATTCATACCTATCGCTACTAAATGCGTCATAGGATTGTCAATATATCTATCCCAATCTGTCAAAGGTACGGGTTTGATGCTTTTAGGAATATGTTTATAACGTAAAAAACAATGGAAATGGCCATGCTCAGTACTTTCGTAATTTTCACGGTGACAATGGTAAAAATATTGTGCTCCAGTTTTATGATCGATGCGATCTCCTTGTGGATAATGGCTCATTCGCTCAAAACGCCGTTTATTTTTTAAGGCATAATGAAGAATGCTTTTTCCTTTATTAGCAGTCATCAATTGTTGCGCTTCTAAAACTTGTTGCGCATAGCCTAAATAAGCTTTTTTATGCCATCTGCTAAGTTGAGGTAAATTGAATTCTGAGTGAATAATCATATCTTTACTACATAAGAGAAGACAATATAATGAAGAGGTAGTGGAAACTACCTCTTTACAGAATAAAACTGATGATTAGTCGCCAGAGCAACCACCACAGCCTTTGCAACCCTTACAACCTTTACAGCCAGTACAACCTTTACAACCGTTGCAACCTTTACAGCCATTGCAAGAGCTTGAAGTAGCTGGAGTAGAAGCATCTGCATAAGCAACAGAAACTACAGGAGCTGCTAATACAGTTAACAGTGCGGCTACCGCCATTGTTGATTTTTTCATAATTTTTACTTCCTTGATAGTTAATGATTTTTTAACCCAATTAGATATTAGCAAATAAATTAGGATTTTGCTTCTTTTTTTAATAAAAAATTTGAGTTATTAATAGGTTTTTTGACAATTAATTCTGTCCAATACATCCCATGCTTTATGCACTGAAGAGGTCATTGTTAACAGACCCTATACTCTCTTAAAAACTTCCTGTAGGAGCATTATTGAGTAATAATTTTATGACAACTCTTTTTTGGAAGTGAATAAAAGAATTTTATCAAGCATCCTGGTTGTTAAAATCCTTTTTAGAAAAATCATTAAATGAGCAGGAATAGTGATCGGGTATTTTGCTTTAGGCCTTTTAGATTCTATGGCATGATACAATTTTTTTATCACTGCATCTGGCTGCTTAGTAAAAATAGAGGCAGATTTTTTCTGTTTAAACTCCTCCAGCATATGCTCATATTGCTTGCTAAAATAACTATGCTGCTTATCTATATAATTTAGAGAATTATCAACGCAATTATCCCTGAAACGGCTCTCTATAGGCCCTGGTTCTACAGTAATAACATTAATCCCCGAGGAGTGTAATTCTAGCCTTAAGGTATCACTGACGCCTTCTACTGCATATTTTGAGGCATTGTATGCACCACGAAAAGGCATACTGATAATACCTAATATTGAACTAATGTTAATGATACGACCATGTCCCTGTTTACGCATAATAGGAATAGTTAGATTCATAAGTTCAACCAAACCGAAGACATTTGTTTCAAACTGCGCACGCAATACATCACGAGTAATATCCTCCAATGCTCCTGCTTGACCATATCCTGCATTATTAATCAAAACATCTATTCGCCCTTCTGTTTTGGCTAATACCTTTTCAAATGCGCTTTGAATTGAAGATGAATCAGAAACATCCAACTGAACGGCTTCAAGTCCAATGTTTAATAACTTTTCGACATCCTCTTTTTTTCTGCATGAGCCAATTACTCTATGCCCTCTTTTTTTTAAAGCAAATGCGGCATCAAATCCAATACCACTCGAACATCCAGTAATTAGAATTATTTTTTCCTTCATTTATTGATCCGAAATAGTTCAGAAAATAATTTATAATCGATAATTCTAAATGTAACAATAGGTTTTGTTGGCAATTCACTTGTGAATTTCATTCTAAAATAATTAAGGTGAAGTTAATAAATATTACTTAAGTGTAAAATTTAACCAAATAATCTATGTTTGATTTAACTTCTAGTGCTAACCTGTGCCTACATTTATCATGGGAAAATTATTATGCCTTTTTTTCAAAAAAACTCTCACAAAACCGCAGTAGAAAAAATTAACGCGGCTAAAAACTTGTTAGTGCAAAAACAACTAACAGAAAAACAAACAGAATTTTTCTTTGAGATGTTAAATGCTCGAATTAATGATTTTGAAACCGCGTTAAAGGAAAAACAAGAGTCTTCTGAGCGAGAACAAATAATAGAACAATATAACCGTTTCGCTAAAGCTCTATTTCACTGTTTATCCAAACCTGAATCTACTCTTTTTTATACAAAAAATTATCATGATTTTAAATATTATCACCCTGTCGGCGTTAAAGATGTAATAAAAAAAGACCCTATAAAACAAAACATTTCAATTACAACTGCCATTTTAGGTGCAGCCCTAATCCTAGCATCTTTAGTTGCCTTTGCATTTAATCCACTCATTGGAGCAATACTTTTACCTATTGGAATTACTTTATTAGCTCCCGCCTGTCTTTATTTATTAACACCAGAGTCACTTGATACAACATCTAAAAAACTTGAAGAGAAAATTATTTTTCAAACAGGTGCAAAATTAATCAAATCATCTATAAACTTTGATGAAATGCAAGAGCTTGATACCTTTGTACCTACTTTTGATACCCCCGTATACACTAGGTAATGTAAAAAGCTGAAAAGATCTCATGGAATTTTCTTAAATTTGAGCTATTATTCAATTTTTGATTTCAGGAGCTTTGTATGAAAGTAGGTCGCGACAGCTTGTCAACAAAATGCGTATTGCAAGTAGATGATAAAACATATCATTATTTTAGTTTAAAGGAAGCTGAGCATAAACATTTTAAAGGCATTAATCGCCTCCCGTACTCGCTCAAAGTTCTTCTAGAAAATCTATTACGCTTTGAAGATGACAATACTGTTACTACCAAAGACATTAAAGCCATTGCAGAATGGTTGCATGAGAAAACATCTCAGCATGAAATTGCATTTAGACCAGCACGTGTGCTCATGCAGGATTTTACCGGAGTACCTGCTGTAGTTGACCTCGCCGCCATGCGTGCTGCAATTGCAAAAATGGGGGGGAATCCAGATAAAATTTCTCCTCTTTCTCCTGTTGATTTAGTTATTGATCATTCCGTAATGGTAGATAAATTTGGTACTCAGGATGCCCTAACAGTAAATACCGAAATTGAACTGAAGCGTAATAAAGAGCGATATGAGTTTTTACGGTGGGGGCAAAAAGCTTTTGATAATTTTCAAGTTGTTCCACCAGGAACAGGTATCTGTCATCAAGTAAACCTTGAATATCTGGGTAAAACTGTATGGACCAGTGACGATAATGGCAATTTATATGCTTATCCAGATACTTTAGTTGGAACCGATTCTCATACAACTATGATTAATGGTCTAGGTATTTTAGGTTGGGGAGTGGGTGGTATCGAAGCAGAAGCAGCAATGTTAGGACAACCTGTTTCGATGCTCATACCTGAAGTGATCGGATTTAAATTATCTGGAAAAATGAAAGAAGGGATCACAGCAACTGATCTCGTACTTACAGTCACACAAATGCTTAGAAAAAAAGGTGTTGTGGGCAAATTTGTTGAGTTTTATGGCCCAGGTTTGAGTGATTTGCCACTCGCTGATCGAGCGACTATTTCTAATATGGCCCCTGAATATGGAGCGACCTGTGGATTTTTCCCAATAGACAAGGAAACCATTCGTTATCTCGATTTAACAGGGCGCGATAAACATACTGTCGCTCTAGTTGAATCCTATGCTAAAGCCCAAGGCATGTGGTATGACAAAGATAGTGAAGATCCCGTGTTTACTGATACATTAGAACTAGATTTAAGTACTATTGTACCTTCGTTAGCAGGCCCAAAAAGACCCCAGGATAAAGTGACTCTTAGCACATTACCTGTTGAATTTTCTAGTTTTCTTAAAGAGGCAGGCAAAGAGGACGAGAAAGACAATTCATTTACAGTTAAAAATCATGACTTTCAAATGAAACATGGAAATGTAGTTATTGCTGCGATCACCAGCTGTACTAACACATCCAATCCAAGTGTGCTCATGGCTGCAGGTTTAGTTGCTAAAAAAGCGGTTGAAAAAGGACTTACACGCAAACCTTGGGTTAAATCCTCTTTAGCTCCAGGCTCCAAAGTGGTTACTGATTACCTCAAACAAACCGGACTACAATCTTATTTAGATCAATTAGGTTTTAATTTAGTAGGTTATGGTTGTACAACGTGTATCGGTAATTCAGGTCCACTTCCTGATGCTATTTCTCACTGCATTAGTGATAATGATCTGGTTGTTTCTGCAGTTTTATCAGGAAATCGTAATTTTGAAGGACGAGTTCATCCTCAGGTTCGAGCAAACTGGTTAGCTTCGCCACCCTTGGTTGTTACCTATGCATTATGTGGAACAACGACGATTGATCTCAGTAAAGAGCCAATAGGCAAAGACAATCATGGTAATGATGTCTATTTGAAAGATATTTGGCCCTCAAATGCAGAAATTGCAGCTGAAGTATCAAAAGTTACAGGCAGTATGTTCCGCAAAGAATATGCCGAAGTATTTCGTGGTGACGAACATTGGCAAGCAATTAAAACCAGTAGTGGTAAAACTTATGGATGGGATGAGGATTCAACTTACATCCAACATCCACCATTTTTTGATAACTTAAAGGCAAAACCCGATCCAATTAAGCCAATCAAACAAGCTTATGTATTAGCCCTGTTTGGCGACTCAATTACTACTGATCATATCTCTCCTGCAGGCTCAATTAAGGCGAACTCTCCCGCAGGTTTATATTTAAAATCTAAAGGAGTCGATGAAAAAGAATTTAACTCTTATGGTTCTCGACGCGGTAACCATGAAGTAATGATGCGGGGTACTTTTGCAAATATTCGTATTCGCAACGAAATGACCCCTGGTCAGGAAGGAGGAATTACACGTTATATTCCTTCAGGTGACATTATGCCAATTTATGATGCGGCGATGCTCTATCAGAAAGATCATCATGATCTCGTTATCATTGCAGGTAAAGAATACGGTACAGGATCATCAAGAGATTGGGCTGCAAAAGGTACTAATTTACTTGGGGTCAAGGCAGTAATTACCGAAAGCTTTGAGCGCATCCATCGCTCTAATTTAATTGGAATGGGCGTTTTACCTTTACAATTATGCAATGATATGACGCGCAAGACTTTGAATTTAAAAGGAGACGAGCGCATTAGTATCGAAGTATCTGATTCATTAAAACCTGGTTCAATGATCCCTGTAACCATAGAGCGTGCAGATGGCCAAGTAGAACAAATTCAAACCTTATGCCGGATCGATACCGCTGATGAATTAGAGTACTATAAAAATGGAGGTATTTTGCAGTACGTTCTAAGAAATTTATGTGCTTGATATAAAGTTGGGTTGGATTTTAGCTTAGCAGTAATCTGGTTTTTCTAAAAAGAAACTTTGATATCGAAATACTCAATAAGTATACGTCCCTCCTGCAGATATCCCGTAAGTTTAAACGCGCGGGATATCGAAAATTCTTAGATAGGCATTTGATAGAAACCAACCGATAGTAACTCTACATCCAAGTTATTGGCGGTTTAACCCTAGACCGCAATTATTAAGGATTAATCATGAATCACCCCAAAAAGGTTTTAAGCGTCTTCTCTTTGGTAATGATTAACGTAATCGCTGTTGATAGTCTGCGCACCCTACCCATCAGTGCAAAATTAGGACTATCCTTAATATCCTATTACGCTGTTGCCGCATTCGCTTTTTTTATTCCTGTTTCTCTTGTAGCAGCAGAACTAGCAACAGCATTTCCAAATACTGGTGGAATCTATGTATGGGTTCGCGAAGCGTTCGGCAAACGAGCTGCGTTTATCACCATTTGGCTTCAATGGATATATAATGTAGTCTGGTATCCTACGATACTCGCATTTATAGCAGCTACACTATCGTATTTATTCGCTCCTGAATTAGGGAATAATAAATTTTATTTATTAAGTACCGTACTCGTTTTATTTTGGTTATTCACTGTCCTCAATTGTTTCGGGATGAAAATATCAAGCATCCTGAGCACTGTTGGAGCAACCGTCGGTACAATATTTCCGATGCTTTTCATTATTGTTCTCGCTGTATTTTGGGGAATGGAAGGCAAACCAATAGCCGTAGGTTACTCTTCTAATTTGTTACCGAACTTTGAGTCGTTAGGTAATTTATCACTTTTTGGGGTTGTCTTATTTGGTTTACTCGGCATGGAAATGTCTGCAGTACATGCAGAGGAAGTTAAAAATCCTCAACATGATTACCCAAAAGCATTGTTTTATTCAACAATATTGGTTATTTCTACTCTTTCTTTAGGTTCCTTAGCTATTGTTATGGTCGTTCCTAATGAAAACTTAAGTGTCGTATCAGGACTTATTGATGCTTACGCGGTATTTTTTAAAGCCTATCATATGCCTTGGATGACCGCAGTGATCGCCGTGTTAATTATTTTAGGTGGGCTGAGTGGTGTATCAGCATGGATTATTGGACCAACTAAAGGATTAATGGTCTCTGCACGTGATGGCTCTCTACCCGCAAAGTTTGCACAAACGAATAGATATGGCGTTCCAACGAACATTCTCTTGGCCCAAGCCATTATTTTTACTATTTTAAGCACCGCTTTTATTTTGCTGGATTCAATCAATGCAGCTTATTGGATGCTTAGTGATTTATGTGCTCAAATGGCGTTATTAGTTTATATCTTCATGTTTGCTGCAGCCATTAAGCTAAGATATAGCAAACCACATCAACATCGCGCATATACTATTCCAGGGGGAAATAAAGTCATGTGGCTTGTATCTGGAATAGGTATTTTGTGTTGTCTTGTTGCTATTTTTATTGGTTTTGTACCACCCACTCAAATTCCAGTAGGCAATGTAATCATTTTTGAATCATTTCTAATCGGTGGATTAATTCTATTTGTATTAATTCCATGGTTTCTGGCTAAAAAGCATTGATGATTAAAAATCCATGCCAATTATTTTGATCTAAAACCTGGGTAAATTGCCCGGGTTTTAGCAGACCAACCTCTTACTCTTAGAATCCGAACAACTTTAATTCTCTTGATTCAGATTTCTCTCATTGATAATTAAGAAAATTGTCATCAATTTATAACATTATTCATATCGTTTTCAACGAATACAGTCTAATAAAAGTATCGATCTGCTGATAATGAATTTTTGTATAAATTTCAAACTATTACTCTAATAATCTAACTATAGTACGCATCTTATGTACAGTGAGTCATATTCGCAGATTACATAAACAGAATACCCCCAACACATTCTGATTAGTCTCTTTAACCTCCTCATAATCACAGACTGCTTAAATTTCATACATAAAATATTGATTTTAAGGAGTGTGTCATGCCTAATGTACCTAATAAACCTATTATGATCTTAGCCGTAATCGAACCTGGAACAATGGGTGACTTATCTTTCGTAGATAAAATGATTGATACTTATCAAAGTAATGGAAACGCTCAATCATTTGTCATTCTACTCAATGATATGGGAGATGAGTCTTTAAAAGATAAAAGCATTGTTCAAACTTTAAAAAATAAGGTTGGTGAAGAAAATGTTCGAATTGTACATAGTGACAGTAGAAAATCTGAGGAGATTGCTCAATCTTGGAAATTACGAGAAGAAATTGCCAATACTCAACCTAAAGCAATTGTTTATGGGCCAATGATAGTCGAGATAGATTGCGCCTCCTCTAAAAGATTAGCAGCTATCAATAATATACCATTTATTGTTATACCTGAGTATAGCTATAAATATTTTGGTTCTAACTCGATTCCAACTGGACCTGGAGCTGAAGCTAGTGGTATGTTTTTGGGTAGATATGAAAAACTCCAAACAATACATGTTGAAGACCAGCAAAAAATTGGTAAGCCATTAATCCAAATGGAGAAGGATAACCAAATATTTTTTGGTTATCTGAATAATCATTTATCAGGCCCTAGAGTAAATCCAGAGACGTTCAAAAAAGAATTATTAAGTTATTTATATTTTGTTACCAGTACATTAGTAAATTCAAAGAATCAAAAACCAGCAGAGGTTTTTACTCGAATTACATCTGAAATTTTTGAATCTTATATTAATGAGTTAAAACAAAACAATCCTTATGAATGTAATTTTGAAATCCAATATGATGGAGTAACACATAATATCACCGGCAAGGATGGAATGAATGATAACGTTGTAAAAATTAATTTAAGCAATCCATTTCCGTTGAAAAAAGATACTATGATTACAATGATGCACGCTTGTAAACGGCAAAAAAATCCTGTTTGTGCGACAGGAGATCAATCGCTTGGCGAAACAATTTCCATAGGAGTGCCTTTTTTCTATCAAACCATGCCTTGGAAAAGAGATCTAGCTCATGATTTAGACACTATGGCAAAAGCAAATGGACTTGATGGTATAAGTGAAATGAATAAACAAGGACTTACTTTTAAGTGTTTAAATGATGCAGATCAATTTGCCAAAAAATACAATGAAAATAGAGATGAATGGGCAATTCAGTATGCAACATTAAGTAATTATATACCTGATTTACATCAAGACTTACCTCAAAGGATTGAAAGCAGCATCCAAAATCATTCTCAATTAGGCTACACCCATAGAAACAGATTTCATGCGTTTCCTGTTGACTCTGAAAAATTTAATGGCGAGTTTAGAGGCGATTCGCTGAAAGCAAATATATTAGCCGATATTAAAGATAAACTCTTAGGAGCACCAAATGAAGCCACTTTAAATTTGATAGTCAATGGATTTAAAAATTCAAATGAGTATAACATACTAAAAACTGCACAAGGTGTAAAAACAAGAGTACTTAATCTGGAAACAAGTTCAATCAAAGAGTTCAATAAAATAGTGGAGGCGGCAAAAGAAGCATTACACTCTAAATCTAATTCGCCTATGGGCTCATAGTTTAATAGTAATAGTATTTATCAATAAGTATGTATCGTTGACTCCATGTAAAAAAGTACTTGATATCGTTGAATAGCCTCTATAATAAAGCTAAAAGCTTACTCTGTTTCTGTTTTGTAGGGGACAATGGATAACAGTGGACTCATTCTAATAAGCAAACATATCAATTACAGATTGATTCCACAAATTTGGTTGTTCTAAGTTCGATAAATGTCCCGCATTAGCTAAAAGAACAAGCTGGCTATTTCTAGACAGAGTATGCATGGTAACACTTTGTTGTGGAGAAATTACCTTATCAAATTCACCTGTTATAATAAGCACAGGTACTGTAGTTGCAGCCAACACTTCCAAAGTGGCATCACGCAACGCCATGCCACGTAATGCGGAAGCAACAGCAGTTGGTTTTTGCTGCGTTAAAATATGATAAAGGTAATAGGTCACTGGTGATTAGCAAAAACCAAAGATTTTTTCCCGGAGAAATGATCCATCAAAATCTGCGAGCAAACATCAAAGG
>NZ_LNYU01000030.1 GCF_001468135.1 Legionella santicrucis | reverse complement strand
CTATCTGGAAAGGATGGTTCCGTTTACAAGAGCGAGTTGAAGGACTTAGGATAGCTACCAAATTGATGGAGATGTGATCAAGAGACAGTTTAATGTGGAGGGTCCAAAACAACTTACGAGCACTAAGACATTGATTTGGTAAAATTGGTTCTCATTGACGTGATGATTAGATACACTGATTAACACATTGAACAATTTGATCCAAATCATTATCTAAAGGCAAGATATGTGCTGAGTTTGCAAGCCAATGTATGGTTGTATTTGGTAGATGGGCGAACATTTTTTCTACTTCTTTGGATGCAACAACAATATCATGTGTTCCTAAAAAAAGATCAGTAGGGCAGTTAGGGGGTACCCATTGATGTTCTTGGATTAAAGCAAACAGTTCGAGCAGTGCAGAAAGAGGTACCCTACGATAGGAGATTTCAGTATGTTTGTTACTGACAAGATTACCAGCCATTCCCCGTAGCTCAGAAAACCCCAGATTTTTAAGTAGCATAATTAGTTTTACATTTCGATTAATGTTCATCTGCAATTTTAAAGCAGGGGCTAAAAGGAACATATGATTGAATGAAAAATTTTGGTTCAGTTTGCATGCCAGTAAAGCACCAAGGGAAACGCCTAATATATCTACTTTTTGATACTCTTTAAACAATATTTCACATTCTTGATTCGCGTAAGATACCCAGTCATTTCTTTTGGCTTTGGCGAAAGCCGCAATACTGTCGGCATGTCCAGGTAATGCAGGACATACTATAGCATCATAATTTTTTAATTGAGGAATAAGGTAACGATAAACAGCGGGCGACGATGTAAAACCATGAAAAAGCAGTAAGGCGCGATCTTTTTTTGTACCTCGTTGATTAATGGGCTTAAGAAGTGAAAAGTCCTCTTTTTTTAAAGCAAGAAGTTGTTTTCCACGGGACATAAAGCGAAAATCATTATAAATCATGAGTAATCCATTTTTTTTGTATTTATTTTGAAAATTTAGTGTAAATTTATTTCATGCATAATTTGTCAAAAATAATTCTTGATAAGATTATAGTACACAATAAAGCGTATGCTAGCATTGTTTCTAGAGCATTGCATTTGATGATGTGCTATCTTTAAAGATAATAGGGGTAGATTACTGAGGTTTAATATATGAATGAAAGTGAAGATAAATCAATAAGCAAAGAGCCGCCAAAAACAGATACAACGCCAAAAACAGACACAACACCAAAAACAGATACGGTTGCTCCGCCAAAACCTGATGAGATCACTGTTCCATCAACAAATGCACCTACGTCTGGTGCGAATCAACAGCAGAATCAAAATCAGAATCAAGGTGCGGATACAAGTGGAAAGAAAGATGATAAGAAAAAAGGAATTGATTCAGGCAGTCAAGACCCAAGGATAAAGCTTATCGATGAATTGTCGAAGATGGTTGAAGATATTAATGATGATGTTACCGCTGCATTTAAAAGTGGCGTAAAAAAGCTTGGTGATAAATTCGCCGAAACAGAATTGGGGAAGGCTTTAGGTGAGTTGAAGGGGGAGCTAGGCGAGGCAAAAGATAGGCTAAAAGAAGCAGCTATAAAGGGGGCAAATGAAAAATGGGATGAGTTGAAAAATTCTGAAAGTCTAAAACCCATTTCGGATGCGCTCTCATCTATTCAAAATAAGGTTGGTGATATCGGCGACCAAATAAATAAGAAGGCTGTCGGCCTCGTGAAAGATGCTACTAAAACAGTAAGTAATATTGCAATGGACTCACCAAAAAGTAGTGATGTCACTCCTACACAGTCAGTGAAATCGAGCGTTGATGACGTTGATGGAACAAAACTGGATCAGCAGTCATCGCCTAAGCCAGAACCAGATAAAGGTTTGGAAAATGAAGGACCAAGTTTTAGCAGTACTAACTAGAGTACGATATTAGATTTACTTGATCCTATGTTGAAACAAAGTAGAACCTGTAACTATTTATTGTAATAGGTCAGGGGGATTGGCAAAAATCAAAGATTGTAGACCGTAAAAATAAGCAGTTAAAATCTGAGAAAATGCCTCAGAAGCATTTATAGCTTGTAATCTGCAAGAGGTAATAAGAGATATGGTTCTGGCAACGAAGCCAGAACCATAAGTTGAGTGTTGCGTATCAACTCATCTCTGGATAAGTGTTCCAGTTTGTATTGGTGCCAAAACTCAATAGCGTCGCTTGACATTCACATAAATTCCTTAACAGTCTTTTCTAAGACTTGAGCTACGATGCATTGTTTTGCATAAATACTCGTAACATTTATATGAATCCAATTCCAAATAAAAGTGGTTCGATATAAAAAATTACTTTATCTTTTATATCGAAGCGATGTTTCAATTAAAATTGTCGTGTGGAAATTCCAGGAGATTCCAATAGTGATGTAAGGCGTCCACTACTTCTTTAAAATCAGAAAACTGGAACGGTTTTATGATATATCCGGCAACATTTAAATTATATGCATCTATTTTATCCTGTTCATTATTCGACGTAGTAAGAATAAAAATCAGTAATGATTTTAATTTATTATTTGAGCGGATGGTTTTCATAAATTCTATACCATTCATTTTAGGCATATTGATATCTAAAATTATGATTCTAGGTGTGGGATGTAGTTTTTGTTCCCCTGATTTTCCCAATAACATATTTAATGCATCTAATCCATTCGTGGCAATGTGAAGTGGATTATTGATGTTATTTTTTTGAAATGTTCTTTGTATGTCTTGAATATCAACTTCATCATCATCTACTAGCATTAAGTTGATAGATTGATCAAATTGAAACATAGTTAGTCCCTCAGTTTCATATTTATATATAATTATAGGCAATAAATCATCATTGCGGATGTAAGCAATACTATAATTAAAAGAAGAGTCTTTTAGTGATTCAGATTTTTAGATATTTTTAGGATTTGTTAACAATTGGTTCCCAATGTCTACATGTCGCGCTCTAGGTGCAACCTCTAGCTTTGCCAGGACCTTAATGTTGGTTCAAATAGATTCTCCTCGTCATAGATCCAACGCATAAAGTGTGGAACGTAGGGAGAAGAATGAATTGTCAACAAAACTTAAATTCTACTAGGCTTAGGGGCAATGTGAGTATGGGAAAAGTACAACAGGAGGATGATTATGAACCCCCAAGAAAACACAGTCGATATTTTATATGTGGAGGATGATATTGTTGATGTCCAGGGTGCACAACGGCTATTTAAAAAAGTTAAAGAATCCTGTGCTATTGAAATTGCTTCTAACGGGCAGGAAGCATTAAATAAATTATTTGGTCGTGAAGGAGAAAAAAAAATACACCCTAAAGTGATTCTTCTCGATATTAATATTCCCAAAGTAAATGGGATCGATTTGCTTAAGATAATCCGTCAGGAGCCCTCATTAACTTTTATAGAGGTATTTATTGTAACCAATGCTTATACTACAAAAGATAAACTTGCAACCAAAGACTTAAATGTTAGAGGTCAAATTATTAAACCTCTTGAATACGGTGATGCATTAAATATTTATTGGGCAACTCAGCACACATAAGAGAGCCCATTGAGATGGGCATGGATCTAATGAGCGGCATCCCAGTTGACACCTGTACCAATAGAGACTACAAGTGGAACAGAAAGAGTGACGGTGTGCTCCATCAATTCACGGATTACTTCTTTACTTGATTCAACTTCATTTTTGTTTACTTCAAAAACCAATTCATCATGTACCTGCATGATCATTCTTGCTGGAGGCTTTTCATAAGCGTTTTGCCATTTTGCAATACAAATCATTGCATTTTTTATGATATCTGCTGCAGTTCCTTGCATGGGAGCATTAATAGCAGTTCGTTCTGCAGCTTTTTGTCGCATTAAATTACGTGCATTGATTTCGGGTAAATACAAACGCCTGCCAAATAACGTTTCTACATAACCTTGGTGATGTGCTTGTTGACGGGTGCGATTCATATATTCCAGCACCTTAGGATAGCGCTGAAAATAGGTGTCAATATAATATTGTGCATCTTGGCGCTCCACCCCAATTTGCTTCGCTAAACCAAAAGAAGACATTCCATAAATCAAGCCAAAATTGATTGCCTTGGCTCGGCGACGTTGCTCATTATTTATTTCCTCTAAGGGTATTTGAAAAATTTCGCTAGCAGTTGCTGCATGAACATCCCAACCTTTAGCAAATGCTTTGAGCAGATTCTCGTCTTGTGACAAATGTGCCATGATCCGTAATTCAATTTGGGAGTAGTCTGCAGCAAGAATAAGATTATCTTTAGGTGCTATGAATGCGGTGCGAATTAGTCTTCCTTCTTCACTGCGTATAGGAATGTTTTGCAAGTTGGGTTCGCTCGAGGAAAGTCTGCCTGTGGCGGTAACCGCCTGGTTATAGGAGGTATGCACTCTATTTGTTTTTGGGTTAATTTTTTTAGGTAAGGCATCAATGTATGTAGAAACTAATTTAGTTAAACTCCGATACTCAAGAATTACAGCGGCAAGACGATAATCATAGGCTAATTCTTGCAACACGGATTCTGCTGTTGATGGCTGTCCAGTAGGTGTTTTTGCAATGATAGGCAATTTATGTGAATCAAAAAGAATTTCTTGTAATTGCTTGGGTGAGTTTAAATTAAAGGACTTCCCTGCTAGATGCAAAGCCTCTTCTTCTAACGTTCTTATGCGTTCTTTTAAGCGCTCTCCATGTTGCTTTAGGGTTATAGAATCTATAAGAACTCCAATTCGCTCCATATCTGCAAGTACAGTTACTAATGGCATTTCAATATTGTCATAAACATTTTGTACTGACTCTGGAATCAACGGATAGAGTTTATGATGTAGTTGTAGCGTAATATCGGCGTCCTCTGCAGCATAAGCACCAGCCTTATCTACAGGAATCTGGTCAAAACGAAGCTGCTTCACTCCTTTACCCGCAATTTCTTCATAACTTATAGTTTTATGTCCTAAATATTTTAAAGCAAGGGAGTCCATATCATGACGGCCTGAACCGCTGTTGAGTACATAGGACTCTAACATGGTATCGTAATTAATCCCTTTTAATGTAATGTCATGATTTTTCAAAACGGAATAGTCGTATTTAAGATTTTGACCGATTTTTTTAATTGCAGGGTTTTCCAAAATAGGCTTTAAAGCGGTTAATACTTCTTCACGGAGTAATTGAGAGCTACCATCAGTGTGAGTAAATGGAATATACGCCGCTTTACCTTCTTCGATTGCTAAGGAAACTCCAACAATCTCTGCCATCATAATATCAAGGCTTGTTGTCTCTGTATCAATGCAAAATGCATCACATTGTTCTAACTGGTTTAACCAATGGCTTAATTGTTGATTGGTTGTGATTAATTCAAATACCACTTGTACTGTTTTGGTGTTGTCGTCGTATTGCGGTTCTTCACTTAAAAGTTCTTTTAGCCAGTTTTTGAACTCTAATTCTCGGACTAATGCAATTAAACGTTCTTTATTCATAGCATTAGGCTTCAATTCACCCCAGCCCAAGGGTAAACTTACATCTGTTTTAATAGTCACTAATTTTTTAGATAGAGGGAGCTGGGGTATACTCTCACGTAAATAGTCTCCGATTTTACCGCCGATTTGATTCGCATTATTGATTAGATTGTCAAGGGTTTGATACTCTGTGAGCCATTTAACTGCTGTTTTAGGGCCGCATTTAGTTACTCCTGGAACATTATCGACACTATCCCCAATGAGAGTTAAATAATCAATAACTTGATTGGGCGTGACACCAAATTTTTCTTTGACCCCTTCAATGCCCATGGCCGAGTTATTCATGGTGTTAATTAATGAAATATGTTCGTTGACAAGTTGTGCCATATCTTTATCGCCCGTAGAAATAACAACGGGTATGCCTTGTTCAGTAGCTTGAGTTGCTAAAGTGCCGATTACATCGTCTGCTTCCACTCCTTCAATAATAAGAATGGGAATTCCCATCGCTCCTAATAATTCGATTAAGGGGGCAAATTGTGAGCTAAGCTCTTGGGGCATAGGGGGTCTATGTGCTTTGTACTCAGGATACCACTCATCTCTGAATGTTTTTCCTTTTGCATCAAAGACTACGGCCAATTCTTCAGGCTGATAATCTTTAATGAGCTTTTTAATCATATTGGCTACCCCATAGATTGCTCCTGTAGGTTGCCCCTTTGAATTGGTCAAAGGCGGGAGCGCATGAAATGCGCGGAAAAAATAGGATGAACCATCAATGAGAATTAATGGGGCGGGTGTCATAGTTACTCTGCCTCTTCTTTGGCTAATATTTGCTTTTTCAACAACTCAATTTGTTCTGCAAGCGCCTTAATATTTTTACGCATCGAGGGGATTCGATTGACACCAAGTTCATGTTGAATAGCAAGATCTTTGGGGCGAGCAGGATTTCCTAAATAAATATTTCCTTCTTTCAGATGCTTATTTGGTGGTACGCCTGTTCGTGCTCCTAATACTACACCATCGTCAATGCGTACATGGTCACTGACGCCAACATTCGCAGCAAAAATAACATTATTGCCAGAGGTGGTGCTCCCAGCAATACCCGTAAATCCGCAAAGAATATTGTGTTTCCCTAACTTAACCGAATGAGCTACTTGGACTAGGTTATCAATTTTAGTTCCTTCACCAATCATGGTTGAACCTATTGTTGCACGATCTATAGCTGTATTTGCACCTATTTCTACATCATCTTCAATAATCACACGTCCGACATGAGGGACTTTTTGGTGTTTGCCATCAATAAAGGTATAACCAAAACCATCAGAACCGATAACAGTAGAGGCATGAATGGTTACTCTGGATCCAATTTGACACTTATCATAGATAGTCACATGGGGATGGATGGTACTGTGGTCACCTAGGATTACCTCATGCCCAATATGAATGTGACTTTTCAATACACAGTGATTTCCTATAATGCTTCCAGCTTCAATCACTACATAAGGACCTATAAATATTTCATTTCCTAATTGTACTCCCTCTCCAATAACGGCAGAAGGATGAATATTCGGAATGATTTTTTGGGGAGGATTAAATTGTCGTATTAAAGCTATAAATGCATTGAATGGATGTTTTACTTGGATTAAGGGTTTACAAGAAATCGAAACCTGCTGGTTTACAAGTATAGCAGCTGCTTGTGATGCTTCTGCTTTTTTTACATTTTCAATACTATCAGCAAATACCAAGCTTCCAGGAGCAATTTCATCGATAGGTGATAGGAAAGAAATTCTTATCGAGTCATCCCCAATGACTATCCCTTGCACCTTATTTGCTATATCAGATAGTGAATAACTCATTTGTTGGCCTTTTTGTAAAATAGCTGATTATATACCCAAGATACCTTCAATGCCACGGTTTAGACGACTTGATTTTATCTCTTTGAGTTTACTGTAGAATAAGTGAAGTATAGAAAATCGAGCCCAAATATTGTATAAAATTAATCGGATTGCATTAGGGACTGTTGATGATTTATTTCTCTCTTCCTACATCCTGCGCCTTATGCGCATGATTCAAGCGATGTGAATCCATTTGAACCAATACTAGGCTTTGCCAAGCTGGAGGTCGAGCATAAAGTGTGCGAGTAGGCAGTGGGAACTAACTGTCAACAGATCTTAGGATTTAATGGTTAAAAATCAAAAGGATAGGTATGTTTAAACAACTAGTAGTCTTGGTATTTTGTGCTTTATTTGCGGTGAATGTTTTTGCTATAGACCCATTTGCTCCAGTAGTACCTCAAGTATGGTCATCGATTATTACGATAAGTGGGGGGCCCGCTTGGTCCGACCCTGGGAAAGATCAATACCTATATCCTTTTCCGGCACCATTATTTAACTATTATATTGCTGACTCAGAATCTGATTTTTTAGGTACAGGCGAAATTTTTTTTGGGTTACAACGTTTTATTGGAGCAACTAATATCATTGGACAATTAGGACTTGGTGTTGCGGCAGCGAGTGATGCTTATCTTTCGGGGGTGGTTAATGTCAATGGCATTCCCAATGTTTATACCTATCGGTATAAGGTAAGCCATGTACGTGCAGAAATGAAGGGTAAACTTATTGCCAATGGGTTTCAAACCGTACAACCTTATCTTAGTGGAAGTTTTGGTGTCGGTTGGAATCATTCTCATGATTATTCTTCTACAACAATAGATCCTGTTCTTTACCCTACGTATTGGTTTAGTACCGGCAGTGTTGTTGCTTTTTCTTATACTCTAGGAGCAGGTATTCAAAAGATGTTAACTCCTAATTGGCAAGTAGGTGTAGGTGCTGAATTTGCCGATTGGGGAAAAAATTATTTGGGAGGTGATGGAGCTACACTTAATCAAGGCCCGGGCATGCCTCATTTATATACTACAGAATTGTTATTTAGTTTAAGTTATATGTTTTAAGTATCCCAAAGGAAGTGTGTATGAGTCTGAATCCTCTTCTATAACTTGAGAGTACGCTCTTCCAAACCTCGCCTTCTGCAAAAGCGGGAGGTCTAAAGCAACAAACCTTGCTGGAAATTTCATCTTATAGCATAACCTTTAGTAGGCCTCTGCTTTCGCACGGAATCTTCTATACACGTTCAGCCGCCTGTTGGCAAAACCCAAGAGCACTACGCTAAAATACTGGCCCCGCGGATAAGCCGGCGAGGCATAGTCAGGGATGTGATCAAGAGACAGTGCTTTTGTGAAGGGTGGCGTTTTTTGAAAACCGAGGTTGGTTCCGAAACATCAATCCCCTCATCCAGGTTGCCCAAAAATTATTCGTACTAACAATTCTGCATTTGTCGTCAGCGTTTTTTAGCGTACATACCTACGTAGAATTAAAGCAGCATTGGCACCTCCAAAGGCAAAATGGTTGGATAATGCTATATCAATAGATTTTTTACGCGCTTGATGAGGAACATAATCGAGATCACAAACAGGATCTGGAGTTTCTAAATTGATTGTTGGTAATAATAAATCATGTTGCAGACTCAAGCATGAAGAAATAATTTCCATGACACCAGAGGCACCTATAGAATGACCTATCATCGCTTTTTGCGCAGTGATTGGAATCTCATAGGCTCTTTCCCCAAATATTGATTTAATGGTTTGGGTTTCAGTTGCATCATTTAAGGTAGTTCCGGTGCCATGAGCTTTTATATATTGAATATCTAGAGGCGATACTCTCGCGCCATCTAAGGCTGCGTGAATTGCACGTTGCTGTCCTTCAGAAGAAGGGGCAGTGATGTGAAATGCATCACAACTGGCACCAAATCCAATGATTTCTGCAAAAATGGGAGCTCCTCTGGCTTGTGCTTGACTTAATTCTTCAAGAACTAAAATTCCAGCTCCTTCTGCCATGACCATTCCTTCGCGATTAAGATCAAATGGACGACAGGCTTTTGTTGGATTCTCGTTATTAATAGACATTACTTTGAGTTTACACCATGCAGACATCATGGACTCCCAAAGAGGTGCTTCGGTTCCTCCACAGATAGCCGTAGAAATGATGCCTTGAGAAATTTGTTGGTAGGCGGCACCTATAGCATCAGCTGATGAAACGCACGCATTTGAAATTGTAGAATTAGGCCCACCGATACCGAACGCAATAGCAATAAAATTTGCAACGGAATTTGGCATTCCTCTAATTACAGTTAAAGGCTGCATTTTTTTCCAGTTATTGGCGAAAAACATCTTATAACTTGTTTCTGATTCAGGATAGCCTCCCATTCCTGTACCTATGTATGTTCCTGCCTTACGTAATTCATGCTCAGTAAGTCCCGATTGTAATAGTGCATTGTACGTGCAATATAATGCAAATTGGGCCACACGTACGTAGCGTTTATTTTTATTCAATTCAGGAAGATTCTCTAATGAAAAGTCAGTTATTTCACCTGCTATTTGGGTTGGATAAAGCGCAGGATCATAGCATTGAATGCGTTTTATTCCGCACTGTCCTTGACTTGCGGCCTCCCAGAATTTGCTGAGCCCAGTTCCTATGGAAGAAGTTATCTCCATACCGGTTATTACAACCCTTTTTTTCATTAATGATCCTTTAGTTCTTATCAACAGCAAACTCGTTCTTAAATATCAGTATAAAAAATGAATTAGAATTGAATTGTTCCATTTTTTCAGTCCAATACTAAAGGCGGGCTTTAAATTTTGTCAAGTTCTATATTGAGTAAACATTTATTAAGGTCATTATTACTGGAATTTATTGCAATGAATCAAAAATTAGTGAGGAATTTAAGAACTATTTTTCTTTCTAAGTGAAGTGATCCAAACAACGTGGATATAATGAATCGATCTATAATTATTCATTATGATTGATATTTATTTAAAACAAATAACCACATAAAGCTTATACATAAATGAGAATCTTATAATGAAAACCTCCAAAGACATTGAAATCTTGAAAAATATTGATGAACGAGATCAAGAGGGCAATACAAAACTACATTTAGCATGTAAAGAAGGCACGCTCAAGGACGTTTATGACTTGATAGAGCTTGGTTATGATCTTAATGCAACTAACAAATACGGTATTACGCCCTTGGTGATCGCTTACACACATAACTCTCATCCTGAGGTTCTACGGTATCTTGTGGAAAAAACAAATTTTAGTGAAAAAAATGAGCAAAGTTATAATCAGTATGATTTAGTAACGTTTCATAATATGCTTGGGGCACTTAACAAAAAAGGAGTATGTACTGGTCTTTGTGATATGTATGCGGTGGACTATCATCACGAGCGGGAGAAAAAACAAAATAAACAACCTAAAACACCATTTTTAAAAAAGTTGTTTTTAGAACATCTCAAGGGTAAATACACTCTATCTTCTACGGAAGAATACGGCCTTATTCCCGGATTAATCTACATCCCAATACCCTATAGCAAGGGTAATGATTTAACATTTAAGGTTTATGATAAGAATGGTACGTTACAGGAAAAAACAATACCCTACGAACAAATGTCGCAAGGTTTAATCAGCTCCTTAGTGAACAACGGAACAAATGTAGGGCAGCAAGACCTGGATGAAATCAAAAGTTTGATACAACAACAAGATGTTGCTTTAGAAAGTGAAAGTAACATTAATCTTCGTGTTGGAATGTATCAACACTTGATGGATATAATACACGAAGATAAAAAATACGAAAATAAATATGCAATAGATGTAGGGAATGGTTCGTTTTATAACCGGGAAATGTATAACTCTTCTGAACGAAAACCCTCGGAAACATTTAAAGAAAATATTAAGTTAGCACTTGAAAAGACAGGCAATGCACATGTGGTAGGATTTGTATTTACGTCAAGGAGTGGGCAGCCAGGACATATCACCGCCATTAAACCTATGGTGATTGATGACCTGCAATATTATCAGTTTTTTGATCCTAACTCAGGAAAAACAAAACCTTTAACGTTTGATGAATTAGTTAATGAACTCCATAAAGCGATGCCTTTCACTCTGAAGCCTGTTTATTACCCTGAAAGGTATCAGGATTTTTTAATTATTGATAATGAAGATGATATCAAAGAAGAGAATAAGCTTTATTTCAAAATATCAGGAAATAATGAATTGTCTTATTATCTCAAAAAAAATACGGATGAACTAATCAGTGGAACACTTAATATTGAAAATCCGAATGTCAATATTAATAATCGTGAAGAACTCTCTCAATTCATACAACTAAATCTGGGGGCGATTCTAAAAATTGCGGAAAAAAGAAAGCACATCAATAATTTATTCTCTTTTGATTATAAACTTATCGATTTATCTCAAAAGGTAATAGACCTAAAGTTAGTCTCTGGGTTCACAGAAATAAAGGATCAAGACATTAATAACAGTACTTCTTCTAAAAAAAGGATGAAATATTTCATAGAGACACAGAATGTGGTAGAGAAGAAGCCTGGAGCTATGAGTAAAGAAATGTTAGAGAAATATTATACCTTATCGGGTAGGCCTGATTTAGTTTCTTCATCTGCGATGTTAGCGTTTATTCACAAAACAATTTGGTGTTACTATGAGGTCGCTCGGGGACAGAAAGTAATGCAGTCTCCATATATCCAGACCATAATGGAACAATTTTACAAACCTGACGAGTACGGGGATAAAGGAGATATATCTAAGTCCTGGCAAGATGATTCTATTTTTTTGGAACAATTAAAAAAAATTGAAATAGATGACAACGAAGAAAAAATCATCAAGGAATTTTATGATTTAATTCATTCGGATAAAAGTATTATCAAAGAAAATTTTGTTGCTTATTTTGAAGATAAATTATTAAGAGAAATTTATAAAACTAAAATAGGCATCATTTCCAATTATATAGATGTCTTAGTTAGCCATCTTGAAAAAGAGAGCCATTCGAAGACTATAATAAAAATAAAGAACATTCTAGCCAATGAGGATCTTTCTGATAATAAAAAAATGAAAAAAATAAGTAACAAGATTGATAGCTTTAAACCTCAAAAAGAGAATGCATCTTATGTATTGTCCGAAGGATTGTATAACGTTCGTGCTTTTATAGAACGTCAATTGCATTGTAAAGAGCTTTGTGAAGAAAACTTGACTCAAGCTGCAAATATTCTAGACAATATTAGGCTACATCTGGATAAGATTAATAATCCAAATAATCTTGAAGAGCAACTTAAAGAATATCTTGAAAGGGACGATCCTTTTTTTTCTAAAAAAGAAGATATTGAGAATACGCTAAAGGAACTGAATCTTTCACTAGACGATTTCACAGCGAGCAAGCAGTTTATTCCCTGACAATTATTCTTCTATCCCAGAAAACTACTTATCCTCTGCTTTGGATTCTCCTTTCTTGCCATGTTTTTGTTTTATGAATTTTTCTAATTGATAAAGATCTATTTCCCAATAATCACATGCATTTTGAGTGAGAAAACCAAGGCGAGAATATAGGTTGAGTGCTTTCTGATTGTGTGTTTCCACATCAAGATTAAGATGAGGTTTTCCTTCGCTTAGTGCAAAATTAATACAGTGCGCTATTAAAGCGGTTCCTAATCCTTTACCTTGTCTTATTGGTAATACTGCAATATCAGAAAGTGTTGCCCCATGCTTTTGCCAACGTAAATGTGCTTTACCAACAAGATGGTTGTCTTCAAAAGCAAGCATTATTTGATAAGTTCTATCACCGAGTATGTGTTCGAAACGTGGAATTAATTCTGCTTGTGTTTTAAAAAAACAGGATTCGTCCAGAACACAAAGAAAAGGAATATCTTTAATGGTTGCGGTACGGAAGGTTAAGTCCTTTTTGTAATCAAGTAAAGGACTTAAATCATTTCGTTCCATATAGTATTCGCTATGCATATAGGTGCACCCAATATCAGGTAACCAATGGTGATTTAAATGGGCAGGACTTGAAAATATTAATTTGAAAAAATTTTGCTCCTTCACAAGGGGTAAAATATTGCGAAGCAATTTTTTGGCTATACCTTGGCGGCGAAAAGATGGATGAATAAGCAGTGAAATTTCAACAGCATCATCATAAAAAAAATAAACACTTAAGAAACCGATTAATTTTTGGTTTTCATAGTCTAACAGAATGGTGGGGAAGTTTCTTTTTTGGGTTAATAAGTGAGTATATAAGTTAGGAACACTGCCATCGCTTTTTTTACAGATGGCTTTTAATTGTTCTAGATCCTTAAGTTGATCCTCATTGAGTTGATTTGTATTGCTCAGCATAATTTTGTTAATCGTCACTATTTCTGTTAAGAATAGCTGGTTTTAATGAAATTTGCTCTTATTAATTGATTAAAAATGCAAATTTAGCACCGCAATAATAATTTCTAAAGTGATTAAAACGATAATGATTATTTCCAAATTATGGCCATGTCGATTATCTAAGTAGTTATTAAACATATCAAAGATTTCATTGAGAGTATCGAGACGGTGATTAATTGCATTGACGCGTCTTTGTATGTGCAAGTAGCGTTCAAGCATCGTAAAGTGTTCTTCTAAAGTTGGATGTTGCCAAAAATATTTTGGATGATAAAGAAAATTACTAATTAAATTCATTTCGCTCTTAGCTCCAAGAATTTCACCAATAATTTGTTGTATTTGTGTACGGCTAATTTCCATTTCACCTGTCAGTGATAGTTTTTGAATCATAGGATTGTACTTTTCGATCAGTACTTCAATAATTGTTTCAAAATACTGCAACTTAACTGATTGAGAAAATCCATAAGACAGGCTAAGTTTTAACTCATCGCTGTCATCTTCAATAGTTAAACAATCTACATCAAAAAAATCATGTGGTTCTATAGTGGTTTTACTATCGTATTGATAATGAAATTCGTCATGTACCAAAAGAGTCACAGGTTTATCAATGAGGCTCTTAACAATATTTAAATAATCGTTAATTTGATAACGTTTGACACCCCAAGAAACTACCGCACCGTTTTTAAAAATAAATACAGTATGATTTTTATTATGATTAGCACTTAGCTTTAGAACATCGCGAGTTTTAATCGCTGTAAATTCATTAGAAGCGTTTTTAAAATAATTATCTACGCGTGTTAAATCAATTGACTTACCAATACAAAAACTTAAGCATTCCATGATGGTTATAATCCGCGAACTCAAAGCATTTAAAGAATATAAAAATAATTTGCTGCATCAGTTCTAGTCAAGATTAGATACAGCACGATTATTTATATAGTATATAATAATTTCAATAATTATCTCAAATGGCTAAGGAATCAATGGATGTAAAAATGCCCTTAGTTATTATTTTCTAAGAGATACTATCCGCTGTCTCACGATTTAGATAAGTTCTTTTTCGGTCACTAGCGCCACCTAACCATTGAGGGCAAACTTCCAAAATTTCAGCGATTTTGTTGAGCTGCTCAGCTCCTGGAAGTATATGACCAAAAATAAGGGAGTTTGCTAAATGGCGTGAAACACCAAATACTTTAGATACAGCTTTTGTTTTTTCAGTTAACTCTTCTGGGAATCCTAAAGAAGCTAATTCGCGATTGAAACGTTGCGAAAATACTTTACTGTTCATTTTCTCACTCCATGAAAAAATATTTTTCAGCATCATGCTGTCGCCATATCCTGGGCTATGGTAAAGATGTTATAACTTATTTTTTTTCAATAGAAAAGTTCTTTTATCATGAAATCAATTAGTTATTTTTAGATTCAAAGCTTTTTTTTGAATAAAAGGTTCATTTTCAATTCTGTGAGGAGATTTTTTTCGATCAAAATACGAATTAATTTGTAATTTTTTACACTAATCGTATGAAATAGGGTATAATGCTGTGCTGAAATTCATTAGTGCTAAAAAATTTGTTAAAGTTATCAATTATTAAGGGCTGTTGCTAATTTATCTCCATGTATCTACTTCTCTCAATTTGTGTATGAGAGTAGATAATGAAATAGTCAGTGTCCCTTAATTTTTCTTGTTCTTTGGTATGGTTTAAGGATAATAAACATACAAGGAATATTTATCTCACATTAGGAGCTAAAACAGAATGATGAAAGTAGCCTCGATTTTATTAGGTTTTGTTTTAACCGGTTTGGCTTTTGCTAATGATCCTAAAGAAGTAGCAGCTCATACGGTGACTCTTTCAGGTTTACAACCTGGGGAAGGTCGATATATTCGTAGCGATGTATTTGAGAACAATAAATTCCAATCAGGCTATTATTTTTGTGCTGGTGCTGATAGTTTGCTTTATGACTTGCAGTATGTTTTTTCAAAAAGCCAAGAGCCATTTCACGCAGAACATTTAATTAAGTTTTCCATATGCCAAGATGAAACTATGGCACAATGCCACGAGTTTGCTATCGATAAATATCTTACTTTTAGAAATCTCGATGGGTATTTGCAAAATGATGTGACTAAAACAACAGTAGATATTTCCCCATTAAAAACAGCTTATCAGTCTTGTGAACCAAGTGCAGAAATGGACGAGTTGGTGAAACAATCAATTTATGAAAGTGATCGCCGTTTTGCACGTATCGGTTGATTTATTATTTTCTGCTAAAACCTCATGTAGAGGTCTGTTGCGCTGAATGCACATAGTGCTGCTCTTACGCTAAGGACCTCGTCGCTCTTCGTTTAACCACCCTGGGTTTGTTATTTTTTGTTAAGTTTCAGCAAAATTCTTACAAGTTTTTGTATAAAATAATATTTTAATGTTTAAATTACGGACATTTTTCGTTTGTCTATATATTAATTTGGAGGTTTATTGAATGAAAAAAATGAAAGTATTAGGCTGTTGTTCCTTGTTAATACTTGCATTGGATGCAAACTCCTATCAAACTCGAGAGAGTAAAATATATGATGAAAAAGGCCAGGTTGTTCATGTAGATGGATTATCGTGGTCTGGGTTTCAAGATACAAATGTTCTGCAAGGATTACAAAGCAATCCTTTTTACGCAATTCCATCGCTTACATCTAATCCTCGATCTTTTGGGATGATGGATTTAATCAGTAAACCCTGGGAATTTCCTGATTCAGGTATTGATAAAAGTTCAGCAGTGTCTTTTAAAACTTTACGCTTACCAATCCAACCCGAAGTACTTTATGATGATCAGCGTGAAGTAGATTTGAATAAATGGCTTTCAGATAAAGCCATACCAAGTGCAGGTAATGGTGTTTTTTGTAAAACTTGGCAGAGCAATGGAAATAGTTGTGAGAAGGCAGTTAGCCCAAGACAGGCTTTTTGGATTGTCTTACAAGAATTAAAAAAGAACAATATTAAAGTGATGATTGATATCCATCACCGCCAAGGATATGGTGATGCAATGCGTGATGGAACTGTTTATGACATGACGCAATACGAACAAGATATCGCTTTTTTAGCTAAAGAAATTAAAGAGCGTCAATTAGATAATGTGTTAGGCATTGATATTTTCAATGAACCTTATCGTTTGAACTGGTTTAAAACACATGATTTTCAAGTGCCTTGGACAAAAGTCATCGCAACTGCTGCAAATGCAGTACAAAAAAATAATCCTGATTTATTGTTATTTGTAGAGGGCCCAGACTCAGGCAATGATGATTCAAATAATCCAGTTATTTGTGTTCCTAAATCACAAGTCCCTGATGATAATGGATATAGCCATTCTCCTGATCCTGCGTTATGCGGCACACTTGAACGAGTTTTTTTAAAAGGCAATTGGGGTGAAGATTTTAAACCTTTGCTCGATGAGCGATTGGCTCAAAGCGGCGTCGCTGTTTTTGACGTAGTTAAATTGAAAGATCAGTTAGTGCAGCAAGGAATAAATCAATCTGCTTTAGAGTGGTTAATGGGGGATGAGCAAGCTCAAAATAGCCATTTAGTATTTTCACCTCATGTATATCCTGCCGAAGTTGCAGGGTGGGAAACTTCGCCAGGCATGGCAAGCCAATTACGTTTTGATTGGTCATGGGGCTTTTTATATAAAGCAGGTTATCCTGTTGTGCTTGGTGAAGCCTCTTGGAAAACTGCAAAAGGGAAAGCATTTTTTACAAACTCATTAATGCCTTATTTACAAGATAATATGGAAACAAATAACATTTTTTTCTGGGCGATTGGTTATCTTGGCGATACTGTAAGTGCTGTAGATCCAAATTCAGGTCAGCTTAATTTGGAAGTACAACAAACGTTAAAAAAATACTTTGATGATATTTAGGGTATTTATTGGGGATGCTAAAATCATCGCCTGGGTGCAACGAAGTGCACCCAGGCAAATCATAATGAAATAGCATTCAGAGATTAGAACAAGAATAATTAAATTCTCCTTGTTGATATGAAGAGTCATAAACGCAGCAACATCCATAAGTCAATATACACCAAATTTGATCATATCTGTTGATTTATCAAACGGCCCAGAAATCCAAGCGTCTCTAGTGGTTTCTTGCATCGTTTTCTCATAAATCCAAAGTAGACCCCCTAATAGGAATAGGGCAATGTACTGATTGGAATTGCATTTTCATACCCCTGTAATATTGGTTATTTACACTGAGTATATAGGTAAAAAAACCAGGAGCATTCAAATGACTATTCTGAGTGTAACCGAAATCAAAGAAAACATAGAGGTTGATAGATTAAATAATTTAATCTATCAATACAACAACTTGGACATACATAAGGTACGTAATGAAGACAAATTAATTATGCTTCAGCGAATTGATGTTCTGAGCAGGAAAATTTTTACGGATTATATCGCATCTAAACCTAATGATGATTCAAATCAATTTTATAATTGGTTTAAATCAGAACCACTACTTAGTGAATTAAACACTCTTTGTAAGGGTAATATTAATCTAAGTAACCAGCGTTTATTTGAGTTATATTCTCCAGTAATTAACTCAGGTGGATTTGTGCCCCTCTATAATGCATTTCAACAAGTTGAAATAGCTAATAAAAAAGGACAGATAGACTTAAAATCTATAAAAAACCAACTCGATCTACTCGTTATTCATGAACGAAATTTGCAAAAAAATCCCAATGATAATACGTTTATTAATAACTACTATAAGCATTTACACTTACTTCAGGACAAAATTATTTCAGCCAGAAATAGCATTGATCCCCAGCCTAAAGAGGTCAAAGAACTATGCAAACAGCTTGATCAGATGTTGCAAGCTGTTAATTCAGAAGCAGCACTTTTTGTTACTAAAAATAACTTGCAAAATGAGAAATATTTGAAACGTTTTAAGTATCCAATTAAGGAAATTACTAATTGGCTTTGTCAGGGAAATCAAGAAGCTTTAATTAAATTATTAAATGAAACTTCAGACTCAAAGGGTAAGATAGAATTTCAAACATTAGATGGTTTTGATTTTAAAGGTTTGGGTGGAGAAAATAATAAAAACTGGAGAGTAACTGATAGCATATCAGGCGCTACCTTCACTGTAAGATTAGAGAAATTTGACAAAATGCCTTATAAAGGTATGGAAAGAGAAGTTCTTTACTATAAAGGAAATAAACATCTGGAGGATAATTTTGAAACGATTACTTTAGGAAAGCATAAACCTGAGAATTCAAACGTAAAGAAGTCTAATGAATATGTGCTAGCCATTGGAGAGTTTTGCTCCTTAGGCGATATTCTAAATGCTGTTCGTAACATGAATGGCAATGATCCGGAAAAAAAAATAAATACAGCACTTAACATGGTGTATCAAATCTGTGAGTTTAATATAGAACTGATAAGAAAGGGTTTTATATATTCCGATTTAAAACCTGAAAATTTTTTATTAAGGAATGATGGAACAGTAATAACGGCCGATTTGAAATCAGTTATGAGATTAAATGAGGATGGTTCGTTCCAAGCCAAAAAGAATAGAAATGATCCGGCTCCTCCAATGACAGTTAAACCCTCACTAGACCTGCAACTGAAGCTGGCCGGGGGAGAAACGATAGATCCTGAGCTTTTTTCAAGTCATTTAATTGCTGCAGCAATGAATATCCTCATTCGTAATGACAAACACCTTAATGGAAGCCGCGAGTGTTGTGATGTTAATGGCACATTTAAGCCCGATTTCACGGATTCAATTTATAGTACAGTTAAGGGATTGAAAGTAAAAGAACTGATAGAGAAAATTATAGTTTCTAATGACAAGGATAATAAGGTAAGCCTTGATGAAATTATGAGTGAAATAAAATCAATACAAAACTATGCGTCACAGACAAATGATTTTCGTGAACGTCTCAAAATGATCAAACTTGATAAACCAATTTACTCAATAGATAAAAAAGATGAGGCAGATGAGACCGAAGAAAACTATGAATCAAATAGTTATTCACATAATTGACGAGTTAGGGTTTGTTTACATTCCGCTAATTTGAGACAAAGAAGCTTATCTTTGATCCTTTAAGCATAGAAATCATGCGAGTAATTGGCCCAATATAAACAAACCTTGTCTTAGTTTGAAAATTGCACCAAATCACTTGTCGTCTACAAAGAGTGTGCCATTATGGATGGCTAAGTCCAAGATTTGTTGGCGAGTTATAGATGCCCAGATTCACTCAAAAAGAAGAATCAGAGGTTATAGTATTAAAGTCATCGATCGCTGTTTGAGGCTTCACATTCCACGCAATACAATCCCATAGTTCAGAATGCTCTTTGTTTTCAAAGATACATAATGCCCCTGTAGCAATTTTTATTCCGTATTGTCCGCTGAATGCTGCAAAATTACCTGTCAAATAAGGTAAAAAACGGGCAATGCCATTACTTGTGACAACCAAACATGTTTTTCCTGTATATTTTGTGCGAAGATAAACAGAAAAATCCAGCCAATTTTTAATGAGTGTAGTGGGATCAACGTTCCAACCTGATGGGACTATAGCTTGGGTCTCCCAAGCGTTAATTGCATCTTTTCCAATTCGAGAAATAACGCACTCTTCGGGTTGGTTTTCATCAGGCCCGTAATCGATTTCGTTGAAAATGGATAAGGTTTCAATTGGTAAATCAGAGCCCATAGTGTTTTGCGCTTGTTCTGCTGTCTGGATGGCGCGTTTTAATTTTGAGGTAAAAATCACATCAGGAATAAGATGTTGCTGTTTTAGATAGATACCCAGCAAACGTCCCTGATGTAAGCCACTATCCACTAAGGGTAAATCAGTAGTACCTACTCGGCGAACAATATCGCCAGGAGCGAATGTATTACCATGACGGGCAACAAGCAATCGTGTTCTCATATTTATAGAATCTCTTGAGATTGAGCAGATAAGGATGGCAATAATTCACCATATTGAGCAATTAATGTTTCAGCACGAACAACATCTTGGGGGCTATCAATCCCGGACATGCTCGCTCGTCCTTTATAATCCACAGGAACGCAACGAATCGTGTAGCCATTTTCCAATAGACGCAATTGTTCCAATCCTTCTAATTTTTCAAATTTGCTTTCGGGTAAAGTAATATACTTTTTCAGCATATTGAGTGAATATCCATATAAACCAATATGACGAAATATAGGACTTTTGTCGCTTTTTTGACGTAACTCCTCTTCTTTACGCACAGCAGGGATTATACTTTTGCTAAACCAAAAAGCGTTGCCGGTTTGTTCATCGAAAACAGTAGTGGTACCACTAAAAGGGGTTGTTTGTTTATTTTGGCGTAACTCATCAAGTTGTGTCCAGGTTAATTGGGTCACAGGAGTTACTGAATCGCAAGGGGAAGCAGCGAAGTCATCGATCATTGCCCGTAAAAAATCTGGGGGTGTTAGTGGCGCATCTCCTTGCATATTTAAAATAAAATCAGGTTTGCTTGGTATTTGCTCTATTGCTTCAGCGACCCGATCAGTGCCGCTGGGGGCTTCTGGAGAAGTCATCACAGAGACAACACCAATTTCATTACAATGTCGGACAATTCGTTCATCATCAGTTGCGACGATTACAGAAGTATTTTTTAGTCCTTCAGTAGCTGCGAGTGACAAACGCACTACACGTTGTAGCATCGTTTGCCCATGAATTATCACTAATGGTTTTCCTGGTAGTCGGGTTGAAGCATAACGAGCAGGAATGACAATGGCGATTTTCATGGCAAAAAATGGTTCAAAAATAAAAAAACAATAATAGCCTAAATAACAGGCTGTTACTATAGTAGAATGATCGCGCAATAATTTGAGTTAAATAAGGATATTGATGATGAAAAAATTAAATGCAATTCTGATGGGTTTAATGATGATGGGATCTTTTGGTGTTATTGCCGATCAAAATTCTTTGGCAAAATTAACTGATTTGGCAGGTGCATCTGGATTTGAGAAATCTGTTCGCGATGTGGTAAAGCAACAATGGCAACAGTCGATGAGCCGCGTTACTGTAGATGGCATGGGTAATTTAATTGGACTCTATAAAGATAATTCCAAAGGCCCTAATGTTTTATTGATGGCTCATATGGATGAAGTAGGATATATGGTTGAATCGATTACGCCTGATGGTTTTTTAAAGATTATTCCTCTAGGAGGTATTCCAGCCTCAGTTATTTTTGCACAGCGCTGGACTGTTTCCACTCCTAATGGACCTATTCTTGCATATTCTGGAATGGATTCCACTCATCTTATTGAAGAAACCAAAAAAAATAAGTTACCCGCAGTTAATGCAGTTTTTCTTGATATTGGGGCTGAAACAAAAGAGCAAGCAGAAACTCAATTTAATGTTCGCCCAGGATTACAAGTGACTCCTGCCAGTCAATTTAGTCCTTTAAGCGAGAATCGTTATTTAGCAAAAGCACTTGATGATCGATTAGGTTTAGCGTTGATTGGCGATGTTCTGGAATCGCTCAAAAATCAGCAACAGCCTAATCAGCTTTTTACAGCTGCAACGGTACAAGAAGAGGTGGGATTACGTGGAGCAAGTACTGTTTTTAATAGTACCCATCCAGATGTTACCATTAATGTTGAAGTAGGTATTGCTGATGATTATCCTGCGTTGATTGCCGCCCGTAAAGGTAAAATTGCTTTAGGTAAAGGACCTACATTATTTGTTTATGATCGTTCAATGATTCCTCACCAAGAGTTATTAAGTTGGATTTTAGATTTGGCTAAAAAAAATAACATCCAAGTACAATTAGAATCTGAAATAGGGTATGGTCAAGATGGATCCAAAGTACAAGGTTCAGGCTCAGGGGTTCCAAGCATTAATATTGGGGTGCCCATCCGTTATGCACATCAACAAGCCGGTGTATTTGATAAGCGTGATTATGATCAAGCAGTAAGATTAATTAGTTTAATCGTCACGCACCTCAATCAAAATGCTGTCGATCAAATTAAAGCGAGTTAGTTACGTAAGTGGAAGGATGCTTGCATCCTTCTTTATTTCATTTTTTCCTTACATTGCTCTAGGAAATAATTTGCTGATGAGTCCTGCGGATTTATGGACAGTATTTCTTTAAAAAGCTCTAAGGCTTCATTAAATTTTTTTGCTCCATACTGACTTAAAGCGGTGGTAAAAATGGAGGCTGAATCCTTTTTAAACTGAATTTCTGTTGGGGGGTTATGATTAAAGATTTCATAAATATTTATGGGGCGGTTTTTACCTTTTACTTTGGTTAAACCTAAAGAACGAAAGTTATATCGTTCTTTGTGTTGTAATTGTATGAAGGTTTGTTCGCTAATTAATAGTTCGATATCAAAAATGCGAGTTAAGTTCTCTAACCTTGAGGCGATGTTGACTGCATCACTAATAACACTGCAATCCATTCGCTCTTCAAAGCCAACGGTGCCTAAAATCAGATGACCCGTATTGATGCCAATGCCTATACGTATTGGTTCCAGATGGTTGTGTGTTCGAGAGGAATTGAAATTATCTAGAGCCTCTAACAATTCCGATGCAGCCATAAGGGCATCATCTGCATCATTAAATAACGCCATGATGGCATCGCCAATATACTTATCAATAACGCCAGAATTTCTAAGAATTACGGGCTCCATGTAGCTCATCAATGTATTAATCAGATTAAAAATTTCAACTGGAGAAAGTTGTTCAGCAATTGAAGTAAAGGACTTGATGTCTAAAAAAAGGATTGTCATGACTTTTTCAACACAATCACCTAATTTGATGTCGGCAATATTTTTTCGATTCAATACCTTAAGGAAATCTTGAGGTACAAAACGAGCCACTGCAATGGCGTTTTGTTGAATTTGAAGTAACTTGTCAAGCAACTCATTATTTAATGCCCTAACTTTTTGCTCAGCGATTTGCAACTCTTGAAAGTAAGAGTTGGTTCGAACCATATAACGGACACGATAACCAAGTAACGTTGGATTAATCGGCTTGGTTGTAAAATCAGTAGCGCCAGCTTGGTATGCAAGATTAATTGATTCATAATCTTCTAAACCTGTGACTATCATAATGGGAAGATAGCGCCAATCAGGTAATTTGCGAATTTCAGCACAGACTTGAAAGCCATTTAAACCGGGCATTTCGACATCTAATAATACAGCGTCGGGTTTAGTAATTGTAGTTGTAAGTAATGATAATGCTCGTTCACCATTTTCAGCTTGAATAACATTAAAACCCACTTTCATTAATGCATCGCAGGTAATTAGACGCATAGTAGCACTATCATCAACTACTAAAATCAATGGATTTTCTTTTTCCATAAAAAGTTACTCGCTTATAATGGTACAAATTTTTGTTAAATAACTGGCAATATGTTCCAATTCAATAACTTTATCTACGGCATCTAATGATTGTGCTACAGCACCCATGCCGAAAACAACAGAACTTTCTTCGTCTTGGATCAAGGTATGTCCATGAGCTCGCTTTAATTCCAATAATCCTGTTGCTCCATCATCACTCATTCCTGTTAAAAGTATCCCAATGGCTCTGTCTCTGGAAACTTTGGCAATTGATTGAAATAAACGTGTAATTGAAGGACAAAAACCAGAAATAGGGGGGGCATCGACTAATTTGCAGATTAAATTTTTATGAGCTCTATCGATCTCCAGATGTGTATGTTCAGGAGCTATGTAAACTACTCCTGCTTTTAAGATCTCATAGTTTTCTGCATTTTTAACCGTAAGATCTACATTTTCCGCAAGCCATTGTGCAAATCCACAAATAAAACCACTACTCATATGCTGCACAATAACGATAGGTACAGGAAAATCTGCTTGTAATTGAGAGAGAATTGTTTTCAACGCTATGGGGCCACCAATTGAGGCCCCCATGGCAATAATTTCATAAAGGGGCTCGCCTGTATGCTCGGTGTGTGCTTGGTGACCTCCGTGTGTTAAATGTTTTTTTAATGGTTTTTTTATTACTCGAATATCTGCAAGGCTACGAAGAGTATCAACGATATGATTTTTGCTGTCTTCAAAAGAAGGTGAAAATACACTTTCAGGTTTTTCTAAAGCAGTTAATGCACCTGCATCAAGAATATGAAAAGTAGCATGGGCTGATTCGCTATTTATCAAGGAACTGATGATCACAATTGGTGTAGGATGATGTGCCATGATGATACGAGTAGCCTCTAGCCCATCCATAACGGGCATATGTATATCCATAGTAATAAGATTAGGCTTTAATTTTTCGGTTAACTCAATTGCTTCCTTACCATTTTTAGCGATACCAATCACTTCCATATCTTTCGCAGATTCAATGATATGTTGAATTAATGCAATTTCCGTAGGTGAGTCATCAACAATTAAAATTTTTATCATAGACAGTAGTTCACTATAGCAGTACCCTTTTAATTATCTCTGCAGAATTTAATACGAAATTAATTTGATTGCTGCCTGTTAAAGTAGCCCCAATGACACAAGGTATATTGGTTAAAGGTTCTTGCAATGGTTTAAGTACAATTTCTCGTTCACCAATAATTTCGTCGACAAGCAAAGCAATGCACTCTTCATCGTTCTTGATGACAACAACAGAAAAATTTTCCTTAGGATTTTTTTTATTTTCATCAAGATATAACACCTTTGACAACGAGCATAACAAAATTGGCTGTTCCTTAACAAGGACGGTTGGATTCCCTTCTACATTAACAATATCATTCTTTTGTAACAACAATACGCATTCTACGGAGCTGGTAACAATTACAAATGTTTGGCTACCGCATATAATAATTAAACCCCGTTCAGTAGCTAAGGTAAGAGGAACTTGCAAGGAAAAAATAGTTCCTTTACCTGGCTGACTTTCTACATGAACTTGACCTTTGAGACGAAGCAGATTCGAGCGAACGACATCAAGTCCTATGCCGCGTCCAGAAATATCAGTAGCTGACTTGCGAGTAGAAAAACCTGGCCGAAAAAGGAGATCATATATATTTTCTTGTTTCATCGTTTCAAGTTCAATTTGAGTGATAATATTTTTTTGAAGTGCACTACGAATCACATCATCTGTTTTAATACCCATACCATCATCGATTATTTTAAAAACAATTTGATTGTTTTTCTGCGTGACTGCAATAATGATATTTCCTTGTGGTGATTTGCCGGCTTTCAAACGAGACTCGCTATTTTCAATACCATGATCAATGGCATTACGCAAAATATGAACTATGGGATCTTTTAGACCATCAAGTATTAGCTTATCAATTTTTACATTATTACTTCTAATTTCGAAATTCACTTCCTTTTTTAGCTCTTGAGCTAAGTCACGTACTATGCGCGGTAAATAACGTAATTGATTCGTTACCGGAATGAGACGTAATGTACGAATTTCATCCTGAAGCGCATTTAATAAAATCGATAATTCGCTCACAGGTATACGCAGTTCTCTTTCAATTAAATGAGTGGCTTTTTTGGCTTCTGTGAGTTCAGTAAAGTTTACAGAAGATAAAGTATCTAAATGTTTTATTTCGTTGCCAGAATAATTTTTAATTAAATCAGAGGTATTTTTTTTCCAGGACTTAGTGAGTTGCTCCAATTTGAAATTAATTTTGGTTAGCTTAGAATAGTTTTCTTCTATAGCAATTTTAATAGCTTGAATTTCTTCCATATAAACTGAAATACGTTCCAAATTTTGTAAAGACACCCGTATTGATTCAAATTCATTTTTTGGTGGTACAACTGGAAAACCAGCTTTTTCTTTAGGCTTGGTTGAATTTTGATTACTTGGAGATATATGAGATTCTATTTCTCCTTGAGTAATGCCTTCGGCATAATGGGTTAACCTCTGCAAATGAGCGTGTAAGTCAAAAGATAAGGGGCGTTGTTCACTAAAGCATTGTATTGCTTCATTCATATAGTCAATTGATTGCAAACAAAGATTAATTATTTCAGAAGAGATCGCTATCTTTTTTTTCTGAATTGCAGCAAATAAAGCTTCTAAATAGTGAGCAATTTCACCTACATCCACGGCTCCTACGCCTCGAGCAGAACCTTTGATATTATGGGCAACTCGAAACATTTCTTCCAATAAATTTTGGAAGTCCTGTTCCGATTCAGTTCCTTTCTCGAGTTGTAATAATCCATCCGTTATTGTGATTAAATTTTCATGAAGCTCTGTGGTAAATGTTTCAACAATTTTTTTTATAAACTCACTATCTGGAGAAGGAGGGGGGGGGATTGATGACGATACTGCTTCATTAGATTTCTTGTCATGTGGTGTGGTCTTTGGTTGGGTTATTTGTTTTTCTTCTTCATTCTTTTCCAGCTGTAAAAGAGATTCAAGTTGGTATAGTAGTTTATTAAGGTTGGCGGAAAGAGGTTTTTTTTCAATAAAATCATGCATGGCTTCACGCATTCCGTCAACTGCACGAAATGTTAATTGGATGATCTCTGTAGAGATTTTATGATACGGATCAAATAGTTGCTCCACAAATTCAGCGATCTTGCCAAGGGTTTGCATGCCTACTGAAAATGCTGAAACTTTAATATTGCGCCCAGCACGGGAAATGTCCGCCATCATCAGATTGAGATCATTTACTGCTTCTGCGCGTTCAATTTTTCTTAAATTCTCAGTAATAATTGACAGTAATGACTCAAGTTCTGGGCCAAATGTTTCAAGTAACTGTTTTAATAATTGATCGTTTGGAGTCATATTAAAGCTTCTAAACTTTATAAATGTTCACACCATCTTTAAGATGCTTTGCTATATCATCTAACTTATGGATAAAATCCATCAATTCTTTAATACCACCTGAAAAAGTTGATGTAGTACGGTTAATTTCATTCATACTTTCGACTATTTGTTCTATACCTACAGTTTCCTGACGTATGGCTACCTCAATGTGCTGACTTGAAATAGAAGCTTCATTGATCATTTTACTAAGCGTTTGAATGACTTGGCCCGCTTTATCAATGAGTTTTGTTCCGGATTCAAGGGCTTTTGCTCCTTCTTCAGTAACAGTAACGGCTTTTTCGGTAGTTCGGCGGATATCTTCAAGAATTTTTTGTACCTGCACTGTCGATTGTTCTGATTGTTCCGCAAGGTTTCTAACTTCAGTGGCAACAGCAGCAAATCCTTTTCCAGCTTCGCCTGCTTTAGACGCTTCAATTGATGCATTCAATGCCAGCATCTTTGATTGTTGTGCTAGGGTATTCACTACTGAAGTGATATCTCCAATTTGTTGGGTGTGAGTGCTTAAATCAAGAATGGTTTGGGCGATCAGCTTCATTTTTTCTTCTAAAGCATTAATCCCTTCAATGCTTTGTGCCACCGATTCCGTGCCTAATTTTCCTTGTTCATATGTATTTTTAGCAACTTCCCTTAAAGTTTGTGCTTTAGCCATAGTTTGTTTTGAGCTTTTATCAATTTCTTCTAGAGAGGCGCTAATTTCATTAATTGCAGTTGCTTGTGATGTGATGCTTTCAGCTTGTTCATTGGCTGAGGTAAGAATCGTTTCAACCATGGTCACTATTTCATTGCCCGCAGTGGTGATTTTTTTTGTAATCGATGCTAAACCATCGGTCATTAAATTTAAATCTTTGCCTAAATCTTGTAAAATGTCTTCTTTATCAATTTCAAGATGCTCTCTAAGGTCGCCTGCGGCAACTTTACTGCTATGCTCACGAAATTTCTTTGATGAATTGACTAATTTTTCAAATAATATTCGAGATTCTTCTTCTTTAGTACGAAGAATCTCTTCATTCTTCTTAATTGCTTCTTGCATCGTTTTTAGTGATAAAAGCAATTTACCTAATTTATCTCTAGTTGGAATTTGGATCATTATATCGCGTTCACCTGTGGCAATTTTTTCAGCAATATCAATTGCCTTATCAATGGGAATGGACATCGCTCGCGATGTGATGTAGGGAACAATAATGGTTAAAATAATAGCTAAAATGAGTAGCCAATAGGCAGAGTTCTTTATAGAGATTAAACTTTTATTAATTTTGGTCGTATTCTTTTCGATTTCTTGAGATAACAAATTAAATATGCCCCCCGTTCTTTTCCCTGTTTCAGCGGAATAAGCACCGTCGATAATTTTAATCATCGTATTTTCAAGACTTCTTGTTTTATTCCTAGTTGTTTCTACATTATCAGGATTATTGGGATCTCTTGGCGTATTGATTATCGCGCTTTGAATCTCGTAAAGAGGTAAATAGAGTTCTTCCAGCTTGTCCCATTCTGTTCGGAGTTTGGCATTACCTGTAGAATGCATGGCTTGATTCCATTTATTTCTAATATTAGTGATTTGCTCCCACATGCGATCAAAATGGGCTTTGTCCTCAGGGTCGCCTGTCATTGCCCAATGTTCCAATATGTCTTGAATCTCATAAATTTGGCTATCAAGAATTTGTGGCAAATTTTCATTGCGTATTTTCTGACTTAATTCGACTACAAAGTTAACTTTGGGTATTAAAAGCATAATTAATAGCAATAAAGGAAGACTAAGAGTCATAAATCCAATGATTAAGCGAGCATGAACGGTGATAATAAGGCCTCGATTATTAATGGTTTCCATGAACCTCTCCTCTCCTATATAAACTTTTTTTAATCTCTAAACATAAACTCGATATTAGAGTCTCAACATGAATAATTGCTGTAACTGCCTGATGTAATCCTAGAATGTATTCAGGCTTTGCTGCATTTATCGAAGATAAAGGAACGGCCAATTGATTTGGTTGATAAATAGCACTACCTTCGATTTGAGGAGTAAGTAAGGCAAGAGTGATGTTGCTGGCATTAATAACAATAATAAATTCGTTTTTTTGTTTCAGATTATGTGTTGATGAATGCGGATGAAAAAATTGGAATAGATCGATCACAGTAATTAATGCCCCTCGCCAATTAATGACCCCAGCAATAAAATGGGGGATGAATGGGGGTTTTACCAAAACTACATGATGTAAAATTTCTTGGACATATTGATAGGGAATTCCATAGTGCTCATTGTTGCTAAGACTGAAATGAACAAAAGCAACACCATTATTTTGCGTTTTATCCACTTCCTGTTGTGCAAGCTGCTTGGCTCTTGCTTGCAATATGTATAATGCTTCCTCACTTTTTGGTATCAGTTCAGAAGCGTGCCTTTGTTCTTTTATCGTCATTTAAAATCCTTTTTTGTTTCATCATCTTTATTTAGAGAGAAATAGATAGCATCATTATGATGAAAAATAAGATTAGTTCCTGATGTAACAATTGGATCTGATGCGCCTAGAACAAGATAACCGTGTTCGGTCATACAGGCACTTAATTTATTCATAATTTTTGTAACAAGTTCATTATCAAAATAAATTAGCACATTACGACATAATATTAAATCAACATCGAATATTCCATTAATTATAGATGGGTAGCTATTATCACATAGATTAAGATATTTAAATTGTACCAAGTTACAAATTTCTGGTGAAAGAATGTATGAGCGATTATTTGTTTTAAAATATCGTTTTAGGTATTTCTCAGAAATAGAGCGCATCGACCATTGTCCATAAGTACCGGAGTTTGCTTTTTGGAGTGCACTGGTATTTATATCGGTTCCTAATAAATAGAGGTCCCAAGCATCGATATTGGGAAGCAATTCTGTTAATAACATGGCAATTGTATATATTTCTTCACCAGAAGAACAACCAGCACTCCAAATTTTTAAAGTAAAGTCATTCGACTTTTTTTTGATTAATTGAGGTAAAAGAATTTTTTCAAGTAACATCATTTGATTCTTATCGCGGAAAAAATAACTTTCACCTACAGTAATCGATGCAAGTAAATCAGCTAACAAAGAAGAGTTATAAGAACAATTTTTTAGGTGGTTTATATATTCTTGAGGTAAGTAATTAAATTTAATACATGCGGCAACAATTGTTTTTGTGAGTTCTGTAGCCTGATGTATACGAATAACGAGACCAAATCTTTTGTGAATGAGCTCGATAAACTCTGGCTCGAGTTTTTTTATCTCATTTATTATTGTATTAGTATTGTTGTTCATGATTAATTACTTGATTTATTTCTTGTGTCAGTTTTAGCGTAAATACCCAATCAATATTAATTAATAGTGAAACCCCGGTTTCTAGAGTGACGACACCAAAAAATGGCGAGTTACTATTTGTAAACTCTTCATGAACTTCGATCTTTTTTTCATCAATTTCATTGATGCCAAGTACTTTATCAACAATTAAACCTAGCTGATGTGATCCATTATCGCACAGAAGAACTGGTATATTTAAAGGATATATTTGCTCACGTAACAAACCAATACTAATCGCTAAATCAAGAACAGGAATGCATTTACTTTTAAGATTCATCAATCCTGCACAATAGACAGGACAAGAGGGAACTATTTCAAGCAAAGGTAAAGGAAGTACTTTAGCCACATATCTCAACTCAATACAGGCATGGATGTCTTGCAAAAGAAAATGGAGAACAGTTATGTTCTTGATTGACATTTTAGGTTCTTCCTTTAAATAAAAAATATTTTTAAGTATATGTATTATATTTATAGACTTAATACTATTTATGTACAAGATAATTCAGGAAATCGTTTCTTTGAACGATCGCTCATCTCTATAAACACGGAAGATCTATTTCAGGGGATGTTGTAAGATGAAATTTAGACCCTCCGCTTTTGAGGAGGGTGGCAGTCGCTTTAGAGAGAAACAATTAGAAGATGATCTATCTTGCTGAGACGTCTTCACGTGCAAAATAATTTAAATCCAGTTCTCGAGCAGCTTTAACATCATCCAGTCGTTTAACAGGTAAAGAATGAGGTGCTTCTTTAACTATGTTAGGACTTGTTGTTGCTTCTTCTTTAATAGATTTCATTACTTGTACAAACTGATCCAGTTCTTCTTTGCTTTCAGTTTCTGTAGGCTCAATAAGCAAACATTCAGGAATAAGCAAAGGAAAATAGGTGGTTGGGGCATGAATGCCATAATCTAATAATCTTTTGGCAATGTCCATGGCGGTAATGCCATAAGATTTCTTTTCTGGACTTAGTGTTAAGATAAATTCATGCGAAGCGCGTCTGTTTGGATAGGCTGGAGTGAATCCTACTTTGATTAATTCTTTAAGCAGATAATTTGCGTTCAGTGTTGCGTATTCCGAAACACGCAATAAACCCTCTTTACCAAGTACACGTATATAAAAATAGGCACGCAGCAATATACCCGCATTTCCCATAAAGCAAGACAAACGGCCTATACTCTGGGGATAATCCTGGTGAGTTGCCCATTGATATTCTGAATTTGTTTTTTTCACAACGGGTAATGGGATGAATGGTAGTAAACGTTTGCCTACAGCCACAGGACCTGCACCAGGTCCACCGCCACCATGAGGGGTAGCGAAGGTTTTATGAAGATTGAGATGCATGACATCAAAGCCCATATCACCAGGCCTTACTTTTCCTAAAATGGCATTAAGATTAGCGCCATCGTAATACAATAATCCACCCGCTTGATGCACCAAGGCGGCTATTTCTTTAATTTGTCGCATAAACAATCCGAGGGTAGAGGGATTTGTTAGCATGATTCCTGCTGTTTTTGGACCAAGTTTGCTCTTTAACTCTTCAAGATCAATATCGCCGTCTGCAGCGGTAGCTATTTCAACAATTTTAAATCCACACATGACTGCTGAAGCTGGGTTTGTGCCATGGGCAGCATCAGGAATCAACATTTCATCGCGTGCGGTATCACCTCGAGATTGGTGATAAGCTTTAATCATTGCAACACCTGCAAACTCACCTTGGGAACCTGCCATAGGTGTCAAAGATACGCCAGCCATCCCTGTCATTTCGGCTATATATTCTTGTAAGAGATAAAGCGGTTCTAAAAAGCCTTGGCTGTCTTCTTCTGTAGCAAGTGGATGGCGATTGAGAAAATTCGCGTTGGATGCTGCTTTATGTACCCCGCGCGGATTATATTTCATGGTACACGAACCTAATGGATAAAAATTACTGTCTATTGCAAAATTTTTATGAGAAAGACGCGTGAAATGCCGCACTACTTGTAATTCGGAGCAAGCAGGTAATTTAGGTGGTATTTTTCGCTCTAATTCGGCAGGAATGGCGTATTTACTCTTTGAAATTTTCGGTGCTTGGGCCGTAGCTTGACGGTTTTTTTGGGATAATTCAAAAATCAACATAATTTGCCTTCCGTTTTCTGAATAAGCTCTTTGAGTTCAGCTCGATGATTAACAGGGGTAAATTCAATAAATTGATACTCCGCTATTTCTGCTAAATAATAGGGGTCATTTTTGAATATAGATTCAAGATAAGCGCGATCATTTGTAGCCGCAATGATGATCCCGCCTGTACGTGGTTTCATTGGGCCAGAAGCTACCAATAATCCTTGTTTGTAATAGTAATCAAGAAATTCTCTGTGTGACTGTAAATATTTATCTACTTCATTAAGAGGTACTAGATAAGTTAACTGAATTACGAACATGCGACACCTCGTTGAGACATGATGGCTTTTAATGTTTTTGCATAAAGATCGATATCCTCATCTGTGCGCATTTCTGTAGCGCAGACCAAAAGGGTATTTGCTAATTGAGGATAATGGCTTCCTGGGGCGTAACCGCCAGTAATGCCGGCATTTGCTAATTCTTTTAATACGTGATCAACGGGCTGATTTAATTGAAGCAATACTTCATGAAAATAAGGGGCATCAAAAACTAACTCTACACCATCAATTTGGGTTAAAACTTCAGCTAGTACATGGGTATTCTGATGGCATTGGCTCGCTACTTGACGTAATCCTTCTGCTCCTAAAAGACTCATGTGAATAGTCGCTGCGGTAACCAGTAATCCTTGATTAGTACAAATGTTTGAAGTCGCTTTAGCACGACGAATATGTTGTTCTCGTGCTTGTAATGTTAAAGTAAATCCTCTTTTACCGTCTTTATCTAAAGTACAACCAATCAGTCTCCCTGGAAGTTGCCGTACATAAGCCATGCGTGTGCTTAAAAAACCAAAATAAGGGCCGCCAGATGCCATAGGCGAGCCTAAGGGTTGTCCTTCACCGCAAACAATATCTACTCCATGATTACCCCATAAACCCGGTGGTTTTAATAATGCAAGCGATACTGGATTAACACAGGCAATACTAATGACTTTGTTTTGATGAGCCCAATCACTTAGTTCATCGACTCTTTCAAGGCAACCAAAGAAATTAGGCTGCGCAATCACAAGTGCGGTAATATCTTCACCAGAATATTGCTCTAATGCAGAAAGAGCGATAATGCCTTGCTTGTCATCAAACGGTAAAGTAATGACTTCGATATGTTGATTACGTAGGATTGTTTCGACAGTTTCACGATAAAAAGGATGAATAGTACCTGCAATTAACACCCGATTTGTTTTACTGTGTTTGTTGATGCGTACTGCCATTAAAATAGCTTCCGCCAAAGACGTGGCGCCATCATACATCGATGCATTAGAGACATCCATTCCAGTGAGTTCGCAGATCATTGTTTGATATTCGTAGAGTAACTGTAAGGTCCCCTGACTGGCTTCTGCTTGGTATGGTGTGTAAGCGGTTAAAAACTCTCCGCGAGAGGCAAGCTCCCACACTGCGGCAGGAATATGATGTTCATAACATCCTGCTCCCATGAAGCAAATTCCATTACGGTTTTTATTCGCTAAGTTTTGTGCTTCTTTCAACATATCCATTTCGTTAATACCGGCAGGTATGTTTTGAAAGCCTGCATAGAGCAAAGCTAATGGGATCTCATCAAACAAAGCTTGAGTCTCTTGTGCTCCAATAGCATTCAGCATGAGCTTGATGTCTTCAGGGGTATGTGGGATATAAGGCATAATTAATGTTCCTCAGCAATCTCATTTTGATATTGTTCAGCATTTAACAAACTATTTATTTCATCAGGATGGCTTGGTCTTAACTTGACGAGCCAGCCAGCTGCATAGGGATCGCTATTGACGAGAGCTGGATTTTCAACAACCATTTCATTAACTGCAGTGACAATACCACTAACTGGGGCATAAAAATCAGAAGCAGCTTTTACAGATTCAACGACACCTAATTCTTCACCAGCACTTACTTGATCACCTATTTCTGGAAGCTCAACAAAAACCATATCTCCCAAAAGTTCTTGAGCATGATCCGTAATACCTACAGTTACCTCTTCATTTCCTTTCTTTAGCCATTCGTGTGTAATGGTGAATTTTAAATCATTCATTGTATTTATCCTCATTTTTAGTGTAGCTTAAATGAAGCGAGGTGGAGCTTCAGAAGTTTGTACCACTAAAATTTAGCATCCTTAGCCCCTATTTTTGCTCGCTATGAACTCAATTGCCTATGATAATGTGACGTTAAAGTGCTTTTCCCAATTTGACAAAACGTGGCTTACCTACTTTTGCGGGGACTAATTTACCACGAATATCTACCATTACTTCCCCCCCTGTTTCAACAGGAACGCGTGCTAATGCGATGGATTTTTCTAATGTAGGAGAATAGCTTCCACTAGTAATAATTCCATCGGCACAACTAGGAACAACTATTCTTTGACCTTGACGCATGATTCCTTTATCTAACAGGGTAAGCCCTACCATTTTGCGTTTAATCCCTATTTGCTTTTGTGAAAATAAAGCGCCCATTCCAATAAAATCGCGATCTTCAGGTTCCCACTTAATAGTCCATGCTAAACCTGATTCCAATGGACTGGTGGTTTCATCCATATCTTGACCATAAAGAAGCATACCTGCTTCTAATCTTAAAGTATCTCGCGCACCTAAACCACAAGGATGGATCCCTGCTTGCATCAAATCATGCCATAATTGTACGATGATTTCTTGCGGAACAATAATTTCTAAACCATCTTCTCCAGTGTATCCGGTGCGTGCAAAAAACCAATTTTCTACATCAACGCATTCGAAATGAGTTAATGTAGAAACTGCGTCAATTTGTGCAGGATTAAGTGTTTTTAACACTTTTTCTACCGCGTTAGGGCCTTGTACGGCAAGCATGGCTAATTCTCTTCGTTCTTGCAAGCCAACAGCAAATCCTTCACTTTTTTTGCGAATCCAGGCTAAATCATTTTCTCGGGTTGCTGAGTTGAGAATAATCCGATAATTATCTGAAGCACGCTGATAAACGATAAGGTCATCAATAATTCCACCATGCTCATTGCACATGCAGCTGTAAAGAGCTTTTCCATTATGTTCCAATAAGTCAACATCATTAGTTAGAAGTTTGCGTAAAAATTGACGGCAACCAGCACCAAGCACATCTACGATAGTCATATGTGACACATCAAACATACCCGCATCTTTGCGAACATACTGATGTTCTGTGATCTGAGATCCATAATGCAACGGCATTTCCCAACCATGAAAATCAACCATTTTTGCACCACATTCTAAATGCGTGGCATGAAGAGGGGTTTTAGCAATCATTGCATATCCTTATAATAGAACCTTGATGTCACTGATTATACCTATTGCGATATATACTGTATATTGCATAAAGCATATTTCTTAGGACTACTTTAATGACTTGGCTAATTTTTTGGCGATGGATGCTCGATTTAGGATGGTTATTTTTTCTTCTGATTCTGTTTCGACACTTTTGGCAAGATAGACAGGTATTAGTACGTGCGAAATCTTGGTTAATCACCAAAGGCCGCATTACCTCTTGTGAATGGACGGAAGTGGGGCATAGTGTTTGGCCTAAAATTGAATATTCTTATCAAGTTTATGATAAAGATTTGACTGGAGAGTATTTATTTTTAGATACAGCTCATAATAATCCAAACAGTAAATATTCTCGAAGTATTGCTTATAAGGCGGCGGTGGCTTTTAAAGAGGATAAAGAAATTGATGTTTATTATAATCCCAATAATCCTGAGCAATCCGCTTTGGATGTAACTGTGCCAACCAAATTGAACATTATTTTAATTTTGATTGGCACATTCATTGTTTTGCATTTAGGGCTTATTGTTTGGCGTTATTTGGGTTAGTTGTACTCGGCGGTGCAGGGGGGCTTTCTTCTTCAATATCACATTTACAAGGCGTTTTGTTGATCACTGATTGTAGCGTGGTGATACTGTAACCCCTTACACCTTGGCCTGAGGGAGCAACCATAAAATTAATAGTTACTTTTAATTGCTGTTTTTGTTGATATTGAGGATTTTTGTATACAACTAATAACCCCATAGTGGCTTTCCAATGGGTGGAGTCAATATTAGAAATAACGGGTGGTTCAGTGGCTACAGCGCTTACATAATAAAGATTTTTTTGTACCGCCTCGGGTAATTTTGAAGCATTTAATGCATTGCTATATGCTATCCAGCCATCAGCTGTAAAGTATTTGGCTATTCTTTTTTGATCTTCTAAATAATTTTTATAACTGTATGTGTATGTGGCAACAATAGCTTCATTGGCCCAGACTGATAATTGCACTGGATCAGGTTGTGCATAAGTGAATTGAGAAAAGAACAAGAGTATTCCCAAGAAAGTTGTTAATTTTTTGTTCATGAATTATGCCTCGGTTGCCAATGGAATAGATTGATTTTAAACATTTTTGCTGACATTCACCACCTCCAATAAAAAAGTATTTGTGCCATGAGTATGCTTGAATTTTGGCAAAGAGATTTATTTTGAAGCAAAATAGGGCAAATAATGTATTTTGGTGCGAGGTTAAGAAAGAGCGTATCGTTGTCGCGGAACAAAAAAATCCCCGGCTTGAGCCGGGGTAAATCAAGTGTTTAGGTTATGAACCTAAACATTTCTTCGCTTAAGAGGGGGTAAAGCGAAGTTAAGCATTCGGGGGAAATGCTCACTATATTAGACACCTAAATTCCAGAAAAGTTCAATTTTTAATTTAATTGTTTTTGTTTATGGCAATGGATCTTAATTAAGGATACTCATCAATTGACCGATTAATCATTATAATAAGTAATTGTAGATAGATATTCATAGGCCTTTATCTATTGATTAAGCCTTCTTTATGGTATTTTATTAAGCAGTTAAACGAAATATCTAAATAACTGTAACTGCATTTTTAGTGTATACTGTTTGTTTGATTCTGCAAAGTGTATTTCGGTATATCAACCAAAGTTTATTAAGGGGGCATAGTGCGGGAAAGTCGGTTCTACTTTGCTAATCCTGATAGAGTCGGTCGATATATAAATCGTTGGGATTTACTGCTTCTTATACTTATTTTTTCTATCTTATTTTTTTTAGGTTGGGCTGGCTCGCAAATGGCTACTCCATATCAATTAGGAGAGCAGATCCCCATTTCTTTAGATCCCGCCAATCTCCCTTTTTATGCGTTGCGTACCGTATTACGTATGTTTATTGCATTATTTTTCTCCATAATCGTTACCTTTATTGTCGGTCTTTGGGCTGCTAAAAATCGGCGTGCAGAGCAGATCATTATTCCCGCTATTGATATTTTACAATCCATACCTGTCTTAAGCTTTTTATCGATTACAGTAACTGGATTTATTCACCTGTTTCCTAATAGTTTATTAGGTCCTGAGTGTGCTTCTATTTTCGCTATTTTTTGCGCCCAAGTATGGAATATGACTTTTGGTTTTTATCAATCCGTAAAAACACTGCCTCATGATTTAAAAGAAGTGGCCTCAATGTTTCGACTATCTGCATGGCAGCGTTTTTGGAAACTGGAAGTACCTTTTTCTATGTCGAGCTTATTATGGAATATGATGGTTTCTATGTCTGCAAGTTGGTTCTTTGTCGTCTTATCCGAAGCTATCTCTGTCGCACATCAAAATATTCGATTACCTGGAGTAGGTTCTTATATCGCATTAGCTATACAGCAACGCGATTTACATGCTGTAGGTTATGCAATTCTAACGATGGTTATTGTTATTTTTTTGTACGATCAAATTTTCTTTCGCCCTTTAATTGCTTGGTCCGAAAAATTTAAAGCAGAGACCTCTCATGATGAAGTGGAATACCAATCTTGGTTGGTGGATTGGATGCGTGGCAGTCGTTTAATGAAGCAATTCGCTGAAATGATTGGCGTTTTCACGGATCATTTTGTGAATGCACGCTGGTTACGGCTTAATGAGTCCAAAGCAATCAAAGAAATTGATTTAAAAAAACAAAAGCGTCTTGATAGGTTTTGGGGGGCTTTTGTATTGTTATGTGTGTTTTCTGGAGCATGGTTTTTGCTGCGCTTTATCCTTGCGGAGTTGAAAATTGCTGATATTGTTCATGTGTTTTTGCTTGGTGCTGCAACAGGGACACGTGTCATATGTTTAATCATCCTGAGCTCATTAATTTGGATTCCCATAGGTGTATGGATAGGTTTGAGGCCACGAATTGCACAAAAAATACAGCCAGTGATTCAATTCGTTGCAGCCTTTCCAGCCAATTTATTCTATCCTTTATTTGTTATTGCTATTGTTAAATTCCATTTAAATGTAGAAATTTGGGTTACTCCACTGATGATCCTTGGCACTCAATGGTATATTTTATTTAATGTAATTGCTGGTGCATCGGCAATTCCGCGTGAACTTTATCTGGCGGCAGATAATTTTGGTTTGAAAGGATGGCTTTGGTGGAAAAGATTAGCAGCACCAGGGATCTTTCCTTTTTATATTACTGGTGCCATAACTGCAGCAGGTGGTGCATGGAATGCCAGCATCGTGGCAGAATTTGTAAGTTGGGGAAATACTACGCTCAGAGCCACAGGTTTAGGTGAATACATTCAAGCCAGTACAGCAACAGGAGATTTCCCAAAAATTGCTTTAGGTACAGCGATGATGTGTTTGTATGTGCTTGCTTTTAACCACTTGATTTGGCGTCCGTTATATCGATTAGCGGAAGAACGTTTTAATTTTAATTAATAAATCATCATGTCTGAAACTATTATTTCTATAGAAAGTTTAAGTAAATCGTTTAAAAAATCATCAGAGCAAAATTTGCTTGTGCTTGAGGATGTGAATTTTAAACTACAAGAAGGTGAAATTGTTGCTTTATTAGGTAAATCTGGTTCAGGAAAATCGACGTTGTTGCGTATTATTGCTGGTCTAGTTGCTCCAACAAGCGGCTCAGTGACGTACAGAGGTAAACCAGTTATCAGACCCGTTGATGGTATTGCGATGGTTTTTCAATCTTTTGCATTGATGCCGTGGCTCACTGTATTAGAAAATGTAGAGCTTGGTCTTGAAGCACAAGGTGTTAGTCGAGAAGAGCGAAGGCATCGTGCTATTGAAGCAATTGATATTATTGGTCTTGATGGTTTTGAATCTGCTTTCCCAAAAGAATTATCTGGTGGTATGCGCCAACGTGTTGGTTTTGCGCGCGCTTTAGTTATTAACCCTGATGTTTTGTTAATGGATGAGCCTTTTTCCGCGCTTGATGTGCTTACTGCGGAAAACCTAAAATCTGACTTGTTGGAATTATGGAAAGAGAAGAAAACTAATACGAATGGAATTTTATTGGTAACCCATAATATTGAAGAAGCGGCTACTTTGGCAGATAGAATCGTTATTTTTGGTAATGATCCTGGATATATTCGTGCTGAGTTACCTGTTACTTTACCACAACCCCGTGATCCCGAATCTTCTGAATTTCGAGCTTTAGTCGATAAAATTTATACTTTAATGACCACTGGACCTAAAGAAAAAGCGAAGCGCGCACAAAGAGAACGGCAAATAGGTTTAGGTTATCGTTTGCCTGAAGTAGAGCCTTCAGAATTAACGGGTTTGATTGAAACTATGACCTCTTTTGAAGAGCGTATAGACTTGCCAGAACTTGCTGACGAACTCATGATGAATATTGATGATCTCTTTCCTATACTTGAAACATTAGAAATATTAGGTTTTGCTAAAGTTTCTGCGGGAGATATTCAATTAAGTGATTTAGGAAAGCAATTTTCAGAGGCGGATCTCCAAGAACGTAAACAATTATTTGCACAAAGATTATTGGAGAAAGTACCTCTTGCACGTTACATTCGCAGAATTTTAGATGAAAAAGTAGGTCATAGAGTTTCTGAAGAGCGATTTTTAAGTAAACTGGAAGATTACTTAAGCGAAAAAGAAGCCGAGCGTGTTTTACGTACAATGATTGATTGGGGGCGTTATGCAGAGATTTTTGCTTATGATTTTAATACAGGCATTTTAAGTTTGGAGAATCCAGGTATAGGCGCATAGAATGCGTTCCTAGCGCCTCTTTTCCAAAAAATCAATTTATTTGCTAAAAAATACTTATATTCAAGTGATTTATTTATTATTATTTGTTCAAATTGATTTAAGGTTATTTAGCATGGAGCACAAAGAAGAATATGATGAACATTTAAAAATAATCCTTCTTGGTGATAATTATGTTGGAAAATCCTGCTTATTAGCAAGTCTTTTTGGCAATGCAGATTTTAATAACTATTTCGACACTATGGGTGTTGATCAGAAAATAAAATTTCTAAGAGCCTATAATAAAACAATAAAATTACGTATTTGGGATGCTTCTGGAGCCCCAAAACTTCAGCAGATCGTTGCATCTTATTTTCATCTTGCTGATGGTGCTTTTATTTGTTTTGACCTTACTAACCTCCAATCTTTTTACAATATCAAAGCCTTAGTCGATCGTTTTAGGGCAAGTAATAAACAGGCACCCATTGTTCTTGTCGGTTGTAAAGCTGATTTAATTGAGTTGAGGAACGTATCTCACAAGGAGATTAACGAACTGGCAGACCAATTGGGTCTTACTTATATAGAGGTTTCTGCGCGTAAAGAAATTAATATTAAGGAGGGATTCAATTTATTAGCCAAGCAAATTTACTTTTTGACACAAGTAAAAAAAATTAAGCCTATTTTGGAAGAACACTATCATAATTATCTATTAAGTATGCAGAAAAATCGTCCAGGTTTGTTCTCAGCATGCAGTCAAAATTTTACTCAAGAAATTTTATTAAAGGAGGAATATGACCACAGCCTTAAGCAGTTTTTTCAAGCAACGGATCCTTCTGCCTTGAATGAGTTTTGCATCAAAGTATTAGATCTCATTGAAAGAGTGGATCAATTTTATGAGCATGAAAATCCTTGTTGGAGTATCATCTTTCGTAGTCCTCTCTCTAAAATTTTGAGGCATGCATTGGATGTTTTATGCAGTATGCCGTCAGGAATTGTTGAATTATCTGATATTAGAGAATTAATAAGCAAAGATAGGGTTTTCTGTAAAACGACATACTAAGATTTTTAAATACACCCAATGCAGCCTTTCGGCGCATAAGGTGCGAGCATTTTACCTTAAGATAAATTTAATTTTTTAGTAGGGTGCAGATGCAGGTTCGTGAGCTTTTTTTATTGAATGTATTGAATTGATTTGAAGAATCTGGAGATTTTTCAAACATACTATGCTCACTGAGTCGAGCTGTTTCCGTAGTAGATTTGAAGTCTTCTTTTGATGTTTCTTGATAACTACTTAATTGCTGTTGCGCAGCCATTTGAACAATATTTTCTTTGATTTTGGGGTAAACACAAGTATAGAAAAATTTACCATCAACTTCGATACTGCACCTTTCATAGAGTTTGGTTTTTTGCGTTTCATATTCATTTTTATACAAAGAATATTCTTGGTTTTGGGCAACAGAATATGGGCCCGGAGATGTTTTTCCATCAACTGCAAAAGCTGTTTCATCGCCAAGATGGTGCATCCAGTTAATGATTTTGTTGCTATATTCTTCGTTAATATTTTTAAATGTTATTAGCAAACGCGCGCGATCTTCCCCAGGAGCAAGTCGGAATAAGTTTGCAGTGTGAATTTTTACATCAGCTAAAGATAAAATTATATGCCCGAGCAAATCACATTTTTCTGGATTAATACGATAAGGAATTAAAAATTCTTTAAATTCTTTATGAAGTACAGAATTACTAAGAACTGATTCATTGCGATGATAACGCTCAAATAAAGCAATACTATCTAACAACATTATGAGTTGCGCATATAATTTTGGGTTTCCATTAATTTCCCGCAGCTGCAGAAAATGATTAATCTCTTGTTTGCTATTTAAGATATCTACATATAAATGTGGAAAACTCTCTAAATCATGGATGCGACCTGATAAAGTTGAGATGAAACTGATGACACTTTTTATCGTGGCTGTGAGTGATGTATTGGGGTAATTAGCCATTATTATCAGCTTTACTTCATCAAGATGCTTTTTGAGTATATTTTTAGCATTTGTTTCTAAAAGTGGGGCTGATAGTGCTTTATATTGGGCAATAATTTCAGGTTCAGCTTCTTTTAATGTTTGGAAACGGTTTTTAAAATAAAAAATAAAATACTCCATCATGGTGTCATCATTGGGTGATATCGGTTTGCCATGCAGGTACTTTTCTTCGGGGATTTTAAAGAAATTGAGTATTTTTTTGATTTGAGAAAAATCGAGTCCTGTTGCAATAGAAAATGTTATTTTTTCCATTGTTTCTTCATTATCAAAAGAAAAGCCCTGGCTGAGTTGCTCTTTATTGACTTTAATATCGGCTAATTGATAAGTAATGTAGTTAACAATTCCTGAATTAAGACTGATTCGTTCTTGCTCCAGAAATTGCTGCAGCTCTCTTTTTAGCATTGATTTCATAATGCATCCCTTCATTATTACAAAAACACAGTTAGAAGATTAAGCTGATTTTCGCGATAGATAACTCAATATTTCAAGTAAACGATCTGGGCTACCAGCCATTTGTAAATCAGTTTTATATTTATGATTTACCACGAAGGCAGGAACTGCATTAATTTGATAGCTTGCCATCAAGCTCATGCCATTTTGTACACGCATATCAATGGTTGGGGAATTCTCAAAGGCGCTTTTTGCGATTTCTCTATCCACACCTTGTGCTACAAAAAACTGGATCATTGCTTGTTTTGAATCTAATGGTTTTTTGTCTTCTTGTATTGTTTTAAATAATAAAGAATTTATTTTGTCTGAAAGAGCAAGTGTTTTCGCTGTGTAATAGGCTTTGGCATAGAGTTCCCAGGAGGGTTTAAATATTACCGGTACACGTTCAAATTGAACGCTTTTTCCTGTTTTGCTTACCCATTCATCGAGAGGGCCTTCGATTTTATAGCACCAAGGACAACCGTAACTAAAAAATTCCTCAATAACGGGGGCTTTATTTTTGTCATTTGTGGCATTTGGGTGAGTCACAATTTGATAATCTTTGCCTTCAACAAATGATGCAGCCAAGGCTATTGCTGGTAAAAGAAAAAATAAAGCAATTAATTTTTTAATCATAATTTTGTTTCCTAATGTAAACCTTCAATATAATGTGCAACAGCTTCCATGTCATCTTGGCTCATTCTACTGCTAATGTCTTGCATAATATGGTTCAAATCGTTTTTCCGTTTGCCCTCTTTAAATGCATTTAATTGTAATACAGTATAAGCAGCATGCTGACCAGAAAGAACTGGAAATCCCGCTTGGGCGTTGCCCGTGCCTTTAGGACCATGGCAGGCGATACATGCCGTGATCTTTTTTGCAAAATCTCCTCCACGATAGATTTGTTCACCTCGTTTCAGAAAGTGTTCAGGTGTACTGCCTTGAGCAAGGGGCATTTTAGCATAATATGCAGCCAAGTCATCCATGTCTTGAGCGCTCAATGTGGAAACTAGGGCATTCATTGTTGGTGCGTTACGCAAAGAGCTATCCCTCATGTCTTTAAGTTGCTTGAGAAAATATTTGGGGTGTTGTCCAGCAATATTAGGCCATTCGGGATTTGTACTATTCCCTTGTTGTCCATGACAAGCAGTACAGACAATCGTCTTATTGGTTGCGGATGTACTATCTTCTTGGGCAAAAAGAACGAGTGGCGTATATAGAATAAAAGCGAGTACAAATTTTTTCATCGATTTCTCATCATAAACTCTCAAGTAATGGTACACTGTCTTAGTTGAAATCCCAAAAAGTATTATGTTCATGTTAGAAAACCCTTATTCTAAAGCAGTATTTCTAAAAAGTGCTGCGCGCGTATGCCAGTTGCCCGATGATTCAGGCTATGAAGTTGCTTTTGCTGGACGTTCTAATGCAGGAAAGTCTAGTGCTTTAAATTGCTTAACGGGAATTAAAAACCTTGCTCGGACAAGTAAAACTCCTGGACGAACTCAGTTGATTAATTTGTTTCAGTTGGATGAAATACGTCGTCTTGTTGATTTACCAGGTTATGGTTACGCTAAAGTCGCTTTACGGGTGAAGATGGATTGGCAAGAAAATTTAGCGCATTATCTTGAGGTTAGAAAAAGTTTAAAAGGTTTGATTTTATTGATGGATATCCGACATCCTTTAAAGGAGTTGGATGTAATGATGGGTGATTGGGCGTTGGATAGAGGATTACCTGTACACATTTTATTAACCAAAGCAGATAAATTAAGTCGAAGTGAGGTAAAGAATACCGTATTCAAAGTTCGTAAGTATTACGAATTAGCGCAACATTTAATTACAGTCCAGTCTTTTTCGTCTTTAAAGAGGGACGGGATAGAAGAGTTGATTTCATTATTAAATCAATGGATGGATTTCAGCTAATCCAGAATGACCAATTCTCGTCGTGTGCACGACTGTCTTGAAATTTATTTCAAGACAGTTGCAACGAGATTAGTTATTTTAACTTAGCTGGATAACTATCTCCGGGTTTTGCTCCAACCATAACTATTGTCGCGCCATGTTTAGAATGGCTGCTAAAGCACGTGTAAGCAGGTAGGATAAAATATTCTTCTTTGTTGTAGGTTGTTGTTTTACCATTAAGATGAAGGTGAAGCGTTCCTTCTATAATGACAACAAGCAATTTATGTTTGTAAAAATGTGGTGGGTGGTTGTGGCCTGGAGGAAGTTTGGCAATTCCCCCTTCCATTTCATTAAATAAGACTGCTTGTCTGGTGGATTTGCTGTAACTATTGCCTATTGACTTCCATTGCTCATGTTTCGCCGTCCCAGATTCAAATGATTTGGCATTGCCTGTGCACTGAGCGAAACCTGGAGCGGAAAAACCTAGTAATAATACTGTACCTGCAAAGATAAAAAGTAACGCTTTACGAGAGATGTTGTTCATGTTCTTCCTTGATTTTTAGAGAGTCTTGCTAGATATAACAGCTACTTAAGTTTTTGTCTAGGTTGAGAAAAATCTGAAATTAGAGGCAAAAATGATTCAAAATTCCTCAATTTTCTCGATTATTTTTTATTGTTTGATTAAACGATTACCATAGTGGCAAATCGGTACGAGGTTACGTTCGATACTAGGAATGGTGCAGAAAAGCGCCACCAATGACCGTTTCTGCACGTTTATCATGAGGTAATGAATCATAATGAGACTACAAATATCATCCTTTAATTTCTGCATTTTCCAATACTTTTTCTGCTTGGGCTGCGCGATAATTTTTAATCGCTTCACGGTATTCAGGGTATTTATTGCCTAGGATTGTCGCTGCCAAAAGAGCAGAGTTAATGGCTCCGGCTTTACCAACTGCAAGGGTGCCTACTGGAATACCTGCGGGCATTTGGACTATAGAAAGAAGAGCGTCAAGCCCATTTGTAAAGGTGGAGGAGGGCATGGGTACTCCTAAAACGGGCAATAAGGTTTTTGCTGCAACAACACCCGGTAAATGGGCGGCTCCACCCGCTGCAGCGATAAATACTTCGACACCGCGTTGTTCTGCTGATTTTAAATAGTCAAATAAGGCATCAGGGGTGCGATGGGCAGATAAAGCGCGCACTTCATGAGGAATATTTAATTTTTCTAGAGCCAAACTGGCCTCTTCCATAATTGTCCAATCTGATTTAGAGCCCATTAATATAGATACTAGTTTATTTGACATACCCCCTCCATTGATTTGCTGTTTAAGATGTATAATGACAAATAGTTTGTATTGCCTCAACTAAGGCAATCCCTTCCAACTCTTGTACCCTGGCTTTTAAAAGTTCAGGTGTATCATTTAGTCTGACAGGGCATTTTTTTTGTAAAATAATAGGCCCTGCATCTACTTCTTCAGTTACATAGTGTACGGTACATCCTGTTTCAATTTCATCTGCATCTAAAACAGCTTGATGCACCTCAAGATTCATCAGGCCTGCGTAGGCAGGTAAAAGTGACGGGTGAATGTTAATAATTCTATTTTCCCAGGCTAAAACAAATTCAGCAGATAAAATACGCATATAGCCAATGAGCACAATAAGTTCAATTTGATGTTGCTTGAGTATATCAGATAAACAATTGTCGAATTCAATTCGGCTTAAATCCCGTGAATTAATAAACATAGATTTAATACCAAAATGAGTTGCTTTTTCTAGAATGAGCGCATCTGCCTTATTGCTTAGTACCAATTCAATCGAGGCGGCCAGATTTTTTTGATTAACAGCCTCAACAAGTACATTAAGGTTAGTCCCTCTGGTCGAACCTAAAACGGCGATGCGGGTCATAACGCACGTATCCTTAACATTTGTTCAATGCGTTGCTGAATTAAAGGTTTAGTCCCTATATCCTGGCGATGGAATAAAGGCCCTTCAATTAATGAAATTTCATGTTCGGCTTTTGCTTCTGCTGCAAAAATTGAATCCGCAATACCCACATAAGCGGCTGTGCGAGAACCTACAGCAATGATTTGTTTTTCCACTTGATTGACTGAGGCAAGGTATAAATGGTTTTGGCAGGTAATTTTTGAAAAATCGATAGCAAAATTTTTCCTAGGTGAATCTGGATACCCTTCAGGAACTGTATATTTACAAACAGTGGCTTGTTTTGCAAACTTCACTTTATCTTCATGCAAATGACCATTTACTAGCGACTGACAAAGAGTTACAAAATCAGATTCTAAAATCGAGAGCACATTTAAGGCCTCGGGATCTCCAAAACGTGCATTAAATTCGATGACGTAAATCCCATTTTGAGTCGCGATAAAGCTTCCATATAAAATACCAATGTATTTCTCATTGCATTCATGAGATAAGGCGCGAAAAACGGCATTGTTAATCGCTAAAGCATCATGCACTTCATCTATAGTTAAAAAGGGTAAACTATGATTGGCATCTGAATAACTACCCATTCCACCAGTATTGGGGCCGCGATCGCCATCATAAGCACGTTTATGATCTTGGACTAAAGGCATGGGAATGAGGTGTTTTCCATCTGCGAAACACATCAATGAAAATTCCTGGCCAATAAGTTTTTCTTCAATGAGGATGGTCTGATTTTGATTAAGAATTTCCTGACAAAAACTCATAGCCTCTGTGATTGAATGCAAATGCTCTCCAGCTACTTTGACGCCTTTACCCCCCATTAAACCGTTTGCTTTAATCACATAATTACCTTCGCCCAGTTCATTAAGAAAAGATTCTATATGATTTAGGTTCGTGAATTTTTTATAACGGGGTAAGCCAGGGACATCGTATTTCTGCATGAGGTCGCGAGCAAATTCTTTAGATGTTTCAATTTGTGCCAGGATTTTTTTAGGGCCAATTGTAGGAATGTCAGCCTGCCATAATGCATCAGCCATTCCTCTTTCTAGAGGTGCTTCAGGGCCAATAATTGCTAAATCAATCGCCCAAAGTTTTGCTTTAGATAAGACAGCGACACAATCAGTAATATCGCCAGTACAATACTGAACTGTTAATTGATGAATACCAGGATTAACTGCCGTACCATAACAAAATAAAGATGGATTTTGTGGCGAGCGATGCAATGTTTTGATGAGGGCATGCTCACGTGCGCCAGAACCTATAATAAGAATATTCATTCTATCAAGTCCTCTTTTTGTGATGGGTTATTATGTCGTCCTGTTTCACGCTGTAGCTCCAATTGTTGCATTTTTTCTTGAGTGATCCTTTTGCAGAAATAATCGCCATCCATACATGCCATACATGGTTTTTTGATTTGATGTTCACCACGACGGGTGACGGCCTCAACCAAATCTTTCTGTGCTTGATACAGTAAAACATCGACACCCAGATAGTTTGCAATTTCTTCCTCAGTTTGATTTGCTGCAATGAGTTCTTTACGTGAGGGGATATCGATACCGCTGAAACAGGGATTTTTAAGTGGGGGAGAGGTCGAAGCAAAATAAATTTTTTTTGCTCCAAACTCCCTGACCATTTTGATAATTTCACGAGAGGTAGTTCCTCGTACAATACTATCATCAATAATCATTACCACTTTATTTTCGATTTCAGTCCGTTGCGGGGTTAATTTATAGCGAATATTACGAGTTCTTGCCTTTTGGTTAGGCATAATGAATGTGCGACCGATAAAGGGGTTTTTATACAAACCTTCAGAATATCTTACTCCTAACTCATGGGCAAAAGATAACGCGGCTGTATTTGCAGTAAATGGTGCTGGAATAACCACATCAGGGATCATATCGGGATGAATTTTTTTCCATTGGAGAGCTAGATTTTGCCCCATGCGCAAGCGAGCTCGGTACACGCTGACATTATTCAATGTTGCATCAGGACGAGCAAAATAAACATATTCAAAAACACAGGGTCTAAATTGTTCTTTTTTAAGTATGCGGCGATGCAGTTTCCCATTAAGATCAACATAGGCTACTTCACCGGGTAATATATCTCCTTGCGGTTCGAATCCTAATGCATAGAAGGGTGTCGTTTCTGAAGCAAAAATTGTGTCCACAGTTCCATCGGCGTTTTGCCGTGTACCCCAAACTAAGGGGCGAATCCCATGTGGATCACGAAAGGCGACGAGTCCTTTGCCAATGACCACGGAGACAATGGAATAAGCGCCTTCAATTCGTTTAAAAACATAGGATACTGCTTTGGTAAGTAGTTCAAAAAAGCTTTCATAATCCTCTTCAATACTGTAAGCACTACTTGCTAGTTTGTCCGCAAACAGAAGCAATAAGGCTTCAGAATCAAGAGATGTGTTGAGATGACGATGTTGCTTTAAACGAATCTCATCCGCTAGTTCCTGATAATTAGATAGATTGCCGTTATGCGCCAATGCAATACCGCGCGGGCTACCAATCCATAGGGGTTGAACATCAGTTGTGGTATAACCTCCCGCGGTGGGATAACGAACATGGCCAATACCTATATTGCCTTGAAGTGATAAGATGTTTTCGGGAGTAAAAATTTCTCGTACTAAACCTAAGCCATGTTTTGTATAAAAACGCTGATCACAGGTGAGTAGGCCCGCTGCATCTTGTCCTCGATGTTGCAGGTGAATTAGGCTCTCATACAATTCAGAGGCTACTGGTTCATGACTGTAAATACCTACTATCCCACACATGGATGAGCCTACCTCAAATAATTGGTAATATGGCGCATAATCCGTTGCTCGGCCGGTTCTTTATGCGCTGTAAAATTAAATTTTTTACCGGTAATTCGTTCATAAAGTTGAATATAACGAGCGGAGAGTTCTGCAACTAATTCTTGAGGCGCTTGGGGGAGTTCTTCATCGTTGTAAGGATCTGAGTTTTTAGCAAACCATAAGCGTAAGAATTCTTTGTCTATATTTTCAGGTTCTAATCCCGCGGCAATACGTGTTTGATAACTGTCAGCCAACCAGTATCGACTCGAGTCAGGAGTATGAATTTCATCAACGACTCTAATTGTTCCCTCCGCATCACGACCAAATTCATACTTGGTATCTACTAATATCAAACCATGATCGCGAGCGATTTCAGCACCACGCTGATAGAGTTTGAGTGCTAAGGTACTTACTTCCAGCCAATCATCCTCACTCATCCATCCTTCAGAAATAATTTCAGCTGGAGAAATAGGACGGTCGTGAATTTTTTCTTTAGTAGTTGGTGTCAAAACCGCTTGTTCCAGTTTTTGGTTTTTTCTTAATCCTTCTGGAAAGCTAATGCCACAGTAGTCGCGTATGCCATTTTGATATTGAGTCCACAACGAAGTACTTGTTGTGCCACTAATATAGCCTCTTACTACAAATTCAATCGGAAAAACGGTGCATTTTTTAGCAATAACCACATTGGGATCGGGAACGGCAATGATATGATTAGGGACAAGATTTTTTGTTTGTTCAAACCACCATGCGCTGGTTAAATTGAGTACAGCTCCCTTGTAAGGGATTAAAGCCAAATGCCGATCAAAAGCGCTGAGCCTATCCGTCGTCACAAGCATGATGGAATCACCAAGATCATAAGCATCTCTTACTTTCCCTTGATATTTTTCACCTATAGGCAAGTTTGTTTGATCAAGGCAAAAAGCCAAAGCTTCTTGAATTTCATTACTATAATGAGTAGTTGTAGCATTCATGAGCATGTGGATTCCCAATAATGTGAGTTAACAAAATATGATCGGAAAGCGTAGTGATATCGACTTCAGCGCTAGTAAACTGCCATAAAACACCATGATTTATTTTATTGATTTTTGGAACTGTATAATGGGTCTTAAGTGTTTGTAATGTTTGTTGTCCTTTTAAGTCCTCTTGAGGACGAACAAGATAGGCCGAAGTATTTTGAGAACGAAACTCGCTTAAGCAAATTTCTCGTTCTTTGCGATCAGAATATAAAAGTCCCGTTTTTTTCAATGACTCAAAACTTTCTAGCGAATCACAATCAACTTCCCAATGCTCAAAGCGGTTCACGGTGACGGGGAGACCTAAGCGTCTTAAGGTTTTTTGTACCGTTAATGCTTGGTTATCAGTAATAATAAGCTTAACAAGGCACTGGTAATTATTTGGATTTTTACTAAAGTGTTGTGATTTTTGAGGCAGCTTAGAGGCGGGCAAAGCAGCCATCTGAGATGGTTCGTTAAGAGGGCACCTGTCTTTTATATAATCACGCATGGAGGTAAAAATAGGATCACCATGAACAGTACGCTCAGGGTGGGGCATCATTGCCATCACATTCCCTGCTTGGTTTGTAATTGCGGCAATATTCCCAGCAGAACCATTAGGATTGATGGGGAAATTATCAATAATAGTGCCTTCAGCATTACAGTATTGAAAAAGATTTAAACCTTGCTCCTCGATTTGATTTAATAAAGAGTCAGGCATAAGAAAACGCCCTTGGGCATGTGCGATGGGGAGATGGATTAAATCAGCGCTTGAAAGATGACGAGTGAACGCGTTATGTTGATGCTTATCCGACAAGCGCATATGAACCCAAGCATTATAAAAACCTGTTCCTATGATTTTGCGATTTACTATACGTTTATTTTCGGTAAGGGCCATATGAATATCATGATTCTCAAGCCCAGGTACTAAACCTGATTCAACTAAGATTTGTGCGCCATTGCAAATTCCTAGCACCGGTTTACCTTGTTCACTTTGCGCTTTGATTTCTTGGATTACGGGATCAAGTGCGGCAATAATTCCGGCGCGGGAGCGATCTTCATAAGAAAAACCACCAACAAGAATATAACCATCCAAACAGCGCAACTTCTCTAGAGATTCATTCCACAGAAACTCAACTGGCTCCATTCCTGCACGTTTTACCGCAAGCGCTGTTTCACGTTCACAATTAGATCCTGGAAATTGAATTAATCCTATGCGTATCATAAAAGCGTCACCTTTTGCTCTCCTCTTATGACGTGTCCAATTTCATAAAGAGGGTAGGATGGAAAATCACGCAATACTTCGCGAATGGCAGAGAGTGTTTCTGGGGCTATAAAAAGAACCAAACCTGCACCCATATTAAAAGTGCGATACATTTGCTCATCATCAAGATGACCTAATTTGCGTAATAAATTAAATATTGGAAGCTCGGGGATTAATTTTTTGTGAATTTCAACCGCACAATTTTTAGGGAGAATACGGGGGATATTCTCCAGTAAACCGCCCCCAGTGATGTGTGCCATTCCCTTAATCGGAATGTTCTTTTCCAAAATGCTTAATATGGGGCGCGTATAATTAATATGGGGGGCCAAGAGCTCTTCACCAATAGTATGAGTAAAATCTTGAAATTGGGATTCCACTTTGTAACCTGCAACGTCAAAAAGTAATTTTCTTGCCAATGAATAACCATTGGTGTGCAAGCCACTTGAAGGAAAGGCGACTACAACATCTCCTGCACTTATTTCTTTTCCTTCGATGGCTTTACTTTTTTCCACGACTCCAGTAATCACTCCCACTAAATCGTGTTCGCCAGGAAGATAAGTTCCGGGCATTTCAGCAGTTTCACCACCCACTAAAGAAATTTGATTTTCTTGGCATGCTTTTACCATACCACGAATAATTTGTTCGATAATTTCGGGTTTTAATTTATCATTGGCAATATAATCAAGAAGGGTAAGTGGTTTTGCACCCAAAACAATAATGTCATTGGTCGTTGCACTTACTAGATCGATGCCGATGGTGTCAAATTTTTGCATCATTTTGGCCACCATCATTTTAGTGCCCACCCCGTCAATGCTTTGCACAAGAACAGGATGCTCATAATGATGGATAAGACTTTTAAGATCATACATGGCACCAAAGCTGCCGATTCCCGTAAGTACTTGGGGTGAAAAAGTACTTTCTACAGCTTGTTTAATACTGCGAACCGCTTCGTTGCCTGCTTCTATATCCACACCTGCAGCTTTATAATCGATAATTGACATTTATATGAGCCTCTCAACTAAACCATTTTTCCAGGCAGTTTTTGCTGCACTAACTGATAGATGAACTACGGAATTCATCATCAAGGTTGGGGTTGCTGTTGTTTCACCTATTGCATGGAATGCTATTGAATGATCCTGAAATAGCGTTTCTATTTTGTTTAAATGTTGCGGAGAAACTTCGAGGATAAATCCTCCACTTTCCGAGAATAATTTTTTATCATTAGGCAAATCACCAGGAATAAAAACATCCACACCAATTTCATTTTTAAAGCTCATTTCCGCAAGAGTAACGGCAATACCACCCTCCGAAATGTCGTGAGCTGAAAGAATCAACCCTTTTTGCATGGTGAGATGGATCACACTAATTTCGTTGGCAAATGAAATAAGATCAGGTTTGGGCAATTGGCTGCCGAGCTGATGGTGCAATTGGTAATAAACACTACCACCACATTCATCCTTACGTTCTCCAACCATGAGTAATACAGAATTGGTTTGTTTCAAGTCGTAGGTTATTGCTTTGGAATAGTCACTGATAGCACCTACACAACTGATAATAGGGCTTGGAGGAATAGCCCCTTGAGCGGATTCATTATAAAGAGATACATTGCCTGAGATAATGGGCAAACAAGCATCATGATGGAGCATTTTCACTGCTTTACATGCATCGGTGATTCCTTGTACGGCAGCAACAAATTCCCCCATTTGAAATTCATTTTCTGGATTGCCGAAACACAGACAGTCCGTCAGTGCAAGAGGCCATGCGCCCACCGCAATGATGTTACGTACTGATTCTATAACTGCGTTAACAGCCCCCCAATAAGCGTCAATTTTATTGTAACGAGGGTTATGATCAACAGATAAAGCCACACCTGTTTGGCGAATTTCTTCAGGATATTTATCTTCATTAAATGGAGCAATCAAGCCTGCATCAGCCCACCCTGGCTCAAGAACAGAACGACCTTGAACTTGCTTATCATAGCTTTCATAAATAGGAGCACGAGAGGCAATGTTCTCATGAGAAAGCAACAGCAATAATTGTTCATTGAAATTGTCAATGGTAAATGGTGCTGGTTCAATATGGGTTGGTTGTTTTATTTGGTAAGGCCTATCGTAGAGTATGCCTTTAGTAATATCTTTGGCTTGCGCGGAAACAATCTCTTTGTCTTGTGCTTTAACCACATACAAACCATCATTTCTGATTTTTCCTACAACCGTTGCTTGTGCGCCATCACAGATTTCTGGAAGCGCAAAACGTTCGTTGTAATGTTTTAAGAAAGTATCTACCAGGTCTTGAGGCACGACCCACATAAAACGTTCTTGGGTTTCAGAACATAAAATGACTGCGGGAAGTAAATTATCCATGCTAGTAGGAACCAGATCCAGATTAATTTCTGCACCATAACCACTTGCTTCTGCTAATTCAACACTGGCACAAGCAATTCCACCTGCGCCTAAGTCTTTAAAACCAACTCGATCAATGAGGTTATTTTCACGTAGGAATTCAAACATGGCATAATTTGCTTTAAGAATATGTCGTTGTAAAAACGCATTAGGCTCTTGGACCGCCCCTTTATTTTGCTCTTGTTGTTCCTCACTGAGGGTTGCCGAAGCAAAGGCCGCACCACCAAAGCCACTATTATCTGTTGGTTTGCCTACTAAGATAAATTGATAATCTTCTGCGTGAGTGGGGGCATAAGAATGAATAATATGGTCCTCTCGGACTACACCTAAAGTTACTACTGTTACTAGGCAATTTTCATTATAAGCTTCATCATAATAAGTGTCACCGGCGAGATTAGGGATGCCAAGTGGATTCGCATATCCAGCAATACCCTGAACTACCCCTTGATGAATCCATTTTGTTTTCGCACGATTAATGTCTCCGAAGCGTAAGCTGTCTGCAACGGCAATCACTTCTGCTCCCATACAGCAGACATCACGTACATTACCGCCTACTCCAGTAGCTGCTCCTTCGAAGGGTACGAGTTGTGAAGGATGATTATGCGACTCATGGCTCACAACAATACCGTAGCGTCGCTCTTGTTTATCAGTAGCTACAGCAACAATTCCTGCATCTTCTTTGGGGCCTAAGATAACATGAGGGGCTTGAGTAATGAATTGATTTAAATGTTTACGACTGCTTTTATAAGAACAATGTTCCGAACCTTGAATGGACCATAAGACGCATTCTGCATAGGTGGGCGGCCGCTTTAATAAGGAGTTCTGAATAGTGAGTGCTTCATCAGGTGTTAGGCGCAGGTTAAAACGTTGGAGTAAATGAGCTATTTCATCCAAGGACAATTGAGAAAAATCAAAACAATCCGGTGTTTCTAGCATTTTAAGTAAAGACCATCAGCTAAAACGTCAACAGATTGTAATCTTATTTCTGATAAAAAGCAACAAAAAATTTGTCATTTAGTTATCAAATTGATCAAAATTTTTCTGAAAAATGAGATCCTTTTTTCAAAAAATTCATGTGAGTCGTTTGCTGTTACGGAATTTAACTTAATGAATAAAAATAATAAATTTATTAAATAAAGTTTTTTTTCTTGCAAAGAGATGAATCTATGATAAAAAAACATTTAATATCATATTATAAAAGCAATTATATGGATTAATAATAATCAAATCGATACAATATTGGATATTGAGATAAGTAAGATACACTATGCGCGATATCGTTTGCCGTAATAGGTCACCCCTAATAAACTTTAAAGAAGTTTATTAGGAGAACTGATCCTCTTTATATTCTAACCAAAGCTACCGCCAAAA
>NZ_LNYU01000029.1:57648-82289 GCF_001468135.1 Legionella santicrucis | reverse complement strand
CTTTTGGCGGTAGCTTTGGTTAGAATATAAAGAGGATCAGTTCTCCTAATAAACTTCTTTAAAGTTTATTAGGGGTGACCTATTACTCTGCTTTCACGAAGGGTGACATTCTTTCAAATGTCTCAAATTTTGAATTGAAGCACGTCAAATAATTATTCAATATCATAAATGGAATGTCAAACATACATCACAATATGCGAAGTATTATTTTCACGTAAGAGACGCCAAATGCAGCCTTTCGGCACATGAGGCGTGGACTATGTTTTTATCAGTTTGATAAAACATGCTTAGGAGGCGAAAGATGAATTAATACAGCCCTCCCAAATAAAATGTTACTTACAAGAAAGCTGTCTTTCTTCGCTTTCACACTCTAGATTATTTTCTTGATTATTTTCTTGTTCTATACGCTTCATCTCCATGGACGCAGTTAGTTGTTTGTGATTTGCTTTATTTTTTTCATAATCAATACCGCTCTCACGTTTATCAAACTCCTCAGCACGTTTCACACTTTCTGGAGATAACTTTTTTGGTAATTCTTTATTAAAAAAGCTTGTTCTTTTCATAATAAATTTACTCCTTACTTTAAAAAAAAAAGTACATCTGCCCTATAGTAAAACAAATTTATTACAAATTAAATAGCAAATTTACTTGTTGTTTGAGTAATCTTCAATAATGAAATCTCATGTGCGTATTAAATAATCAGACATTGTTATGTGAGTTGATTCATTTACAATAAGTTTTGCAACGTCACATCATATACAAGATAAAAGCAAACCAGATGATTCGTCATAAAAACCCTTGACTTGCTTTTAATATTTTCAAATCCCGTTTTTTACGATACTTGAGCTGTTACAGTTTTTTTACTTTCATGATACTGCTTGTTTAACTCTTCTAGTGCTCCTTCAGTGAGGTCTTGGGCTGGATCAATTACTTGTTCTTTCCAGACAGGAATACGAACTGCTTTGAAAAAACGCTCTTGCTCTGCTTGTTCATAAAGCTTACGAACCTCTGCAGTATGTAGTTTGCAAACCCCAGTTATTTTTTCTTCATCATCAGCATCTAACTCAATAATCGCCTTTTGAGCTGCGGCTCTAGAATCCGTTTTTGAACCCCGAATACTAACATCCATGCTTTTTTGAGCATCTTCTATATTATCAAAAAAGATAACTTCATGGCCTAATGAATAGCCACAAACTTGCTCATACAAAATTTGATGGAAGGGGTTAAGTACAAAAGAGGATAAATCTTTAAGGCTATCGCCAACTGTAGTATATGCAGGACTGATGATTGCGTATAACTTTTTCATTTTATTCCTTAAAATTTTAAATTAAACGACTAGTTCTAATACGGATTTTTATAGAGTAACCTTTCATTCTGATCTTCTGTATCTCTCGTTTTACATGTGAGATACAAACGGTGTGAGTTTATTTGAACCTGGTTCTTGTAAGCCATGCCTGACGCATAAAGCGACACATAGATAGTGGAAGAATTGTCAACAGACCCTAAATTTTCAGTAGCAAACACTATCAAATTTACTTATGTTTGTATAGGAATTTCATTCCCTTAATAAGGTCGCAGAATTGAAGCTTAAAGCAGAAAAGTCCAAGAGGAAATTGGAAACCAAATACGAACAATTATGGAAAACACTTTAAATTTTTAGAGACGTAAGTAGACACATCTTTCATTCCTCACGTCCCTCAAAAATACTCTTTTTAACCCAGCTCTGGCTCATATGCAGATACTTTCCTGGGTTTTAGCTCATCTTGCGCGTCTACAATTGCTTTATCATTTACAATCTTCGTGACGCAGGCATCAGACCAAACATTTAAAGAAGTCTCTAGCATATCAATTAAACCGTAGAAAGGTAAAATAACCCCCATAAGTACAATTGGAACATTCATACTTGATAACAAGCTAACACTTAGGAAAAAACATCCCATAGGCACTCCGGCATTACCAATCGCGGCAACAGTAGCAATGATAACCCATAATCCCATTGTACTATAAGAAATTGGCATACCATGGTTTTGCATTAAATAAATCACTGTAGCAAAAATAAAAGCCGCGCAACCATTCATATTGATACTGGTGCATAACGGTAACACGAAACGACTGATTGCTGGCTTAACCTGTAGATTCTTTTCTATGGTACTCATAGTCACAGGTAATGTACCCACTGAAGACTTAGAGAAAAAAGCTACTGATAATGCAGGTAGCATAGAGCGCATTGCTGTAAAAGGCTGGATTTTGTTCTTCTTCAACCATAAAGGCAATATAATAAAACCTTGAATTAAATTAGCTAAAACAACAATTAATAAATATTCACCTATGCCTTTAATATCCATACCAGAACGTAATTGGACAACTGTTGAAGTAATAAAACCAAACAGCCCCAAAGGAATAACAGCAATAATCCAACGAGTCATCACCAAAAACATCCCATGCGCACCTCGAAAAAACCGTGCCATTATATCGCGAGAGTCTTCATCGGGTATTTGGCGTACTGCAATGCCAATAATGATACTTAAGAATAATACCCCCATGACTTGCTGTTCTAAAAATGGGGCGAGTAAATTAGTTGGGATGATGTTTGCTAGGTACCCAACATATCCTAGACTGCTTGCTGACTCCACCTCATGAGGGTCTAAATTGACCTGAACAGAACTAGGATGAATGACGATATAGAGCAAACAACTGATCATTGCAGCCACTATAGTTGTTGAAAAAGTGTACGTAATGGTTCGCTTCCAAATTTTTTTCATGAACCCATCAGTCTTATAATTTGCCAAAGTAACAATTATCGATAAAGAAATAATCGGTAAACTAATGCATTTAAAGAGCTTAATAAACAAATCGGAAACCAACAATCCAGTCTCTTTCAAAACACTGATATCTGACATTCCACTAGCTATACCCAAACCAATCATCAAAGCATAAATTAAAGGGGTGCTAAAAATAAATTTTTTCGGTTGCTGATGTGCTGCACACATATTTAAAATCCTTAAAAAACGAAAAGAACAAAGGAAGAAAAAAAAAGATGGAATCAGCAACAACAAATAAGCTTAAAATAAGAGAGGGTCGAACGATGAGTCATATGGTAAAATGGAATTAACATAGAAACCCTTATAAAGGTTTACAATATAAACAATAAGAGTTATATTCTAACATGCTTTAATTATTCGTCAAGCCTAGTCAACTAGTTTGATACAATTAATTTGTTGTTTTAAACGGATAATCCGTCGGTATGCATCTTCAATACGCTGATATTCTATTTTTTGTTCAAGGACTAAATGTTCTATTACTTCAATTATTTCAGGCGCTGTTATCTTGGCTAACTGATTTGCAAAAATGATCATATCAGCACCTGCATTGATTGTAAGGCATAAAGCATCCTCAAGCGAATAATGATCAGTGATTGCTTGCATTTGCAAATCATCAGCAACAACTACTCCATCATAACACATAGATTGACGCAATAGGCCTGTTAAGATCTCGTAAGATAACGTAGCAGGTAATCCCTGACTATCCAAATGCTTATTGACTACATGAGCTGTCATAATCATTGTCGGTTGGTGCGCATCGCACACCAATGCATAATAAGGAGCTAACTCTTTTTCTTGAAATGTATTCGTAACATCAACAAATCCCTTATGCGTATCACCAAGCGCACTCCCATGACCTGGGAAATGTTTATAACAACATGCAATACCTTGATGAGAAAAAACATCAACAAATTGTTTCGCGAAGCCAATTATTTGTTCAGGAATGGCTGAAAAACTACGATGCAAAGCACCAATAATGCCTTGTTCCTCTTGTAAGTTTAAATCCACAACTGGAGCAAAATTAAGATTAAAACCCAAAGATTTTAAAGTTAACGCCATTTGAATCAATTCCGCCTGCAGTGCTTCAGCAGACATATGCGCCATATCATAAGCACTTATAGTAGGCTGGCACTCTTCAATTCTGGACAAACGATCGACAGCTCCCCCTTCATAATCTATGGCAATTAATAGTGGTAATCCATTATTTTTGTAACTTATTTCAGCAGAATAGTGATTAAGTGAATGCGTCAGCTGTTTTATTTGTGTTAAATTTTTTAAATTCTTTCCATACAATCCTGTAGATGCTTCTTGATCAAATAATAAAACACCACCCAATCCATCAGAGGAGAGCCATTCAGCCATAGGACTTTGGTCATGAAGAGCACATCCATCAAATCCCATAATTAACATTTGACCAATTTTATTTCTTAAAGTAATCATGAATTTCTCCCTCTCAACTTATAAAGGAAAAAGAATCCTAAAAAGTCAGTCCATATTCGATTAATGTTATTATATCTTTTTGGGTGGTATCACCGGAATACTATCAAAATCACACTTACATGTTCCAGTAGCTTCGGGAGGAAATGGAATTTGTGAAAAATCTGAAGGATAACATACAGAGACATTCCATGCTGAATCACCAGAATTAATTTCATTAGGTAAAGACCAATAGTTTTTAGCATAATAAATTTTACCTTTCTCGCTTTCCCACATTGTAGGTGAAAACCGAGCCCGATATATTAGTTTCTCTTTTGGTGTACAAGGAAAAGTTTGGCGTACCCAAAACTTTCCTGGTGGTATTACTACAGTGGTTAAAATTTTAGCTGTTGCTGCATCCATGACATCTACTGTTACGGTATATTTATTCCAACAGTTATCTTTAACTAGAGTAAAATAACATGTAATAGCCCATAGTGAATCGGTTAAAATAAAGCTTAAGACGGCAAGAAAAATTCGTACTGACACGTTAAAATCCTTCATGTATAGAGCGATTAATCATTTTTCTCAAAATTTAAGATTCATACTAGGTTAAATTGTAATCATCTTTGGAACTCTTTATTAATAGTATATACAATATCATCTAAAAGTTATGTGTTTAAATAAAACAAGGGTTGATTTTATCATCTGACCTGTATAAGCTTGCCCGATTGGGAGAGATGGCCGAGCGGTCGAAGGCGCACGCCTGGAAAGTGTGTATACGGCAACGTATCGAGGGTTCGAATCCCTCTCTCTCCGCCAAATTAAAAAGATAATGAGTCAGACTCATGCTTAATAGAGCACTAATGGCCAGAGATAAGTACATATTGTGAAAAAATCTCTCTAAAAATCAATGTAGGATTAACTTATATGGGTAGTTTTTAGAGATATTTTCTCGTAAGATGTACTAAATATGATCGTTTCCTGAGGAAACTGAACTCTTACTGAATAAAGTAGTTGATATTATGGCGAGAACCTACTGCCTTTATGTCTAACATTCCCAGGTACTTTGCAGTGATGGAACTAACACACCTTATTTGTAACCTGCAAAAGTATGATTATGAACAATTCATTTAGGGATTATGGCAAATGAAATTAATTATAATAGGAATTTTATTATCATTTAATGTAATCGCTGGCAATTATTTCCCTAAACAAACATCTCAAGATCAGCCATGGTCTGTTTTTGCAAGTGCTGGTACTGGAAATTACCAAGTAAACTCTAGTGATAAAAGTACCGCAATAGGAAGGTTAGCACTCGCTAATGAATTGATGCTTGCAGGCAATATTGCCTTAGGCTTGGAATTAGGGTTACAAACAGGTACTCGAATAAAAGTGAACATGCAAAGAGAAACATTTCAGGCATTACGAAAATGGATTCCTATGCAAACCACTCTTTCCCCTACCTTAGATTTATTAATCACAACCAAAAGTGATCCTTTGGGCAACAGCGACTTTTTTGCTCAATTAAAAGGGGGGCTTGCATACCGACACTGGAGGGATTCTCGTGCTCCATTAAATGACATTTCACAATTAGCAGGTGAAATACAAGCAGGTTTTGGTTATCCAATTACAGCTCTGGCTAGTTTAAGCTTATTGTATCAGGGAATATTTAGCGGCAATGGCCCTAATCTTCATTTAGATACCAGCAATAAAAAAGAACAATTATCAAATATACCTACATTACACGCCATATTAGTCGGACTATCCGTTAATCTATAAAAAATGAGATCTAGCACGGTAATTCGAGAATAATAAATCATCTATAGATTACGGCTTCTCCTTACTGTGGGCTATAATTTAATCAAAATGGATTCAATTTTCTCTATCGAATTAGGGAGTACTACCATGAAAGAAAAACATTATGCCTATAAAATAACTCACGGCACATCAGGCTTGAATTGCCCCCATTCTGCGTTAGAAGAAGATAGGATGGTGGATTTATTAAAAGAAATAGAAAACCAACATCATGATGGTCTGTTTTGGGTATTTAAACAATTTGGTGATCAACCTCAAGAAGCATTGTGTCTCATAGATTGTACAAAAAAACGAATTTACTTTCATTATTCAGGCGAAGTCGAAGATCTGCACGATGCTATTACCCACTTAACACCTTAATTAAATATCATGAAACAAAATGAACTTATTAAATTCTGTTTGGCTTTATTTTTATCTACCAAGCTCTAGACAATTGATTTTATTTTAGTCATTATTTCAACCCAAGTTGATTTACTGAAATAAAAGAGTTCGATATCAAAAGTATAGAAATACTTTTGATGTCATGAAACGAACGTTATCCTGTAAAAGAGTGTCCCTTGCAAAGACCAAAATGCGCCGCATTGATACGGATTCCAGTTCTAAATAAAAACTATTTAGTATAAAAAATTTGCTTACTTTTTATATTGAACTTATATTAACGCGAGTTTCATATAAGAGAGCTTGGTTTTACTTCGATCCGTTCGGACTTAGGAGCACTGCCATTGACGTAAAAGCCCCCAATCGGCGTCCCGAGGCTTGTTCTCAGGATCCAATGATGGTGAAAGATTTCTGGATCCCGAACAAACCGCGGGACATGAAATATAGATAGACTCTTTAAGTCAATGGCAGTGCTCCGCAGCCCGAACGCAGTCAGGTAGACTCTAGTTCTAATAAAATCCTTATCTATAACTCGCGTTAAAGAGAAATATTATGTCTTTAAAAACTAAAATCATTATTTTGAGCTCTATCTTTTTTAGCTTCTTGTCTTGTATTTATGCGAAACCCGTATCCAAAAACAGTGACAGTGGGAGTGATACAGCCATCCAAAATTCTGTTTTATTCTACATTAATGAATACAGACAACAACATGGATTATCTAAACTTACTATGGATAACCGTATCGTAATTCAAGCAAAACAACATTCCCTAGATATGGCCAACCATCGCATGTCTTTTGGCCATAAGGACTTTGGAAAACGGATTGCCACATTACGCACACAAATTAAAAACACAGGCGGAGGTGCGGAAAATGTTGCTTATAATTACAAAAGTGCTCAAGAAGTGGTAAGACAGTGGCTACGAAGCCCGGGGCATAAAAGAAATATTGTTGGTCATTATAATTTGACGGGTATTGGTGTTGCCCGTGATAAACAGGGGAAGCTTTATTACACACAAATTTTTATTCAAACTAGCAAAAACAATAAAAGCTATACAACATTTAAAAGACCAACGCTTAGTGTGCCTTTTTTCGGTATCATGAGAAAGAGTTAAAATTTTTTTGCTTTAGGATGGGCTATAGCGCAGCGTGCTCTTGCTCTATGGATATCAGTCTCAACAATGCTGTAAGGGTGGTAATCATAACCATTAAAAAACTGATGATTTCCGGATAGTACGGAAATATCAAATCAATTTTTTTATGCATAGCTCCTTTCCTTACAGCAAGCATCACTGCGCCTCGGTTTCTAATCAATATCCATTATAGGCTCTATTTTTTAACACAATCTTTGCAAAAAACAATTTGAATCAAGTAGCATTAATGTGAGGATTAGCCTATTATATAATCATAGACAGTACAAATTGTTCAGCCAACATTCATTACTTGGGAGCCAGATTGAGAGTGCGGTGTGCATGCCTTGTATGAGCTAGGAAGCCTAAAACGCTCCAGAGGAGTCCATAATAGTAACTAGGACTGTAAACAATCTTACTGTCTATCGCAAATTCAATAAAAAGGCGTATTTTATAAATAATACGCCTTTTTTATTTTTTAGTCTTCTCCACCATAGACCGTTTATAGTGAAAGATTCCATAATTCTTATTTCTTTACTTAACATTAAGGCGTGTTGCCCTAATGCTTTCCAATAAAATAAAATCTAACTCTTATTCAAAACCCAGGAGAACAAAATAATCGTCAACAAACCCCAAAAATCTGAACTAAGATTATAATTAAAAGAGGTCTATCAATGAGAAGAAACACTTATATGGATATTTTATTAATTTTTCTTATTGTCTTATTTTTTTGCATGTGCTTTTTGCTCATTAATTTTTTTGATTATTTGTCAAGGAGTGAATCATGAGCTTCTATTTCAGTTGTGGACTCATCGCTTTCGGCTTGTTAATTTATTTATTATTCGTATTATTTAAACCTGAATTATTTTAATAATAAAAACAGGAATGGATTTCCATGACAAAATTTGGTTTTCTTCAAATATCATTTTATTTGCTCTTCTTATTATTGCTTGTCAAACCTCTTGGTTGGTATATGGCCCGAGTATACCAAGGCCAATCTTGTTTATTAGATTCTTTAGTTAAACCTGTTGAATCGTTTATTTATAAGCTATGCGGAATTGATCCTAAAGAAGAAATGGGATGGAAAACTTATCTATCAACGATGCTTTTTGTTAATTTAGTAGGCTTATTGGTAGTTTTTCTTTTGCAAAAAATTCAATACTATCTTCCTTTAAACCCACAAAATTTTGCAGCTCCTTCATCTGATCTTGCTTTTAATACGGCAATTAGCTTTGCAACGAACACCAATTGGCAAGCCTATAGTGGTGAAACAACCATGAGTTATTTGACACAAATGCTTGCACTTACCGTACAAAATTTTATTTCAGCAGCCACAGGAATGTCTTTATTAATCGCATTGATACGAGGTTTAACAAAACGTGAAAGCTCTAGTTTAGGTAATTTTTGGGTTGATACCATACGAGGTATACTCTATATCTTACTTCCCTTGTCATTTATTTTCTCACTTATTTTATGCTCACAAGGAGTAATACAAAATTTTAAACCCTATCAAAAAATTAGTCTTCTACATCCATTTACTTATCAACAATCAGTGATAGATACAAAGGATCAATCCTTATTAGATAGCCTAGGAAACCCTAAAGTAACCTCTAATAAAATATCAGAACAAATCATTCCTATGGGACCTGCTGCTTCACAAATTGCCATCAAACAATTAGGCACTAATGGTGGTGGTTTTTTTAATGTAAACTCAGCCCATCCCTTCGAAAATCCTACTCCATTAACTAATTTTCTTGAAATGATAGCCCTTTTACTTATTCCAGCAGCTTTTTGTTTTACTTTTGGGATGATGGTTCAGGATAAACGACAAGGATGGGCTGTGTTAATTGCCATGTTCATTTTATTTATTCCACCTTTAATTCTTGAAACCGTAGTTGAGCAAAAAGGCAATCCAGCATTTCAACCTATGGGAATTGATATGCAACCTATATCTGATCTTTACCCAGCAGGTAATATGGAAGGCAAAGAGACACGTTTTGGTATTGTCAACTCAGCAATTTGGGTTACAGCGACTACTGCAGCATCAAATGGTTCAGTTAATTCCATGCTTGATTCGTTTACCCCATTAGGAGGGCTTGTTCCCCTTTGGATGATGCATTTAGGTGAGGTCTGTTTTGGTGGAGTAGGTTCAGGATTATATGGAATGCTCATGATGATTATTATCACTGTATTTGTTGCAGGTCTTATGGTAGGCAGATCTCCTGAATATCTTGGTAAAAAAATTGAACCTTATGAAATGAAAATGGCCTCCATTGCCGTTTTGATTATGCCTTTAATCGTCCTTATCTCAACTGCTTATGCTGCGGTAACATCTTCAGGCATTAGCTCAATCGCCAATCCAGGTTCGCATGGTTTCACAGAAATTCTTTACGCATTTACTTCTATGGGAAATAATAACGGCAGTTCCTTTGCGGGTTTAAATGGGAATACCCCTTTTTATAATATTCTGGGGGGGGTACTCATGTTAATTAGCAGATATTGGATTGCCATTCCCACTCTTGCAATTGCAGGTTCACTTGTTAAGAAAAAACATATTCCCAGTAGCCCAGGTACTCTAGCAACTCATACACCACTTTTTATTGTTTTATTAGTTTGTATCACCATTGTCATTAGCGCCCTATCTTTTGTACCTGCCCTTGCATTAGGTCCTATTGTGGAACAGTTGATTCTTTGGGGAAAATATGGCTACTAAATTACATTCAATATGGGATTTTAATATCATTAAAGTTGCCTTAGTTGATGCGTTTCTAAAACTCAGGCCACGCACTCAAATTAAAAATCCGGTGATGTTTACCGTATATGTAGGCTCAATTATAACTACTGTACTTTTTTTGCAATCACTTTTAGGAAAAGGAGAGGCACCTAGTCTTTTTATTTTAACGATTACATTATGTCTCTGGTTTACACTCCTATTTGCTAACTTTGCTGAGGCTATGGCAGAGGGTCGAGGAAAAGCCCAAGCACAAGAGTTGCGTCGAGCACGACATGATATTCAAGCAAAAAAATTAGCAAAAGCATCTAAAAGTGCAAAATTTACCCTAGTCACTTCAGGACAATTACGTATGGATGATCTGGTATTAGTCGAAGCAGGAGATTTCATTCCTAGTGATGGAGAGGTTATTGAAGGTATTGCTTCTGTTAATGAAAGTGCTATCACAGGCGAAAGCGCACCAGTTATTCGTGAAAGTGGAGGAGATCGTAGCGCGGTAACTGGAGGTACTCAAGTCATTTCTGATTGGTTGATCATTCGCATTACTTCTAATCCAGGAGAAACATTTTTAGATCAAATGATTGCCTTGGTAGAAGGTTCAAAACGTCAAAAAACACCTAATGAGCTAGCCTTGACTATCTTACTCGCTGCATTAACCATTGTCTTCCTAGTAGTTTGTAGCACCCTGCTTTCTTTTTCTATTTTTAGTGTATTTGTAACCAAATCAGGTCAGGTAATTTCCATCACAGTGCTTATCGCCCTTTTTGTCTGTTTAGCTCCAACTACAATTGGAGGGCTACTTTCCGCGATTGGTATTTCAGGCATGGATAGAATGATTCAAGCTAATGTTATTGCTTTATCCGGACGTGCCGTTGAAGCTGCAGGAGATATTGATGTTTTATTACTTGATAAAACAGGAACCATTACTTTAGGAAACCGTCAAGCTACAGAATTTATTCCTGCCGAAGAGGTTAGCATCAATGAATTAGCTAATGCAGCACAATTAGCATCACTCGCAGATGAAACTCCTGAGGGTCGTAGTATTGTTATTTTAGCTAAAAAAAAATATAAATTACGCGGTAGAGAACTTGGAAAACTCAATGCAACCTTTATTCCTTTTACAGCTCAAACACGCATGAGTGGTGCAAATGTTGGAAACAGACAAATTCGTAAAGGTTCGTTTGAAGCAATCAAAGAGTACATCAATCAGTTAGGTAGCATTATTCCTGAAAATGTGAAAAAGAATGTCGACATTATTTCACGACAAGGAAATACAGCATTGGTTGTTGTAGAAAATCAAAAAGTACTCGGTATTATTCGTCTTAAAGATATTATTAAAGGTGGTATTCGAGAACGATTCGCTCAATTAAGACAAATGGGTATTAAAACGATTATGGTTACTGGCGATAACCCTCTTACTGCTGCCTCAATTGCAGGTGAAGCAGGGGTGGATGATTTTCTGGCCAATGCAAAACCTGAAGACAAACTTAAATTGATTCGTGAGTTACAAGCCCAAGGACATCTAGTAGCAATGACAGGAGATGGAACCAATGATGCTCCTGCTCTTGCTCAAGCAGATGTTGCAGTCGCAATGAACTCAGGGACACAAGCGGCAAAAGAAGCGGGTAACTTAGTGGACTTAGATTCAAATCCAACTAAATTAATTGAAGTGGTTGAAATTGGTAAACAACTACTAATGACTCGTGGTTCACTTACCACTTTTAGCATAGCCAATGATATTGCTAAATATTTTGCCATTCTACCTGCGGCGTTTTCAAGTACTTATCCGGAACTTAATATTTTAAATATCATGCACTTGACAACACCTCAAAGCGCTATTCTTTCGGCGGTCATTTTTAATGCGATTATTATTATTTTTCTCATCCCTTTAGCGTTACATGGAGTGAAATATAAGCGTCTTCCTGCAGCACAACTTTTACGAAACAATGTAGTCGTTTATGGATTTGGTGGATTAATTGTCCCCTTCATCGGTATCAAAATAATAGATCTGTTCTTAACTTTAGTAGGTTTAACAGGATAAAAATGATGATAGAAATCTTCAAACAAATAAAAACATCTTTATTATTTTTACTCGTTTTTTCGCTACTTACAGGTCTTATTTACCCCGTTGTAACTACCCTTATTGCCCAAGTATTATTCCCATACCAAGCAAACGGCAGCATACTCCGATATCAGGATAAACCCATTGGCTCTGCATTAATTGGACAATATGTTGATGCGCCTAATTACTTTTGGGGACGCCCATCTGCAACAATCCCATTTCCTTATAACTCAGCAAGCTCTTTAGGCTCTAACATGGGACCTTTGAACCCTGCGTTTTTGACTCTAGTCAAAAAAAGAGTGGCGACTCTTCATCAATATGAAAATAAAACGCTCTTAATTCCTGTTGACTTAGTGACCGCCTCTGCAAGCGGCCTTGATCCGGAAATAAGTCCACAAGCAGCTTTTTATCAAATTCCTCGAATTGCTAAAGCACGTAATATTTCTGAACAAGAAATAAGTACATTGGTAAATCAATTAATAAAAAAAAGAACTCTATATCTTTTGGGAGAACCACGTATTAATGTACTAGAGCTTAACTTGGCCCTAGATCATATAAGGACCACTCATGAATGATTCACGTCCCAATCCTAATGCGTTATTGCAACAAGTACTTGAAGAAGAAAAACAGCAACAGCGTGGTAAACTAAAAATCTATCTTGGTGCCGCTCCTGGTGTAGGAAAAACCCATTCCATGCTGCATGAAGCATTAGAAGAGCAAGCAAAAGGATTAGATATTATTGTAGGTATTGTTGAATCACATGGACGCTCAGAAATTTTAGAAATACTGAAAAATTTCGTGATTCTACCAAAAATAACTATTGATTATCACGGCAAAAAACTACAAGAATTCGATTTGGATGCTGCTCTAAAAAGAAATCCTGGATTAATACTTATGGATGAAATGGCGCATACAAATGTTACCGGTGTACGACATAAAAAACGATGGCAAGACATTAAAGAACTTCTAGATCGCGGAATTGATGTATATACCACTTTAAATGTGCAACATATAGAAAGCTTAAATAATGATGTTTCCCGAATTATTCACGCACCTGTACAGGAAACCGTCCCTGATTTCATGATTGAAAGTGCAAATACTATTGAGCTCGTCGATTTGGCGCCAGAAGATTTATTAAAACGTTTGGCAGAGGGAAAGGTTTATGTTCCCAAACAAGCACAGTTAGCTGCGGAATTTTATTTTCGTAAAGGGAACTTAATGGCATTACGTGAACTCGCATTACGCACGTTAGCAAATCAAGTTAACACTCAAGTACTTCTATATAGGCAGGGACAAGGAATAAAGAGTATCTGGCACATCATGGAAAAAATTCTCGTTTGTGTAGGGCCAGGTCCAGAATCCCATAAATTAATTCGCTCCGCCAAAAGAATAGCGGCGAGTTTTCAGGCAGACTGGATAGCTGTTTATGTAGATTCTCCTCGAACGCAACTATCTAGAACCCAACGCGATCAAGCGATAAAAAACCTATTTTTTGCCGAACAATTAGGTGCCGAAACCCATATATTAATGGGATATGATCTCGTTAAAGAAATTGTTAATTTTGCTCGGGAGCAAAATGTTACTTTAATTATGATAAATAAAAGAATTCAAACACGATGGCGGCATTTTTTCTTTCGTAGCTTAGCTGATGAAATTTTACGTTATAGTGGTGACATTGATGTGTATACCATCACTGAAATGGTAAAGAAGTCACAAAAGAAAACGCTTAATAAACCTCTTACATCCTGGTTTCCATATTTATTATCGATTAGTATTGTTTCTGTCACAACGTTATTTAATTTTTTGCTTTATTCCTTAGTACCAGATGCTAATTTAATCATGGTTTATTTAATAGGCATGATTGCTATTGCCTCACTAGGACGTACCGGTCCCACAATTTCAGGAATTTTTCTCAGTCTTTTATCCTACGATTTTTTCTTTGTGCCCCCTTACTACAGCTTTTTAACAAATGATGCAGATTATATTTTCAATCTTGTGATGATGCTGGTTATAGCATTTATTATTTGCCAACTTACTTTGGTTACGCGTCGTCAATCAGAGATAGCACGCCTTGCCGAATATCAAACGTCTACTTTATATACTTTAAGTCGAAGATTATCGAGAACACGGGGAATAGTCAGACTACTTAGAACTGGAATTAATTATATTTCTGAAATTTTTCATTGTGAAATTATCGCATTATTACCTAAAGATAAACTCTTAGTTATCCGCGCACGTTCAAAATCGCATCAAGAATTGGATGATAAAGAATACAGTATCGCTCAATGGGTATATGAGTTAGGGCAAAAAGCGGGGTTAGGAACCGACACGCTTTCCTTTTCTAATGCTATATTTATCCCATTGCTCGGCGCTCGAGGTACAATGGGTGTTTTAAGAATTCAACCCCTTAAAAGTGATGATTGGGCGACGCCGGAAAAAATACAGCTTTTGGAGTCTTGCGCCAATCAAGTGGCCCTAGCTATTGAAGTAGATAGCTTGCAAGAAGAATCCCATAAAAGCAATGCATAAAACTGAAAACTGTAGGCGTACATGCAATAGCATCATATATAAATTTCTGGCTGCAAGAGGCAAATTGTAATTTTTGTAAAAGACTGGTTCAAGCACTGAATGCACTCTTATATCCCCATGATTTAGTTTAATCAGAATACCCCTTTTCGGATATTCTGATGCACTTGCTTCATGTATTCTTTTAGTGAGAAAGACCTACACTACTCCCAAGTATCTCAACAAAACTTGGAACTGTTGCTGTGCGACTCCAATCGCGTTGTAATTCACATAATAATTGTGGCAAGGTTATAAGTACACCGCCTGCTTGTTGAATACGACGTAATCCTAACTCGTGAGCTGTAACCGAAGTTCCACCTACTGCATCAGCAACTACATATACTTCATAACCCTCATTTAACGCATCAAGTGCAGGAAAAGTCAAACATACCTCAGTCCAAAGAGCTGTCATAATTAATTTTTTACGCGCGGTCCCTTTAACTGCATTTACAAACTCAGTATCTTCCCACGAATTAATAGAAGTTCTGTCATATGTTTTTACCCCTTCCAGAACTTGAGTGAGCTCAAGAATTGTCGGTTTATTCAAACCCGAATTCACATTAACTGTTGTAAGAATGATTGGCAAGTTGTATGCCATACCCGTTTTAGCAACGCCAACGATATTATTTACTAATTTCTGCTTGTCCATTGATGCAATGGAATTAACTTGGACGGGTTGATAATCAATGATAAGTAAGGCAGCATTTTTGGGGGTAAGTAAAATATCATTCACTGGATCTCTGGTGGGTTGGCTTGTCATAATGTTCGCTCCTGCTCCGTTATGTTAAATGAAAATTATAAACATAGCATATGGATTCTATAGATACCAACCTTAACTTCGCGCATTACTGTATTCCATAGTCTGGAAAATATTTCTAAATTGCAATACGATAGTGGTTATCTAGGTAAAAAGGATTTACTCATGATCATTGCAACATTACATGCAGCAGGAAATGAAACTCGAGTAGCGATTACTCCTAATTCAGCGAAACAGTACATAAAATCTGGATTTGAAGTCAACATAGAGAAAAATGCTGGTCTAGCGGCGGGTTTTAGAGATCAAGATTATGAACAGGTTGGGGTCTATATTAGCGACAGTAAGAAAAATATCCTGACAAAAGCAAACATTTTTCTCTGCATTAATGAACCAAATCCCCAAGACCTAGAAGGTTTATCACAGGGTACTATAGTCATAGGTCATATCGATAATGAGCCACAAAGTCAGTTAATCTCCTGGTGCAAAGAAAAGCAAATTACATTATTATCAATGAATCTTATTCCTCGCATCAGCCGTGCTCAAAGCATGGACAGTCTCTCATCTCAAGCCAATTTGGCAGGATATCGAGCTGTTCTGGAAGCAAGTGCTCAATTTCATCGAGCTATCCCTATGATGATGACAGCAGCAGGAATGATTCAACCAGCTAAAGTACTTGTTCTTGGTGCGGGTGTAGCAGGCTTACAAGCCATAGCAACAGCCAAACGTTTAGGTGCAGTAGTGTATGCATTTGATGTACGACGTGCCGCAAAGGAGCAAGTCGAAAGTCTGGGTGCCGAATTTATAGAGGTCAACCAAGAGCAGGACAGTGAAACAAAAGGTGGATATGCATCTGAAGTAAGTGAAGAATATAAAAAGTTACAAGCAGAGCTTATTGACCAATACGCTAAATTATCTGATATTGTTATTTCAACAGCCTTAATTCCTGGTCGTAAAGCACCCATTTTATTGTATACACATACTATAGAACAAATGAAACCTGGATCAGTTGTCGTTGATCTCGCAACCTCTCGAGGCGGGAATTGTGAAGTAAGTGTTCTTGATAAAACCATCAAACATGGGGAAGTAACCATCATCGGTTTCAGCAACTTAGCAGGGCTGGTTCCAGCAACGGCAAGTGAACTCTATGCAAATAATTTAGTTCACCTTATTCATCTCTTGGCCCCCACTACCCCTCCCGAAATCACATTAAACCCCAACGATGAAATTATCCAACAAGCAGTACTTTGTCATCAAAATCAATACCTACCGTTCCAGGTCATAAAGGAGACCCAAAATGCATGAGATGAATACTTTAGGAAACCCTTATATTGCGATACTCACTATTTTTGTATTAGCCTGTTTCGTCGGATATTACGTGGTTTGGAAAGTTACTCCTGCACTCCATACCCCTTTAATGTCGGTAACCAATGCGATATCGAGTATTATTGTTTTAGGGGCCCTCATTGCTGCAGGAAGTCAATTCGTGGGAGAAATAACCTGGATAGGCGGCTTAGCAATATTTATTACCTCAATTAACATTTTTGGTGGTTTTGTGGTAACACAACGTATGCTACGTATGTATAAAAAATAGAATAATGATACTATTTTTATTTGAAACCGTGCAGTAAATTAAGGATGATTTCTCATGACAACTTTGGTTCCTTTATTTTATCTATTAGCAGCAGTATGTTTTATATTAGCACTTAAAGGCCTGGCCAGCCCAGCCTCGGCGAGAAGAGGAAATCTATTGGGAATTACAGGTATGGTTCTCGCCGTAGGCTCAACGTTAATAATGCCCACAACATACCATCAACTCCTACTGATTAGTTTAATAATTGCAGGAGGAATAATCGGCACCTATATTGCCCTTAAAATTAATATGACCGCTATTCCACAATTAGTTGCAGCTTTCCACTCATTGGTTGGGATGGCGGCGGTACTTGTCGCATTCTGCGCCTTCTTATCTCCTAATTCGTTTCATATAGGCATCCCTGGCGCAATCGCCAAAGCAAGTTTAGTAGAAATGAGTCTGGGTTTGATTATTGGAGCTATAACTTTTTCTGGATCTGTAATTGCATTCCTGAAACTACAAGGAATTATGTCCGGAGTACCTATTAAACTACCAAACCATAATACCATCAACCTATTGACCGCGTTGGGAATCCTTATTCTGTTTGTTTTATTTCTAATAAACCAAACGCTTACTCTTTTTTGCATTATGGCTGTCTTAGCCTTTTTACTTGGTATATTGCTTATTATCCCTATTGGTGGTGCTGATATGCCCGTAGTGATTTCCATGCTTAACTCGTATTCGGGATGGGCAGCCGCTGGTATTGGTTTTACCTTAAGTAATCATTTACTTGTAATTACTGGAGCTCTAGTTGGTGCGAGCGGAGCAATTCTAAGTTATATCATGTGTGTGGGAATGAATCGTTCTATTTTCAATGTAATTTTCGGCGGGATTCAGACATCGGCAACACAATTGCAAGCCAATGCCACAACTGAATCCCGCTCAGTACGACAAGGAAATGGTGAAGATGCAGCATTCCTTTTAAGTAATGCAAAAGATGTCATCATTATCCCTGGGTATGGTATGGCAGTGGCACATGCACAACATGCGGTCAAAGAATTAGTAGATGCATTAGAACAGCGAAATATTAAGGTTCGCTTTGCAATTCATCCTGTGGCTGGTCGTATGCCTGGACATATGAATGTATTGCTCGCTGAAGCCAATATTCCTTATGATAGGGTTTATGAACAAAGCGAAATTAATCGTGATTTTGCAAGCTGTGATGTGGCCTATATTATTGGAGCAAATGACATAACCAATCCTGCAGCAAAAACAGATCCAAGTTCGCCTATTTATGGAATGCCTGTTTTAGAAGTTGAAAAAGCAAAAACTGTTTTGTTCGTGAAACGGAGTATGGCACCTGGCTATGCCGGTGTAGAAAATGCCTTGTTCTACCACGACAATACATACATGCTTTTTGGCGATGCTAAAGCAATGACTGAGTCTATTGCTAAGGCATTAGAAACAATATAAATAGCTCATAAAACAAACTCATTTAACGTCAATGTATTCGATTGCCTTATCCGTATCACTACCATTGACTTAAGAGTCCATCCTTATCCCTACGTCCTGCGCTTGTCGCAAGACGTAAATTGAGGAAACATATTAAGTCAATGTCAGTGATGGTTCGCATCAAGAAAGTCATCCATCATAAATAGTATGATCATATTTTGTAATCATTTTCCAATGATAAAGTGGAACATATTAACCAATATTTTTCCATATACCTTTTAATGAATATTAATTTGCCATGCAAACAAAATAAATGTATCTTAGCCCATTAATTTTCATTATGGAGTGAACTAATGTTACAAAAACTTGGATTTGGGGTATTGTGTATTATGACTTCTTTAACTACTAATACATATGCTATGGAAAGTCATCCGCTCCAACAAGGAGTCACTATTGAATATGAATTACCCAGCAATGATCCCCAAGAATTCGTTAATTATATGTTCTGGACAATAGAAGCCAAGTGTAAAATCATCACAGAAGATGACAATGATGATCTTTTAGTAGAAGCATTAGCTAAAAAAGGCAAAGTTAATGACTTTTCTTTGGCTACAGGCGAATTTTTACAAATTACCGTACAACCAAATCAGATTCTGAAACTCAGCGCCGATTCAGGAGCAAAAGTGAGAATTACTAATTTAGGTCAACATACAGTAAAAGCTAGTTGTACTACCTAATTTATAGATTTAAAAACACCCGTTGTTCCAGAAACAGCCTCTTATTGCGTTGCAATTTATTTTGCAAGTGTTCATGCCATTGAACGTTCCATATTTGAGTGCCAGGATAAAAACAATTGTCATTGCGAACAAAGTGAAGCAATCCAGTTCAAATCCTCAATGTGAGGACGTTCTGGATTGCTTCGCCAATGGCTCGCAAAGACGCCCCCTGGACAGCTTGCAGGTATCCGTGCCTTTTAGTCACAACAAACCCTATCTTGTAAGGCTATGTATATCACCACTTTTTTAGTGATCCCTATAAACCTATAATATGAAGCAAAAAGCAGTAGTATTAGAATTATCTAAGAGATCGTTTACTTGTATTAATCGATCAATATAATCTTGATTGTTTTCTCCATTCACTTCGTTTTTATTTGAAATCTTTGCATTAAGTGTACTCCATACATAATGTCTTGGTATTTTGTTGGCAGTGTCCTTAGCCATGGGATCAGCTCCATGCTCTAAAAGCCACTCAACAACCATTGGTAGACCACGACGAGCAGCTGTATGAAGTGGGTAATATTGTTTACTGTCATTTGAAGGTTTATTAAGATCTATGCCTGTTTGATAGAGCTGTTCTATTATTTCAAGCATGTCATCCTGCGTGCCTACATGACACTTAAGAATTGCCCAATGTAACGGCGTAACAAATTTATTTGTATGTATATTTAAGTCTATTTTTTTCACAGACGCTTCTTGAAGGATCGCTTGCACTTCGGTTTTATCAATTTTGCTAATTGCATCAAGAAGATGAGCTATAATCTCATCATTATTTTTAAAAAACATAAAGAATCCACTGTAATTTCAGATTAATATCATCAAAAATAAAAGTTCTCACTATAGAGTTAATGCTCTCGAGTTGCATGAAACTTAATTTTCGGGTATCGCTCTTCAGCCATAGTTAAATTAACACGAGTTGGGGCGAGATACATTAATGCGTCACTTCCATCTAAGGCTAAATAATCATGTGCCTTAGTACGAAACTCACTCATCGCTTTATCATCCTCTGAGTACACCCAACGAGCACAAGCCACATTAACTGATTCATAAACACAATCTACTTTATATTCATGTTTCAAACGATGAGCAACTACATCGAATTGTAATACTCCTACAGCACCTAAGATTAACTGATTGCTATTTAATGGTCGAAATACCTGGGTTGCCCCTTCTTCAGAGAGCTCAATTAAGCCTTTTAGTAAGGCCTTACTCTTTAAAGGATCCTTTAAACGAACCAAACGGAAAAGCTCCGGGGCAAAATTAGGAATACCAGTAAATTTTAATAACTCACCTTGAGTAAAAGTATCACCAATTCGAATCGTGCCATGATTGTGTAACCCGATAATATCCCCTGGCAAAGCAACTTCTGTGTGTGATCGATCGCCTGCCATAAAGGTCAAAGCATTGGAAATTTGTATTTCTTTACCAATACGCAAATGACTTAATTTCATCCCTTTTTTATAAGCTCCAGAGCATATACGTAAAAAAGCAATCCGATCCCTATGCTTTGGATCCATATTTGCTTGTATTTTAAATACAAACCCAGAAAAAACTTCTTCATTGGGAGATACAACTCGCTCTTGGGTATTTCTTGGTTGTGGACTTGGAGCATAGCGTACATAATCATCTAGTAATTCTTTGATTCCAAAATTATTAATTGCTGAACCAAAATAAACAGGGGTCATTTTTCCTGCCAAATACTCCTGTAAATTAAATTCATGCGAAGCACCCTTCACAAGTTCAATTTCTTCACGTAATTCTTGTGCACTCTCTCCCAATACCTCATCCAATAGCGGGTTGTCTATTCCTTTAATTTGCATTGCTTCTTGCTTTTGTGCATTTTTTCCCGGTTGATAAAGATAAACGACATCTTCATAGCGATGGTAAATACCTTTAAAACGTTTTCCCATACCTACAGGCCAAGTCACTGGAGCACATTGAATCCCCAAAACAGATTCAACCTCATCGAGCAAATCAATAGGATCGCGACCCTCTCGGTCCAGTTTATTAATAAAGGTCATAATTGGAGTATCGCGTAAACGACATACTTCCATTAACTTTACTGTTCTTTCCTCTACTCCCTTGGCCACATCAATAACCATGAGCGCTGAATCTACGGCAGTTAAAGTTCGATAAGTATCTTCAGAAAAATCCTCATGGCCTGGAGTATCGAGTAAATTCATAACATGCTGGTTATGTACGAACTGCATTACAGACGTAGTAATGGAAATACCTCGCTCTTTTTCCATTTCCATCCAATCTGAGGTTGCGTGTCTATCCGCCTTGCGCCCTTTAACAGTTCCAGCTAATTGAATTGCACCCCCAAATAAAAGCAGCTTCTCAGTTACGGTAGTTTTACCTGCATCAGGGTGAGAAATAATTGCAAAGGTTCGTCTTGTATTAAAATCCTGATAAAAATCGGACATGAAACTCTCTAAAATAAGTATATTGTTTTCGTATGTGAATTTTAAGCCATTTTTGAACAAATTCAAAACGAAACAATTGATTATCACCCAAATATCCCTGATATAGATAATATAAAAATAGTTATTGTCTCTAAAAAACTGTACTATATTATCAATTTTGTATAAGAGTTAATGTACACTACTATGAAGCGCTGCCCTTGGGTTGGAATCAACAAACCTTATTATGAGCATTATCATGATACAGAATGGGGTATTCCTGTTCATGAGGATCAAAAACATTTCGAAATGCTTATCCTCGAAGGAGCCCAAGCAGGCTTAAGTTGGGAAACAATACTCAAACGCCGCGAAACATACCGTAAGGCATTTAAGCAATTTGATCCTCATGCCGTAGCCCATATGACGGATGAAGAATTACAGAGTTTACTCACTGATCCTGGCATAATTCGCAATCGACTTAAAATTTTTTCAGCACGTAAAAATGCCAGAGTATTTCTCAAAATTGTGCAAGAATTTACCTCATTTGATAATTATGTTTGGCAATTTGTGGATGGAAGTCCGAAAATAAATTACCCCCATAGTCTTCAAGAAGTTCCCACAACCACACCCGAGTCAGATGCACTATCCAAAGATTTACAAAAAAGAGGAATGAGTTTTGTGGGGCCGACAATTATGTATGCTTACATGCAAGCAGTTGGCCTAGTAGACGATCATTTGGTCGATTGCTTTTGTAAAAATCATAATGTCTGAGTTTTAGTAGAAATCTTGAATAAGAACAACCACCCTTATTTTTTTGCTGCGGCAATAAACATCCATAGCGCTATAAATGTTATAACAATAAATGCAACAACGCTGGCTGACATTGAAATGTTATATCCTGCAATTATTATTTTCCAATGAAAAAAAATCCGTAAAAGATGCAATAACGCAACCAAAGTAAAAATAATTCCAGCAACAACTAAAGGTATTTTTTTACTCATTTTAGTCCCTCCATGGCTATTTATACTACATTATAGCTGGAACAACAATTAATTGCCTTTTAACATTGAAGCATGAAAAATTAAATGTTCATCAATAAAACTCGCAATAAAATAGTAACTGTGATCGTAACCTTCTTGCATCCGTAAATTAAGATCAACAGAAGCATTCAAACAGGCATTCTGAAATAGTTCTGGTTTCAATTGCTCTTGCAAATAAGGATCCTGAGTCCCCTGATCAATTAGTATCTTCTTATGTGGCCATCCCCTTTCTACAATGAGATTACAAGCATCATAATCCTTCCATTTTTTCTGATCTTTGCCCAAATAACCTGTGAAAGCTTTTTGCCCCCATGGGCATTGAGTAGGTGCACAAATAGGGGAAAAAGCAGAAACCGAATGGTATTGTTTAGGGTTTTTTAAAGCTAAAATCAAGGCTCCATGCCCGCCCATTGAATGTCCAAAAATACCACAAGCTTGTTCGTTAAGAGGGAAATATTGCTGAAGTAAATTAGGTAATTCATCACACACATAAGTGGACATTTGATAGTATTTTGACCATGGATTTCGGGTTGCATCCAGATAAAAACCAGCACCGATGCCAAAATCATAACTGTCTTGATCCCCAGGCAAATGGACGCCTCGAGGACTGGTATCCGGTGTAACCAATGCGAGGCCCAATTGAGCTGCCATGCGTTGTGCACCTGCTTTAGTAATAAAATTTTGTTCTGTACACGTTAATCCAGAAAGCCAGTACAACACAGGAACACACTGTCTATGTACTTGCGGTGGCAAAAAAATACCGAAACGCATCACACAATGAGTTACTGAAGATCGGTGTGTGTATACACGTTGAATACCTCCAAAACAATAGTGCTCTTCAATAAGATCAATAGCCATTTATTCAACTCAAAAAAAGGTTAAAAAGTAAGAACTGTACGAATAGATTCACCTTGATGCATTAAATCAAAAGCATTATTAATTTGTTCTATAGGTAAAACACAAGTAATTAAATCATCAATATTAATCTTTCCATCCATATACCAATCGACAATTTTAGGAACATCGGTACGGCCTCGTGCTCCCCCGAATGCAGAACCCTTCCATACTCTTCCTGTAACTAACTGAAATGGTCGAGTTGAAATCTCCTGTCCTGCTCCAGCAACGCCGATAATCGTGCAAACCCCCCAACCTTTATGACAACATTCAAGAGCTTGACGCATTAGTTTTACATCACCAACACACTCAAAACTATAATCCGCTCCTCCTTTAGTGAGTGCAACAAGATGAGCCACTAAATCATCACCAACTTCATGAGCATTAACAAAATCAGTCATTCCCATCTTTTGAGCTAAAGCCTGGCGTTTAGGGTTGATATCAACACCCACAATTTGTTCTGCTCCAACCATACGAGCACCTTGAATCACATTAAGCCCAATACCGCCTAAACCAAAAACAACAACTCGTGCTCCTGGGGTCACTTTAGCGGTATATAGTACAGCACCTATACCTGTGGTCACGCCACAGCCTATGTAACACACTTTATCAAAGGGTGCATCTTTGCGGATTTTTGCCACTGCTATTTCAGGTAAAACGGTGTAATTGGCAAAAGTTGAAGTCCCCATATAATGAAATAACTTTTTACCATTAAGACTAAAACGACTTGTCCCGTCAGGCATAAGTCCCTGACCTTGTGTTGCCCGAATAGCCTGACAAAGATTTGTTTTCTGTGAAAGACAATATTCACATTGGCGGCATTCAGGAGT
>NZ_LNYU01000029.1:40893-57638 GCF_001468135.1 Legionella santicrucis | reverse complement strand
TCTGGAAAGGATGGTTCCGTTTACAAGAGCGAGTTGAAGGACTTAGGATAGCTACCAAATTGATGGAGATGTGATCAAGAGACAGTTTGTTGGGGTAGAGCCGAAATTCAGTATAAATAATTTTGAATCAAAGTGGATAAAGCATCCCGATCCAAATGTTGATCTAGCGGCTTTGCCTATTGCAGGATTACTAAATCAAACAACTGCGTCTGGAAAGAAAATTTTTTTCATGCCTATAGATGATTCTCTTATTCCAGAATCAGAGGTTATAACTAATCTAAATGGAATAGAAGATATCATAATGATTGGTTATCCAAATGGAATTTGGGATCAAATAAATAATTTGCCTATAGTTAGGCGAGGTATTACTGCTACAAACCCAAAGCATGATTATAATGGGTTACCAGTTATTATAATTGATTGTGCATGCTTTCCTGGCTCCAGCGGTAGCCCAGTTTTAATCTTAAACCAGGGAAGTTATCCAGATTCTAAAGGCAATTTAAGTATAGGTAACCGCATTATTTTTCTAGGTGTACTGTATGCAGGTCCTCAGCATGAAGCAGAGGGTGAGATTAGAATCATCGAAACTCCTCTACAACAAGTACCCATTAGTTTATCCCGTATACCGAATAATTTAGGATTTGTTGTAAAATCAGAAAAAATTAAAGATTTCAAAAGTATTCTTAGTTCAGCACAAAATACATAATTAATATAGATACCTCTATGAGACACCATTATTTACCGCAATTTTACAGTAAAAATTGGATGAACTCCGAAGGGAAAATTCATTGTTATAAGTTTATCAATGGAAAAATACAAGAAGATTTATGGGCACCAAAAGGAACTGGGTATGAACCTAATCTCTATTCGATAGAACACGAAGATCCTCATAAAATAGAAACGCAGCACTTTAAGGTGCTAGATGACAAAGCATCAAAAATATTACATAAGATCCTTAATAATGGTTTAACCCACATAAACACCAATGAAAAAGAACAGTGGTGCGATTTTATTACCTCTTTAATTACACGCCATACAAAGATAGTCGGGCAAGCTAGAAAATCGAAAGAACCTATTATTGATGATCTTGTGAATGGTGTTCCCCAAAAACATCGCCAAGAATTTGTTTCATCACCTCAAGTAAGAGATTTTTGTGATAACATTCATACGTATGTTATAGCATCATTTAGCGGTTTCGATGAGCTTTATAATATAGGCCTTAATGAAAAATATCGACAGTGCTTAATTGGTTTAAATTGGTTTGTTTTAGATTTTATTAATACAGGATTTGATTTACTAACCTCAGATTACCCTGTTTGCATATTCCCTTTAAATAAACAAATTTTACATTCAAAAAAATACGAAACACCTAGAGAAATGCTGGCCTCTGGCGATTTCTATTTATCTTTCCCCCTTTCACCTACCAGATGCTTTTACGCTGGCAAAGTAGAACATAAAAAAGGAATTACAAAGAGCCAGTTACGACATTTGATAAAATTACAAAATCATATAACAATTAATAATGCTCAAAAAATTATTTATTCTAATAATGGGCTCTCAATAAATTTTTTGAAAAAATACTTTAACCGATGAAACATCGATATCTCAGAGTACCGAGCCTAGCCGGCGTAGTTGCTTGTATAGATATTAAATCTAAAGTGAACGAAATTTAATTAAAGAAAGAACTCTTGCAGGTCTTGAGGCGGCTAGAGCAATGGGTCGCCAAGGTAGTAGACCTGAAAAGTTGACTGATGAGGAAAAAGAGTTGGTGAAAACGCTTTATGCGAATAAAAAACATTCAATTCAGTCAATTTGCGAGATGGTTGGCGGAGAAAAGACTACACTTTATAAATATATCAACGTGTGAGAGTAAACATGGACTTAGAAAAATATATTGAAGAAACAATAATCTCTATTTGCAATGGGATTGGAAATGCAAAATCTAAAATCTCCAACGGAGCCATTGCCCCTTGCACAATAATTGATCCTAAGGGTAAAACAAGTGCTGTGCATCAGGTAAGAACATTTGATTTTGAAGTAATGGTTTCTGTTAATGAGCAAAATAAACTAGAAGTTGGCGGGGGGATAAAATCTTATATTAGAGGGCAAAAAGAGAGTGAAACATCCAATAATAATGTGAACAAGGTCTGCTTCTCTATACCTTTTGTGCCGGAAGCGATATTACCACCCCAAAATTAAGCCTGGGATCAGGCCCTTTGGGCCTACTCCCAGGTTTTCATTCCACATCAATTCCCTAGCCAATCTTTGTTTTACACTATGAATGGAGCCAGACTTGATTAATCAACTTTTTATAATTATGAAATTAATTCAGATTAACATGTTGTCCGATATCTCAGGGACAACGGGGACATTTGGGGCAGGGGCGTCACTACGGGGTTTTGGCCGCCCCTTCCCTTAACCATCAGGGTGGGGCTGGTGGGACATATTGAAACCTAAACCCCAATAAAAATCCATTCCATCAAAAAAACCAATGGGGTCAGACTCGATTGAAATCATATATAATGTAAATTCACATAAGCATGTTGGCCAATATCTCGGGGACAAAAGGGACATTTGGGGCAGGCGCGTCAATACTAGGTTTTAGCCGTCCCCACACTTTACAATTAAGGTGGGGCATGTGGGACTTAATGGATACTATATCCACCAATAAAAATGCATTTCATCATAATAATTCCTTTAAATTGGGTATAGGATTAAAGCTAAATGAAGGCATGGTGGTCGGCTTTTTCTCTTCGTCCTGATTTACGGCCAGTCTCTTCGGTTGCTTATCTTTGGCAGTCTTTTGTGAATACCCAGGCTTTTGGCCATTCAAGTATTTCAATACGTATAACCGAAACGTATTGTAAGTTGCTGTGAAACTGCCCTCCTCCCTAAGTGTTTCCCATATGATGGTAATCGACCAACCTTTTTCCAAGGCTTCGGAAATGTCTTCGCGCATAGCCAGGAATGCCACTTTATTTTTTCTGGCGTTCGTTCTTTGTTGGCTCTGTTGAGAAGTCATTATGTTTTCTGTTAAGGATTTTTTCATGGCCTACTCTCCATATTACTGGTTAATCAATCCTTTGAGTTTTATCGTTTATTTCTATTTATTTTCGACCTTTTTGGTCACATGCAACGCCCTTTTGGTAACTTTCTGTAATTTATTATTTATTTTTGTTTATTCATGATTATTTTCGTTACTAATTGCTCTTTAACGAATAATTACGAATAATCACCAAAAGACGGTTCCTAAATAAATTTAAAAATACAGGGCAAGATAGGTGAAGTTAGCTAACCAGCGAGCTGGTTGCCAAACTTCACGAGTCTTATTCGCACCTTCGGTGCTCAACGTAAAAACCGATGGTATCGGCAATTTTATTCACCTCCCCAAATTTTACCGGTAAAGACATACAGTCTTGGCGTGCCAACTCCTTTGATTCTTGGCTTGTGTGAGGCTTTACCATCCGAGGCAGGTTTCAGCCAGCCCGCTTGTAATAAAACTCTTGTCACAGTGCGTTGATCAAAGCCTTTGCACAGTTCATTTTTGTATGTTTCTGTTAATACCATGTAGATTCGAAACCCTTCGCCATCTGTATGATAAAATCCTGCTCGGTTGAGAATCTTGTCATTGTTGGGTGAGTTGGCATTATCAAAACGGCTGGCACCATGAGACTCAAAGAAAGCGCGTACTTGCGCCATAATGGCGCGATCTTCGCGATGACCATCAACACCAAAAGTATCCTGCCATGCAATAAAGCAAGTCTTCGCAGCTTGGAACGATTCACCTTTTTGCCACCCAGTCAGTCCAAATTGACTGGCTAGTTCTCCGGCAGCAGCAACCAGTGCAAAGCGTCTGGCAACACGAATAATCTGCCCTGTAGCATCGGGTTGAATGACTGAATCAATAAAGGTTTGGATGGTATCGGTAATATATCGGCTTATTGTCTGCCTGTTAGCAACTACTTGATTCAGCCACCCCAGACCAATTGCACCGTGATATCGGCTACTGTATTTCTTAAGCGATAATGCCATGCTGGCTGGGCTTAGTTGATCGTGAATCGTTTCGAATATTCCCATCTGACAGCCTGCATCTGCTTCTATGTCTGCAAGCCTGATTTCCTGACCTGCGTTAATGCGTTGTCCTGATTTTGCCATGAGTGCTGTTAAAGACTCTTCACCAGCAGATAAGAAAAATAGCGACCATCGAGAGGATTGCCTGACTGTGCCAGTACGAGAGGCGCGTGTTTTTCCCTGACCATTGGCCAGCAAATAAGCGGCCTCCCCTGCTTCTCTGGGATCCATTTGACTGAGTTCGTCAAGAATGAGCAAGCCGTCATTGTGTAATGCTGCCAAGCCTTCAAGTCCATTGGTGGTGCTGCGCCATAAACGGCAATAAGATTGTGGGTTGCCCCAAACAGAGGCAGCTAAACTCAATGCAGTGCTTTTGCCTGATGAAGATGCGCCTCGGAAATGAAAACCGCCTGAGTCCTCGCCAACAATCTTTGCCAGAACTGGAGCAAGTGCTACCGAGATGGCAAATACCAATCTTGAGTTGCCGGAAGCCAGACGACCTATTGAGTCGCGCCATTCTTCAACACTTCCCTTCGCGGATACAGCTGGCTCAATGGCATTGGTATTTTGGAATACAATTTTTTCTGTTGAGTTCCCGATGCATTGAGAAGCTGTTACAAAGACATCCCCATGCCAACCCAGTTTATCAACACATCGTGCGCGAGCGTCTACCGGAAAAACCTGTAAATAGGAGGCTAATAAATCGCGAGCAGTTCTATTAGGTGAAATACTCAATCCCAATCTTGCCAGCTCTCGCCTCACATCGGAGGCATCACCCTGCAATAAAGCCAATGGCATCGCCCACTGATGAGTTACCCCATCATCATCCTGCCATTCCAGCAAACGACCCCATTCACCGCTCTGAGCATCTCGGGTTTTGGCAACGACATGCAATGGTGCACATATCCACCGTGGTGGTAAAGGAGTGCCATCCTTATCAATACCGATAAAGGTTAGCCCCTCATTAGTTAATCGAAAGCGACCACCGGCATAATCGCATATAATTGGGCGCTGCTTTAGTGTATTGGCTAATTCAATAACATGATTTTGTGACATAGATTATTCTCCAAACAACAGTCAAACCATCGGAATGAATCCAATTCATTCTGACGAATTTTAAATTTATGCGTTCTCAACGAGCTATAACTGACCTTCGTCACTGGTTGAGTAATAAATTTTTTGTTGTTGGAGAAAATTCACCACATCGCTTTTTCGGTACAACACCTTGCGACCAATTTTTAAATAGGGAACACCACCACCCGCCCAGCGGTTACGTTCAAGTAACTGGGTGGAGCAGCTTAATACCGCAGCAATTGTTTGTTGATTAAAAAGCGCAGAATGTGGCGCAGATTCAAATTCGTTTAATAGATGTAAACGGGATGGATTTTTTAAAGTCATAGGAAATTCCTCAATTGTTTACTCCTCAGCCAAATGCCGAGATGTATCTTCCTTGAACAGAACTCAACGCAACATCCAGTATCACCCTGGACAATTGATTGATATTCTTTTCTCCTAATCCTTTGACTTCCAACTGCCTACATTTTGTTGGAACATCGGGCTTACTCCTTAAGCTTGGAAAAAGTATCTCGTATTCCCTCAAAGAATGTCAAGCACAAAAGATCAATTTCAAAGATGTGTTATCGAACGATATTGATTGATACTAAAAATGAAATATAACATGTGATAAATTCGCAATTCGCGAATCGCGAATTTACCATAACTTTTAGTTTTATTACTTAAGTGCAGGAATATCCGTGTCCCATACGTCCCAAAGTCCCAAAATAAGCTTGGGACGTGTCTAGCCCAGTAATGACATGGATGCCCCATGTGTCCCATTAGTCCCGGATATTTTTATATGTCTACCAAAAGCATTGAATAAATCACAAAAATTTATTTGCATTCCATTTTGAACGAAGCTATATTCCATATTAGACGGACGTATAATCCATTTTGGACGGACTCATAATCCATATTAGACGAAACTTAGGACAGCTTCTTGAATACGAAAAAAAATAATTTTCCAAGACAACTTAAAAGTCGAATGGAAATTGCCATGAAGGATACACCCGTTGTTTTAATTAACGGGCCTCGGCAATCAGGAAAGACCACTTTAGTCAAAGAATACTCGCCCTCCTTACCCTACTACACATTGGATGATGACAATATTCTTAATGCAGTAAAGCAAGATCCTGTAGGCTTTGTTAATCGAATCGATACAGCAATCATAGATGAAATTCAACGCGCTCCAGAATTACTACGTGCGATAAAACTTTCAATTGACGAAAATAGACAGCCCGGTCGCTTTTTATTAACTGGATCAGCCAATTTACTAGCATTACCTCAAATTGGAGATAGCTTGGCTGGTCGAATGGAAATATTAACCTTATTTCCACTTTCTCTGGCTGAAATTGAACGTAGGGAAAATCACTTTATAAAATATGCATTAGACCAATCCTGGCCAAATCAAGCAACACGTTCAGAGCAATCAGACGTTATTTCACAAGCTCTGAGTGGTGGATATCCCGAAATGTTAACGAGACCAACTTTTGAAAGACGAAATGCTTGGGCTAAATCTTATATCAAAGCAATAGTGGAACGAGACGTAAAAGATATCTCATCAATAGAAAAATTAGTGGAAATGCCTCGATTACTGGAGGTACTGGCTCAACAATCAGGAAAATTAACCAATTTTACTCAAATTGGTGGGCAATTAAATTTAGATACCAAAACAGCGCAGAAGTATGTCGGTTTACTGGAAACACTATTTTTAGTACATCAATTAAGACCTTGGCATGACAATACCTTAAGCAGAATAGTTAAAACACCAAAAATTCATTTTATTGATAGTGGTCTTTTAGCATGCCTGAACAGAGTTACCATCGAAAGCATTGAAAATGATAAATCTTCTTTTGGAGCTTTACTAGAAACTTGGGTGTATAGCGAATTACTGAAAATGTGCACTCTAGCAAATGAGCCATGGAATATTTATTACTATAGGGACAAAGACCAAGTGGAAGTGGATTTTATTCTTGAAAATCATGCACGAAAAATTATTGGTATTGAAGTTAAAGCAAGTCAAACTATTCTTAATCAAGATTTCCGTGGTTTGAGAAAACTGGCTAGTTTAGCTGATAAAAACTGGGGAAGCGGGATAGTTCTATATAGTGGAGATAAATGCTTGTCATTTGGAGATAATCTCTGGGCAATACCCTTCTCGCTTCTTGATTAAGACTATATTTTCATTGAAAAATGGATCTATATTGTGAAAGCATATAATGCCAAATTTCTCTATGAGGCTTTAACTTGTATGTCTTGTGTGTACATACAACATTGACGTGGTCTAATGGATTCGGACACCCCAGTTAAGAGATAATAAACTTAACAAGAGGTTATATTCCATATTAGACGGACTTATAATCCATATTGGACGAACCTTAAAAGTAAGTATAAGAAATTTAATTGCATATATTTGCAAAGCTATATTTATCTAATTACAATCGCAGATAACACACCCGCCAAGCCTATGAAGACCTCTGTCTTTAAGCTCAAATCGTGCGGGTTTTTAATAACCAAGACTTTTTATCCCTCTATTCATCACTGTAGAATCACCGATTAATAAAATTTTGCGCATCGAGATAGGCCTTAAGTATACATAAATACTATATGGTTATAGGATTGCCGTACACTTAGATTCGCTTATGAATCAGGATGAGTTTTCAATGTAAAGAATATTTTGTCCTTACCAGATGGCTTCCTCTATGTCTGCAAATCGCAGTATTCAATTATTGAACTTAATCCCCTTTGAATAGGTCTCCAATGAAAATCTATTCTCCTGCAAAATTAAAAGCGCATGTCCATCAACCACATCTGGAAGATTAATATTCCACAATTTTTTATACCAGAATTCATCCCTATCGATAGGCCTTTTTATTATCTCATAAGCCAATGCTGCTTCATCTGTAAGACGACCTTGTTGATATTGTTCTTCTATTAAATCAATATCGCTTTCTAGCCAATCTAAGGATTCATTCATCTCCCGGATAGTAAATTGATTCCAAGTACAGGTAAACGGTGCACCCATATGACCACTGATCCAGAAATTAGGCATAAAATGCATGATGAGACGAGATAAAAGCGGCTCTTTCCCTGGACTGACATGCGAAACAAATATTGAAGGTTTACTTTTGTTTTTAATCTGCTGATACAAAACGCCAAATTGATGTAAAGCTGTCCATACTTTTCCCCCATTACCAGCAATTGGTTTATCAAATAATTTTTTACTGACCAAAAAATTTCCTCCTAAGCCATAAAGAGAAAATTCAAGCTCATTTTCACTGGTGTGGAATTGATAAAAATGGTGTTCGTCAAGCACGTGCAGATTTTCAACATTGAGATTGGTATTTAATTGCTTTAAAACCTGCACATCCTCATGATTTCCCCAAACAGCATATACAGGAACTGAGAATTTCTTTTTACCTGAGATATAATCAGGAAAATCACCTAGTAATCGATTTTCTTTGACGATTTCTATTAACCTTTCACGATTAGTTTGTTTATCAACTTCATATTGTCGCCACAATGGTGAGTGGGATACTAACAAGCGTAATTCCCTTGGGCTGAGTCGATAAATGCTCTGTTCATCATAAAACCCAAAATCACCAGCATGAATGACCATATCTGCATTAGTTTGAGTAACCATTTGATTGATGATATCCAAATTCCCGTGAGTATCACTGATTAGTAGGATTCTGCGCACTTTAGGACCTGTAGTTTTAATTTTAGTCATGTTAAGAAAATCCGATTTTTTTAACATGAAAGGTAAGTCATGTTAACATTTTTAAGTTTTCTTAACATGAGCCATTTATCTGAAACTATATAATTAATCAAAAATAGCATTGCTGTCCAAGTGGAATTTGTCACGATTAATAGGATAAAACGTGACAAAATTAAAGTTACGCATATTGCTTTAGGCTATGTAATTAGTTCAAGCATATGTTTTTTCAGAAAATCTGCAACCTGCTGCATTGGCTTACGTAAGCGCTCAACATCTTTCATGATATATCCTGCTGTTACATCATTATTCATCTTATGATTAAGTAGTCGCTTTAATGCATAGGCGGGAAGATCAAGACTATCGGCAACAGTAGCGAATGTTCTTCTCAGATCATGCAAAGTAAAGGGTACGCCAGATAACTCCACAACCCTGTTTACCGCTTTTTTAGGCTCATAGATATAACCGGTTTTACTTTCAGCCGGGAATACAAATTCACTGGTTTTATTCCGGCTTCTGCGTTCCATTAACTCATAAACAAAGTCAGACATAGGTAGTGTATGGATTTCGTGGTTTTTGGTGTCTTGCAAGGTGATGGTTTTGGATTTGAGATCAATATCCTCCCAGCGCAAAGAAGCTGCCTCCATTTTCCGCATGCCGGTGAATAAGAGCAATAGAAAATAATCATGCCAGAGTAAAGCATTGCGGTAATTATCGGTTTCCACCAATACAATAACCGCTTTATACCAGTCTGCTAATTGATGCGGTTTGATGACGGTTTGTTTTCTATCCACTCGATACCATGACCGGGTATGCGATAAGTATTTGACCGGGTTGATGGTAATGATCGGATGACCATTGCCATCCTGATATTCATACATGGCGTAATTAAAAATAGCTCTTAATACCCTCATGGCATTATTGGCACGTGCTTTACTATTTGCCTGACCATGTTTGGTGTGCCGTTTGGCAATCATTTCTCGGGTAATATTAACCAGAGGTTTATCAAGCCAGTCAGGTACGACCTCATGCAGCACACATTGATAATCGTTTAAGGTACGTGGCTTTAAATCTTTTCTTGCTTTTAAGTAATCATTCAGCACTTGTTGTAAGGTCATGGCATGAACTTTCTTGGTTTTCTTTTCGGCAATGGGATCATCACCTCTGGCCACACTACCCAAAAGACTCTTGGCCTGCTTTCTGCCTTCTTCAACAGTCAAGTTGCCATATTTACCTAAAGTGACTCTTTTAACCTTGCCATTGATTCTGGTTTCAACGATGAAGCTTTTCACTCCGCCGGAAGTAATTCTTAAAGCAAAACCTTTTAAATCATTATCACGATAAAACGTTTGGGTTTTTCCGGGGATATGTCCGAGTTTATCAACGATGGTTTTGGTTAATTTAAGCAGACCTCATTAAATATCTATAAAAAACAAAGAAGTTAGTGTATTCTGCAATTTTTATAGATTAGTTTTAGAAAAATGATAAGGATATACCTCAGCGAAGAAGAAAGAACAGCATTAATTCGATTAAGGCGAAGTCAAAAATCCAATATAGGAGAACGCGCCTATTACGTATTATTATGCGGAGAAGGAAAATCAGTATCGGAAACGGCTAAAACTTCTGGTCGCAATGAACATACCATCAGATTATGGCTTAAGCGCTATATAAGATATGGTATTACTGGCCTTAAGAGTCGGAGTCAACCGGGTCGCCCGGCCAGAAAGGCACCTATTATTGAATCTCAACTGGAGGAGTTACTCGGAAAATCACCTCAGGAATATGGCTATCAGGAAGCAGGATGGCAGATTAATCTGTTGCGAGATTGGTTTGAAAAACAAGGGGTGTCTGTTTGTGATAATACGCTGGTCAAATCACTAAATCGATTGGGTTTTGTGTATAAACGATTTTCAAAAACATTACCTGCAAATGCTCCATCCTCGACTGAGAAAAAAGCACGAATCAGTGAGATCGTTGAGGAGATTAAGAAAGATAGTGGAGAGGAGATTGAAATACTTTTCGCGGATGAGTCTCATTTTTCAAACCAACCTTATGTAAGCCGTGGTTGGTTTAAGCGTGGTGAAAAAAAGGAGTCAATACGGTGAAAGCCAGACTGAGCAAGACTATTTTTGGCGCATTAAACATGCGAACAAGCCGATTTTATTGGAAGCAGGCTGATACAGGAAATAGCCAGCAATTGCTCCTATTCTTGCATCAACTCCATAAAGCAAATCCTAATAAAAAGTTAATGATCGTTCTCGATAATGGACCTATACACAAGAGCAAGAAAGTTCAGAAATTTGTTCAAAAGAATGACTGGGTGCACTTACTCTTTCTTCCTGCTTACTCTCCTGAATACAATCCAATTGAACGATTTTGGCAATGGTTAAAGCAGAGAGTCTATGGGTGTAAGTCATTTTCTACTATGGAGGAGCTCTTACAGAAAATACGAAAATTAGTGTGGCACTTTCATGAAGGGAGGACTGTTTCAACAATCAATTTTAATTATGATGCTTATGCTGATTTGTTATAGATATTTAATGAGGCCTGCTTACTAAGTCAATGATATAAAGGATAATTTATGAAAATTTATTATTTAGTTTGCAGTATTTTTTTATATATGAGGATATTTTAATTCATGTCGCGCAAGAAGAAGGCATGATTTGTTTTCAAAATTTGGACATATTCCTAAAGAGTAACTAGAATTTTTATAACACACTCATGCTTATGATCATATTCAATTAAAAGTAAGAGATAGGGATGTCATATGAACTATATAAACATTATCTTAAAAACATTAGATAAGTTTGCACAAAATTTTGTCGCCCTTATTCCCAATATTATTATCGGAGTTTGTTTTGCTGCTCTCACTTATTTTATCGCGAAAATAATAGGAAAAATCGTAAGCTCATTCTTGCCTAAAATGGCAGTTCGAGCAAATTTAGTGATAATTTCTCATAAGTTAACCATTATATTGGTTTGGTTTATTGGAATGTTAATTATTTCAGCCATAGTTTTTCCATCAGTAACAACTGCAAATATTTTGACTACTTTGGGATTAACGTCAGTTGCTATTGGTCTTGCATTCAAAAATATTTTTGAAAATTTTTTTACGGGCATTTTACTTTTGCTTAGAGAGCCATTTAGTATTGGAGATTTCATTGAAGTAGATTCTCAACAAGGTTATGTTCATCGTATTTCGATACAAAATACTCATTTACGTAAAACAGATGGAACACGTGCCTTTATTCCTAATACGAAAATGTTTACGAGCACTGTGGAGGTTCTGACTGATACAAGACTCAGACGAAAAAAAATCATTTGTAGTGTGGATTTTGATACTGATTTGGAACAAGCACGCACAACCATTAAAAAAGCTGTCAAACAATGCGAGAGTGTTTCTAAAGAAAAATACATTCAAATTTATGTTGTATCTTTTTCATCTAATGGGATTGATTTTGCAATCTATTGGTGGACAAAACCTGAACCTAGTCATCTGCGTTACTCTCTTGATGAAGTGCTTACGAGTATCAAAAAGGCTCTTGATAAAGAAAAAATTCCTATGACTTATTCAACACCAGTGAGCTTTATTGAACCATTAACACTACACCAAAAGACTCAAAATTCTAAATTAAGAGATGGAGAACAAGACTCAAGCAAGTAGAATTATATGTATATCCTGTTTTGGTTTCTTCTAATCATAGGCCAACGAGTATGGCTGGAGATTAATTTTTTAAACAATCAACAATTTTATCCTTTTTGCTCCAGGAGCCTCCCTGACAGTGCATGCCAGAATCAATGTTTACATTTTTAAAAATTACAGAGCTACATTGGTTATATTTACCGCAGAATATCCGTGCTTCTTTCTTAGAGTTGATACTGTAAATATTCTGATAGGTTATATTTTTGATAATCACATAGGATTTACTACCTGTTTCACTGTATTCCATGTCATATAAAATTGGATATTTGACATTCTCCATGGTGATATCACTGTAGCTAATGTTCGTTACTACTCCTTTTTTGGTGTCAGAGCAGTCTGTCTTATCACATCGCGTTTTTACGCGCAGTCCATTGGACGCATTATGGAAACTGATATCGTTAACCATGATATCTGATATTGTGTTTTTGACACCACTGCCAATAGAAACTCCATGCCCATAAAATAAATCGACATGGCTGATTTTAATGTCTTTGGAGGGCTCATTAATAGCGTTAATTGCGATACCGTCATCACCGTTTTTTATGATAATGTTTTTTATCCGCATTTTAGTGATTGAACCTACATTAATGCCGTCAGTATTAGGTGAGTCTTTTGGGGCATCGATACGTAAATCATGAACAGCAATGTTTTTACCACCTCGAATCATAAGGTGAAAACGCGGTGAATTTTTTAGTTGTAAATGATCGATAGTTAGATTTTCAACATGATTAACGTGAAGCAAAAAAGGCCTTTTTTTGGATGTTTTGTATTCCCACCAGTTTTCTCCATTGCCGTCAATCACACTACTATCGGGATTATCACCACTTAACGTAAAGTGATTCACGTGAATAAGATTGATTAATCCACGCTCTTTTTCCCAGCTTTTATCATTGCGGTCCGCAGCAATAAGAGTGACATCAGAATTTAGATGTAGGGTGATGTTATGATGTTTTTTTATCGTAATTGGTTTTAAAAGGTATTGCCCTGATTGGACGGTTAATGACAAGTTATTCTGATATTTCTCAAGAGTTTTTTCAAGTTGTTCGCTCAAGTTATTACCCGAACCAAAAAAAATGCATTCGATGTTGTCGGCTTTGCTGGCTGGTATATTACAACTGACTTGTACTCCCTTGGCTTGAGCGGAACAGATGAAAGTGGCTAGGATGCTGATCATCCATACTGGGGTTAGTTTGTTCACAGTGTCCCATTGCATATTTGATTTGAGTAGAGTGTATCATTAAGGTTTAAGTCTATAGTGGCGCGCGAGTGTTTTTTGCAATATCTTAACTTTCGAACAAAAATATTTCATTTTGTTGAATTACATCTCTTTTTGTTCTATATATATTTCAAATTGACTCATTGGAACTGAGAGTATGAAATACAGGCACTTAGGAAAAGATGGGCCTATAGTCTCGGCTTTGGGATTTGGATGTATGGGATTATCGGAGTTTTATGGCATTCCATCGACCATAAATGCTGGAGTTGATATTATTCACTGTGCCCATCAAAAATATGGGGTAACACTATTTGATACAGCAGATATTTATGGCAAAGGTAAGAATGAGGAACTTGTTGGAAAAGCTGTAAAACCATTTAGAGAAAGGATTATCCTGACCACTAAATGTGGCGTTATCAGAGAGGGCGATAATGATGAAATGTCTGTCAATAATTCTGAAAAACATATTCGCCAAGCTTGTGATGCCAGTCTTAAAAGATTAGCTACAGATTATATTGATTTATATTATTTGCATCGTTATGACTATTTTACTCCTATCGAAGACATTATGGGGGTCATGCAAGATCTGATTCAGCAAGGTAAAATTCGTTTTGTGGGCTTATCTGAGGCTGATACGCCTACTATTCTTGCTGCTCATGCGGTACTTCATTCAAAATTAATTGCTGTTCAAACTGAATATTCAATTCTGACTCGAGCGCCTGCTCATGCAGTACTCGATACTTGTCGTGGGCTGGGGATAAGCTTTGTGGCTTATTGTCCTATAGCGCGTGGGCTTTTAAGTGGAAGACTAAATGACCCTAAGTCATTTGGAACGGGGCCTTTTGATTTTAGAACTATTGTACCACAATTCAATCCAGGAAATTTCGAACAAAATCTTTCTTTGGTAGAGGCAATAAGCGCAATCGGTAAACAAGTGGGGCTTACACCAGCGCAACTGTCTCTTGCTTGGTTACTTGCACAAGGCGAGGATATTATACCGATTCCAGGAACTTCGAAACTTGATCATTTGGCTGAAAATATGAAGGCAGTTGATATTGTTCTTAGCAAAGAGCAATTAGAAGCATTGGAAAATGCTTATCAATTGAACCCAGTGGCGGGAAAAAGATTGTCTGATGAATTAATGAAATTATTTCATTTTAAGGAGTAAATGATTCATTTGTCAGATGAATAAACTGAACTAATTAAGACTCCAAGAGGTCTAACATGTCATCGCTAATAAAGCATGTTCCTGTGTATGAAGCACCACAATTTCAGCAATTAATGGATGAGGTTCAAAGTCGATATCCTATCTCATGCTTAAAACTGATGAAAGATGCAGGCGTTGCTGCTTGTGACTTTCTAATCCATCGTTGGCCAAACATCAAAAAAATAATGGTTTTTTGTGGTCGTGGTGATAATGGCGGTCAAGGTTATGTACTCGCTGAGCAAGCCCATCAACGTGGACTTGCTGTGACTGTTTGGCAAGTAAGGCATGGCTTGACTCCAACCAAGCCTGAAAAAATGCATGATGAAGTTTGGGAGGTTATGGAGTCCTGTTATCAGCGAGGTGTACCTTTACTCCCCTACAGTAATGAGGTTAATCTCGATGAGTCTGAGCTTATTGTAGACGCGATTTTTGGAATTGGCTTACGAGGACGAGTATCATTTGAGATCGAGATCCTTATTCAACGATTACAAGATCTTAATGTTCCTATATTGGCGATTGAAGTTCCTACTGGAATAGATTCTAATTCTGGAGTTATTGCAGGGGCCGCACTTCCAGCGACAGCTACACTTACTTTTTTAGGAATGAAATCAGGCCTATTGGTTGGAGAAGGCACTAAATACAGTGGTGAAATTTTTTTAAATGATTTGCAAGTTCCAGTAGATGTGTTTCAGTATGTGGACGCTGTAACAGAAATTTGTATGTATCATGCTTTTCAAAACACATATGGTTTAAATAAAACCTAAACGCTTGTTAATAAGATTCTTGAATGACAAAATAGTTTCATATGTTCATACATAAAAGACAGCCACCAACGAAAAATTACGTATCCTATATTTAGAGACATTCCTTGTCCTTAGATAGAGTATATAAGCTGCTAGGTAATTGTTCAAACTCATTACACGCGAGGAAAAAGAAATGTCTTCTATTTAGATAGAAAATACTCGCTGATGATCTACTCTACTATCGACCGCTCTTCCAATCATCTCAAGCATCATCATATTAGCAATTAAATTATCAATAATTCGTTCCATCTGTGGCGCATAATTGCTGTGTACAAATACATGAGAAGGTTGTTGATTTTGCTCCCTAGTAAAGTAGGTGTGATGTTGTGCCCCAAAAGATTTAGTTTTTAAATTTTCAGCATGAATTCTTGCTAATAAATCTTCCAATGGTGAGCGAGTGACATAAAAAAATACGGGTTGATTTCTATAAAACTTAGGCTGTTCGAATCGGGCGGCATCTTCATAAGTGTTAAAGAAATAGTAAAATGCAGGTTGTTGTTTAAAAAAGAAGTGTTTGCGGTATTGATGTTTTGGCTGGGGACGAAAATTTTGCTCATCAGCATGTGGTTCAGGTTGATATCTAGGCTTAGGGCGATATTGAGACTGAGTATTAAATTCCGGTTGAATTTCCTTACCTTGGTCATCAATCAAACCTTGATCATATTTTTTACGCTTTTCTGCATCACCTAAAATTTCATAAGCTGCTGCCATTTCTTTAAAATTTTCTACAGCAACAGGATTATTAGGGTTTCTATCTGGATGATATTGTAACGCTAATTTTCGATAAGCTTTACGAATTTTTACCTCATCTGCCTGCTCATCGATGCCTAAAATCTGATAAAGTTTTTTCGTCATAAACTTGCTCCAATAGTGCATTAGCCATGAAGTATAATATACCCCTCCTTAACTCATGCTTAAGGACACAGTTTCTTAAATAAATCATCTTTGTACGGGACAAAAAACTTTGAAAAAAT
>NZ_LNYU01000029.1:0-40883 GCF_001468135.1 Legionella santicrucis | reverse complement strand
TTCATGAAGGGAGGACTGTTTCAACAATCAATTTTAATTATGATGCTTATGCTGATTTGTTATAGATATTTAATGAGGCCTGCTTATTGAACTTTGAATTATTTAAATAAAAATGCTACCTTGATGAATAAAAATTATTATTATTTTTATTAGCTTAAAATGGATATAAGTTATGTACCACCTGAACAAATACTCCAATACTTTAATAATCGCTTATTTTGCCGCATTTGTAGCGATGCAAATTGAATCGCAAAGCAGCATTATTGAAGGGCTAGTTGGTTTACCTATTATCATATTCGTTGTGCTTTGGTCAGAGAGAATTACTAATTCTTTGAAAGATAGTCGCCTTCTTTTAGAACAAACATCTTTTAAACGAGACATATTTCTCGTCTCTTATAGTTGTTTAATAGCATTTATTATTGCTTTAATTTTCCAAGTGAATAATGTTGATGCCAAAGGGTGGTGGCCATTAGTTATTATTTTAGGGGGAGTATATGCCATAATAGGGGGCTTATTTTTTGCTGCTTTCGCCTTGCTATTAGTTAATAACCATTCCTTCTACACAAATATATTTGCAACCACATTTTTTTTAGGATATGTTGTAATAAGTTTGTTACCCATTTATTTTAATTTAACTTATTTCAGTCAAAATCAACTATTTATCTACTTTATCATTATCTTATTTACTGTCCATTTATTAATTTGCCTCGGGTACCAACTAAAAAAAATACTTAATCCCTAATCTCTTTCTTTTATTTAAAGGTATATAAGATATGAAAAAAATTTTTTTGTTCATGTTGGCTGCTATTTCTATTGCCAATCAAGTGGAGGCCAGGAAACCTCTTGCCTCAGGTGATGTATTAGGTCGTGACCTGTTAATTCCGGGTGCCGGATGGATTGGGCATGTTGGTTTAGGTACCGGAGATGATGTTGGATATCCTACTCAAATCATAATTGAAGTATTAAATGAAAGTCCCGTAGTCCAATTTAATTCTTTCCCAAACTTTACTTCTCGGTCACAATATTGGGGAAGTCGCTCTGGTGTAGGAGATTATTCTACTGGGACTTATAAAGCATTAGCAGAAGGTTATCACCAGAGTTGGTGGTGTCCTACCTATAGTTCCTCCACGGCTTATGTAATTGGTCAAGGAAATCTTCAAAATCGGCGTCCCACTAAATGCGGTATGTGGCGATGTGATACGTTTATAGCCTGGGATTTTTATAGTGCGGGTTTTTCGCAGATAATGGATAATAAAATAATGTTGCCCATTAAAGTCTTTTATACTTTTCCCTATGCTAATGGTGATGTATTGAGTCCTAGTAATTTCGAAAATATTACTAAACCACCTCATATTGATAGTAAAGATAAACAATTTAGCGATCTTTCTGCTGAAGAGTTAAATAATTTACCTTATGAGAGATTTGTGGAGCTCGCTGATATTCCTATGCAAGACGAAACGCCAACTCATATTGCAAAGGAATGGGAATTTGCAGCCAATACTCAAGTCAATGAAACCAAAAGAGGAATTTTTATAGATAGGCTTGCTGTTTCTAATGAACAAGATGTTATTCCCAGATTTTTAAAAATGTATCAGGAATCTAAAAGTCTTGAAATTCACTCGAAACTAATCCAAGGATTAATGATCTACTATCAAAATAACAGTCATTCCTTAGATAAAACTTATGATAACGAACTATTAAAAAGTTTTTATGCGAAGATGCTTTATCAAAATCTTGAGCGACGCGATGCAGATAAAATTATTCGGGGTTATATCGACTTCCATTCTGCTCAAGAGATTATTAATAGTAAAACTCAGATTGAACAGCAAATGGTTGAGATTGAGCCACGCCTTGTTTTAGGTTTAAAACTTGAACTTGCCTACAAATCATTAGAGCTGGAAAAAGTTTATATTCCTGATGTGATTAAAATGCTTAAAAAATATCAACGTTCTGATTTGGATGGGATGTTCTTTGGTATTACTCAATTATGGCATAAAAATTTAAAAGATAAGCATTCAATAGAAGCGATTCAATCTTATTTAGATTTTACGGAGAAAAAATACATGAGATCGATTGCAAATACAGAGGATTTATATTTTAGTGTTGCTAAAAGCTCTTTTACAGAATTAAAAAATTCCTTGTTAACCTCTTAAGTACCTTTGAGCCATTTGCTTAGCTAATTTCTCTATCGCTGCACGCCAAGGAAGGCGGAACGCCGAGGCGCGTAGTCCCTGGTAGCCTTAGGGCCGGATGTTTTTCCGCAGGAAAATATAAGGCATCCGAAAAGGCGTCAGCCATTGTGGTAGTGGTATTTTTGAGTCCCGTAGGGGACTTAAAAATGAACGGACGCAGGGGGCCAGGGCGCCGCAGGCATACCTGTCGCGTTGGCGAGTGAATTCTGGGGACTCGGATGTCCCAGAATTTATAACGAGGTAGCGACACGCTTGGTGATAAATTTTTGTTAAGCAGATGGTGTAATAATTTCATCTGTAAAGAGCCGATTAAGTTGTCATTCTGATTTGTTTTTTTTCCTCAGAAGAGTTTAGTGAAAGTGGAATTCTAATTTTATAAATCTCACCACCATTAACTAAAATAAATGCCTGCCCTTTAGGTAAAGATATAATATCATCTACTCCTACCATAGGCACTAAAGAGCTTTGAACCCGATCTTCATTCGTGGTGTTAAAATATACCCCATCATTTTCACCTGGCATATCATTAACCATCGAAACTTGAGTATGACCAACAACACCTACTTGAGGTAAGACTTTAACCAATAAATTAGCAGTTTCTTCATTTTTAACCCTTAGCATAATGAGTGTATTAAAATTACCTTCAGACATTTCTGCTTTAGCCTTAGAGCCAAGAGCAACTTCCATATCTTGAATAGTTTGAGCATATGCAGTTACTTGAAATCCAGCACCACCTGCTTTATTAAGAATTTTTACAAATGAATTCTGTATAATTTCTGATAACTCATCACAATGTAGGTTTAATGTATAACGAGCATTAGGTTCTTTGTAGATTTTACCGGCTGTGGAAACAAGATCGGATAAGAATGCTTTACCCACTGCCTGAGCAATATTGGGATTAGTGAGGCTATCCAATCCTATATAAAGCACTTTTTTATTTTTAATCACATCCATCAACTCTATATCTCCTGGCTGGTTCTTTGAAGAAAGAATTCTAGATGCATTACTTTTGTTAATTTCGGATAATACAGGACCAACACTTGCGGTAATTTTTTCGTAGTAGTGCTTATCCATAATGGCTGCATCGTAGAGATCGATTAAGATTTGATCGTGTAGAGCTTCAGCATTATTGTTTTTAATGGTTTTGTTGATGTGGTCTTTGACATATTGAATAACTGCTTGGTGACGTTCCATTGGGGATTTGGTTTTATTATTTTTACCAATTTTACTGTCGTGCTCTTCTGTAATGGTTTCAATTTCTTGATGATAGTTGCAGTAGTGATGTGGAAGAATGGCATCAGCATAGGTCATTAATAACTGATCCAAACGGCTAATGTAAAACGCTATAGATTGATAAGTAATGGCTTGGTTCATTTCCTCCAAACAAATGGCAACTATATTGACGTATTTCCATGCAAAGGCAGCAAACTGTTTTCCTTCACCTTCTGCAGATATAGCATCAGTGATGCGTGTTGCCACTTCACTTATTTGGTCATAATTTTTAAGCGGGTTATATCGTGCAGATTGGTCTGGAAAGCCTAAATGAACGATTTTGAAATCATCCGTTCTTCCTGATACTTCACATGCTGCCATCATATCTCGAACTAGTTCCTGGTCGCCTTTAGGATCAACAACAATGACAGCATCGCCATTTCTGATGTCTTGGTTAATCAGAATACTGGCCAATCTTGTTTTGCCAACTCTGGTGGTCCCTACAACAAATGTATGACCTACGCGAACATCTTGAGGAATGTACACAGGTTTATCTTCTTCACCAACACCATGTAAAAAAGAACTTCCTCCTACGGGTGGATCTGGTCTGAATGGGTTAATCCTTAAACGACTACTTAACCATTTGGCTAGTTTTCTATGTTCATGATTTTGGCAGAATCGCCTTACTGCTTGATAACAAGTTCCTCGCTTCAGGAATTTTTCATTTTTAACTTGTTTAATTTGATGAAGCTTTTGAGTGTGGCTTGGCCGCCACCTAAATCCTTTACCTAGAAATAACCAGTTTTTGGATAAAGGAATTTCTGATGTAGATAAGGCATAAGTTGGCATCGTCAATAATCGGTGATGGTAACGTTTTACCCTTATTGCTTGCCATGCTCTATAGAGTCCAGGAATAGCTAAAGTAATACCTGCATAGGTACTCATGCTTTGAGTAAGCAAAAATAAATGAGGTTGACTGTAGGTAAGAAATGCCAGTGAAAAACAAGTAATCGCAGACCAGGCTTCAGTGGGTTCTCGTAATAAATTATTTATAGGGTAGTCTGTCATAGTGCTCTCCATAGCATCAGCGCATCAATAAACAAAAAGAGAGTCAGTAAATACCAGCGTATTTTAAGTGCAGTTTTAAGTTGCTCAGAATTTATTGGATTTTGTTTGTGTAAGCGTTGAGCTACCTTTGGCCATAAAAGTATGAGAGTTAAGTAAAAAAGTGCATGTAATACAATAAACCAAGGATGAAATACTGGTTGTTGTAAATGGTTAATGACTTTGGTATTAATGAATAAGGGTGCTAGAACAAGCAAGGCCATTATTGGTAATAGGATTTGAACTAATACTATAATGGTTGAACGGATGTAGTTTTTTATCATAGGGATGGCTCCAAATGAGAAAGGTATTTCGATGTTTGGTTGTAGTGCTTAATGCAATTGTTGGTGTTGTGGAAGATAAACCTAACAATCGTTACATGAGTGTTTCTGAAGCTCGAAGGAAATATGAAGCTGGCTTGATTAGTATGCGTGCATATAACGAAGCCTTTGAACGCAAGGATGTATTTTAAGCAAATCATAAGGCCCCCTTGGAAGCAATTTTTACTCCTGTTTTGGCTACATGCATTCCTGATTGAGTCATGCTTTCACTATTTCGATCAGAGCCATCGATTAAATCCATTAATCCTGCTCCTGCTTCTCCACCAAAATGACTAGAGAGTTTAAGCAACAATACAGGTGCAACAAAATAAAACATTACTGCCATATTTTTCATGGCGGCAACGGCATCATTTTCACCTAATGGGTCGAGGACTGAACGCTCAATAAAGCCAACTAAATGCCAGAGGTATTGCAGAAAAATCGCCATTATAAATAAGGCACTCAGAGCGCCTAATGCTCTTGGACTATAACAACTCAATGCTAGAACTAATGGTGTTAAGATAATTAAAAAGAACATGAAAAATGCTTGCATCACCGGTAGGGTTTGCATGATTGATTCACGTTTTAGTGGTGTTGTGGTCCATGATTTGATCCATTGACCGGAGTTAACCAGTGTATGAGTAATGGCTGATCCAATTTTTCCATTGTTGTTGTCCATTAGATTTTTTACAGAGTTCATTTGCATGTCTTTGCTCTCACTGAGCAGCATTTTGGCTATGAACTCTTCAGCAGTGATGTCTGCTTTCCATGCTTTTGGATGCTTGGCTTTGTATTGGCGTACTCGTTCAAGCATGGCGTAGTAGTTCAGATGCCGATTATAAAAACTTGCTTTGTTGGATACTTCGACTAGATCACCTCGTATTTTATTCCACCATTGCTGACAGGTCGGATAACCTTCTTCGGGAAGTTGTTCTAGTGGTATATCTCCACGGTTGGCTGCTTTTTCAAGATTCGGATTGGGCGCTTGACTAAAGGTAAATCCTGGAACTGGTTTACGCGCATGGAGTTTGCTGTAATACATTTTTTGCAGAATCTTTGAACCCATCCAATTTAAATCGTCTTCACCACCATAGCGTTTTAGCATAGGCTCCAGTTCGCTTGGCTCATGTTTCTCACTGTTAAATTGAGTCTTGGCTTCAATAAAACATTGCTGGTGGAACTCCAAAGCCTGTTTTCGTATATCTTGAGGCAAATAGGTTGATACCAAGTCACCTTAAGCTGTATGTGAAACTGGACATGAAGTTTTGGATGATGGCAAAGCCAATAGGGATTTTTACTTGATTGGTTAGGAGATCAGCAAAAGCTTCATCATAGGTGGTGCCGCTGTCTCCTATCACAGCAGTAGTAGGGATTTTCATACCACATAAGGGTTTAAATTGAAGTGCTCTAGTTTCTAGTGGTACACAGGGATAGACAAACAGACTGCAAATCAGGAAAGTAATCGCCAGCTCATAAAGAAAATGATTCAAAGCATGTTCTACGGCAAAGAATGCTCCAGCTGGATTAAGTACATTTTTAAGAAATCGATAACCTATAGCTAAAAAACCAAGGTACAAAAGTCCTGTTTGCCATAAAGCATTAAAGAGCACTTCATATTGTTGCCACCCAAGATAGGTGGTATAGAGCGATAAAGGATTAAAGACAATCATAATGAAGCTCTTTTATTTTTCTTGAACATAAATGGCCCCATTTTTCACTGCAGGCTGCTCATGATCTTGACCAGGGATGTTTTTGTTTTGATCCTGATGGCGAATCGCCATAATTGTTCCTAGTGTGTCAGTCATCATTTTTTTACGAACATCATTTTCAAAAGACAGGGAATGAATGTCATCGTCCAGTTTTTTCAAAGCAAAAAGCACCATTTTCATGGCAGGTTTTAAGTTTTGGACTTCCTGAACTTGTAATCCAGCTTGTAAAATTTGCCGTATCATTAAGGCATTATCCAGCATATTTTGTACGGCAATTTCCTCGGCTAGTTTGGAGACAGTCAGTAATTGTTCTTCTCTTGGGAGATGTTGGATTGTGATGATGATTTCATCGGTAATCAGGAGATTTGAAGCACTAACCTTACGTAAATTGTCTTCAGTAAGAGTCCAGGTACCATTCACCAAATTCCATAGTGCTTTCGCAATATTCTGGCTGCAAGTATTGGCATTGGCACAACTTTGTAACAAAGAAGATAAGCCAATACCTGCTTTAGCATCATGATTTAGTTTGATTTCACTGCTACTGACTTGAATATCTCCTAATACTTTTACAGCCCAATTAGCGGCATCTGTGGGAGTAGGCCAACTTCGAGTCATTGGTGTTTTTGTATCCGGTTTATCAAGCGAATCCAGCGGTTTTCTTTCCAAGAGAATGTTATAACCCGCAATTACTACATCATTAATGACTTTAATAGGGCGTTGGTATTTGCCTCCGGCATTTCCTTTTTCATGGCCGATCCAGGGTAGGCCATAATCATCACGCTTTTGGGCTATACTTTTAGCTGTTTCGGTGACATCAACATTTTCTTTTTTAGCGCGTTTAGCAGCTTCTAACCAGCCTTGACTGTCTGATACGGATAAAATTCCTTCCATTGGTGATTGATGCTGTTCTAATGATTGTTTTACTTCCTGACAGTCTTTGACTTTAATATTGAATTCACTTTGAGCACTGGATGCAGCATTTTGTATGACATTATAAAGTGCTGGCATTGATTGTTGCAGTTTATAAAGTGGATATCCTGCAACCGAACCTTTTAGGTTATCGATAACACCTCCAGGGATATTAATGGCTGATTTTTTCAAATCTTGGAACGTATTGGTAATGGAAACCACGGGATTAAAACCGCTACAGGAAAATCCCATGCGGCCATCAATATCAGCACCAATACGAATGGTTTGATCTTTATTCACCGGAGGTATAAACAAATTGGAAGTACCTCCAAGTTCATAGTAGTAATCAGATTGGCTGGGCATAAAACCACTAGCATAGGTAAATGTGGGAATCAGTAAGGTTAAAATTAAAGATCTGTTCATAGAATTTCCTTATCGTTTTTTAGTTTTTCCCACTTTTGGGAAGGTTAAGAACTTCACAAGCTTGCCTTTGTTTTGGATACAGCCTCGATATTTTCGCCATAAGACAAAGACATAGTTTCCATTACCTGCTTTCTCATCTTTTGTGCCGAAATCATTAGTATCACCAGGATGTATGGTGCGGTTTAGCGGATAAACTTCCTGCCAAATGACTTTAGTATTTTTAGGATCATAGATGACATTAGCGACAGCACAGTTTTTGCCACATGAATTACGGGTTGATTTGGTCACATGCAAAGAGTTTTTGTTGGTGACAATATCAGCAGCATGCATGGCTGCAACAACTGAAGCCCTAAAATTGTATGGTTGAGTGACACGCATTAGCCTTGGAATTTCTGAGCCCCAATGTTGTGTGACTGTGCCAATTTCATGGTTGATAAGCAGATGAGGATGAGTAGCCATATATAAAATTTCTGCTGCTTCAGTTCGATCCATTACAGCATCGGCTTCTGCAAGATAATAAGGCATACCAAATCCCGTCTCAGCTTTATGGGAAAGATAGGGTAAACGGTAAAATCCGGCAGGACTGCCTATAACATCAACAATTCGTGTTCGTTCATCATTGATATGCATATCAGTAGTTTGTCCAGTGTCATTACCAAATCCCAGTTCAAATCCAGTTGCTGCTTTATAAACCTTTTGATATAAAGCTCTGCTGGCTGAGTTTTCATAAAGTGCTCTGACTTCTATCCAGGGATTTTCATCTGGCTTATTGCTTACCGTGATCACTAAGTCAGGTAAGAATTGCTCAACAGCAGGAGTTACTACTAATTTTGGTGGCAAATATCCCACTGACCAGGTGCAAGAGCCAATCACTTTATAGTGGCTGTTGCGAAATATTTTTTGTAATACACGAGCGCTAATGGTGAATGTATTCACTGGACTGGGTGGGCTAGTGCTTTCTTTGGCATATAAGGTATTAATCATAAAAGTAAGCCCGATTATTAGAATCTGCTTTGGGCTGTTCCAATTTTTGAGCCATGATTTCAGCGGCAGCAAGGACATCATGTTCTTTCTCCAACTCATTACGCGCGGCTTTTTCATTTTTTTCTGTCATTAACAAAGCCAGTAGGTAGCGTGGTGGGATGACGCGAAACAATCCTTGATAACGAGAACCTAGCAGGACTGCTTCTGAGTACAACCCTTTTTGGGAGTCAATATCTCGAATAAGCGCTTCTTGTTGTGGGGTAAGGGTTTTAAATTTTTTAATGTTGGTGAGCTCATTTTCATCCAAACCTAACGCAATCCAGGTTTCAATCAGTGATAGGATCTTGGTTGCTTTAGCAGAACTCATGTCCGCAATATTTTGGGTTAAAGGAATCAACCAAAGCCCCAATTTACGTGCCACTTTGGCAATTAGGGTGGCATAGGACACAATGACATCGATCTCGAATTGCAAATGAGCTTCGTCAATAATGAGAAACATAGGTCGAGTTTCATTTTGGGTGCGTTCTGCCATAGCCAGAATTCTTGGCAACAGTGAGACCATGACTAAAGCTAATTTACCTCTATCATCTTTTATTGCTGAAATATCAATATGGAAAATATCGAAGTCATCTAATGGTTCAGTAGGCACATTAAAAAAACGTGATTTGGCTGTATTAATGACATAACTTCTCAATCGGTCAGCCATATCGTGCAGTCGTTCTTTTTTACGAAGGATTGTCTCTGAAGCAATGCGTCGCTCAAAAGCAGCCAACACATGCTCAGTAAGCATTTGTGAAATATTTTTTTGCGCTGAGTCATAAATGGCATCACTTAAAATTTCTATGAGCAGTGTTTCATCTGCCAGTGTAAATTGTTCTTCTTCACGAACATTGGCTTCAGTAATCATGGTTCTCAAAGCTAGGGCTAATTCAGCCAGATAGGAACGTGATTCATTTTTACAGTTCAACTCCTCTTCGGACGCAGGGAGAGATTGTTCTGCTTTAAGTTTTTGCAGTGCCATGGCAATGAAATCTGATTGTTCGCTGATTTCAGGCAAGGCTTTGTAAGCATCACAAAATGGATTAAGTGGTATAGCTTTGTCTTTCTGATTGGTTAAAAGTAATTGTTTTTCTTGAAGTCCATGTTTTTGACAGTGCGTTAACATGCGGTCAAAAGAGTTCCCCATTTCAAACAATACTACTCGGGCATTTTTCATAGCCAATAGAGATTGAATCATCCAACCAATTAGGACGGATTTACCTCCACCAGAGTTCGCGAAAATGGCACAATGTGAGTTTTGGCTGATAAAATCATGATGCAATAAATCAAAAAACACTGGTTCACCTAAGCGATTAAAAAAGGGAAAGCAGGGCAGGTGTCTAGCACCTTGATTCCGGCCATAGACGGGAAGTAAGGCTGCTAATTCAGTGGCGTACATTAAGCGATCAAAGCATAGGTATTTACGAGCATAATGGGGATTAAAGTTAAAGGGTAGGGCATTAAGCCAAGAGTTCAGAGGATGAATATCATAGTCTGAATGAATCAACGGCATTTTCGCTTCATTGAAAATATTATGCAGTTGCTTTTCGATATTTTGGGTATCTGAATCGCTTTTTGCATGGTAAAAAACGGCTTGATTGACCCAGAATAACCTATTGCCCGTACTCAATTCATTACGAGCCGTCTTGATATCATTTCGTACTTGCTCGGGCTTTAGGCTGGTTCCGACTATCCCTTTTTCAAGCTGGGAGAGATGTGCATCTAAATTAGCATCATGGCTAAACACTACTTGAATGGTATAGATACTTCCTTCAGGCAAGGTATCTAAAAGTGCATAGCGGTGTTTGGGGTTTGCTTGTTGTCTTTCACGAGAGACTAATCCAATGATAGGAGCTTCCTTTAAGCCATCAACGTATAAAATACGTTGTTTCGTTCCATCAAAGATAAATCCATCTGCATCACTTTCTGGTGGTGAAAATAGGACGTTTTGGGCCAGATTAAAACCAGCAGGTAGGGGATTGGGATAAGGATATTGCTTTAAAATCTGATCCGCTGATTGTGGGTTAAACCAGCGAACCCACCATTGATAATAATCCTGGCCTTTAAGGCGTTTGATTTCTAAGCCAGGCGATCGTAATTTACATTCAATCAGACTGATGACCTCTTGGTGTTCCTGTAGGGCTTGTTCTCGAGTAATTATGGTTTGGTGTAATTGCCGGTAAAACAGGACACGAATACGCCGTCTGCGACCACGGTAGGGTGATCCGGTTTTAGGATCGAGAAACAATCCTTCTGGTTTAGTCATTTTGGTATAGAGATCATGTAATCTTTTTAGGTAGTCTTGGGTTAATGGGCTGTTTTTAAGAGCCGCTGGAATATGGGCTTTGATATGGTCCATAACAGGATCGAGGCAATATTCATCTTGGACAAACATCTGTAATACCCAAGGATCAGTAGTATGTAAAGGGACCACAGATGCAAAGGTATCTCGAATTTTGTTAAATACTGCTTGCAGATATTCGGGCGCAGCTGCTTCTGCTGGGATATCTCCTAACTCGAAACCAGAACCTAAGCTTTTGCCATCAGCAAATAAAAACACTTGTTCTTGCTCATTAAAATCGACAATCGCAAACCGGTCTGGAAAAGAAGGTAGCGGATTGGTATACCCATTTTTAATGTCTTTTTCTTTCATGGCCTGGAGATTTTTTCCCCCAAGCAACCAGTTGGCTAATAATTTCATGTAGCCTCCTTAATACAGCTCTGATGCCAAGGCATACTGGTTTTGCTTATACAGGAAGAAGCGTGTGGTGTAAGAAGGCTTGATGATTTGCTCATCGCCTAAATGCGCGACATGTGCAAAAACATGAATAGGAACTTCAGCGTTGGGTAGTTGTTTGAACTCTTCTCCTAAGTTATCGAAGCTCACCTTATGATAAACTGGTTTTTGTATGGGGTGGTGTTGGCTTTGTTGATACAGTTGGCTGACTGTTAAACCTTGTTCAGGAATCGCGCTTTGCGACATCTTGGCAGTGGAACAGGCGTTTAAAGCCAGGCTAGCGCAAAGCATTATCAAAGTTTTTTTGTTGATGGTAACCATAATCTAATACTCTCCCTTCGTGTTCTTTATCAATGGCTATTGTTTGGCTGAAATGTAAACTGAGCTGATTAGGAATAAATCCTAAAGGACTGCGGATGCTGGCAGGGACAAAAACCATATCGAAACTGCCCTGGATTCTTTTTTCAAGCCAATCTGTAATCTTTTGGCTGCCTTCATTGATTGCACCACCAGCAGCAAAGTGAGCTAAATCTCCTGTAGGAGTAGTAGTTGCAGAACCCCCTTCAGCCTGATAACTCATTTGCCATTTAGACAAAGCTGTCCCTGCGCCTTGAATACCACCTGCAGCCATGAAGGCAGCTAAAACTCTAGGAGCATTTGTGATGTACTGGCCTTTGATACAGGGATTGCCGAATTGAGTGGTTAGGTAACCGATGCTGTCATTATTGACGAGCTCAGCTGAGCTTTTCATTTGCTCTTGGCCTATAGTCACAAAATGTCCATCTTCAAAGACAAATAAGGCTGAGGTGACATACGCACGAACACAACTGATATTATCCAGAAACGATCCGACACCAATGGAATAACCGCTGATTTTCATGCCGGTGATTTCTTCAGGTAGTTGCATCCCATTAGCGGTCATTAAATTACCTCGACTGATGATCGCAGTGAATGGGAATAGAGGTTGCATGAGTTTACCTTCTACAGGCACTTCACCGATTAAGGCTGATAAGAGTGTGATTTTGCTAAAATCACTGCCAGCAGGAATGGTATAAAACGGCGTTTTGGTTGGTCTCTCTTCTTTGGTGGATGTTTCAGGTTCTGTGAGGGTTTGGTTTTCTGTTGGGGCCTTATCAAGTAGAGTATCCAGATCTTTGATTTGTCCTGATTGTGGCGCAGGGCTGTCTTCCATTGGATAGGATTGTGATTGATGTGCGGTCAATGAAGTCAGTTGTTCTTTTAGTGCTTGCAGTTCTTCTTTTAGATTATGACTGACTTCTGGTTTGGGTTGTTTTAATTGTTTTTGTAGTAATTTGTTTTCTTTGTGTATTTGCACCATTTTCTTTTCTGTTTCTAGTAAGCGAGCAGAAACATCACGGATATTGTCATTAAATTGGCTTGCTATGGCTTCGCCAAAATTATTGGGATTTTGTGTGTTGTCACTAACAGGTATGCTATGACGGCTATTCATAAGAATCATAATCACCGCAAAGACCACAGAGCCTGCTAGAATTTTTATGCCATGATTTTTATTCATCGGCTGTACCTCGCGTGGTGAGTAAGTGCTGCTGCAAAAGGCTGATCAGATACTAAAATGACCGTAGTGCTTTCATGTCGACTGCGTGCGGGCAACTGATTTTTCGGATAGAAGCTAGCTGTTTGCCAATGCCCCATTAGTTTGGAAAATTGCAGACTCACTGGCATATTGAATAAGTTTTTCAAATCGACTGCGGTGACATAAAGATTGCCTCCACGCCAGGATGCTAATGGATGTGCTTCAATACTTGCTCCATAAAATAATGGAATGGTTTTATTAGTTTGCATGGGAGTACGATAAATCCCTTCTGGAATTTCTCTGACACGCTCTGGTGAGTACAATGCTTGAATAGCAAAACGAGTTAATTGAATGGCATTATATTCGTATTGATTAGCTCCAGAATTATGGGCACTTTGATGATCATCACTCAGGATTTCAATCGGAGTTGTGTTGATTGCCTTTTCATTGGCATTGAGGTTAAGAATTACCACTTCACCTTCAGGCAATAGCTGGACAATCAAACGAGAGTCTTTGAATGATTCTTTGGCTTTAAGATACAAACTGCCTTTGACTTTTAATATATCGAGGTTTGTACTCAACTGCTCATCAATAATTTTAATGGTTTGTGGAAACTGAACTAGTCTTTCTTTATTAAGCGGTAGCTCAATCGTTAGCGGAACTTTTTCCCAAACTAAATGCTCACTTTGTAGGGCAAAGCTTAAGTGCATAAAAATCCAACCCAGAGTAACAAGGGCAAGTTTAATGAGTCTCATGGTGTTCCTCCGTGTCGACCAGTAAATCCTGTAAACGTTCTTCAGGACGGGTATAACCATCTAGGGCTAATTGGAAAGGGTTGTGTAGGCGAGATAAGTTTAATTTGACTACGCGAAGATGATAGGCAACCACTTTGTCAGCAATGACCATAGCGGAGTTATCTTTTAGCCTTTGAGTAATGCGCAGTATTAATTTTACTTCCCAAGTATTTGGACCGATTTTTTGAATATCCTGCGGTTCCATAAAACGGTAGAGGCTTGCAATTTGGGTACGGTCAAACAATTGAGCGTTCTTATAAGCAGCCAGGGTTTCACGGAGTAACTGCTCATGACGCAGCGTGAAGTAATAATGAAACGCTTTAATGTTTTGAGTGAATTCATCTTTGCCCTTATTAGTCCAGCTGTATAGTGTTGGCATTAATGAAGTCACATATCCTTGCACGTATTCATTAGGAATGTCGCTTGCTTTCATGAGGCCGCCATTTGCAGCCATATCAGGGCTGAGCCAAAATTCATAGCGTTTAGGCATAGTTATTATGGTAATAATCAAAGCGAGAACCATGACTGATAACACCCCGATAAATACCAGCAGTAAACGGTTATGGTGTTGCAGACTGTCAATCTTTTTCCAGTATTCAAACATGAGGCTCTCCAACAGATTTATTCTTTTGCCATTGACCCTGATAATGAATCCAGGGTGAATGTTTGAGCCTTAATCGCACCATCCATTGAATAGTTTGTTTCATCACATAACCATGGGGTTTGCCCGCTTTGATGCGAGCAATTCCTTTTGGCCACACGGTAATAGATAGAATGAATCCAACCACAAAACCAATACAGCCAGAGGCTAGAGGAAACCCTACTAGTGATCCCAAAAGGATGAAGAACAAAGTAGTTACCGGGGTAGTGGTGATAACAATCCAAAACAACTCTCGAAGGCTTAAGCCTTTCCAAGCTGGGAAGTCATGTGACAGATGACGTGAAGAAGGCTGACTCATGATTACACCTCCTATATTCTGAACTTGGTAATCATGGTGTATCCCACATAACCAGAAGCGATGCTAATGGCTAAATACGTGATGCCCATTACGGCAAAAGTACCGAAAGCAACCATAGAACCTTCATTCTTTTTGGATTCTTCAATACCATGTTGTACTGTGGTAATGAATTTGATGAATGTAACCACTGCTGTAATGAACAGTAGTAATCCCAGACCTTGTTTGACGTAATTCCCTGTCACTGACATCATGCTTTTGGAGCCATCCCCGATGTTGTCCGCATCGGAAATCTTAGGGAACCAGACATCTGCCAGTATTATTGGGGCATAAAACAGACTGACCACACCAAGGTAGATTGAGCGAAGTTTTGTTTTCATGTTGTCTCCTTAACAAATAACACTAAAATGAAGAGCATCAGGCCAACTACGAGCCTGACGAGTCGAGAGCCAAGGCGCAGCAAGTAACCTTGTTGTTGTTTTTCCTCCGCGCCCATCATGTGGTTGATGGACCACATCACCGCGAGAATCACCAGGGATATGGCAATAAAGCGGATACAGCTGGAAAAGACATGAGCCGAGATGTTATTGCTTGCTTGTCTAAAGGTGGTGGCAAACATTCTGGCTATTTCGTCTTTACTCATTATGGTTTCCTCACAAAATCCATTTCCAACGCTTTTATCTTGCGAGGGGCAATGATGGGCTGGTTAATGTAATCAATCAGACCATTACGAATATTTAGTAAATCTTCTCGTAAGCCCGCATGATGTTTATTTTGTGCATCCTCAAATCCTTCAATTTGCAATTGGATACGGGCATTAGGTGTGATCTGAGTTTGCGCTTCATCAAGTAGAGGCATGATGGCGTTAATTTGGTTAATGATGCGTATTAAGGTTTCATTTAAATCTGGGTTATTAGCCCAGCTGTGTAGGCTAGTTGTCATTATGATTAAGGACAGTAATCGTTTCATGGTTTCTCCTTATAAATACTTTTTAAAGCGACTGGCTGTCATGGCTACCATTAAACCTATAAGTAAGCTGATAGGTACAAAGACATAAGCAGGTGTAATGCTGATGGGCAGGGCAAGCCAAAGTATCAGTAAAATTATTAATAATTTTTTCAAATAGTGATTGAGCCGATGGAAGACATAAGAGGACTCACGGCCTAAACAAGCAGTGCGTATGGCCCTTTGATTAAGACCATCAACAAGACCTGCAATCATCGTCAATGCAAATAGAGGCATAGCCGCAAACAAAATGACAAGTTTGATTAAGAGACATTGGCTGCTTAATAAAACCAGCTGAGAAAATTGTTGTAATTTTTCGAGTAAATATGCTGCAAACTCATTAATGGCTAATTTGTTTAAGTAAGGAATGGTTATCGCCAAGCTTGGTTTGATATCTAAGGGTAGATCTGCCAATAGAGAACCTTGATAAACAGGAGTAATAGCATTTCTTTGGGTGTTAACAAGGTCATTGACCATATCAAATGCAAATGGATAACCATGAAGCAGCCATTGGCTTACTGCCCATATAATTAGTGCCAACCATCCCAGAAACAGAACTACAGTTAATTGCATGGTCATTTTTCTCGAGTATTGCTTCACTGCCATACAGCCCCCTCAGCAATGATTAAGGGATAATGTGGCTCATGAATGTAGTTCAGTAGTGGATCAACATTGACTGGTAATAAAGGTAATTTGAACTTTTCTTGTAGCGCTACAATGCTTTCAAAGTCATTCACATTAGTGATAAAGCCTGTAGCTTGCATTGATTTTAATTTTTCTTGATGCTCTTCTAACCATTTGATGGACTCTCTATCTGCACCTATGACAAATACAGCTATGTTTAAGAGATCAGACTCCAATTTTTTGTTACTTACTTTACCCACGGTAGCTTTGCTTTTTGCGGGTACGCCAATCGGACTAGATAGATTTAGTCTCAAAGAAACATCGCTGTGCGATAAAGTTAAAGGAATCACATCCATGCTATGAACATTCATGGTGACTAACAGCAAGATCAAAATCCTAATCATTAAAATCTCCCTAAATCGATGACTTGCGACATTTTTCCATTGGTTAGTAATAGAAGGGGTGTTTGTTTCTTACTTAGATTTAATCCCTCATATTGTTGGCTACCTGGGTTAAGCGTAATTTGCTGATTGGTTACCAAATTGATGGGGAGTTGATGTCTATTGGCCCATAGTTGGATGGCACTGTTGTTCATATCCAGAAAGAGCAAATTGAGTCGAGTATTTGGTGTGCGATTAATCGCATCAATGAGTTGTAACAAAATCGTTGTTACCGAGTCATCAGGTCTTATAAAGAAATAGAGCGTTTCACCTTCTTTCAATTGAATGGGGTGATGTGCATAAGGTGAGTAAGGGGATGGATCAAAATTACCCACTACCGGTATATTCTCGAATAGTTGGTTATAAGCTTTAGAAAAAGCGTTGTTCCAAGCTATATTTTGCGCCACCTTTTGGGCTTCTTGCTTTGCTGCAACTTCTGCGAAATGCGCACGTTCAGTATCGTTTCTGGCATTAAGCCCAAGAATATCAACCGGTGTCATGCGCAGGTCTTTGTAGTAGATCCCACTTCGACTTTGCATTAATTGCAAATAACGTTTTTCTTCTGTCTCACTCAATCCCCAGGATTTGGCTTCTAATTTTTAGCTTTCGTTCAATTGCAGGTCTTTGTCTTCAGTGACTTCATCATGAAATTCAGCCAGACCGGCTTTATCCAGAGCATTATTAGCTCCATGCATAGATGGAGTGACAATTCCTGGGATATACAAACCGGCAATGGCGTGTTGTCCAAGAAATAACCCGATTGTCAATGTGGATAGCTTAATCATGACTCCCCCCTTGTTGATTCAAGCGAACCAGAACATGTGCTTTGCTAACATTTTCAAATTCTATAGTTTGCTTTGCGAAGTCGACTTCAAAGACTTTCCAACCGGCTAATGAATCGCCTTTTTCCACGGCTTGAGTTTTGTAGTGGTACGATATCGAGGCTACGGAAACCTCTTGAATACTATCTATGCTTAAAACATTAAATGGTAACTGGCTGGGAGGAAGCATTTTGACAGGCTGTTTCTTATCATCCAGGTGACGCAACAAGTCGGTAATGCTATCAAGTCGTTTTTTAATAGCGATTTGTTCGGTGGTAAATAATTCACCTAATTGATGATCGTCTTTGTTTTGTAACTGTTGAATGAATTCACCCATCTGTTTCAAATTTTGAGTGATAGGTGAAAAATCTGGTTGTTCAATTGGTTGTTTGAGTTGAGCTTGTACTGTGGTTAATCGTGCACCAAGTTCTTTAAGCTCGTGGTTATTAGTAGAAGGTTGGTTTTTTAGACATATAAACGCAAATAACAGCACATGCAACAAAAGTAGGCTTAGCCATTTAAGATCCAGATATTTTCTCATCTAGCTCTCCTTGCAATTAGGCTAAAATTGATTTCCCTTAACAGATCATCCTGTTTCAGTTTGAATAGATGCTGACCGACCAAAACAGTCAGACCATCCTCAATCGTTAAAGGACCTAAATTTCTGCTAACTTGGGGTAGTGGTTGTTGAAAAACTTGTTGTAGGCTTTCGCTTTGTTTTTCTTTAGGAGCAAGGTGATATCCTGAATAGCGCAGCCAGTAACTTACTGCTTCCCCTATGGTATGTATGGATAAAGGAAAATGCATCTGTTGAACTGCTTTTAAGGGATTAATCTGAGCAGTCAGAGGCTTATTGGAGACAGTAGCGTATCGGTTGATCTGTGTAACATTTCCTGCTTGGCTAGGTAACATTATGGTTAATAGCATGGCTATTGATATTATTTGTTGCATAAAGAACCTCCTGCTGAGATGATCTCAGCAATTAAATTAATCATCAGATGAAGGAAGTATGTTTTCATTCATTTTGTTTTGCTGTTTTAGGATAAATATTTCCTGACGATCGATATCGATATCAGGTGGTGCTTTGATGCCGAATGCAACCTGACCCCTACGGTGATATAAAAACGCAATTTCAATTTTTCCATTGTCGAGAAAAATACGTTCCCCAATTCGTCTTGTTAATACCAGCATGGTTACACTCCTATTAGTTATTTCATGTTTAAACATTGTTTTATCTTTTGAAGATGATGTTTGCCTGCTTCGAGATTTCTGGGTTTTTGTTCTGTGTGGGTAGGAGTTTTTAACCGTGCACGTTTTTCAAACAACCTACAGTATTCAATGAATTCAGGAAGGTTAGGGGGCAGGCGATTGCGACTACGGCAATATAACAATGCTTCTTTGATGATTGATTTATCAAAATCCCCCAATCCATCAGCCCATTCTTTTTTAAAAACATCTATTAAACCGCCTTCTTTATGCAGGCTACTCCAGGCATGGCCGTATATGGATGTAAAACGTATAAACAGTGTTTCGATCACCTTTTCAGCCAGTTTTCCCGCCTTTGAACTGGATGATGTTGTTACTGGATTCTGATGGACTGTTATCTTCGAAGTTGAAGTCAAAGTGGTCTGCTCCGTCTTTACAGGAGTCCCAGAGCAGTTCGACAGCGGATTGTTTTTTAGAACTTGTTGTATGCTTTGCATTCTCTATCTCCATTACTTCGGTTATCAGCTCATCATTCCAGCACTCTTGAGCTAGCCAGTTAGCAGGGTTTTTCCAATGTGGTACCCATAAACCAGCAGCTTGATGTGTATGATGATGTTCAATTTGGGAATTAAGGGATTGCAGGATTTTTATGAATAGTGTTTCATCGGGATTAACTTGTTTGAAGGCTTCCCAGGCTTTAAGTTGATCCCGACGTTGTGGATACTGTTGCCAAAATTGTTCAAAGGCTTTGCGCAAAAACACACAAGAAAGATCTGACTCATGAGGTGTGTCGGCTATTGTATTATTCTCTGTGTCGCCTTTTGAAAGATTATTGCTGCAATCTATTGAATTACCTGAGTAATTTGCATTGCTCTTTGTGTCTGGTTCCTGTGTCGGCTTTGTGTTGGGTTTATTTGGAACACAATAACTGATATCTGCTAAAAGGCATTTTAAAATAAGATGCTTATCACAAGATTGGATAGCGATAAGTCCAGCCCGCTCAAGTCCTTTAACAGCGCGACGAATTTGTTGGCGACTTGGACTACCAGAATCTTTAATGCCTTGATGAGGTTCTACATAAAGTATCTCTGATAGCGATTGATAACTGATCCCACGTTTAATCCCTACTATGAATGTTTTACGATCCATGTAAGGACGAATGCCTCTTAAATAAGTTATTTGCTGGAGATAGGAAAGCCCGCAAAGTGCATCCAATTCCTTGTCATTCACTGTAAAGTACATAAATAAATCGTTAGTCCTTAACTTAATGTCTAGCTCTCAATCAATTTTGTGATATCATTTTGAGAACTTAAGACGTGATATCAGCTCTATTTGAATATAATTACTCGTAACGAGTAATTAATTAATCTCAAATTAACACAATTCGAGTTAAAGTCAATGGCTGATTTAAATTTTTTTTACCAAAACGGCAGAATGGACATGAATATCAAAGAAAAGATTGGCCAAAGAATTATGGATGAACGCAAAGCCAAAGGATTGACTAGAAAAGCATTGGCCGAGTTGACTGGTGAATTGAAAACTTCACGGATTAACAACTATGAAAGGGGGGATCGCACCCCTGGACCTACTGAAATTAAGTTGTTGGCTGATGTTCTGGAAGTATCTGCTTCGTATCTGATGTGCCTAACTGATAGCCGTGAGGGGAAGATAAAAAAATCACCTGGTATGGGTGCATTGGTTCCTGTCATAGATTACAAACAAGCCGCTAATCCTATTGCTTGTATTCAGGAGATAACAGAAGAGATGGATGCAAAAGTTGATTTTGTCCCTATAAGTACAGCTATGAGTAAAAGTATCGGTAAAAATGCTTTTGCGTTACAAATAAAAGATGAAAGTATGGTACCTGAATTTAGGATGAAGGATTTAATCATTGTTGATCCTGATGCAACTCCTAAGCCTGGCGATTTTGTAGTGGCGCTAATTGATGGTGAGCAAGAAGTGATTATTAGGAAGTATAAGCAATTAACGGCATCTAAAGAGACTCAGCAATTTGAGTTAATTGCACTTAACGAGGATTGGGCTGATATTCGTGTTGGTTCCAACGAAATGCAAGCCCAGATCATTGGTTGTGGGATTAGTTTGCTTAGAGCATTAAAAATATAAAATATATTAACTATCAGGCAGTTTGAGAATTTGAACCAATTTATATAAAGTTTTTTTAAGTTTGGATTGATTAGCGTTAATTAAAGACGATTAAATTTTACTACTAGAATAATTGTGTGAATAGGGACGGTTAAGTCTAAATTCTATTTTTTTTTGGCAACGATTGTTTTATTTTCGTCACTAACAGATTTTCAAGAATTATTTGTATATCTTTATTAAATATCGTTATCCATTTCAAGAATCATATCTAAATATGTTAATACATAACAAATTTCTACGAAATTGTTCGACTGATTGATACTTATGTAGATTTAAACAACCAAAGCAGAATCATTACTCTTATTTTTAATGCAATAACTACCCAGTCTCCAATTACTCGAACGTAATCGTTGGGCAGGTACAAGCCTTCCGTATTTAAAAATCGGGCGTAAGGTGTTGCATCGCAAAAGTGATGTGTTGGGTTTTCTCCAACAACAAAAAATTTATTGTTCAACCAGTGATATAGGTCAATCGCAGGCATTAGTTAAGGAATAAATTTTATTAACAGTCCAAAGATAAAGCCAATTGGATTTCTATCTGGGGCTATTTCCATGAACTTTTGTTGGAGAAATTTTATGGCATTTAACCAAGTTATTACATTACCTCATACTAAAACTTGCCCAGTTGTTTGTGAGTATGCCGGCGGTCATTTCAAAGTAAGTGATAAAGGCTTAACATTTAATGGCACGGATAAAGATGGGCAATCAATTGCCTCCACGTTGGATATGTTCACCACTGTATGGTGTGGCTAAAACCCGAGATGCTAAAAGCGGTGAAGGGGGACGGTTACTCGAATGGCAAGATGATGATAATGTTACTCATCAATGGGCAATGCCATTAGCTTTATTGCAAGGTGATGCTTCTGAAGTTAGACGAGAACTAGCAAGACTAGGTTTAGCAATATCACATAATAGACAAGCAAGGGATTTATTGATTTTCTACTTACAAGTAGTTCCTATCGAAGACCGTGCACATTGTGTCGATAATTTGGGCTGGTATGGCGATGTTTTTCTTACTGTAAATGGTGCTATTGGCGATGCAAATGCAAAAGTAGTCTTTCAAAATACCCATGTTATTGAACCTGCTTTATCTTGTGCAGGAACAGTAGAGGAATGGCGAGATTCAATAGGACGGATGGCTTTAGGTAACTCCAGTTTAATTTTTCCGATAGCTACGTTTGCACCAAGTTTAGCTAAGCTTGCTTGTGAGGATTCTAATTCGAATGGACTAGAAGGACTAGCTGCTTTGCATAATGATTGATTATTGATTCTTGATGAGCTTAGCCAGATTGATCCCCAAGAAGCAGGCGAAGCTGCATACCTGTTAGCTAATGGGCAGGGAAAAACACGAGCGACTCGATCAGGAACAGTCAGATTATCGATTAGTTGGTCGTTACTTTTTCTTTCAGCAGGGGAAGAATCACTAGCCTGACTCATGGCAAAAGCAGTGCTTCGGGCTAATGTTGGCCAAGAAATAAGGCTAGCTGATATTGAAGCAGATGCCGGTGCAGGAATGGGACTGTTCGAACGGTTACACAATCATCCTAATCCTGCTTCTTTAGCCATAAATTTAAATGAAAATGCGAATCGTTTTTATGGAGCAGTAGGAATGAAATGGTTAGAAAACCTAGTTTCCAACCGCCAAATGCTTATTCCCATCATGAGTAATAGAATCAAGCAATTTGTTGATAACGTGATAAACCAAGAGGCTACAGGTCAGATCACAAGAGTAGCCAGACGCTTTGCACTTGTGGCCACTGGCTAGCGAGAGTTTGCTATAACGCCCAAAATTATAGAAGGAAAATGGTCTAAAATAAGAACAGATGATTCAATTAGTGTTATATGGCTTTAAGAAAAGGAATTTTATGGATTATGAAGCGGAGTTTAATGGTTGGGAAAAATTAAAAATTAAAGATTTGATCGTTGCCTATAGAAAGGCTAAAGCAGATTGTTTTTTTGAAAACATATTTCCAACTTCAGGAAATTTCGCAGAGTATGAAAGGAATTTAATAGGAAATTTAAAAGAATTATTAAAGAATCTTCAATTGCAAAATGGGTTTGAAAATATTGAAGAGCTTTTGGGTACCCCGAGACTATTACCAAAAAAATTAAAGTTAGAGCCTAAAAAAGATCAAAAAAATGGTCATGTTCATTTCTCTAAACCAATAAAAGAGTTTGAAAGCATAAAAATAAATAATGAATTACAAGCTGAGTTTAGAGTGATTGGTGATTTTCCTGTTAACGCTCATATTCTTTCATCACTTTGGATAAACATGATTGGTCATAAATTTGACGCAATCCTTAGTAAGTCATCTTATGGTTCAAGACTTCGCAGAACTCGAGACAGCGATAATAAAAAAAATGCATTTCACATATCAGCGATTGGCTCATTTGAACCATATTTTCACCCTTATCAAAAGTGGAGAAAAGATGGTTTAAAAAATATTAGAAATAATCTAAATGATAGTAATGATGTTATTGCAGTGTCGTTGGACTTCAAGTGCTTTTATCATAATATTGATCCTTTATTTATATCATCAGATGGTTTTTTAAAAGAACTTGGAGAAGGGCTTAAATTATCAAAAGAAGAAAAAGAATTTAATTTGCAAATGAGCAAATTTTTGAAAAAATGGTCTGATAAAGCTAGTTATTTTGCCAATTCATTATCGAAAAGTAAGGACACCGTTAGAGGTGGACTTGTGGTTGGGCTTACTGCCACTCGCATAATATCAAATATTCTGTTGTACAAATGGGACGAGTTAATAAAGGAAAAAATAACACCGATATACTATGGTCGGTACGTTGATGATCTATTTTTAGTTCTTTCAAATCCTGGAACGGTTAATAATATTAATAAACTAATGAAATACTTACAAAAAAAAATGGGCCGTGCTTGTATTAAATTTGATAAAAATAATGAAATGTGGGAGGTAAATCTGGGAGCAAATTATCAAAAAAAATCTCTTATTCAATTTCAAACTGATAAACAGAAACTATTTATTTTAGAGGGGCAAGCAGGATGTGATTTAATAAATAGTATAGAAAAGGAAATGCATGAGTTATCAAGTGAGTATCGACTTATGCCGGTTCCTGATCAGTTAGAACAATCAACTGCTGCACGAGTTCTTTCAGCTTCAAGTACTACTAGAGAGCAAGGAGATACACTACGTCGGGCAGATGGTTTGACAATAAGACGTTTGTCTTGGTCTCTGCAGTTGAGGCATGTTGAGATGCTGGCAAAAGATCTTCATAAAAAAGAATGGGAAAATGAACGTGCTGAATTTTATCAATTTGCATATAACCATATACTAAGGCCAGATAGAATTTTTGATAACTATATTTATTTGCCTAGATTGTTGGGTTTCGCTATAAGCATGAATGATTGGGAAAGCGCATTAGCTATTATTATTCGATCATTTGAGTCTATTGAACTGTTAGGTCAAGTTTCAGGAATCAATCGTGCTATATGTATTAATAGTTGTGAAATTAACGCTAAAAAAGAAGTTTGGCAGCAAATCCTAATCAGTTTGGCAAAAAGCCTTATTGAGTCGGTATCTAAATATTTAAATTTAAGTAATTTTTTAGGCGTGAACGAATTTAACTATTTTTCTAAACAAGCAGAAAAAGTAATTCAAAAGATTTTGGAAAAGTCAGACTCACATTTCACTCATTTGGATATTTTAGAAAAATCAAAGAAAATGTTGGTATCTGATTTGGCAAATACACCCTATAAGTCCTTTTTAACCCAAAACCATGCAGTTAGCCTATTAAACCAATTCGATATAGAAAACGAAAATGAGATATTTGATGAATTTCAAAATATCCGTTTATTGGAAATTGAAACTTTAAAAGAATTTTTAAATAAACGAAGAAAAATAATTCATAATGTGAATGTTTTTAGTCCTTTTCTTTTTCCTACCAGACCCTATACACCGGAAGAAATTGCTGATATTTCACCAGAATGTGTATGGCCTATCAAATCAATGAAAAAAACACCAAGAACAATCTGGGCTAAATATGTTCAAGTCCTTAGAGGGGTGTGGATTAAGCCTGCGGCTCTATTTGAAGAAGACAATTCGAATAATAGTCGAATGCTAAAAATTGGTAATCTAAGGAAAAATAAAATTATTGTGGCGATTACAAATTTATATTTATCAGAATCAGAAATAGCACACTCTGCATGTGAAAAGCCCTCTTTAACGCTTAAGCGTTATAAGCGAATTGCAAAGTTAGTTAACGATGCCATTCATTTAACAACTCGTCCTGACTATTTGATTTTTCCAGAACTCTCGATTCCAATAGAGTGGATACCTAGTATTACAAATCGTTTATTAATATCTGGTATTAATTTGATAGCTGGGACTGAATATAGACATAAAAAAAACAATAAAATTGTTAGTGAGGCTTGTTTAAGCTTGATAGATAATAGTTTAGGATACCCCTCGTCAATTAGAATATGGCAATCAAAGTTACAACCTGCTGTTGAAGAAGAACGCGTTCTTTTATGGAAGCCTGGAAAAACATGGTGGAAAGATCCGAGAAGTATTCGAAATCCTATTTATAATCATAATAATTTTCATTTTGGAGTAATGGTTTGTTCTGAGTTGCAAAATTCAAAAGCACGGGTTAGTTTTCAAGGAGGGATTGACTCTTTAATGATACTCTCATGGAATAAAGATATTGAGACTTTTTCTAGCTTAGTTGGGTCAGCTGCCTTAGATATTCATGCTTATATCGTTATGGTTAATAATCAAAAATATGGAGACAGTAGAGTTAGGGTGCCAAGTAAGCAATCATTTAAACGTGATTTGGCGAGACTTCGAGGGGGGAGGAATGATTTCTTAGTTGCTGTTGAATTAGATATAGATGCTCTTCGTGCTTTTCAATCTAGAGCTAAACGATGGACTCATGACGAAGATTTATTTAAGCCAGTACCAGAAGACTACATTATTTCACCAACACGCATAATAAAACCATCTAGTTAAATCTACCATAACTACTTGCTGTTGTGTGTTGTCCTTATTGGTGACTCCACTAGGACTTGAACCTAGAACCAACGGATTATGAGTTATAAATTTAAAAAATGGTCTTAGGGATTTCACTTCAAACCTCGACACATTCGACACGTAAAACTTAAGGTTTGATTGATTTTCGACAAAACCAAGACTGGGATTAGCTCCCAGGACAAGACTCGAACTTGTGACCTAATGATTAAAAGTTATTAGATCCCAATCATTATAATGAAATATTGAAATAAATCGCAAGCCTTTTCTGGGCCTAAAAACTCCTTTCCAGCCAAGGCTTGGCTAAGCATCAAGGGACTCACTTTAAGTATTTGAGCCAGCCCTTTACAGTCCAATTCACTGTAAGAAAGAATATAATCAATCAAATATTTCTGAGCATCTTTTTTTAATTTAAATTTAACATCAATCAGGGGTTCTGAAATCTCGGTAAAACATCCCATGTAGCAACCTCATTTTCAAATTATTAGGGTTATGTTTAAACGCATATAGTAGAACATAACCTCAGATTCGAAAAAATTAGTTTTTTTATATGGAAAAGTGCTGAGGTAAAATGTATTTTTGAGTAATTTGTTGGCATATTTCCTTATGTCCTATTGTAATTTCATCCTGCTGTTATGAATGCTGCAGATTCTTTATCTTGTTCGATAATCGGATTAATCTTTTTTGAAATTAAATATAAGAAAACTACTCCTACCAAGGCCCAGCTTCCTAATTGGTTAAATACATGCGAATAATCTCCATTAGTCACCAAGGGATTAGTTGCTTGTGATTTCATCATTGCATTGGAAAAGTAATGAGATAATGACGCAGAAACACCTGAAACCATCATCCAAGTTCCCATCAAAATGCCTTGGAGCTTAGGTGGAGATATTCTGCCGATCATAGCATATCCCACTGGCCCAATAAGTAATTCAGCCAGGGATTGAGTAATAAAATGACCTATTATCCAGTAGATACTTGTATAGCCAAGATCATTGGCAAATATAATGCCGCTGGATAATAAAAAGAATGAGCAGGCTAAGATACCAAAAGCCCAGACAAATTTGGTCGCGACTGAAATTTTGAAGCCTTTTCTCTGAAATTTATTCAATAACATGGATAACAGTGGTGCACCTAAAATAATGACAATTGCATTGATATTTAAAATCCATTGTGTAGCTAATTCATAATTGGATACATGCCTATCGACATTGTTTTTAATGAATAGAGTGATACCCATAGGACCCGTGTAATAAATCATCCAAAAAAGAATAGAAGTGATTGTTAAAATTAAAAAGGTCATGATTTTTTGTTTATCTATCATGATTTTTTGTTTCAATCCTAAAAACAGGATGACAAAAAACATAACAATACTTAAGCCTACCACAGCACCATTACTTAGGTGAGCAGAATGAAAACAGAGTAGCGTGAAGGGGATAAGAAACAGTATGAGAACATAACCAATCCATTTCTTTTGAAGGACTGCGGATGTGTTTTTTATTTTTGCCAAAGCTGTATCATTATCTTTCAGATTAGGCCAATATACCCACATTAAAAAGAGGGTAACTATATTAGGTATTAAGCTTGCATAAAATAAATTTTGATATTGATTCGAATAATCAAAAAATCCACTAACCATAAATCCAGCGCAAAATCCAACGTTCATCGCTGCATAGCTTAAGAAAAATGCAGTATCTCGACGATGATCTTCCGGGGCAAATTGTTGAGTCAAAATACTGTTATAGGCAGTGGTACCTAACCCACAACCAACTAAAAATAAGCTTAATCCTAAATAAAGAAGAGATATTTGAGAAAGTGCCAGTAATAGGATGCCAATACTTTGTATGACGGTAGTTATAAAAAATAAACTTCGATTACTGATATACTGTCCTCCAATAATGCCACCCAATAGATGCAAGACATAATTAAAAGCTAAAAATAATCCTACAATACTGTTTGAAAGTGTATGAGACAAACCTAATTGCTTTGTAAGAAATAATGAAAGTGACGAATAAAGAATTGCAAATGCAAAGGTTGAAAAAGCTTGGATAAGATAAAGGGGCATAGCTCCTTTAGGCATCTTTTCTAATGACTTTAACATAAAAAACTCTTCCTTAAGTCTAATAAAGTTGGTGACTCTATCATTAAAAATCACTAAGATTAAGCTCTATAAACATTTTTATATGTTTTAAAAATTTATTTGAATTCAGTTTGTTATGTAGGTGTTTAGGAATGAACCAAATCTCTAGTATTTCATGGGATGAAATCAAACATAAAGTAAAAGATGTCAATAGTTCGATTTTTAAAGTTATTGAGGAAATTAAACCAGACAGTAAAATTCCTTTTTTTGTAGCTAATTATAAATTTGGCACACATTTTGGAGTAAAAAATCATGCTTACTTACCTACTACCAGTGGTTTTGTAGAAAGGATTGATAGCAAGCACACAGATAATGAATTATACAAACATTTAGGGTATGGTAAAAATAGTCTTCCTTTAGGTTTAATTTTAAATAAGTTTTGTGAATGGCATTATGTTGGGGACGATCAACGTATTTATCCCGACTGCGTACAAGGACCAGGTGCTATTTTTAACATGCAGGTTATTTTTGATGAAGATCAAACTGTAGATAACAATGTTTTATCTGTCTCATCTGGTGCTCTCTCTTCTTTTTTACTACCGAATATAGGTTGTAAACGAAAGCATGCGCGAATTCAAAAGCATTTTAATGTCGATTTTCCCGCTCCTAAATCCCCGTATGAGCATTATCTCATATTCAAGGATATACTACTGAACAAAAATGCAGGCGATAATTGGCAAAGTGAAATTCTATATTTTTCGGAGCAGTTTATTGAAGAAGTAAAAAATAATGAGAAATGGCTCAAGCTTAAATTGTACTTTTCTGAGTCACTAAGAAAAAAACTCACCCAACACACTTATGATGCTTCTTGTAATGACTTGTTCTTAAGTGCAAAAAGTACCAATCGTTTTAGACCACCACCCTTCATTACGGACACTGCAAAATATATTTTTAATATTTGTATGGGCTCGGGTATAGGAGTCAAACCAGCAACTGATGAGCAATACTTTCCAGTCAAAACGATTCAGAAAATTTATAATGAATGTTATGACTTAGAATACACCCCAACCGTTATGGTGCCATCTGCACTTACTGAAAAATCAGATAGTGTTTATTATCCATTGCAATGCCCATTTACCAAAATTAATACCTTTAAAACAAATCAGAGCAATAGTGCTTATAATGAGTTAGAAATGTTGAAAAATGTTTTGCTGGCTTATCAGACAGAATTCACTGAGGAAAACAGCTCTGCTTTCGGAAGTTTGCTTTATCATGTAAGTAAGCAAACAGAATTTTCTTTTTATCATTATAAATCAACCGCGACGAGTATCAGTAGTTCGGATGAGTTAGAGTATACGGATAATCGGTTTTCATTTTCTTTTTGCAATACTAAAACGCCATTTGCAAGTGATGCAAAATTATTTAGAGGATGCGTGAGACTAAGCAAGCAATAAAAGCCAAATATATCTACCATTTGGAAAATTACTTGGATGTACTACAAGCTAATATTTAAAAATGAATAAAAAAATGGTTTTATTTTTCCAAAGTTAAATCTTCTATTTTTAGATCAAGGAGATTTAAAAACTTTTTGCTAAGCATCTTTTTCTTCAGGGGTGGAATATATACGGTAGTAACAGAATTAATAATGGATTTATCAAAACAATCCAGTGAAATCCACTCTATTCTCGAGCGGTATGTGGGTAGAGAAGGGGCCTCATACAGACAAATAGAGTGATCAGTTGGATAATACTCATACAAATAATCTTTTAAAATTGATAACTTACTCACTTTGCTTCTATCCGATTTACCGAAGTTTGCTACTTGCCAAAGGATTATGTGAGCATGAATATCAATTTTTCGTTCAAAGAGGACCAGCTCAGTAGCCTCGATTGAAAAACAGCCTCTATCTCCAGGATCAATTTCAAGATCACTAAATAAACAATCTTGGGCTGATACTGCAGGTAAAATTATGGCATTTCCTCCATCTTTTTTTATATGCTTCACTGCATTAAGGCCTGAATCAGCTAAAACTGTAGGATGACCATAGAAAACCACACATAAAATTGAAACTTTATAGTATTCCTCGATGATATATTTTGTTAGTGCCTTATAAGCTTCAATTCGCTGGCTATGACTAAAGTAAATAGGATCCAATGACTCAGACTGCTTGGCTTCTAGTTGAATCCATTTTTTGAGATTATCCTCATTAATGAGATAAAGCACTTTGTCTGAATTTTGTATAACTTTTTTGGTTTCTTCAGTCAAATGCGATAAAGATTTGATCCCTGATCCTACAATTATTAATTTATGCATCAACAGAAACTATTTTATTACTATCGGGCTGAGCATTTTTATTTATAAAAACTATTTTATTCGAATCTGGTTGTTCTTGGTTTTTCTGGGTGATTTCTTCTAATAAATCCTTTTGTTCTACCAAATACTCATTCCCTACGGCTTGTTCTAATTTCTCTAAGAAACTCATGTGATTTCCACCTTGTATTTGAACGTTGAATTCCATTGTACAAATAAAATTCTTATAGGTATAGCTAAATAAATTGTTAAAAATTAAGATAGTTTGTTTTTAATGGTGGTATTGGTAAAAAAATAATGGAAGTCAAGACTGTTTTTTTAATTTTGATTTGTCTAAAATAGCAAGGCATAAATCCCCTGAACCCCCACTTTTTCTTGTGGATATTTTTCGCAGTAAATAATTTCCCTAAAACCCTTATTCATTTAAAAGTCTTATTCTATAAGGATTTTTTCCATTGTTCGTTAAAATATTTTATTCTTACTTATACACATTTTCTGTGGATAAGTCTGTTTATATACTGTCAAATTCCATGTAAAAATAGATGTTATGCATCTGTTTTAACATTATCCAACATGCTCTTTAAAATGCACTCCACTTTTAAAAAAGAGTGGAATAGCGTGTTCCAGGTTACTTCATCGCACAGGGATGGAGCTCTATTGTCAACTCATAATAATTTTGAAGTCTTACTTACTTGATTAAACCATTTTGAAACACTTTTTAAAAATATGCCTAATATTAATTAAATAAGAAATTTAGGATTGTACATGGCATACACAGAATTAATTATAGGTTTAGTGGGGGCTATTGGAACTAATATGAATGTAATCGCTGAAGAACTTGTTCAAAATTTTTCAAAAGCTAACTGTGAAACAGAGGTTATAAAACTAACCGATTATTTAAAAATAATTAATGACAACAGCTTATCATAATAGAATTATGCAAAAGTAAAATTAAAAATCTAGAAGAAATTAGAACAAAAAATCCAGGATTTTTATCATATTTAGCAATTTCGAAAATTTTTATAAATAGATTTAAAAGTAAATGCGAAAAAAAGGTTAAAGTATATATTATTAACTCCTTAAAAAAATCTCATGAGTATTCTGTTTTACGCCACGTATACAGAAGAAACTTTTTATTCTTATCTATCTATAGCTCAAGAGATTTAAGAGAAAAAAATTTAAAACGTAAAGAATTGGTCTCTAATAAAAGAAAATTGGACGAAAGTGATGAGATTGAAATTAAAAATTTGCTGGATACAGGTGGTTTTTCAAATAAAAGCTCTACAAATACTCGAGAGACATATCATAAAGCTCATTTCGTTTACATAGAGCCAGCTTATTTGAACAACTATTTAAAGATTTGATAAAAGATAAAGCTACAAAAACCGATCTGAATGTGATCAAATTCGAGTCATTCAGAGGAGTAGCCCCAAAAAGATTTAGATATCTTTTTAAAAAATATAAAAGTGATAGAAAAAACGAAAATAAGGTTAAGCAGTGGGATATTGCAAACTCCAATTCCATACATGTTTCTCACTCAACCGTTATTTCATATTTTTGGATAGAAGATCAATATTCAAAGGTTTTAATAAGAGAATCTAAAGAGCATCTTAAAGATGAGTTTGTAAATAATTTATTATCCATTGAGACAAAAAAGGAACAATTATTTAAGACTCTTTTAGATGATTATAGCCAGGATGAAATTATCTAAGTTTTTTGAGAAAGTATAAATTGAAAAAAATCCTAATAGGATTATTTTTATTCTATGTTTTTAGGGAAAACTTTCTCTTAGAAGAAACTACTATTCTCAACATGGTTTAACTAGCGGAGTATTTATAACTAAGAGGGTTAATTAACAAGAAACCAATTAAAAAATTATTATAGAAAATAAAAAATAATTACAAGAGGTGCAAGTCTTTTGCTTCAATGTAAAATAATTTCAATCCTCCATGTTCTATTTGAACGGCCATTAAATAATTTACTATGTAACTATAAAACGAGGTTTTAATAAATCATATTGATCCAAATAAGGTCTTATAATATGATTTATCATCATAATGAAAATATTATGATAAAAATGGATTTTTTTATTTTTGCAAAAGGACGTATCATGAAACTTCTCGATTCTCTGAATAGAACAACAAGCCAAAAAATTTCGGAAGAAATACACCAGCTAATAGCACAAGCCGAATTGTATGAAAAAAAACATCAATATTTTGAAGCTCTACTTATTTATCAACAAGCCCGGGATTGTACTCTTTATGTAGATAGTGATCCTAAAATTACTATATTGTATGAACAAATTGATAACTTAGAATGGCACAAAATTAATGATAAAATTAGTGAGTTAGAAATTATGATCGAACTAGAAAGGCTTCAAAAAAGCAAGTTAGCCTCTCAGGCAAAGAGTGAAAAAATAATTCAACTCAAGCAACAAGTATGGAGTCTCATTGAGAAAACATTTCAACGAGGAAAATTTTACACTGAAAATGATATGGAAATTAAAAACCATTGCCGAAGAAGATATGAACAGGTTAAAACGGAATGGGTTAAATGGCTATCTAATTGAAATTAGCCAGGAATGACATAAAACTGGTTATTGTATAGGAATAAGACTGGCTATTTTAAGTATTTGTTGATGAAATTGCTGTTGGTAAAGTTACTGTAATTTTGGCCATAAGTACTTTTGCTTTGCGATTGTTTGGATTCAACTGATATACCCCATTTTAAATTATTTGATCATGGTATTTTATTTTTTTTTCAATAAGTTACATGAAAAATGCATCGATGCATCCTGATAAAAAATAGAAGTGATACATTATTGGATACGATTTTTAATTGATTTTTCATTTTGAAGAAATTTTTTACTTATTTTTTTGCCAATACAGATTTGTTTATATTCTGTCAAATCCTATATAAAAATTGATGTTGCCTTGGTGTTTTAATATTGCCCAACATGTTCTTTCAAATGCACTACACTTTTTAAAAGAAAGAGTGGAATAATTTGTATGGTCGCTTTGCTTATATTGCCTCATATGAGACATTAAAATATCAATTTAATAGCATCAATACGGTTGAAATTACCCCAAAATTTAATATTGCTCCGGGGACTGATGTGCTTTGCCTCATTCAACCCCATTCTCATAAAAATGCAAAGCATTTTATTACGCTGCGGGTTAAGTTTCCCCTCGTGGGCAACGGATAGGAAAAATAAGTCTTATGCCCGATCCGAAACCTTCTTTCGCTGTGCGCCAAGGAAGGCTGAAAGCCGAGGTGCATAGTCCGCGATAGAGTGCGATTTACGCAGACAGCCCATAGGGATGCGGAGTAAATCATTATGCAGTCGTTAAGTCGTTGGTGTAGGCATACGCTTTGCTCGTTCAGAGCAAACGTGCCGGAAACAGGACGCTCGCGGCCTTTAACCTGTCGCGTTGGCGAGTGAATTCTGGGGGCTCGGATGTCCCAGAATTTTTAACGAGGTAGCGACACGCTTGTAAAAATCCTGCTTTCGAAATGCTATAAAATCCAAACGTTGTCTGATACCTATGAGTGGATTTTATGAATGGCATTGGGAGCAAGGGGGGAGGATTTTCTTTTTGAAAGGATCTTCGTAAGTGTCTAAATGCTGCGGAAATATTAAACTTTTTACTAAATTTAATATAACGGTTTAACAATAGGGATATAAAATGTTGCTAAGAAAAGGGAAGGAAAAAAATATTAGAAGTAGCTATAGATTCAGCTTTATTGGGCGGTCGAAATTTATAATAAAAAGAGCGGGTTTAGGTCAGAATCATATATCTCTTTAATAATCATAGCGTGGATTAGATTATTTCATTGTCGTTTTATTTGACAATTGATGATAAATTTTATTTTAAGAAAAAAAATTGCACATACCATAAAAGAAAAAAATGTAAGTTTTTTTACTCCTTTAAGGAATAAAATTGAGCATATAGACAAACGTGAGTTTGATACCCTTCTGTTTGGAGAGTACCAGGCACTTCTTTACAACTAATTAATTGCTTTGGCGAAAGTTCGCCTTAAACGAAAATTTAGTTTTTTTGTTTTAGTTCGGGTGTGCTAAAAAATTGTTAAAAAAAGCAGATAAAAAGCATTGTTTTCTGACTTCGCTGAATTAAAAAACTTTGTTGATTTGTACAGAAGCAACCTACCGCCTGACATATTCAATTCTGAATTGTATAGCATTAAACTTATCCACATTCCTGAAATTTCAAACACTAATAAGAATGATCTTGCTATTGAATTCGTAAATTGGTCGAACTTAAACGATGAAGATAAAAAACTATGATCAAGTGACGAGTTTAATAAAGGATAAAATAGTAAAGCAGCCAGTTATAAACAGTGGAGGAATGCGTGCTTCAAAAATACGGCAATATTTTGAAGAAAGATGTGGGATGAAGATAACTGATTATAATCTTCGATGCCTATATGTATTGTTTCAAATTCGTCCGGCGTCGTCGTGTAAGGTGGACCCCCTTTAATACAAATCCTTTATTTTATTTATATGATGAAGTTCATAAAAATTACATTTATCTGTAATCCTGGGTAGATACGCTAGTGGAAATATTTAAAATGAAAATTAAAACTGCGAATGTGAAAAAGCTAGTACAAGCATAATAAAATAATAACTTTAGAAGCTTATCTTTAATTCGTTATCGGTGTTCATTTTTTCATAAGAAATGAGAGGGCCTTGAGTTTTGAATGAGTTGTAATGCAAAATTCAAGACCTAACCTCATATACATGAGCTAACAAGTGCAGGATTTATTGACTCGTAAAATATGTATTTATTTTTTGAAATCACAATAAATGGTATTAAACGGCTCTTTTTTCTTGAAGGTACATTGAGAAATCCCCAATGGACTAGTATTGATTTGATCAATTTTAACAATATTTGGAGTAGAGATATCCAGACTAACCGTTCCCCAAGACGAGCAATGATCATCCTGCTGATCACAGCTTCCTATATCAATAATACAATTCGATGTAGCACCACATATTTCATGTAATTTTTCATATGATAAAGTATGAGTACGACCAAAATTTGGCTCAAAACCACCAGCATTATCCTGAGGAAAATAAAACATAATAGATTGCATTTCGTATTGAAATAACATTGAAATTTCTGGGGTTTCAACTATTGGACAAACTATTGGATTGTCAGATAAACATTTTTTCTCTCTTCCTTCACCGCTCCAGCCTGATAATTCAGATTGATAAGCGGTAAATATATTACGATAATAAGTATTAGCAGGATTATTCTCAAATTGAGTATTTATAGAAACTATAATCGGCATAGGTTGCTTCTCATGAATTCTATAATGACATTCTGGACTACCCCAACCACTATGCGTACCAAGACCAACAACCTCTTCTAATTTATATATTCCCGTTATTAAGCGTGGGTTTCCACTGAAATATTCAGGCTTACCCCATACACCATAGATATTATCTGATAGTTCACAGTTTCTCACGGAAGTTCCATTGCATTTTACTGTTTGAGGACAATATAAGATAGGCTGACCATCAGGCGTTGTATCTGCAAATGTGGGGAGGGTAATACTAATAAGACAAAAAAACCATAAGGTTTTTTTTATATTAATCAATGACATAGTTATGATTCTCAAATTCAATTGACTATAATTTTATCTGGTGTGCAATTTTAAGTCAATATGGAGGTGTGATTGACTAGTAACTCGGCTATGATTAGGTAAAAATTGTCTGAAAAGAAAAACGAAATATCTTGGTTAATTTGAATTTAGACCAAAAAACAGCTTTTCAAGCTTATGGAATAAATTATTAAGATGTTCTTCAAGAGAAGCTCTCTAAAATAGTTACTACCTTGAGCTGTATCTGTGAGAGGAACAGGTTATTCTATAGGAAAAGATATTTCTATTTTATCTTGGGAGCATTTTGTTGAATTTAGGCATGCCTTTCGGCACCACCTGAACTAGTTGCTCGGCTGGAAGCATGTATTCAGCGTGTTAGATAGATAGTTGATATTCATACCTTTTTTGTAAAGTTGAAATTTAATAACTTTCAACAAATCCAAGCGTGTCGCTACCTCGTTAAAAATTCTGGGACATCCAAGTCCCCAGAATTCACTCGCCAACGCGACAGGTTAAAGGCCGCGAGCGTCCTGTTTCCGGCACGTTTGCTCTGAACGAGCAAAGCGTATGCCTACACCAACGACTTAACGACTGCATAAAGATTTACTCCGCATCCCTACGGGATGTCTGCGTAAATCGCACTCTATCGCAATGATATGGACTTCTCCTCCTTTTAAACGGCCATTAGATGAGCCAAAATGTTTTTGACAAAAAACAAAGCACAAGAGAGTCCAATGAGTCATGTTACTTTATTAGGTATTAATTTGGCAAAAGATGTATTCCAACTTCATGGAATTAATATTCATGGCAAAAAAATATTGGGTAAAAAAATGAGCCGGCAAGAGTTACCTCGATTCATGGCGAATTTACCTCCTTGTAAAGTAGGAATGGAAGCCTGTGGGAGTTCGAATTATTGGTCACGTAAGTTTCTATCCTATGGTCATGAGGTATCCCAAATTAGTCCTCATCATGTGAAACCTTTTGTTCAGGGGAATAAAAATGATAAGAATGATGCGCGAGCAATTGCTATAGCAGCACAGCAAGATGGAATGCCTACTGTACCGATAAAAACACTAGAACAACAAGAAATACAGATGAATCATCGATATCGAGAAAGTTTGGTGCATGACAGAACGGCATTGGCAAATCGAATACGGGGTTATTTGAGAGAAGTGGGTATTTTTATTGTTCAAGGCTTATCTCCCTTAAGAAAGCAAGTGCCTTTTTTACTAGAAGATGCAACTAATGAGCTTACGGCCGATATGAGAGTTATTATAGCCAGTTGTTATAAAAAGCTATTGGATTTAGATAAAGAAATAGAAGAGTACACAAAAAAAATAGAACAGTTTTGTGAGAAAAATGACTGTTGCAGACGCCTTATGAAACTCTCTGGAGTAGGTCCAATGAGCGCCAGTATTGTGTTTGCGATAATTGGTGAGCCATCTATCTTCAAAAATGGCCGCCATTTTGCTGCTTATTTAGGATTAGTACCCAAAGAACACTCTAGCGGAGGAAAGCATTGTCTTATGTCTATTAGTAAGCGAGGTGATCGTTATATACGAAGTTTGCTAATACATGGAGGCCGCTCAGTGGTTCAAAATGCAGGAAAAAAACAGACTATTTCAATCATTGGGTACAACGAATACATAAAGAACGAGGATACAATAAAGCCGCCTTGCGGTGGCTAATAAAAATGCACGTCACATGTGGGCTATTATGGCGTATGGAGATAAATATATCGATCGTTTGAACCGTGCTGCTTAAGAGAGGGTTCAATGATGAATCGGTTTGCTTTGACTAAATCTAAGTTTTTGTAATCAGTAAAAAACACTGACTACAAAAACTTAGATTCATAAATAGTAACTAACTATCGCGAGAGCTAACGACTTGCCCGAGTTTTGCAACTAGAAGCTGATGTGAAAATGGTAAATCCTACTCTGTAAATACCTGGGGAGTCCGATGAATTTAATATTCGATATCGCGATCAGGAGACAGAGTACGAATATCATCAAGGCCCAGCGTGAATAATTCTCATTCATCAATGGTCGGATATACGGATGCAAATACTTCATTTTTCATAGGCTTTTTACTTGCAAAAACGGAGGAGTCCATATACGGACTATGCGCCTCGGCTTTCAGCCTTCCTTGGCGCACAGCGACGGTAGAGTAAGTGCATTCTGAAATTAATTTCCTATTTTGTGCCGTTTAATCGAAGAAAGATATTCGCGTAAACGCCTTCCTGTATGGCTATTAGGAGCAGGATAGTAAAAAGTATATGACATGCAGCAATTACCGTTATTTGATTTATAAAAAAGAATTACATGCCTAAGGATTTTAAGAATAAATACAAGTGCTTAAAGCGGATAACAAAATCGATAAGTAGCCATATTTAAATAAATCAAAAGATTCAAGATCTTTCTCGTAGTTTGAGCAAGAGCTTCTTTTATTATTTCACCAGTTCTGATGATTAACCCTCCGATATGTTTTTAACTCTCTGTAACCTCTTTTGGGGGAATTAAAGTAATTGAATTTAAGTGCTCGATATGATTAAATTGTACTCGAAACGAGTAATTTGGTGGGGTTTATGGAGTTGAAATGAAAAAAATTCCAATTGAACAGCAATTATTATTTATAAACGAAGTTGAAAAAATCACCGGTTGTAACCGAATGACGTTAAGGAGATGGTGGACAACGGGAAATTTCCCTAAACCTGTGAAATTAAATGGAAGTGTACTTGCTTGGCATTATGACACTATTCAAGGATGGATAAATGAGGATACAAAATCAACATTCAATCCTCCTATGTAGTTTCTTTCTTTAAGGAGTGAGTTAGAAGTTATGAGCAATTTTAATATAATTCCCCGATTAATTCGTCTCCGAGATGCGCCTACCTATTTAGGTATGGACCGGCATCGCTTCAACAAAGTAGTTAGACCTAATGTAGTGGAAATTCCAATGGGAGTACAAGGAGTTGCCTTCGATAGGCTTGATTTAGATGCCTGGGTGGACGATTATATACAGTGTAGTGGTCGTCCTGCGATAACCAAGCAGAGGAGTTTGGAACAATGGGACGAAAAAAATCACCAGGCCTGCAGAAAAGAGGTAGTGTCTGGTACATTGATAAAAAGATCTACGGAAAAAGACTTTGTGAAAGCACTGGAACAAGCAGCCTCGACGAAGCGGAAAAATATTTAACGAGAAGACTTGAGGAAATTCGCCAGGCTTCTATTTACGGTGTTAGGCCTAAACGTTCTTTTATTGAGGCAGCAACAAAATACCTAAATGAAAACCAACATAAGAAGAGCTTGCGTTCAGACGCCGGACGTCTCAGAGAGTTGGTTAAGTATATAGGTAGTTTATCAATCGATGCTATTCATGTTGGATCGTTACAATCTTTCATTGAGGGTAGAAGACAGGATCAAGTTAAAACGCGAACAATTAATCATGGTCTAAAAATTGTTCGTCGTATCCTTAATCTCGCATCTACTGAATGGATTGATGATTTTGGACTGACTTGGCTTGCGAGTGCTCCGAAGATCAAACTCTTACCAGAACATGATCTTCGAAAACCTTACCCATTAAATTGGGAGGAGCAGGAAAGGCTTTTTCAAGAGTTGCCTGCGCATCTTGAAAGTATGGCATTATTTGCTGTGAACACTGGGTGTCGTGAGCAAGAAATTTGTCAGCTCTGCTGGGACTGGGAAGTAAAGATACCATCCTTATCTCATTTACTGGTATTTATTATACCTGGAACTTTAGTAAAAAATGGAGAGGAGCGTTTGATTGTATGTAATGATGTTGCGCGAAGCGTTGTTGAAAGCCAACGTAATGTGCATAGTCAATACGTATTTACTTATCGCGGTGAGCCAGTAAGTAGGATGAATGCAACTGCTTGGAGAAAGGGAAGGGTGCGTGCTCATTTAGAGCATGTGCGTGTGCATGATTTAAAACATACCTTTGGACGTAGGCTACGTGCTGAAGGTGTAAGTTTTGAAGATAGGCAGGATTTATTGGGCCATCGTTCAGGGCGAATCACCACACACTATTCTTCAGCCGAGTTGCAGAATTTGTATGAGGCGGCAAATAAAGTTTGCTCAAAGAAACAAAGTGGAGTTGTATTAACTTTGGTTCGAAGGGGAAGTCAGAATAAAACAGATAGAAGAGTTCAACAAGGTAAAGTGGTAGTACTTTAGTTTGAAGACTTCTACTAGGTCACGCAAAAGTCACGCACATGATTTTTGCTGATTTTGGTAAAACGATTGTAACTTATTGATTAAACTCGGGTTCTCATGGTGGCCAGAGGCAGAATCGAACTGCCGACACGAGGATTTTCAGTCCTCTGCTCTACCGACTGAGCTATCTGGCCCCGAGGGTTGCTATTAGACTCCGAGATGCGTTTTGAGTCAAGTGTTGATTGCTGTTTTTTTTAAAAAAAGTTCATTATTTTTTATTTTATAAAAAAATCACGCTGTAGCTTCGCAATTTTTGTTCAAAAAGTAACTTATTTTTCTAATTTAATATAAGTTCATGATAAACAATTTCATTTTTATCGTTTCAATTTGATAACAAATAATGCGTGAATTTGCTTTGTACGGGACAAAAAACTTTGAAAAAATAAATAAAGGAAGAAAGGATAAGAAATAACTCGCTGATTTTAAATGTATTTCATATAA
>NZ_LNYU01000028.1 GCF_001468135.1 Legionella santicrucis | reverse complement strand
AGTGCGATTGAGAAGCATCTAAAAAAACACTTTTGGAAGGCGGCCTAATTCAGAATTAACACTTTTGGTGGTTCTTCCACACGACCCCTAAAACTTGATTTTTTTGGATAGCGCTTTTAGTTACTGAGGGAAGAAAAAATATTATAAGAAATGAATTAAGCATGAATATAAAACTAGCGCCAGAATCACCATAATATTTGGTTAAAAACAATGAATAACCCACTCTTTGCTGGGCAAATATAAGACCAAGTGAGAATATAATACTTAAGCTTAGGCGATATAAATTTAGATTTGATTTTGATATGGCTTCATCATGTTTTTCTGTTATTACATTTACCCTACCTGAACGATCTGAAAAGTAGAATAAAGAAGATATTACTAGAGTAATTCCTATCATAGTAAACATCTGTATAGGATTGTTTTTTGATAAGTAAGTGACCGTAACGCCGCCAATTCCAAGCCCAATATTTGAAGATACATTTAATAAGCTTATCGCTAAAGCTCTTTCGCTTTCCATTTTACCAGCTAACGCTGTAATTAAATAATCATTACATATAACATACACATAACTTGCTACTCCTAATATCAACATAATTACAATAATAAGCCATATTGAGGAGGTGTAACAAATTGAGAAAAAACAGATCGCCTGTAACATCAACGAAATTCCTGATAATTTATATGGATCGCTCCTATCAAGTAACTTTGCAGTCAGCCAGGATCCTAACAAATTACCCATGACAAAAAACCCAACAATCCAGCTAATTGTATCGGCAGTTAATAACAAATATTCATTTAAGAAAATAGCAATAAAAAAAGCTACTCCTGCTGAAATAGATTGGATCATATAAAAAAACAAATATAATTTACATTTATTGTTTAAATTTAGATAAGTTTCCATATATCCTTTAATACAAGTCATGCTAATCCCTTAATAATGTACTTTATTGAAATTCTTCTATTTTCAAATTTAACTTTACAAAAATTTTTTCATCAAATGATCTATTTTTTTCACCAGGTATATATAACGTTGAAATAGAACTAATTTTTTGATTTATCAATAATTCTATTGGAAATTTTATGATTTTAGGTTTAACTCCAGGATAAAGAGCAGCTTCATATAAAATAGCTTGATGCTGTGGGGTATATGTTTTTAATAATTTTTCTTGAATTAGCAATACCCCATCTTTAACATTTTTTATTACTGGTTTGATATTTCCAACCATTCCCAATTGCCAAATAACAAGGTCATAGTGTTTATCGACCATGCCATCAAATATTAAAAAACTCATGGCCTCGACAGATAAACAACCATTTTGACTAGGATCAACCTCTAGATCAGAAAAAAGACAATCTTCTGCGGAAATACCAGGCAATACAACGGTTTCAATATTTCTTTTTTTAGCCCTCTTTATAGCATCTAAACCAGGTGTAGAAAAAATTGTAGGATGACCGTACATTACTATAGAAATAAAATTATATTGATCTGTATAATTTAGTATTTCGTCAGCTATTTTTTTATAAGACTCAGAACGTTTTTCATATAAAAAATATGAACTTTCAAGAGAAATGCATTTTTTTCCATATTTAATTAACCATTTTTCAATTATTGGCTCATTAACTAAATACAATACACAATCAGCTTGCTTAATATATGCTTGCGCTTCAATAGTCAAATGTGAAATTGCTTTAATTCCTGAGCCAATTAAAACAAGTTTTTTACTCACGATTTTCAAAGCTTACTACTTTAGTTGTATCAGTAAATTTTTCTTTATTGGATATTTTTACTCTAATGGCAAGACTATCACATCCTAAAACTTCTTTAATTTTCTTTTCCTCTTCGTTAAAAAGAGCCTCTTGAGCTATCTTTTCAAAATAATTTAAGTCTTGCATTCCCCCCCCTTAATCGTCCAGTTTGAATATCATTTCAAATTAAATAGTCTTTTCTTTTTTCTGGCCAGATTTTTTCTTTAAAATAAATACTTAATTTTGCAGTAGGTGGTACTGGGTCACCTTTTTTTCTGTGGTCTGGAGCCAATGATTCTATCTCACCTTTACTTAAGCTCTGCTGCCATTCATCAAAAGCTACTTTATATAGCTCTTCTTCAAGAGCTTTTTTTCTTTCCAATTCCGATTTCCTTATTTCTAGAATTTTTAACTGCGCCAGCTCTTGGGGTGATTGATAGTTTGGTTCAATCCAAGCCTCACCTCTTTTTAAAACAGCAATTAATGTAGCCAATGGATTTGGATATTCCTTGGTTTTCTTATTATATTTTAATGAATATGCGAAATGATTTATAGATTCTTGAGCTATATCGGGAGTTGTCTTATTTTTAATTTGTAATAAATGTTTTTTATTAAACCCTATTAGTTCAAGAGAACTAAAATCTATATCATCCCAAGGATCCAAAAAATCAGTTACTAATGAATTGGTGCTTTCTATCATTCTATTACCACCGCTCCCAAAGGGGTCTATAACACCCTTTGAGATTGCCTTTTCCAGTTCATTACAAATATTCTCATTTAATTGATATCTTGACCAACCTAAATGTCCAGGTTGAAATTCTATTCTCTCTATAAATTTTTGCTTCAGTAAAAACCTAAGAGCTGTTCTTGCAGAATCTTTTGAGATATTAATATTAAGCATCATATCTCGAAGCTTTACTCTTGGAGTTTTATAATTATCTTCTGCTCTTTGCGCTAATTCAAATAAAAATCGAAATAACTGTAGTGGATTGCTTCGTAAATCCGCAAAGCACAACGACTCAGGCTTATAAACCTGATTCATAGACCCCTTTGTAGTTGAAGCATCAATTCTAGAAACATTCAACGACAATCCTGGTTTATGAATATGGTTCATAGACCCCTTTCCTTGGACTGGTGTTATATCATCAATACTATCAACCAACCAAGCTCTTCTTTTTTTCCCAGATGGAATGCTTGGCTCATTTTTTTTTGATTGTATTTGAGATGAGGTATCATTCTTTAATTCAGGTAACAAGTCGTCCAGTCTTGCCATTTTTATGCAACCTCAGCTTCTTTTGCATAACTAAATATATATTGAAGCAAATCCTGATAATCTTCTGCTGCATTATTAGATTTACCTGAGCTATAAACATTATTTGATTTTTGAATACTCTTAGGAATTTCAGAGCAATAGCGTATTACCACGGGGCATAAATGATGAATTATGGCATCTTTCTTCTTAGCCCCTTTAATGGCTTCGCTTGTGGTAGATATGCGACGATCAATACTAGAAAAATAACAATGAATATCAATATTACGCTCTAAATTAAAAGTTTCTTGTAATTCCGTAATTTCATTTAATATTTTTTCAGCACCATTAATTGCATAATCATCACTTCGCATAGGTATAATTACAGATCTTAATAATTGAGGATTTAACTGAGAAATAGCACATATACTAGAGGCAAAAACACTGGATAGTTGAGGTGTATGATCTTGAAATATTTTTGTGTTCTCGCCCAAATGCCTAAATATCTCGTTGTAAAAATTGAGCATCCCTTTTTTAATATCTGAAGGTTTTGACAAAACCTTATCTATATACGCTTGGTTTAAATTTGATTTAACAAACCAAACATTATTACCAACATCAGTTAGTATGTTTTCAATTTTTGCTTTTCCTTCAAGAAAATCAATTAAAATAAGTTCGTCATCTTCAGCGGGAGCACCACATACCGTTCCAGTAAAACTGCCTTGTGAATCCGTGTCAATAATAACAATGGGATCTTCGCGAGTATGAATTCTACGAGCAGAGGCGCTCAAAGAATAGGTTCCGGTAGTTTTTCCAACACCCCCACACAAATTTGCAGTTAATATAACACCGCCTTTTCTAAAGTAATCTTTCCCATGTTCTAATAAAAACTCGGTCGCTGCTTCAGGAGACAAGCCTACAATTCTATCATTAATTCTAGTAACTGACATGTCAGAGGCTTCTTTAAAATAGCGGCTGATCAAGGTTTTATTAATATCAGTAAGTCTAGATAGCTCACTAATTTTTATTTGGGAAACATCCACTTTATCTTCCTTGTCGATTGAAACAAATTTAAATTAAATACTACAATATTGTTTCCGTTGTTGTAAATAGTTTTTCAAACAAAAATTGTCTTTCTTATGAGTTTTGGTTGTTGAAACAAATATGGATGCAATAGATTGATGAAGATCAAAGGGGTTTATAAATACGGTTCATAGGACCTTATGGTGAAGAAATAAAATTAGTTAATCATATGGGTACGTTAAAATCACCCTCACTTTCATTTGCAAGTAGTATTAATTTAGTCAAACAGTAAACCATTTTTAGATATAAAAATATATTTAAAATAAGGTGGTTTTTATCCATGTTAATTTTTAAATTGGTAATTATTGAATCAGCTCGGTTGGTTATTAAAATAAGTTAGTAGTAATAGTGATTAATTACTACTAACTACTGTTAGACCCCTTTTTAAGGTTTATTATTAAAAGGGGTCTATAAGCCTCTTTTAGATCAGGCTACAACAGGTTTAAAAATAGATTCGCGATGTTTTAATAAAACCCTATTTATAAACCCCCTTATATAAAGCGGTAGATCAATCTGGTTTATAGATCATGTCTATAAAAGCTGTTTATAGACATGATTGATAGATCGCATTGATAAATCATGTCTATAAACCCCTTTTATCTCATTCTTTATCCACATTTTCTGGGGATAACCCTGTGGGATAACAGAATCCTCCGTTACATAGGATAAAATTATTCGTTCTTAATACAACAGATAAGTGCATAGAAAACAGACGATTCCCTGGATTTATATTCAATAGGTTTGGGTATTTGCAATAATTATTGAACTCATCTTATTTATGTAAAGGAGAGTATGAAGCCAGTCTATCACAACTTCTTTCTTAAGAAGTTGGGCTATACACTCTTGTGATAGCCCTGTGTACTAATCGATGAAATAAAAAATCTCTTTGATTTATCAGCTTAATCCTCTTACATCACCTCAATGACAAGAGGGATGTGGTGTTCTTCCTGTGGATGTAGAGAAGAGCCAAGGCCATTAACAGAATACAAACCAAACTGGGTTAATGCTTTGCTTTTTTCTGTTTTAGTCTTAGAGCTCTCTGCTTTCTGCTCCATTTGGAGCACGATTGACTCATATCGCTTGACCAGAAGCTCATATTGGTCAACCAATTGTTTATGACGTTCAATAGATATTTTGTATTCATCCTTTGTTTGAGATAGAGCATCTGCACTATGAGATATCGTTCCAACAACATGTTCTAAGCGATTTTCTTTATCAGAAATAAATTCATTAATTCTTTGTACAAAAGCTGTTTGTTGTTCTTGATTCATTGACAAAGTGGAAGTAAGCTTTTCAGTTGTTTTTTGAAATATGACAATACATTTGCGTAAACGTTCCAATTCTTGTTCGATTTTTGTTTTTGATTCGGTTAAATCAACAATTTGAGTCGAAAGTTTGATCTGATTTTGTTGGTATTCGCTCGTTACCTCTTCTAATTGAACTTGGCTTGCCTGGATTAATTTCGATTGCTCCTGGTTTTCCATTTTAAGTCGCTTTGATTCCTTTTCGAGTTCCATTTGGATTTGATGCAGTTTTTGTTGGGTTGCTTTAAATTTCTCGATTTGCTGATTGAGCTCATCAACTTGATTATCGAGGGATTCAATTTGGCTGGATAATAGGCTGTTGTTGTCTTTGAATTTCTGTATTTGTTCAGCGAATTGCTTATTTAACAGATCAAGCAACTCAACCATCGATGAAAGCAGTGTTCCAAGACTTGCAATACCCTGTTTTAATTTGTCTAAATTCGCTGAATGATCTGCAAAATGATCATCAAGAAGGTAACTACTCACAGCATAAGCACACAAGGCAACCAAACTTAAAGTAGTTAGAACTGCCACATGGACAAATATTCCAATAAAAAATGCAGGAGCAACCAATAACACACCAAAACTTATTTTTTGCCATAATGGGACTTCATTCCAGTATCGTGCTGCTTGTGAGAGGATACTGGGGTTGCTGATCATGGAGTCAATGATGTTGTTGAGCGCCTCTTTAATTTGCAAAAGTTTTTTATGCGTTTTAAGAATCTCTTCTATTTTTTTTGTATTTGATTGTTCAAAGAGCTGCTCTACGGATGAATTGATTTCCTTTTGAGACTTCATAGGTATGTTTCCTTAACCGATTAATAAAACTCTATTGGACTTGCTGAAAAAATGCGCATTGTATCGAATAAACTTAAATCAGTCATCTAAATAGGTGTAGTGATATGACGATAACTACAGAAAAACATTTTATTTTAGGTTGAGTGGTCTGAACGAAATAACAGGTAGGAGATGCTGTATCATTTAGAAAGTACAAATTCAGGACTTACGAAAAACTCATCAAGACAGAAGGATTTTGTAGTTCATTGACAAGATAGTTTTTAAGTAGTCCTTTTTTTATTTGGT
>NZ_LNYU01000027.1 GCF_001468135.1 Legionella santicrucis | reverse complement strand
GCCTTTGATGTTTGCTCGCAGATTTTGATGGATCATTTCTCCGGGAAAAAATCTTTGGTTTTTGCTAATCACCAGTGACCTATTACCACAATATTGACACAATAATGCAGGCATAATTAAACTTATCAAGTTAGCGCCATTCCGCGCATGTTTATTCAGTTATGCTTCTAACATGTCCATGAGCTCTCGACGAAATTTATGATAATCTACTTCCAAAGCATGTCGAATATGTGATTTAAACCGGTAATGAGGTTTATTCATTTCAAGCTCTATCTTTTCATGTAGATTCTCGGGACGTTTCAAAGTACCCATAATAATGCGTGCTGCAATTTTTGATTGATAATCAGCCAATGGCCAAATACATCCTTGCGGTTGACATAAACCAATAAAATAAAGTGTATCAAAATTAGGATGCATCATTTTCCGATAAAGCGGGATCTTAGTAGAATTACTAAAATCAGCTACTACCCTATCAAGAAAAGGAAAACTTATTTTATAACCTGTAGCAAAAATGATTGTATCAAATTCTTCGAATTTACCATCAGTAAAATATACTCGTTTGCCGTCAAAATGGGTCATTCCTGGGCGAGGAAATATTTCTCCATGACGAATAAAATAAAGAAGCTCTGTATTAATAGTTGGATGAATTTCTAAGGGACCACAATCTGGCTTCATTAATTTATATTTTGCATAGCGACCTTGAAGAATACGTGCAAAAAAACTCAAAATTTTCTGTCGCAACCAAGAAGGCATCCATCGGATTTTTGCCACAGCGTCATCGGTAGGCTTTCCAAATACAAATTTAGGAAAAATATGATACCCTCTACGCATACTGATACACGTATTAGGTGAAACTCTTGCTATTTCGACAGCAATATCACAGGCAGAATTGCCCCCTCCTACCACTAAAACACGCTGTCCTTTAAATATAGAGGCCTTTTTATATTGGTGAGAATGAAGGATCTGACCAGAAAATTCGCCGGGATATTCGGGCAAAACAGGATCCCAATGATGTCCATTAGCCACTAATAAATAATCAAAATATTCTTCACCAGTACCCTGCGCGTTTTCGAAAACTACCTTCCATTGATTTTGATTAATGGGTACCGCATTTAAAACTTGGGTATTAAAGCGAATGTACTTAATTAAATTAAAGTGATCCGCATAACTTTGGAAGTAGTCTAAAACCAATCGATGAGAAGGATAATCAGGATAATGATGTGGCATTGGAAAATCTTCAAACTCAGACCAACGCTTTGAACTGATAATATGGGTCGTCTCATAAATACTGGAATGAGCATTTTCTTCATCATAAATCCAGTTACCACCAATTTGGTTACATTTTTCAAAAACGGTGATATTTTTTACACCCTGTTCTTGCAAATTTTTAATTGCAGCAAGCCCACTTGGACCTGCTCCTATAACACAGACACGAGGACAATGGTCTTTATCCATTTGCTTTATTTGCATTACTCAACACCTTTTTCACTTCTTTCATTATCATAGCTTGTACAATAGGATCTTTATCAATAGTGAAATGATTCACTGATATTCCTTTTACCTCGGTTACATTAATATTATCAATATGCGTTTTTTCAGGATCGACAGCCTTAAGCCTTAAACCACTAAACATAGGGACAAAACTAGGCTTATAAAAATTCATTGCATGCTTTACGTTAGGAGGAACAATCGTTTGTGACACTGCATCAACAGTAACTAATAAATCAACTGAAATGCCAACTTTATTAAGATTACGAGCAACCTTGATTTGCTCATTTGCACCTAAAGAATGACCTACGAGAATAATAGGCCTATGTACTTTATGTGTTTGATAATAAGAAACAATTTTACGTGTCACATTACCCGCATTATACCACATATCACTAGGCGCTTTAATATTACACTCATCCACTACAGTGTCGCTGAGTGTTCTCATTCCTGTACTAAACAATCCAAGACCACCCAACATCGTGTGTACTTCGCCTTTGTAAGGTTGGGACTTACTCGTCTTAACTGCTTTTTTTGCAGGTTGTTTGCTGGATTGAGCCATTGTAGGTTGAGAAGACTTAGGTATTGGCTTTTTAACGGAGGCTCTACCGCCGGATAAGTCAACACACCCCACTAAACTCATTGTCACGAGAGAGAGCCAAAAAGATATAAAAAAACTTAATTTTCTATTTTGTGCAGAATTCATTTTATTTTTTATTTATATTTTTAGAACGAGAATGATAGCTTATTCTTATAATATTTGCCAAGATACTCCTGTATTGCGATAGCAATTATAAATTTTGCTGCCTGATTTTGATAATATAAAATGCATTATAAAATGTAAAAAAATTCCTGTATGACAAAACTAATGCCTGTATTTTACAATTTGGCTCTTTTATACTTTCACTATGGAACCGCTTTAGTTTATGAAAACATCAAGTGCGATACTCACAGTAAGCCAACTTAACCGCCAGGTAAAAAGCTATCTTGAAAATGAACTGGGCATAGTTTACGTCGAAGGAGAACTTTCAAATCTAAGTAAACCTGTATCTGGACATTATTATTTTACTTTAAAGGACAATAATGCCCAAATTCGCTGTGTCTATTTTAAAAACCGCCACAGCCCACCTACAAATAAGTTATCTGATGGCCAACATGTCATTATAGGCGGGAGATTGAGTTTGTACGAAGCACGTGGTGATTATCAATTGATCGTAGAGCAAGTTACCGAAGCAGGTCTAGGAGCGCTGTATCAACGTTTTGAAGAATTAAAAAATAAATTGGCTGCCGAAGGATTATTTGCTTCAATAAACAAATCCCCTATTCCCTCTATGCCACGTACTATTGGGATAATTACGTCAACCACTGGAGCTGCAATTCGTGATATATTATCAACACTTGCACGACGATTTCCTTTAGCCCACGTCTTAATCTACCCCAGTGAAGTTCAAGGAGCCGGAGCGGCACAACAATTAATCCAAGCGCTACAGTGTGCCAATAGAGAGAAGCGTAGTGATGTCCTTCTTCTTGCTCGTGGTGGTGGAAGTCTTGAGGATTTATGGGCATTTAACGATGAGCGATTAGCCCGTCAAATTGCAAGCAGCTCTATTCCAATTGTATCTGGAGTAGGACATGAAACTGATTTTACCATTGCTGACTTTGTTGCGGATTATAGAGCAGAAACCCCAACAGCAGCAGCTATTGCTGCAACTCCTGATTGTCATGAATTATTCAAATTATTAAATCATGCAATAGCACGTTTGCAGGACGCAATGCATCGTTTTTTGCAAAAATATCAAATAAAACTACATCATTTAATGGATAAAATATCATCGCCACAAAAGGCCATTTCTCACTACTGGCAAACCACAGATTATTTAGAAAGACAACTTATTTCGCACATGAGCTACATCATTAAACAAAAAAAACATCATTTACATCTGTATACAAATAATCTAAAAGCAAGAAACCCCAAAACACAAATTTCCCGAATTCAACTTAGTTTACAACAACTTTCAACACAATTAATCCAGCTCATGCACACTAAATTAAACCAGCTTAAATATCAATTAAGCACACAACTGTCTACTTTGCATGCAGTGAGTCCATTAGCAACTCTAGATAGAGGATACGCGATTGCAACCCAAAAAAGTAAAGTACTGCTTTCGAGCGATCAAGTACATGTGGGCGATACAATAAATGTTCGCTTAGCAGTAGGAAATCTGACTTGTGAGGTCACACAAATACAAGAGTAATATATGCTTGAAGAATTAAATAATAGTCTTGAGTTAATTATCATCCAAACACAAAATAATAGTTCAATCCTAACTATTATTCTTTTAATTCCTTGGTTTTTCTTTTTGGTAAGTCACTTTATTTACAGAAGAATTTTATTGTTGGGAATTATCCCCAGGCGTATTCGCGGCCTGCCGGGTATTCTTTTTGCACCACTCTTACACGCAGATTTCAATCATATCTTTTTTAACTCTATTCCCTTGGCGGTCCTAAGTAATTTTATTTTAATTAATGGGTTAAACTACTTTCTTTTTGTGACCCTAATGATTACCTTATTAAGTGGTATTGCTATTTGGTGTTTTGCCAAACCAGGTTTACATGTGGGTGCAAGTGGTTTAATTACCGGCTATTGGGGCCTCTTAGTCAGTAATATCTATCAAAATGGTACCTTAACAACCTTTATCTTAGGTATGATTAGTCTGTACTATTTTGCGGGTATATTCTTTGGAATTTTTCCTAAAAAAAAGGGGGTATCCTGGGAGGCGCATTTATTTGGCCTTTTAGCAGGTTTTGCAACCAGTTATTTATTAAAACTTTACCCTAATTTCCTAGAGATAATTTTGGTTTTATCTAATAATTTTTAAACCAATATGCTATCCTAAAATTAAAAAATAATAAGAGAAATCAGATGCTATCATTTAAAAATTTATTTTATGCCAGTCTATTTTGTTTGCTTACCTCGCCTACATATGCTCAATCAGGTTCGCAGTCTGGATATGTATCTGGTTGCTGCAGTCAAATGGGTGGTGTTAGTTACTGTGATTCCTCTGCCGGTCGGCTTGTCTGCAAAAATGGATTTTATTCCGCATGTTATTGTACTCCCCATGCAGTAATGGATTTACAACTGTTTAGAGGCTGCTGCTTATGGAAAGGAGGAGTCGTCACTACTTATAATACTACTGGTTTTGTTGTATGTAACGACGGTTCCATTTCCGAAGAATGCTCTTTGCGACCTGAAGAAAAAATTGCAGCTTGGTAGGTGACGTAGTTACATGCAATACAAAGCTTTATCAATTGCAGGATTTGATGGTTCTGGTGGTGCAGGCATTCAAGCTGATCTTAAAACTTTTTCTGCCTTAGGCTGTTATGGTATGACTGTACTGACAGCACTACCCATACAAAATACACGTGGTGTCAGAAATTGTTATACCTTGCCACTGCAAAGTATAGAAGATCAATTAAATGCGCTATTTGATGATATTAGACCTGATAGCATCAAAATAGGCATGCTATTCAATAGTGAGATTATTCAATTAGTTGCTTCATTTCTTAAAAGAAAAGCAATAAATATCCCTATTATTATCGATCCTGTGACTCTTGCTAAAAGCGGTGATCCTTTATTATTACCTGAAGCTATTGATGCATTGATCACCTCACTTATGCCTCTGGCAACCCTAATTACTCCCAATATTCCTGAAGCAGCTACATTTACCGGACTTACTGCACAATCAGAAGAGGAAATGTTATCTGTAGGACAAAAATTGTTAGAATTTGGCCCTAAAAATGTTTTGTTAAAAGGTGGTCATTTAAATTCAATAAACTCCAATGACTTACTCATAGAATCTCATGGCAAGTCCCATTGGTTCATAAGTCCAAGAATAAATACCTTAAATACTCATGGTACTGGTTGTACTCTTTCGGCTGCAATTACAGCCTGCCTCGCTCAAAAAATTGATTTAATTGATGCTTGTAGTATTGCAAAAACTTATTTATTTAATGCAATTCAAGCTGCTAAAGATAAAAGCGTGGGTTTAGGAAATGGACCAGTGCAGCATTTTTATCATCTTTGGCCCATTCAATTATCTGATCTCTAATTCTTTATCAACGCATTTCTATTAGCTCACCAAAACATAACGCGCTAAAAATAATTAATAAATAACCTACTGTTGAATAGCAAAATACCGTATCTGTAAATGACGAAAAACAAAAAGAAATTAACAAACCTAAAAGAATAGGTTTCGTTTCTTTAAGCTTGAAAAAAGTAATAAATAAGGTACCTAAGAATAAGAATAAAAGTGTAATACCAATTAAACCTTGTTCAGCGAGCGTTAACCAATACTGGCCATGGGGCTCATTTAATTTTTTCCCCCATGCTGGTATAGGTTGTTCCAATGAAAAACGGTATGGAAACCCACCAGTACCAATACCTATAAGAGGATGCTCTTTAAATAATGATTCTGCATATTGATGAAACTGTATTCTAAATCCTAAAGAATTATTCTCCTGATGCTGTTGCAATGATTGAATATCATTCAGCAACGTATGGGTTGTTAGTTGCATCCTAGGACTTAGAGTATAAGTTAAAAGAATTATGCAAAAAAACAGCACCACCCCTGCTATTGCTTTTTTCAAAGACATTTTCTGTAGCATAAGCATTGTCATTAAAAGTGCGTATATCAAATAACCCGTTTTTCCCGTATTTAAAAATAGAATTTGATAACTTCCTAAAAAAAACATGCTTAGGGAAAAAAGACGGCGTGATAAACTCACATCAGCTTTAAAAACCTGCAATCCTGCCAGATAAACACCTAAAGCCACCATATATCCGGTAATTATATGATTATAAAATACTTCTCCAGGATCAGAAACATTGTTCAACTCCAAAAGATTCCTTGCTTTCAAAATAGAAAGTATACAAGTTAATAACATCACAGATATATAACTATCTAAAACCCATTGTCTTGTTCTGGGCTGAATAAAAGCTACTGCAAGAATTGGTAAAAAAATTAATTTAGAATACTTATCAATCGTATTATAACGGATTACTAAAGGTGCATCAGACCAAGAACATGCAATAATAATATAAAGAAAAAAAACCAATGCTGCGCGCGCCCATAATGTGTTAAAAGCACTGTATAAATATTGTCTATAATAGGGTGTAAGCACTATAGCCAACAAGCTAAGAACCATCAAAATTGATTTGATACTGGAGCTAATAGGAATAGAAAAAACCAATAAAACAATAAGAATTGGGGCTAATAAATTAATTTTTTCTTCCGAAAAAAACTCTCTCAAATTAGCTCCTCTGCATTTTGAGCTAAAGATGGTAATTGATCTAAATTTTTGTCTTGATATATTTGCTTAATACCACGATAAAAAGTGCCTTGCGCATTAAATACAGCAAATAAAAAGCCTCTTTTGCCATCCAAAAATCCTCGTTGTACGACATAACATCTAAAAAACATCCATAGAGTACTAGCTAATGTCTTACTCAAGCTTGCCCTTTTTTGCTTTGCAATATATGTTTTTGCACTATAAGATGAGTATTTATTTAATTTATAAAGCACATGACTTACATCTTTAAATGAATGGTGCATAATCGGACTTTTTATTTTACCAATACGAGCATCCTCTGGAAGAACTATTTTTTCATGTACTATATCTTCGCTGAAATGGGCGTTAGCCCGTTTAAAAAGACGAGCATGTCGTTTAGGACTGGAAGAATACTTTAAAGGATGATTGTAAAAATACATTTGAATTGCAACCCTAAAAGCATCTGCTGAGTCAGAAGCCATAGCCTGTATTATTTCTTGTTGCAATTCTTGGCTTACTGATTCATCTGCATCAAGATTCAATACCCAATCACAGTGTGCTTTTGATAAAGCACGCTGCTTTTGAGCCCCATAACCAGGCCAGTCTGTAGAATAAACATCATTTGTATATTCTTTTGCGATAGCAACTGTGTTATCCGTACTTCCTGAATCTAATACTATAACTTCATCAGCAAATTGTACTGACTCTAAACACCTTCTGATATTCTGCTCTTCGTTTTTAGTTATTATTATCACCGATAACGTCATTTAAAAAACACCCTCACGATGATCGTGGCTATCAAAGTGCAATTTACCATCTTTTACTTTTAAAGTGACGTGACCACCATGCATCAACTTACCAAAAAGAAGTTCATCAGCAAGAGGTTTTTTCACATTTTCTTGAATGAGTCGAGCCATAGGGCGAGCACCCATTACTTTATCATAGCCATGTTCAATCAACCATTCGCGTGCCATTTTATCCACAGTAAAGGTCACCCCTTTGTGGCTAAGTTGTTCATCTAATTCCATAATAAATTTATCAACAACTAGACCTATAGTTACTGCATCCAATGGAGCAAAGTTAATGATTGCATCAAGTCTATTTCTAAACTCCGGGCTAAATTGCTTTTTAATGACTTCAAGCCCATCATTACTGTTGTCTTGTTGTGAAAAACCAATGGAGTTACGCACCATCTCTCCCGCCCCTGCATTGGAAGTCATTACTAGAATAATGTGCCTAAAATCTGCTTGACGGCCATTTGTATCAGTTAAAGTACCATGATCCATTATTTGTAACAGTAAATTAAACACATCAGGATGTGCTTTCTCAATTTCATCAAGCAAAAGTACCGCATGTGGGTTTTTGGTAACTGCTTCTGTGAGTAATCCCCCTTGATCATATCCTACATATCCTGGAGGAGCGCCAATTAATCGAGAAACCGTGTGTTTTTCCATATATTCAGACATATCAAAACGCAACAGTTCGATCCCTAAAACATTAGCTAATTGTCGAGTTACCTCAGTCTTTCCAACACCTGTTGGGCCAGCAAATAAGAAGCAACCGACTGGTTTTTGTGGATCTCTAAGTCCAGAGCGACCTAATTTAATTGCGGAAGCCAATGCAGTGATTGCTTGATCTTGTCCATAAACTAAAAGTTTCAAATCACGTTCTAAATTACGTAATGTATCTTTATCGCGGGCGGATACTTTCTTAATAGGGATACGCGCAATTTTTGCAACTACACTTTCAATTTCAGTAACACTAATTATTTTTTTACGCTTACTAGCTGTTAATAAATTTTGATATGCACCCGCTTCATCAACAACATCAATTGCTTTATCTGGTAAAAACCTATCATTAATGTATTTTGCTGACAATTCTGCCGCTGCTTTTAAAGCTGGTATCGTGAATTTTACTCCGTGGTGCTCTTCCAAACGACCTTTTAATCCTTTCAAGATTTCAAAAGTTTCATCAACTGTAGGTTCAGGAATATCAATTTTTTGAAACCGTCGTGCCAAGGCTCTATCTTTTTCAAAGATACCCCGGTATTCTTGATAAGTAGTAGATCCTATACATTTCAATTCGCCGTTTGCTAACAAAGGCTTAATCAAATTAGAAGCATCCATAACACCACCGGAAGCTGCACCAGCTCCAATAATGGTATGAATTTCATCAATGAACAAAACAGCACCCTCTTGTTGGCTGAGTTGTTTTAATACAGCTTTTAATCGTTTTTCAAAATCACCGCGATATTTTGTTCCCGCTAGTAATGCCCCTAAATCAAGCGAGTAAACAATACAATCACGAATAGCATCAGGTATTTCGCCATCAACAATACGCCGAGCTAATCCTTCAGCAATTGCAGTCTTACCAACTCCTGCTTCACCCACAAGTAAAGGATTGTTCTTTCTGCGTCGGCACAACACTTGAATAGTGCGTTGAACTTCTTCATGTCGCCCGATTAAAGGATCAATTTTACCTTGTTTCGCACGTCTATTAAGATTCGTACAATAACTTTCAAGAGGTGATTCATTACCCTCTGATGCCCCCATCTCATCTTCCATAGAATTCATGTTTTCATGCATGTCATTATTTTGATACTTAGAAACACCATGCGAAATATAATTAATTACATCAAGTCGTGTAATATTCTCGCGACGTAAGAAATAAACAGCTTGACTTTCTTGTTCACTAAAAATAGCTGCTAAAACATTTGCTCCGGTTACCTCTGTTTTTCCTGCAGATTGTACATGAAAAACAGCACGTTGCAGCACTCGTTGAAAACCAAGCGTTGGTTGAGTTTCTCTATCTACTTCATCTTCAGGAATTCTAGGAGTAGTTTCATCAATAAATTCAATCAGATCTCGGCGTAATGCTTCAATATTTGCATCACATGCCTGCAATACACTTCCAGCTGATGGATTATCAAGCAAAGACAACAGCAAATGCTCAACTGTCATAAATTCATGACGCTTTTCTTTTGCTTCCTTGAAAGCTAGGTTCAAGGTAAATTCAAGTTCTTTATTTAACATTGTCGTTGCTCCTCTTCAGCCCACAGCAATTACTCGGGTTCCATGCTTGATAGCAATGGATGCTGATTTCGTCTGGCGTATTCATTTACCAAAGCTACTTTTGTTTCTGCAATATCTCGTGTAAATACCCCACACACGCCTTTTCCTTGAAAATGAACTTGCAGCATTATCTGAACCGCTATTTCCTCACTGAGGTGAAAAAAATGTTTCAGAACATCCACCACAAAATCCATTGGTGTATAATCATCATTGAGCAACACAACTTTGTACTTTCTAGGCACTTTGATTTCTGAGCTCATTTCTGGCTCAGTAACTCTATGCCTTACAATTTCCTCTAGATTTTGTCCGCTCATAACATACAACCTCTATACTATTTTTATAGACTCCCTGCGCGCTTTTGGCCAGTAAAAACTGCTAATTTTAATGAAAAAAAAGCCATTGGAATAATGAAAAACATATTGATTAGATACCATTCATTATGAAACCACTATCACAAATTACTACTTAGGGTAGTGAAAAATCCTGGACTCTCTTTCCCCTGTCCCAGGCCATTTCACTATAGCCCTAAACTCAGCTCATACAATAGCTACGTAAAACTACATATGCTTAATTATTTCATCACCAAAGCCAGAGCTACTTACCAAAGTTGCACCAGTCATACCACGTTCAAAGTCATAAGTTACTGTTTTAGCTTCTATGGCACCTTCCATGCCTTTGATAATTAAATCAGCTGCCTCATTCCAGCCCATATGCCGTAACATCATTTCGGCAGACAAAATTATTGAGCCAGGATTTACTTTATCCTTACCCGCATATTTTGGTGCTGTTCCATGAGTTGCTTCAAATACTGCGACTTTGTCACTTATGTTAGCGCCAGGAGCAATACCAATACCACCAACTTGAGCGGCCAAGGCATCAGAGATATAGTCGCCATTCAAATTCAAAGTAGCAATGACACTATAGTCTTCAGGTCTTAAAAGAATTTGCTGTAAAAACGCATCTGCAATGACATCATTGACTACAATTTGCTTGCCTGTTTTAGGATTCTTGAATTCCATCCAAGGTCCACCATCAAGCTCTTTGGCGCCAAAAACATCGCGCGCAACTTCATAGCCCCATTCTTTAAACGCACCTTCGGTAAACTTCATAATATTACCTTTATGGACTAAGGTTACAGTATGACGATCATTATCAATTGCATATTGAATTGCTGCCTTTACTAAACGAGTAGTTCCTTCTTTCGAAACGGGCTTAATTCCTATTCCACAATGCTCAGGAAAGCGGATTTTTTTGACACCCATATCTTTTATCAAGAATTCAATCACCTTTTTAACTTCTGGAGTATCTGCTTGCCATTCGATACCTGCATAAATATCTTCTGAATTCTCTCTAAAAATCACCATATCCGTTTTCCAGGGCTCTTTAACTGGGCTTGGAACACCATCGAAATAACGAATCGGACGTAAACAAGTAAAAAGATCCATTTCTTGGCGAATAGCTACATTTAAGGAGCGAATTCCACCACCTACTGGAGTGGTCAAGGGACCCTTAATTGAAACCACATATTTTTTCATTGCATCCAATGTTTCTTTAGGTAACCATTGATCTGCGCCATATACTTTAGTTGCTTTTTCACCCGCATATACTTCCATCCAGGCAATTTTTCTCTTGTCACCATATGCTTTTGCAACCGCAGCATCAACAACTCGAATCATAGGGGGCGTCACATCAACACCAATACCATCTCCCTCAATAAAAGGAATTATAGGATTATTGGGTACACGAAGAGATAGATCAGCAGCTACAGTAATAGCTTCACCATGTGAAGGCACTTTGATTTTATCGTATGTCATTGACAACTCCGTAAATTTAGAGAGGCTTCAATAATAGCATGTGATAACTTGGAATCCCAAGCATGATTTTATTTAATTTGCAGCTTAAGATAATGATGCAGCATTTAGATAATATAATACACATTTTGTATAACTAGTTTATTTCCATCAGTATAAAACATCTCTAGTTCACCGCGAATTCCATGAAATAAATAAGATAGATAACGCAATGAAGATGTAGTTTTAAACGATAAATATTCTTTTTTCTAGTATCTTTAATCTTTGCCTCAAAAACAATTTTTGGGCAAATGCTTATGCATGTTGCAACATTTTAATCTGTTCCATCAATTGATCATAACCAGCCTCAACATTGATGTAGTCATTTTTAGCTAAATAAATGGATAATGAGCCATCATCTGTCGCTGATGGCTTTTGTAAGACCCCGTTATAACCTTTACTTTTTAAACGAAGAAAATCACTAATTTTGGTTACTAAATAGAAATTTCGATAATAATTTTCAGGAAGCATATGCAAAGCCTGAGCATCTTTTTCGAGTGGTTTTCCCGGTAAATAATCCTTCAGTGAATATGATGAATTATTATGTACGGCAACTACTTTACCCTCAGGCAACAACTGCTTAATTTTACTAGCTAACTTATTTACCTCCTGATGAGCTTGGGGACTATACTGGCTTAATGATGTAAGTGTAGTCTTAATTCCCTTATCAGTAAAAATACGATTTGGATCAAACTCATAACGCTTATTATTAAGATGAAAGACTATATTCCTACCTCCAGAATGAACTAAAGTTATAAGACTTCCTCCCTCATGCTTTATAACCGCTTGCGCTGCCTTTAAAGCCGTTTGTTCGTTATAATGTAAATGTACAAAGGTTTTTCCTCTACCTACGATTTGTTTAATTTCTACTTTTTCATCACCAACCATTACTAAATGAGTCATAGCATAAGAAACCTGACAGAAAAATATAGAAACTAAAAAAGCATATTTCATCATTTATTTTCACTACAAGGCAATTTTCGTGTGATTGTATAATAATTAACCTACAAAAACAATGAATTATGGTTTTTTAACCCTTGCCCTATTTTAATAACGCTTAAATTTTAATTTGATTCTCATTGAGATTTATTACCTCAACTTCAGGTTCAGCTACTTTTATCTTATTTCGTTGCTGAGCAAAAAAAGACAGGCAGCTCTTTTAAATAGCAATCGATATAAAAGACAAAGTGATGCTAGAGATCTATTGCTCGTAATTCATATACAACCTACTATTAAGCTTTTTCAACTTTTAAGAAAGATGTTATGCCTCAAATATTATTATTTAATAAACCTTATGGCGTAGTAAGCCAATTTTCAGGTGAAGAGAATGAACACACATTAGCTACTTTTATTAAAATACCTAATTTTTATGCAGCAGGACGATTGGATAAAAATAGCGAAGGATTACTTTTATTAACTAATGATGGAGCACTGCAACATAAATTGACCCATCCTAAATTCAACAAAAGAAAATATTATTGGGTTCAAATCGAAGGAACACCTTGTGACGAAGATTTAGAAATTCTTAGAAATGGTCTAGTTCTTAAAGACATTACTTTTTTGCCTGCTGGAGCCAAGCTCATTGATGAGCCCAAGCTTTGGTCACGTAATCCACCAATTCGATTTAGAAAAAATATTCCTACGAGTTGGCTAGAAATTATTTTAAGTGAAGGAAAAAACCATCAAATACGAAAAATGACTGCTGCGATTGGATTTCCTACTTTAAGATTAGTACGACATCGCATAAGTGACTGGCAATTAGGTAACTTACAGCCTGGCGAATATAAGATTATCGACACCGATAAGCAATAACTCTAGCTAGAATATGATGCCTTTCTCAAAAATCACAAATTTTAGGGAAAATTTAGGAATACAACAAAACAAACCTATACTGTAATAGGTCACCTCTACCATGAAAAGGTTATATTTGGCGTATTTTGAACGAAAATAGCCCCCGAAAAATACACACAGGACTACCTATGCTGTGTGCTCTATGGGATTTATCGATAAGCCAAACGATTTAATAAATTATCCTGGCCAAGGAGACGGATCCATGGCCAGAGAAACATGCTTACTATAGCACTAGCAAATGGTGCGAATATACTGTAATTAAAACCTAAAAGTACCGCAATTAAAGAAATAATTGATTGGTATAATAAGCAGAAGAATCCAATTAAAAAGATTTGCTGCATCATTGAAAAGAATTGAAACCGTCTTGATTTACTTGATGCAATCCAGGTGACTAAAAGTAATGCAAAAGAGTGCTCCCCAATCACTGTAGCAAGCAGCACATCCAATAATAAACCCACAAATAATAATGTGGTCAATTTAAAATTACCTGGCAAAAAATATTCTATGTAAAGAACAAGTAATAAAACCCATGGCGGACGAAAAGCAGAAATTAATTCAGGCATAGGCAAGATAGATAAAAGGAGAGCTACAATAAAACTCAAGCCTAAGCGAAGACGAAGGTTTTTCATTACATGGTCTCCTTCGCATTTAAACGCTTATTAATTTGTGCTGTCAATTGCTCTTGTTCTACATCAGGCCATATTAATAAAACTAATCGATTCCTATTCAGTAAAGCAACAGGCTTTACTTTAACTTTGACAAAATCTTCACCAGGAATACTATTAACTTCTTCTACAAGCCCTACGGGATAACCTTCAGGATAATGCCTATCTAAACCTGACGTGACTAACACATCACCAGGATGAATTGAAGAAGTTTTTGGTAAATTAATTAAAGACAACTCCTCTATATCATTTGTTCCTACAAGAATTGCTCGCTCCCCTGTGCGATTATTTCGGACGGGAACAGCGCTTTTAGAGTCGGAAATAAGTAAAACCGTACTGGTTATTGGACCAATATCAATAATTTGTCCCATAACTCCTTTCGCATCTAAAACAGGTTGCCCTACATAAGCTCCATTAAGCTTGCCTTTATCTAAAACAACTACTTGACGTGAATTGCTTGTATCTACAGCTAAGATTTGAGCCGCCATAGCACTCATATCCGCTTTAGATGAGGTAAGTAATAATTCTTTCAGTTGCGAATTTTCTTTTTGAATAACAATTAATTTTTGCAGCTCTGCCTCAAGCATGGTTTGCTTATAACGCAATTGCATATTTTCTGCAATTAAAGCTTTTTTAGCACTAACTAACGATTGAACCCAACCCACAACACGTACAGGATAATCAACTGCATATTGTAGAGGAGCAACAATTAAAGAAAAACCACTACGTACATTATCTAAGTAACGATAATGATAATCAGAAAACATAAGAAAAACAGAAAACAAAAGAGCGAGCACAAATCCTATAGAACTGTACCCGCTCCTACTAAATAATCTGTTATGCGCATTATTCTGTTGAGAGGAAATCACCGCCGCGTAAGTCCATGGTTTCTAAAGCTTTACCACCACCGCGTGCAACACAGGTCAGTGGATCTTCAGCAATTAATACAGGTAGGCCAGTTTCTTCCATCAGCAAAGTATCAATGTTTTTCAACAAAGCCCCACCTCCGGTTAAAACCATACCTCGTTCAGCAATATCTGCTGCCAACTCAGGGGGAGCCAACTCCAAGGCAGCTCTTACAGCACCAACAATACCTGATAGAGGTTCTTGTAAGGCTTCTAAAATCTCAGCGCTTGTCAAAATGAAACTACGTGGAACACCTTCTGCTAGGTTTCGTCCCCGCACTTCGATTTCGAATAAATCGCGGCTAGGAAAGGCTGAGCCAATCTCATGTTTTATACGCTCAGCAGTGGTTTCACCAATAAGCGTACCATAATTACGACGTACATAAGACACGATAGCATCATCAAACTTATCACCACCAATACGAACAGACTGATGATAAACAATACCACTTAAGGAAATAATCGCAACTTCTGTAGTACCACCGCCGATATCTACAACCATAGAGCCACTTGCCTCTTCTACTGGCATTCCAGATCCTAAAGCGGCAGCCATAGGTTCTTCAATAAGGAACACCTCTCGAGCGCCAGCCCCCATAGCAGACTCACGAATCGCACGACGCTCAACTTGCGTAGAACCACAAGGAACACAAACCAAAACACGTGGACTTGGTCGTAAAAATTTATTTTCGTGAACTTTATGTATAAAATGTTGGAGCATTTTTTCAGTAACAAAAAAGTCAGCAATCACACCATCTTTCATTGGCCTGATCGCATTAATGTTGCCAGGAGTTCTCCCTAGCATACGCTTCGCCTCAAGACCAACAGCGGCAACTCGTTTTTGACCGGACTCATTACGTAAAGCAACAACAGAGGGCTCATTTAACACGACCCCCTTATCTCTTACATAAATCAATGTATTGGCAGTTCCCAAATCGATTGATAAATCATTGGAAAACACACCCCTTAATTTTCTGAACATAAGCAGTACTACCCCGTTCTTTTTTTTGTGCGCTACTTTATCCTAAATTTGGATAAAAATCGACAGTTCTTGGAGAACAATTTTAAATATTGAGCGAATTATGCCAAATTATTCGACACAATTTCATTTCAGTTGTTGGTCTTAATTAGACCAACAACCGCTGAGTATTTATTTACTCCATTTTCTGAATAACAAATACTTCATTTAACTTTTCACGATTCACATTGACAAAATGCTGCCCTAGGCCCTTCACATCAGAGAGCTCCTCAAGAGATTTAAAACCATGATGACTCTGGCGATAAGCAATAATTGCTTCAGCTCGTTTTTTTCCTATACCTTTAATTGAACCTATAAGCATTGTTAAATCTGCTTTGTTGAGATCTATTTTATGAGCTACTATTGGAGGTTGTTTGGGGGCTGCGCCCTGCTTAGCAAGAGTTGCATGCACAGGAAGGGTAATAACAAATAATGATAATACAACAGCAATACATTTTGCTTTCATAATTTTCTCCTTTTTGTTGGACTAGATGACTCACTCCAGAGTCAAAGCAGAGTATCCCAAGATTTATAGGCACTGTCGAGAGATTTTTGAATTATTTTTTGTAGGAAAAATATTGAAGCAATAGTAATCATTATTGATACAAATAACATGCGAGCGCGAGCAAGCTCGCGCATATTTATACTTAAGAAAGAGACTGGATAACTCATTATAAACCAACATGATAAAGAACATATGCAACACATGCCGTCAGTTTTTTTACCATATCCAAATGAAGAAACTCATTTGGGCCATGCGCATTAGAATGAGGGCCTAAGACCCCGGTAATCATAAATTGAGCCTCGGGAAATTTTTCGCCCAACATCCCCATAAAGGGAATAGTCCCACCCTCGCCCATATACGCGGCAGGTTTGCCATAATAAGTCATAGATGCAGAATTGGCCGCCTTTTCCAACCAGAAAGCAAGTTTTGGTGCATTCCAACCTCGTGAGCCATCTTTTCCGTTAAAACTTACTTTTGCATGATAAGGAGGGGCCTTTGTTAAGGAATCATGCAATGCTCTTGTTGCAACTTTAGGATCTACTAACGGGGGCAAACGCATCGATAATTTAAGCTCTGTTTTTGGTCTTAAAACATTACCTGCATCGGCAATTGCAGGAAATCCATCTGCTCCAGTCACAGTCAATGCAGGACGCCAAGTCCTGTTTAAAATGAGTTGTTGCATGTCTTTCCCTACAGGTTCAACACCTTCATGCCAAGGAAACTCAGAATAAACAGAATGACCCAAAGCATGGGCACAATGTTCTGCCTGTATTTTTCTTTCTTCAGGAATATCACAATACAGCTCGGGTAATTTAACCTCTCCAGAAACCTCATCTTCAATACGGCTTATTAATTGTCTGGCTACTCGAAAACTGTCAGCAACAATACCACTAGCAGCACCAGAATGAACCCCTTCGCAAATCAGCTCAACAGATAACTCTCCTACCACATTGCCACGTAAGGAAGTAGTCATCCATAATTGCTCATAATTTCCAGCCCCAGAGTCAAGGCAAATCACTAACTTAGGATTGCCAATTCTCTCTTGCAATAATTCAATGTAATAAGGCAGATCATAACTACCACTTTCCTCACATGCCTCAATGATCAAAACACAACGGGGTATGGGTAAATCTTGCTTTTGTAACGCGCGAATTGCCGTTAATGATGCATATGTAGCATAACCATCATCAGCTGCACCACGACCATATAAGCGCCCATGTTTTAAGACAGGTTTCCAAGGATGTAAATCCTCATCCCATCCAGACATTTCCGGTTGTTTATCAAGATGTCCGTATAGCAATACAGTCTCATCTATTTCACCAGGAATTTCTATGAAAATTAAAGGTGTTCTCCCTGTTAATCTTATAATTTCCAGAGTCATTCCTTCTGGTGCGTGTGTCTTACACCAATTACCAATATGATCTACAGCTTGATCCATTAAGCCATGTTCTTGCCATTTAGCATCAAAATGCGGTGATTTATTAGGAATTTTTATGTAATCACATAAACTAGGAATAATCTCTTCCTGCCATTGCTGGCAAACAAAATCATACAGTGCTTGCGGATTGAACATGAACTTGCTCCTCAATAATCGCCACAACTTGCTCTGTAGCAGATTTAATATTTAATGCATTGATTTTACCTATAATTTCCATTTTATTATGTTCTAGGTCACGCAGTGTTTGTATTAAGGCATCTACATTTAACGATTTATTTTCGATCACTAAACTAATACCCAACTCTTGAAAATATTTAGCATTTTGGATTTGATCGCCACGACTGACCTCAGCAGATAGTGGAATTAAAATATGTGGTTTACCTAGCGCTAATATTTCATACAAGGAGTTTGCACCTGCACGAGAAACGACAACTGAAGCAGCGGCAAATAAATCTGCCAACTCTTCATTTGCATATTCAAATTGTTTGTATCCCGTTAAACCATGCAAAGAGACATCTACTTTTCCTTTCCCGCATAAATGAATAATCTGATATTTCGCAGTTAATTGAGGCAATGCATCGCGAATACAGCGATTTATTGAGCCAGCTCCTAAACTACCGCCAATAACAAGAAGGCAAGGCTTCTCTGAATTAAACCCACATAACTCCAATCCACGACTACTGTTGCCAGCAAATAATTGTTCTCTAATAGGGGTGCCTGTTACTTCGATTTTATCTTGTCTTTTAAAATGTTTTCTCCCAGCATCAAAAGTCAAACAAATTTTATTCACAAAAGGAAAACAAAGTCGATTTGCAAGACCTGGACTCATATCTGATTCATGAGCAATGATAGGTACTCGATTTAACCAAGCACCTACCACTACGGGAAATGCAACAAAGCCGCCTTTAGAAAAAACAGCGTCAGGTTTTAATTTATAAAGCAAAAAAAATGCTTGTACGATACCCAACAAAATTTTAAATGGATCAAGTAAATTTTTGAAACTTAAATAGCGGCGCAATTTACCACTACTTACACTATAAAATGGAATATTAAGCGGTTGAATCATCTGCTTCTCGATACCATCAGCCGAACCAATGTACGCTACATCCCAACATTTATGGCTAAATTCTCGAATTAACGCCATATTAGGTGCTACATGACCAGCAGTGCCCCCTCCAGTAAAAATGATTGTCGGCATTATAAAATATTCCTAATCAGTAAACTTAAGTCAATTGCTTGAATTGATTTGGTAATAGCCCCTACAGAAATGAAGTCAACCCCTAATTGAGCTATTTCACCAATATTTTCCAAAGTTACTCCTCCGGAAACCTCCAGAGTACTATGCTTAGGCTGATTCATTTCAATTGCTTTTTCAAGCATGTCCTGGCTAAAATTATCCAGCATAATTCTATCAGGTTGCGCCAAAATTGCTTCACGCAACTCATCCAGAGTCTCCACTTCAATCTCAACTAAAATATTTTTATGAGTTTGTCTTGCTAAAGTAATCGCTTGGGCAACTGAGCCGCACGCTTTTATGTGATTTTCCTTAATCAAAAAAGCATCATAAAGCCCCATGCGATGGTTAAAACCACCGCCACAAGTAACTGCGTATTTTTGAGCAACTCTTAATCCCGGAAGAGTCTTTCGTGTATCCAGTAATTGGGTTTGTGTTCCATGCAACTTTTGAACATAAAAATGAGTTTGAGTCGCTGTAGCTGAAAGTGTTTGTAAAAAATTAAGTGCTGTACGTTCTGCAGTTAAAATAGTTCGTGCTAAACCATAAACAGTACATAAAGTCGTGGGGGCATCTAACCAATCTGTTTCAGAAACTCGCCATTTAAGTTGGATGTGTTCGTCTATTCGTTTGAATACCTCATTAACCCATGGTTGACCACAAACTATCATTGGTTCGCGTGAAATAATTTCTGCCTCTATCCTAAGGTCGGCCGGCAACAAAGCTGCAGTAACATCACCATCACCTATATCTTCCTGTAATGCACGTGTTACATCAGCCTCTACTGATATGGAAGTTTTATTCATTTATAATTTTCCTATCCCTCATTGTGTAACGGGCCTTTAATAATGGGGGAGCTATAAAAGTAGTTATCATAACCATTAAAACAATAGCAGAAAATAAATCATCTGAAATAACGCCTAATGTACGTCCAATTGAGGCAAAAACCAAACCCACTTCACCCCGAGGTAACATTCCAATACCAATAAGTATACGGTCGTCTTTTGCACTCGCTCCAAAACCACTTATAAGCTTCCCAACCACAGCAGCGAGAATCAGGCCACTTGCCAAAATCACTACATTCCAATGATAAAAGCATTCTAATTTAACCTGAATGCCAATCACAATGAAAAACATGGGGGTTAAAATTGACTCTAAAGGTGACAACAAATGATAAATACTACGATTTTCCTGTTTTCCTCGAACAATCCCATCAAAATAATCATCATGAAGGATTATTCCCGCAGTAAAAGCGCCAATAATCGTTGCTAGCTGTAGCACTGAAGCTAACCAAGAAAGTGTCATGATAAATATAAAAGAGATAAATAGCTTCGCTTCCCAAGGCTCAAGAAAACGAAAAAAGTGGATCGCTTGACGCAAAACAATTGGGCCTAAAAACAAAGTACCCGAAAAAAACAACAGCGCACTTACAATGATACGAACAATAACAATTAGATCCACTGCACCATTAATCACTAAAGAACTAACTACAGCCAATATAATCAAGCCCAATATATCATCCAACATTGCTGCGCCTAAAATAGTTCTAGCTTCTCGGGTACGCAGTTTTTTCATTTCCGCAAGTACTCGAGCAGTAATGCCAATGCTGGTTGCGCTTAGAGTTGCAGCAATAAACAAATCAGCTTGATATGAATCATTTGGCAGCAACATATAAGCAACACCAAATCCTAAGAGCATTGGGACAACAACCCCAATTAATGCGACACAAAATGAATCACGTCCTGTATGTTTCATTTCCTCAACAGAATTTTCAAGACCAACCATAAAAAGAAGAAAAATAACGCCATAGCGTGAAAAAATATCTACGATATAAGAAATTTTAAGAAAATCAGCGCCATGCGGTCCACTTAAAGCATTAATCACTTGTTGTGCGTAATTTACATTAGAAATGGTGGCCGTTACTGCTTGATTTATAGGAACTCCTTTAAGTACCTCACGAACCACATCAAAAGTTGCTGAACCTTCTCGTAATAAAATAGCTAATGGAAAGCCGTAATAATAAAATATATTGCCAATCAACATCCCAATGAGCAATTCACCAAGAACACTTGGTTGCTTTAAACGTCTTGCAGTATAGCGGCCAATAATCGCAAAGAAAAAAATAGTGGTCACTGCAAGCAACACAAATGCAATTGGATCAACATGTTCAGATTCAGCAGATGCAAATCCGTATAGTGGATATATTCCCACTAAAAGAAACCACCATTTAAAACGCTGCATTATTTGTTCTATAGCCCGCATCAATATCCCATTCACTCATCAGACTTTTTCGGAAAGCTCTTTTTTAGAATAACTTTTCCGAAGAAGTCTATTTTTCAATTGCCTTAGGCCACATTTTGGATAAATGGATGCAAACTTATAGGGCACGCTTCTCGTTTTTGCAGCCTAAATCATGACACATTTATTGTTTCGCCAAAAACAGACACGTTTCTAAAACCGAATCCGGATTAAGAGAAACACTTTCTATCCCTTCTTTCATTAACCACTGCGCAAAATCTTGATGATCTGAAGGTCCTTGGCCACAAATACCTATGTATTTATTCGCTTTTTTGCATGCAGTAATGGCCATATGCAATAACGCTTTTACTGCTTCATTGCGCTCATCAAATTGAGAAGCAATAAGTCCTGAATCTCTATCTAAGCCTAAAGTCAATTGAGTTAAATCGTTAGAGCCAATAGAAAAGCCATCAAAATGCTCTAAAAACTCTTTCGCTAACAAGGCATTAGAAGGCAACTCACACATCATAATTACGCGTAAACCATGTTTGCCACGCTCAAGTCCATGTTGTTTTAAAACTTGAATAACGTTGCTTGCCTCAGACACAGTTCTTACAAATGGAATCATCACTTCTACATTTGTTAACCCCATCTTTTCACGAACACGCCGCACTGCTTGACATTCTAAAGCAAAACAATCGGCAAATGATTCAGAAACATAGCGTGAGGCTCCTCTAAAACCCAACATTGGGTTTTCTTCATGAGGTTCATACAAATGGCCACCTACAAGATTAGCATATTCATTTGATTTAAAATCAGACAATCGCACAATTACTGGTTTGGGATAAAAGGCCGCAGCAATTGTTGCAATACCTTCTTTTAAGCGCTCGATATAATACTCAACAGGTGAATCATAGGCTGCTGTTTTTTGCATAATAAATTGTTTCAGCTCCTTGTCCTCTAAGGAATCAAAATCCAGTAATGCTCGAGGATGTATGCCGATCGTATTAGAAATTAAAAACTCAAGGCGCGCCAAACCGACTCCTGAGTTGGGAATAGATTGAAAGGTAAATGCCCGTTCAGGATTCCCGACATTAAGCATGATTTTCATCGGTAATTCAGGCATAGTTTCTACATCAAGATGTACTTGTTCAAAAGGCAATAAACCAGCATACACGTAGCCATTATCCCCTTCCGCACAACTAACAGTTACTTCATCACCATCATGTATGGTTTTCGTTGCGTCACCACAACCTACTACTGCAGGAATACCTAACTCACGAGCGATAATCGCCGCATGACAGGTTCGTCCACCACGATTAGTCACAATTGCCGAAGCTCGCTTCATTACAGGCTCCCAATCTGGATCGGTCATATCTGAAATTAAAACATCACCAGGTTGTACCCTATCCATTTCACTTACATCAGTAATAATTCTAGCCTTACCTTGTCCAATTCTTTGACCTATACTACGTCCCTCAGCTAATATTTCACCTTTACGTTGTAAGGTGTAACGTTCCAATATTTGCTTGTTATCACGACTTTTCACTGTTTCAGGACGAGCCTGCAGTATATATAACTGACCATTTAAACCATCTTTTGCCCACTCTATATCCATTGGTCGGCCATAATGCTTCTCAATAATCATCGCTTGACGGGCTAAGCTTTCAACTTCATCAGGGGTTAAAGAAAATAACAAACGTTCTTTAATATCTACATCCACAGTTTTAACTCGTTGTTGCTTACTTGGATCGTCACAATACACCATCTTTAAAGACTTACTGCCTAGATTTCTGCGAATAATAGCAGGCCTTCCTGCTTGAATACTGGGTTTATGCACATAATATTCATCAGGATTAACCGCCCCTTGTACAATCATCTCTCCTAAACCATAAGAAGAAGTAATGAACACCACTTGATCAAAACCAGATTCAGTATCCATAGTAAACATTACGCCACTTACTGCTAAATCACTACGAATCATCTGTTGAATACCTGCTGATAAGGCTACATCATGATGGGCAAACTGATGGTGTGTGCGATAAGCAATTGCTCTATCATTAAATAATGACGCAAAAACATGTTTAATCGATAGTAAAACTGCCTCAATGCCTTTAACATTCAAAAATGTCTCTTGCTGACCTGCAAATGATGCGTCTGGTAAATCTTCGGCCGTTGCCGAGGAACGAACAGCGACACTAAAATTATCATGGCCTATAAGCTGAGATAATTGCTCGTAGGCAATACGTACAGCATTTTCAAACTCGGAGGTAAAGGGGGCATTGACAATCATCTCTCTAATTTCTTTACCAACAATGGCTAATTGCAGCACATCATCAGTATTTAAGGCCTCTAATTTTGTATAAATCTTTTTATCTAAATTATTTTGCGCTAGAAATTCTCTAAATGAATCTGCAGTGGTTGCAAAACCGCCTGGAACAGCAACCCCAGCAGAAGATAAATGACTGATCATTTCCCCAAGAGAAGCATTTTTTCCACCAACCTGCTCTAAGTCATGCATACTTAGATGAGCTAAATCAATAATATGTTTTTTGATCGCCATAACCGCCCCAAGTCCATAAATAATGACGGTTATTCTACTGAAAATGTGCGGCTATGGGAATGAGAAACTTTGTTTGCTCAATAATTACATTGGGAGACGAGTCTTAATGAGTAATAAACCAGTTGGCGTACCTAATAAATTCACTGTATATTTGCATAGCACTTCTCCTGCTCTTTGTAGATGTTATCGCATTAAATAAACTTTATTTAATGGATAAATGATTAATGACAAGATCTAAATTCATACAAATAAATTAAAACAAAATCAATTACCATAGAAAATTTCTTACTTTAATTCACATCTGGGCTCGCATCTAATATTATATACGCTTTACCAATAGGGCTTGTAGTTATGACTCTTACCTCTTTAAATGCCATCTCACCTATAGATGGGCGATACATGAATAAAACCCGGGCCTTGAGTCCTTATTTTAGTGAGTTTGCTCTAATTTATTATCGTTTAACAGTGGAAATCCGTTGGATTGAATCTTTAGCTGCCAATAATGCTATTTCTGAGGTCCCTCAATTAGATAAAGAAGCAAAAGATTTTCTCAATGGCATCATTTCCAATTTTGACGAAAATGAAGCCCTCAAAATCAAAGAATTTGAAAAACAAACGAACCATGATGTCAAAGCTATAGAATATTACTTAAAGCATAAGTTCCAGCAAAATGAGCATTTGAAATCGATTACAGCATTCATTCATTTTGCCTGTACCTCAGAAGATATAAATAATTTGGCTTATGCTTTAATGGTAAAACAAGCAATTGCCCAGGTAATTCAACCAACCCTTGCTGAAATAATGGGGGGTATTACCTTGCTTGGGAAACAATATGCTGATGTAGCTATGTTATCAAGAACTCATGGTCAACCAGCAACACCAACAACTATGGGCAAAGAGTTAGTCAACTTTGTTGCTCGACTTAAAAGACCACAACAACAATTAGCCGAGGTGCTGATCCCAGGCAAATTTAATGGTGCAGTAGGTAACTATAACGCCCATACAGTCGCTTATCCCGAAGTAGATTGGCGTAAACACTGCGCAAATTTTGTTACTTCTTTAGGATTATCTTTTAATGCATACACCACTCAAATTGAACCCCATGATGGTTTAGCAGAAGTATCACAAATTATGGTACGTATTAATAATATTTTACTGGATTATACGCAAGATATATGGAGCTACATCTCTTTAGGCTATTTTAAACAAAAAACGGTAGCCGAAGAAGTCGGCTCTTCAACCATGCCTCATAAAGTAAATCCAATTGATTTTGAAAATGCAGAAGGAAATCTAGGGATGGCTGATGCTCTATTTATTCATTTTGCCAATAAACTCACTCAATCACGATTGCAGCGCGATTTATCAGACTCCACCGTATTGCGCAATATTGGTATGGCCTTTTCCTATAGCCTAATCGCTTATCTTGCTTTAGCCAAAGGTAATGATAAATTGCAAATCAATGAACGTGCCTTACAAGAGGATTTAAAATCAAACTGGGAAATCTTGGCAGAAGCAGTTCAAACAGTAATGCGTCGTTATAATGTGCCTGATGCATACGAACAATTAAAAGCTTTGACTCGTGGCCAAGGCATTGATGAAGAAAGTCTTAAAAAATTTATTCAAGAGCTTTCGATTCCTGAAAAAGCTAAAGATCAACTCACCAAACTTACTCCAGGAAGCTATACTGGCTTAGCAACTCAGCTCGTAAAGGCATTTCTATGAGTGATACTTTATCACAACAAGGACAAACCTTTGAGTTTGATGTTCTAGTTATTGGTACGGGGTTGGCGGGATTACAATACTGCCTGCAGCTTATAAGCCTACAGCCACGTTTGAATATCGCCTTAATCAGTAAGGCAGATGCCATTGAATGTAATAGCCGTTATGCTCAAGGTGGGATTGCGGCTGTTTTTTCAGCAGAGGATTCTCTAGAATCGCACATTTCAGATACATTGATTGCTGGTGATGGTTTATGCTATCAGCCTGCAGTAGAGTTCATTATTCGACAAGGGCCCGAAACTATAAAGCAACTGAGTCAATATAATGTTCATTTTAAACAGGACAACAATGGTCATTTTCATTTAGCACAAGAAGGTGGGCATTCTCATCGACGTATTTTTAATTGCGGTGATCAAACAGGTTTATCAGTAACACAAATAATGAATCAATTAGCGCGGCAACACCAGCAAATTCATTTTTTTGAGCATCATGTAGCAGTAAATCTTATTACTCATTATCATCCTCATCGCACGGATATTCAAGGCGAGGTCTTAGGCGCATATATTCTAGATTGTTCAGCAAATCGTATACATACTTTCTTAGCGAGCTGCGTCATATTAGCCACGGGCGGTGCTGGTAAAACATACCGATATACAACAAATCCTATGGTTGCTACTGGAGATGGCGTTGCCATGGCTTATAGAGCCGGGGCACGTGTTGGTAACATGGAGTTTTATCAATTTCACCCTACTCTATTACACCACCACTCCTTAAATAATTTCCTTATTTCAGAAGCAGTACGAGGCGAAGGTGCCTTGCTTAAAAATGCCGAAACAGGTAAACGTTTTATGAAAGACTATGCACCTGAGCAAATGGAACTTGCGACCCGAGATATCGTTGCTCGTGCTATTTTTAGTGAAATTGAGCATAGTCAAATAGGATATGTCTATCTTGACATTACCCATCAATCAAAAGCGTTTCTAAAAAAACGCTTTCCGCAAATTTACAGCACTTTATTATCTATAGGCATCGATATGGGTCAGGATATGATTCCTGTTGTTCCGGCGGCGCATTATCAATGTGGTGGAGTACTCGCAGATATTGATGGCCGTACCGATTTAAAACGACTTTATGCAATAGGAGAAGTTGCTTTTACTGGGTTACATGGTGCTAACCGTCTCGCCAGTAATTCCCTACTCGAAGCTTTGGTTATGGGCTCTAACGCAGCATACTGTACATTAAAAGATATTTCTACTCCATGGAAATATACAGATCATATCCCAAACTGGAGTGCACCTAGCGAAGTCAATACCAGACGGGCAAGTCAAATTAATGCACAATGGCGTGGTTTAAGAGGAGAAATGACCTCTTATGCAGGCATCGTACGAACAGAAGCAGGTCTTGAAGATCTACTACAATTAATTATGAAGCGAAAAAAAATAATTGAAGAATATTACTGGAAACATTGCATTACCCGTGACTTTATTGAACTCAGAAATATTATTCTCAATGCAGAGCTTATTGTAAGAGCCGCTTTGGCAAGACGTGAATCACGCGGTGGCCATTTCCGTGAAGATTACCCTAATAAAAATACCAAAGCGAAAGAAAGCATTGCCAAACTGGGATTACTGGATATTGCACCTGAATAAATAAAATTTGTAGCTTTAGTATAGATACTTGAGGCTATAGTAACATGATTTGAGGTCAAATAGATGTTTAAAAATTCTACTCTTTATACTCCTGAAACCACATTAATGCACATTAGAAATGATATGAGTATTTGTCAAAGTGACTATCCTATAGATTGGTATCAGGAGGATTTTATACCTTACGCTCAAGAATACCTAGCATTACCTGATCGTAAACTTACTACGATCTCAGCATGGATGACCCCTTATCTTAAAAAAGCACAAGATCATTTTGGTAAACGCTTATTGCTTTTAGCCCATTATTACATGGGTGGAGAAATTGTTCGTTTAGTAGAGCAATTTGGGGGACTTATTGGTGATTCCTATCAACTGGCCTTAATGGCTGCAGAGCATCCAGAAAGATCTATTATCATTGAATCAGCAGTTCATTTCATGGCTGAGTCAATTAGTATCTTGGCTCATGAAAATCAACAAGTATATATTACTAATCCTAAATCAGGTTGCACTATGGAAATGCTTGCCAAAGATTTCATGGTAGAACCAGCATTTCTCGATTTAAATGAACGTTATGGCGCTGAAAATATTTTACCTGTTTGTTATATGAATACTTCTGGGCGTGTCAAAGCAATGACTGGAGCTCAAGGTGGAGCTGTCTGTACTAGCTCTAATGTGAAAAAAATATTCCAATGGGCACAAAAGCAAAATAAAAAAATTCTTTTCATTCCCGATCAGCATATGGGAGAAAATGTAGCCTATTGGTTAGGGATAAAAAATCTTGCTTATTGGCCAGGCGGAACAGCAGGAGCTCAATATTCGCTGGCAAATCAAGACAAGCAAACATTAAAACAATTTGATGACGCCCAGCTTATCCTTTTCTCCAGCCAATGTGCCGTGCACACACATTACCAACCTGAAATGTGTGAATATTGGCATAGTCAAGGATACACAACTATTGTTCATCCTGAATGCCGCAATTCAGTCATTAAAATTGCTCAACATTCAGGTTCTACAGCATTCATTTGGGACTATGTAGTCCATGATCGCGCGCAAACCAAACGTTACGCCATAGGGACAGAAAATCATATGGTGGAAAATCTTAAACAATATTGTAAAGGTTTAGGAATTGAAGTAATCAATTTAGCTGAAGCGCCTAAAAAAGAAAATGAAAAAGGCATAGGATGTGGTTGTGCCACCATGTCACGTAATGACCCTCCTCACTTAGTGGCTCTCGTTGATTTACTAAGGCAAGGTAAAACGATGGCTTATAATGAAGTTAAAGCAGGTGATGTTGTTAATGAATTCACCGGCAGTAGAAACAGATTGTCGCAGCAAGAACAACAATGGGTTATAGATAATGCTAAAAAATCATTACAAATGATGATTAACATTACAGAAGATCGAATTTAATAAAAGATGAATTTCTCAAAATTTTCTATATCCTAGTTTGCATCATGTTTCATGCCCTGATGGATTCAACTCATCCAGGGCAATCAATCACAGAAAAAATTTTTATGCACCATAAAATTGGCACTGTTCCAAAATTTGAAAACACACAAATCCCCCTAAGTTTTCTATCCAATTATGATCAAGACGAGATGGAATTTTAGTCAAAGTTGACCACCAGATTGAATATTCTCCTATCGAGTTTCTATAAGTACACACGACTCCTCGACCATACCCAGCAACTAAAATATTGGCGCGTACAAAGCGGGTATTTTCATCGCCTTGGGGACGATGAGGAGAAACCGGATTAACTACCCAAGGATCTGGTGGGACACCCCATTTTAGAGAAGTGGTTTTTGGATCAGGACAATTTGTAGTATGGCCTATGCTAAATTGTGTTAGAAAAGAAACTAAAATTAAAAATCGATATTTATTCATTAAATTTCCTATTAATAATTAACAATTTTTAAATAATAATACACTAAAACCCATTGTTAGAATTTATTTCTTTGTTATAATGGCCACTCAAATGCCTGGGTGGCGGAATTGGTAGACGCGCCGGATTCAAAATCCGGTGGTGGTGACACCGTGTGGGTTCGAGTCCCACCCTAGGTACCAAAAATCTCATGTAGTACATCTTAAATAAGTAGCCATTAATAGATATCTATTTGTATGAGTTAGTATCTCTATTGTATAACTTATCGAAAAAAATTTATTTGACTCTTTCCGGCTCTTTCCTATTTAAGCTGTCTCTTGATCACATCTCCATCAATTTGGTAGCTATCCTAAGTCCTTCAACTCGCTCTTGTAAACGGAACCATCCTTTCCAGATA
>NZ_LNYU01000026.1 GCF_001468135.1 Legionella santicrucis | reverse complement strand
CGCCTCGAGCCACTTTACCGCAACGTAAATGAACTCCTTCAAAACGAGGCGAATAAACAAAAATTTCAAACATTGGATGTGGTTTGGGTACACCCGGAATGATTTTGCTATTCAGTTTCAAGGAAATGTAAGGATTATGATGATTATTTTTATTTATTTGATAAAAATTAGTACGAAGTGTTGCGCTAATAGCATGAATGTATTGTCTAATTATCTTATCTTCATCTAGATTTGATACTCCATCAAGATCAGCTAAAATTTCAATGGACAAATCAGTAAAGCGATCTTCCCGATTAGGAGCATCAGTCGGATTACAACGAATCTCAAATAACTTTACTAATTTTTTAGCAATAGAAACATTATTATTTAAAGCCATTTCCATATAATCTTGGCTAAAGGTAATGCCTATTTGCTTAAAATATTTAGCATAAGTACGTAAAACAGCTACCTCACGCCAATTGAGGCCTGCTGCTAAAACTAACTGATTAAATCCATCATTTTCAGCTTCACCAAACCAAACTTTAGCAAAAGCATTTTGGAATAAATCTTTAATCTCATCAAGATCGAACTCAGTGGATTTATTATATTGCATGGCAAAATCATTAATCCAAGTAATCGTACCGTCATCAAATTTTAATGGATAAGGGCGCTCGCTAATTGCACGAAGCCCTAATTTTTCCAATATAGGTAAAACATCAGAGAGTGGAATTGTCGAATCATGTTGATAAACTTTTAATCTAAAACTATTTTCCGATTCATCCAAAGGCTTATAAAAATTAATTCCTAAAGAGTTTTCAGGCGTAAGCATTTCAATATGCTTAATATCATAGACTGCTGTTCTGGCAGAAAACATATCACGATAAGCAATGGGAAATGCATTTTTATACTGAGCATACAAACAATTTGCTTGTTCCTCTCCGTATGACTCATATAAATGAGTTTGCAAATCATCCGCCCATGAGCGCCCCGCTTCGATCAGTTTCTTTTCAATTTCTTTTAAATCGTATTCAAGAGGCAATTGAGGGTTAATTTTAATAATAAAATGAACACGTGCTAACACTGATTCTGTAAACTGTTGCGAATATGTGGTCTCAATCGAGTTAAAACTATCATCAAGAATTTTTTTCATGGTCATTCTTAATTCTGTATTGATCCTTTCTTTAGGAACATACACCAGACATGAAACAAAACGATGATAAACATCCATTCGCGCAAACAAACGAATACGCTTTCTATCTTGCATGTAAAAAATACCCATTGCAATTTCGAGAATTTCATCTTCAGTTCCCTGAATTAAATCATCGCGCGGCAACGTCTCAAGAATATTTAATAAAACTTTACCTGCATGACTTCTGGGATTAAGCCCAGAATTTTCCATAATGAGCGCTACTTTACGGCGTAAAAATGGAATTTGTTTGGGGTTAGTATGATAAGCAGCTGAAGTATACAAGCCAATAATTCTTCGCTCTCCAATAACCTCTCCTTCTGCATTAAAACGCTTAATACCTATGTAATCGGTATAAGCATCACGATGTACGCTTGCCAATGTATTGGTTTTTGAGGTCACTAAAATACGGGGGGATAAAGAAAATTCTCGCGCTTCAGGAGCCATTGCAGAAATACTACGCGTCATTGATTTTGTAACGCTTTCACGCAAAAGCCCTAATCCTGTATCAGGTATTGCTTGTAAAACTGTTTCTTTCCCTTTTTGCACAAGCTCATAATCTCGCATGCCTAAAAAAGTAAAATGATGGTCTTCAATCCAATGTAGAAAAGCTTTAGTCTCCTCCACTTCGTCCATGTCAAGCACTGAAGAAACTTTATCGATCTCAGCGATTGCCTCGCGAACTGAGGCGCGCATTTTTTCCCAGTCTTCAAAAACGACTCTATTATCCTCAAGTGCTCTTTCGCATCCTTTATGCAATTGCTCAAGCATTTCAGGATCGGTTTGTCGATCAATTTCAAGAAATATAGGAGCCTCATGAAGTACTCCTTTTTCAGCGGTCAATTGATTACGCGGTAAAATCTCACAAACTTTATTATCTTTATCTCTTTTAACACGAATCCCACCCATATGAATTGTTAAATGAGATGACAGTCCCATTCTATGGATTACCAAACGAATTGAGTCAACTAGAAAAGGCATATCATCACAAACCACTTCAATCACAGTATGTGTCGTTTGCCAACCGTGTCGTTCAAAATCTGGATTATAAATTCTTATTTTTGTTTCATGTGGGGCACGCTCATTAATCAAGGACCAAAAATTAACTACAGCACCATAAAGATCATCCAGATTCCATGCGCTAAGATCTTCCATAGCCACAGTACCGTATAACTGTTTGGCAAATTCGGCGCAGAATTCAGCTTGCTCACCAATCATAGAGCTTTTAATTTTATCTACAATGGCTTCAATTAATACATCTTTACCTTCTTCAAATTTATAAGACATTGCTTTACCTCGTCGATTTTGCCTCTGCCCTGCAGCGAGAATTATTGTTTAATAAATAACCAGCCACTCATACCTCATTGCATTGACAAGAGATAAGAGTGGCTCAAAAATTATATTTTACTCAAGCATATTGATAATTCATCCTGTCGAAGAGTAATTATCAATCTCTACCATTAAGAGTTACTAATTGCTATGGTTTTGATATTAACAAATTCTAATATACCGTCTTTTGATAATTCACGACCATAGCCAGACTCTTTTATTCCACCAAATGGTAACCTAGGGTCAGATGCAACAAAAGCATTGACAAAACATACCCCGACATCAATTTCGTAGGTCGCAATACGTTCCCCTTTTTCTAAATCACGGGTAAACACAGCCGCACCTAAACCATATTGGCTTTGATTGGCATAGGCTATGGCTTCTTTTTCATTATTGGCCGAAATAATAGCAATAACAGGCCCAAATAACTCTTCATCAAAAGCAGGCATGCCTGGTGTTACGTTAGTTAACAAAGTTGGTGGATAAAAATATCCTTGACCGTCAGGAATTATACCACCAAGCAATAATTTAGCACCTTGTTTCAGTGATTTTTCTACTTGTAAATGTAAGCTATCTCTTAAGTCCGAACGAGCCAAAGGACCAAGTTTAGTATCTGGATGAAGTGGGTCTCCCATTTTAAATCCAGCTATTTGATCCATTATTTTTTGAATTAACTCATTTTCAATAGATTTTAAAACAATGATGCGCTTAGCAGCAATACAAACTTGACCTGAATTATTTAATCGTGAATTAACAATACAGTTTGCAGCCAAATCAAGATCAGCATCTTCCAGCACCAAATAAGGATCATTTCCACCAAGCTCTAAAACAGATTTCTTCAAAAATTTTCCTGCATGTCCTGCAACAGCACTTCCAGCTCGCCCGCTGCCAGTCAAAGTTACAGCAATAACAGATGGATGTTCAATTACTTTAGCTGCTCCATCGTTATCAACGATTAAATGTTGGAATACATGTGGCGGAAATCCTGCCTCTAAAAAAAGTTGCTCTATTTTATTTCCTGTACCTGTTGAAATAGGTGCATGTTTTAAAGCTGCGACATTCCCCGCCATTAATGATGGAACCGCAAAACGAAATACCTGCCAAAATGGGAAGTTCCAAGGCATAATAGCGAAGACTATTCCCAAAGGTAAATGGCATACTTTGGCCTTTTTCATTTCAGTTTGAACAACTTTAGGCGCAAGATATTCTTCTGCATGTTCAGCATAATGCTCACATAGCCAAGCACATTTATTAATTTCCGCCTTACCTGCGGTAATTGGCTTTCCCATTTCATTAGTTATTAATTGTGCAAGCTCGTCAGTTTTATTTTTTAAAAGCTGTGCAAGTTCTAGCATCAATGATTTTCTTTTGTTAAACGATGTTCGTTTCCATGACAAATAGGCTTCATGACCTTTATTCAATTTTTCATGAATTTCTTCCGTACTCAGACAATCATAGCTTTGCAAAACTTGCTCTGTTGTGGGATTTATTGTTTGAATTTTCATTATCTCTCCATACAAATAAAAGTATATTTAACTCAAAGTTAACAACTCTCCTTGCGTACTACTTTTGATTATTGATACTATTTTTATGTTTTTACGCTTTATTATAAAAAAGTAGTAGTCAATTAATATTAAATAGACTTATTTATTATCTTCTAAATTCGTTTCTAGAAGAATACTTTTTTAAATAATGGATTTCTATTAACCCTAGGATAATTGATGAATTTAAGCAAATTGAAATTCCATCCATTACAATACATTGCTGCTTGGTCAGTGCATGTCTTTACAGCAAGTGCCGCGTGTATTGGTGTTTTTTCGTTGGTAAAAATGTATCAACATGAATATATTTTTGCTTTGTGGCTCATGCTAATCACGGTAGTTATAGATGCAGTTGATGGAAGTTTTGCGCGTCTTGTTGAGATTAAAAAAATCTTACCACAGATCGACGGAGCTCTGCTTGATAACATTGTTGACTATTTAAATTATGTTATTACTCCATGTTTTTTCTTATTAGTTAAACCCGACATGCTCCCTTCACAATATTCTGTTTTTCTGATTGCTGCAGTGACCATTACCTCTGCTTATCAGTTTTGTCAATCAGATGCAAAAACACCAGATCACTTTTTTAAAGGATTTCCCTGTTATTGGAATGTAGCAATTTTATACATGTTTATATTTAATACTTCTGCAACTACTAATGCCATAATATTATTCATTCTTTCTATACTTATTTTTGTGCCTGTAAAATACGTTTATCCTTCAAGACTGGATTACTTAACAGAGTCAAAGATATTAAAAATACTCATGCATGTTTGCTCTATTATTTATGCTATAAGCTCTATTTGTTTACTTATAAGCTATCCTAATCCCAATATTGTTTGTCTTAGCCTCTCTATGGCATATGTTACAATGTATTTATTTTTAAGCTTTTATAGGACTTATTATCCATTGATTAAAGCAAAAATTACTGCACATAGAGAATAAACTTCTTTTGCTGAAGGATAGACTTTGATTTTTTTATGATTAAAATAACCCAAAAATTTACTTATTGAGGTCGTTATGTTTTTGTTGCATCAAATAAATAAATCTCTAATTCTCTCTCTGATACTAGTTAGTTCAGTAGAGGCTGCAGGACCATTCCCAAGAGGGTGTGAGGTCACAGGTTTTGGATACAATCAAAATTATTTAATTTTAAATGAGACTGGTAATCAGTCCTATTATTTAATACAAAATCATTCTGATAGTAAAATTGAACTAGAACGTTTAAATACCGAAGAAGCTTTTATGAGTCCTCCTTTACATGCCACATTAGATCCAATGAACTGGGGGGCATTTGCTTCTGATGTTAAAAATTTAAACTTTAAATGCTATAAACGCAATGATGACAACTCCATTCTTGTACCTTGTCAAGATGTATTAGATGTATGTCAATATCCAAGAGTAAAATTCGCCCTCAGTAACATGGGAAATTATTGGATTTCATTTAATAAACCACAAGGAGCAATTATCCAAGAGTCTGTAGCAAAAGGAATTTATTTAAAATGGTGATTTGTGCTTAAAAAACTATTCATCCTATTGGGATGGTTTGGCACACTTATTATATTATTTGGAACTACTCAAAAACCATCCCATGTTTATTATATTGCTGGCGCTGTAACATTACTTGCGACAGCAATTTACTATAGGTTGTTTTTTTATATTGCACTTGAACTTATTCTTATCGCAGGACACTTAGCAATTATTCTGAGAATCGGACCATATATCCAACTTTTTCTGCCTATATTACTCTGTACCCAGCTATTAGCCTTCTATTTTGTATTTGGCAAGATAAAAATCTTTCTAGTATTTGGAATTTTAGGAATTGCTTTTCTCTCAATAGGACTAGCCTATAATAATCAATGGATATTTTTTTCTGGTAGCACATTTATTGCCACTTATTCTTATTATGCTGGACACAAAGGACAACACCCTGCTTATATTTGGGCTGGTTTAAATACAGCACTAGCCCTAATTGCTCTATACAGGATTCTTATGTTTTAGTTCCTACCTGAATTAGAAACCTGCATAAACAATAAGCCTTAAAAAAAATTTCTCGTAAGATACACTAAATAGTAGCGTACATCTTGCATACTCGATGATTTTTTGACCTACTTAGCGCCTTTGGGATATTGAAGGGTTAGACAAAAACCTAAATGTAATTATATATTTAGATAAGTACTGTTAATGCTTAAGTTGATTCCATTACCTGAACATTAAGCTTTGCATCCTTATGCTCTTTTGGCATTTGTACGAGTGCATTTTTATACAGAACTGCGCAAGTTACTTTTATATTTTTTTTAAGCAAAGCAGGGTATTTTTAAATATCTATACCCTGCTTTGCTTTACACGATAATAAAAAGACTTCTATTTAGAGGGAACAATTTCAATGCTTAAGTTGGCAATAACATCACTATGAACGTGTATTTCAACAACAAAATTACCAATTGAGTGCAAAGGACCTTCTGGCATTACAATTTCACGTTTGCTTACTTCAATATTTTTTTCAGTCAAAGCATCTTTAATTTCATTAACACCAACAGAACCGTATAATTTACCTTCGTCACTAGCCATAGCACTAATAACTATATGAGTATCATTAAACTTAGAAGCACGCTGTTCTGCAGTAGATAAAGCTTGTTGTGCTTTCTTTTCAAGTTCTGATCGACGTTGCTCAAATATTTCAATATTTTTAGGTGTAGCAAAAACAGCTTTATTTTGTGGTATTAAAAAATTACGACCATAACCTGCTTTTACATTAACTTTATCACCTAGGTTACCTAAATTTCTCACTTTTTCTAATAAGATAACTTCCATCTCAATAACCCCTTAAATTGATTCGCCTACCCTTGACGGGAGGTATGTTCTAAAATTAACCAAACTATCTAATGAACCAAGGACAATGTAAATACACAGTACAAAAGTTGGCTTCAATAATATTAATAACATTAATAAAATGAATATACTAATCTGGCCTTTACGAGAAAAAATAAAATAAACCAAAGTGAATCCGGCGAGTACAAAATAACAAAGTACCAAAGGAAGAACGTTAATAGCTAAAGGAATTTCATAATAAGAAGCTAGAGAAACTCCCAAAAATACTAAAAACGATAATTTGCTACTTCGAAATGTCATGAACTCATTCTTGAACCCCCCAGGCACAAACAATTTAGCCTGGATTGCGCGAGCAACCATCAACGACATTACTGATGAAATAATTACACTTAACATCTGAACGCCGAAAAACAATTGTGCTAAGATTGATGAATTCATGCCATCAAGAGAACTTTCAACGAGCTCCTGATATTGCATAATGAGCACTTTAAATTGCTCAAATTGCCCCAAAATAAAATTAGGCGCTAAAAGTTGAAGAAGCAAACATCCTAAAAATGCTTGTATGAAAAACACCCCAAATGCCATTTGCCATTTGCCAGTTTTCCGCAAATATAACGCTGCAAAATAACTGGGCATATAAGTAATAAGAGTATTAATTAAAGCACCGGATAATGGTACCAACATCATCAATGGGACAGAATGAATAACTAATGCAGGTAATAATACATCAAAACCAGATTTTGCACCTTTTCTTAAAGTTACTAGACAAACTAAAGCAACTGAAAGCCAAGATACAAATGGCAATACTGAGCAAATCACTGCACAAACAATTGCATACTGCTTATTTTCAAGCATTGCCGTACATTGTTTTGATATAAAATTACCTGCTCGATTCATTTGATTTTATTTATGGCTATCACAATATGGCAACAGACCAAGAAATCTAGCTTGCATAATTGCTCTTGCTAACTGTCGTTGAAAACGAGTATGTGTACCAGTAATACGACTTGGCACTATTTTCCCTGTTTCGGAAATGTAATTTTTTAACAAACTAATATCTTTATAATCAATTTCATTGCCGCCTTCTGCGCTAAAGCGACACATTTTTTTTCTACGAAAATAAGCTGACATAAAATAAGACTCCTCTTAAGCTGCTCTGGTTTCTTTTTCTTTCTTCATCAAAACAGACTCAGTAGTAATCGCTTGTTTTTGACGTGTAATTAAATTTCTGATGATTGCATCATTGAATTTGAATGCGTTTTTAATCTCTTCCAGAGCTTCAAGACTACACTCAATATTCATAAGAATATAATGTGCCTTATGTACATCACTAATTGGATAAGCTAATTGACGACGGCCTAAGTCTTCTTTTCGGTGGATTACTCCATTGTGCTTACTAATGATCCCCTCGTAGCGCTCAACCATTGCAGGCACTTGCTCACTTTGATCAGGGTGCACAAGAAACATAATCTCATAATGTCTCATGATTTCTCCTTATGGGTAAAAGCCTTCTGTATTCAACAACAGTAAGGCAAGGTTTTAAAAAAAGCTGCCAATTATAACCATTTTAACTAGCTCTTACAATCACAAGCTGCATAAAAAATAGAAATTCATAAATTTTGTCGCTTAATACTATAATATAAATTTTTTTTATCCATTTACCTCAATTTGTAGTGGTAAATATCCATAAATTAGGTTACCGTGCACAAGATAAATATTATGGACTTACAATCAACTTAATCAAAAATTATAGAGGTTTTTAATGGATATAATTTCTCTTCAGTTTGAAGAACCTTTAATGATTCATATCGGTAAAACATCTGTCAAAATTTTAGCTTTTAAAACACAAGAGCCAGGGAATATCAAATTTGGAGTCGATGCTCCCAGATCAGTAAATGTGCACAGAGAAGAAATTTTTCATGCAATTAAACAGAAACAACTTTTAGATACAGTCGATTAATTACTCAATGAATCCAATATCATCACGGCCAATTAACATTCTTGCTGGACTAATGCTGTTTTTATCCTCTATTGCTTTTTTAATAAATCATTATTTTTTTAAATATAAGGGAAATAATTACTTCCCAGAAGGTATTCCCTTTCTAGCAACGGTTTTATTTCTTTTCAACTTCGGATTAATGCTTTATTTTAAAAAAGGGAGCAAATTCAGACAAATTGGCAGAGAACTTCTTTACTTGTTTGGTGTAATGAGTTTGATTGCATTAGCAACCAATGCAGTGCAGTTAACTCCCTTCCCCCCAATAGACCCATCCATTGTTGATGTTGAAAATTATTTACATTTTCCTATGGAATCCGTTGTGGCATGGACTAATAACCACCCAAAGTTTAAATACCTCCTTGGTGTAACTTATGATAGCCTAACCTATCAGATGAGCATTTTACCCTTATTTGTCATTTTTACATGTCACTTTCACCTCGTTCGTGAATATTACTTCTATTTATTGTGCACAACCTTAATTGGATTTTCATTTTATTACTTTTTTCCTACTACTGCTCCTGCAAGTATTTTAAACAGTAGTCTTTTTTCTATTTCACAAATAGCCACTGGCCTTAAGTTTGAACAGATTCATCATTATATTATTCCTACTACAAATGATGGTGGTCTTATTGCGCTTCCCTCTTTTCACGCCATTTGGGCAATATTATGTGTGAACTTAGTTCGAGATTGGAAAATCTTATGGATTGTTTTATCTGTGATTAATTTGTTTCTAATCGCATCATGTGTGCTTTTGGGATGGCATTATATAACCGATATCATAGGTAGTTTTATTGTTTTATGGATAAGTTACTATTTTTTTAATCAATGTAAAACAGAGAACAACATTATAAGAGACCGTACTATCTTGAGAGACTCTTGAAAATAACAAGATTACACAATATCCCTCAAGATTTATATCATTCATATCTTATATTTTTCGCACTAATCCTGATGGAAAAGCAAGCTCATTTTGAATAACCTTATTGCTCCCGTTCGCTTGATTCAACCCCTCTAATTGTTTTTCTAGTACAGTCTGTAACTGTATGTTACTTTGCTCACTGAGTATTGGATATACTTGTAATACCAATTGGCCATCTTGTTTACCTGTTTTTACAGGTTGATTAATGATTCTTACTTGTGTGCCGACTGGGACTGAGCGAAACAAAAGTTCAATGTCATCAGGGTACATCCGTATGCATCCCGCGCTTACACGAGTACCTATTCCATCTTGTCTATTAGTACCATGAATTAGGAATGTAGGCCATCCTAATCGTAAAGCATATTGACCTAATGGATTATATGGGCCTGAAGGAAATTCTTCTGGAAGGAAATCACCATTTTTTTCAGCCTCCGCGCGCAGGTTTTTTGTTGGCCTCCACTTAGGATTAGCTGCTTTAGCAACAACTTTGGTCACTCCTAATGGAGTTTTCCATCCTTTACGTCCTATACCAATAGGGAAAGTAAGTACTACATTTTCATTTTCGGGAAAATAATAAAGTCTGTATTCTGCCAAATTGATTACGATTCCTTTTCTAGGAACATGGGGCAAAATATACTGGGAGGGAATAATTAGCCGTGAATTAGCGGCTAAAGTATGTCTTGGATCAATATGTGGATTAGCTCTAACTAACTCATGGTATCCTACATCAAATCGTTTCCCTATTTCGTCAATGGTTTCAAGACCTTCAGTCTGGGTATATTGGGGCTCACCTACTACATCTCCTGTAGTGGGCAAAACCAATGTAGTTGCATGAGCGGTGATAAAAAGCCCAACGATTTGTAAAAAAAACAAAAAAAATAGTCTATTTTTGCTTAAGTACATTCTTAATCATACTCAAAAACATATTTGGGTGGCACAAAGTGAACTCTATATTTTATCATGATCTTCCTAAGTTCAACCCTTTGCTTCACCCAAGTTAGTTATGCTTATTCAACAAGAGAGCTTATAAGCTCTCGTCTACTTTGAAACGTTCACCATATTTTGACTCTAAAGTCTTAAATAGTTTTTCTAGATTATTTGTCCCAAAATCCTTAGCATAATTCATTGGACCTCCACGAAATGGGGCAAAGCCTGTAGCAAAAATCATACCTGCATCAAGTAAATCTGCATCAGCAACAACTCCTTCACGTAAGCAAGCAGCTGACTCATTTACCATTCTCAAAATTAATCGATCTGCAATATGAGCATCTGTAGCAACAGTTGGTTGTTTTTTAATTGCTTTACCATTTTTGTAGTGATAGAACCCTTGGCCAGTCTTACGCCCCAGTTTGCCTTCTTTAACCATATCACGTAACTTCTGGGGAACAGCACCGCCAAAATGTCCCGTTAAATTTTCAGCTACAGCCAAACCCACATCTAAACCGACCGTATCTGCCAGTTCCACTGGTCCCATAAACATACCAAAAGCTAAAGCTGCTTCATCAATTGTTTCGGCGCTATAGCCTTCATCCAATAATTGAACACATTCCATCAAATAAGGCATTAACACTCGATTGACTAAGAAGCCTGGACTGGACTTAACAGGCAATGGAAGTTTACCGATTTGATTGACAAACGAACAAGAATTAAGCTCAACCTTTTTAGATGTTTGTGCACTACTTACAATTTCAACCAGGTCCATTTTTGACACTGGATTGAAAAAATGGATTCCCACAAGACGGTTAGGATCATCCATGACACTGCTCATTTCATCTAATGGAATGCTCGATGTATTCGTAGCAATAATGGCATCCTTTTTAGCAAATTTTTCGACTTTTTTTATAATTTCTTGCTTGACTGCAAGATTTTCGAAAACAGCTTCAATGATTACATCAGCACGAGCGATACCATAGCCCTCTGGATCAGGGATTAAATTGTCCATTGCGGCTTGAATCAATCTAGGTTTGCGTAATTTTTTCTTATACAAAGCATGGGCACGCCCAATCGCTGGGGCAATTTGAGCATATGTCTGATCTTGTAAAGTGACTTTAAGTCCACGCAAAGCACACCAGGCAGCGATATCACCTCCCATCACTCCTGCGCCAATAACATGTACTCGCTTCGCGTTAAAATCGCTTCCTTTAGCAAAGCCTTTCAATCGTTCACGCAAAGTAAAGGCCCGGATTAGATTTTTTGAAGTAATTCCTGTGGATACTAAATGTTCTACAGAATCTATTTCTTTTAAATAGGCTCTATCTCCTATGCCTCCTTCATGCTCCCATAAATCAATAATGGCGTAAGGTGCTGGATAATGTTCTTTACGGACTCGTTTAGCAACATTACGACGCATTAAAGCAGCAAGAGGCTTTCTCACCCATGTATTATTGGTAATCCCCTGTATTAATGAGGGCTTGTGCTTCGCGGGTTTGTTTTTAATAAAATAAACTGCTGCTCGTTTTAACTGGCGAACAGGTACCACCTCATCAACCATGCCTAAGCTTTTTGCTCTTGCAGAAGAAACAGCACTTCCTGTTAAAATAATTTGTGATAAGGCATTAAAACCTCCTATCAGCTGCGGTAAACGCACTGAACCGCCCCAACCAGGATGTATTCCAAGCATTACCTCAGGCAAACCAATTCGAGTATCTTTTTCATCACTAGCAACACGGTAAGTACACGCTAAAGCTAACTCATACCCCCCGCCCATGCAAAATCCATCGATCATAGCAATACTAGGAATGGTTAATGCTTGTATCCTAGCAAATACGGCTTGTCCTTTTCGTAAGAAATCTACCGCTTGCGCTGGTGTTTCAAATTTAGAAAAAGCATTAACATCTGCGCCAGCAATAAATCCTTTTTCCTTGGTAGAATATACAATTAAGCCTATAGCATTCTTATTTTGTGAAATTTCATAAAGCAAACTATTCAGCTCGTCTAATACTTCTTCATTAATGCTATTTACAGTAGTATCTAATCTGTTTAAACCCAACCATAGGATATTGTCACTGTCTTGTTGCAACTCCCAATGTTTATAATTATTCATGTCCTTTCACCTCAGTCACTCTTTCAAGATACATTGCCCCACCCTGTCCTCCACCAATACAAATAGAGGCCATACCTCGCGACTCATTTCTTTGCTCTAATGATTTTAATACATGTAATACAATTCTAGCTCCGCTTGCACCTATTGGATGTCCAGCCGCAATTGCACCACCTTCACGATTTAACTTGTCTAATGTAGGCCCGCCCCACGCTTTATCTAAACCTAATTGAGTACGACAATAATCATCATTGTTCCAAGCTGCAACACACCCAAGAACTTGTGCAGCAAATGCTTCATTAATTTCCCAACAATCCATATCATTCGGTTTTAATTTTTGTCTTTGTAAGATTGGCGTTGCAGCATGCACTGGACCAAGTCCCATTTGAGAAGGATCAAGAGCAGACCACTGTGAATCTACAATTCTTCCAATAACGGACAAACCATATTTTTTCACTGCCTCGGCACTAGCAAGCAATAATAAACATGCCCCATCAGTTATTTGAGAACTGTTGCCTGCAGTTACCATCCCGTATTTTTTATCAAAAAAAGGTTTAAGTTTAGCTAATTTTTCTACTGTCGAATCCGCCCTTAATCCATCGTCTTGGGCATAAACATGCCCTTTATAATCAATAATAGGCGATACTTCTGTCATTTTGCTTTCGTTATATGCTTGAGCCAATCTGATATGGCTCTGACAAGCAAACTCATCCATTTGCTCACGATTAATATTAAATCGATAAGCAACCTTTTCAGCTGTTTGCCCCATATTCATACCAACAATAGGATCTGTAAGTCCACGAAGTAATGCAATAACAGGAGCAAGAAATGAAGGTCTAAATTGAGTTACAAGACCTAATTTTTGGCCAATACTTTTGGAGGCATACCAACTCGCCAACCAAGAGGCCATTTTTTGATTAAATAATAAAGGAGCGTGGCTCATCGCATCAGTTCCACCAGCAAGAACTAAGTTACTGCGACCATTAGCAATTTGCATTGCTGCATTATCTAAAGCTTGCATACCAGAAGCACAGTTTCTCATTACAGTAAATGCAGGAACTTTATCGCCGCAACCTAAACGCAAGGCAATTACACGAGCAATATTGGCTTCATCAGGACCAGGCATAGCACTGCCAATAATTACCTCATCCAGTTCTGTTGGAGAAAACGGCTGTCGATTTAATAATGTTATACCTGCAGCTACAGCCAAATCGGATCCAGAAAAAGGACCTATTCCTTTGGCTTTAAGAAATGGTGTTCGATTTCCATCAACAACATAAACATCCCGACCGTTTAAATTTGACTGCTGTTTCATTGAGCCTCCTTATTTATCTGTGTTCATGTCACGGCAATCACATTTATCATCTTCTCAAAAGCAGGCATGACACGAGAAATATTTTCTTAATTCAATATTAACCCGATTTATGAATGTTAAAGAGTAGCAGTAAACATGAAAATTTGGAAATTTTATAAAACATTCAATAAAAAATAAATGAAACCAACTACTTGAATAAAAAGGGCCTCATATATTAAATTTAGTACAAACCAATCCATAATAATTCATTATTTCTCTAATTAACGAAAGGGAATGAGAATTTATGAATCAAACTGATTTCATAGTGAACTTAATATAAACGCTGCTAGCCCCAGCTTGAGAGGATAAGATCATTTAGTATAAAAGAAGTTTTTATGTCAAGCTTTGATTAGATTTGACAAACATGAGTTTGATACTTACTTTCTAAAAATTGTATTGTATCAATGAGTTTATCCTTTGGATTAATAATTTCAATTTCATATAGTTTTTCAAGAATACTATCAACGTCTTTTAATTCCTTTTGCTTAATTTTTTCGACTATTTCACTAATATCTCGCCTATGAACATGCGTGGATGCTGATACGAAGCAACAAAAAAAATGTAAATTTAAGTGGGATTTTGTGTTTTTCAGATACTCTTCGAGTCGTAAACATATTTCATGAATTACCTGAGGTAATAACTCTTCCTCATTTTTTCTTAATTCGAAAATAAATTCATCAAACTTTTCATCTTCTTTTTCTAGTGCCTCAAGAAGAAATAATAATTGGGAAACAAACTGATGAGGATCACTTGTCTCTGCTATTAACATACGAAATACAATGATTAATTGGTCTACATTCACAGATACATTATGATCAAGATTCCAAAATACTTCATTTTCAATTCCGATTAATATTTTTAAAAGAACTTTATCCGGCGTAGAAACAAACGGCTTCTGCAAATTTCTGGATAATAATGACTGCTCCGTCTCTTTTAATGGAGTTTTTGTGTGGATACTGCTTGTTAATTCGTTTACCTCATTTTGCATATCCATAGCTGTAAATATGATTTCATCTTTGCACAAAGGAATAAAATCGCTCACCTTAACAACATAGTCATCAGCATACTTCACATGAAGAATAAGTAACCCCATACAGACTCTAGAAAACTCAGATAAAGAAATATCCCGATATTGATTGTTTTCTGCAAACAAATATAAATCCTTAATAAAACCTAGTACTGCCATTAATTCAAATTCATAATCCCACTGTGTTTCTACTAAATGAATTAAATGAGTAATAAATCGCTCAGCCATTTTCTTATTTGACTTGCAAATTTTTTTAGCTTGATACTGTAAGATATCCGTATACCACATAAGCAACTACAAAAGTTAATTTTATTAATGGTATTAACATAGTTTTTTGCCCATGGAAATATTTTGCATTTTTTATAAGCATATTGATCTTTTTATCTTTATTTACCCAAATAAGATTTCAATTAATTTACAACGTGTATTGACGACATTAAAATACCTGATATACTGCGCAACCATTGATTGGAGAGATGGCCGAGTGGTCGAAGGCGCTCCCCTGCTAAGGGAGTATGGGAGAAATCCCATCGAGGGTTCGAATCCCTCTCTCTCCGCCAATCAACGCGCCCGTAGCTCAGTTGGATAGAGTATCTGGCTACGAACCAGGGGGTCGGAGGTTCGAATCCTTCCGGGCGCGCCATTAAATCAAGTACTTACGAGTGTTTTACCAAAATTGAAAAAGGAGTATGTAGCAAATTTTCCTTTTGACCGTCAAATCAAAGGGTTAGTCTAGACTAACTTGATTAAAATGCCCCCTTTTTTGGGGTAGAGCCTAACGTTTGAAGCACGCAATCCAGTAGATAAGCTAAAGTCCGCCATATCTTTTAAATGTGAAGGCAATTCCTTGAGTAAACGATTTGCTTCCCCTATGGTTAACCATCGGATGCGTTGCTTTTCAACATGTCGCATACGCACTACTGGAGTAATAGGTCACCCCTAATAAACTTTAAAGAAGTTTATTAGGAGAACTGATCCTCTTTATATTCTAACCAAAGCTACCGCCAAAAG
>NZ_LNYU01000025.1 GCF_001468135.1 Legionella santicrucis | reverse complement strand
TCCATTGGATTCCCTCCCTAAAATTAAGAGCGGAATTCTAATGCTTTTTAGTCAGCCAGCAAGTCCCGTGCGTAACATGAGTTATTAAAAGAAAAGGAAAGCAACGTCAGTGTAGAACGACAAAAAGCAGAACAAGAAATGATAAAAGTTAAGGAGTTTTCAGAGTTCTACAGCAAAAATGCCTCTGCTTATATGGTCATCGGCTTACCCCCTACTCACGACGTTAAACTACCATTAGCCATTAATGGCAAAAGAGGCTTAAATCCTATAGCAATGTTGCAAAAAATGAGAGAGCTAGCTTCACCAGAAGCAAAAGGTTTTGACTTACAAACAAATAATTGCTCCCTGACCTCCATAGAAGTATTAACGGCAGGGGCAGCCCATGATCCTTTACTTCACTCTATAATGAGTGAGCGCGCACTAGGTTTTTTTGGGACTCCCCAACAAGTATTAGAAAATGCCCAACTAGCCAGAACCACCATCAGTGAAAACAAACACAGCAATTTCTTGACACCTCTTATCACTGCAAAACCATTAGATAAGGCGATGGGATATGCGATGGGAATTTATATGGATCCCCAAGCATCAAAAGCAAAACGAAACGCGGCACTAGCACTAGCTGCCCTGGTTGGTATCGCTAAATTACCTGGTATTATCCTTAGTACGTTAGTAAATCCTAAGGAAAAGTTTAATGATTTAATACATAATATTAACTTAGTTTATGAACGTAATTCTACGGGATTAAAAGTAGGAGTTACTCTATTAGCAGCCCCGATATTGTTGGTCTTAACTCCATTGGCAGCAATCCAAAAAGGGATAGAGGTAATTGGAAGCGTAATAGCTAAACCTTTTAAATTGATTGCAAATTTATTTAAACAAAAACCTTCCAGCACTGATGAAATTACAGTTCCCATAGGTGATTCAACTGAGAATATGGAAAATCGTTCTAATACAATACTAGCTGAACTTCTTAATAAGAAAATAAAATCCAAAATTGATGAAAATACTATCACCATTGATTACCAAGAATCACCGGAGAAGCTCATTATAGATTTTGAATCCAAACTTAAGGAAAATCCTGAGAAAGTGGCTGTGTTAAGTGAAAAAGCACATAACTCCGTCATAAAATTTATAGCAACTTGTAAAGATGAGGAACTAAAGAATCGATTTTTGGATTGTTGCAATCAATCTCTAAATCGAAGTAATAAATTTGCACCCAAAACAAAAGATGAAATTAATGAAATGGTCAAAGAGGTGACACCAGCCTCAGAACAAAGAATATCAGAAAATAGAAATTCATTTATAGGTCAACTAAGTAATAGTAATAGGAGAGATAGCGAAATACCAGCATTGCAAGTATTGGATAATATTGATGATGTATACACTCCTCTATAAACAGAAATTAAAAAGGGACTTTAACCTAGATAGCCATCTATTGCGTTGGGCTCAAAAGTCCAACGTGATACTTTGATTATAATTCAAATAAATAACGACAGATCATAACAGAGGCAATAATACCGGCTAAATCGGCTAATAAACCCGCGGGAATAGCATGCCGGGTTCGACGAATACCTATAGAACCAAAATATACTGCAATAACGTAAAAAGTGGTTTCTGTACTTCCCATCATTGTTGCTGCAATTTTGGCGATTAACGAATCTCCTCCATATTGATGAATCAATTCCGCCATCAATCCCGTTGAGGCACTCCCTGAAAAAGGTCGAATTAACGCTAGAGGCAACACCTCCGGGGGCATGCCAATCATTGCCAGCAGTGGTGCGAGTAACTTCGCCATTAAACTAAAGAAGCCGGATGCTCTCAGCATTCCAATAGCCACTATCATCGCAATCAGATAAGGAACAATATTTAAAACGGTGTCAAAACCTTGTTTGGCACCAACAATAAACGCATCAAATACATTAATTTTCTTGACTGCTGCAGCATACATAGGAATACCAACAATAAAAGCTAAAAGCATCCAATTAGATAATTGATTTGCAAACTCATTCATAAACTCTTTGTCCTTTTAATACGAAAGACAGGTAATTTAGCTAACTGTTTTACCGAAATAATGGCAACAACAGTAGAAATTATTGTTGCAATCAAAGAACTAACAATCACACCACTAGGATTAGTACTTCCATTTGCCGCTAAATAGGCAATAGCGGTCGCTGGAATGAGTTGCACACTCGACGTATTAATTGCAAGAAAAGTACACATAGAATTTGTAGCAATTTTTGCATGTTCATTTAGAGTTTGCAGCTCCTTCATTGCCTGCAACCCAAATGGAGTTGCAGCATTAGCTAACCCTAACATATTAGCAGCAATATTCATCGTCATAGCTCCCATAGCAGGATGTTCTGGAGGAATATCAGGAAAGAGCCATTTTAAAATCGGCCGAAGTAACTTTCCCAATAAAGTAACCAAGCCTGATTCAGTAGCAATGGACATAATTCCTAACCATAAAGACATAATACCTGCTAAACCAAGAGCTATTTCAAAGCCCAATTTAGCAGAATCAGTGACAGCGCGCGCGACTTCATCGATTCGCCCCTCAATAACACCAACGATTACAGAAATAAATATCATACTTAGCCAAATTATATTCAGCATTCTTGCTTCCCTCCTCTGGGGGAGATTATAATATGTACTTTGGCTTTAAATTGAAAAAATTCATGAAGTACACATCTACCCCTCTAAGACATTTGGTATTTTTAACCTGCTTGAGCACTTCTGTTGTTGGCTATACTTTTGACTCAAGTGCTACTGAAAAACAAGCTAACTCCTCAATAGAGGAACTATACCACAGACTAAATAGCATGCCGAATAATTCCATGTCCGCAAGAATCGATTGGATCAGTGGTCAATTTTTAGGAGTGCATTATTTACTGGGCTCCTTAGGAGAGGGCTCTAAAGCATTGTACGATCAATTTCCTCAATATAGAGTTGACGCTTTTGATTGTGATACGTATGTCAATACCGTTTTATCTTTAGCATTAGCAAACTCACTTAATTCTTTTCAACAATGTGTAAAAAATATACGCTATAAAAACGGGACCGTATCTTACACTCAACGCAATCATTTTACAGGTTTAGATTGGAATCAAAATAACCAACAAAGCGGACTCCTCAAAGATATTACCCTAAGTTTCAAAAATCAAAATCATCAGTCGGTTGCTAAAGTTGCTGAGGCCGTTATTAATAAACCCAATTGGTATGCCTATAAGACTCTTGATACAATTAGATTAGAAAATACGAATAAAGAAACTGCTGAGGAACGTCTGACTGAGTTGAAAAATGAAGGTTCCAAATTGGAAATCACCGCAGAAAGAGTTCCTTATTTACCGTTCACAGCATTGTTTCCTGAAAAAAATAAACCCAATATGCATTTATTTGCACAAATTCCTAATGGTGCAATCATTGAAATAGTTCGCCCCAATTGGGATCTCAGCCAAAAAATTGGTACATCATTAAATATTTCACATTTAGGATTTGCGATTCGCAATAAAGGACAATTGTACTTTCGACAAGCTTCATCAGAATATGGCAAAGTAGTTGATGTCCCACTGATTGAGTACCTTGAAAAAGCGCTAAATAGCCCTACGATTAAGGGCATCAATGTTCAAGTGGTGTTGCCTCAAAAACCTTTAACAGACTGTAAAACATCTGTTTAACGATTAGGATCATAAAATGAATTACGGATTAACCTCTAAACCCTCTTTATCTGCTAGTGAATGTCTTGTACTTGGGGTATTTTCTGATACAGAACTTCCTGATTTTGCACTAAATATAGATAAAGAACATCATGGCTTGCTGAGCAACCTTATTAACAAAGCAACGGAACCTGGTGACCTACTTTGGCATCATAATCCCCAGGTAAGTGTATTAATAATACAATGTGGTGAAAAAGAGAAATTCAACCCCAACCAGTTACAAAAACGCTTAGCCGATATAATTAGTGCCTTAATCAAACATCGTATCAACTCTGCAACTTTATGCATACCACAAATTACTGGATACTCTTCAGATCAGCAGTTGGAGCAGATGGTTGTCCTAATAGATAATCAACGTTATCAATTATTAGATTTCAAAAAGAAAAAAGTAAAACCACATCAACTAGAAACAATTACTTTTTATTTACCTAATGCCAGTGAGCAGGGCATAAAACTAGGTAAAGCCATTGCAACTGGGGTTGAGTTAACTCGCCATTTGGCGAATATGCCCGCTAATATTTGTACCCCTACCTATCTTGGTGAACAAGCAATACAGTTGGCAAAAGAATTTTCTCAAGAAATCAGCTGCAAAGTAATGGGTCCAGAGGAAATGCGTGAATTGGGTATGGAAACATTATTAGCAGTCGCTCAAGGTTCAGCCCAACCCCCAAAACTTATAGACATCAATTACCAAGGGGCAGGAAATAATCCACCGATTATTCTTGTGGGAAAAGGCATCACCTTTGATTCAGGTGGTTTATCTATCAAACCTGCCAATGCTATGGATGAAATGAAATATGATATGTCCGGGGCTGCCAGCGTCCTAGGAGCAATAAAAGCCTGTGCGCTACTAAAACTTCCTATAAATGTCATTGGATTAATTGCCAGTGCTGAAAATATGGTAAGCGGTACGTCAGTTAAATCGGGAGATATTGTTACTAGCATGTCAGGACAAACCGTTGAAATTATTAATACTGATGCGGAAGGTCGTCTTGTATTGGCCGATGCGCTTACTTATGCTGAACGCTATAAACCTGAATTTGTCATTGATGTTGCTACTCTGACTGGTGGAATTATTGTCGCTTTAGGAACTGTTGCATCAGGGTTTATGACTCAAGATGAAGAACTAGCACAACTCATAGAAAAAGCTGCGAAAGAAAGCAATGACAGAGTGTGGCGTATGCCTTTAGATGATGCTTACCAAGATGCGCTTGAAAGCCCTTTAGCAGATATGATCAATGCGGGTTTTGATAGAACGGCGAGTAGTATTACTGCGGCATGTTTCCTATCTCGCTTTACCGAAAAATATCGCTGGGCACATATAGATATTGCTGGCACTGCTTGGATTTTTGGTAAGAATCGTAATGCTACTGGCAGACCTGTTCCTTTATTAATTCAAATATTACGCCATGCTGCCAATTCGCGTTGATTTTTATCTGGTAGCCAATGAGCAGGATAATGCGCGTTGGTTACTCGCATGTCGTCTATTGGAAAAAGCCTATGCTAAAGGACATAAGGTTTATGTCTTGTGCGCTAATAAACAAGACGCTGAATTTCTTGATGAACTCTTATGGACTTTCAAAGAAGACAGCTTTATTCCTCATCACCTGCAAGGCGAAGGGCCCGAGCCTCCACCTCCAATACAAATTGGATATGAGCGGGAACCAAGAGGATTTAATGATATTTTATTGAATCTTTCAAATGATATTCCTCCTTTTTATACTAAGTTTAAGCGCATCATGGAAATAGTTCTCAATATTGAAGCGGACAAAGAACAAAGCCGTATCCATTATAGAGATTACAGGGCCAAAGGGTGCGAGTTATATACTCATCAACTGAAATAGACTTATAAATTCAGGCACAAGGCTGGTTTTTAACCTAAAAAACAAAACATTATTACTGCTCATTACTTTTGCTGCAGAATTAAACTTATCCTATAATTTACATATAGTATTTTTAATGACCAGGATAAGCAATGCCTAGTGATGTAGAAAAATTATTAGAGCAAATCAATTCCGCTAGAAAGAGTTTGAAAACCAAAGCAGATGATGTAAGTTCTAATTTACCAATTCAATTGAAAACAGATATTTATAGCTTATGTGAAGAGACAGAAAAAGAAACTTCCCGCTTAATGAAATTAAATGAAACAAATCCAAAAGAGGCTTTAAAAGCGCTCCAAACTATAAAAGAAAATTTAGATAAAACGAATTTTCTTGTTGATAGTGTTAAGCTAACACTCATAGCAAAAGAAAGTAATCCTTCATTCTTAACTAAATTATCTAATGAAACGAGACGTATTGGCGATACTTTTAACGATATGACGTTTGATACTTCCAGGTCTGCAGGCAACAAATTGCTTACTTGCATGAAATCAGTTGTAACTACTTGTTTAGATACAGCGATTGGAACAGCTAAGGGAGTAAGGCAAGGTTTCGTTGAAAATGAAGGGATTTCTAAAACAATGAAAGGCGTTCTTAAAGGTGCAACTATGGGTGCAGTATTAGGAGGATCTGGAGGATTTGCAGATTCATTTATGAACGATAGGGATAAAGCAAGAAAAATGATTGCAAACCTCAGACAAGATCATGGTAATGAACTCTTAGTGCTTTATGAAAAAACTAGAAATGAATCAGACCCTGCATTTAAAGCCAATAAAGCACGAATTGAAATTTTAAAGGAAGAAGGAAAATATTTATCTGAATTAGAAAGCCGATTAAATAATAATCCAGATGCTAAAACATGCTCTGAAGTTGTAGGATCATTACGTGTTTTATCTTTAACTAGCGCAGGATCCTCATTGATGCATACAGCATTAGAAGTTATCCATGATTTTAGCTCTCCTCAAAAATTTGGAGGTCTAGAGGGAGCTAAGGCACTAGAGAAATTAGGGAAGGATGTAGTTAGTGCAACTAAAAATTTTAATGCCATTTTGGATGACTCCCAAGCTTCTTTACCTTCTAAACTATTTAGTATCACTAAAGCCTTTGCTAAAGCTACCTGGGAGGGTGTAAAAGACTCTATGAAGGGTATGGTAGAAGGATTTCAGGAAGGAAAAGGGCTTTCAACCATAGGAAGTACAATAAAAGGAGCACTATTTGGTGGTTTCTCTGGTCTTGCCAGTGGATTTAACCAATCCCTTGAAAAAGACCTCGCAGCAAAACAAGAAAAGGGTGGTATTTTATTAGGAGCGCCATCAAGTAGTTCCAAGCAAATTAATCTCGGTAGCACTCCTCTGTTGAGCGAGGGTAGCAGTAGCAGAGAAGATAATATAGATAAAGATCATGATCGAAATTTGCAACCCACTTAAGATATTATCAATCAGAATATAAATAATCCCTTTTCTAAGTTGCTCCATTCATTAAAGAATCTTTGTCTCTCATAACGAGGTGATCTTTGAGAGCATATTCACCCTATCTGTTCGTAATAGGTCACCCCTAATAAACTTTAAAGAAGTTTATTAGGAGAACTGATCCTCTTTATATTCTAACCAAAGCTACCGCCAAAA
>NZ_LNYU01000024.1:408119-419695 GCF_001468135.1 Legionella santicrucis | reverse complement strand
CAAATCGTGACATCCAGTTACTCCGTTTTTACTATGGAGCCTTTTTAGCAAATTTTTAACCGTTTGAAAACTTTAAAAACACGCCCTAGGAGATAAAGACAAAACTTTTGCCCAAATGTTCGCCATCTGCAATTCAAACTCTGTTTCTGGAGCTTGATATTCATGTTTTATGGAAATTTCGGGCAATTGATTTTTAGCTAATTTGCCATTAGCACTCAAAGGCAAAACATCCAATAAAGCATAGGCATGCGGCAACATATAATCAGGCAATGAGTGACTTAATTCTTGATTCATCAACTGCTGTAATGAAATAAGAGATGTCACACTTTCTGGCTTTTCTTGTTCTTGTGCATCAATGCTTCCCAATACCATGGCATATAAAGCGCCTGTATAAGGAGTAAAGCCTAAGGTACAACTACCAATATCATGTGCATATAAAGACTGGCTGATTGCTTGAAATGAGTAACCAGCCATGAGGTAGTTTTGCCAAGAATCTTCCCCCTCAGCAGTGATCATCAATTGACTAGAACGCAACAGTTGACCAAATTCACTGCTTTGCGTAAATATGGAAAAATCTCGTAAAGAAAGAACAGAGGTTTGCGTCTCATCTACATAGCTTTGGTTCTGGTTAGATAAATACTTTAAGCCAAGCGAAAAACATGGAAAAGAAGCTTTTTCCTGAGTCAACTTCACCTTGGCCAAGAAGTGATTGTCACTATCCCAAACCTTATCCTCTATAGAAAGTGCATACGAAAAACCTTCTGCTAAAAGAGAGGACAACATTAAGTGCAGCATATGTCCTAGCTCAATATAAGCTAGTTTTTTAGATAAATCAGCGTACAAGGGTTGAATTGCTGGCCAGTGCACTACAAAGTGAAACTCAATGTCTTGAGAGGAAAGTGCAAGGTCTGTAGCACATAAAGCTTGTTTTAGAGGGTGATAATAAAATACCCCTCGTTCCAAATCCTGTAATTTTTCAGGGATATTCACAAAACAACGCACGGCGTAGGAACTACCGCCAGAAGGATATTGATATTTGGGTAATGCTCTATTGGTTACTTGCTGTCCAGCGATACTTGCCAAAACACGCATTAAGGCCTGGATATCAATCGAATCAAGATGATATTTACACTCTGCTTGCATCATTAGGCTCGAATCACCTATTTTTTGCACTAATGCACTATCAATTGGCGTGTCCGTAAAATGCCGATAACTTTTACGTCGATTAGGATGGGCTACTAAAATAGGCTGTGGTAATTGATAAGAAATATGTTGGTTGGCTAACAAACCGCGTTGCTCTAATTTAAAAAGATCTTTATCCAAGGAGCTTTCTTGCTTGCGGTTTTCTGGCAATAAATAAGCGACCAAATGCGTTTTTCCTTCCTGTTTTTGCAGGGCCACAACTGCCTTTTCCACACCATTAATCTGCTCTATTTTGGCGGTAATTTCATCCAACTCAACACGATATCCATTAATCTTGACTTGAAAATCATTGCGACCACAAAACTCCATATAACCGTCTTCATGCCACCGTCCCAAATCACCAGTGCGATACACTTTCCCTAACTGCGGATGGGTAAAAAACTGACGTTGAGTAATCGCTTCATCACCCCAGTAATTTAACGCAACACCCATTCCTCCTATATGGATTTCACCCATAACACCCACAGGACAATGCGCTCCATCTTGATTCAGCACATACATGTGCTGATTGGGCATGGCCACTCCATAAGGAATGCTACTCCAATTAGAGTTCACCTCCTCTATAGGATACCAAATAGACCAGATACTCCCTTCAGTCGCACCGCCTAAACTCATCACCGTTGCATCAGGACAACTTTTTTTGAGCTGCTTCGGCAGCGAAACCGGTATCCAATCGCCACTCAATAAAAACACACGTAAGGAAGGTAACGCCTTTTCAGCCTCATCAACCAATAAGCCCGCAAGTTGCGGGACCGTATTCCATAAACTGATTTGATGCGACTCAATCAAAGACAACCAATGCTTAGGCTCTTTAGTTTGTTCCTGCTCGGGAAATACAATGCAACCGCCTGCAAGCAACAACCCAAAAATATCATAAACCGACAAATCAAAACTTAATTCCGATAAGGCCAATACTTTATCTGCTGAACTCACCTCAAAACGTTCATTCACCGCCTCAATCGTATTTAATGCCCCACGATGACTTATCGTCACCCCTTTTGGCTTACCGGTCGAACCCGAGGTAAAGATTACATACGCGACGTCATCGGCATGAACTGCAGGGCGGGCTATACTAAAATCCGCACCCCTCTCCAACACATCCTCGATAATCAATACTTCATACTCATTGGCTAGGGAAGCATAAGTCTCTTCTTGGGATGCCATCTTTCGCGACAACAACACCAATCCCACTCCACCCTGCTTTAATACCTCATGCACACGTCCTAACGGCCAATCTACATGCAAGGGCAAATACGCATAGCCCGCTTTCATAATCGATAATGTCGCTACAACCTGGCTGTATCCCTTCTCGCTCAGCACAGCAATTAAGCGGCCTTGAGTTCCAGTCACTAAAATAGACGCCGCCAGCTGTTCACTCGCTGTCCATAATTCACCATGGCTGTACTCTGCCTTTTTCCCTGAATCAATCACAGCGATTAACTCGGAACGACCCGACACGTCTAAAGAGCGCTCATACGCACTCACCAACGTTTCTTCACTGAATGCTCGTGTATTCTGATTGGCCTCATTAATAAGTTGTGCGTGGAATTGGGGTAAAGCAGTAACGGGAAATACACCGCGCTCCCAATCGGTAAGCGCTAATGCTTCAATTAATTGACAATACGTTTCATGCATGGCTTGTATGGTTTGTGGGGCAAAAAGCTGCTCCACATAATCCCATTCTGCAATAAATCCTTCATGGGTTTCATAAGCTTTATTATCCAGCCAGACTTGTGAGGTTTGTGAAATTGCATAATGAATGCCTTGGTACGAGGAATTCATAGGCAGATGGAATAAACTGCTTTGATTTGCTCCCCCTAAGACGCTGGTTAAAACCACGGGCGATAAAATAGTATCCGAAGGAATGGAATGATGTTGCCTTAACAGTCTTTGGAAATCGATACCATCAAATAAATTATGTTCAATATCCGTTAACAGCTGTTGATGTGTTTTTTCAAGTACGGAATTGACTGTGTCTAAGGCGTTATATTGATAGGGAAATAGTTCCAAAGCAGTAAAATCACCAATCAGATCATTCACTTGAGGATGTAAGGGTAAGCGGTTAAATAAAGTTAAATTAACCGCCACTTGTTTTTGCCCACTCCAAAAACAAAGCGTGCGTGCATAAGCCTCTAAAACCAATACAGTAAGACTAACTCCAACATGGTGGGCTTTAGCAGTTAGTTTATCCCAAATCAACTTGGGAATTGTTTTACTAATTCGTTTGAAATGAGGGTGTTTAACTTGTGACGGACGCGCAATCAAAGGTAAATTCATTTCCAAATAATAGTCATTCAAACGCTTTTGCCAATATGCTTGAGCTTTCTCGAATAATGGGCTTGTTCTTAATTGCTCACTTTGCAGAATATAGTCACGAAAGTTAAGCTGCAGTATTGGTAACTGATGTTCCGGATGCTCATAAAGCGTAATCCACTCCGTAAAGAGAATTTCAAAACTACTCATATCAATGATAATGGCATCAAAACTCACATGCAGCAGATAAATGCCATTGAATTTAGTGACCACAATATCAAATAATGGGTAAGTATCTGGTGAATATACCTTATGGGAAAATTGCTGGCGAATGGCCAATAACTCCGCCTCCGTACTTAACTCAAAATAAGCAATCGCATACGGTTTGACCTCTTTCAGAAAACACTGCTGATCCTCAATAAACACAGTTCTTAACGCCAAATGCCGCTGAATTAACTGATTGAATGCATCTTGCAAGCGTTCTACATCTAACTCTGTATATTTAAATTCCGTATAAACATGGGTAGAAATATTACTTAACTCGAAATGATCAAATCGTCCCCAATAGTAGGTTTGCTGCACATTATTGAGTGGAAAGGGTTGATAAAGATTGCTCCTATCCATAGCCTGAATTTGATAATCTTTATAAATAAATCGGCCTAGACTTTGTTCCACACGATGCGCTAAATTGGCAATGTTTTTTTCTATAAATACATCACGAATCGCAATATCTGAATGCAATTCATGATTGATTTTATTCACCAATTGAATGGCTAAAATACTGTTCCCACCTAAACGGAAAAAGTCATCCAGTATATTCGCTCGCGTTACAGGCAAGCCCAAAATCTCAACCCAGATCGCACACAGCTTGACTTCCAGCTCATTTCTAGGTGCCATAAAAGCAGAACTATTAAAATTAGGTAAAGGCAAAGCCTTGCGATCTACTTTACCATTAGGATTTAATGGAATTTCTTCTAAGCGCATAAACATGTTGGGCATCATATAATCAGGTATTTTCTTTGCCAAATGCGTAAGTATTGCTTCTTCATCTACACAAGAAGGAGCAACATAATACCCCACCAAATAATGATTGATTTGTGACGATTGCTCTTCATCCTGCATCGTTTTTACAACAACTATACTTTGTTGTACTCCAGGGAACTCATTTAAGGCACTTTCTATATCCCCTAATTCAATTCGATGCCCACGAATTTTCACTTGAAAATCATTACGACCAAGAAACTCAAGTTCACCAGCAGAGGTCCATCGTACCAAATCCCCTGTTTTATATAAACGCATTGCATGCGATGGATCAGTAAATGAATGATAAAGAAATTGTTGTGTGGTTAACTCTTCTCGACACCAATAACCACGAGCCAACCCAGCACCACCAATGTATAACTCACCAATTACCCCGACAGGTAATGGCAACAAATGTTCATCTAAAACATAACATTCCGTGTTCGCTATAGGTTTACCTATAAAAGAAGGATTATTTGTCTCCTGGCATAAATTAATAGTAGACCAAATCGTTGTTTCAGTAGGGCCATAAACATTCCATAAAAACTGAACTTTTTGCATTAATGCGGTGGCTAAAACTTCATTTAAGGCTTCACCACCACATAAGGCACGAATTGCTAAAGTATTATCCGCTAAAGCTTGAACCACCAGATGCCATAATGAAGGGGTTGCCTGCATCACAGTTATTTGTTTTTCCTCAATAATTTGCAGCAAACGTGGTGCATCCATAACTTCTTGTTGACGAGCAAGAATGACTTCACCGCCACAAATCAAAGGCATATATAATTCAAGACCCGCGATATCAAAAGCAATAGTAGTCACAGCCAGCAATTTATCCGATGCACTAAACTTGACTGTCTCGGCAAAATAAGAAATCGTATTCACCAAGGCCTTATGCTCAATCATAACCCCTTTAGGTTTTCCTGTTGTTCCTGAAGTATAAATAACGTAAGCTAAACGTGTCACATCGTAACAAAGCTCCAAGTTTTCCTTGGAAAATGAATCTAATTGTGCCCTGACTTCAGGTACATCTAAAGCAATTAAAGGAGTGATTGGCGTGATTTGTTGTAATTTTTCGTAATAACAGCTGTGAGTCAAAATTAAAGCAGGTTGACAATCTTCAATAATAGTTGCTACACGTTCATTAGGATACTTTAGATCCAAAGGAACATAAGCATTGCCTGATTTTAATACCGCCAAAACTGCAACAACCAAATCGACCTTACGCTCCAGATAAAGAACGACTAATTGTTTTTCAGCAATCCCTTGTGCATGAATCCATGCCGCCAACTGATTGGCTTGTCCATTTAACTCTTTATAGGTTAAATAGATTTCCCCACAACTTACCGCAACATGATGGGGTAATAATGCTGCTTGTTGTTCAAACAATTGATGGATCGATATTTGCGGAAAAGCTCTTTGAGTATTTTGTGGCATTAACCAGGATGCGGAAGTCAATTGTTGAAAATGACCTAAGCACATTCGCCCTTGAATAAAAGAATCAAGCCCTGATAAAAATTGGTCCACAATCTGCGGCAATGATGCAAAAAAATGAAGATGTTGGGGATAACTTACGGTAATTTGTTTTAATTGCGAATCATAGTGGATAAATACAACCGCATCGTGCTCTTGGTTTTTCTCATCGCAGGAGACCAAGACAGAAGAGTGAGTTGATTGAGTAATAGCATAAAACTGATTATGAATTACTTTATAACGTGGATCCTGATAACGGCTCTGTAAAGAACCATAATCATCGTTGAAGTAACATGGAATAAATTTAGTCAATTTATTGCCAGTTACCAATAGATCATAAGTGTAGATACCGTTTTTTCTAGAATTGAATAATTGCAGTAAATAAAGTGTGAAGAGCTCCAAATCATCTTTTTGGGGCAAATGACAACATTGGCTATTCCTAGTCGTCTTTATCTTTTGGGGATGAGCGTCAATTAAAAAAACATCTTCATTACCTTGAACCGATTGATAATATTGATTCAAGAGTACAAGTTCATTCTCATAATTTTGCAATGCTACGAATTGATTGGCTTTTGGAACTCTAGCCACAGGAATTAAATCACTCTCCCCATATTTGGAAAGATGAATAATAGTATCAATGAATACTTCCGTTAATTCCCTATTTATATAAGGCAAAAAATCAGGATCTTTCTGATGATAAGGATTAATTATTTGCTTATTGACTATTTGTTTTTGCTCATTATTTTTGCCAATAAACGAGAAAAGGTTTATTTGATCAGTAACCAGTTCAAAATCTAAAATAATGGACTCATTTTTTAAGCCTTTTGAAGCATCCATTAAATGCAACTCATAATTAATATCAAGTTGCTCTACCTGATCTTCGCTGACTACAATGAAATTATGGGTATATTTATCAATCCATGTTGCCTGCATTTCAACCCAATGTGCATTCACAAAAACAAAATGCCCAGCATCAATCAGATAATCGATAAAGGATTGGACTAGCTTATTGATTTTTAAATTAATTAAGACCTTTAATATTTTCATCACCATTATCCTGATTGAATTTTTGGATAAAAAACATGAAAAAAACCTCATGCTTTTATCCAAAATTAACTCTTAGACTTAATTGGGGGGATATTTCTACAGATATTCTTGAGCGCGCAATTAAATCGATATCCCGTCAAGAAAACTCTATAATTTCAGCTTTAGCTTGATTTTTTTGAGCGAAGACTTGCGATATTTTTATTTCTGCGTCCAAATTCTAATCTCCGTATTCGCCCTATAAATTATTTTTTAGCAACAACCACAGGAGCCATCCCCTCTTCATTGTATTGAATGCTTTCTATTGAAAAACCAGCAGCCTGAAGTTGAATTTTCATGCGCTCTTCCGTACAAAAATTCAAATAATTAATTTGGACAATATCACCGAAAATCGCTCGTTCTTTGAGAAAATGTTCAGGAGAGACCAGAGACTCAATATTTTGTGGTGGTGGAGGAATAAAACTAATCAGTAACGTCCCATCAGGTTTCAATGCTTTATAAAAACTTTGATATAATGCAACTAATCTCTTTTCACAAGACTCATACATATTTAATCCGTTACTCGTAAGCAGATCAAACTCCGCATCAATCGCTAAATCCCATGCGTCTTTTTGCATCAAAGTAACTTGTTCATTGGAAAAGCCTTGTTCATTCGCATTTTGACGTGCAAATTTTAAAGATTCAGAATCAGCATCAATACCCACAAGATGGATATTTTGATAGGAAGAATAATCAAGAAATAACAAATCGTCCATTAAACCACTAGGAATAGAAGCTAAGGTCATATTGGATTTTAGTCTTTTTCTAATTTCGTCCTGAAATGTATAAAAACGCGCACGCGCCATCACATAAAGCGACTTGTTTAACAACCATGACTCTAACTCTATTGATTGTTCATGTTCAGGATTATTGCGAAAAATGTAGGAGGTCCAATATCCATTGAGTCCGCGATTATGCAACAAAAATCGCCCTAAACTAAAAGAAGCCAACTCATTTAATAATTCTAATGTTTTATTCAACGGCAAAAATAAATGATCACTTTTTTCCAAACGACTCTTGGTAGAAGCTACTAGTTGCTTGGTAGTTTCATCATAAGGAATATGACTTGTTGTTTGATGGGAAATAGCGACACTCATTTTTAATCCTTTATTAAATTAAAGCTAAATTGTTAAAACTCTTCTTTACTGAAACATGATCTAAGATACCCGTTTTTTGTAATACCTGAATCACATTCTTCACTATGGGCAATTCCGGGGTAATTTCAAACCCGTGATACAATTGATTTACAAGCTTTGCAGATTTTTCTTCATTTTCAAAAAGGGAATTAAGTAATTCCAAATTGAATTGTTTATCTGAGTTGATATGCAAATAGAGTTTAACGAAAGAAGCTAAATGCTCCCCAATGCACGCCTGATAATCCTGAGGAATGTTTGCCCAAGTATATGCCAACAAATCATAAAAATAACCATAATGTCGCGATTCATCATTCATATGATCATTGACATAAAATTTGATTGAAGGATGTACATTAGGACTATTAAAAAATTCTACCAATTCGCGAACTAAAGTCGTTTCAAAAATACATACAGCTAATATTTCAAAAATCGCATGGTATTTGCAAGGCAAACTATTTTTAATTTGGAGTACTGCATTATAAGAATCAGAAATCGGATAATTCAATTTTTTTCGATTTGGAAAATGTTTATTTAATTGCATCATCATGCTTTTAGCTACATAGACATGGTAATACTCATCAATCAAAACCGTATAAGCATTAAGCTTTGTTTCCTCAGGATAAATTATTGGTAGTTGTTCATAAATGATAAGATGACACGCATGATTGATGAGTTTCACTTCGAGATGAACAATATCATTTAAGTACTTGAAAAATGATTGCAGCAGTATGTCTTTTTTTACCGATTCGCCTAATGCTTGAACTTCTTCGTTGAGTAAAATAGGTTGTTTGTCACTAGGAAAAAAATAACCTTCAAGATTAAAATCAATGCACTTCTCTGGGCGTGAACGAACAGAGCTTCGCGAATCCCATTTTTGTTGATAAACAGTAAATGGGGTATTCTTCAAAAGATTTATTTCGCTGATTATACTGGACATCGACTTCATCATCCTTAATTTGGAATAGAAGAGACTCCAGCTCTTTATTGAGTAACTCCGTTTATTTTCTGATTCCTGATCTAAAGCGCAAAAACTACCATTTCAACAAATAATTGTCAAAGAATTTTTCTTAAAATGTGAACAAACATTCAAGAAAAACTACAATCTTCACTTAGTTTCTACATTACGACTTAAACTCCCACATTAACTATTGCGTCTACCACAATGTATTTGGAATAATGCTCTTGGATATTAAACATTCTCTCGGCACAGGAAGAACTACGATGTATAAAAAATCAGAGAAATGCGCATGTGACACTCATTTATTGATGGCCGATCAAAACTGCGACTATTTAGCAGGAACACTTGATCTTGCTTATAATTCAACAAAAAAAACTCGAAGAAAGTTCGCTAAGATATCGTTCCTCATCAATACGTTCTGCATCCTTTTTGCTGCAGGAAATTCTTCTGCCTGGGCTCATGGTGGCGGCGGTTTTCATGGGGGTGGAGGAGGTTTTCATGGACAAGGTGGTGGATTTGAATGGGGTAGCTACTCTCGCGAATCTGCAGGGATGTATCACCGAAATAACAGTTATCCTGCCTGGGGATCTTCAGGAGGCTATCGGGAAGGTGGATACTATCACGGTTCACTAGGAGGCTCATCTTATGGGACGATGCATCCATTCCAAGAACATCATCCACAAACAATTCGCCCCTTTAATCAAGCATCAACCGGAATAGGTCATATCGATGGTTTTCATCATGGCGGGTACGCCAACAAAGAGTTTGCTGGCAATGCAAATTGGATAAACCACAACAATTGGCATGGTAACTATTGGCACGGCAACTATTGGCATGGCAACTATTGGCATGGCAACTATTGGCATGGCAACTATTGGGCTGGAGGAGTCTATTGGGGACCAGGACCTTATTGGGGCTGGGGAAATGGCTTTTTCTATGGCGCATTATTTGGGGCAACACTTACAACGGCACTATTTTTACCCCCTGTCTATGCAGACTATTATTATGTTCCATTGTATTATTATCCTGGACCTTATGATTACACTATCCTCGTTAGCAACTACTCAGCAGTGCCCTCGCCCCCATTACGACCGGCACCACAAAAATTGGAAACTTGGGTTCCAGTCAAAAACGGCCATATTCCAGTGAATGCAGTGCTCAATAACATTGTCAATAAAAAAGCAACTTATTATTGTCGTGTTAAATTCCATGGAAACACATCCTATGGAGTTCTGATTCCGAATGACGGTTGTTATGTGGAAGAACCTTCGGTGACTATGAGATTTTCAAAATATGACATTTTGGTTTCCTCGATCGTGGGTTAAGAAGAAAATTGTAAGCGTTTGTGTAAGTGTTTAGAGTTTCGTCACTATCGCTTTCGCGGCGTTATTGCGGAGGGGACGAGATTCTAAACGTCACCTTCCGTGAAAACGGAAGGTCTAAAAACAACAAATCTGGCTCGACATTTCAGCTTCCAGCATAACATTTAATAGACCCCCTGCTTACGCAGAGGGTGACGTGCTCCTAACGTCACCTTCCGTGAAAACGGAAGGTCTAAAAAACAACAAATCTTGCTCGACATTTCAACTTGCGGCATAACATTTAATAGACCCCCTGCTTACGCAGCGGGTGACGTGCTCCTAACGTCACCTTCCGTGAAAACGGAAGGTCTAAAAAACAACAAATCTTGCTCGACATTTCAACTTGCGGCATAACATTTAATAGACCCCCTGCTTACGCAGAGGGTGACGTGCTCCTAACGTCACCTTCCGTGAAAACGGAAGGTCTAAAAACACAAATCTTGCTCAAACATTTCAGCTTGCAACATAACATTTAATAGACCCCTTGCTTACGCAGAGGGTGACGTGCTCCTAAACGTCACCTTCCGTGAAAACGGAAGGTCTAAAAATAACAAATCTGGCTCAACATTTCAGCTTGCAGCATAACATTTAATAGCCCCCCCTGCTTTCGCAGAGGGTGACGAGATTCTAAACGTCACCGTGAAAACGGAAGGTCAAAAACAACAAATCTTGCTCGACATTTCAGCTTGCAACATAACATTTAATAGCCCCCTGCTTACGCAGAGGGTGACGAGATTCTAAACGTCACCTTCCGTGAAAACGGAAGGTCTAAAAATAACAAATCTTGCTCGACATTTCAGCTTGCAGCATAACATTTAATAGACCCCCTGCTTTCGCAGAGGGTGACGAGATTCTAAACGTCACCGTGAAAACGGAAGGTCTAAAAACAACAAATCTGGCTCAACATTTCAGCTTGCAGCATAACATTTAATAGACCCCCTGCTTTCGCAGAGGGTGACGAGATTCTAAACGTCACCGTGAAAACGGAAGGTCTAAAAATAACAAATCTGGCTCAACATTTCAGCTTGCAACATAGCATTTAATAGACCCCCTGCTTACGCAGAGAGTGACGAGACTAAACGTCACCTT
>NZ_LNYU01000024.1:258238-408109 GCF_001468135.1 Legionella santicrucis | reverse complement strand
CATTTAATAGACCCCCTGCTTACGCAGAGAGTGACGAGACTAAACGTCACCTTCCGTGAAAACGGAAGGTCTAAAAATAACAAATCTGACTCAACATTTCAGCTTGCAACATAGCATTTAATAGACCCCCTGCTTTCGCAGAGGGTGACGTGCCTAAACGTCACCTTCCGTGAAAACGGAAGGTCTAAAAACAACAAATCTGGCTCGACATATCAGCTTGCAACATAGCATTTAATAGACCCCCTGCTTACGCAGAGAGTGACGAGACTCTAAACGTCACCCTCCGTGAAAACGGAAGGTCTAAAAACAACAAATCTGGCTCAACATTTCAGCTTGCGGCATAACATTTAATAGACCCCTGCTTACGCAGAGGGGGAGCGTTCCTAAAAACGCCGTGATTGATACAGCTACTCGATCTTGATTAATTTCCAGCAAAAGAACACTTCGCTGTTTTTAATAATAATTGAGATAACTTGATATATCCTTGTCTTTTTAAATGAGAAAAGCTGTCCACGATATCTTCTTGCTCAAGAATATCATCCATTTCCAAAAGCAATACATTCGGCTTTTCATTTGCAATATTTCTCATAATCTTATTAAGCAATTGGGTACGTTTAACAATTCTCTCATTTTGCTCTTGGGTCATTAATGGCAATGGTATCTTTTCAGGAGGATTAATAAATAACAGTTTTACATGTTCTGGAAAAAGACCAATATACCAAAGCACGTTATTTTCAAATTGCTTTTCAGAAACATAACCACGGTAATTTTTAAATACAAAATAAAAAATGAACTGATAGAGAATTTTTCGCCAACGTTCTCCGAACCAATCTAATGTAGCATTAACAATTTTTTCAATTCGTGGCCACGGAGAAAAACGATTATCAAGATTAAATCGTTTAATATCACGCATCCCATTAATCATCATTGTTTTAATATGTTCTCCTAGCACTTGATTGTCCTGCTTAATCGTTTTCAAACTTTTCCAGAAAATATAATTGGATGTAACAGGGATTTTTTGGCTTTGGATCTTATAGTTCCCACTGTAATAATCGCTTTCAAGAAAATTAACGATCATATGGTACTCATGGCTTTCTATAGCTTTTCGAGTTTTATCAAAACGTGTATCTTGTTTGCCCTCTAAATTTTCTCTTAAAAAATGTAAATTTGCATATTCAAAAAATGAGAATATTTCCTCATCTACGTGGTAGTGTTCACTGAGAAGAAACGAAACGGCATTGGCAAGACATGGCCCCCTAACTAATACTTTTTTATTATTGGGGGTAGATTTTTTTTTGTCACTTTCTTGTTGCAAATTAATTTCAATAAAATCTAGATTTATATCCACATTTTTTAATTTAGAAATATTAAATGAAGGCTTTAATTCGGGATACATTGTTTTTAACCATTGATACATCCTTGCTTCAACGCACATACCAAGAATACGGCATGAAAATACATAGTGAAATAAGGTATTATTTAAAATACAAACATATCCTACAACTCCATAAGCCCCGTACCTATCTTCCACACGGATTTTAAAATTGTTCCCATTTTTTAATTCAAATAAAGTAAATAAATACTCATACTTAATCCGTGATTGCGTATAATTCATCTGATTTGAACGGTTCACAAGCTCTATCACGCGTTCAATCTCATGATCATTGATGTCTAAAGGGATAAGCTGAATTTTGATATTGCATTCTTTCAAAAATGCATGTTCATCATTATTTTTTTCAAGAAATGTTATTTTATTTTTCTCTTTCCTTTCTAGAATCTTATAATGTGCTAAACGCTCCCGATTACTGTCATTTTTTCCCCAATGACTCACATCTTCTTGCATAAATTGATCGGCTAATTTAATTACAATATTGGGGTTGTGAAAAAGGACTTCTCGTAGAACAAACTCATTATCATCTACAAATAATACATTTGGTTCACGAAGTTGTGCTTGTTCTATAATCTTTTTTATTCGCAATCCTTTATCTTCAAAAGATATTTTAGGAAAAATAAAGAATTCGTAGATGCCTAACTGTTTGAGCATCTTTTCTGCTTTTTTTACGTCGTTTTTTGAGCAAATAGAATGAACAATACCTCTATTTAACAAATATTCAATTCTTGCAATCACATCTTGTTTTAAGATTACATCATCCTGATCTGCTAGGGTTCCTTTCCATAAGGTATCGTCTAAGTCCCAGATGATTAATTTAATTTCATTCACAATAACTCATATTTAATAAATGATGGATAAAAATTTTTATACTAGAATGGGTAACTCTTTCTTTAATACAAAACTAGAAACTTCAAGTCAACATACGCTGATTTCTAGCGAACCGCATTTTGTATCACATTTAAAAATGGAATGCAAAATTGCTTACATATTATTAACTTATATTGTTTGCATCAAAAGTATTTTAATAGTAATTTTGTGATTGGTATGCATGAGATCTACCGCAAAGCTAATTTTTCTATCATCAAAGGATACGAAATGCTTCGTTTGCAACATACTCATAAAGTTGCAATTTTTTAGCTAATATTATTAATAAGAATGAATTAGAGCAGTAAGCAAGGTAATCTCTTAAGAGAGAAAAACCAGGAGGCTTAGATGAATATAGTAGATATGAAAACATTTCTTGCTGTTGTTGAATATCATTCAACGTCCTTAGCATCAAAGCACATGTATGCCTCTCAGCCTACCATAAGCAGGCGTATTAAAAAATTAGAGCAGGAGTTAGGGAGTCAGCTCTTTGTAAATACTACCTATGGAGTTGAGTTGACTCAGAAAGGAAGGGCTTTTCTTCCCTATATTCGCCAAATACTTGGTATTTATAATGAAATGATGAAAGCGGAGCATAATGATCGCAAAAGCCGGCCTAAATTAACAATTAATGTAGGACTTAACCCCTATGTTTCCCTCTCAGTATTTGCCGAATTTATCAATTATATGCTTGCACTTAAAACAAATTATTTTATTATTAATAAAATAGTTCCGGGCAAAGATCTGAATACAAGTCTGTCAGGTGGAGATTATGACCTTTTCATTTTACCTTATACAGGAAATTGTCCTGCCAATGTAACCTCTATACCTCTATGGAAAGAAAAGGTTTTACCTGTCGTATCTATTACCCACCCTCTTGCGAAACGTAACACTCCTATTTCTATAACTGAATTGGCAGAATACGATGCGGTCTTAACAACGAATGACAGCATATTACGCCAAAAGTTTAACGTGTTGGTCGCACAAAAAAGCATTTCACCTAAAATTATCGCTGAGGTAAATACGGTATATAACTGTATCCAGACAGTCGAACATGGGCATAGTTGGTGTTTAATTTATGAAAGATTGCTTGATGATAAATTAGCTGTAGTTGAACTCAGCGATTTTACTATAGATATTGAGTTTCATGCTTTTTATCTAAAAAAACGCGGCGAAGAACGCCTAATTTGGGAGTTTGTTGAATATCTTAGACAATGGCTCAGCCAATCATCTGATCTAAGTGACCTTCTTATCAAAACAAAAAGCTTATCTATTCAAGGTCAGGATCATAGTAATAAATAGCGTAACAAATCAAAAATTATTCCCAAATCCTGAAACGATTGAATTTAAAAAGATGGGACAAAGCCCTTACTCGAAGTGGGTTACGGACAGAATTGAGCCATAACCCACCCCAGGGAAATACATTCACAAATTTAAAAATAACAACAATGCTTTTTGTACATGCAGCCTGTTTTCACTTTGAGTAAAGATTATTGAAGCAGGACTGTCTGGCAAAGTTTCAGAGACTTCTTTTCCTCGCTCCATGGGCATACAATGCATAAATACTGCTTCTGGCTTTGCATAAGACATTAAAGATTCATTGACCTGGAATCCTTGAAATACTTGACTATTATCCAGGGCTTCAAAGCCCATACTGGTCCATACATCGGTATATACTGCATCAGCATTTTTAACAGCCATTTCAGGTTTTGCAAAACTATAAATCATACCGTTTTTAATGCTATGTGCTTGTTCTATAATTGTACTATTAGGTTGGCGAGACTCAGGGCAACAATAATTAATTGTTATACCTAATTGAGGTGCAAGCAACATCAAACTATGAAGAATATTATTCCCATCACCAACATACGCAATAGTAAGATCATCAAGCGAACCAAAATGCTCCCATAAACTTAATAAATCAGCGAGAATCTGACATGGATGATGTAAGGCTGAAAGACCATTAATTACAGGTACTTTTGCATGAACAGCCATTTCTTGCAAAATCTCATCAGCATGAGTCCTCACCATAATAAAGTCTGTATAACCATTTAAAACTCTTGCCATATCTGCTGGAGTTTCTTGTTTTCTGGTATTGCCTAAACTTTCAATAGCTATTCCCCCCATACTTTGAATTGCCATTGCAAAACTTAATCGGGTTCTAAAAGAAGGTTTTTCAAAAATCATGACCAAGCTTTTATTGGCCAAAGCCTGGCAATAAAAGGAGGGGGTCTGTTTCAATGCTTTGGCTTTCTCTAAAATACGTTTCAATTCTTCTGTACTTAACTCTGTTCCAGTAAGAAAATGCTTTACCTTTTTCATAGATGGTGCATTGCCTACTCCTGCGGAGTCAGAGGTGAGTGTATACTCGGACTCGACTTCGAGATCAAAAATCGCCTGTTGTAAATTAATCACGAAAGTATTGGTTGTTACTTCGCTGATAGTTTGCGAATGTTCGTCTTCTACTATAGTGTTGCTAACTGGAACAGTAAGTGACATTTTTACCTCCTCGATTAAATCAGTAAATAAACGTTGTTTCTATGGTTTTAGGCTATAACAATTTTCAATTAATTCGTTATGAAGCCTTTAACCAGATCATTTCCAGTTTTTGAATCGCTCCATTTGCTTTAAGTTTTTGTAACGCCTTATTGATCTTTGCTGTTAGTGGAGAACCTTTTTTGACTGCCAAAGCATATCCATAATCTGCTTTAGCAATTAAGGAATAAGATAATTCTGTATACTTTTCGCTAAAAATCTTACCTTGAATCCCATCCATTAAAACAACATCGACACGACCTGAAATTAATGATTCAATCGCTTGTGTGTTATTGTCCAATACTGTCGCGTCAATCTGGGGAAAAGCTTCTCGCAACCAAATCTCCATAATACTTCCGAGTTGTACTGCTACTTTTTTTCCTTTAAGTTGGTCCGGGACTATGACAGGCTGATGTGAACGATATACAGAGGCTATACCATCAAAATAATAGGGTTCAGAAAAGTCAAAATTGTTTTTTCTGGCTTCGGTAATAGTAATTGTAGCTATAGCAATATCATCTTGGCCCGAGCTTATTGCAGGTAGAACCGTACTAAATTGCATATTGTCAAAAACTGCCTCCTTCCCAAGTTCTTTAGCAATAAGTCTTGCCAAATCGATGTCGAAACCTTTAATTTCTCCATGAGTACTATATTCAAAAGGTGGATATACTGCTGATGTGGCAAAATGCAGATATTTTTCTTTTTTATTTGAATTACATGCAGATAGAAAAAATATCAATGCAATTGATACTAAATTAATAAATTTACTCATATGAATACCAATTCATAATTTATTCATTAACTGAATATAAATGATCTGATTTTTATTGTCAATAAAATGAATATAATTCCAATTTATTGATTGGGATTTCAATAGAAAATTAGATAATCTCTTGCTCTTGATGTTCAATATTGACAATAAAAATATAAAATTTGTTTATTTTGAAATAAACATTTGCATTTAACTCAATTTTTAGATTAATCTAAAGGAGACTCATACGGAAAAGGAGATTGCTATGACCAAAAAAGCTGCAAATACTCGCCAAAAAAATGGAGATCATAAAACAACCCACCTTTATTCCAATAAGGACCATCAACGTTTTTTTAATCAACACTCCTCCCACTCATCAGGAATAAAGAAAACAAGAAACACAAAAAAAGAACAACACCCCACCCAAGAAATAAAATTGAAAACGCCTACTGAACTTTTATTAGCTGGTATTTTAGAAGAATTAAAAACTCAGAATATGATTGAACTCGTAAAACTACAGGCTCAACAACAACAAGAACAAGAGGAATTAGACGCCGCTGAGAAAATGAAAGAAGAAGATAATGCTCGATTCGAAGAAGTCCGAAACTCAATATATATTTGATTGAACCAGGAAAAAACAGATGGGTTCGTAGCCGAACATAGCAGAACCCAACTGCTTGTACATTCTTCTAAACCAATTAATAGAGAATCTGTTAGTTGGTTTGCAAATGCTAGAGCAAGGCAATTACAGGTTTTCCGATGTCAAATGAGCTACCCGCCAAGCTCAGGATAAGCTTTCAACCAAAACAATATATCTGGGATCTTTTTGCATTTTTGCTACGGTACGTCGATAAACATGAATATCTTCTGTTGGCACAGGTATTTTTTCAGCATATTCAAATAAAAGCTCTGCCAACTGATTTGTAAAATCTTGGTAGTTAAATTTCATTCTATTGTAATAAATCTTGAAATAAGGATTTTGTGCCCAAGTTAGAAACGAACCAAGCCAAAAATCTAAAGAGATTTCATCGTAACGACGCATCATTAAAAAATCTTCCCATGATTGGAGCATCACATTACTGATGAATTGCTCTTCAAGAATAGCCTCTTTTGTTAAAGGAGTTTTTTTATGAGGCAATAAAACCAAATGATACAAATCAAGATTATTCATAAAAAAGGAAGCCATAAATTCAGGTCTAATATTAGGGCTATTTTTTATCAGTTGATTGGGATAAAACCATAACTTATCCACAGCATCTTTTGTTTTAGTAAGGCGCGAAAATTGCTGTTCATATTCAAAGGCAATGGAAGTCAAAACAATATTAAACCCAACAAAAATAATCGCTACAGAGGCTAAACTTGAAAAAAAAAACATTAATACGCGTATTTTGATATTGTTCTGGATTTCTATATTTAATAGTAATATAAAGACTAAACAATAGAATGACTATAATGGCAACACTAATGAAAAATGGAATTGTAGTGATAGACATCATAATATCTCTCCATGATTGCAAGTATATTACTTCATAATTTAATTGTATCTAAAATAATAATTTCCTGTAACAGAATTTCTTATCACTTGGCAGTATCATCAAGTGTTGATGCATTATCTCATAACAATCCTTAAATCAATTGAATATGAAGATATGAAAAATTATTTTCCTTGAACGATTTTTCTAGACAGGCGGATAGATTTTGTTTTTAATGTCAGACTCAATTCAGGATGAGAAAAATATGGATTTTACAAGGATCTTTTTTTTAATTATATTTTTATTTATTGGTACAATACGGGAAACTCAAGCAGAAGAAACAGATCAATTTACCCTTCCACCCAATGAATTACAGGACATTGGCCCGATTACAAGTAGCAGACTTTACGACGTTGTTAAACAAGTTATCGCTCAAACTAATTCAGAAATTCAAATGCTTCTACCAAGAGCTCAGCGTAGTCGGCATGCAGCATCACAACTGGCATTACGCCAGAATGGAACCTATCTCGCAGATTTAGTCTATAAGTATACTGGACCAGGTTTTCCACGTTGGTTACGTCGTATTCCTAAAGAATCAAAACAAATATTCTATAAAGAAGCCCTACCATGGAAAACTGTTTATTGGCTCGTTTTCTCCCAGTCTCCTTTATTTGTAATTGGGCTTGCACCGACAATTAATATGTATGGTTATTATTTCGGTACTGACAAGCTAGGTCATTTTTTCATGATGGGCCATACCTACTACAAAATTTATATGTATTACCTAGATCACGGAAAATCTGCCCAAAAAGCTCATGCTGCTGTTGTTTTATATGGTCAAATCTTGGAACAAACTTATCTTGGGACCTTGATCAACGGTGTTTATTCCAATGCAGACTTAGCAGGAAATTACGCTGGATGGAAATTTTATATGAATCTAGCACAAAGCGTGAAAATTGGGGGACGCACCCTTCCTCCTATTTTAGTTTTAAATAAAGGGAAATGGGAGTTTTCCAAACATGTTAACAGAGAAACGCTACTTAAGCCTTATCTCTCAGATAATTTAAATGAAGCCTTCAATCCTTGTCGTTACTCTTTTATGCGAGGCCAAATTCGTAGGCAGGTTAAAAAACGGTGTGATGATTGGATTAAACATCAAGGACTCACACAACAAATTGTTCAAGCAAAACTTGAAGAAACTAGCCGTTGGCATGGAGAAAACTATGGCCACTGGCTTCCTGCGGACAATGCCGTAACACTCAATGCTTGCTTTGGAGGTCAATAAAAATCAATAGTAACATAAAAACTTAAAGCAGCCTGTCGGTAATTGGCCTCTTCTGCCTATGTGCCATGCTTTATATACGGCACGTAGGAGATAAGAACAAATTGCCAGCAAATCCTAGTTGAGTTCGTAACAAACAAAAAAATTCGGCAACTTCAATGTCCTTGGTTTGCACAGTACTCTACCGTTTTTTCTAAATTAAGAGGACTCACAAAATTTTCGATGGAAAGCTTCTTAGTTTGTGAGATTAATTTTCAGGAGAAATACTCTATGCTAAAGAAAAACCCCCAGTTTATTAAAAATGAATTAGAACTTAATCGTTTGTACACTTTAAAAGAACGATCCGATGTTGAAAATTATCAAATTATTTCCTTTTGTGTCATGAATATTAGGGCGTTGGAAGAGTATCCTTTAATAAATTGTGATGATGACACGCAACTTGAATTATTAACGCTACGTGGTGATTATTATTTATCACTATTTAAAACATTAAATGAAATTAAAAATCCTACTGAAGAAGATGTATCTGATCGCTTAAAATATAGAGAAATCGCATATGAATATCATCCTGAAGATGTAAAAAAAATAGAGCAAGAACTTCAATTAAAAGAAACAAAATTAAATTTAGATGAAGACTTTTCACTTGCTCTATATTTAAATGAGTTAGAGAAAAAAGGAATGATTAGAGAGGAGTTAGAACAAAACGAAATACATCTAAAAGGGCAAGCACAAAATGAGAGTCTCATAGTGGAACCAGAACATAATGAGAAACATCATCCCCAAGAACTAGAACAAAATGAAAACCTATTAGAAGAACCAGAACAAAGTGAGAAACATCTCCAAGAGCTAGAACAAAATGAGGATCTAGAGGAATTAGAACACAATGAAGAGTTTGTTCTCATAGACAGCCCCCAAGAAAAAGCAGTGCACTCAAAAAAAGTTTCTCCTTTGATACAAGAAGATATAAAGAAGAAATATCATAATTCTTTATTTGATTGGGCAAAAAACACTTCCCCAGAAGTTTTAGAGCGATATATTACTAGGATAATTGATAAAAAGTATACTCCTTTGTTACCTGCCTTTTCATTTCGCCAACGAACAGAGCCAGTAAAAGAATATTTAAGGATGAGTAAAAATGAAAGTGGTGATAACCGATTAGCATATATTCTAAGCTCAGGTTCCCAGGAGGATGGCGCCTTAAATCAACTACTCGTAAAAGGACTTACTCCTTTAATAGTGCGCAAGCAGTCTATCCCGAGTATTACCCTTGCAATTCAAGATAAAAGCTTTGAACAAAACATAGTAGATATTACTCGAGATATAGTGTTTTTTGCAAAGAAAGATAAACGATTTACTCATCCATTTAGCGATGTGGGTATTTCATTAGTCTATAGGGCTATTTATGATTGGGTGGATAGTTTGACGGAAAAATCATTTCAAAGTCTTATTAAGTCTTCGTTAAAACAATACGAAGCAAAAACATGGGGGGCTATTGGAGCTCATCAAAACGTATAGTGGTTGAGGATTATCTTAAAGAAAATTGTAATTCTAAAGCATTGGCTATGATTTTTATGAATAATATCGAAATTCCAACATTAAACGAGTGTTTATTTACTAAAATAGTCGAAACAATTAAAAAAGAAATTATAAGTGGTGAGTATCCTAAAATGAAACAAGATTTAAAATACAAATTAATTGCAGATATTAATTTAAAAGAGCATAAAGATTTTTATCTTGCTAATTTGCGTATGCATCATGAAACAATTGCTGCTGCAGCGAATAATTCTCATAGTGTCTCGCTGAATAATGCATGTTAAAGCACGACAATATCATCAGTTGGTAGGGTACACTATAAACACAAAAGGATTTTTAATTAATGCCTTGTACATGACAGATTTTTTGTCATGTGCATCGTTATAATTCTATCCACTATGGATGGTTGTGCTATAATCTAGTTCTTGAGCGTTATATCCTAGATTCAGTGGAGTCTAAGGTATGGTATTTTGAGGATTCAATTATGTTTGAGAAAATAGACTCAACAGGAAACTATATAGAATTTCCAGGCGTAACGATTATTGCCCCGATTATAAAAGCAGCTCAAGAAAATAATTTCTTACATAAAATACATCAATCTTTGGCAAGCTCAACATTACTAACTCAGTATTATACTCCATTACCCGATGAAAGTTATCACATGACCACCTGTAATCTCTATACCAAAAACGAGCATAATCTGGATTGGTTTAAATTTATCACCGATAAGCTTGAGTTTTTCCAAAATCTTTTTACACAACTTAAGGCTCATGAGTTTACACCAGAAGTATCAATTGAAGCGGTTCAAGTTGGAAGAGCATTACAGTTACGTTTATCACTACCGGAAAGTCAAAAGGCAATGATCCGGGAACTTGCCCAAACAATGGGTATTGAGGAAGGTATCCCCTCTTTTTTTCATATTACCTTAGCTTATTGTTACAAAAACATTAGTGACAAAAAATTGCATCAAGAGATTACCGCAGCGATTGAAGAAATAATTGCCCCATATATAAATCAAAAAATAAAGCTTCATGTACCAACACTATGTTACTTTGAATCGATGCAAGCATTCATTCCGTGGGATGGAGTAGCTTACCCATTTAACGAGAAACAGGGTATCAAGAAAGCAAAAGGGTTCTTTGATATTGGCGAAACGCCATCGCCCACAGCCACGCCTGAAAACGCTCCTACTTGTAGTTTATAATTATTACGGTAGTTTTTTCATCACAGAAAGAAACAGCTCTGAATTTAAAAAGAACTGTAACCAAGTATAAAGATATTTATATTCACTTTGTTCAAACCATTGTGGATCTACCATATAAAATTGCCTGATAAAAGGAAATAAAGCAACATCAGCCAAACTGATATGATCTGCTAAAAGAAATTGGTGATTGATTAATAATAAATTTAATTTAGAAAAATACTCTCTAACTTCATTTCTATAATAGTGCGGATCATAATTATTGGCATGTTGTGAATATTTATAATTGTCTAAAATGGGTTTGAACCGCACATCATTAAAATAAATTAACTCATCACTCTTATCTTTTAATTCAGTACATAACCATCCATCAGGATCGTATTGGGTTAAGGCCCAAGCCATAATATCTAGACTTTCATCAATGACTCGACCATCTGCTAAAATTAATACAGGAACCGTTCCTTTTGGCGAGGCTAAAAGCATTGCATCAGGTTTTTGTTTCAGTATAACCTCTTGTTGCACCACTTTAATATGCGAGTATGCAAGCGTCATTCTTGCTCTAATGGCATACGGACAACGCCTAAAGGTATAAAGTATCGGATAATCCACTGGATTCAAATTAGAAATCATAGTAAATGATATTTTTAAATATTAAATAAAGATGAACTCGATATAAAAAATCACTTTATTCGTTTTATATCGAACTGATGTTCAATATAAACAAATGATTTGTAATTGGCAATCTATAATGAAATCGCTAAATACACATTCACCCTCTTTTAGTTAAGCTAAGTTTCTCTTAACAATCGTGCGGCATAATGAGTTCTCGTTTATTTTTTAGGACTAAATATGTTTGCAAAAAAAGACAGCAGTAGTTTGAGAGCAAAAGCAGAGAAGCTTTGGGATAATATATGTGTCTATCGCAAAGATTCCGTTAAACAAATTAGCAAAAGTTATGGCCATAACTTGACAGAAATTATTAACAACATACAAACTTTTCCTGGAATAAAATCTTATAGCGGGCATCAAAGTGGTAAAAAAGGAGATGGAGAAAACCAGTCAGCCATGAAAGTTCTCGATAAAGCTGTTCTTCATCTAAAAAACTGTCTCGCAAATGTTGATGAATCTCGTTACTCAATAAGATAATAAACAGTAAAAGGCGAATTCGATATAAAAAATAGGTTAGTTTTTTATATCGAATTGTTTTATGTAGAACTTGCTCCCGTATCAATACCTCTTCACCTTCGCTAGGAACAAGTCATATGAGATAAAGTTCGTTTAAGAAAATTACTTAGAAACAACCAAGCCAAAATTTTGATCATAAGCTTTCTGAGAATCTCCTGATAAATCACGAACCTCACTTAATACATCTTTAGGTAACTGTTTAAAAAAGCCTATGCCTTTTCCAGAAGCCCCCTCATGACGAATTTTATCAACCATCATTTTATGACTTACCTGAGTAGCCAACCTATTTTCTTCAAACAAAGGCAATGAAAATGTTTTGGTAGGGAATTGAGTGACTCGTTGTATGTCACGAGCGGGTGTATCTTGCTTTAAAAGAACTGAATCGGCTAATTCAGTTTCAGTTAATGCGATTGCATAAGGTCCAACAAAGAATGAATCACCATGAATTACATTACTACCAATTTTCATAGTATAGCCAAATGGTATTTCAAATGCTGCAAAATCAAATGAACCATCTTTGCGATCAACTCCCAATATCAATGCGCCACTGCACTCAGGAGATAGAGGTGTAAAAACATGGGGAAAGGGATGAGTTTCTACAAATAATCCACCACCCCCTCTTTGATTCATCACATAGTCTTGAATATAATCTGCATCCCATTGATATTCCACTAAATAAAGATTTTCTAAAGATTTGTCCGTTGCGGCATCGAGAGTAAATGATTTTTCTAGAGGAATAAGCTCCGCACCATATTTCGCTAAAAATGCTGCAGGCACAGCCAGTGCATTCATTTTGGGAATATTCATCACTTTAACCTCAGATGGAATGGTCAATACTCCCAAACCACCAAAAACGTTGGCATCTCGCCCGCTTAGGCCTTGTTCCTGTTTTTTATTTTTCCATGTAGCCTTTATAGTTAACTCTTGTGGGGAGGTTATCTGAATCGTACTTTTAGAAGAAGGTAAATCTAATTCACTTATTCCTGTAGCATCCAACATACTGATTTTTGTACCTGCTTTAAGAATAGCATGTGCTTTTGTAGCTTTCATTAATGGTTTACTTCCTGGCAGATCTGGGTTTCGTCGATCAACCATAGTAGATTGCAAAGCATGCAAATGTTCTCTCACTACTTCAGTTGGTAATTTACTTTTCATACATAAGGTACAAGTACAAATATCCGTATTTTTCGATGAAGTAGATATGCTATTTTCTTTTGCATTTTTTTCGAAAAGCTCTCTCATAATTATTAATACTCACTTTATTGAAAGTTATTTAATCTTTTTGGAAAAAAAAAGTCATTTGGGCAAATTATATGCTCAAAAAATTAACTAATTATTAAGTGAGCGTGATAAAAATTGGAGGATATTAGTTTATTCGTTCTAATATGTTTGAAAGAGCACTTATTCTTAAGAACTGTAAGCGATTATTCTTAGACCTAAAGTAACAATTATTCCTTAAGATCTGGCCGTCTAGGAAACCTCTATAAAATTTATTTCATGATTTTCTACTAACATACAGTGATTAACAGGTACATCAAACCATTCAGAATTAAATGCCGATAAACGCTCTGAAGCAATCAGAATCATAGGGTAATTTTTAATTTTTTTTAACCCCGGACGTTGAGCATGACGTATTAATGAACTCTCTGTAAGATAATGAAGGCTATCTGGTTTGTGGCGCTTTGAATTACAATAGCGAGAAACAAGCATGCTTTTACCATTAGTTAAACACACATTAAAATAAGATGGTCCTGCATTACTACTATATTGTTTGCTTAATCCATTAATTATTTTTAGGGTTTCTATAAATACATCCGCTACTTCCTTTATTTGAGAGAGATCCCTATTCTTAGCTAATTGCAAAAACAAAGCAAAAAGATGCTCAGAGTCCGTTTCTCCTTGTATCCAGTGATAAATATCATCATCTAATAGATGCCGCAGATGTCGTTTAAGTAAAATAAAATCATCTATAGTCCCATTATGCATGAACATCCACTCCCCATGAATAAATGGGTGACAATTATAGGCTGTTACTCCGCCTGCACTTGCAGACCTAACGTGCGCAAAAAAACATGGAGATTCAATTTTACGACATAGATTAAGAAGGTTTCTGTCATTCCATGCCGGAGATATTGAAGTAAAAAGACCTGGGATTTTCCCCAAGTGTGGAACATACCATCCTAGCCCAAAACCATCACCATTAGTTCTAACATGAGACTCCTTGGCATGCAAACTTTGCATAATCAGTGAATTTGAAGGTTTCACTAAAACATCTTCCAGCAGTACTTTATGTCCCATGTAGGCAACCAAACGACACATGTTTTATCCTTGATAAATAGAAATATTCATACCTAAATTATAGAGCTTAATTCTTTAAAAAACAGGCCAGTTAGGAAAATCCCCAAGATTATTTTTAGTAAATTTATCGCATCATTATTGCGGGCTATTCTTCTTCAAGAATAACTATTTTTAGGTGACTCTTTCGGTAGTATCGATAATTAAAGAACCAATAAGATTATTTTTAAATCAAATTATGCTATAATTAATCGATTTATTAAAAGGAGACTGTATGTCAACGCAAAAAATATGTGCCGCCTTAGTAACTGGAAAACATTGTATTGATGCCAGTAACCTCAAAGAAGATCAAATGTTGAAATACGCTGATTCTGCGAAGAATGCTATTGTGAATCGAACATTAGAAGATGGTAGTGAAGGCATGGTTGCACGTGCTTTACATCAAGTACTTGAACCACAAAAGGAAAATACTGGCCAGTTTAAATTAATTGAGGTGACACACTTGCAACCTCAAGAGTTACCGCCTTCAACAAGACCTGCAACTCATTTGGTACCCAAAGAAACTTTATTTAATGCACAGTGGTATACCCAATATGAAATGCCCGCTAGTGCTACAGATGGTAGTTCAAATGCATTCGGAGGATTTGGAACCATTAAAATGTCATCATATGATTCATTGTCTATACCAGTTGTTGATGCACTCTATGCTCCTGATGAGTTTTTAGCAGCATATGGTGTTAAATTGGTTCATTTAACGGAACCCACCCAAATTGATTTTGGAAAAAGCGCTGATTTAATGTTATTTCAATATGATGTACATACCGAATATTTTGACAAATATATTAAAACACCGAAAGGCGGTGGAGTTTATCTTGAGACACACAATGATTTTCCTCATTTAGCCATACCATTACATCCATCTTGTGGTGGTTCTTACACTGTTGGAAGACAAATTGGAACCAATGAATATGCCATTGTTTCCTTTAAAATCAACTATGGGTGGGCACTTGTGATTGCTCCAGGAGCTATTCATGATGATGCTACATTAACTGGACCCTATATTATTGGATTAACAACCAATGTAGATACAGAACACGTAAATACAGCATTAATGCGAACAAAAGATGACCGTCTTATGGATGCAGTTTTGATAAATCCCTCTTCTGAACCGTTGTCAGGTGATGGTATTACAAGCATTAAGCAATGCAAGGCATTGCTATTTGCACAATCCCAAATGAGTAGAAAAACGAATTTAGAAAGTCTTGCTCGTTCTGCTGACAAACGCCCTGAAAAAGAACGATTACAAATTTTTAATTACCTAAAATCGTTGCCAGCAGACACCTTGTCTGAACTCCGTCATCTATCTGATACAGCTCAGGAAGCCTATGATCAGACTTCAGGGCTTGCATTGCTCCAATAAATTATGAGGTATTGTCAGGCAACTCCTCCTGACAATATCAAATAAACAATGTGATAAAAATTAAAATTGACAAATAGAAAGAACAAATTATTCTCATAGTGAGTAATGACTAATTTATATTACTCCCATTTGTACTGTAAATACCAAAAATGAAGTTTGGTATGCCAATAAAAGGAATTTAAACATGCTAAAAAGTGTCCTCAATACTGCAAAAGCAAAACAACCCATCGCGACCACAGGCATGTTCGCTCATAGCTACTACTGGTTAACATCCCCTTCAGGAGACCAAACCTATCCCAATCCCTCCTATGATAAGGATAAAAATCAAGATAGAGAAACTGCAGTTTACTTTATTCATGGTACAGCAGATCAATCATCAGCCTTTCAACTGGTTGCAGATCGGTTGATTCAAGCTGGACTTCCTAACGAAATTTCCACCTTAAATCTGCTGTCTTTTGATCAGCGTTACCAGGGAAAAAGTATCGTGTTTTTTGCGGAGCAACTTAGAGAGAAAATTAAGACTAACCAGCATAAACGAGTCATTTTGATTGCTCATTCACGAGGAGGATTAGTGGCCTCTTATTTTGCAGAATTTTTGGCAAAACAAGCAGGTATTGAAGTACCACAGATCATGACAATAGGTACACCATTTAATGGTTCATATCTTGCAATAAAACCATTGTCCTGGTTTTCCGATTCAATAAAGGAAATGGAAATTGACAGTGATTTTCTGATCCAATTAAAGAAAAAAATAATGGACGATTCATTCAGTAACTATCATTTTTTCATCGCTACAGAAGATGCTATTGTACCTGGAGAATCTGGATTTATTCAGGAGTATGTTACAAATCATCCCAATTCGTTAACTATTTTAGATAGGCATGGCCACCTCTCTGTGATGTCTTCTCATCGATTGGTGGCTCATATTGCAGCTTTGCTCAGCGCACATTTTCATTCCCAGGTTAATTCAGAAGTAATCGTTTCCAAGTTGGCAGATTACACTTTGATTGAAAATTATTCTCCCTAACACGACATGTTGACAATTTATTCAAAGTTGCCTATTTTATGCACTGATTCTAAGTCATTTAGATTAAAATTTTTAGGAAAGTTAGAGGTAAGCATAGGCTGCATAAAAATGCCCTCTATAGGACACTATTGAAGTATGCCAAAAATGGTTATAGATATTAAAAACTTAAGTGATTTTTAACAGTTTTATTATTACATTGACGACCACAATAAGGCCTTAGTGTGTAATTATTGTTCCTTTGTCTTAATGAGATAGCTTATTTCGAGTTATCAAAAAATGGAGAGTAATATGCCCGAGTTTTTCAAAAAATCAAAAACACCTAATCCTAAAAAGAATTTTTTCCAAAATTATGCGGACCATCTTAATTATCTAGAAGAAGAGATTAAAGAAGCCTGGGAAAAAATGCAAAAAACAAAGACACTAGAAGAGCAATTAAACTTAATTGGTGATGAAGCTTTAAAACGCTTAAACATCTTTGAAAAACTACGCGATGGTCATGATTATATGGATGAAGTTGTTGGCGCAACTGCACTACCTGCAATGGGAATGATTCTTTCTATTGCTTCATTTGCTGCTGCAGCATGGGAAGGTGCTCATGCATTAGCAATTCATTTTAACTTAGCGAAAAAAGATGGCGAAGATCACAAAGAAAATGCAGGAAACTTATTATTACTCTCTGCAGCAAGCTTTGTTCTTTCTATCGCAAGCTTCCTCAAATCTGCAATAAGCATGATCACCAGACCTATTATTACAGCTGTTTGGGGTTATGCAAAACAAGATACAGTTCGTTTCCATAACGATGAATCTGTTGAAGGTCGTGTTGCTAGAATTTAAATAGAAGCCCAGATTGTTTTCTAAAATTTTATTGCACTGATTCCTATTCTTCTGTGGTCCGGATTACGGCTTTGCCTAATCCGGGCCACACGTACTAAACAATGAGCATATTGTCGTAGATCAATTTTCAACAACGGTGCAAAAAAGAACAAAAAATATTTTGTGGATCATAATGTTTTTTTAAACCAATCCAATCTTCATATCGTTCTTCAAAATGGTTTTTCCAAAATTGTATTTTTGGAGATTCCCCTAAATACCCAGAAAGATAACGTTTCCCTCCATTAGGTAAAAAAATTGAGTCCAAATAGTTAATAGTTTGCAAGCTGCTAGGAATGAATGCTGTGGGTAAACCAGGATTTAAGATCATTAAAGCAAAAATATCATTACTTTTAGGGAGTTGTAAAAAGCCTGCCGGAGAAACTGGAGCGACAGATGCAATATGGACTATAGGAGCAAAGTGTATGGGTAAGGTATCCAGCAACTCATCTAAATTCTCTAATTGCGAACCAGGTACAAAACACTCATACCAAGGGTGTTGTAACTCCCATTGTCCAGTTGCTCTCATCGCACTAAAGCGTGAATTATGGCGATGTAAATACGAGTGAATTGATTCATCTTGGGTATGTAACAAGCGCCAGGGGTGCAATCCTAAATTGCTGAAATCCGGTGCAAAATCATCATATTCTATAGAGATGTGAATCGCATACAGCCATTGAGCAAAAGGTAGGCGACCTTTTTCTGATAATTTTGCGCCCTGTATTGCAGGCGTGCAAAAAGATTCTAAAAAATCCACTTTAGTTCTGCATAAATGTAAATCATTAAGCCAGCTTTCTTTATCGAGATAAACCAAAAAAAAGGTTCTAACGGATTTGCAGCATGATCTTAACACAATACATGCTTCAGTTATAAGACCAAAACGTCCTTGCCCACCTAAACAGGCTTGCATTAGCGAAGATTGGCTATCAACCTGAATTAACTCTCCGTTTGCTTGTACAATTTTCAATGCGTTGACATGTGCAGTCACACTTCCATATTTAAATGAAGAGGCTCCTATACCTCCGGCAGAAATCACGCCACCAACAGACAAATTGCAATTATTAGGTACTACATAAGGGATTAATGAGTGTTGCAATGTTTTTTCTAATAAAGAACTCCAAGAAACATTTGCTTCAACCCATATGGAATGGGAGTCTACTTCTGATATGGAATCAAAGTGTTTCATATTAAGAATTAAACCCCCAGGTACTGCAAGAGATTGTCCCGATTGGCTCAGTCCATACCCACGCAAGGTCACAGGTAATTTGTTTGCATGGGCATGTTGTATTAATAGTTGGGCGGATTCCGTTGTTTTGGGTTCAAAGATGGCTACCGGATTAGAATGAATAAGCTTACCAAAATCATCACAAAATAAAGCAAGCGCCTGCTCATCATTGAGCAGCGCTTGCCCTAATTTTTTATTACACTGCTTTATCTGAAATAAATTCCACTTGTTCTTTGTTTGCGGCATCTTGATAATTCCTTTGTTTGGCCAATTCAAGTCTTCGATTACAAGCAATGATCAATCCATCAAACATAGCGTTAAATGCATCGTAACAACGGTCAATCATTTTTAATGCTTCACGTCTTGTTTGAATTGGTACTTGTCTTGAAAACAAAGAGCGTTCCATTTCTTCCTCAAACAAGGCATGCGCCATTTCCACCTCTAGATGTGAGGTAGAGAAATATTTCAGGTTCTTGTCATGTCCTGTTTTTTTCATTTGTTTTGATACTTTTTCAAAGAAAACATGACCAGATGATTCAATTGTTAAAAGAAGAACAATGTTTAAAATTTCATCATTTGCTTTATAAACTTCCGCTAAAATAGCGTAAGCAGCATCGCGAGTTAGTTGACTTTCTTTACTATAAAGCCAACTGACATCATTAGTATCACATGATGGTTCTATAGTGACTGCTCCCATATATTTTTTGTCATGCAAAAACCATTTTTCATGGCCAGCATCTTCGAGTCTGTGATGGCGAGCCACTTTTTTCAAATAAGGATCGCTAACTCGTTCTTCATTTATTCTTAAAATATCTTGGAAGGTCATTGCCCAGAAAGTAAGCTCAGGGACAAAATAGCTTAACTCTTCTAAACTTTTCAATTGTTCCAGTATTGCAAAAAATGGATGATCCATGAATTCTTGTTGTTTGGAATCAATATAATCTTGTATGATTTTCATAATACATCTCCATGCGAAATAAATTTGTTGGACATTATTACTAATGCATCTTGCATACCAACTTTTTTATTCTTTATTTCTAATAAATCACCCATAAAGTACTATTTATGCCTTATTTTTTACAAAATCACTCCTATAAAATGGATAAAATGACAAAAAAAACCTCCCCATGTCAAAATTTTGACAAAGCAATCCTATTGAATTTTCTATTTAATTTGAAAAATCAATTCAGTTTAGTCAATTTTTTGTCATATTGTTTCAATTTATTCTCCACTTGATTCCAGTTAATCTCTTCAATCCTCTCTACGTTGTCACATATTGAATTTAAAAATTGCGTTTGTAATTCCCCATGAGCTTGGGCTTCTGCATAGGGCGTATTAGTAAACATAACTAATACATGTTTTGAAACATAATGCTTAGGGTAGCGATGCATTAGCTCCTGTTCCAATTGTTTCTTTAGGTTAAATCGCTTATCTCGAATGTCAGTTTGAATTTCATGGAAATTGTCCATTGACATTTGAGCAACCGCATCCGTATTTACTTTTCTGGATTGATAAAATGCGGGCATTACTTTTTCCCAGTCATCTTTATATTGATCTAAAAGATCATTTAAGATACGACAATCTTCAAAGGCACTATTCATCCCTTGACCAAAAAACGGAACAACACCATGTGCAGCATCACCTATGAGCAAACATTGATCTTGGTAATACCAGGGCTCACATTTAATAGTACTCATATTTCCAGTAGGATGTCTTGTGAATTCTTCCAGCAACTTGGGCATTTCGGGAAATGCATCAGGAAATGATTCTTTAAAAAAGGCATTAATTTTTAATTCACTATCTAATTCAGCGAAACTATTTTTACCCTCACAAGGTAAAAATAAAGAGCCAGTGATGGATTGATTCAGATTTGGGTTACCTAATAATAAGAAGGCATCTCTAGGCCATAAGTGTAAATGTTCATGAATTAAATGAGTTTGTCTTGGCTCCCCAATAGAGAGCTCTTTATAACCATAAGGCAAAAACATACGCGATGCTTTAATAACTCCCGTTGCTTTTAATTGTTCGCGAACACAGGAGTTTGCTCCATCTGCTCCAATTAAACAGGAATAACTTCGCGTTAAGATCGCATCATTTTTTAATTCGAAAATGGCAATTTTTCGTTCTACATCTAATTCAGTTAGCTTCGTATTAAAATGAAAATGAACTGAAGGGAATTTTTCGGCTTCATTAAGTAATAATTTATTTAATTCATTTCTTTGTATGGCATTAATGTATTCGTCTTGATGTCTGCCAAAGGACTGAAATTTAATTTCTCCATTAAGCTCATGAATTGCTCTTGCATGCATAGGAACCATGAGTTGTTCTACCTTGGGTTGGATACCAACTCCTGCTAGACCGGTAATGCCACGACATGAAAGAGCGAGATTAATCGAGCGTCCATCGTCCGTTTTCATTGAGCGCAGATCGGGTCTTGAATCAAATATTTCAAGTTTGTATCCTCTTTTTGCCAAATAAAGGGCCAGTAAAGTTCCAGCCAAACCAGAACCAATAATAGTAACTTCTCTCATGCCAATCTCCTTGGGCTAAGCGTAGCCTGGGTATAGTGCAACAAGCCCCAAAATAATTCCAGCACAGAATACCAGGGGTTGCTGCATTGCTCCTAGGATATGGTTTTATTACAGTTATTTATTTCTATTTCTATAGAAAATACTCACAATAAATTGCATCTTCATTTTTATAAGCAAAAATCATACCGACTTTGAAAAAAGTAAGAAAATGGAGGAAAAATCAAATATGTTGAATGATAAAATTTTTTAATTCTTCTGCTTTTTGAGGTGTAGTGAAATAATATCCTTGCGCATAATCGCACCCATACTTGGTAATGAATTCAAGTTGTAGTTCTGTTTCCACTCCTTCTGCTAATACTTCTAAATTCAAACTATGACCTAGATTGATAATTGCTCGCGTAATCGCGGCATCATTTTCACGATTTACCAATTCATTAATGAAGGAACGATCAATTTTCAATCTATCAACAGGGAATTGTTTTAGATAAGATAAACTAGAATATCCAGTTCCAAAGTCATCAATGACGAGCTTTGCCCCCATATCTTTCAATTCATACATGGTTTCAACAGCATGTTTGACGTTGTCGACGAGCAAGCTTTCAGTAAGCTCCAACTCAAGATACTTGGCAGATAAGCCCGTTTCAAGAAGCGTTTTTTCAATGATTTCGGATAAATGGGCTTGACGAAATTGTCGACCAGAAATATTTACAGCCATCGTTAAATGACTATATCCTTGCTGATGCCAACTGACCAATTGTTTGCATGCTTCTCTTAAGGCCCATAAACCTATATCCAGAATTAGGCCGTTTTCTTCAGCCATACTAATAAACTCAGTTGGAGAAACATCACCTAAAATATGGCTATGCCATCGCAGTAATGCTTCAAAACCAATAATTTTATTGGTTGCTAGGTTGATAAGGGGTTGATAAACCAGATGAAATTCATTTCTTTTTAAGGAATCGCGCAAAGCATTATCGAGCTGCATACGGTTAATGACGCGCATATTCATTTCTTTATCATAACTACGATAGGTATTGCGACCACTATCTTTTGCATGATACATAGAGAGATCAGCATTTTTCATTAAAGATTCATAATCATCACCATCTTTAGGATAATAACTGATTCCTATACTGCCCGTTATTTTTAAATTATGTTGATCAATGCGAATGGGGTTTGCGATCGATTTTAAAATTTCCTCTGCTTTTTGTTGCGCTTGCTGCTCTGTAACAATATCGTGTAATAGAATAACAAATTCGTCCCCACCTAAGCGACATATTGTATCAAAATCGTTAGTGGCAATAAGTAACCGATTTGAAACCGCTTGTAAAAGTCTATCACCAATACTATGGCCTAAAGTATCATTTGTCATTTTAAAATGATCTAAATCCAAGAATAAAAAAGCTAAGATAGATCCCTTTTTTTTGGCCTGTAAAATTGCTTGATCCACACGGTCTATTAATAAAACTCGATTGGGTAGTTCCGTGAGTGAGTCATGCGTAGCCTGTTGAATCAACTGTTGTTCCATTTCACGACGTTGAGTAATATCGTTAAGAATACATATATAATGTTTGACGTTATCGAATGAATCTCTCACTGGAGCTACGCTTACTTCAGCCCAAAATACCTCCCCGTTTCGTCTAAAACATTCAATCTCTACTGTTTCCTCACGTAATTCTTTTATAGCAAAATTAAGTCGTTTATGACTTACATGTTCTACTTGGCTACTATGAAGAAAAGAAAGACTTTGTCCTAATATTTGTCTTTCACTATATCCAGTAATCCGTTCAAAGGCCTTATTCACATAAATAATAGGCATGCTGAGTTTGGAGATGTCAATGATCGCTACACCAAGTGTACTGGCTTCAATAGCCCGTTCTCTAATACGCAACTCATCTTCTTCCAGCAATTTCTGAGTGATATCTCTAAAGCTATACACCCGCCCTACAATTTCAGAACCAATTCGTTGTGGTTGAGTAAATCGTTCAAAAATGCGCCCATCTTTAAAGTGTAAAACTGGAAGCTCTCCTTGCCATTCTGGGTTTTCATAAAGGTACTTTACATCAGCAATGACTGTTTCTGGATCACTTAATTGCTGTAAAATATATTCAAACCCAATACTTTCTGTTCCTGATTCCAACATATGGGAAGGAATTCGCCACATTTCTACAAATTTTTGATTCCAATCTACAACTTGCCCTTGGCCATTGACCATCATGATGCCATCAGCAGTAGATTCAAGAGTGGCTCGTAGTAGAGATAAGGATTTTTCTAATTCTAGATTTTTTTCAAGAATATCATGAGCTTTAATATTAATGTTCTCTGAAAGTGGTACATTAATAGAGCGTTTAAACTCAGGTTGAGTGTGATACCATTTTTCAAGTAAAGAAGAAAGGTTTGGTGTTGGAGAAATGATTCCTAATTCTTCGCATACATTAAGAAGTGAAGGATCTCGACCTTGCTTTTTAACTTTTTCTGCGGCTTTGGCAACTTTTTGATAGTCTATTTCCTGTCTTGCCATATTCCCTCATTCCCTTTACAGCATACAAATTAATTGGACACGGCTTTATAAGCCCATTCTTTATTAAGTATATACCGTGAATTTGATTTTTGCTGGAGTTCGTAAGGAAATCTGGGGAAGCAAGCATTCCCGCCTCTTGCGGGAATGAAGAAATAAGCTAACTTATTTTTTTTGTAATTGTTGTACTTGATTGTTTACAGTTTGAATTTGAGTTTGTAATTGGCTTTGAGTTGTTTTTATTTGATTTTGTAATTGAGTGTTCATTGTTTGTATTTGTTGTTGTAAATCAGCCTGCACTTTTTTAATTTGCGCTTGAAATTGGGTATTGAGTTGTTGTATTTGCTGTTGTTGTTGGGTTTGCATTTGTTTCATCTGATTTTGGATTTGTGTATTAAATTGTGATAGTTCATCAGCAAAGGCAATATTGATTAAAAAGACAGTGCAAAGAAGTGATTTTAGTAAAATTTTCATCGTCTTATTCCTTTAGGTGAAAAATTAACGGAGCATCCTACTTTAACCTAATCATCTATGATTGGCTAGATTGATTGCATAAACTTTTCATGAAATATGCTATAAGCTAAACGTTATTTCAAATACAATTATCGATACATTGCTAAATATTGATCAATCATTTGCCTTGAAAGACTTATAGGCTTTGGTAGTTGAGGTAATTTTTTTATGGAAAACCATTGAGCGTCTTCAATTTCAATAGCATCTATTTGGATCTCACCATGACTGTATTCAGCGATAAATCCAAGCATCAAATTACTTTGAAAAGGCCAGGGTTGAGAGGAGAAATAGCGTAAGTTTTTAATTGTGAGTCCTACTTCTTCCTGCACTTCACGTACAACCGTATGCTCAAGCATTTCTCCTGGTTCCACATATCCAGCTAAAATACTGTAAACCCCAGGTAAAAAGTGGGGGGAACGTGCAAGTAAGATTTCATCGTCTCGCCAAATTAATACCAACATAACCGGAGCAATTTGGGGAAAAATTAGTGAATGACATACGGGACATATTTTTGCCCGCTCTGTAATACTCGCTTGAGTTTTATGGCCACAATATCCACAAAATTGAGTACTTTTATCCCAGTGTACTAATTGTTTTGCTCGCGTGATTAATCGAAACAACTCATCATCTTCTAGAATTTCATGAGATTGACGAACATGTTGAAACTCCATACCAGGGGGTAAAACGGTGGGTTTTTGATTAATCTCAACAGAAAAACAAGGAATAGCACCATAAACTCCTAAATAAATTTCGCGTTCGCTTATGAGATTAAGTTCATTAATAGTAAAAAGACGAGGGATAGAATTGTTTTTTAACAGAAGCTCATCTCCATAGAAAATGAACCAAAAGGCTGCCTCAGTAAATGACGTGGGAGGATGAAGTTGTGAAGTAAATAGTTTCGTCATAATTGGGCTTATATTTTGTACTCTCATGTTAAGTGTATCTATGACTATAAAGGTGGTCAAATCCATCTTTGTCACAAGATAGCAATTAATGCAACCCTTTTATGGGGAGAAAAAGAGATAAACAATTACATTTATGAATAATTAGCGATAGAATAATAGGTTAACTTTAAAACTTAGAGAAAAACATGAAAATGTCAAAATCATGCGTCATCTTGAGCTGTTGCATCATTTTATTTTCTATTTCGGCATATAGTATTACTGAAACCGTGTCCCAATCGGAATCAAATACCGCGCGAATTGCTATGTTGGAAAAAGCCTTAGCACCACAAAAAATAGATGAAGTTGCAATTTTATTTGCCAAAGCCAATAAAGATCGCAATGGTGCTGTACAATTTATGCTGTTTTCTAATCCATTAAAAAATAAATATAAAGAGCGTTGGCCTTATTGGGTTTCAGGTGTTTCTAGTCCGTGGATTACTTCTTATACAATAAAAAAAGAAGCGCAAAGCAAAAATTCCTGGAAATTTAAAATAACATATCAATGGGCAACAGCGGCTGGTCCATTCCAACCCTCTTTAATACAGACCATTGTAGTGGCTCCCGTTCCTAAAAATACAAGCTCGTCGCAAAAATTTTGGATTACTCAATTTAATGAGCATTAAAAAAATGCTCCGATTGAAACATTTTAGGCGCACTCAGTTTATGTAGAGATACTATAATTATTTCAAGTACTCATTTAAGGAATAAATAATGTTTGGCGGAGAGAATTTAATAAAAGAAGATTTTCAAAACATTTTATATCGGAACGGACTTTCTGCTAATGAGTTTAAAATCACAATACAGAATGGCTCAAGTTACGATCCAAACCAAATAGTCAGTACCCAAGTTTGGATAACTATTGAAAGAGATTCTATAAAAAAACGATATGGATTATACCGAACTAATTGGCCATATGATTTTGAAGCAGACTTAAAAAATGGTTACTTTAATATATAGGAAACAGAACCACATAACTTATTGTATATTGAAGAATAAATCTTAGCGTCAATGAGTTATATTATAATTGACAAATTAACTAGCGTTGTTGACCTATATTCTGTCGACTTACATAGGTTTTAAGCCGGGATACAATAGAGAGAATTCTATGGATATTATGAGGGGAGCCTGTACTACTTATATCCCGGAGAAACCACCTCTGTGGCGAGTTTTCCTGCCACCTATTTTCCTGTCTTTGGTTTGTATTTTAATTAGATACCAAACCAATGTACTTCTTTTCCATACAATTGCTGAGTTAGTTGCTGTATTTATTGGACTAACTGCGATGATACTAGCGACTACAACCACCCAATTCATAAAAAATCAATTTGTGATTTTAATTGCTCTTGCAGCAGGTTGGACTTCTATTTTGGATATAGGTCATATTTTAGCTCACAAAGGGATGAATTTATTACCTCATGGAGGCAATAACTTAAGTACTCAGTTTTGGATATCTGCTCGTTTTCTTCAAGCAACTACCTTTCTTCTAGCGACCTATTTTTTTAGACACACTGTAAAAATTTGGATTATTAATCTTTGTTTCTTATTTATCATTTTATTATTTTTTATAGGCATATTTTCAGGCCATTTTCCTACAGTATATATTGACTATTTTGGTTCCACATGGTTTCAAGCATATTGTGAATGGGGGGTTATCATTATTTTTATTACAGCATTAATGCTGCTTTGGCATGAAAAAATAATGATGACCAAAGAAACATTATATTATATATCTTTATGCATCATCACATTGATTGTGTCATTATTCATGTTGACTTATTATAAAAATTCTTATGATATCGCATATTTAATCGGTCATCTGTTAAGAATATTTTCGTTCTGGTTTATCTATATCGCATTGGTAGTGGAATCTTTACGCCGACCTTTTGCAAGGTTAATACGTACAGCCACTACCTATAATAATATACCTGATCCTACTTTTACTGTGCAATCCGAAGGTATTATCGCTCAAGCGAACAATGCAGCAGCGAAATCTGCTCATAAAAAAGCTGAAGAATTAATAGGATTATCATCTCATATGCTTTTTCATAATAAATCTATAGACCAAAAAGATTGTCCTGTCTGTTGCAAACTATCTACTTCAAGAAATAAATATACCGTAGAGTTCGAGACGGAAAAGGGGATCTGGTTAGAATGCAGTTTATCGCCTATAAATTCTGATTTATTTCCTAATTCATGGGTACAAGTAGTTAGAAATATTACTTTTCGGAAGGTACTTGAAAAGGAGCGGAAAAAATTAATGCATGACTTAGGTGAGCGTGTTAAAGAACTTAGATGCCTATACACCATTTCAAATTTAATCGCTTTGGGAAAATCGAGTAAAGAAGAATTGCTAAGAGGAGTAGTTAATGCGCTGCCTAAAGCGTTTCAATTTCCAGAGTATATGGTTGCAACAATAGAAAGTCAGTGGGGTAATTTTAGCTCCGAGCCTAATGCAAAAAAGTTGCCCTTTCAGCTGGAAAAAGAATTGATAATCGATAACGAGGTAATCTTAAAAATAAAAGTATTTTATTGCGCCCAACCTCCAATATTAAGAACTATTTTTTTACCTGAGGAGTCTGCTCTTTTAGATTCGGTGACAACACTTTTACAAAACACCCTGCAACGATTTTGTTCGGAACAATAAAACGACGAATGCAAAAAAAATTGTTTTATGGAACGTTGCTTAATATAAGCTTAATCTTTTTGTAGTATTATTATCGATCAGGTAGATAAAATTATACATAACTTAGAGATATATCAATATGATTATTGCACTCGCACTCTTGAAAGTACTTATTATGCCTGCGTTTCTTAAACTAATGAAAAACTACCGCAATCAAAAGAAAGACAATTATATTCAAAAAGAAACAAGACCACAACCTATAAATGCTTAAATAAAAATTTATAGGATGAGCTCTTCTCGTTTTAATTAGAGTGAGTCCGATATAAAAAGTAGGTGATTTTTTATATCGGATTCTTTAAAAATTACCTATCCTTCCTTCGTAAGAGATAACTTTGTAAGCACTCAGCGGAACTCATGATAGAGGCTCCTTTAGCTTAAATTCCATCAATGTAAACAAGCTGTTCGTTACGTAACTATTTTTAAAAGTAAAGCCTGCTGGTTCAATTGATTTTTGCCATTCGCCTAAAGTACGCTGACGACCGCCCAACAATACCATCATAACGATATCCATTGTTTTATTGGGATGCGGTTGATTGTCATCAGGCATGACTTGTTCAGCAATAAATAAGGTTGCGTGCTTTGGCATTTGTTGCGCACAATTTCTTAATATTTGATGCATCATCTTATCATTGAAATCATGTAAAACACCTTTAAAAATATAAGCATCTGCGCTCGGTATCGTCGCAAAAAAATCACCCTCTTGGAGGCTGATATTATGGGAAAAATCTGCCGGATGCAGCTGACCAATAACTGCTGGCGTATCAAATACAATAATCTTAACATGAGGATGTTGGTTACTGATTGCTTTTACTAAACCACCTCGCCCACCTCCCATATCAATTAGAGTCGAAAAAGCAGAGAAATTAAATACGCCAGCAATTGATGCATCATCATAAGTTGAAAGTTTGGCCATTCCCCTATCAAAATTAGCTTGTTTCTCAGGATTTTTACTCAGGTAATGAAAAAAATTATCACCATGTTGGATTTCGAATGCAGGCTTTCCAGTTTTAAGACTTGTCCCTAATTGAGAAAAAGCTTGCCACCAACTGTCATCAACCATGCACAATACATCACGGATGGAATGCGGATCATCATCGCAAAGTACCTTGGATAACTCAGTTAGAGAATAAAGATCATCCTGATAATGAAACAAGTCATAAGAACAGAGAAACTTTAATACTCTATCCAATAATTCAGGTTTACTTTCCGTAGCTTTTGCAAGTTCATCAATGGATTTAGGCCCAGATAATAAATAATTCGCAACCCCTAACTGAGCCACTGCATGTAATGCTCGGGATGCGACATACCATCGCGACATAATCGCTAATTGAAGATGAGGTTTTTCCATTGAATAGTGCATTTATCATTCCCTGTTAACAAATCTTATCTATTATTTGTTAATGAACGCAAAAAGTTAAGTATTTTCTCTATCAATTAAAATAAAAATTTATTGAGCATGTGCCCCTATTGGGTAGCGATAAAAATAACTAGTAGAATGCCCCTATTATTTTATCTCTGGCAATGCTTCATTAAACCACTTACAAACGCCTCATAAATTACCGTAAAAGCACTGCGGCATGACTCAAACTTGCAATTCTAACCCCAAATGCCACCAACAATCCTCCCATGATTTTTACAATGTAAAATTGCAAACGATTTAAATTGGCTTTGATATATTGATGCGTCAGCATATAAGAAAGACTGGAAAACCAAATCATATGAATTAAGGCAATTTCGATTCCATAAGCAAGCTCACTTAGAATAGAATGCCCTGGTTTTACTACTAAAGTAAAAAATGCCAATAAAAACATGATTGCTTTAGGATTTAAAAGATTACAAAAAAGTCCTTGATTAAATGCTTGCAAATTCGTAATCCCATGAGCCTCGTGCCCCGAATCCAGTTTCATCATTTCTCGTTTGGCTAATAAACTCTTAATGCCAATATAAATCAAATAAGCAGCTCCTAAGTATTTGATAATGCTAAAAGCAAGAAGGGATTGCGAAATAACCAGAGCTAAACCCAAAATACAGTAACTTGCATGAATTATGAGACTGATAGAAATTCCAAGAGCGGTATAAATTCCTGCTTTTCTGGAATAAAGCAATGCATTCTTTGTCACAAGAGCAAAATCGGGACCTGGAGAAATTGCCGCCAACATAATGAGCAGGCTTATTGATAAAAATTCTTGCACAACATTTCTCTATAGCAAATAATCAATAATTGTAACATAGATCTTATCAAGTAAAATCTTATAGAAATTGAACACAGAATTATAGTAATCTCGAAAAACAAAAAAGTGTAAAAAAATTCGAGACATAAATGATAAAATTCATAATTAAAGCAATTTTGAAAATACAAGAAGCCACCGGTTATTCCCTATGTGGATTAAAAGCAGCCTTTCAAAATGAATTTGCTTTTCGTCTTGAATTATTGGCTATTGCCATTGCGTTACCGTGCGCATTTTTTTTAGGAAACACTGCAGTTGAACGTGCTTTATTAATCGGTACACTATTCATTATTTTAATTGCTGAACTTTTGAATTCTGCCATAGAAACAACATTGAACCGAATTGATCTTGCGTGGAATCCCCTCACTAAAAGAGCAAAAGACATGGGCTCGGCGGCTATTCTGATTTCAATCATTAATGCACTTATTATTTGGGCGATTATTATCTGTTCTCATTGAATTTGATGACAATACTCTTATTCCATTTTATAAACTTAGATAAAAATTCACTGCAAGGATGTTCGCAAGAAAATTGGGCACTCCAAAACGTCGAATATATTGATTCATATAACCTATCTCAGCTATTGCAAAGGAATTCACTTCATAGCCTAAACCAATAAAAAATCGGTTTTGATCAAAACCTCGGCTATTGGTACCCACAAAATTATTTTTATGAAAAAAAATCTCATCGCTAGTGACAAAAGCTAAGCGGTCATTATTTTTAATCGGGGCAAAAACTTTGACAAGTTCTCGGATTCGATAAGCAGTTTTGGGATTATTTTCTAGAAAACGTTGCTCCGTGCGGGTTCTGCTCGTAAGCGTCCAATAGGGATAGGTTTTAACCCATAAGAGTTGTTGCCAAATTCGATTTTCCTCATACGGAGTTGAAGAATTCGGCGGTCCTGTATCGATCCAAGCATATCCAAGCCATATACTTGTATTCTGTGTTAAAGCATAACCAAGTCCTGGTCGCAATAAAATCTGAGAATAACGACTCGAGTTAGCCCCTAAACGCTGTTGTCCCTCCAGCCAATATCGTAAGTGACTAAATACCTTATCGTCACTATAAAACTTACCAATGGTTGTAATATTGAGCCAGTTTTGAAAATCACGTTCGAGGGCGCATGCATTTTTAGACCAACCTCCAATAACGATTAGCCCTAAAAATACCAATAATCCGCTGCTTCTCGCCCTCATCCATTCCCTTAGCGTTGTAAAAGAAATACATTCTAATATGCGTCGCTAAGATTTAAAAGCTCTGTGTAGAGCGTAAGCAATGAAAAGCCAATGGCCCCTCTAAAACGCCATTTGATATTCTTCAGCATACACATCGTCCTGCGTCGTTGCTAAAAATTCACTCACTTTTTTACACGCATGTTCCAATTGCACTGATTTGGCTTTTAAATGTTCCATATGAACATTATTTAATGATTTCCCAGACCACAAAGTATTTAATGAATTTCCCATATCGCATTTATTTGACACTATAGGATCGAAATAAAGCGGAGAAAAAATGCTCATGCAAAATAATTTTAATAGGCTGCTCATCACTTCCATGATATTTAGAGAATGCTGATCTTTAAGGTGCTCCATATCCGTTTTTAAAAGAACATCACTTAATTCTTTGGTTTGTTTGAACTTAAATTGAATCGATTCCTCAACAGTATGTCCTGTAAATTTCTTATTACGAATAGCATACAATTGACCCAAGAAATTTTGACGTAACTCAATATCATTCTTTTCTGTTGGCACATCATTTGATTTAAGCCAATTTGTCTGTCTAAAAATTTGTTCATCAAGCATGGCAAAATAATAAGCAAGGATTGCATTAAAAAGAGTTTTTTCATTGAGGATTTTTTTCCATTCTGATTCAGAAACTTTTTTATAAGCATCAATATGATTTTGCTCCAGTATTGACCGTACTGCTGTGCTTAAAATTTCATCATCAAAATGATGAGGATATTTTGACAGAATTTTTTGTGCGTCATTGGTTACTTGTTTTGCTCTTTTATCAAAATCTCTGGCCATTTCTGCATAGACTTCCCATAATGCCATTTCATTCTCCAATATTTAAATTGCATTTATGATACATTCGTTGCAAATTTAACACAATTGAATCTTTGAAAGATCAATATGACAATAAAAACTCTTCTGCCTTTATTCCTAAATTAACGTAAAAGTCTCGTAGCCCAAATAAATATAACCGCATATAATTATTGTAAAAATTATTCACAAATATGAACTTTATGAGATTCATTTATTTTTTGCTGCTTTTTATTCTATCATCAGCATGGGCTTTTGCTAAAACAGAGAAAAACACTTTATTTAAGAGCAGTATTCGTTCTATTCCCAAAAAAATTCAAAAACAAATGCGCCAATTTACTTGGCGGCAAGGTTGTCCAGTAACAATGAATGACTTAGCCTATATCCGTCTTTCTTATTGGGGTTTTGATAATAAAAGACATATGGGGACTTTGATTGTCAACAAAGAGTTAGCCCATGAAGTGGTTGCTATTTTTAAGGTTCTATTTCAACATAAATTCCCTATTCAAAGCATGCAACTTATGGAAGTATTTCAAGGAGATGATAATGCTTCGATGATAGCAAATAATACTTCTGCATTTAATTGCCGACCAGTCACCGATCGTCCGGGAGAATATTCCCAACATAGTTATGGTCGCGCAATTGATATTAATCCATTGATTAATCCTTACATAAAAGGCGAAATAACTCTCCCTCCTCAAGGCATACTTTATACAAATCGCACCCAGCCTGCTCCAGGCAAAATTACCAAAGAAAGTTTAGTGTATCAGGAATTTATAAAACATGGCTGGGATTGGGCTGGTGATTGGCATGACCTTCAAGATTATCAGCACTTTGAAAAAAGAGCTCATGGTGAGAAACGTAATCCCTATGGATATAAGCCATTTCCAGCACAATGAAAAACATAAAATAATAAAAAAAATGGGATTATGTTTAAAATCGAATTGATTTATAAAAAAAAATAAGGCTCAATTAGCTTATTCGATTACCTTGAACTTTTTGGGTAAGATAATGAACAATAATACCGGCAAAAAGGACTTTGCAACCAAGAAAGTTCCTTATCTTGAGATGTCCTTGAGACAAAAATTACAACAACTCAAAAAGGATAATTTTGACTTTTTAACCAGTCTCCATACCATATCCGGTGATATCGCTCAGCTTAAGGTAGGTTTTCAGAATATCTTCTTTATCAATCACCCAGAATATGCACGACATGTCCTTCATACCCATATCACAAACTATCCCAAAGATAATTTTTATCAATTAGCAGAACACATTATTGGACAAAACATTCTCACCACCAATAATATGGCGTATTGGGGAGAACGTCGAAAAATGATTGCTGGATTATTTCAACCTCAATCTGTATCAGAAATGGGGAATGATATTATCGCAGTGATTCATGAAGAAATACGCTCCATTAAAATCGGTCAAAATTTATGCCTTAATTCATTGACCACATCCCTTACCCTAAAAGTCATTACCCGATTATTATTTAGTACCGCAATTAGTGAACAAAAAATCAATCAATTATCCAAATTATTAACTTATTTTGGCGACTTTTTGATTAAAAAAAGACAACCATTGTCTTTATCATTACCAATTCGCCTTAACCGCAACTTTCATAAAGCTCATAGAGAACTAAAACTCCTTATCAAAACCATTATCAAGACTGAACGAAACAGTATGAAACCCGATCTCATCATGCTGCTTTCAAAACATCGATGTCCTCATACTCAATCCAAACTCACTGAAGAGGAATTATTTTCAGAAGCAGCCTTAATGTTATTTGCCGGTCATGAAACGACGGCCAACGCACTAAACTGGCTGTTTATTACTTTATCTAAATATCCCGATCTACGCAAAAATTTGCGCAAAGAAATACATTCTGTTCTTAAAAATAAAATGTTAGAGGTAAACGATTTAGAACAAATGCCATTAATAAAAGCTCTAGTCATGGAAGTATTAAGATTATTTCCGTCTTTTCCTGCTGTACCAAGATATTGCCTTAACGACGATGTGATTGATGGATATTTAATCCCTGCTCATTCCATGATTATTGTTAATATTGCCATGATTCATCGACACCCAGAGTTTTGGTCTAATCCTGAAGGCTTTGATCCATATCGCTTTATTGATCATAAATTAAAACACAAATACGCTTTTCTACCTTTTATAAATGGCCCTAGGGTATGTATTGGTAACAATTTGGCATTATTGGAGTTACAGCTAATGACAGTACTTTTTTTACAACAATTTGATTTTAATTTAATCGCGGGACAAGATGTGAGTTCCAATTACATCATTTCGCTACGCACTCAAAAAAACATCCTCATGAATGTGGTAAAAGCTGAGATGTAATTGGAGTTTTCATGACGTATCCTGCCCTTGATGCTGCAAAATTAGAATTCCAGGTATTAATTCGTCAATTGACCGCTAAAGACGAAGAAGAGTTTATCAAACTATTATACAAAGTTTATGGAAACAGTTATTCATATACTTTTTTATATGAGCCTGGAGGTCTTGCAACATTAATTCATTGCAATAAAATCACCTCTTATGGTGAATTCGATTTCCAGGGCCGTTTATTAGCTCATACTGCCTTTTGGCATAAAGAAAAAAAGAGCGACTATGTTGAATCTGGGTGCTCTTTTAGAGTCTCTGGGGGAATCAAAAAATTCAAGTCTACCGTTACACCAAAAGCCTGGCACAATGCACTCCAACAGCTTGCTGCTCAATATCATTTCGTTCATCAGCATAACTCAACTTTGCACCTTTTAGCCCAACGATATGCAACTCGATTGATGAATGCAAAATACTGTGGATTGATTCTCGGTTATGCTGAAAATGAAGCGGTTAAAGGAGTGAAACATCCATCGAATAAAATGCATGCATTACTCATGACTACTGTATTACAACCTCAGCAGGTCAAAAAAAAGATCTTTATACCCGCCGTGTTTAAACCTTGGCTAGAAAATATTTACCAAAATTTAGGGCTCCCAAGAATTATTCATCCATTGTATTTGCATTCACAAGAGAGGCTTCCATTTCATTTAAAAAATATGGAAACAAACCCATACATTGGCTTACAAAGACGACTTGTGCAAAAGAGTGTTCATTCCTCCGAGTTTCATTGTCCCTCAAGTCCGTTACGTACTGATCTGATTCATTTACCCTTAGAAGATCCTGAATTACTTCATGTTGCTTTTCCTATATTAATTCAATCAGGATATATCCCTTGTGGTTTGCGGCCACATACACATCAATCTGATGAGTTAATTTTTCAAAATGTCACAAAGTACAAACATACCCTGATGCATTTGTTTGAAGAAATTAAAATCGCAAATGCCAATACACTAAAAGAGATTGAGCAATGGCAAAAACTTGTTCTGCAAATTATGTAGATCGACTACTTATGAAAATTAATGGTGCGATTTGCCCTATTTGGAATAGCTTATTTTATACTGTTGAAGAAGTTCCTTGTTCAGAATCTTTTTTTTCCTGCGTGAATGAATTAATCAATGAAACATCAAGATTGAAATCCATCTGGCCCAAATCAGGTAAAGGTTGGCAGATCATTGAACCTGACTCACAACAAAGAGCAGATTCTTATCGGTTCGATGAGATAGCCATAGAGAAGCAAGAACGAATCCAAACATTAATCCAAACCCCTATTGATCTTGAACACTCTTTACCTTTTCGTATTACTATAGGCAAAATAATCCATAATGAAGGATTTAGCTGGATCATCGCGTTTCAGATTCATCATGCTGCAGGTGATGGTCAATCTTTAATCCATTGTGTAGCACGTTTTTGGGATCTATTAAACTGTAAGTTAAATCAGCATTCACCGAGCCGAAAAAAACTGTCAGCCCCCCAAATGACTGATAAAAAATTTATCCAATATTGCCTAAAAAATAAAAAAGTATTACCCAATCTATTTAAAGCTAAATACAGACAATTATCGAGAAGAGCCAGCCCTTTATCTCATCACGGAACCGAAATTGGTATGCCTTATCTTCACAGCATACAATTTAGCCTTTCTCATTTAAAAAATTATAATTCATCCGAGTTATTTTATTCTGCCATTTTAGCGGCCATCCATCGCACTGAATCCACCAAAGAGAATCGATTAATTCGTTTTCGTATCCCCGTCGATCTCAGGTCGATATGGATGGTTCCTAAAAATTCAATTGAAAACGGCTGTGCCGCAATCATAATTGAACTTCCTCTTCAAGTAATAAAACAAATACATCAAAATAGACCAGAATACCTAGGGTTACTAGTCAGAAAAACGTTAACTCAATTACTATTAAAACGAATTTACCTGTGCAATGCGTTAGAGTGCATTTTAATAAGCCACCTCTGTTCTGAAAAAAAGTTAAAGAAGGCAGCACGAGAAGAATTAGTAGCTGATAAACGCTCCAGTACTCTGGTGATTACTCATTTTGGTGACGTAACCTCTTATCTTAAGCCACCATCTCCCCTCAAAGTACTTAATCTCGAAGCACATACACCGGTTTGGGGCTCTAATAGTTTCGTTTATGAAGAGACGCTGTACATCAATAATACCTGTTTTGATAAGATTTGGAGTTACGAACAAATGCAACACTTTTGTTTTGAGGCCAGCTCTTGGCTTCAATCACAATATGGTCCTTCTGGAGTATCATCATGAACGAGCTCTCAATCATTCATCACCCCTATATTTATTTAGCATTTATCAGTTTCCATTTATTCAGCGGACAAGGACTAACCGGTATGTGCTATTGGTTACGTTTTGGTAAAAGCCCAATTATCTGTTATCAGAAAAAAAGTCATAATCAACATCATTTAATTTCTCAATGGCTCATTTTGCCTGTACTTGTATGGTTTAGTTGTATTAGTTTGTATGCTCTTTCGCAAGAATTTAGAAACAGTTGCTTTAATTGGCCTTTATCGGTAATCAGTCCACTTTATGGCTGGGGTATTGCGATTATAGGGTTAGGTGGAATGCTCGTATGCCAATATCAAATGGGCGAAGCATTTCGTGTAGGCCAAGAATCAAAAAAAGGGCAATCGCAAAATATATTGAAAACTAAAGGATGTTTTAAATATTCAAGAAATCCAATTTATTTTTTTTCGATGCTGTACTTAATTGGCGTATCGCTTTGGAGCCTTATATGGCCAGTTTGGATTGCTTTAGTAACGATCATCGTTCTGATTCATTTTTTGGTTTTGGAAGAGGAACATTTTTTAACACAACGTTTTGGCGATGCCTATTTAATTTATAAAAACTCGGCCCCACGTTATATTGGTTTAATCAAAACGTAAAGGAATACTGATGAATAATAAAAGATATCCCTGGGGGATACCTCAAGCGGTGCTCCAAAAAGCCCACCAAAAATCAAGTATATACGTCATCACAAAACTCAGCCTCTTATTTTTCATTTGGTGCTTTTTAGGCTTTTGCATTCTAAAAACGCATTCTATAGGTTTAAAAATTATTCTGTGGCTTTTTTTGGGATATTTCATTAATGGGTTAGTTCAATTAGTGCATGACAGTTGGCACCATACTCTATTCCCTAAACGATGGCAAAATCGTCTTATTGGACATGTGCTGTCGTTTTTATTTTTTGTTTTATACCATCCTCCTAGACACGGGCATTTACTGCACCACCGTTATAATAGAACTGAACGAGACCCTGATGCTTATAATACAGGAAAAAAAAGCTGGGACTTAGTGCTTTTGTATTATGGAGTCTTTTTATTTGGTGTTCCCTTAGCGATTATTCATTTTAATGTGCTTTATCCACTACAATTTTATAAACGGCATCAATTACGAAAACATTTCCTTCAACTGAGCTTCTTGATATTAGTGCAAGTCATAGTATGGCTTTTTTTGGCTCAAAAAAATCTGACAAACTTAGCCTATCAAACATGGCTAATTCCTGTATTCTTTACTTCAATATGGAATGGAATAAAGTCTGTTGCAGACCATTTTCAAAATGATTGGCAAGGAGGTCCGCTAAAAACCGCCACCACGGTAACCAGCAATCCTCTCACTACCTTTTTCTGGAACGGATTAAATTATCATTTGGAACATCACTTATTTCCAGGAGTACCAGGGTATAACTTGCCACAATTACATCCTCATCTCAAAGAATTATTCCAAAAGAACCGCTCTTCACTTTTTTCAAGTTATTTCAAAATATGGTGGCGTGCTTTAATTAGAGGCCCTGAAGTGGTTCACCGCAAAGGAAAATTCAACCCATTCAAATTTCAAAATGAGAATTAGCAATGACGACACGCTGGTACCATCCCATTCGTTATGAATATCAACGTTGGCCTTTATGGCGACTTGATTTAGATTTAGCCTATATTCTTAAAAGTTTGGACCATAAGTATCATCCAAATACCCTAGCAGACAAAAACCATTTTTTAGCGATGCATCAATGGCTAAAACAACATCAATGGCCATCAATATCGGACGAACAAGCCCTAACACTTTGTGCAATGGGGGATATGATGTGGATCCGTAGTGGTTGGTTCAATGCATTATCTGCCGGGGTAAAACAACATTTAACTCATGCAGATCTTACTCTTACAAATCTTGAAACCCCAATCGATCCTGCACGTAAAGTACCAAAGTGGGTTTATGAAACTTTTCACTATAATGCACCCAAGGATTATTTAACAAGCTGGAATGTTTTACCTTCCCACATCCAACATGTATTCTCTATTTGTAATAATCATGCACTCGATCAAAAAGAAGAAGGTCTTCAAGCCACACGAAACGCAATACGGGAACAAGGAACTCATTTCCATTGTCTTGGGGGAGTGAATCAAGATGAAGACACTATGCTTCTCACTATTAAAGGAATAAAAATTGGTTTTATGGCGTCTACTTTCGCAATTAATCATTTAAAAACCAATCAATCCCCACCTAACGGAGTGCCAATTCATTTATTTGGATGTCCTCATAGAGAACCGGATTGGGTTAAAATTGCTGAACACATTCAAAAGATGAAATCTCAAGGGGCTGAGTTTATTATTTTTTCACCTCATTGGGGATATGAATATGAATATTGGCCTGATGCATTGCAAAGAACACATGCGTTGAAACTCATTGAACTTGGTGTTGATTTAATTTTGGGCCATTCACCACATGTAGTACAACCGGTAGAAATGGTTTCTATCAACAAAATGGATGTCCAATGTCCTCTACAAGTGGAACGTCCAGGCGCTAAGGGATTGGGAGTTATTGCTTGGTCTTTAGGGAATTTTTTAACAATTATGCCAACTCTACCTTGTAAAACTGGCGTTATTTTTAAACTTGAGTTGGTCAAAAAAGATCAACAAATCTTTATTAAAAAAATTGAGCTAACTCCAGTCTATACTACAAAAGCAGTAGAATCACATTGGTTGGATAGGCAAGTAGTATGTCTTCATGAATTATCTGATCCTCAAAAAGCACTTAAAGCCCGAATAATACGTCATTGCCAACACATTAGCCCATTAATGAATTTAGGAGAGCATCAATGAATAAATCCCAAAGTCAGATCATAAATTTACTAGATACTTACTGCCAAAACATGGCAGACAGCATTATTCTTCTATTAGATAAAATTGATCTAAATAAGTATCTGAATTTTCTTGAAATGATGTACCACTATACTCGAGACAGTGGAAAAAGACTCCAACATGCAGCAGGGCAAACCCAGAATGAAGAAATAAAAAAAGTATTTGCTGAATTAGCACGAGAAGAACAATATCATTATCGTCTCGCTGAAGGAGATTTAAAAACTTTTGGCAAGCATCCTGTGCCTGAAGCCCCATCTGTTGTTTTAGAGTTTGATCAGTTTTGGATGAATATTTCTTCAGAAGAAGAATATCAATATGTCGGCGCATTATATGTGCTGGAAAATGTAGCTCGCTTGTTAAAAACCAGTGTCATGCCTCATTTTGTGCGCTTAAATATCGGACCAGAGCAAGGTAAATTTATACTGACCCATTTAGTTGCTGATGACGATCATGGCGATCAATTACGCCTTTTATGTCACAATAGTACCGACACAGCGAAACATCAAATTGAGATGGGCGCTCAAAAAGCCAGTACTTTTTGGATTAAAATCCATCACGAGTCTTTAAATTAACCTGAATTTGAAATAAGTTTTTGGTAACAGATCCACAGAAAGATTTTTCACATTGTATGTGATGCATTGTAGTCTAAGCGCAATCGTGGAACCCGGGGTTCCCTGGGCCTAGACTACGGTATACAAAGCATAGGTAACTCTATGCTTATTTTATAGAGGGCAATGTATTTGTTCATAAGCCCTAATAAGTAAAAGAATGCGTATTTTGAATAAATTGAGCAATTTCTTCGAGTTGAGTCTTTGCCAGATACTCTTCTTGTTCTTTTTCTGGATCAATTTTGGCAAGTTTTTGATAAAGTTTTTCTATATTTTCATGTCGACCTCTACCAAAAATCTTGGAATGGCTGAAAAAGTAAAATAATCCTCTTGCTGTTTTTTCTTGCCCTAATTGATGTAATTGTTTTAATTGTTCTAAAGGTGAATTTGAATCGCTTAAAATTCGGGCAATTTTTCTCATTCCCGTACTGTTTGTATTGATAAATTTTTTTGTTAATTTTTCGCCATCATAAACTTCTTTGACATAAGTATGAAAACTACTGAGTGCCTTTTTAAACTTCAAATTCTCCTGTTCTAACAAGTAAATCACCTGTTCCAAATTAGGATAAGGACGATCAATATCATGAATATCTACGCTACGATTTTCTTTCATTAAACGCGCAGATAGCTCATAATGAGATGCAGGTAAAGTAAATTTTGCGATCTCCTTATAAATGACCATCCTTTTTAAGAGCATTCTTCGATTAAACACATCACTTCGAACGTTTTTTTCACTAAATAGATTATCTGTAAATCTGGTTAAATGATGTTTGGTGTTCAATAAATTTAGGTATTGATGATACACTTCGAATTCCTCAAAGTGCTTCACCAAATCCGCCCAGTTATTATTAAAAGTCTTATATGCATCCAACCTGGCCGGTAGGGTTATAAGAAATTTATTGACTTGATTAATTGTAGGGCGTTCTCCTGGTTTTTTACTTTGTAAACACAACAATAGATTTTTTATATCTTTCAAAAGAAAAGGATCTACCTCAGAAACATCATAACCAGTAAATAAACCATCAAAACAAAAAGGAGCATAAGCTAATTCTGCGCGAGTGTTGGCTGCTTCTTTATATTTCATGATATGTGTAGCGCCAAATATCTCACCCAATATTGCTGCTAAAGCATACATATCGGATTGATAAGTGCTTCTGTCATACATAAGAACTTCTGGAGCCATATAGCAGGGTGTTCCCGAAGAGTTGAAATTGCCTTTCGAGTCTGCATCTTCAGCTAAACCAAAATCGATAAAAATTATAAAGAATAGCTCTTTTTCAAGATTTTTATAACAAATATTTGCCGGTTTAAGATCGCGATGCACTACCCCATTTTGTTGCAATAATAGCATTTCACTTGCAATTCTAGCCGCAACTTGCAGTCGATAATGAAATGAATATTTATTGCTAGGAGTAAAGGGCAACAAATTATCCAGACTAATGCCACAGTCCTCAACAACAGTAATGACTTTATCTCCAGCACCAATAACCGCTGCGACTTTGACGCCATGTTTTTTTTGTTTTAGTGCTTCTTTTGCAGCCCTTTGCAAAAGTTGTTTATAAGGTAGCGCATCATTAGGTTTTTGTATTTTAACTACATCATTTACGGGAATAACTTGGGCTTGATAACGCTTTTTATTAGGATCACCAGTGACCATGATTTTATATTTTGATCCATTGACCGTACCGAAGCCTCCTTTACCTCGAGTTGAATTATCAAGGATGTGCCATTGATTTTTACCTGATAAAATTAAATTATGACTCAATGAAAATTTGGGTGAATTAAATGGACTAAATTTTGATGACTTTTTTGAAATTAAATAATCTTCTCGTGAATAAAGAAACTTTACCCCTTCTTTTTGCTTAAATAAAAATTTAGCAACTTCTTCACTTAGAAAAAATGTACCTTTTTGATCGCGCAACATTATATCAAAATCAACATGCTTCATACGATTTCCACAAACTGAAATCAAAAATTGGCGCTATGGTAACAGTTTCTTGTTATTAAAATTCATTAAGAATGAAAAAAAACTTAAATCCACTTACGAGAACGCTTGATTCAGGTTAATATAGATTCTTTTTACAGTAGTTGTTCCTTAAACCGAACATGTCAAAATCAATAAATCATACAAAACGTATCTCCTATGTCGTTCCAGTTTTTAATGAAGAAGCAGGAATTGCCGAGTTTATTACTGCCCTGACTAATACCCTAAAAAAACTAGATTATGCTTATGAAATACTCCTTGTGGATGATGGCAGTAGAGACAACACACCAATAATTATTCAACAGTTAAGAGTTCATTTCGCTCTGCGTTGTATTCGTTTTAGCCGTAATTTTGGTAAAGAAAATGCCATAAGTGCAGGTCTTGACCATGCACAAGGAGATGCGGTTATTTTGCTCGATGCCGATTTCCAACATCCTCTTGAACTCTTAAGTCAGTTCATTGCCAAATGGGAAGAAGGTTATGATATGGTATATGCTGTTCGCCAAAACCGTACAAATGAGTCTTGGTTAAAGAGAACTTGCGCCAAAGCATTTTACCAATTTACTTCACGAATCAACCGAATTAATATTCCCGCCAATGCGGGCGATTTTAGACTTCTTGATCGAAAAATAGTTAAAGCGTTGCAAAAATTACCTGAACGTAATCGTTTTATGAAGGGGTTATACAGCTGGGTTGGCTTTAAACAAATCGCTATTCCTTTTGAAGTGCAACCACGTAAAACAGGTAACTCGCAATGGAACTTCTATTCTCTATTGGATTTGGCGATTACAGGAATTACATCATTTACTGCATTCCCACTACGTATGATTGCTATAGGTGGAATTAGCGTTGCTACACTCGCAATACTCTATGGCATTTGGATTATACTCAGTACCTTGATTTTCGGCAAAGAAACACCAGGATGGGCAACTATTGTCACTACCATTAGCTTCTTTGGTGGTTTGCAACTTTTTGCTTTAGGAGTGGTAGGTGAATATATAGGGCGTGTCTTTGATGAGGTTAAACACAGGCCTCACTATATTATCGATGAGGAATCAAGTTTTGACGACAACATCTCTTAGTCTAGGGCATAGACTGATTTATTTTTTTGGAATTGGTGGAACAGCTGCATTAGTTCATCTCTGTACCGTATTTATTTTGGTTAATTTCTTGAACATCCCAGCACTCGTTGCCAATATATTTGCCTTTTTAATAGCCTTTAATGTCAGTTTTTTAGGACATAAATATTTCACCTTTTCCCATTTACATGACGAAAAGAGATTAAGTTTGCCTCATTTTTTTCTAGTTGCGTCTTCTGCAGGAGTTATCAACGAACTGCTTTTCTTTTTACTTTTAGAATACACCACATTCAATTATCTATTCGCTTTAATTCTAGTATTAGGATTCGTTTCTATTTATACCTTCGTTGTTTCACGTTCCTGGGCTTGTCGTTAGCTCTTTTTATTGTTCTATAGCAAAATGCGCCCCACTAATCACTTCAACAACCTCACGAATAATAAGCCGATCTCTAGCCATTTCCTTGAGTTTAGGCAATACCGATTCTGCTTTTTCGATTGTATCAACGAAATGCACTACTAAAGGCAGCTTGCTACCAATGTCAACCAATGATGTGGATACAATAGGAGCCTTAAAAGTAAATCCAGCAACCCCACGCAACACCGTTCCACCGGCAATCCCATTTTCATCAAGCATATTTAATAATTCAAGATGTAAAGGGCGATGCTGCCATTTATCTCCTTCATTAATGTAGACAGAAACTTTTACATGGTTCATATTAAATTGCCCGAGCGAGCACTATGCCCGCAATAACTGCAAGTAAAGAAAAAAGATTATTGCAAATAAAATTTAGTGCAGCAAGTGCATAATCACTTTGTTCTATAAGTCGATACGTTTCATAACTGAAACTTGAAAACGTTGTATAAGCACCACAAAAGCCAACAGCAACAAATGATCTCCATCTTGGGTCAACGTCTACGCGTTCCAAAGTCCAAACAAGAAAGAAGCCGAGAATAAAGCTGCCTGTAAGATTAACGAGAAAAGTTCCATAGGGGATATCTGCCGACAAATACTTAATAGAAAAATGATTCACTAAATAACGTAAATTAGCACCAATAATCGCTCCGCAAGAGATCCAAAAAATATCATTCAAGGACGTCTCCTTTCGTTAATCCAGATACCTACCTAAAATGATAATACATAAAAAAAATGGAAGCTAATCTTCTTGATATTGATATGCAAGGCGCACGTGATATTCATTGCAATCGCTTAAAAACTCATCGCTTAAAAAATAATTCAGTTCCTTGAAACGGGCGAGAGCGATAGTATCTGCAGTATTTATTCCCTCCCCTGGATGGCACATAATTAATGTATTTTCCTTTGCAAAACACAGCCATTTTCTAAATAAATCTCGATAATTCGCATGTACTGCAAAATCATAAATGCCTGAAAAGTAACTGTTATGAGGTATCTTGAATTTGATTAATTGATGAGCTAAAGCTTTACCACCAGTTAAATGGAGCACTTTTGCTTTTAATCGATATTGAGGCAAATTAATGGATGGCCATACGGAACGAATAGAGGTTCCATTATCTTTTAATCGTCGATCATAAAGATCTAAAATAACTTTCCTAATCACGGGAAATTGATGCACATGTTGATGACCATCAATAAAATCAGGTAACCGCTGCATGATTTTTATAAATTGTTCCAATTGTGCTAAAAACTCTTGGGCAATAAAAGATAACCTCACTGAATGCATATGTGATTTAATCAATAACTCGCTGAGATTAAAACATTTTCTTTGCGGATGAACGATTAAGTTTCCCTCAGTTAGATTAAAATGCAAACCAATCTTAACCTGATTCTTTAAGGAAAGTAATTGTTGTCCATAAGAAACAAAATCAGGCATATTGGTCATACAACTTACCGCTGATAGGCGTTTTTTACGTACTAATTTTAAAATTCCTTCTGAGACTCCAGAATTCAAACCAAAATCATCCGCGCACAACACTACGGTTTTCGATTCAATCACGATGAATCACCAAATTATTGCAATATATACGTATCATATCTCATTTCTGCTTTATAAAGAGCTGATAGATTGGCTTTTTAAAATCAGGCTATTTCAGATTGCTCTTTAGGAACAAAAAAACGAGCTCCAAGTGTACTAATACACAAACCGCCTATAACCAACAATCCAGCAGCTAACTTCCAAAGTTGAAATGGCTCTCCCAGTACCACAACAGAACTTAAAATCGCCACAATAGGAACCAACAAAGTAAATGGCGCAACCATACCTACTGGATAACGAGCAATTAACCAATTCCACACCCCATAACCAATCCAAGTTGAAGCAAAGACTATATAAAATAATGAAACTGTTCCACGCCAACTTAAATTTTCATAGGTATACGCAAAACTGGAAGGTCCTTCAAATATCCAAGAAAGAAGAAACATAGGGAGACAAGCAAGAAAACTACCCCATGCAATAGTAGCCATCATATGATTACTGTTTCCTTTAATTTTTTTAGTAATGAGATTACCAAATCCCCAAGTTGCAGCAGCTGCAAGAATACACAAAAATCCGACTACAGACATATCACTATCAAAATGCATCGCTACCAAACCAATGCCAGTAAAAGCAACCAATGCACCTATAATCTGTGCTATATTCGGCTGCTCACCCAAAAAAATTATTGCAAAAAACATACTGAAAAAAACCTGGGATTGCATGAGTAAAGACGCCATTCCTGCTGGCATACCTGCATTCATTCCAATAAATAGAAATGAAAATTGTAAAGCAAACATAATAAAACCATATAAGGCAATCATTTTGAAGGAAGAACTCGGTAATTTAACAAAAAATATAGCAGGAACACTCGACAATAAAAAACGCAAGGCACAGAGCAACAAAGGAGAAATTTCTTCCAGCCCAAAGGAAACAAAGAGAAAATTTACCCCCCAAATTAAAACGACTAAGAGAGCTAATAACAGATGTTTAAGAGGCATCATCATGCTCCTCAATAAAATCAATATTTTAGTCTATAAACTGCAATAAAGCCATTAAGATAGAGTAATTTTTGCTCACAATTGTGTTCAAAAAAAGTAAATATAGCACATTATCGGAAATCAATGCTGGAGTAAATTACAGGTAGAGCCCTAATATTATGGATCCAGAAAAATTCGTAGAAATTTAATTTCTATTTTCTTTTAGGCACGTTAAAATTGACTTTTTAGTAAGGGCTGTTGACAACTCGTCTTTCAAGACTCGCCCCTTCATTTTCAGCTATATCTTTATACTTTTACGGCCAAAAATAATGAAAAAAATTGTTCTTGCTACAAGTAACCCCGGTAAAATTAAAGAGTTAAATACTTTACTAGATCCTATTGAATGTATTCCTCAAACCACTTTAGGAATTTCAGATGCAGTAGAAAACGGCTTAAGCTTCATAGAAAATGCCCTAATCAAAGCGCGTCATGCTAGTTTGCACGCAAGCGAACCTGCTTTAGCTGATGATTCAGGTTTAGTAGTACCCGCTTTAGATGGGGCTCCTGGCATTTATTCTGCTCGCTATGCCGGCAGCCATGCAACCGATGTTGAAAACATCAATCTTTTATTAGAAAACATGATTTATCTAACTAATGAACAGCGAGAAGCATGGTTTTATTGTGCGATTGCTTTAGTCCAACATGCAAAAGATCCTACACCAATCATCGCAACTGGAATTTGTAAGGGATTTATTCATAAAATGCCGGTTGGTGAAGGTGGTTTTGGTTATGATCCCATATTTTATCTTCCTGAATATCAATGCACGATGGCGCAATTACCTGCTAAACTTAAAAATAATATCAGTCATCGTGCACAAGCTTTGAAACAATTGCGTAACTATATTCAAAATTTATAATGAACACGTATCTGTTCAGAGGGTATATTTAAATCTTGATGGAAGGTTAATTTAGCTCAGGTTCGTGAAAAATAATGCTGATTAAAATCAACGTAAAAGATTTCCGAGATTGTTTTCACGCAAGATGTGCGCATACAAACCTTTCAGTGAATGGGGCGTGAACACATGAATACAGAAACACTTTTTGCGCAAGCATACAAACTCCAATATGAAGGACAACTCCCCCAAGCCATCAGCCTTTATGAGCAAATATTAGCTCAAGAACCTAACCATCTGAATAGCTTACATTTTTTAGGGCTTATTTATGCTCAGTTAAGTGACATGGATAATGCCATTCTCTACTTATTACAAGCCTTTGCAATCAACCCCAATGATGTCAGCTTGCTTAATAATCTAGCGAATGCCTATAAAAAAACACATCTATTGGATAAGGCAATTGAATATTATCAGCGTGCAATCCAACTCGATCCAGAGTATGCGCAAGCTCACAATAATCTGGCAACAGTTTATGCAATGCAAAATAACTATTCAAAAGCATTATTTCACTATACTAAAGCGGTTCATGCTGAACCCGATTTTAGTGCCGCACACTTTAATTTAGGTTTATTATTGCTCCAAAATAATCAATTAGAAGCAGCAAAAACTCAATTCAAGAATGTTATCTCTTTAAATCCGTTACATACAGAAGCTCTTTTCTATTTAGGAGTCCTGCATTTAGAAAAAAATGCTCTGTCTGAAGCCGAAAATGCTTTTCAAAATGTTTTGAAACAGGATGATAAACAAATAGAGGCACTTTCAAATTTAGGCGTAATTGCATTAAAAAGACACCAAAATCAATTAGCAGTCGATTTTTTCAGTAGAGCATTAGCTCTAGACAATGACAATACCGAAGCGCGTAATAATCTGGCAGCAACATTTATGCATCACGACCGGTTTGAAAATGCTCTAATGCATTATGATGTTTTATTGCAAAAGGATCCTGATAATCTCGAATATTTATATAATTCGGGTGTGGCTCAAATGGCCTTAGGACATTTGAATGAAGCAATTCTTCATTTTGAGCATATTACTCAGTTAGAAAGCAAGCATGCATCTACTTTAAATAACTTGGCCGCAATTTATATTAAAATGGATCAGAAAGAAAAAGCACAAGAATATTTAGAGCGCGCTCTAGAAATTAATCCTAAAGATACAATTAGCGCCCATATGCTCCACGCCCTTAAAGGGAATGAACAGGCACAAACTACCCCTGAATATGCGCATAACTTATTTAATAATTATGCGCTTTATTATGATCAACATATGAAAGGCACATTGCATTACTCCATACCTCAACATATTGCTCGCATAATCCATCAATTGGAATTATCAATCAATACTCATACTTTAGACCTTGGTTGCGGGACTGGATTAACTGGTGTTGTGCTTCGCGAAGTGAGTAAATATTTAGTTGGTGTCGATATTGCAGCAAAAATGTTGGCTCAGGCTAAAGAAAAAGAAATTTATGACAATTTATTCGAGTCAGAAATAAATCAATTTCTTCTGCAAAACAAAAACTCTTATGATTTAATTGTGGCTGCTGATGTTCTCCCCTATTTTGGTGAACTTGATACCTTATTTCATTCCATTCATTTACACTTAAAACGCCAGGGTTATTTTATTTTTACTGCAGAAATCAGTACATCAACTCCTTGGCATCTCGAAACAAGCGCACGCTTTAGTCATCATCCGGATTATATTAGTCAGTTAGCGGAGCAACATGACTTTCAGTTGATAAAACAGGAAAAAATTCCAGCACGAAAACAAAATAATCAGCCTCTTGAAGTCATGCTTTATATTTTAAAAAATGCCACATGGTTAAACTGAATAATTTTGCAGCCCTTCATCTTTTTCAATGTGATGGTTTAATGGGACACGTTTTTTTATAAAGGTACTGCTTTTAATTGCAAAAACAAACACACACCGTGATTAATACGGTATCAAAAATTGTGAATTATTTGCAAAATAATAAAAATGCTGTAACAAATTTTAAAAACTGACCACATGCATGAATCTCAAATTAAATGGTATGTTTTTATGGGAGTTTTCTTGTTGTTTTTAGGACGCTGCTTAGATTTCGCCACAGTCAATTTAACTCTTATCACGCATAAGTCTGATATCATCCTAGTGGCTATTCCAATATACATTATTTTATTGGCCTTTTTTGTAGGAAAACCAATTGGGCGCTTAGGACTCTTGTATATCACTTTATTTGGCGTGGTTTTAACCTGTTTTTCAGTGTTCCTGCAAATATTTTATTTCAGTAATATGTCAATTACTCAGATCGCATTTTCATTTATCTGTCTTAGCTGTATGTGGAGTTTAGGAAGTACTTTGTCTGTGATCGTCAATAATTTTGAGCAATCGCGAGTAAGTTTGCTTTAATATCAGTAAATTTATGTACATAATTTAATCATTGCTTTATAATAAAAAGCTACTCTTTATTGTCGAGGTAGTATGATCACTCGCAATCTTGCTCGCTTTATGTGTACAGACGATGCTGTAACTACTAATGTAGATGACATTTTGGATACTACGTTAGCAAATGTATATGTAAAAGATAAAACAGGACTCTATTTGGACTGCAACCATAACATGTCCTCTGCTATTAAAATGCAAATAGATGATGTAAAAGGAAAAATAGACACTGACTTGATGTGGAGAGAGCAAGCCCCCGTACTGATGAGGAATGATGCACAGATTATCGAACAAAACAAAGTGAAAACATTCATTGAACCAGTCCAACTCGATAGTGGTCCACTCTACTACCTGAGTCGTAAAGCACCCTTACGCACGCGAGATGGAAAGCTTATAGGCATCGTAGGAATCTCTTTTCAAATTGATAGTGATATTTCATTGCTTACCGCTTTACAAGAGACTATTCCATTTATGACGCCCAACATTATTGAAAATGCGCAGTTACCTATTCGAAACTTAAACAATCAACTCACCGCAAAACAAATAGATTGCCTCTATTATTTAGTCAAAGGAATGACCATCAAACAAATTGGTCAACAATTAAATTTGTCCCCAAGAACAGTTGAAGATCATCTTAATGCCGCTAAAAATAAACTCCACTGCCATAATCGAGCAGAGTTAATTGCCGCTGCATTACAGATACCTCTTATTCGCAACCAATTGTAACAAACAATAGATCTAATGATGTTGGTGATAATTTATCATCAACAGGACAACTTTATCTAAGTAAAAGCGGGGAATGCACTCATTTAATACCAGCCTCTAACTGGAATGAGAAACTACATTCCTAGAGCAGGAGTCGTTTCTTCTAATTCAGGAAGATTTGTGGTTGCCTCCCTTTTGCAAAATACAATCCTTCATTCAATTTAGTTTGCACTTCAAAATGCCTTTTTTACTTCTTCAGGTTTATCTCTAAAAAACTGAGATTAAGATTTTCACTTGTATCGGTAGTCATATGATACTGATTTTTAAATACGTTAATTTTTCTTTCAAAAACTCCCTTTTGTTGCTCCGTTTGTTGGCCGTATTTGAAAGTTATGCTGTATCGAAAATAGATAAGAAAATAATAAATTTACCTAGGACGTATTTATTAAATCGTTCCATGATCTGAAACTTAAACACTCACTTGCTCTATTTTTCTTACTTAACTGTAAGAAATATAAGCATCCATATAAAAACTGTGCCTATAATTCAAAAATGTGGAAAAAATATAAACTGTCACTTAAAAGGGAACACTTTATAGATGAACCATAGTTTACCTTTAGTTACGACTCTTGCAACAGCTCTTGGTTTAGCGTTGGTAATGGGACTCATTGCCATAAAACTTAAACTTCCAGCATTAGTAGGATACTTATTAGCAGGTATAATAATTGGTCCATTTACCCCTGGCTTGGTAGCAAATCCACACATTGCCGCAGAACTTGCTGAAATAGGCATAATCTTATTAATGTTTGGTGTTGGCCTTCATTTTTCAGTAGATAACTTGCTTGAAACCCGAAAAATTGCTTTGCCTGGAGCCTTACTCCAGATTATTGTGACAACCTTTCTAGGGGCATGCGTTGCTACCTAATGGGGCTGGAATTTAATGGGTTCAATAGTTTTGGCCTTGCATTATCTGTTGCCAGTACTGTGGTATTAATAAGAGCATTGGAAGCTCAAAAAATAGTACATTCTATTAATGGGCAAATTGCGGTTGGGTGGTTAATTGTTGAAGATATTGCCATGATTATTGCACTTTTATTTTTACCACTCATGACATATTGGTTCGATAACACAGCTACAGGAAGCGAAAATAACAATTTATGGCTTATCTTAGGAAGTGCGCTATTTAAAATCTCATCTTTTATTGTTGTCATGCTGCTGATTGGCCGTTGGATACTCCCTAAATTGCTTTGGCAAATTGCACGCACAGGCTCAAGAGAACTCTTTACTTTATGTGTCATAGCCGCTGCAGTTAGTATTGCTTTTGGAGCGTCAAAATTGTTTGGACTCTCATTATCCTTGGGTGCATTTTTTTCAGGAATGATTATTCAAGAGTCTAAATTTAGTCGCCGTGCTGCAGAAGAATCTCTTCCATTACGGGATGCTTTTGCCGTTTTATTTTTTGTGTCGGTGGGGATGTTATTTAATCCATATATCTTTATTGAAGAGCCATTACGCGTACTTATTATAGTGAGCATTATTATTATTGGAAAATCTATCTCCGCAGCTTTGTTGGTATTAGTTTTTCGTTATCCATTAAATACCGCCCTGACGGTTGCAGCAAGCTTAGCGCAAATAGGAGAGTTTTCATTTATTCTTTCTGCCTATGGAGTACAACTAAAATTATTATCCATAGAGGGACAAGACTTAATTCTTGCCGGCGCTTTAATTTCTATTGCCCTAAATCCCTTCTTATTTAGAGCAGTCAAACCATTACAAACATGGATATATGCAAAATCGTCCTGGGCTCGTAATTTTGAACACGCTGAAGATCCGTTAATGGAGCTATCAACTACTGACGATGAAAAATATCTGTCGGGGCATGTGGTGCTGGTTGGATATAACCAGCTTGGAAAACTTATTGGAACAATATTAACCAATCATAATATACACTATGTAGTCATTGATCAAAATCGTGAACTTATAGAGCAATTGAGAATCCAAAAAATAACTGCAGTAGTTGGAAATAGTACTGATCCTTCAGTACTGATTCAAGCCCATATCGCGCAAGCAGGGATGCTCATTGTAACGACTTTTGATGTTTTTGATATCAGGCAGACGTTAAAGGAAGCTCAACAATTAAATCCCAGAATTGAACTAGTCATTCGAGCACAAAATGAAGAAGAAACAATGTTGTTAAATCAAGAAATTAAAGGAACCTATTTTGTCAGTGAAGTGGAATTAGCTCAAAGTATTAGTCAACACATATTAGATCGGTATGGACTACAGGAACTCAAAATTGATTGATACTCAGCTAATCTAAAGGCGCATTGAAGATTTTTGGTTATTTTAAGTTTTGACTCAATTCAATATTTTACAAATTTTTTATTCATGCATCAAAAAAAAATAAATATGTATCTATAATTAAAAAAATAGTTGTTAAATTCATCACAGAGGTCTAATCATGCCTAAATCAGATAGAACAACCCCAACGTACAATGCCCTGTTTCAAGAACACTCCTCTCCTTTAGTTGTATTAAATCGGTATAATCAAACTCGTCCAAGAGTTGATACGGGGCAGTCCTGTCACGTATTTGCCGTAGTTAGTTCACCTAGTTGGGAGACAAGAGCTACAGTGAACACACAGTATGCAAATATAGGCACCGATAAATTAATGGAACGCATGGAGCAACAGGATAGATTTGAGTTGGCCGAGAGGCGAAAAAAGCAACTAGATCCCCAATATATCGAAAAGCCGTTTCCAAATCCAACACCAGAAGAGATACGTCAAGAACGTATGTTCAACATGGGGGAAATTCTTAAACTTAAAACATACGAGACTGTATTACCTGTGGATAAGATGTTCCTTTGTGGAGGTTTCCGACATGATGATATAGTTCCGGAGCATATGTGGATCGAAGACCATACAAATAATAGATCGTATGATACTTTCATTAATCGTGGCGGTATCGCCGTCGTAGATGAGGTAGGTATGGAGGGTCAATCGTTTCAACCTGGATGTGAAGGAAGTCCATTTAGGGGAAATGAGATCGGGCGAGTTAAAGTAGATGGGTACACCTATGGTCAACTAATCGCCATAGCTTCTGGGTCTGAGAATAAAGAAAAGCCTTTTCCCGATTCAATAGCCAATACGCCACAAGTATTAATGGCCATAGAAACCGTTAAACTGGTAAACGAAGCACTAAAAAAAGTACCTGGACCAGGATTATCTGAAGCTGAAGAAAAAATATTAAAAAAAGTAGAGGAGGAACAATTAAAAAAGGGCACAGATAATGAAATTCAACAAGTGATTAGAAATTTGACAGGAGCAGATAAAATTAATTATGAAAGTGCATTGGCTAAATTAGCAGAAGAAGCAAGACAACAAAGAGAAGTAGCTCTCGCAATCGTGGGTACTGGTTTTCATCCCTTTGTGAAGTTAAATCAAGAATTAAATGATGCTATTAAGCTCGAGCAAATCAGAACATCTACCAACTTCCCAGAAATCATTCAGCTCACAATCAACTCACTGGAAGAGTTAAAAAAACTTGAGAATAAAAAAGGTACCCTCCCTAATAACGAATTCAAAGAAAAATTTCAACAAAAGATTGATGAGGCAAGAATACAAATTGAATCTGCATTTGCAATAAGAGAAAAACAAGCTTTTGAGTTTTTGACTAAAAAATGTAATGCCATCAAACCTGAACAAATAGCAAAATCTAAAACAATGACAGAGGTCAAAGAATGCAAGAAGGATCTACTCGAAGAATTAAGAAAGCTTGAGAATCAGAAAAATACCTTGGTTAAGGAAGAAGATAAAATTGTACTTCAACAAAAGATTAACGAGAAAAGACTAAAAATTGAAGAAATATTTACAGAAAAGGAAAAAATCGGCAAAACCATAGAGAAAGTAAAAACAGCTGCAGAAAAATACTTACAATGGTCTAGCGTAAACGCTTCAGGCTGGCGACTCACTAATTTGTCTTATGGTTCTTATGGAAGGGACCAAGCGGACAAATTAATAAAAATGATTGAGCAGGACAAGCCTATGGTCGAAATATTAAAAGCAACGCATGAAATAGTTAATACTTCAGGTATTAATGCGAACTCATTTACTCGTTATTTACATGATGAACTTCACGCTGATAAAGAGAAGCTGGTTGGTAAAGATACACTTAATGAGAAATTTACAAATTATAAGGAAAAAATTCAAGAGGAAATAAATGAAGTGGAGAAAACTGAGGAAGAATATAACCAAATGCGGATTAACTGACTTTTTTATAATTGTTCAGGAAAGGGGGCCAACTTAAGGAAAGCCTGATTCCTATTTTTCTATAGCCTAGATTAGACAAGGCCGTAATCCGAGGGAGGGTGTAGTGCAAAACTCCCGGATTACGACCGCGTTTAATCTAGGCTTAAGTTGACGCCATTAATCACAACCTTTGTAAAAGGAGATAAATGATTACTCAGCCTCACTAAAATGGTAACTCCAATGTAGCATCCAACCGTTTCATTTGTACTTTAAATAACTGTTTTATTTGCTCCAAATAATTTTCATCATCTGCTTCAAAACGAGCAACAAGACAAGGGGTGGTATTCGATGCGCGTAATAATCCCCACCCCTTTTCAAATTCAACACGTAAACCATCAATAGAAATAATGCGTGCTTTTGAAAAATCAGCTATCCCACTAAATTGTTCCATAAACTGAAACTTCGCTTCATCAGCAATAGCAATCTTCAATTCAGGAGTATTTACACTATTAGGAATTGAGGCAAATTGTTCGCTTACGCTCATATCTGATGCACTAATAATTTCCAGTAAACGGCAGGCACTATATAACGCATCATCAAATCCATACCAGCGATCTTTAAAGAACAAATGCCCACTCATCTCACCAGCCAGAACAGCTTGCTCTTTTTTCATCACATGTTTGACTATAGAATGACCTGTAGGACACATTTTGGGTATACCACCTGCCTGTTTGATCACCGACTCTAAATGACTGGAGCATTTTACATCGAAAACTATCGTAGCTCCTGGAAGTCTATTTAACAACTCACGTGAATAAAGCATCATTAGACGATCAGGCCAGATCATTTCTCCTTGATTGGTCACTAAACCCAATCGATCCGCATCGCCATCAAATGCCAAACCTAAATCTGCCTGATGACTTGCCACAGCAGCTTTTAAATCCTCTAAATTTGCTTCAATTGTCGGATCAGGATGATGATTGGGGAAGCGACCATCAACATCGCAATATAAACCAATAACGTCACATCCTAGTTCACGAAGCACTTGCGGAATTATCGGACCCGCAACACCATTCCCACAATCAACTACAACTTTTAATGGGCGTTTAATTGTTATATCACTCATTATTCGTTGTTTGTACTTAGGTATAATATCAAATGTACTCTCTTTACCATGACCAAAAACTCGTTCACCCTTCGCTACTAGACGATACAGAATATCTATGTCTTCCTGCAGTAAAGTTTTTCCGCATAAAACCATTTTAATGCCATTATAATTGGCTGGATTATGGCTGCCCGTAACCATCAAACCACAATCAACTCCTTGGGTATACACAGAAAAATACATCACTGGTGTAGCAACCTCACCCAAATCCAGTACATCAATGCCACTATCCAGTAACCCTTGTTTCAAAGCCGAGGCCATGGCTAAGCTGGTAAGACGTCCATCACGTGCTAAGAAAATTTGTTGTTTTTTTAAATCATGTAAATGATAGGCTATTGCTAATCCAATACTATAAAAAGAATGCTCATCCAATTCTTCTCCGATGATGCCTCTAATATCATAAGCACGAAAAACAGAACGAGAAATTTGCTTTTGTTGATAATTGTTCATCTTAATGCCTCCCAGAACTACCAAATCCACCTTCACCTCGTCCACTTTCGGTAAAATCATCTACAATTTCAAAAGCAGCTTGGATAACAGGAATAAAAACTAATTGCGCAATACGTTCCCCGGGATTTATTGTAAAATGTTCGACGCCTCTATTCCAACAAGAAATCTTGAGCTCACCTTGATAGTCTGAATCAATTAATCCCACCAAATTTCCTAAAACAATACCATTTTTATGGCCTAGGCCTGAACGAGGTAAAATAACCGCTGCTAGTTTAGGATCGGCAATATAAATCGATATGCCTGTAGGCAGTAATACTGTTTCTTGAGGGGCAATTTGGATAGGTTCGTTAATGCAAACACGTAAATCCAAACCTGCTGAACCATGAGTCGCATAAGTAGGTAAAGGAATAGTATCACCTATTCTCGAATCAAGAATCTTTAATTGAATAGCCTGGGTCATGATTTTTCCTATTAATTTTAATGCGCCTCATTTTGCAGACTTGCAGCAAGGATTGCAATAATTTGACCTGCTAAGCGTGTTTTATGGGTTAACGGTAATTCGATTTGTTTGCTTTTTGTAATTACAGTGACTTGATTCACTTCACTATCAAATCCAATTCCTTTTCCGACTGAATTAGCTACTATCATGTCCAGTTTTTTACGGTGCAATTTTTCTGTGGCATAAGGTATAACATTTGTAGTCTCAGCAGCAAATCCGACAATATAAGAAGCTTTGGCTGAATCAGCAACTTGACTTAGAATATCCGGGTTTTTCACCAGTTTAAGTGTTAGCTCATCCTGATTTTTTTTCTTAATTTTTTCAAGTGCGGGCGACTCAACCCCATAATCTGCAACAGCAGCTGTTCCTATAAATATTGCCCCCTCCAGCATTTCCTGCATCACTGCATTCAGCATTTCTTGAGCAGATTCAACCTGAATCCGCTTAATGGCAGTCGCAACATTTAATGTACTTGGTCCACTAATTAAAGTAACCTGCGCTCCAGCCATTGCTGCTGCTTCTGCCATAGCATAACCCATTTTACCAGAACTATAGTTACTTATATAACGTACTGGATCTATAGATTCACGAGTAGGTCCTGCAGTGACTACTACTTTTTTACCAAGTAGTAATCGATGTACCTCGTGTAAACGTATGGCATTGATAATTTGTTCTGCCTCACTGACTCGTCCCAAACCGTATTCACCGCAAGCCTGGGAACCTTCTTCTGGCCCAACAAAAATAACCCCTCTGTCTTGCAAGATCTTACAGTTTGCCTGCGTCGCTGGATGAGCCCACATGCTACGATTCATAGCAGGACAAACGATAATAGGAGTTTCTGCAACAAGATATAAAGTAGACAGCAAGTCATCTGCGATGCCTTGTGTTATTTTAGCAAGACAATTTGCAGAAGCAGGAGCTATAACCAAACAATCTGCCCAACGCGCTAATTCAATATGCCCCATCGCACGCTCTGCTTGAGCATCAAATAACTCCGTACGCACATCGTTACCCGATAATGCTTGCATTAATAAAGGACTCACAAACTCCTGTGCCGATCGGGTCATTACAACTTTAACATCGGCACCCACTCGAGTTAGTTCTCTAACAAGAAAAGCAGACTTATATGCACCGACCCCACCACAAACTCCAAGAAGAATTTTTCTACCAATAAAATCTTGCATAACGAACCTTTTTTGATAAGAATAGCACCGATCAAAGCATAAACTTCGCAATAAAGGAATATAAAATGACAAACGCCCAAACATGGCAGTTCGATCTGCGTGATAAATTACTCACTTATGGTCCTCAGAACCTTTCAGATACAGAATTACTCGCTATTTTTATCAATTCAGACAGTAAAAAAAAATCCTGCATGCAATTGGCTTGTGATCTTCTCATTCATTTAGGTGATTTACGTGCTGTTCTTAATGCTGACACAGAAAGCTTCAAACAAGTACAAGGATTAGGGGAAGTTCAGTATGTCCAATTACAAGCTGTTAAAGAAATATGCAGACGTAGTGATTTTATTCAGATCCAAAAGGAAACCCAAATTACGAACAGTAAACAAACATATGCCTATTTAAAAAAACGTTTACGTGATTGTAAAAATGAAACTTTTGTTGCTTTGTTTCTTGATAACCAACATCGCATCATTGCTTATGACGAACTTTTTTTCGGAACTATTAATACTGCAACGATTCATCCTAGGCCAATTATTGAGCGTGTCCTTAAGCTTAATGCAGCAGCGTTAATACTTGCTCATAATCATCCATCAGGTGTATCTGATCCCAGCCCTCAAGATATAGCTGTAACAGAGCGTATGCGAGAGGCTTTAGAGTTAGTTGATGTGCGCTTGTTGGATCATATCATCATTGGTGATAATGAAGTGTACTCTATCATTGCTGAAGCCAAGTGGGTTTGTCATGACCAATTAGCGCTTTATCACTAAAGACTGTGGCTATGATGAAACAAATTTTACATCTCTTGACTCTTGTCATTTTATGATTAAAAATTTTATACTTCGAGCAATTAATATAATCAATGAGTTGACCACATGCCTTTTTCCACAAAATTAGTCGCAGATTACGTTGAAATGATTAACGGTGAATTGGATCATATTCCTGTAGCGCAACCAGCAGAATTTAAATTCATCGCCGAAGAATTGCACGATATGATTAGCTGGTCTTTCTCTAAGGCAATAAGAAACTGCTTTTTTAGAGCCTCTCCAAAACCCACTCTTCCTCATGCAACTAAAGAACAACCTAATTATATAAGCTACTGTTTGAATAACCCGCAAGATTTTGTAAAATTAGCTGCGGATTATGCTGAGTACAAAAAAATTCTCATACAGAGGATTACTGCTAAAATAAATGAATTTCAATCTATGGATACAAAGGAAAAATGGAAATATATTCAATTTCAAAAAGAAAGCCATAATGCGCCGCTACAAAACATACCCATGTAAGGGGATGTCTAATTGCACTAAGGAACGTGCACGAAATAACGTACACGTTCCTAAGCCCTTAAAAAATCAAATGCAATGACGTTCGCTATTTCAGATTTTCTTAGAGCTAAAGCCAGGAGCCTATCCACCCCTAAAGCCACACCACTGCACGGCGGTAACCCATGCTCCAACGCGTTTAAAAGGTATTGATCTGCCTTAGCAGTACGAAGACCTTTTTCATTTCTTAGATGTTGATCCAGAGCAAAACGCTTTTTTTGTGCAGCAGCATCAGTTAGCTCATGAAATCCATTTGCTAATTCAACCCCTTGATAATAAACTTCAAAGCGTTCAGCAACTCCCTCATTAATTTTAGCTAAAGCAGCTTGCGACTCCGGAAAATCATATAAAGCAACAGGAACACTCTCCTTCGCTAAAAAAGGTTCCACTATATGGCTCATCAGTAAAAATAAATACTGGTCTTTATCTTCTTCATTCGCAGGCAACACTTTATCCAAATTAAAACACTCTAATACCTGCCGAAGCTCTTCCAACGTTGCACAAAAAGGATCAACATTACATGCCTCAAGAAAAGCCTGTTGGTAGGTTTTCTTAAGCATGGGTTTAGATCGCAAGATCATTTGTAAGAATAAATCCATTTCCTCCATCAAAGTATGGTGATCAATACCCAATTGATACCATTCTAATAAAGTAAACTCCGGATTATGCCAACGACCTAATTCATCATCGCGAAATACACGTGCAATTTGGAAAATAGGACCACTACCTGCAGCAAGAAGACGTTTCATATGGTATTCAGGAGAGGTTTGTAGGTAATAGGTTTCACCTCGAAACAGCGCTTCAATATTACTTAAGTAAACATCTGTTGTACCGTAACGTGCCATTATTGGTGTTTCTACCTCCCAATAACCACGTTCCGTAAAAAAATAACGTATCTTTTTTAATAATTCAGCACGTTGACGTAATAATTCAATGGATGCAGACGGTTCCCACATTAATAAAAAATTCCCAGCTCAAGACGTGCTGCCTCAGTCATCCGTTCTTGAGACCAAGGTGGCTCCCAAACTAATTCAACAGTACAATCACTAACCCCGTCAACTTGATTGACTGCTTGTTCTACAGTTCCTGGAAAAGTTTGTGCAACTGGACATCCAGGAGTAGTTAAAGTCATTTGAATTAAGACATGGGCATTATCGTCTATAGATACATCATAAATTAGGCCCAAATCATAAATATTAACAGGAATCTCCGGATCATAAATACCTCGAAGGGCATTGATAATGGCCTCTTTCAATAATTCAGGATCCTGTTTTTTCTTAAAACCAAACATAAACCTACCTATTTTTGTAGCCTGGATGAAGGCAAATTCGTGATCATTATCCCTATACTACGAACTACAGCGTTCACTATTTCTATTCTGTTTTTACCACATTACTTTCTTTATTTAATGCTGCTTCCAACGTATGCCAAGCTAAAGTAGCACATTTTACGCGCGCCGGATAAGCCTTAACTCCAGCAAGCACAGTCAATTTATCCATATACTGTAATTGACCTTCTTCATTTTGAGTCAGCATATGGTGAAAACGATGAAATAGTTCATGAGCGTCTTCCACTGTTTTTCCCTTTAAAGAATCAGTCATCAAGGAAGCGGAGGCTTGAGATATCGCACAGCCACATCCTAAAAAGCTCAATTCAGTAATCAAATCATTTTCAATCTTGGCATAAACGGTTAATTTATCGCCACACAAAGGATTAAAACCATTAGCCTGATGCGTTGCATCCTGCATTGCATAGTGATGACGAGGATTCCGATTATGATCAATAATAATTTCCTGATATAACTCTCGCAATTCAGCACTCATGCAAATACCTCTTTAACTTTATGTAATGCTTGTACACACGAATCAATTTCATGGGTTGTGTTATAAAATGATAAAGAAATACGTGAAGTAGCCGCAACATTATAAAAGTCCATCAATGGCATAGTACAATGATGGCCGCTGCGCAAAGCAATTCCTTCACTATCCAAAATAGTGCCAATATCATGAGCATGAATTGTTCCATGCACAAAAGAAATAATAGGAACTTTTTGCTTCGCTGTACCTATGATACTAAATCCACTTACTGATTTAACAGCAGCGGTTGCATAGTTCAGTAACTTTGTTTCATAAGCAGCAATTGCGTCTAAATCCAAAGATCCTAAATAATCAATAGCGGCACCTAGGCCTACAACTCCAGCAATATTAGGAGTTCCTGCTTCAAATTTTTGAGGTAGTGGTGCATATTCTGTTGCTTCAAAAGTCACATAATTGATCATCTCGCCCCCTCCTTGATAGGGGGACATGGCATCCAAAAGTTCTTCTCTACCCCACAAGATACCTATACCTGTTGGACCATACATTTTATGGCCTGAAAAAGCATAAAAGTCACAACCTAAATCCTGAACATCTACAGGTAAATGGGCTGTAGCTTGGGCTCCATCTAATAAAACCTTTGCGCCATACTCATGTGCCATCTCAATCATTTTTTTCACTGGGTTAACCGTACCTAAGGCATTGGAAACATAATTGATTGCCACCAGTTTAGTATTCTTATTTAATTTTTTCGCAAATTCATCCAATAAGATTTCACCATCAAGCGAAATAGGTGCTACTTGTAATTTTGCACCTGTTTTTTTGCATACCATCTGCCAAGGTACGATATTCGAATGGTGCTCCATATGTGTAATTAATATTTCCTCATCAGGCAAAATACGTGGCGCAACCAAACTTTGAGCAACAAGGTTAATTGCCTCTGTTGTTCCACGCACAAAAATACACTCTCGTGGCGAATAAGCATTAATAAAACGTTTCACTTTGGAGCGAACAGCTTCATAAAGTTCAGTAGACCTAACACTTAAAGTATGAACACCACGATGTACATTCGCATTATCATGCTCGTAATAACGAGAAATAGCCTCAATTACGGCTTTAGGCTTTTGCGTTGTTGCTGCATTATCAAAATAAATTAAATCAAAATCATTCACTTTTTGATTAAGTATAGGGAAATCTCTACGAATTGCCTCAATATCCAAAGCGTCCATTAGTCTTACCCCAACTGTTTTGTTAATAAATGACCCATGTAGGCTGCCAACTCACGATGTGGAACAAGCCTTAAATTATCACTAGCAAAAGCATGGATTAAATAATGCGATGCTTCAAGTCGATCAATTCCACGAGTTGCTAAATAAAATAATGCTTCTTCATCAAGTTGTCCAACTGTAGCTCCATGGGAACACAATACATCATCAGCAAAAATTTCCAACTGTGGTTTGGTGTCCACCTCTGCATTTGCTGAAAGTAATAGGTTTTTATTTTGTTGTTTGGCATCAGTGTGTTGCGCATCTTTGGCAACGAACACTTTGCCATTAAATACGGCACGTGAGCGTCCCGTTAAAATACCTTTATAATCTTGTTCACTGCTGCAATTAGGCACTAAATGCTGCACCATAGTGTGATGATCTACATGTTGTCCATCTGTAGGCGCATAAATACCATTCATCAAAGAATGAGCCTTTTCTTCATGTAAATACAAACTAATATCAGAGCGTACCCATTGCCCACCTAGACTCAATGAATGATTGGCAAATTCACTACCTGCTAATTGTTTTACAGCTAAATGCCCCACATGATAAGCAGATTTACTTTCTCGTTGAATCTTATAGTGAGTTATTTGAGCATTAGCACCAACTAAAATTTCGGTAACTGTATTCGTTAAATAACTACAATCGGGTAAGCCTTGATAATCTTCGATTATCGTAGCGCGACTGTTTGCCTCGGCAACAATAACATGTCGTAAATAAACCGCTTGATTCATGTGTGTTTGCACATGACTTAAAGCGATAGGCTCCTCTAGAATAACTCCCTCTGGGATATAAATCATCATCCCACAATGAATCATAGCCGTATTCAAATAATGAAAGCCATGCTCTTGTTTTAAAATACTTCCCAGATAAGACTTAAGTAATTCAGGATACTGAATGATTGCAACTGATAATGGAAGAACAATCACTCCCTTAGGTAAGGAGCGTGTAAGCTGTTCATCACTGAAATAAGACCCATTTTGGAACAACAAATGTTTTGTTATTGGCAAATCAAATTTTATTTCATGATGCCGAGACTTTGCTGCACATGCCAAATCACTCACAGGCAGAAAAGATTGATTTAATAAAGCATCAACACTGGTGTATTTCCAATCCTCATCATGGCGTGTCGGAAAACCACGACGATGTAAATCCTTTAATGCTTTAGTTTGTAATTGAGCAAGCCAAGGCAAAGGGGATAAACTTGTTTTTGCTTGTTGTTGATAAAAATCCAAAATCTCGCTCATCACTGCACCGTTTCCTCAAGCCAGCTGTACCCTTTTTTCTCTAATTCAAGTGCAAGGGATTTATCACCTGAAAGAATGATACGCCCATTAACCAGCACATGAATAAAATCTGGTTCAATATAATCAAGTAACCGTTGGTAATGGGTCACTAAAATAATGGAACGTTCTGGTGAACGCATCGCATTCACACCATGAGAAATAATACGCAATGCATCAATATCTAAACCTGAATCTGTTTCATCAAGGATTGCAAGCTTAGGCTCTAAAGCAGCCATCTGTAAAATTTCATTACGCTTTTTTTCTCCTCCAGAAAATCCCTCATTAATACTGCGATATAAAAAGCTCTCATCCATCTCAAGCAACTGGCATTTTTCACGAATGAACGTTAAAAACTCAATAGCATCAAGCGTATTTTTCCCTTGGCCTTTACGTACTGCATTCACAGAGGCTTTTAGAAAATTAATATTGGTCACTCCAGGTATTTCCACTGGATATTGAAAAGATAGAAAAATCCCAGATCGCGCTCTTTCCTCTGGAGACAAGGGATTTAAATCTTGTTCTAAATAAGAGATCGCTCCATCAGTGACTTGATAAGAAGGATGGCCAGCTAAAACTTTAGACAAAGTACTTTTACCAGAACCATTTGGGCCCATAATTGCATGAACTTCACCAGCATTTACTTGAAGATCAATACCTTTTAAAATGGCTTGTCCATTTACCGAAACATTTAAGTCTTTAATTTTTAACATACTAACCTACTGCCCCTTCTAAACTTAAGCCCAATAATTTAGTTGCTTCCACCGCAAACTCCATGGGCAATTCTTTTAATACCTGCTTACAAAAACCATTAACAATCATTGACACAGCATCTTCTGTATCAATTCCGCGTTGTTGACAATAAAACAATTGTTCTTCACTAATTTTTGAAGTAGTTGCTTCATGTTCTACTTGCGCCGTCGGATTTTTAACCTCTATGTAAGGGAACGTGTGTGCAGAACATTCAGACCCCATAAGCATTGAATCACATTGAGTATAATTACGCGCATTGATTGCCGTGGGCGCAATACGAACTAGACCACGATAAGCATTATGTGCTTTGCCAGCGCTAATTCCTTTGGAAATAATCGTTGATCGTGTATTTTTACCGATATGAATCATTTTAGTACCGGTATCTGCTTGTTGGTAATTATTGGTCAAAGCAACTGAATAAAACTCACCCACAGAATCATCACCTTGCAAAATCACACTTGGATATTTCCAGGTAATAGCTGAGCCAGTTTCGATTTGCGTCCAAGAAATTTTAGAGCGTTTGCCACGACATGCCCCTCGCTTAGTCACAAAATTATAAATACCCCCTTTTCCTTCTTTATCGCCAGGGTACCAATTTTGTACGGTTGAATATTTAATTTGAGCCCCATCCAAAGCAACCAATTCAACAACAGCAGCATGCAATTGATTTTCGTCACGCATGGGCGCAGTACATCCCTCAAGGTAAGATACATAACTGTCAACATCAGCAACAATTAATGTGCGTTCAAACTGTCCTGTAGAGGCCGCATTAATCCGAAAATAGGTGGATAGCTCCATAGGACAACGTACCCCTTTGGGAATATAAACAAAAGAGCCATCGCTAAAAACAGCCGAATTCAGAGCAGCATAAAAATTATCGCGATAAGAAACAACTGAGCCTAAATATTGCATTAACAATTCAGGATATTGATGCACTGCTTCAGAAATTGGGCAAAAAATAACCCCCTTTTCAGCCAATTTTGCTTTAAAAGTGGTCGCTACAGAAACACTATCAAAAACAGCATCTACAGCCACACCAGCAAGCATTTCTTGCTCTCTTAAAGGAATACCAAGCTTTTCATAAGTTCTTAGTAATTCGGGATCGACCTCATCAAGACTTTTTGGCGCATCTTTTTTCTGCTTGGGCGCTGAATAATAAGAAATATCCTGAAAATCCACTGGCGGATAATGAACGCTAGACCATTGAGGAGGAGACATAGTTAACCAATGTCGGTAGGCTTTTAAACGCCACTCGAGTAAAAACTCTGGTTCACCTTTAACAGCTGATAATCGCCGAATAACCTCTTCGTCCAATCCAGGTGCAAAAGTGTCTACCTCAATGTCGGTCGTAAAACCATGTTGATATTCTCTATCGAGCAGAGAATTAATTTGCTCACTGCTTTTAGCCACGATTAACTCCACTTGCTAATTGTCGAACCCGCTCCACATCACGTGCAAGCAAAGTGGGTTTAGCTAATGTAGCTAAACTCACACTATCCAGAGCTGTTTCAATTGCTTGGCTAATTAATCGCCAATTACCCTGAATAGTACAAACATCTTGTAACGAACAGCCATTAGGGTGTGCACTGCACTCTGTGAAGCCACGATGTTCTTCCAATGCAAAAATTATTTGCGACACAGAAATTTCAGTAGCAGGATGTCGCAATTGGTATCCTCCAGTTACTCCGCGCACCGAGGTTAACAACCCTGCACTGGTCAAACGTTTTAAAATTTTACTTACCGTAGGTACAGTCAAATGAGTATGCAAAGCAATATCACGAGCATTACATAATTCTTGCGCGTGTCTGGCGAGATAAACCATCACTACTGTTCCATAATCGGCCAATTTGCTGATGCGCAGCATAACACCTCAAAATCGAATAATCTAGTACTAATTAAGTCTTAATTAACGTGAGCTCGACATAAAAGGCATAAAAACACCGTTGATGTCGATAAACGAACGTTATCCAACTCTAAATACAATCAGTTCGATATAAAAAACCACTTTATTTTTTAGGTCGAACTCATATTAATTAAAGATAAAATCCAGATTTATTAATTTATCCATACTATAAATATAGTACTAAAACGGTTCTATATCTGGCGAACAGGAATAGTACCTTATTGTTAAGGAGTGATGCAAATAAAATAATCGAAAGATTTTGTTTCTGCACTCCTCAAAGTGCCCATTTCTCACAAGTTATATCCATCTCCCTCCCATTCTTTCATTAAAGTAAACAGAATGGATAGATATCAAATCGTCTGTGGTTATAAAAGTAAGCAACGTATCATTTTGGCCAGATTATAAATCTTGGCCTACTTGAACTATAGGTAGTACATAACGTATTATCTTCCTTATTGGGTTAAGAATATTTGCACTTTGACTTCATGGAACAAAGATTCATTAGGAGCAAGACCATGACAGCTGAGCATTATCCGGTCTCGCTCGTCAACAATCACCTCAACTCGGGAACTTCACTTATCCCGCAGGGATACTATCGTTCTAAATTATTTATCGCTCCTTTTTCTACTAATGCTCTGGTTGCTGCAGCAGGCCCTCTTTTATCATTATTGGAAAGACTTTGTTTAAGCCCTTCACTACCCCCTATTGAAAATATTAGAGATAACATTGAGCACGAACTGCTTGCGTTTCAAAGCAAAATGGATGCTTCTAAGTATCCCATGGATTTTATTATCATTGCTCATTATTTAATAACGGCAACCATAGATGAACTCATTGGTAAAAATTACATGCGTGTTTATCAAATAAATGCCGAATTCAAGGCTTTTACACCACTAACCAATGGCGATGCTCAACCTCAATATCGTTTTTTTGAAATTCTTAATTACATTAAAGAGCGACCCAATCAATATCTCGATCTCATTGAATTGGTTTATTTTTTTCTAATTGTAGGCTTTGAGGGACATTATCATCTTAAACCTGATGGACGACAAGCTTTAGACAACTACATCGAGGATCTCTATCAGATAATACAGCAAAATCGTTTTCACCAGCCACGCCGTTTATTTAACGAAAACCCGTTGCCTAAAACTATTAAGAAAAGTTATAAGACAGTCATAGTCACTCTGGTTACAGCTGTAACTTTAGTAGCCTTTGCTTTTTTTACTAGCCAATATTTATTAGAGAATAAAGCAAAATCAGTTTTATTTGGTCATTCACAACTCGCTCTTCTGGAGAGCTAATGGACAACTCTTTACGCGCATTGTGTGATGCTATAAAAAAAATACTTTCCCAATTAAAGCCCCAAAGCCACCCACTCTCGTTTATAGTGATTACGGGAAAAAATGCACAAGGAAAGTCTGCCTTATTGAAACAAGGTAACATGGAGGAAATACCTGTCTTTAGCGAGCAACATGCAAAAGTCTATTTTAATCAGCAAGGGATCATGATTGAGTTGGGGGAAAATTGGTTAAACAACAGTAAAAGCCTCTTACTCAATACACTAAAACAGTTAAATCGTTGTAACTCATATCTAAAAATTACCGGCATAGTGTTATGTATTGATGTAAACGACCTGCTTATTGCTGATCCCACACAATTTGCTGAACAAAAAAAAGCGCACCTACAGTTGTTAGAACGATTTGGTATTAATTTGGGTTATCCTGTGGAGCTTGCTCTGATTTTTACCAAAATGGATACTTTAGCCGGTTTTACTGAGTTTTATCAATCAGAACATGCGACCGATTTAGCAAAACCTCTTGGATTTTCTCTTGATTGCATGAATGAGCCTAAAAAAAAGAAAGAAGCTTATGCGTTACAATTTAATCAACTGATAGAGCAACTAAATCAACAAGTCATTCATAAGATGCATCCTGCGCGCTCCACAATGAGACGTAGTTTAATTCGTGAATTCCCCTTACAGGTGGCAAGCCTCTGTACCCCAATTCATGCAGTAATACATGGAGTTTCAACAAAGCTATTTCATTTGCATTCAATTTATTTTACGAGTGCTGAGCAAGGAGGGATCAGTATTGATCGTCTCAATAAAAAAATTCAACACGAATATGCATTAGTCGTTCAAGATACTTTTCCTCAGGCAACCAATTTCAGAGCCTATTTTGTTGAGGGTGCCTTAAAGACAGTCCAAGAACATTGCAGCCAAATTCCACAGCTACGAAAGTTTTCACAAAAAACCATTATTTCAGTAACAGCGAGTATTGCTGGAATTGCTCTACTGATTTTAAGTTACAATTATTATAAAACAGCGCACTTGCTGGATGAAGCAAGCAAAGAGTTACTTGCCTATGACGTACTCAATAATCAACAGGATAAACAAAAACAGGCTCTTTATCATTTATCGAATGCTGCACAAACAATGAGCCATATTCCAAGTAATTCTTTATCACTGCCAACAGTACATCAACTAAAAAATAATTTGCAAAATAGTACCGACAACCGCCTATATGGTGATTTTTTATCTTCTCTAACGAATGAAATCGAAGAAGTTATTAATAACCCAAGTAATACGCCAATTACTCGATATAATGCGTTGAAAATTTACTTAATGCTTAGCCAACCAGAACATTTCTCAACAATACAAGTACATGATTGGTTTGCTGCTCATTGGAAAAGTCAACCAGAAATCACCTTAAAAAAGCATTTGACTCTATTAAAACGGCTCTTAAATAAACCACCAAAAAATATAATAATCAAACAACAAATCATTACCGATGCTCGCAATTATCTTAATGCTTTGCCTACAAGTTATCTGTATTACTCTATTGCCAAAGAGTTTTTTCCTACAATGAAACAACAAATTGCGATTAATGGATTTGTTTTAGCTACAAATGAATTACCTGTTTATTTCACTCGAACTGGTTTTGATGATGTGATACAGAAAATGCCTGAGATTAACCATGCGTTGCAAAAAGAAAATTGGGTACTTGCACGCAATGATTTAGGTCAATTACAAGAGATGCTGATTCAAGCCTATTGCTTTGATTATGTCACCTGGTGGCAAACCTTTATGCGCAAATCGCAACCGTTTCATTATCAAGATTATCAAGCTGGGCGACAAGTCGTTAAAAATTTAGAGCAGTCCCATGCTTTAAGTAAAATAATAGGCTTAATTCAACAAGAAACTAAGGCAGACTTGACTAACAACTCGTCACCTTTTAATCAGTTTATTGCGAGTCAATTTACTGATTTGAATTTGATGAGTCATTCTAGCACTCAAGAGCTTAGCTTAAAAATCGTTGATTTAGAACGTTTTATTTCTACTTTATCCATGATAAATGATGAGGGAAAAACTGCATTTAATATCACAAGAACACGGTTCGCTAGTGACAACGCATCTGATCCAGTAAGTCTACTTTATAATCAAGCAAAACTGTTACCTACACCTTTAAGTATTTGGTCAAAACAATTAGCAAGTGATGCCTGGAGTATTTTAATCAAAGACAGTCGCCAATATATTAACCAACAATGGAAACAAACCGTCTATCGAGACTTCCAAACCACCATTGCACAACGTTATCCGTTTGATTCATCACAACGTGAGGAAATAGCGATTCATGATTTTAATCGTTTTTTCTCCACTCATGGAACATTAAACACATTTACTGAAAACTATGTAAAACCTTTCTTAGATATTTCTAGTGCAGAATGGAAACCAAAAGCGGTTAATGATACTGTATTACCAATCACCCCAGAAACATTAGATGCACTAATACGGGCCAATATTATTACAAATATGTTTTTCCCCGACCGTGGCGAAGAAAGCAAAATCAACTTCAGTTTGCAGAAAATCAGTCTTGACCCTGTAGTTGCAAACTTGGAGTTACAAATTGGTCAAACTAAATTATCGGATAACCAAGGCAGTGACTCGATGACTCACTTTACCTGGCCTCAAACCAATGCAAAACTTGCTCTTGACTCTATTGAAGGGAACCATTACGAACTCGCTGAACAAGGAATATGGGCCTTATTCAAACTTCTAGAAAAGGTAAATGTACTTATTGATGAACAAGATAGCTCCAACTTACAAATTCTTTTTGAAGTGAACAGCAATTCAGGACGTTATTTATTAAAAACAAATAATCAGGTGAACCCCTTTACACCCGGGATTTTAAATGGCTTTAACTTGGAAGAATATATTGTTTAATCATTGATGATTATTATCTTTTTCCCTTAAAAAGGGAGTGTTTTCTTATTAAAGGTAAGCGCTCACAATGATGGCTATTTTACCCTCTAGCTCATTAAAGAATGACATTACTCGGTGAACACTGGCTTATTAGAGGACTAATGATTTCTTCTATTTGGGAAAGTAACTGCATGTAACCAACAATTCTTACGCGTACCCCCAAAGTTAAAAAACGAATAATTTTCTAAAAAATAGTATATATTTAAAACACAAAGAGACAGATTCCCTCTGATTCATATATACTAAGAGTTCTTAAATAAAAAAGGTTATTTCTATGCGTACGTTTATTTCATATTTACTTATTGCATTATTAAGTTTTGGGCTACTAGTGCACGAAGCATCTGCTAAACGCTTTGGTGGGGGTAGAAGCTTTGGTGTTCAACGCTCACAAAGTAGTTTATTTTCAACCAATAAAACACAAAAATCGAGTGTTATTGGGCAAAGCACTAAAAGCTCGAGTAGATGGGGTGGTCTATTAAGTGGCTTATTAATCGGTGGTTTATTAACCAGTTTATTTATGGGACATGGCGTTACCAGTGGAATTTTATCTTGGTTAATTTTAGGCGCAGTTCTTTTCTTTATCGTTGGATTCTTTCGCAAAAAAATGCAGCCTGGTTTTCAAACAGGACAATCCAGCCCTTTTAATCAAAATCCTTTAAATAATTTTACTCAATCATTTAGTAATAGTTCCATGGGAAGTAACAATAATGCTTCCGGATACCCCATTGGTTTTGCTCCTGAAACTTTTTTGCGTGAAGCTAAAGTAACTTTTAATCGTTTACAAGCTGCATACGATCAAAAAAATCTTCAAGATTTGAGTGAATTTACCGCACCGGAAGTATTTGCAGAAATTAAAATGCAATTAGATGAGCGAGGCGACATGCCTAATAAAACAGAGGTGATTACTTTGGATGCAGAATTACTGGATGTTTCAAAGCAATCTAACTCATTGATTGCAAGTGTCCGCTTTACAGGCTCTGTTAAAGAAAATGATGAGCCTATAAATCAGCTCGATGAAATTTGGCATTTCCGTCAGTTTCCTAATAGTTCTCAATGGGTTGTTGGTGGTGTGCAACAGGAAGTATTCCAACCTTAAGACTTTACGTGCTCTAAATCAAAATATGGGGATTTCTAGTGAATCCCCATTTTAGAATAAAGACACTCCCTTTGCTTAAAGTATTAGTCATTCACTTTACGAGACTTATCCATAAACTCAATATCCTTTTGAAGATCCTCTGTTAACTCTGCTTTAGAATTTTTATACTTATCTTGATTTTTAGAAAAAAACAAAACCCCTAAGTCCTTTAATTTTAATTGGTGTTGCAATGAAACATAATTGACATAAGAAAAAGCATCAATCAAATAAGCATCCCCATGTTTATGATGCTCCGTTCTAATTTCGCATCCAGGGTAAAATTTTTCTATATCCGCATTAAACTTATGAAGTTCTTCGAGAGCTTGCCTCCGTATATTGGGATCCATACTATCACTATGATAGAGCGAGGCTATATTGGTTTTATACCCAATGACTGTATTACAAGGGTTGGTCCAAAAGTGAGTCATGCCAAAACGTTGTGGATCACTTGGAATTGGATGAAATCGATTAAGCATGTCCACCATTTTTTTTACATATACACCAAAAACCTCTTCACTATTAATAATTATGGCACGACATTGCCCTGGAGTTTTGAGAGAATTAACTACATTTACTATGGCTGCTGCGGGTAACAGTTTTTTAAGATGAGTCGCAATCTGTTGCGCATCATCTTCGCTCAAAGCAGGTGATACAATTCGAAGTTCTTTTTTTCCAATACTATTTAATACGGTTCGACATTCAAATTGTAACTGATTATTCGTGTTCTTATTATATAATGTTTGCAAAAATATTCTTATCTTATCTTCATTCTGAAGATATGCTTCAAACACTTTTACAGGATTATAAATGATTGCACGAAATTGGTTTCTTATATTCCTAGATGCAACTACCTCGCTCTCAGCTAAGGGTAGAAACATTTTAATATATTTAGCGACTTGTTCTGCATCATTTTTACTCAAAGCAGATGAAACAATTTGAAGTGCATCGCCTCTTTCTTGATTCCTGGATTCAAACAGCAGGGGATTATTAAAATGATTGGTGTAGTAGGTTTGAAAAAATAGTCTTATATCTTCTGCATTCATATTAGTTACTCATAAATAATTTATAACTCACCAAATTCTCGGTTCGTCATTATCTTCTAATTTATTATTTCGACAAGTTTCAGCAGAATAGATATTTTCATTAAGAAATCCCAATTAATGCAATCATCGTTTTCTATCTGGCATACTCATTGAAATACATCAAAAAGAATAATATTCAAGCAAAAAATACAATTTAAATCCAATTAATTATTTTTATAAGACATATGAAAATTACAAATAGTCTATTTCAATAAACAAAACACCGTATGTTAATTTTGGACCTTGATTTATTTATAGTACCCTTTGACTCATGATTGATTTTAGGCACTACTCTCTAAAATCAATCAAAAAGTTTTGTTGTCTGTTATTAGGCAACGTATATGGACTCAATTGGTGTGAAATCCTAAGTTCGCTATCTTCGTTAAGGTGTTAATTTATCTTTATCCTAAAATTACATCTTATGTGCCATATCTAAAATCATATAGGCACCAGCTGTAGACAATGATTTATGCATTAATCGACAATTGAATCCTCTAAAAAAAGCACTAACACCATGATTTTTATAAATTTGAGAAGCAAGCTGTCCTAATGATTGATGTGCGTTATTACCCGTACCCGCTTGCTTCTGGCTTTTCAATACATCAAGAGGCGTAGTTGCAAAAGCAACTGGGGCTGAGGCACCCGTTGCCCATAAAATGGTTGATAAAAATGTTTGTTTTTCGCGTTTGGTTTTAATTGCATTGTATGTCATAAATAAATAAAACCAACTAGGAAACGCTTTTCCTAACGTAGGAACACTTCCAGAAAAAAAGCCAGGCAAACCTCTTTGTTGATAAATAGTATTCATTGCTTGGAAAGGTGTTATAGGTTTAGTATGACTTGCAATAGTTCTCATTTGTACTGTTTTGATGTTTTCAATTGGACTAACAACTACAGTATCAAAAACACTTGCGATCGCTCCTTTTAGCACACCTCCAGAAAGCATAGGAAGCTGGAGCTTATCAATTTCTTTTGGCATATGAGTAATCAATAATGGTCTATATGCTACTTTTCCAAGTTGACGAATAACACATGATAAAAATCCTGTAGAAAAATGCTTTAATTCCAAGCCAGCAAATTGTTTTATAACTGAATAAGAACTTTGAGCAAGATTTGTTTGAATTGCAACTTTTAATCTTTCTGCTGGATGACCTATACATGTTGTAAAAATTGTGTATCCCATACTAAAAGAATAAGCATCCCAAAGAGTTTTTTGCGCTCTTTTTTCTTGACTCATAATACCCTCTTTTAAACAAAAGGATAAATAATATCATGATGATTATTTATAATGCATTTTTTTATCTATTAAGCGAAGATATATTTCCACTGACTTGACAAGAATCCGCCCTGTAATAGGATTATCATTGATTATTCTCATAGTTTGCCAAGAGGTCTTATAACAATACTCATCAACAGAATTTAATTTAAGATTAAATGTTCAGAATAGACAACCACCTGATTTTTCCCATTTTGCTTTGCTTTATATAACGCTTGATCTGCATAATTTACAATATCATTAAAATCATGACTGTGAGTCAAACTCGAAATTCCAATACTAATCGTTACATGCACTTGTTGCTCATTTATTGTAAAAGCATGATTAGAAAATTGAAGGCGCAAGTTATTACAAATTTTTTGGCTGTTTTCAAGATTGGCACCAGGCAATATTAGTACAAATTCCTCTCCACCATACCGTCCAATAATATCTTGATTACGTAACCCCATCATCAGCATAGAAGCAAGCTTTTTAATCACCGTATCACCAAAAGGATGGCCATAGGTATCATTAATTAATTTAAAATTATCAATGTCAATCATCACAAAAGAAAGCGATGACTGCTGTTGTTTTGCTCTGGAAATTTCAATATTTAAACGATTTAAAACACTGGAATGATTTAATAAACCAGTCAAACTATCTGTGGTCATGTAATAATTTAAGATACTCGCACGATTGGATCGCGATCTTACTGCGGAAACTAAATCTTGTGGCGAAACAGGTTTGGTGAGAAAATCATCTCCACCTAAACTAATTGCCGCTAATTTCTTATTTTTATCATCTTCTGTAGATAGAAAAATAATGGGGATTTTTGTGTATCGCCTATCTTTTCTAAGTAACGTTGCAAGCTCCAAACCTGAGCACTCCGGCATATAAATATCCATCAAAATTAAATCCGGCTGGAATGTTTCGAGCTCTTTTAATAAGTCCAAAGGTTTTGTAATAGCTCGAGTAATCATATCCGCTTGTTTTAAAATCAACGAATAAAATTCCGCTAATGATTGTGAATCATCCAAAATTAAAATTCGGTATGCTTCATTAATAGGTGAAGTACAATTTAAATTTATTTCTTGTATCATATAAGAAACATCAAGCGGCTTTTGAAAAAAAGCAACACAACCAGCACGTATCGCTGTGAGCCGAGGTAATAAATCTGCATTAGGAACAATACAAAATAATTGAATGAGCCCTTTCTGATGTTTTTCTACAGTAGTTAGGTATTCAATAGAGGATTTATCTAAATAATCAGTATCAATAATTAACGCAATCGGTTGATTTTTCTGAATTAAATTCTGTAGTGATGTCATATCTTTTATATGCTGTGTATCATATCCAGCCTGTTGCAGGCTAGCCCTTAACTCGTTGACTAATGCTGTTTCTTGTTCCAGAATATAGACTAATTTATTATCTGCCGATTTTTTCTCAGCGATAAAAACGAGTGACTGTGGCGAGTCTTCATGGGCCAATACGCCTTTTAATTGATTAAAATATGAAGTAATTTTTTCTCGATCGTCCTCTGTTAATTTCCCATTAGCAAGTATATTTTTTAATAATATTTCCATCTGCCGAGCAGTCTTACCCAACTCCAAATAACCATAGGTTCCAGCAGAACCACATAAGCTATGTACATTGCGATGGAATTCTTGGAAACCCGCTAAATCCCATTGTTTGAGTTGAGCTTGCCATTGCAACTCTAAACTATAAATTCGCTCAGGAAGCTGCTTACGGTAGCGCATAAAAAGATTATGTAATTTTTTCTGTATCTTCTCATCCATGATATTTTAACCAAGCATTGTTTATTGAAATCGCAAGAGTCAAAGGATCAAAAGGTTTTTTAATAACATCAATTGCTCCTATAGACTTATACTCTGCTATTTCATCACTTTGTATTTTAGCCGTCATAAATATAGCAGGTATTTCCATAAACTCAGGATTTTTCCGTAATTCACATAAAGTGGTTGGTCCATCCTGTTCAGGCATCATTACATCTAATAAAAGTAAATCGGGAATAAACTCCTTCGCTGCATCAATAACCTCTTTACCATTAGAACAATACCTCACTGTAAAATCACCAATATCCTCCAAGGCGATTTGTGCAATTGCTCTTATGTCCTCTTCATCTTCTGCATATAAAATCTTTTTAAGTTCTTTAGGCATTTTCTATCCCTTTAATTAATTAGTTAAAGAAGTTTTTTAATCGTATTAAGTAAAATTTCATTCGAAGAATTGGATTTAAGCAACGCTTGACTTACAAACCTAGAATAATCCTTATTTAAATTGGTATCAGAAAATACGAGAACAGGTGCATGATATTTCGAGATCATCGGCAAAATTTCTATTCCATTTCCATCTGGCAATAATAAGTCTAAGATGATCAAATTATATTTATCTTTTTTCAGCATTTCTTTTGCTTCTTTTAAATTATTTGCTGTAGTTACCTTCGCATGTTTTTCAAGAAGCGCTTCTACAATTTCTTGGGTATCCTTATTATCTTCAACATGTAATATATGAGGAAAATCTTGAGAATCTTTTTTCTGTATTTTATTAATTGCCGTAAGTAATTTATTAAAATCAATAGGCTTATCTAACCAATCTATTATTGAAACAGCATCTCCATTAGATAATTCTTTTCCTGTCTGAGCAATAACTGAAAGTACTATAACCGGCAAATTCATGGTATTTTGATTGGTACGCAACTCTCTAATGAATGAAATTCCATCTTGATCAGGTAATATTAAATCCAACAAAAGCGCATGATACTCATGATTTTCTAATAACTTTCGTGCATCAGCAGCATTAATAGCCACATCAACAATAAAATCAGCAGACTCTAAAAGTAATTTTAGATAATTGGCCTGATCACTATCATCTTCACAAATCAGCAATCTTTTGCTCGTTTCTAAAGTTAATAGTTTATTTTCTTCATGAGAAACAAGTGGTTGCTGTATTAGCGGTAAATCAAAATAGAAAGTCGTTAGATCATTAGGCTTGCTCTCAAAATGTAACGTTCCACCCAGTTTTTCAATAATTGTTTTACTAATATTCAATCCCAAACCTGTTCCACCTTTTCCTCGAGTGTTTGAAGAGTCTCCTTGAGAAAACTTTTGAAAAATACGTGATTGAAATTCGGTTGATATGCCTATACCTCTATTTGCAATGGATACTCGAACTGATGAGTCCATTTGTTTTACTGCAACAGTAACTTTTTCATTTTCATAAGAAAACTTACACGCATTGGAGATTAGATTTGCTAAAACTTGCATTAACCGACCAGAATCTACTGAAACCAAATATTCTTCATCATTGGGGATTAAATCAATGCTTACGCCAAATTTTTCTGCGTACATTTTATTAATGTCTACTGACTCTTTAACTATTTGATTTAATTCGATCACTTTTAATTCAAAATCCATTTTCCCTGCTTCAATTTTTTCAATATCTAGAATGTCATTAATCAATAAAAGTAACCGTTCACAATTGTTATTCGCTATTTCAAGCAATTTTTTTGCTTTTTCAGGAAACGCCCCCATGATCCCACTCACTAATAATCCCAAAGAACCACGTATGGAAGTAAGAGGGGTGCGTAATTCATGGCTTACGGTAGAAACAAACTCATCTTTTAATCTCTCAGTTTGTTTGAGATCAGTAACATCATGGATGACAATAACAGCACCTAAATTGCTTTTCTCTGAATTAATAATTTTTTGTCCATCGATCACTACCTGCCGTACCCCATCATTTTTAGTATGCATCATTAATTCAACCCCACGAACAAGCTCCCCTCTCAGAGCCCGCTTAAGTGGAAATTCATCTGAACTGATTGGCGTATTATTTAGAGTAAAAAGATTCAAATAATCCAATATATTATTAATATTTTTGTTTATCTTGTCTGAATTGATATACTTTTGAATCGTATGGTTTAATACAGTAATTCTACCTGCCGCATTACACGCTATGATTCCATCTTCTAAATTATCAAGCATTGCGTTAAGAAATTCTTTCTCATTTTCTATAGCAAGAATCATTTTCTGGTAATAACCAGATGCGGTGAGTGCAATTGTAAAAATCAAGATACTGAATCCTGTAATAAAATAGGCCAAGTAACTTGGTGCTATTGCCGAATTTTCGTGTACCATGCTATGTGATAAATTGGGTGTAAACACAGCGGCAGCCATACCTGTATAATGCATGCCACAAATAGCCAATCCCATGAGAAAAGAGCTTATGATTTTCAAATTAAATTGTCTTTTCTTTGAACCATAATTGCTTTGCAAAGCAAGCCAAATTGCAGTTTCTGCAGCAGCAACTCCGATAGCAATTGAAAGAAAAAACAAGCCGGGCAAATAGTGAATGTTCACATGGATCTTCATTGCTTCCATGCCCATATAATGCATGGTAGAAATAGCAAGACCAACAATTAATCCACCTAACGCAAAATGAAAAATGGAGTAATCTTTTTTCTGTAAAATAAATAAAGCTAATACAGAGGCGAGTACAGCAACAATTAATGAAGCGGCTGTCCAACTTACATCATACTCCATAGGCATAGGCATGATAAAAGCTAACATTCCAACAAAATGCATTGACCATATTCCTGAACCCATGGCAAAAGCACCACCGGCAAGCCAATAAAACCGAATTTGACTATTTTTTTCAGAACGAAGGCGACCGACAAGATTTAACGCAACATAAGATGCAAAAACAGCTATTACGTAAGACAAAACTACTAACTTCAAATCATAATAGCCAGGTATTACATCTGCTGGAATAGGAGTTGTTTGAAACCATTCAGAAAATTTGCTCATTATTACGTCCTGTAATCGCAACCGCTGGAATTTAATTTATTTAAAGCATCAAGTGCCTTATTTAAATTATATAAGATAGAAGCAATTTCGGATAGGTACTACCGCCTTGGATAAGAGGGTTCCAATAGTTCTTCAGTTAATTTCGTGAGTTCTTTAGCTTCTTCCGATTCTGCTTTGACCTTTAAAAGTACTTCTTTTATTCGTTGTTGTTTGTCGATACACTGTTCCTCGTATTTAGTGGCTTGTTCCACATTTTTAATGGCTTTATCTACACTTTTGACTGCTGCTCTATGCAAGAGTATAGCCTCTTTCAAACCTTCATAGGCAAGGTTTAAGTTTGCAGTAGCATCTTTTAACTGACGCTCTTTTTCCTTTATACTACATCCAAATTCATGATGTTTTTTCTGTAACTTTGAGATATTATTTTTCAACGTTTTAATTGTTTCGTCTTTAATTACCTCGCCTTTTATTACTCGACCATTAATTGTTTTGTCTTTAATTAAGTAATTAGGTGATTGTATTTTTTGTAGAAGTGCCCGCTGCTTTTGTATCTCGTTACCTTCTTGATGATGCGCCGCCACCGCACCTATAAGGGTTGTACACTGCTTAGCTAGTTCCTCCCTAGCATTTATTAAATATGCTACCATCGTTTTTAATTTTTGTTGTGAGCATTTCAATTCTCCTCGTGTTTCTCTAAGTTTTGTAATCGTTTCGGGTAAAGACGTATTAATTTTGCCTATTTTTTTAATACAATTGCCAATTGTTTGTATGAATGGCTTAAAATGTCTCACAAAAGCATCCAAGATATTAGTTTTATCAGCTTTTAGATTTGCCGGAATGCCACCTTCTTGCCTGGAAGGAGTTAGTAAGTCTTTTTTGTTTCTATTATCCTCAACATAAGTCTTTAATAACTTAGCTTGTTTAAACTCCTCACCCTGAGTCTGCCCTCTCTCTTCCATTTCTTTCATTAACTCGTTTAACTTTTGCAATCGTCTTTCAAAGTCTTCGACTTCAGAAATGAATTTTTTGGGGAAACTAGTCATTATTATCTCAACATTCTCAATCATCAACTCATAATTTATTATTTAGCCATATAGAGCAAAAACAATCCAATTGATTATGTTTATATGTCATATCAAAGCGTTATATATCTCTTTTATAGCATCTCAATAAGCCTGGACAGCAAAGGGGCATCTACATTCTAGCTTGTCCACAGAATCCAAAATCTCACTTTCCCAAATTTTAACTTATGGCCAAGAGACAAGGAGCAAACAGCAAATGCTTTTTCAGGTGCGGGGATGAGCATGTAGCAGCTTACACCGCCTAGCTTCTTCATCGACATAATGTCAATTCGGTCAAATATGAGATACTTGGTGATAATTATCTAGCGTCATCTGGGCTTCAAGTTACGATTTGAGATCGATAAAATCGTTTGTTCTTACTTTACATAATGCCGTCATGGCGTCCAAATCGTGAGCCCCCGCCAGCGAACCCCGCGCGCCCCCAAGCCCTTCGGCAACGAGAGACGCCCCCGAATGATATTTTGATGTCTGAGCTAAGTTTACTAAATCATGGTTTGATAAATTTTGAGCGGTTTCCATTTTAAGTGCTGGTGGCAATTCATTAAACTTCTCGAATTCGGGTTGCATACTTTCACCTTAATTCTATTCACTGGGGACAATTTAAGAAGAATTATACTTAAATTAATTGAAAACATTAGGTGATTTTAAATTGCCCCCAAAAAAAGAGTACTCAGAAATATTATTACATTAATGCGAGGTCCCCCCCCTTTCTCGGACTTATTGAGAAATTACTCTCTTTTTCCAAACTCAAAGAAGAGGGCTAGCGAATTATCACAAAAGTGAAATAAATTTGCGCGCCATAGCGCGCTCAGCGATAGAAGCGAAGCATAGAGCAGACCTCGCTAGATAGGTATTTCTTATTTAGATATATTGAACATCAATAATTTCGTATTCGACCATCCCTCCAGGGGTATTTACTGTCACAGAATCATCTAACTCTTTGCCAATTAATCCGCGCCCTATAGGTGAGCTGTAAGAGATTTTATTCTGTTTAATATCTGCTTCATCTTCACCCACAATTTGATAAGTTAATTTTGTATCATTGGCCACATGACAAATAGTCACGGTACAGCCAAATACTACTTTGCCATTGTTGGGCAATTTACTGATATCAATAATTTGAGCATGAGATAATTTTGCTTCTAACTCCTGAATACGCCCTTCATTAAAACTCTGCTGTTCACGAGCAGCATGGTATTCCGCATTTTCTTTTAAGTCACCATGTGCTCTAGCCGTGGCAATCGCATCCACAATGCGAGGTCTATCAACAAATTTTAATCGGTGTAATTCTTCTTTTAATGCTTCTGCACCATGTACTGTCATAGGATATTTGCTCATATCTACCTCAATATAATTCCTTTCTTAATGTAAATCCTGTAATCGTGTTACAGTTTCTCTGTCTTCATATTTCATTGCAAGACAAGCAGCCTCAGCACCTGACAAGGTCGTAGTGTAGCTCACCTTATGTTGCAATGCATTGCGTCTAATTGCAAAAGAATCAGCAATAGCTTGCTTTCCTTCTGTTGTATTTACAATGAAATCAATTTCATTATTTTTTATAAAGTCTAAAACATGTGGTCTTCCTTCGTTGACCTTAAACACTCTTCGGCAATCAACTCCAGCCGCTTGCAAAGCCAAAGCAGTACCACGTGTTGCTATGATTTCAAACCCTAATTCAATTAAGCGCTTAGAAATCTCTCCTACTCGCGTTTTATCCGCATCTCGAACAGAAACAAAAGCGCGACGACGTTTGGGAATATTACTGCCTGCTCCCAATTGTGCTTTAGCATAAGCCTGTCCAAAACGTCTTGCAATACCCATTACTTCGCCAGTAGACTTCATTTCTGGACCAAGAATAGAATCTACTCCAGAAAACTTAATAAAGGGAAATACAGGCAACTTAATTGAATAAAACGATGGCATGTGATGATTCTGACTCAATCCTTGCTCTTTTAGACTAACACCTAATTTACAAAGAGCAGCAATTTTAGCTAAAGGAAGCCCGGTAGCTTTAGATACAAAAGGTACAGTCCTTGAAGCTCTTGGATTAACTTCTAAAACATAAATATCATCAGCCTGAATTGCAAATTGAGCATTAATTAAACCTACCACACCTAACTTCAATGCCATTTGACGCATTTGCTCCATTAAGTCCTGTTGTACAACAACACTAAGACTAAAAGGAGGTAAAGTACACGCAGAGTCTCCTGAATGAATACCCGCCTGTTCTATATGCTCCATTACGGCTCCGATTAATACTTCCTTGCCATCACAAACTGCATCAATATCCACTTCAATCGCATCATTTAAAAATTTATCTAACAATACTGGCGAATCATTAGAGACAGCAACAGCATGGGACAAATAATGGCGCAAATCTTCTTCCTGATAAACAACTTCCATAGCACGCCCGCCAAGCACGTAAGATGGCCTAACAACCAAGGGATAACCAATTTTATTTGCTAAGGCAATAGCCTCTTCTTCACTACGAACTGTGCCATTGTCAGGCTGGTGTAATTTCAATTCAGTGACTAATTTTTGGAAACGGTCCCTATCTTCTGCTCTATCAATTGCATCTGGGGAAGTTCCTATTATTTTCACGCCATTAGCTTCTAAAGCACGAGCTAATTTTAACGGGGTTTGGCCACCATAATGCACAATTACCCCATCAGGTTTTTCTACTTCAGCAATGGCTAAAACATCCTCTAAAGTCACTGGTTCAAAATACAAACGATCCGAGGTATCAAAATCAGTAGACACTGTCTCCGGATTACAATTTACCATGATGGTTTGACAACCTGCGTCCCTAAGCGCCATAGCTGCGTGTACGCAGCAATAATCAAATTCAATTCCTTGACCAATTCGATTGGGGCCTCCACCAAGTATCATAATCTTTTTCTTGTCTAAATCAGGATTAGCCTCACAACTACTTTCATAACATGAATACATATACGCTGTAGCACTGGGAAATTCACCCGCACAAGAATCAATGCGCTTATAGACAGGAAAGATTCCTAATTCCTTGCGTTTTTTGCGAACCTCTTCTTCAGTACACGACCAAATCTTGGCTAAATAAGCATCTGCAAACCCCCGCTTTTTCAATAAGCGCAGCATTGCTGCATCAATATTATTTAATGTCTTATCAGTAACAGAACGTTCTAAGGTAATCAATTCTTCAATTTGTGCCAAAAACCATGGATCTACCCGACTTTCCTGGTGAATTTCCTCAAGAGACATATTTTTCCGGAAAGCATCGGCAATATACCAGAGTCTATCTGGAGTAGGCTCACGCAAATTCCCCCTTAAGCGTGCTAAATCACCTTTTAAAAACAATGGATGTAAGCCGCAACGACCTATCTCTAACCCACGAATCGCTTTTTGTAAGGACTCCTGAAAATTAGAGCCTATGGCCATAACTTCACCAACAGATTTCATTTGTGTCGTTAGGGTATCTGAAGTTTGAGGAAATTTATCGAAGTTAAATCTAGGTATTTTAGTCACTACATAATCAATGCTTGGCTCAAATGAAGCAGGAGTCTTACCTCCAGTAATTTCATTTTTTAACTCATCAAGAGTATATCCTACAGCAAGCTTCGCCGCGATTTTTGCAATTGGAAAACCTGTTGCCTTAGAAGCTAATGCAGAACTTCGAGAAACTCTCGGGTTCATTTCTACCACAAGCATGCGCCCATCTTCAGGATTAATGGCAAATTGCACATTGGAACCCCCAGTATCAACCCCAACAGCTCTTAATACCTTAATTGCAGCATCACGCATACGTTGGTATTCTTTATCAGTGAGCGTTTGTGCTGGAGCAACTGTAATTGAATCGCCTGTATGTACTCCCATAGGATCAAAGTTTTCAATAGTACAGATAATAATACAATTATCATTTTTGTCGCGTACTACTTCCATTTCAAACTCTTTCCAACCTAATACTGATTCATCGATTAACAATTCATGGGTTGGCGACAATTCTAAACCGCGCATACAAATTTCTTCAAACTCTTCACGGTTATAAGCAATTCCACCGCCACTGCCCCCCATAGTAAATGAAGGTCGGATAATCGCCGGATAACCCAAGCGCGCTTGCACTTGTATCGCCTCTTCCATGCTGTGCGCAATAGCTGATCGCGGCATCTCCAAACCAATTTTAATCATCAGTTGTCGAAATTTTTCCCTATCTTCAGCACGATCAATTGCTTCCCGTGTCGCGCCTATCATTTCAACATTATATTTTGCCAAGATCCCTTCACGTACCAGATCTAATGCACAATTCAAAGCAGTTTGCCCCCCCATGGTAGGCAAAAGAGCATCTGGACGCTCAATTTCAATGATTCGAGCCACTTCCTTCCAAGAAACAGGCTCAATATAGGTCGCATCTGCAAGTTCTGGATCGGTCATTATAGTTGCGGGATTAGAGTTTACGAGGATCACTCTATATCCTTCTTCCTTTAGAGCACGTACAGCCTGAGTGCCAGAGTAGTCAAATTCACAAGCTTGCCCTATTACTATAGGACCTGCCCCAAGAATAAGAATGGATTTAATATCGGTTCGTTTTGGCATGGTAACAACAAAAAAAGATAAAGTGACATATTTTACCGAGTTTTGCTTAAAGTTTATACCCTTGACTTACAATTATGTGTATAGATTAGCTAAAACAACTTGAAGACCTGCTTCAGTTAACGATAAATATTTATAATTTGGATCCGCAGTTGTTCGTTCTAACCATTCATTAGCGATGCAAACATCCGTTAATTTTTGCAATTGCTGCAATGAAACAGGCTCTTTTAATTTTTGAGAAAGAATTGCTGCAGATTCATCTTCCATATTTAAAAAGACTTGATCTCGAGTGACTCCCTGAACTTTCATTACATCATAAAATAAACCTAAAATATCAACTTCATTCATGATGGCTGTCCTTATAAATAAGCGTCAGTTTCGGCCTCAACCCGAATGAATCAAGAGAATGATTCCACTCGTTTATCTGAAACATACGTTATTAAGTCATTTTTATGCTTATTTATAGTATAAGCTTAAATTATCCTATGAAAAAGAAAGTTAACGTCTCAAATTATCGAATACCCTCAAAGCTGTAGTCCATTCTTATGCTCCAGTTGCAATGTCTGAGAATACGGATTATTTTTAATTGCTGGTCCAAAAAATGCTGGAGAAAAAGCACCCATGCTAAAATTCATTCTTTGTATTTCATTTAATTGAAACAATTCATCCACCAAAACACGGATTTCAACAACACCATCACTCAATTCCTGGGAAGAACAATAATTTTCTGTTAGTTCATACCAAAGATATCTTGTTTCCATTTGATTGTAAGATCTTGGCTTTTTAAAGAGATCTCTATTTAAAGGATGCTTAGAGTTTTTTTTCAATAAGTGCAAGAAACTGTCTCTATCCGTAACATAACTTGCAGCAGGGACATGATACCAGCACTCCCCTTTTTTATATTGTTTGACTAATAATATAGGTATTCTTACTTTATTGTAGGCGATAAGCTCATCCTTAATTTGACTTTTTTCGTTACTCAGCAATGCCAAATGTACCTCTTCTAATTTGGAAAAAAGATCTTTATATTGAGTATATAAGATTTTTAAAATAGTTAATTGTTCTTTTGTTTGCCGTGCTAAAGGCTCTTTGACATTTGTTAAGTGAGCGAGAAGTCCTTCAATTCTTTTTAATTCAGTTTCATCAAATAAAATAGGGGGCTCTCGTGGTTCTTTATTTTGTAAATCTGGGATCTCGAAATCTTCATGCACGATCTCAAAATGTTGCAACCCATCAATAATTCGTTGATCGCCAGCATCACTATTTAATTGATTCGTATTGGCAAATCCTACAAAAGCTTTAATTGAATTCCAAAGAGTTTGACTAAGGATTTGTTGCGTACTTAAAGTACTCCAAAAACCATCCATTCCATAGAGAAGACTATTTATAAAACCAAGGCCTAATGCCTCAGCCATATGGACTATTGTACTACACAATAAAAATACAGTTAAAAGAGCAAGGGCACCGGTTATGATTACTGCCGTAATTGGAAAAACAAGAAAAAGAGTCACTAATATATTAATCGCTTTAGAAATACCTTCATGATTCAAAGTCAAAGCAAGTGATAAAGGTAAACCTGGGATAGCACAAATCCCAACAAGAAGAGCAATAATTGCATAAAAAGCATGTTGTGCAAATACACGTAATGGCAAGGCTACAATGCCTAAAAAAATTGCTAAGAGACGTTCTAAAACATACATAAAAATATGTTGGACGTAAGTTTAATATAAAAAGTATCGTAATTTTCAATATCAAACCAGTTTTTTTGGCAACTCAGTCACCCCAACATTTGAATCTATTTGAACCAATATTATGGTGCCGCATATAAAGCACTTGGGGATCAATTGTCAAGAGATCTTATTTTTATTTTGAATTGAGTATGACACATGATACCCTTATATTTGATTTTGTTTAAAACAAGTTGCTCCTATTATGGAAGAAGTTGATGTTATTATTATTGGTGCAGGTGCCGCAGGCTTAATGTGTGCTATTGAAGCAAGCAAACGCGGTCGTAAAGTTTTAGTACTTGATCATGCCAATAAAGTGGGTAAAAAAATTTTGATGTCTGGTGGAGGGCGTTGTAATTTCACCAATTATTATATAGAGCCCGAAAAATATAAATCCAATAATCCTCATTTTTTTAAATCGGCTTTAACCCGCTATACCCAATGGGATTTTATCGAGCTGGTAAAAAGACATAAGATTCCTTTCCATGAGAAAACTCTAGGACAACTCTTTTGTGATAATAAATCAATAGATATTGTTTCCATGCTGCTTAAAGAATGTGACGTTGCCGGGGTTACAATACAATTAAACACGAGCATTGAAAAAATTCATAAAACGCAAAGTTTCAAAATACAAACCACTAAAGGGGCTTTTCATTGCCAATCCGTAGTTATTGCCAGTGGTGGGTTATCTATACCTACCATGGGAGCGAGTCCTTTTGCCTATAAGATTGCTGAACAATTTGGGATTAAAGTATGGCCAACACGAGCAGGACTGGTTCCTTTAACCCTAGATGTAGTCGAAAAAGAAAAAATCGCATTACTTTCAGGAATTGGAGTTGATAGTTTAGTTAAAAATGCTTGTATCGAATTTCGCGAGCATACATTATTTACTCATCGAGGTTTGAGTGGTCCTGCAATCTTACAATTATCTTCCTATTGGAGTGTTGGCCAAACTATTTGTATCAATTTATTACCTGAAATTAATCTTTTTGAATATTTAAAAACCGCTCGAGTCAATAAACCACAAAAACAATTAAATTCAATATTGTCCACGCTCTTACCTAAGCGCGTCATTGAAGTTTTTATCAAACAAGAAATTGCAGAAAAAAAATTGGCTGAACTACCCAATCGAGACCTAGAATCTGTAGCAAAACAATTTAATTCCTGGGCCGTAAAACCCAATGGAACTGAAGGATATCGAACTGCAGAAGTAACAATTGGTGGAGTAGACTGTAATTCCATTTCATCAAAAACCATGGAGTCTCATGAAATATCTGGCCTTTATTTTATCGGCGAAGCCCTGGATGTAACAGGTTGGTTGGGAGGATATAATTTTCAATGGGCATGGTCATCAGGTTGGGCTGCAGGCCAAGTAGTATAACACCAAAACAGAACCTTCTATTTTATGGAAAAAGGAGATTTAAATCTAAAAATACGATGCATAAAGTATCAAGCAGGTAATAGATATTTTGAGAAATGACTTTTTAATTAACTTAACGTTAGCTTAATGAAGTTTGGGTTATAATTACACGCAGTGCCTATCTTTGCAGCATAACATAAGTTAATTGCTCGTATTCTTTGAGGAGAGCCAAAATGCCTAAATACGTAAAAGGGGTAGAATTAACCCAAGATGGCATGCATGCTATTTTTGAACGCATGGGACAAGATATTACCAGCGGTATTATTTACAATGGCAATCCTGACATACGAATAGATGTCCTGAATCAGCAAGGATTTATGCCCATATTAACAGGGGTAAATCCAACACAGGAATCTGGCCACTGGATCATGCTCATTAAAGGCCAAGGCAATCAATACTATCTTTTTGACCCACTGGGTGAAGGTTCAGGAAAAGGGTATAAAAACATCCTAACCAAAAAACTCCCTCAAGGTGCTACACTTTCTGTGATTCCCAATGGTGCTGGATTAAACATGGGCTTATGCGGCTATTGGGTTGCCTCTGCAGGAGTAAGAGCACATACGGCATTAACAGGTGATAATCCCCCAACTCTAGAAAATCTAGGCCAAACCATCACTCAAGAAATGCAAAATGAACTCGATGGGAATGGTTACGGGGAAATTGCTGGTTGGTTACAGGCCGTTGCCAATGACTTTCCAGTAGGTGATGTAAAAACTGATGCAACTGCTTTAAGACGCGCCACTGAAAAAGAGTTACAGATAGACAGTCCCACTCTTATTTTTACTGGAAAAACGACAACTACTAAAGAAGTACCCATTTCTACGGTATCCCAAACAGTACCCTCCACTATTCTAAACAGTACCATATTGGATAATGATGTCGATGTTCACGGTGTTGTAAATTATGTCCATAAAGAATATTTAAGATACCCTTACCCTGGGCCATTAAAAAACCCCAAAGCTCCCACCGAAGGACGGCTACAACCAAACGAAGGACCTGATCGAACAACCCATGGCCTTGCACATACCATACGGACTATGGCCTGTGCTGAAGTGATGGTCGAAGAAGCGCGTAAAGCAAAATTCAGAGGAGAAAAACTAGGGAAAGCACAAGATGGACGGACATTGGCCGATGTTACTCCTGAAGAGCTGAAAAAAACTCTCATCGCCCAAGCGTTTTTTGTGGTAGGAAGAGATGATGAGCGCTCAGGATATGATGATAAGCTTAAGAGAAATTTTTATGAGGAATATCATAAGAAAAGCGAACAGGCATTCAGGAAATATGTTGAAGAGAATAAGCTCATTGGCAAAATCTTCAAAGATCAAAAAGAGGTCGATCTCTATGCTGCGATTGTTCTAGACGAAAGGCATAGTTGGGATCAAACCCCGGCACATATCCTGATAAATCAAGGTCATATGGTCGATTTAATGAGAGTCAAATCCCCTTCCGAAGTAGTGGTAGAACGCGCCTACAATACGCTTAAAAATTCGGTAGGTTCTCTAGGAGCCGAAGTTGTTCTCAGAACTCATCGAGAATTTTTCTTGGCCACTGGATCAGCTGTCCCTTCATTTAATCCTCAAGCAAAAGAGAACCTCAGAGCAGAAGAACCTTATGAGAATATGGTTTCTCAAAAATACGTTGTAGAAAAAGGTAAAACGATCAATACGTTAGAGGAAGCACGACGAGTAGCCTCCAATTATCGTCTAAATGATAATGAGCGTTTTGTAACGATAAGAGAACATATTACTATTGAGGAAAATAATATTCATTCTGAGGAAGCTAAAAAATTATTTAAGGAAGGAGGTGCTTATGAAAATCCTTATAGTGGTGAAAAATACGCTATAAAAAAAGGCAAAGATCTAAATTCTATAAATGACATTCGAGCTATAAACTCGAAAAGTCTTATAACAGAAGATGAGCGGCTCGTAACTATAAAAGAATATTATAGCCTTCCTGAGATACAAAATAAATTTCCTGGTTATAATACCCAATTAACAGAAAGTCCCGCAACTGATTTTGCAAGAACATGTGAGCAGAAACCCTCAGTATGTCTAGGAGCCATCAAAGAAACTCGCCAACAAATAAAACTAAACGCAGTTAAAGAGGTTTTACAAACTTCTTCAGATAAAAAAAGAAAACAAGCCAATATAGATGAAATTGCCGCAGCTCAGATTATCCGCCAAATCATGGCTAATCCTGATGTGATTCAAGACGATCATGTTCTTTTAAATGGCCAAAAATTGGAAGAACAATTTTTCCGTGACTTGTTGGCTAAATGCGATATGGCCGTTGTAGGATCTCTATTAAATAATACCGATATTAATAATATCGATCGTTTAATGCAACATGAAAAAGATACGGAATTTCATTCAACTGATCCCAAAGCGGTTCCGGTTAAAATTGGGGAAACCTGGAATGAAGAAATTAGAAAAAAAGGGAGCGAATATAGGGATAAGATTAAATATGATTTAATTTTTCTCATGCAAAATGATGCCTGGTACTACAGCCGCGTCAATGCAATTGCCCAAAATAGAGACAAAGGATCAACATTTAAAGAAGTAATGTTTACTGCATTACTTACCCCTCTGACCAGTAAGGCACTGGTGGATACACATGGGAGAGCTTCTTCACCGAAATTACTCTATCGAGGATTAAGTTTTTCAGAAGACTTTCAAAATAAACTGGTTAATCAAGCCAATACTATAATTGCAAATTCGGCAAAACATCTCTTTACTGATCTGTCTGCACAAGATTTTATGCAAATCAAGTTAAATGACTTAAGTAAGATATCCGCCAGAACAAACGCGAGTAATTCTGTAAATATTGAGGTTCCAAGAACAATTTTTGATTCGAATACCGTCTTTGAAATTAATGATCCTGAAGGGTTATTGCAAGCAAAACAGGTAGGTACTCATGTACTAGATTCTGAGGATGAATTTTCATTTTATTTGCCTGATGATGTCGCTTTAGTTCCTACCAAAGTGACTCTTGATGGTAAAACATCTACTGGAGCGGATCGATATATTATCACGTTTACGACGATTAAAAGTCCTGATTTTATTCAAAGGCATGAAAGTGGTTTTGCCGTTAACTCCTTGATTAAGATACAAAACGCAAAAGTGGTGGAAACAATAAACGCCATAAAAACAGAGGTGCCCGAAGACTTAGAGGAAAAACTATTTACGTTACAGCTTAAAATGGTAGAGCAATCTCATTTACCCATTAGAGGTGGATTTTTAGATAAAATACTCCACTACTTTTCGGGAAAAGACGATCAAAAGATATCACTGGAACGAAAAATTTTTCTTAATGAAAAAGTGATTCCTAAATTACGGGAATGTCATAATGCGCTTAGATTAAATAATATGGATATGTTGCAACGTGCTTTAGCAAACTTTCCCTCAGATAAAAAATGGTCTCACTTTACATCAGGTGCAGCAAAAACAGCTAAAATGGAAATGGATAACCTAAGACCACTTATTGAAAAGAAAATAGCGCTGCAACGTCAACTTTCACCATTAATGAAATGCCAAGATACTCTGGAAAAACAACAACTCACTGAGGCTTTAAAAACACTTGAAAGCATGCCTTCAGATAATGACATGAGCAATATATCATCGATAAGCAGCAGCTTAAAGGAACAAATTCAACGTACAAAACAAGAGATGGCCGAAAACTTGAAGCCGTTACAACATGCCACCATTACTCCCCTGCTCATTGATACCGAGCAAGTAAGAAAACGTTATGAAACACTTATAACGAATATAACCCAGCGCACTACGGCTCTAGACACCGCCAAACTCGATGATGTAACCAGCATTAAGAAGGAACTATTTAATTCTAATGCCCTACACGAAGAAGTAAGAGTGCTGCGCAATGAAAAAGTGCGGTTATATTCTGAGACCGATACCGTTGACTTTGCTGATGTCGAAAAATTAGAAGAACAACTACGAACCATTCATAACAAGTTATATGATGCCTATGTCGTTAAGGTAACAGAAAAGATTGACCTACTTGAAGACAAAAAACCTAAAAATCTGACCGCTGTAAAAGAAATGATTTCTAGTTTTAATGAGCAACTTGCTGAAGTGGAACAGTTACGTCAAGAAAAGATAAGAAAACACGGGACATCAAAAGCCCCCCTTAATCTGTCCGATGTTGATGGATTAAAGGATCGATTACAAAAGGTAAATCAATTCTTAACTAAAGCGTTGATAAGCAATATAAGAGTCTCCCTCAATCAAATGGAAGTAACAACGTTTGACGCACAAACGAAAGAAGCGCAACACAATTTACAGCTCCTCGATAAACTCGCAAAAACATTGGATGATTCTGATACATCACAAAAACACAAAGCGGAAATCGTGAAATTAAATGAGTTCTTTGTGGAGAAACAAAAAGCTTATCCTGCAATGATGCAATTGCACTTCAAGAGTGAGGCCTTAATCATACAGTTACGTGAATTATGCGAAGCTCATCATGTTAATTCGGCAAAATCAAGAAAAATAAAAACTGAAAATCGTTGGATGCTGCAAGGACTTACTGATCTTATAGGACTGACTACAGATGAACGGCCCGCCCTAGCTAAGAAAGGAAAATTATTAGATAAGTTTAAGAAAGATTTAAATAATGATAAATATAACATACAAGAACTTATTAATATCTTAGCGAAGAGAAGTCCTGATGAGTTGGAAGAAGTAATTGGCATCCCTACAGAAAGTGCTGTAAAACTCCATGCGCTCTTAAAGAATCTAAGTCACAGCACAACGTTTGTCGCTAAAATAGAAGAACGTGCAAAATTAAGCGATGACGTATTAGTAGCGCTTAATCAAACAGCCATGCAACATGTTGTTAAGGAAGAACTCCAAAAAACAATTGAGTTGTAATTTATCTTTTATAGCGTCATCCACTAAGTTCTCAACAAGGAGTAAGTAAAGTGAGGTAAAGAGCGTACACAGTACATGACTGAGCCAAACGAACTTGCAATGACATATAGAACTTAGTGGGTGGTGCTATATAATAAAGCATGGGATATGGATGAGAAACTGAATTATAATTCTTATTAAAAAGGAAATGCGCTTCATCACTAAAAATATTTTGAACAGCCGGTTAGGCTGCCAATCCTTCTAATAATAAAATTAACAAAAATCCAACGAAAAAGCATAAAGTAATGGAAGGTGTTTCTCGAACTTCATGAGCTTCAACTAATAGTTCTTCGGTAACGAGATAAAGTAATGCAGCAACACCAAAAGATAAAATGACATTAGTCACCGTTTGAGGTAAATGAATTAACAAACTTGCACCAAGACCCGCGCCAATTGGTATCAATATGGCTAATATAAAACTTGATAACAAACGAATAGGGGCGCTGACTTGCCTTACCCCTAGAGTTGAAGTGGTCGATAACCCTAAGAAGAAAATTTCAATTGAGAGGGCTATAGCAATCAAAATTCCTCCTTTTTCGCCCGCTAGAAAAGAGACACCAATCAAAATACCATCGACTAATAAATCAATTCCAACTGCGGTTAATAATCCCCATGATATACCCGTTTTTTGTTGCTCAAAATCCTCCAACCTGCTGCTCAACCATTTTAAGAACAACATTCCAATAACACCTAATGAAAAACCAATTACAAGAGCAATGGGATCGTGGTAAGCACCAATTTTGGGTAGCAGTTCTTTCGCTACTGCAGCAAAAACAACTCCTGCAGCAAAATGTTGGGTAGCGCTTGTTATCCGATTACCCGGCTGATAAAAACTGGCAATTCCACCGCCAATTAACATCAACGCAGCAGGCATTAAAGAATAGAGAGTAATAAAGGTAATGGATGGAGTCATAGTCATTAATTTTTAAGGTCATAGTTACAGAATAGTGAAACATTGGCTATGGTTCAAGCAGAACCAAGATGGTTCAAATATCCTATCTTTCAATAAAAATGCTGCGGGGCCAAGAAAAAAAGACCTTAATGCAATAAACATACTCTAATTGGTCCATAATTATACAATAAGGTGCGCATAATTATAAGGAACTAAGTGAGACGTTATTTAAAAAATTTTGGTGATCATAAAGAAAACCTGCGACAGAAAATAGCAATGATGTATCTGTTTTTGATTTTATTTAATGTTGTAGTATGGTTTTGGGCTTTTTATGCTTTCTATAATTCATCTTTATTATTTGGGGCTGCAGTGATGGCTTATAGTTTTGGCTTGCGTCATGCGGTAGATGCTGATCATATTGCTGCCATTGATAATGTTACCCGTAAATTGTTGCAAGAAGGAAAACAACCGATTGGCGTAGGCTTCTTTTTCTCTTTAGGTCATTCTTCCGTTGTGCTTATAGCCACTGTAATCATTGCCTTGTCGACTAAAGCATTTATGCAGTCCGATTGGGCTAAATGGCATGAACTAGGGAGTATAGTATGTACCTCTTGCTCCGCGATATTTCTTTTATTTATTGCCTTAATCAACATTATGATTTTTTTTGTTATCTACAAGCTTTTCAAACAAATTCGCCAAGGTAAGATATTAACAGAACAAGACACTAATGAACTGATTGATCAACAAGGATTTCTTGTTAAACGTTTTCGTCGCCTTATAAATCTTATTTCACATAGCTGGCAAATGTTCCCTCTTGGACTTCTCTTTGGAATTGGTTTTGATACTGCAACTGAAGTAGGACTTCTTGGATTATCCGCATCACAAGCAGCAGAGGGGATCTCAATGTGGTCCATACTTCTATTTCCAGCTCTTTTTACAGCAGGAATGATTCTTATTGATACAAGTGATGGTGTTTTAATGCTCGGTGCTTATGGATGGGCTTTTTTAAATCCAGTAAGAAAGCTTTATTACAATTTAACGATTACGCTCGCATCAGCTCTGGTTGCTTTTTTAATAGGAGGAATCGAAGCGTTAAATTTAATTGCAGAAAAATCCAATTTCAAAGGTCCGTTCTGGGTTTTCATCAATCAACAGAGCGAACGATTTAACAGTATCGGTTTTTTTATTATTTTGTTTTTCATTCTGAGCTGGGTTGTCTCTATTTTTATTTATAAATGGATGAATTTTGAGGTTTTGGAGCAAAGAGTTGTTGATGAAAAACAGAATAAAATAATTTAGAAATAGGAGGATATTAGTATGTCTCATACATCTGAAAATTACACATCTTTAGTGGAGATAATAAGAAAGCTTGTGCCCGTGTCGCGGCAAGAGATGGATTTACCCTTTTCATTAAGTACAGAGGATGCCCAAGCCATATTACATGTAGTACATGATATTGGCGGTCAACCTGATGGACCTCTAGATAAGTCGCTCCATGAAACAGAACTTTGGGAAATGTTTACGCATGCAACTTCTGAATGCCTCGCTTGGAGAGGATATTGGGTATCAGAGGAACGTAGGCGGCGTGAAAATGACTTGGGCGTTACCCTCTATTGTGGAACACCTTATTATGCTCGATGGTTATTGGCTGCTACAAAAATGTTACTTGATAAAGGCTTGATAACCCCTGATGAATTGATGTTGAAATTAGATCAAATAAAGAAACGTGAGGAGGCTTGTAAATGAGCACTAAATATAAAGTAGGTGATAAAGTAAAAGTTATCGATTTACCCTCATTATTTCATACACGCACTCAGGGATATACCCGCGGAAAAACAGGAGAGGTCGTCATGATAAGACCTTCTTGGGTTATTCCTGAAGATGAAGCATGGGGCAGATACGAGGGTCGTAGGGAACCATTTTATATGGTTCGTTTTAAAATGACGGAGCTGTGGGAAGACTACGGCGGTCCCGCCATTGATACGTTGGATACAGAATTATCTGAACGATGGATAGAGCAAATATAAAGGTTTATTTATTTGGAGAATTTTATGACAAAGAAATCTAAAAATTCAACTTATTGTGAGGAACACGATCATCTTCATGAACACAGTCATGGCGATGAGTATGTCGACCTGCATCCGATAAAAGAACGTCAGGAAGCTGTTGAATTTACTATTTTAGAAGCGGCTGTTCGCGAACTGTGTATTGAGAAGGGTTTATTTACAGCCGATGATCATCGACGTTTTGTAGAGTGGTATGAAAGTATAGGCCCTATGGGAGGAGCTCGCGTCGTTGCTCATGCCTGGGTTGATCCTGAATTTAAAAAAAGACTGCTCAAGGATGGTGTGGCAGCGTGCCTTGAATTAGGTATCGATTGGTTAAAACCCACTGGCGAAGGAACACCAAGTGACTATACTTTTTTACTTGTATGCGAGAATACACCCAAAATTCATCATACTATGGTTTGTACTCTATGTTCTTGTTACCCAAGACCCTTATTAGGCACATCACCAGCATGGTATGAACGCATGAATTATCGTCGCAGAATGGTCCGTTGGCCACGCCAACTTCTTGCTGAATTCGGTACAATTATACCTGAAGATGTAGAAGTAAGAGTTCATGATTCAAATCAAAAAACGCGTTATATGATTTTACCAATGCGTCCTGAAGGTACTGAAAATTGGACTGAAGAACAACTGCAAACATTAGTGACACGCGACACTATGATTGGAGTAACCCTTCCCAAAGTGGGGCGTTTGAAGGATAGCCATCCAGGAAATCAAAAATGAACGCCCGAGCTTTTTGACAACTCCTAATATGGAATGCATAAAGGGGTTGTCAAATACTGCTTAGGGGTAAATGATGCATATAAATCTGTAAACTCGCAGTTTTTGAGATGATAAAACGAATGAGAATACATTGTTAACAGGCTCTTAATGGGCTCTCTTTTACTGTAGAATCATCATGAGCAGGAGCAAGAGTATGTTCTCCTGACACTAACTTTTTATGTGCTAGATAATTTCGCCAAAAATTTTGTATGGTCTTTGCCGCAGAATATTTTTCGACTTTTTCAAAGCGCGTATCAATATCTGTTTGTGATGAAGAAGGATATTTAAGCTTAATTTCCTCATAATATGAGAGTGCGAGTCTCTTTTGGAAATGACATCCAGGTCTAGCCAGATCCAGTAATTTTGCTGCAGCCTGGTAGCAATCTTCAGCACCGCAATTACTCATAATTAATGCATCAGTTTGTTCTATCTGCTTGAAAAACTCTTTATCAAGCTGCATCGTTCCTTCAACAAGAGTCACAGTAGCATACAAGAGCTTTTCTAATTCTTTCAAAGGAAGCTCTTGATTGTATCCACCTAAATCTTGATTAATCCCATCAACTGATAAACCGATGCCAGGAATTATTTCACCATTTACTTCATAACCTGCTTCACCAGGATAAAGTACATACTGTTGCATTCTCATCGCTGTTTCATCCAGATCTGCATAATCAGGAGTCATCCAAAATTGGGTTTGTTGCACATGATTGTCTATTTTTGCACGCTGATGCAATAGTGAAAGTGCCCTGGAATGGGGAATCCCTGTCATTAAAGTAACTGCTTCGGCACAACTATCAAACATCAATTCCGCTAATTGCTGCCACATATGTTGTTTTATAGACGGATCATCTATTTTTCGAGTCACCTTATCTCCATAAGTACCTAGTACTAATTGTATGACTAGTAAATACTCAGCAATGGTATTAAGGTATAAGTAATTACCAAATAGCTTTCGCTTGCTCGTATAAAGGGAGCTTGCCGTACCACTTGACGAATCAAAAAAGGTTTGATGATATCCACCAGTCAGTAATTCTGAAAAGTATTTCCTAGTAAATTCCGAACCGGTAAGTAAACTCGTTATTGGAAGACTATCACCAAGATCAGCAATTCCACTAGCGCGTAGATTGACAAACTCTACTGCTTTTTGCCATTTATCAAGTCGTCCTAATTGCGATTGAAAAACACTTAGGAGTTGCACTAATGCTTGATATCTTCCCTTATCTATTCGCTCTTCCTCATCAGAATGAGTATGAAATATATCTGCTAATTGAGAAAATACAATTCCCTCTCTAAGCAGTACAAAAAGATCATGAACATTTCTTTTAACTGATGCAGTAAAGTCTCTAAAGGACTGATGCTCATCATGTAAATAAGTAAAATACGAAACCGGTGCTTTATAGACATAAACTTCAAGATCTTTCGTATCACCGATAAGATCCAAAAACTGTTTATAATGAGGTGAGCTGACACATTGCTCTAGAATCTCTGTTCTTTTAACAGAATATTGTCCAAGTGGTCTTGGTAACTGGCTTTGTAAATCTAAACGTCTCTGGTGTTTTTGCAAATAATCCGCCATTTGAAACTCTTCAGTGAGATTTGATTTAGGCTCACCTTTTTTTTGTACTTTTACAGCAATCAACTCTCCTGACTCATCAGTAAAAAGCAAGGTTCTACCTTGTATTCGCAATAAATTACTTTGATGCATCGTATAGCGAAAATCGGTGTCAACAATCCCTTTCCCTTTTTCATAATAATGTTTTGGTGCAAACGTTACTTGCTTAGGTTGAGTTCGCAGCAATAAATTATCAGTAATAGTTGCATGATAATAGTGCGTTTTTTTACTGATATTATACATGGGATTTATACTTGAATCTTTTTCATAACCATGAGTAATCCATGACATATAAATCGAATTAGGAAAGAAAAAAGCCGGCGAATCTTTGAATTGTTGGATAAACGCATTTTGATTGCGCGTTAACGTTCCCTTATTACTATCAATAATAAATGAAACCATAAAATTAGAATTTGATGATTGATTTTTTAACCATTGTACAATGGGAAATTCACTGTCCCGAGTATAATCATTAACAATAGACCATATGCTCGATTCTTTACTCTTAAGATAGTTAACAAAAGGCTTTTCTAAAGCAAGTAATTGTCTTTTTTCTGTTGGATTTTGTGCAACGGCAGCTAAAGATTTAATTAAAAGATAATGTCCAGAAAGAGCTTGCGGAGAAATTTCCTTTAATTTGTTTGCTTTAATACATTTATCTATGGATAGAAGATAAATTTGGATCAATTCACTTCTTGTTGTTTCAAATGGAATTTCTTTTAATGGAATTGCTCGCCCACCTACCAGCTTAGATGCTGGTAGTAAAGACTTATCATGAGTATCGGTTTCTCCCATACTCGCAAAACGAAATTTTCTTACAGTTTTATTGGGTGTTTTTAGGTGGTTCATTTGGAGCTTGGGCTTTACGGGCTGCTCTAATTTATCCCTTTTTAGATGCTCTTGTTTTATAGTTTTTTCAGTTGTATTTATTACTTGCTTTTGTCGAACAGGGGCAGTAGGGTCACTACGTTCCTGCTTTTCAAAGTCTTCTATAAAGTCTTCATTCTTCAAGGCCCTGCTCTCTTCAATCTCAAGAACAACACCTTGAAAATAATCACTGATTAATTTTTTTAAAAACTCAAACATAACACATCCTTAATGTTCTAGAAGATAAAGCAGTCCTCCGTTCCAATTTCCTTAAAGGATATTCGTATAATCAGGAACAACTTGCTTCTCAAGATCTGTTTTGATAGTCGGATCATTCCAAAACAATTGTTTCAAAAATCGTGACAAACAACCATCGTTCTCTTTAGATGACTTTTCTCTTGTTACTGTAACTTCTTGCACTTTTTCAACTGAGGTTTCCTGTTGCGGCGGAAAATGAATAATAACTTCATCCTTCGTTTCTTTTATATCAAAACTCTCTTGAACTTTTTTATCCTTGATAGCTTTCTGGTGATACCAACTCGGAGTATCTACAGTTTTTAATGCTTCATAACATCCTTCGACTGAAAATCCAGCCTGTCCCGTTTTCTTAGCATCGGCCTCTTGACCATCTACTTGAAGAAAACCAATAAGTCTTTGTGCTCTTTCAACTCGCTGATTCTCAATGCCCAAATGAGGCCATTCTGCAGAATCAATATAAGGAACTCCTTCGCCTGTAGCAGCAAACAATCCTCTGGCATAGTGAAGAATAGCCAAACCATCATCGTGCCCAAACAAATCAATCAATGTAGGCACAATTCCTCTACTGCCTTGCGAGTGGCCTATAAATACCTCAACGGGGCTTTTACAACGCATTAAATCGATCATATGAGAAAGATGAATGAGGTAGCCCTCAGCCGTAGAATCAAAATAATCTCCCTCACGATCTTCGATGCAACGAGCATAAAGTTCAATTTCTTGCTCAGAGAATAAATGAGGCAAATGATGACGCGCGTATGATTCGAAATGTTTCGCACCATAACGATGATAACGGTGATAAGCATCTCCATATGAAGCTTCACTCGCACGACCTGCAACAAAAAACAATTGCGCAATATTCAGCTTTTTAAGATCTAAAGGAGTTAGATCTGCAATTGTGCGCCCATCGTGACATATATGCGGCTCTAGCTGTCTTAGTGTAGATTCATACATTAATTGGCTGTACATCAGTGTACGCATCGTATGAGCAAGTCCATGAATAGGGCGATTGAGTGTTTTACCCTCTACTTGAATGGAACGCTGTAAATTATGCCCATCACCAAGTGCTCTAGTTGCTGTAGGATTCTTATAATTGAATTCCCATTCTGGGCCTACTTCGGTATAAGGCTGTGACAACAGGTTTTCATAAACATATTCAGCTACTTTCAGTACTTCGGGATCAAGGGTTATGGGCATTTAGGCATTCCTTATAAGCTAAGCAGAATCTTCAATATCTTACAATAAGATCAATTATTATTCAATATGAAAATACATTTATTATTTTTTGAAAAAAAAGGTCATATAAATAAAAATAATTTCAATTTCATATAAATAACATTTATTTGTACGGAATGCTATCCTGTTTTTTGATCAAAAAACACTTTTTTAAGTCATTACGTACTTCTTAATATCAGCTTAATATATAAAAGTTATACTATTGGGGAGAAAATAGTTGATTGAGAGTCAATGAGATGCCTAAACACTTAAAATTTAAAGAACCAGATGCTTGTAACTATGTATATGTTGACAGCCAAAACAAAGTGCATTTAATGATGCCTATTGTGGGGGGAGATGGAGTTGGAACTGATAATACATGCGAAACCGGGCTTGAATTAAGATGTTTTTTTCATGGTTTCTTTGAAGAGGGCATACAAAGAAAATCAGCTATAGAAGAACTTACATATTATAAAAAACAACTCGAAGAAGACATTTTGGCTATAGACATGCAAAAAGAACTATCGCCATTAGCCTATAAAGATCTTCAGAATGAGAAAAAACATCGACTGACTCAAATCGAAGAGTACATCAAATTAGTTGAAATAATAAAACAAAAATATGACAACGATGGAAAAATAGGTGGACTAAATAAAAAATTTGCTCCAGAACTCCCTTCTGGGGTATGTAAGGTCATTGAAAACTCTAAAAATGCGTTTGCTGTTCGTTTATCACCAGATGATCCTGATTCGTTTACACGTTTTGATAAGCCCTTATTTAGTTTAAAAAGAAACCAATCTAAATATGAAAGACATTTAGGTGGTTTTAAACGAATCACCGAGGGCTTTGGACATCAATTTCGAACCCAGAGTTTAGAAAAAATTAAAACAAATAATAAATTAGTTAATACAAAAACCCCCCAGGAACAACTCGTAGAAAAAGTTTTATCCCAAGTGGAAGATGCTGAAAACTTTAAGGTTCAAGGTAATGAAGAAAACTTCAATAAACTAAAAAAGCGTGTAGAAGAAGCTCTAATCGAACTTAAAATAGATATTACTGTAAATGCTAAGAAAGCCAGTAATGGCGAGGTAGCAAAAATCAATTTAGAATTTGTTGATTCGGTTTTAATGCCTAACGAAGAAACAAAATTAGAAGAATGGATCCAATCGCTTGTTGATTGCATCACTGAGCCTGAGCAATGGGATAATCTAGAAACCAAAGCGAATACTTTCTTTGAGAAAACCGATCCAGACTATGCTCAAATTAAAGTGGATGGCAAAGAAAATGGCGAAGCAAGAGCCGATCTAGAAAAAGAGAGATTCATAGGCTACATGAGTATAAAAACTCAATTGTTGTTAGGACAAATTAATATTTATTGTAAATCACACGGATTATCAGATCAGAATTTTGGTACGTTCTTTGACACCGAGCCTCATGCTTCAAAAGTTTCTGAACTAATAATAGATGCGCTTGGCAAAGGTGATGCAATTGAACCTATTTTGTTTAAATACATCAATGAAAATCAGGAAACACTTGGTTTAAGTGTGCCCTTAACGGAAGAACATCAAAAAGCAATAATTGAGAAATTTGTTATAGATTATAACGAAATTAAATCTTCTCCACATTTTGACGAATTCTTCATATTGGATCAAAGTAAATCAGATACTATATATTCACATTTAAGAAGAATAAGTTGCCACTTTTTAGATTTCTTTATTCAACAGACGAACGAGGAATGTCCATTACCTAAAGAGTTTGAAAGTTATTCAAAAGCCCTCCAGCTAGAATCTCCATCAGCCAAATTAGCTCATAAAAATAATATAGTTGTTCATGGGCATGATAATATCGAGCGATTTAAATTAAATGTGTTGCAATTGCTGAATAAAGAACCAGAAAAATTAGTAGACTTCTTAAGTGCAAAATCCCCTTCTAATATACCCAATTACTCAATGCTTTCATTAGATTCACAAAACGCTATTGCATTCAGCAAGCATTGGCCCATGATTGAAAAACAAATAAAAGCATCGGAAGGTATCCTTCAGCCTGAAAAAAATTATCTTACTCGGTTACTTTCTCCAGAAAATGTCACTACAGAAAATAGGCTTGTTATTACTTGGGAAAAACATTCAAAAAAATCACTTGTCGATATAGAGTTAGGTAAAATTGCAAAAGGATTGGAAGATACAGTAACAAATTACAATAACAGACAGGGCGAAGGCCGAGGTCACAGATTCCTTAAATGGTTCAAACAAAATACTTCGCGAAAACAACAGTGTGAAGATTTGCTAAAAATTTCTACTGAAATAAAAAAACTTCTTTGCAATGAGGAAATATCCAAAGAAGAGGTACTGGATAAAATAGTCAAATCAATCAGTGTATTAGATCGCATTGATAAGGAAATCTCAGGAGAAAGAAATTGGATGAAGAGTGGCCTGCAAATGAAAATTCGTACTTTTCGTACTGAGTTACAAGTATTATGTGATTCCGAACTTAATTTTGAATCCGATAAAATACAGAATGAAATTTCTCGAGAAATTAATAAACAACTGGCACAAATAGATAATGAAGAAGTTAGAGAAATAGTCAAGGATTTGCCTGCCTATTGTCATGCAGATTCAGCGATTGATTTTTTCAAAACTTTGTCTTCTCAAGAAGCTATAAAGGTGGCAAGTTATATCCATCTCCATTATCTTGATTTTAATAGTTCTTTAAATAAAGACACTCTCTTATCTAAAGAGATTCCAAATCTCTTCAAAGAGGAGAATCAAAAGTTATTGGATCAATTAAAAGAGAAAGGAATTATCCTTCAAGAAGCATATCAAAATATCAGTGCATTAACTGATAAAATTCGCCCAGAATTCTTTACCGTAAACAACATAATGGCATGGTCAAGCGATCTTGAGATACTGGAGAATTCGAAACACAGTGAACTACTCATAAAAGTAGCTAATGCGATGGTTCTAATTGCTGCCGGTGAAATATCTGTTAAAGAAAAATTAACTGAACTTGAAGCTCTTTCCTCTCAATTAGAAAAAGTTAAAGAGAGAGAGAGTTTACCTGTAACAATACAGGAAAAGCTTGCGCAATTTGAAAATGAGACTTTAAAAGAAGCGATTAGCAAGGCTAAAGTATCTTCAACTTTGAGAGGTTCAATAATAGATCAGGATGCTATTAATGACGATATAATACATACAAGTTATGAAGAACCCCGCATATAGAGGAACTAAGCCGTGTTTGCGGCAGGTTACCCGGCACGTTCGGACTCTGTTTTATCCATTTTTACAGGAATAAAACAGAACCGAACGGAGCTAGGTAGATGCAAACTCGTTTTACTTCTTACTTTGACGAGTTTTGTCCTTAATTTAAATACTTACATAACCAAAGAATAAGCCACATCCGTGTCACAACATGGGCTAACGAAATAAGCATGTTTCTTGTGATTCATGACAAGTCCAATTACCCGGATAACTTTCTTTTTCCCAATTGTTTCCTGTACGAATGTATTGTGTTGACTTAATTTGAATGAGACCTATTTGATTGAACGTGTTATCAAACAATTTGTAATTACATCCCACGATTCCCATTCGTGCTGAGGAAAAAGCATAATTCCATCGAACATCATTGGCTTGTTCATTGCTAGTACATTGACTTCCGTTAACACTGTCTCCCATTAATTCCCAGTATGGGGCGTTAGGAGTGATCGTTATTTGCCATGTACCATTGTGACAAAATGCTTCAATATTTAAATCTGGGCAATGAGTATTTGCATAAGATGTACTGGCAAAAACAAGCCCGCCTAAAGCAACCCAAAAATTTCTTTTAATAGTACGGTGATGTTTGATTGGTAATTCGTGTGATACTTCCATTTACTTCTCCAATATGATCAATAAAAAATGAATAAAATCATATTATTAAATTTATTTTAATGGAAGATAATCTATAGAACCTAAATGAGTCTTTATCAGCTTTGTTTACGTACTAAACTTCTTAATTACCACATCAAGCTCTGATAATAACTGAAATGATTTATTAAAATCCGTGTAAAATTTTATTTATGGACAAAAGTTAAGGAATTAATTTTAAGAAATTAATTCCTTAATTCAAATAAAATTATTTTATCGTTGGTGCTGAAAAAATAAGTGCTTATCACCATAATTTGAAGCTAATAACTGGCTTTCAAGCATTAATGTTCCTACATGATATTCTGTTCCTTGGTATTCTCCAAATACTTCATAAATTGGTCCCATAGGCACTTGTAAAAAAGAAGTTCTGAAGTCTTCGCGTGAATTTTCAGGAATCAAATCTTTTACCACGCTGGTAGGCCTGAAATAAATGCGTTCAGGGAATACTGGAATACCATTTATTCTCCCCTCACTTGTCCAAGCAGCCAAATGCCATAAAGGAAGATTATTTGCGGGATCTCGAGTCCATTCAAATATTTTCTCAATAGCTGACAATGTCCAACCTGTTGGATGCGGGATGTGATTCGAAAAATCCTTAGCAAAATAATTCCAATTCTCCTTTTGTCCCTCAAGCAAATTCATCACTTGTAAATTGAGCGAAGGTTGATTCGAGATTAAGATTTTAATCGCCATACCAGGAATATAGTTATCATCAGAAGGAGGTGTAGCTAGAGAAAGACGTGCTACACCAATTCCTCCAGTTTGATAAATTCCAGTAAATGGGTGGCCTGCTGCAGGAACAAAAGCTATTTTGCCTACTGAACCATTGGCATGAATGATCTTTACTCGTCCCTCAGGCAACTCATCGCTTGCATGGTCAAAAGTAGGCTTTAAATTGAACAGACCTTTAAGTTTTGCAAGTACTTCATTGAAACTATTCCCTGTGAGTTGCGGTAAGGGATCCTCTTCATGACTCTTAACAATTTCATCCCATAATAAGTCTCTTTTCTCTTCAGAAGATAAGTTCTGATAATTGCATGGTAACTGAGCATACACACCAAAACTCATAAGACAGAGAAATCCGCTAAGAATTAAAGCCCAACAGCGTTGCATTAAAACTCTCCTTGTTATTAAGATATTTTTGTGACAGGGTATACGAAATGAATAAGCATTTCTAGGGATTGTTGACAATTCATAGTACCTCTAAGTCTTAGGATCCAAGCAGTATGAGTCTTCCAGCAAAGCTAAATATCGCGCATAAAGCGCGACAACACTTAGACTGAGGGGCTTAATTGTCAACAGGCTCTAATATTTTTTGAGCATGTATTCAAATCCAATAAAGTCAAGTACAAGGAGATTCTGCAGATAAGCCCACAGGATGTAGATAGTCACTCTTGGGCATATTTATTGAATAAGATTATGCATTCGACGACTTCATAAAATGATCATAAATGGCACGGCTTGCCAATGCTATTGCCCGACTTCGTGGATAATCACTGGCTGATTGAGATTTAACATAAACCGCAAGCGCTATATGTCCTTTATTATTAGGTAATGTAATAATCCCAACATCACTCACAAAACGATAAAGATTCTTAGAGCCAGGATATCTTAAATAATCTTGTTCATAGATAGACCAAGTTCCTGTTTTATGTGCTACTTTTACGTGGGCAGGCAGTAATCCTTTAATTCTACTTCGTCCTGTTCGACATTTTTCCATAATATCGATAAGTAATTTAGTATTGGATTCTGAAAGAGCTTGTTTTTTATATAATTTTACAAGTAATTTGGCCATATCATCAGAAGTAGTTGTATCACGCATATCGTTTTGGAAACGTTGCCAAGCCAATTTTTTTTCCTCCAGAGGAACATGATTAAATACTTTTTGCCATGAAAATACAGGTTGTGTTTTTTTTAAATAGGAATGATTCACATGATTGGTATCCAAAAACATTTCCAAGATAGAACGATTTACAAAAATATTTTTAAATCCCAATGCACTCATGCGACTTGCCACATATTTTGGTCCATTAGTCACTTTTAATATGGTGTCACTGGCACTGTTATCACTGTTTCTCATCATGTGAATAAGCACTTGCTTCAACGACATATTAATTTTTTTCTTTTCAAACAAATAATGTAAGGTTCCAGAACCTGGCACAGAATTTTTTGTGTCCATTTTAATAACACGGTCCAAAGACTCTTTATTTTCATCAACACGGTGCAAAAAAGCTAATGCGATAGGTAACTTAACGGTGCTAGCCATAAAAAAGCGTTGGTTACTGTTGTGAGAGATTATTTTATTTTTCTCGATATGAATAGCAGTAACTCCCATTACCGTACGTGAATTTTTTTCAATAGCATTAATTCTTTTTGAAAGCTCTATATCGCTATTATGAGCAGCAAAACAATCCAGTGAATAGATTAAACCTAAGAAAATCCACTGTAAGCTATTTTTTATTTTGGAAGCATCTACAAATTGCGTTAATAATTTTATTTTCATAAAGTATTAATCCATTATTCATTATTATTTTTAATATTATTCAAATAACTATTTTCCATATAATTCAATAATTCATCCCTATTCACAGGCTCTTGGGTTAGGCCTAAATATTTATCTGGGCGTATCAGTACAGCAATGCTTTGATTGATTGAAAAATGTTGATGCATTTTTTGATGTTCATCAATAAACACTGATATATTATCAGAAGAAAGTAGTGTTTCAGATTGTGAAAGCACGATATGTGCTTTGAGCAATCCATCAAATCGTTGTTCGATTACCTTAGCTATTTCAATCAGAAGAGTGAGTTGATTTCCAGTAGTTCCAGTAAATAACAATAAATGATGCATTGTTCCCTGAGTAATTTGATGCAATTCTTTCTTTTCTTCTGTTTTAGCATCAATTAAAGGAAAATCGTTAAGAAACTCACCTATTTTGAAATTCGTTTTTCTGCCTAAAGTTTTTACTATAGGGCTGTTAGAATAACTTACTGATAATTCAGCAAGATCATAAAGTACTGCAGTTTTAATAAAATCAAAAGAAATAGCCACATGCATGATAAAATTACGCAAATAAATAAGCACCGGATTTTGGATCATGATCATATAAGTCATTAATCCTGTCTTTTTTAATACAGTAGCGGCAATAGGATGGCGCTCGCTATGATAACTATCCAACAAATAATCTTTGGCAAATCCTTTCTGAACCAGAGCCAATTTCCAAGACAAGTTATAAATATCTTGCAACCCTGTATTCAGTCCTTGTCCCCCCATAGGACTGTGGACATGAGCGGCGTCACCTGCAAAAAATACCCGCCCATAACGATATTTTTGGATTTGTTTGTGATCAATTCCAAACGGACTAATCCAAAGTGGATCTGATAGAGTTGCTTTATCGGAGCATCGTAATTTAAAAGCTCGCTCTATATCCTCCATTGAAGGCTCTTTATGCATGATTCTTTCTGGCGCAGTCATTACAACACGGTAGCGCTTTTCTCCCATGGGAAAACAAGCCAGCGGACCTTTATCACTTACATAAAGAATCAATTTATTTTCGGGTAATGCCCAATCAATCATTAAATCAGCAAGCCACCAAGTTTGTTTAATAGAAGCACCTATGAATTCAGCATGAACAAGCTTTCTTAACGTACTGTGTGACCCATCACAAGCAATGACCCAGCTTGACTGAATGGTTTCATTTTGCCCATTTGCGAGTTTTAGAGTAGACACTATATGATTTGATGTTTCCTCTATTGCAGTAAGTTCAGTCTGCCATTCAACATTAAGTCCTTTATCAATTAATCCTTTATAAAATACACGCTCTGTTTTATCTTGAGGAAGATCGATAAGGAAATGGCGATTGGCTTCAAGATTAGCAAAAGTTGCATGAATTAATTCTTTCCCTTTAGATTTAAATAAAACGCCCTCAACCTTGAGTCCTTTATCGAGAATTTCATTAAGAAAGCCACAATCACTAAGAAGATCAAGCGTTCGAATATGCAGAGCCAATGCCTTAGATTTATCACTAAGCTGTGCCTTTTTATCGATTATTCGACAACTTAATCCTTGGCGTGTTAACTCATTAGCGCAAAATAAACCAACTGGCCCAGCACCCACTATAAGTACATCGAATAACTGATCAGACATATTCACTCCATGTTCATTAAGATTTTAATGATCTACCACTGATCCCAATATTTAATTACCATTGTTATTTCCCTTTTTTATTGTCATCGATCAACTTCATTACTCTTTGAAGAAAAAACGGGCCGGGGTCTTCTTTATCAGTTTGATAATTTGGATCTCGTTCAAGCCATAAAGAAGTATTTTTAAAATTTAAATAATCATTATGCCCAATAACATATTTAATCTGCGGATATTTTCTTTTTAAATAACACACTAAGAATGCATTTGCTCTAGCCTGAGCTTCAGTTAAATCATCCTTGCCATTTATACCACCAACATTTTCAATGCCAATTGCATAATGATTTAAGCCTATAACATGTCTTGCCATCCATTTTTCTGGCATGAGTTGATAAATACTTCCATCACGATCGACTAAGAAGTGACTCGACACATTTAAATTCCCGGGCAATTCTTTAATGCGAGGTGAATTTTTTGGAAAAGTGGGGGAATTAAAAACACGAAAAGTTGCCTTAAAAGTAGGGATACAAGTCCAGTGCAATACAATCATTCTCGGTTCAATTTCAATTGATTTTGAATCAATTCCATAATGAACTAATTGATATTGACGAGTTAAGGCTATCCGTTCCTCATTAAATTGGATTGGTGCTTGATGAATTTTCTGTGGCGTACAGCACGAAAATGCATGCACCTGAGCACTGATAAAAAATAAACAGAATAAAAGTAATTTCATTTTATTTTTTTAATACCATAAAATAGGCTGTCACATAATTGGGTAAATGGCGTGTTGCACGATAAAAAGCATCTTTGCCCGCATAAGTTCCTGCCAAAAAATCCACTTGATAAAGATTATTTGCAAATGCACCCCCAGTATCGGCGAAAATACCTGCGCGTGTCACTATTTTTCCTTGCTGATTGGGATATTGCACCATAAGCAACTTACCCAAGCCAAATTGCTCAAGATCAGCCGCAAAAGTAACTTCTGGGTTTACCGTAATTTTATGATCAGCATCCTTTCCATAACCTTTGATGCCATTTACGGGTTTAAAATACCAATAGCGTTCTTGTTGATATGGGTTTTGTGCTTTGTTGTAAGGAATATTATTGCAACGATGGACATTAAAGATTTTTACCTGATGAGAAGAATTCCCAAAGTCTGCAACCACAGTGCCTTGCATTAAAGCTGCTTCTAAGTCATCTCGACTCAAATAAGCTAAAACCGGGACTTTTTTATGAGTGAGAGCCCCTTTTAATATTGCTTGTTTTCCATATTGAAAGCGAATCAATCCGGGTTTTACATCTGCTTCTTCCAGGGTCAAAGACTCTTCATCTGGTGGTAAAGCATAAAGTGCGAATGGATGAGCTGGCGTTAATTTGTTTGATACTTGAGCACGATGAACGTAATATTTAGTCATTAAAATCTCATCTTTAGGTAAATGAGCAACCAACGATTTACTTGACTTAAGTAATTTAGCCTGCTCCATATCCGGATACCAACGTACAAAATCAAAATGTTTTTTAACAAAAGCGGGATCATTCAGTTCATTTTGATGTTGGCAAATAAATATTAAAGTTGCTTTAACCTGTGCAAGTGGTATTTGCAACACTTTTCCTGCATGAATAACATGAGGATCATAATTGCTGCCTTTATTTAAATAGGCCAGGGTTTCTTTGGCTGTCGCACACAAAGCAGGACCATTGATTTCATAATGATAGGCGGGTAATGGTTCAGCAGGAACAAAATGAGGAGCAGCGATTACCTGCATACTCACAAATAAGAAGCATAAGACGCTTTTTCTTTTCATATATGGATACAAGCGTTCGTTGAAAAGAAAATAATACCATATTTGTCCCATTAAATTATAAAAATTAATAACAGTACGCATTAAATATACTCTGCAAATCAATCAGATCCCATTGCAACCCGTCTACGATCGATTTATTGTGAACCCATATTATTTAAGATTTTTTATATGCTATGATTTCTACAGAGTCTGATAAAAATATCCTCTCTAATAATACAATGATTGTCTTCAACTTCCCTAATAGAACCTCTTATCGTCGCATTACTGTAATTAATAGTTATCCATGGTATCAATCTACCGGCAGAAACTCCGGTTATGAAGGTACCTGGTTCTTTTTTGGGGGTATTTTAGAAACAAAAACCAACCATCATGCACGAGGTTGGTTTATTAAACCAAAATCATTAGCTGAAGAACATTATAATAAAACTCGTTTTTTTGGTTCAAATGTTTGTCATTATGTACGTAAACATTCAATACACAAGTTGATTAGTTTTTCACGTTTTGGAGATATTGAGAAAGCATGTATTTCTGCCTCCATCGGCGGAGGGTTTTGGCAATCCTGCAAAGGAAAACGATTGAAATGTTATCTAAAGAAGAACTATCCTAAGTATTTCCTATCCCCAGAAATAATACAGAACATACGTCAATCAGCCATGCGTAATGACTTAACAATTTATTCAGATCCCGAACAAGTAAATCTTTGGCTAAGAGAACAAGGCGTAACTACCTTAGGAGTCTTGCATAATCAATCATTGCTCATGTGCCCTAATTGATAAAAATAATAATCCAAGTCATATAATTCATAATTTGCTCATTAAGAAGCTTTTTCATCTATAGAATTTTGACTTTGCCATTTATCAAAAATATGTAAAAAATCAGTAATTGCACGCTCTTCCATTCTTTTTTTAAGGTAAAAGGCATCAAAATTAAGGAGTATATCTTTCGTATCAACATTTAGAACCTTTAATTGATCAGAAAGCAATTTACTGGGTAAAACACTCCAACCTAAATTAAATTCCACTAGACTTTTAATCGCATCAAGCGTACTAATCTCCAAACTCACATTTAAGTTTAATTGATTCTTATGAAAGGCTTTTTCTACCTTATCTCGGATTACACCACCTTTTTGAGTAAAAATAGCTGGATGGTTTACAAAGTCTGTAAGCGATACTAGCCTATTGATTTGAGATAATTCATGGCTTTTATTGACCACAAAATAATATCTTTCTTGCCATAATTGAGTTGTAATCACTTTGGAAGAAAGCTCCCGTTCTGGGCAAATTACAACATCTACTGTTCCTCTGTTTAAATAATCTTCGATATCATTTTCCCCCATTGCTCTGATGTGAATTATAAGCGAAGAATCTACCGTTTTCAGATAACTGAGGAAATTCGGCAAGATATAATGAGAAACAAATACAGAAGCCCCGACGATTATATGATGTTGTAACATTTGCGCATCGTCTTTAAACGATTTTAATGCGCTGTTATATGTCGCTAACATTTGTCTTGCATAGGGAACAAAATGACTTGCAGCGTCAGTCAATGTTATTTTTGAGCCTTCGACAATAAATAAACGCACTCCCAACTCATTTTCCATTTTTTGAATACGTTTGCTCATTGCAGATTGAGTAATATGAACTCTCTTAGCAGCAAGCGTGAAAGACCGGAATTCAATGACTGCAAGAAATGATTTTATTTCAACTATATCCATATTTTATAACCATTTATTTAAAGCGTTACTCGGCAGTTTATCATTTCTAACCCTTATTAATAAATATGTAGCTTAAAGGATTATGACTTAAAGGAATGCCCTATACAAAATTGGAATTAAAATATCCTAATGATTTTATATTTAAGTGCTATGATTTAAATAAGCACAAACATTAAGAGCGGATCATGTCTGTAAAAAACGCGAATGAACCTAATCAGTCTAGTGACTTAAGTAGTAAACAATCTTATAGAGCAACAATCCAAACATTAGGTATTCAAGAAATCCAAACAAGTGAACAATCAATTTCTTAACAGTTTTGGGAGGGGATGTTGGTCATGGTTGATTTATATTGAAATCATCCATTAATGGCACAACATATCAATGGATTGAAGAATATGGTGGTAAATTAAATTGAGGAGACAAAAGTGAAAAATAAAGTCATTAGTAAATCAAGTTATAAACAATGGTTATCCAGTATTGTTTGTTTGGGGGTATTGGCTTTAGTCAGTCAAAATGCAGCTGCAGGAGATATGAGTGTAGGTGCCATGGCATCACAAATTACCTCCTCATTTACCAACCTGACTAAGCTAATAACTGCAGGATCTTATTTAGCTGGTTTAGCGTTTTCTATTGGTGCGATTATGAAATTTAAACAGCACAAAGATAACCCAACCCAAATTCCAATTGGAACACCAATTGCCTTAGTGTTTATTTCTGCTGCTTTATTATTCCTGCCTTCTATTTTAGGAATCACCGGAACAACCATGTTCGGCTCAAGTGGAGGTGAGACTGCTGGTCCTACTGGTACCGTTTATACTAGTGGCTAGAAATAGCTTTTTTATATTATCAATAAGATTAATTGCAAAAAAAACTCTCTCTCAGATGAGAGAGAGTTTTTTAATTAAGAAATACGAGTTCCAAATCAACTAAATCGGCTGGCACTAAATGGTAATGGATCTACTATTAAATGTTCTCCAGTCATCATCTCAGCAAGCAAACGCCCAGTAACAGGCCCCAAAGTTAAACCATGATGTCCATGTCCGAATGCAAACCAAAGACCATGATGACGTGGCGCTTGGCCGATAATTGGAAGCATGTCTGGCATACAAGGCCTGCATCCCATCCAAGGAAATTTATCAAGTCGTTCGGTGATGGGAAAAAGTGTGCGTGCAATAGGCTCTACCTGATTGAGTTGCACTGGGGTTTTTTGCGAATCTCGTCTTGCGAATTCAACTCCTGTAGTTAAGCGAACGCCACGTACCATAGGAGCAATGAGGTAACCTTTCTCAAAATCAAGTATTGGATGCATAAGTCTGGCATTCTCTTTCACGCCATAATGCATATGATAGCCACGCTTAACTGCTAGTGGAAAATTATATCCCAAACGAGAACATAAAACATCTGACCAGGGACCTAAAGCAATGACCACGGAATCACTATTAATTGGTCCCTGCTCTGTCTTAATCGTCCATTGCCCCGATAATGTAAGCGCATCTCCAAAGAAAAAACGACCGCCGAGATGCTCAAAATAACGTACATACGCGGCAACTAATGCCCCCGGATCATTAACCGCTTCGGATTCCGTATAATGAAGAGCTCCCAACAAAGACAGATCAAGATCAGGTTCGGTATGATGTAACAAAGCAGCATCCAGAGTTTTAAATTGAATACCGTATTCAGCCCTGCATTTTTCAGCAAATCGTATTTCTGCTTCTTGTTTTTTTGCTGTCCGAAACACCTTAAGCCATCCTCCTGAACGCAATAAGTGTCTAACTCCAGCTGCTTCAGCAAGTAAATGATGCTCCGTGACGCTATGTTGGATCAACGTTGCATAGGAACGAGCTATTTCTGCATGTCGAGATGAATGCGAATGAAACCAATATTTCCACAAAAAAGGGGTAAGTCTTAATAACGATGCGAAGTGATACCTTGCTTCAGGTGAGCAATTTAAAGCATATTTCATGAGAGAAGTGATATCTCTCGGAAATGCATAGGGGTATACTCCTTCACGTTGAATTAATCCCGCATTACCAAATGACGTTTCATTTCCTGGTGAGGTCAAATCCACCAATGCTACCTCGCGCCCTCGCATTTGCAAATGAATTGCAACCGATACGCCAACAATTCCCCCACCAAGTACAACAGTATCAAATTTCATAAAACATGATCTCCCCTTTCAATATAGGAAAGTAGAATAAGTATTTTTTACTGTGCTTTTAATCATGAGCTGACAACCAATAAATGATCTAATAAGACGAAAGCAATGGCCCTGGTTTTCCATTTATCTTAGATAAAGCCATTTACTCTTATCTTTTTTAGGAAAAATTTCAATGAAATACTATACTGTCAAAAGGGTATATTCAAATGAGATTTTGTTCCTACTTAATATTTTTTCAGGAGTGACTTTATGGCGCGTCGCAACTCCAGTGAAGAGTCAGATCAAGAATTTGAAGCATTCAGACAACAAATATCTCGAGTCCTCGATATCATGAGCTTTTCACAACCTTATTCTTGCTCTAACCTATGGCACCCATCAACGGATGTCTATGAAACGGATGGGGCTGTAATTGTAAAAACTGAAATCGCCGGGGTAAAACTTGATGATTTTAATATTTCATTTGTTGATCAAGTCCTAACAATTCAAGGAACAAGAATAGATACTGAAGCCAAATTGAATTATCATTGCCTTGAAATTCCATATGGCAATTTTCAGGTACGAATTCTGATACAAGGATTATATGACATAGATCATATCACAGTAAATTATGAAAATGGCTACTTATATGTTCTTCTTCCTAAATCTAAAAAACAGGATGCCTCAATTAGCCAAATCGATTCATAATAAATACATCGGCAGCTAGTCAATCCCCACTTTTTATTTAATTTCAAATAAAAAATAAGTAATAACCCTATATTCACTAAAATTTGTCTAATAATTATCCTAAAATCCAATAATAGAAGGAATAAATAAGGAGTCTCTATGGAGATTCAAGCAAACAAGGAAAAAACAGAACCGCAAGCTGAGGAACTGAGCATCCCCTCCGAATTACCTATTTTAGCATTACGGGGAAGCGTTATCTATCCTATGACTGTAATGCCACTTAATATAGGCCAGTCGCGCTCCATTAAACTAGCTCATGACGTAACAATTAGTTCTTCTCGTTTCATAGGAATCATGGCTATTAAAAATAATACTGTTGAAGAACCAGGTCCTATCGATATTTATACAATTGGCACTGCCTCAATAATACATAGACTTATTCACTTATCAGACAACTCCGTACAATTGATCGTACGAGGCATAGAGAGAATTTGTATTAAAGAATTTACTTCCGTTGAACCTTATTTCAAAGCACATATTGAAATTGCAAGTGAACAATATACTAAAAACAAACAAATTGAGGCCTTAATGCGAAATACTATTGAATTATTACGTCATTTAATTTCATTAACACCGCATTTATCGGAAGATTTATTAACCCTCGCACTGAATACAAATGATCCGCGCCAACTTGTATATCTTATTGCCGCAAATTTTAGATTGGAATTAAAAGACGCACAGGAGCTATTGGAATTGGATAAAGTCGAGGACAAGCTTATAAAGCTCAATATGTTTTTAACTAGAGAGGTAGAAATTATTGAATTAGGAAAAAAAATCCAATCCCAAGCACAAAATGAACTCGATAAAACCGAACGCTATTTCATGCTTCGAGAACAACTAAAACAGATTAAAAAAGAACTTGGTGAAGAAAACGAAGAGGATCTTGAAATCAAAGAATATGAAAATAAAATTGTCCAAACAAAGATGTCGGAAGAAGCCGAAAAAGAAGCAATACATGAACTCAATCGCATGAAAACAATGCCCACTTCTGCCGCCGAATATCAAGTAATTAAAACCTATTTAGATTGGTTAGTTGAATTACCTTGGAATAAAGCAACTGAAGATAATCTTGATATCAATAGCGCCAGAAAAATCCTTGATGAAGATCATTATGATTTGAAAGAAGTGAAAGAGCGAATTCTTGAATATCTGGCAGTACACAAACTTCGTCTTGAGCGTAAGGATAAATATCAATCACATACAGGATCTATTCTTTGCTTTGTTGGGCCACCTGGTGTAGGTAAAACTTCTCTTGGACAATCTATTGCACGAGCACTTGGTCGGAAATTTATCAGAATTTCATTAGGTGGAATGCATGATGAAGGAGAAATTCGCGGACATCGACGTACTTATATTGGTGCCTTACCTGGTAGAATTATTCAGTCCATTAAGCGTGTCGAATCACGTAATCCCGTAATGATGCTGGATGAGGTAGATAAAGTAGGCGCTGATTTTCGCGGCGATCCTTCATCAGCCTTACTTGAGGTCCTTGATCCTGCACAAAATAAAACCTTTTCGGATCATTATCTTGATGTGGATTTTGATCTGTCACAAGTCATTTTCATCTGTACAGCGAATCAACTTGATCCCATTCAGCCGGCGCTACGCGATCGCATGGAAATTATTACTCTTCCTGGCTATACAGATGATGAAAAGCTACGCATCGCAACAAAATACCTCATCTCTCGCCAGATTAAGGAAAATGGGTTAATGCCAGAAGAAATTCAATTTGAGCATGATGCGATCCTATTAATGACTCATGATTATACACGCGAAGCAGGTGTCCGCAATTTAGAACGTGAGATTGGTGCCATTTGCCGTAAAGTAGCAACACTTATTGCAGAGAAGAAAATTACATCAGTCGCAATTACAAAGGATAAGGTTGTAGAGTTACTTGGCAAACCCAAGTATTATTCTGAAATTGCAGAGCGAACCACCATTCCAGGAGTTGCAATCGGTCTTGCAGTAACGATAGGGGGAGGCGATATTTTATTTATTGAAGCAACAAAAATGCCAGGTTCCAAAGGTTTTACAGTGACAGGTCAATTAGGCACAGTAATGAAAGAATCTGCTCAGGCAGCACTTTCTTATGTCCGAGCCAAAGCACATCAATTGGGAATAGAGGATAAAATTTTTGAAAAAAGCGATATTCATCTTCATGTTCCGGTAGGGGCAATTCCCAAAGATGGTCCCAGTGCTGGTGTTACAATGGCAACAGCACTTGCCTCATTAATGACCAATCGTTTAATCAAAAGCGATGTTGGAATGACAGGAGAAATCACGTTAAGAGGTCGAGTGCTCCCTGTTGGCGGTATTAAAGAAAAAGTCCTTGCTGCTCATCGAGCTGGTTTAAAAACAGTAATTATTCCTCAACGTAATGACAAAGACTTAGAGGATCTACCTGACAAAGTCCGCAAAGAAATGAAATTTATCTTTGCAAAAGATGTCAGTGAGGTATTTGATGCAGCATTATGTCCAGCAAACAAGAATGATGAATGTGAGAAACAGTAATGTTTATTGAATTAACCCTATCATTCACCGATTCCCCATTTGCTGTTAGCCCCTTTCATGGTAGAATAATAATTATACATTAGGGGTGCCTGCTTCACTATTTTGGCTGAGAGGATCCACCAACCCTTGAACCTGATCTCATTAGTCTGAGCGGAGGAAAATGTGTCTATTGTTATGCTTTCAGGTATTGTTGCTTTTATTACTTCTTTTATTGGTTTATTACCGCAAATTGTTAAATCTTTAAAAACTCGATCAACTCAAGACCTTTCTATGATGATGTTGATTAATTACTTGGTCTGTTCTTTAGCATGGATTATTTATGGAAGTAGTACGAATTCTTTTTTTGTAATCAGTTCTAATATAGTAGGCTTGATTATCAGTTTGCTGCTTATTCTACTAAAACGACATTATGATGCCCGATGTAATTAATTTAAAAGGGTATCGGTCAATTTTATGCCTCAATGGTGATTTACCCAAGCCCGATTTTTTCATCGCGATGAATTTACCCATCATTGCAGCTGATGGAGCAGCCAACCGTTTATTTGAATTAGGTGTTCATCCTCAATTAATTATTGGAGATTTAGATTCTATCAACACCCCTATTTTAGAAAGCTACCCTTTTCTGCATTTGCCCGATCAAGAAAGTAGTGATTATCAAAAAGCCATGCATTACTTAAGCGATAATAACTTACTACCCGCGATCATTGTAGGAGTAAACGGTGGTTTTTTGGATCATATACTCAATAATATTAATATCTTTATGACAACGAATTGTCTTTTATATTCACCACCTGTCAGAGGTTTTGTGCTCAGAGAAAAATCCCAACAAAATTTTTTATTGCCTGTTCAAACAAAAATTTCGTTACTAGGGATGCCAACAGCAATCCTTTCTTCACATGGCTTGCAATGGGAGCTCCACTGCTCTCAGCTTTCGTTTCCAGGTAAAACCTCATGTTTTAATCGCACCCGATTACCAGAAGTTATTTTAGAGGCCCATCAAGGCGCAGCATTGGTCTTAATTTATGAGCAAATGATCAAAGATGCAGGGATTTCAAGAAAACCCCGGCAATAAATCAACTCAGAATAGATACTCAACTTTCTAATAGGCCAGCACCTTTCACGCTTTTTCTCAACTTTTACTTTTCAAGCATGGTCTGATGTTCGTTGAGCAAAGCGATATGTCGTAAATCTAATCTGGCAATAATTTTCATCATCGTCGTATTATTAATTTTTCTTTGTTTTCTTAGTGTGCGTAATTCTTGATGTGCACCCTCTAAAGCCGCAAACCGTAATTGTCGCTCAAAGGTTAAAGCGGAAATGCTTTCCAACCTTTCACTTTCTGTACCATGGTTCGATATGATAAACTGGTTAAAAGTATCCATGAGTTTATGTGCTACTTGGTGGCAAAGTTCCTTTTCTTTTTCACTTAATTCATCACATAAAACTTTCATTTTGGTTTGAATCGCCTCCACAGCAGCAAATGTTAATGCAATAACTGCTTCCTTTTCTTCGTCTTGACTTGGTTTATGGATGAGTTTTTTCAAACTAGGAGTAATTAAAGGCAAAATAATACTACTTATTAATAAAGAACAAAGAACAACACCTATAACAAGAATAATGAGTAAGTGTCGTGCTGGAAAAGGACTCCCATCATGTAGGTAATGAGGTACAGATAAAATTGCAGCTAAAGCGATAGCACCGCGCACCCCACCCAAAGAGACTGTACTGATTATTTTTAAGCTCGGAAAATGCCAGGAAGCTTGATTACGCTTAGAAATTAACGCTTCAAAAGGCAAAGTTAAATAAATCCATAATGTACGCAACAATATCAATGTCACAGTGATAATCACCGCAATTATAATACACTCTGATAGACTATAGCCTGTGTCCGCAAGTAATTTGATTGATTTAGGTAAGTACAATCCTAAAAGGATAAAAATAATCCCATTTAAAGTGATGTCTAAAACACCCCAGACAAAATGACCTTCAATACGCATTGTGGCTAAAGTTCTGTCCAAAAAACCAGCCCGATCAATAGTAAAACCCGCAGAAACAGCAGCTAATATTCCTGAAAACCCTAACTTTTCAGCAGCAAGATACACAGTAAAAGGAAGCAGCAATAATAATAAATTTTCAGTAGTCGTTTCATGAGTGCTGTTATGAGTCAATTTTCCGAGAATTGAAATAAAGGCATAGGTAAGAATTGCCCCAACAGCCATACCTCCTAAACCAACTAATATAAGGCTCAATAGAGCACTTTTGAATGAAAAAATACCTGTTAACATCGCAGCAACAGCTAATTTAAATGAGACCAAGCCAGAGGCATCGTTTAATAGGGCTTCGCCTTGGAGAATATGCATAATTCGCTCAGGAATGCGCACTCCTTTAGTCATTGATCTAAGTGCCACTGCATCTGTTGGTGAAAGAGCTGCTGCCAATGCAAAAGCAGCAGGCAATGGTATAACAGGAACTAACCAGTGCACTAAGTAGCCAACTCCCGCTACCGTAAAAAAAACCAATCCAATGGATAAAGTCACTATGGGTCTAGTATAAAGTAAAAATTCGCGTTTAGGAAAATGCCAACTGTCGTTAAATAGCAAAGGAGGAATAAACAACAACATAAAAAGTTCGGGATTTAATTTGACATGAATATTGGGTAATAAAAAGGCAATAACACATCCCAAAGCTATTTGAAGCAATGGTAGGGGTAACCTAGGGACAATACGTGTAATAACCCCAGATAATACTGTTAAAAAAAGTAGAATTAAGCAGAATAAAGCACCTTCCATACTTCTTGTTGCTCCTAAAAGATCATTGAGCTTATAAAACTTAGGAATTAATAAACGCTATAATTACTTAATTACGATACATAATATACAGCAGACCGTTCTTCTTGGTTGAGTTAAGCTCATATTTTACATTATCTTATCAAAGACTTCTATTAAAGCAGGCTAGAACTAGATTTTCAAGCAGTTGATTAGGCTCTGTTGCCGCGGTTGTGCACTTGAATTTATTTTTTCGATATATGACCATATAGCTATAAACAAAAATATATTCGACTGGATTTATGAAAATAAATTTACAACATTATCTTTTAAAGATAAAAACTGCTTACCATTCTCCAGAACATTTAACAACAGAAGAAAAAATTGATTATCTAAAAGAGATTTATTTTTCTCACGTCAAAACATTCCCGTATTCGAATTTTAAGCTGCGTGAAATAGCGAAACAACATCCACTTAGCAGAGGTTCTTTGTCTTTTTTTAGCTATCAGACATTATTATCTTCTGAGCATGATGGCTATTGTTTTCAAACCTCAGAATTACTTTATGATGCGTTATCTCAATTAGGTTATGAGGTCTCGTTATGTGCAGCACGAGTTCTTTTAGGTGCAGCAATTAATGCACCAGAAATACTCGCGTTACCACCTACACATTTTATAGTAACAGTCGCAATAGATAATAAAAAATTCTTACTTGATCCGGGTTTGGGTGCATCAGCTCCTCGGTTTCCAATATTGATCACAGGCGTCAATGAGCCTATTGTACAAAATGAAGATGTATTCAAATTTTATCCCGCAGATAATGTTTCTGTTCTTGAGAAAAAAACAAGCCAAGGCTGGCTTCGTTTGATGCAAACAGATTTTACTCTATTAAATGCAAAAAATGCGCAAATGAATTTACTGAAACTAGGATTTCATCCATCACCTATTGCCATTTCGCGATACTAAAACTGTAATCGGAATAATTACGGAATATGGCCGCAAGTCATTAACTTGGGATGTTTCATCGAAACAATTGAAATTTTCAAAACAAAATGGAAAAGACCATATACAAAAAGTATTAAGTAATTTTGCAGAAGGAAGTCAAATATTAGCTGAAGAGTTTGGCATTCATCATATTTCAGCCGATGAATTAAAAATTCACTGTACTGAAACAGTGTTACCTAAACCTATAAAACCCTGGACTGTGAATTTTCCTCTTGATGAACGTGAGTTATCAGAAATGCAAACAAATTTAAGATTGAGTTAAACCTTATTTTTTGTGGTGTCAATCATTATGTATCTATCATCTCTCCCAAATTGCAGCAAATAAAGTCTATAGAATAAATCCCGTATTAATCTCAACTAATCCGGGTTTATTTGTTTTTGATTTTAATGTTATAGTTAAATCTTAAGCGAACACTTTAAAAGAAAACATGCAAAAAATTACAATTTATCATAATCCTCGCTGCTCTAAATCAAGACAAACATTGGAATTACTTCAAAATAAAGGAATCACACCCATCATTATTGAATATCTTAAAACACCATTAAATATGCAGCAGTTGAAAGTATTACGTGCTCACTTTACCCTCAAAGACTTTGTGCGCGCCAATGAACCTATTTTTAAAGAATTGGGACTCTCCCTGGATAATGAAGATGACGTGCTACAGGCAATGTTGAAAGAACCTATTTTAATGCAACGACCAATTATCACATGCAAAGACAAAGCAGTAATAGGTCGTCCGCCTGAAAAAGTTCTAGAACTACTTGATTAACGCCCATTAACTATTTCCTCGTTATTGGCAATAATTCACAAAATGTACGTAAAGATCATTTTGTGAATTTACAATACAACCGTTAGATCTTGAACAAAATTTCGTTTTAAATAAATCCATCAGTTATAAGCTCCTATCCCAATTATTTTCTTCCTCTTCTTGATGTTCATTCACTTCTTTTTTGAACTGTGCAATCTGCACTTTAAAGTTTGAAATCACCTGAGATAAGTGATTCCCACGTGGCAATGCGTTTTCTGATTCGGAAATTGCTTCTAGTGGTCTTTCTTGCGCTTTAAACTGTTGTAATCGTTCTTTAAAACTAAGATTAGCACTAGCTATGTTTTCTTTTCTTGATAATAACTTGCTGTCTAATTCTGAAATTATTTCATGTATTTCTTTAGCAATTTGGTAGGATTTTTTTTCACCCCCAGTAAACCCTTTTGTCCCATAGTCATGTTCTAACCTCTTCATGAGCCTATCAGACATCTCTAGCGCATCTTTCACCTTTCCTTCTTTTAATACATCGATAATTTGTTCGATCGCGGGCTTCATTATGTCAACTTTCTCACTCGCAGTTCTATATTGGGAGAAAAACATTTTTTCGACATCACTCTCATATTTTTCTATCTTTTGGACTACAGGAACAATGGCTTGCGCTAGTTCAAGTTTATCATGGTGTGAACTGACAAATTTGACATCTTGATTTATTCTCTGTTTTTGTAAAAAATGTGCGTTATATGTTATAGCTTCATTTATTGCCTTATTGAGCGCCATATCATTATTATCCAAAAATAAAGTCTCTAAATTAATATTTTTAAATCCATCAACTCCAGCAAATTCATTCTGCACCTCTTCTAACTGAAAGGGAAAAGAATATTCATTAAGCGTATGGCCACCACTGCCATAAAGCATTGCCGCAATAAATACTCGGGCATACTTTTCAATTTCAAATGCTGAATCAGTTATTCCTGATGCCTTAGTTGCATCTCCATTTTTTTGTTCAGCCATATTTCTTAATTGACAAAGCATTGTTCCGGATATGGAATTGGAAAAGGGGTGCACAAGTCCTGCAAAATTCATTTCTACCCATTTAATATATTCCCCTTTTTCTTCCTTATAAGTAGCTTGATCTGAGGGTTTAACAGGAGGTGCAGACTTGGTTGATGTAGCAATATCATCCTGAGCAACAGGCATGTATCCTTTCATTAATCCCATATGAGCATTGGCAGTTTTATCCTGCTCCTTAATAGATTCTTTTCCTCTCCAATTCCCATAAAGTGGTGCTGAGTTATAAATATTAATAGGTAATTCTGCACCTCTGACTAATGCATTCGCAACGCCTAATAAAGAACTCTTTACCACCAAAAGTACTTTTTCTCGTTGCTCATCATTTAACTCGCTATAAAGTTCCTTGCTTGTAATTTTGGCAATATAATTTGCATATTCCTTGTGCAGTGGGCTCTCACCTTCATACGTATTAGAAAATACCTTCGCGCAAGTTTCCGCCTCTTTTTCATGTGAACCTAATGCTTCAGTTAACTTATTCACGTGCGTTTGTAAAAGATCTTTATCCATGCTATCGATTTGATTTTTGACTGTTTCATAAGCAAGATGTGTTTCAAAATATCTTCGAGAAGGATCATTGTTTATTATTTTTTTGTCCTTTGAAACCTCATAGGATGATAAATAAGGATCAGCCAAATAATGCGCCATCTTTTTTAAATCATTCTCGTTTACGTCAAATTTTCTAGCGGTCGCTTGACCTTCTCCTACTCTCACACCCAGTAAATAAAGTTTTTTCAATTCAGCTACTTTCTCAACAGCTGCTTTTACTTTTTCAGGATCTACGTTGGCAGCAGCTAATTTGTCACGCTGAGCTTGATAATGATCGATTAATAGAAGCAGTGCTTGTGATGGAGAAATCACCTGTTTTTTAAAGGTGGGGGGTTCCACACTTTTTAGATATTGAGCATGTGCGTATTGAGATAAGTTTTCACCTATTTTTGCTTGATCCTGCTTGGAGTGTTTTGAAATGATCCATTGTCCTAACTCGCTTTTAGGACCAAAAGCATTGTGAACTAACTCTTGACACTCAGGATGTTCTTGAGCTATTGCAAGCGCCGCTTGTGCCATATTGTAAGCACCTAAATATTTCTCGGTGTCACCAATTTTTTGAGCTTTATATGCCTGTGCCAATTCAATATAAGTTTTTACTTTATTTTCAGCAGTAAAATTGGCATCAATTGGTTTGGTACTTTTTAAAACCAACCAAAGTGCATTTTGCTCTGAATTGTATAATTCATCCAACATTGCAGCATCAAATTGAGCTGGATTTAATTTTATTTTATTCGTTTCACCTATTATAGGAACATCAAGGGCATTATGAATATTAATATAATTCGTAGCATTCGCACCTGCTTTTATTAAAAGCTCCTCTCTTGCATTAAGTGCAAAAGTTTCCGGATAGCATTTAACTAATACCGCCTCCAAATAAGCTGGAAAATCTTTAACTCGAGCCTCATCACTCTTTGCTTTTGGTGTGTTTAAATTAAGATTTAAAATTTCTCGCAAGAAAAAAGCCTGTTTCTGTTCAGCACTGGATCCCGACCCCTTACTGGAATATAAAGCTTCCGTTTGATTTGCAACTGTTTTCTCACCAATCTTTTTTTGCAGTTCAGAGTTTTTAGGTCCTGAACGTTCAAGACATCCAGCAGTCTGTGTAAATAAATCGGCAATGGCTGCATTGGGTGTGTTGGGTGCTTGTTGTTCAACGTGGTAATCAGGTGCTGGATCAGTATCTCTAAATTTTTTAATTTGATCATCAATTGCTCTAATCACCATAGAAACTCTAGGTAAATTTTGCATCGGCATGCTTGTAAGAAAAGCGATATCTCTTGTTTGAGTTCCTCTTGCGGGATTCTCTGGATTTGACATGGGAGTCAAAATGGTTCTTGCTTCATTGTATGCAGCATTTTTTCTTTTCAAAGCATCTTCATATTTTGCAGCTATAGAATTAATTCTTTCTTTGTCAAATTCTAAGCTTGCAAGCGTTTCCATCATTTCATAAAATTGAGGATCGTTGTATTTTTGATTCAATCCTAGTATTACTTCTTCTGGACTTATGTTGTTATCATTAATTAATGGATGATGCTCATTTAAATCAGCGTACAAGCCCAATAATTTATCAATTTTTTCGATGTACTTATCAATAATTTTTTCTTCGTTATCAGTTATTGGACTGTTTCCTGATAATGTAATTAACATATTTTTCAGATGTTGCATATCAGCATTTACTCTTTCTGGGACTACAACAGCCTCTTTTACTGCATGAATAACGCCACTAGAGAGATGATTTTTTTTTCCTGCCGTTTTAAGTTGTTCCCTACCCCATTCTTCGATTTGTAGTAATTTTTGATCCAATGCGCCTTGTATTCTTTGTTTTTCTTGATTTGGGAAATAGTTGTTTAATCGTTTTTTAGGCATTTTCATACTCCTTCATATCTTCTTAACTATAAGTTTGTATGATGCAGATTAAAGCCATATGATATTTGCAAGAGTAATTGATATGCCGCATGAAAGTTTGGAATGAGATAATTAATTGTATTGAAAAGGGGTTATAATAATTGTCGTTGACTTCCTATTAAGGGCTAAAACCGATATGGAGATATTTCAGAATATTTCTAGCCAACACCTTACTTACAAAATTCACTAGATGAATTTTGTAAGTAGCATAATGTATCTGCATAGGTATTTTTCAATCATTTCATTAATATACGTTCCATCTTATGTCGAGTTGAAATTAAAAAAAATTTGCATCCAAGGATGGTTTCATATAGTTTCTCCATTAGCACAGAAAAACAACCATTTATCATTGGATTAATTTAGGATATGGAATGAAACAGATAATTAAATTTGGATTTATTTTAAGCTTTCTAAGTAACAGTGCTTTTAGTTTAGAACCCGTGCAGGGGTTTTACTTTGGTTTATTAGGTCAAATTAGTCATACACCTAACACAGATCTTACTTTTACTATTAACAACGTGCCTTATACTGGACAAGTAACCTTAGGGCCAGTTGGTGGAGGAGTGGGGGCCTCTATTGGTTATAAAATACAAAACTTCAGGCTTGAAACGGAGTTTCTCTACAATATAAACAACTATGGAGAATTTCAAGTAGGCACCTGTACACTCATTAGTCCTAATGTCGTTGGCCGCTATGAAGGATGCCCTGCATACGTTCAAGAGACTGGACTAGGCTTCAATGGTAACACTATGGGTTTTTATGGACTATTCAATGCCTTTTATGATTTTATGTCCTCTAATCCTGATATTAGTTTTGTTCCTTACTTAGGATTCGGCCTGGGAGCTGCACTCATCAGAAATCAAGGCAATATCGAATCCACGGAGTATTCTGGAATTGATCCTGCAATCCAATTCACCTCCAATAACTCACAAGGTGGTTTTGCCCTACAAGGAATAGTAGGCTTTAATTATTACCTGGATGACTTTACAACCATGGGTCTGGATTTTCGCTACGTTTCGACCATGATGAGTAATAATAACAATAACGGCAGCACTTCGCAGTTTGGTATAAGTACCATAAATCTTGTGTTCAATTTTGCTCTTGAGAAAGGTGAGAGTTGAGTTGCATTTTGCAACTCAACATTTCCATCTGCAACATGCAGATAATGAACTGTTGCCACAGATTTCTCGTATTTTTCATACAAAAACAAAATGAAGAAAAAAAACAATAGTTGTAAACTATTTATTCATGTGTTAGGATTTTTCAAGGTTCATATTTTTGAATTGTAATCGAGTTCTCAATGACAAATGTAAACAGCACCACAACGTTGTCTTGTACCAGTAACGACTGGTGTGCTGTGATTTCTCCTCTTTTCCCCTCTTTTTTTAAAAACATTATTCAAAATATTAACATTATTCGCCTGTCTTAACGGTGAGCGAACAATACCATATAAGCCCGTTAAGGCAGGATCTCTCCAAGACCACGCTCGCTCAGTAAGTCTTTTCATTCAGCGAACACTTTAACCCTATTAAAGAGAGATAATTATGTTAATGTCTTTAGAAAAGAACAATGCAAAGTCTGTTTTAGCCTACCCTATTGTTGTTATCAGTTTAGCCGCAGGTTTTCTTTTTTATAAATATGTTTTACAAATTTTTCCCAGCATTATCACTGAACCATTAATGAAGCAATTTCATTTGACAGGCGCAGGACTTGGAAACTTAGCTGCCACTTTTTATTATTCCTATATGGTTACTCAATTGTTTGTCGGTATTTTGCTAGATAAGTACAGTACTCGTCGTTTTACATCAGCTGCTATTTTTTGCTGTGCCATAGGTGTGCTTTTATTTTCAACCGCAGAAACCTTATCTGTAGCAATTATAGCTCGTGCATTAATGGGCGTTGGGGTTGCCTTTGCGACAGTCTCTTATATGAAACTCGCAGCGGACTGGTTTTCTCCTCAACAATATGCCTTCGTAAGCGGACTTTTAGCCACAGCAGCTATGGCCGGTGCGGTTTTTGGTCAAGCCCCTTTGGCTTGGCTTATTGATCATTTTGGCTGGCGTCACTGCTTATTCAGTGTAGGAATTTCTGGAGTTATCCTATCCTGTTTCTTTTTTATGGTAGTACGCGATCGCCCAAGCTCTTTAAAAATAACAACCCCCAAAACACCAATTTCATTTAAAGATGTAGTTCAGGTGCTTAAGAGCAAACAAAATTGGCTGCTGACCTTATACAGTGGGCTTGCTTTCTCACCTGTTGCTGTATTTGGTGGGCTTTGGGGAAACCCATTTTTAGAAGAAGCTTATCACTTAAGTAAAACACAATCATCCTCTCTGTTATCACTAGTTTTTGTAGGTTTAGGTCTGGGAAGTCCTATCCTAGGAATGTTATCCGATCGTTTAGGCAATCGACGTTATGTCATGTTGTTTAGTACCTTAGCATCAACTGCGGCCCTAATATTAGTTCTATATAGCCAGACATTATCCACTGCAACTTTAAGTGTACTGTTATTTATATTTGGTTTTGGACTTGGCGCGTTTATGCTGGTTTTTGCCATGGGAAAAGAAATAAACTCTGTGGCATTGACAGCGACGGTTATTGCCATGATCAATACCAGTGATGCTCTTTTTGATGCCCTAACAGAGCCTCTTATCGGAAAATTATTGGATATGGGATGGGATGGCCATACCGTTAATGGTATCCATCAGTTTTCTCTCTCTAGTTATCACATGGCTCTAGCACTATTGCCTGTTTATTTATTAGTAGGTTCTCTTTTATTACTTTGGGTTAAAGAACCCTCTCAAGAAATCCAGATCCTTAAAAGTAATTGATGTATTTTGTGAAGCTCTTCTTAATCTGAATTTATATAAGTTCGATATAATATCTTATATCGAACTATTTTATTAGAACAGAGTCATATTGCCAGCTAATAGGTTCATTGATACTGATTAATGGGTTGTTGTTCTTTCTTCCTCACCCATTAACCAGCCCATACTTACCTCTAATTCATTAGCGATTTTTTGCATAGACTCAGGATCTAAAACAACAACACCATTTAATAAAGCTTCAATTTTAAATTTTGGAACTTGAAATAGTGTAGCACATACATGAACTCGCTCTGTCATTAAGGCAGGGACACCAAGTTCATCTAGCTCTCTGTTCAAACGCTCGGTTAGTTTTTTGTTTGACATAGTAGTCTCCTCTTGGCTTTTTTTCAGTTTAAGACAACAAAGCTTAAGGATTAATTAACAAATAACGTCTTTACAGAAAAATTACGAATTACAAAAATAAGTAAAAAATCTCATTGAATTTAAAGGATAAAACCAGAATTTATACTTTATAAAGAAGGCATATAAAAGCATTTTTCTGTTTGATTTTAAGGTTTGTAAACAAACCTAACCTAAAAATACTTTTAAACTGATTTTTTAGCGAGTCGATTGAAAATATATTTAGGCAATAATAACCAATATTGACCTTCATTCTTCATATGCTCACCTAGAAATGTGGCAAGTTTTCCTGAACCCCAATAAATATCGCCTCGCATAAATCCGCGAATCGCACCACCTGTGTCTTGAGCAATCATAAGGCGTTGCAATTGTTTTTCATCCTCTTGATTTTTATCAGGTCGAGTTGTATCTAACCATAAAGGCGCACCAAGCGGGATCCATTTTCTATCCACCGCTAAAGAGTAACCTGGTGTAAGAGCCATTCCTTGGACTCCAAGAGCCATAGGTTTCTTTACATCTTCAAAAAAAACAAAAGATTTATTTTTATGGAGAATATTTTTTGCTTTTTCAGGATGTTCCTCCAAATAGCGTATAATCGCTGCTTTCGATGCGGTATCTCGAGACATAAGCCCTTGGTTTATCATTATCTTGGCAATTGACGTATAAGGAGCACCATTCTCGCCAGCATACCCCAAATAGATGTTCTCGCCATTAGGCAGTTGGATAACACCCGCACCTTCGATTTCTAAAAAAAGCCGCTCAGCAGGGCTATGAATCCACGCAATCACCGGTGCTTTCTTTTTAAGAGCACCATTATCTATTTGTGCACGAGTATATGAGGTTGAACCTTCTTTAGGCAGTCCATAAATGGGTGTATTGTACTTAGGGCTTTTCTTTAAGTTTCCCTTTATTTGTGGCATATAATAGCCCGTAAATAAACTTTGAGAAGATTTTCTCTGTTTCAATTCAATAGGATGAAACCATTTTTCAAAAAATATTTTTGCTGAATCTTCCGAGGTAGAATCAAGTGCCAAAGCAGCTTTACACACTGGATACCAATCTCGAGCTTTTAAATTGATATGTCGGGTACCAATTGGATGAGAAGGTTCCTGCTTCAAAAACACTTTGCATGAGGTTTGAAATGCTAATAAAGATTTTTTAACATCTGCCTGATCCCAACCAGGTAATTCTTCAAAAGATACTTTTGTTAAAGCTATATTTTTTCTTTTTATAATTACCTTTTTCGAAGTAACAGTTTTCGAATCAGTCTTTTCGATGCTAACTTTTTTTAAGGCGTGCTTATACGGAGTGCTTTCAACAATCTTTTTAGCACTCTTAAGCGCATTATTTTCCACCAAAGCTGTTTTGACGAGTTCGGCTGTCTTGACAGGTTCGGTTTTAATAATCACTTTTTTAGGATTCAGCGGTTTCTCTTGAACTTGAAGCCTATTATGCTTATAAAGCGACAGCCCAACGAAACTTATCGTAAGACAACTAATACCGCATATTGTGTAAATTAATTTCCTACTCATAGGGGCACAAGGTTTACATAAGATGAGATCTAAATCAACAAATTTTCATTACTTTCGCTCTAAAGTTGCTTATTGTTTATTCATTTTTATAAAATTAAGCACTATTAGCAATGTATAAATACAAAAAAACCAATGGATTTATGCCTCTGGTTAGTATAAGAAAAGATTTAAATCATTTCAACTTGATCAAATAATTAACTATTAATGTCCATTTTAAAAGATCCATCTTTCATAATAGAAACAAAAAAGAAAAGATCCTATTTACTTAATTTGAGATATAATCCAACTTTATTCAAATCAATTCAGTATCCAATTATTCTATTTATTGATATAAGGAAATATGATGTCAAATACAACCGCAAAAATAGTACGTTTTCATCAAACAGGTAATCCAGAAGTATTAAAACTAGAAGAAATGGCTTTACCAGAACCTGATAATGGAGAAGTACGATTACGCGTACATGCAATTGGTTTAAATCGAGCAGAAGTCATGTTTCGTCTCGGACAATATCTGGTTACACCTAAATTCCCCTCTAAAATTGGTTATGAAGCATCAGGTATTGTTGAAGCTGTAGGACCTGGTGTTGATCAGAAGATGCTCGGCATGAAATTGAGTTCTGTACCTTGTTTTGATTTAGGAAAATACGGTGTTTATGGTGAAGTAGCTATATTACCTGCTTATGCCCTTGCAGCTTATCCTGAAAAACTTTCTTTCGTCGAAGCAACTTCTATTTGGATGCAATACATGACCGCCTATGGCGCTCTTATTCACTATGGTAAAGTTTCGAAAGGAGACTATGTTTTAATTACAGCAGCCAGTAGTAGTGTTGGCATAGCGGCAATTGAGATTACACGTGCCCAAGGAGCAATAAGTATTGCAACAACCAGAACTCAAGCAAAAAAAGAAGAATTACTCAAGCTTGGGGCTGATTATGTGATTGTTACAAATGATGAAGATTTACCCTCTCGTGTAAAAGAAATTACTAAAGGTCAAGGGGCACGAATCATTTTTGATCCTGTTGCCGGAAAGGATATCGAAAAGCTTGCAGAAGCAGCAGCAGACAAGGGAATTATTTTTGTTTATGGTAATTTGTCCAACGAACCTATGCCTTACCCTCTTTTTGCTGCTTTAAGCAAAGGTCTTACAATACGTGGTTATACTTTGTTTGAACTCAGTACTGATCCCCATTTAAGGAAAGAAGCAGAAAAATACATTTTTGAGCATATTAAACAAGGAGATTTTAAGCCTAGTATTGCGCGTACTTTTTCTTTAGATCAAATCGTTGAGGCACATCACTATATGGAATCTAATGAACAAATTGGAAAAATCGTTGTAAAAGTATAGCATACTCCACTAAGTTCTAGACAAAGCGCAAGTAAAGTGAGGTGAAGAAGTACTCAGCCAAGCAAGCTTGCAGCAATGTATAGAACTTAGTAAGTAGTATTAGACAATAAATTGTCAAGCAATAGCTACTCTTGTAACCACTATTAACTCCTCAACAGATACTGCAATTTTTTAGTGCTCTTCAAAAATAGCATTGTTATATGGATTCATATCTGAATTTAATGAAGCCTATCCTATATCCTAATCAAGATACATCAAGATCGCATAGGAAAATTTCAAAAAAATGAACCATAATAAAAGAATCCAGTGAGTAGTTTATATTGATGTAGTAAAGGACAATAAAATGCGGGGAGAGAGTAATAATGCTTTAAGAATAATGGTTATTGATGATAACTTAGCGATTCATCAAGACTTCAAAAAAATACTGACTTTCGAGCAACCTAGCTCTAAGTTAGATAAATTAAATAAGATATTGTTTGGTAATAACTTAAAAAAAGTGCACCCTAAATTTCCTACGTTCCAGATTGATATGGCATCACAAGGACATGAAGGTGTCGAAAGAATTGAAAAAGCGCTTGCTCAAGGGACCCCATATGCACTTGCGTTTGTCGATATCCGCATGCCGCCTGGTTGGGATGGTATTGAAACCATTAAACATATTTGGGCATTAGATAAGGATATTCAAATTGTAATCTGCACAGCCTATTCAGATTATTCTTGGGAAGAAACGATTGAAAAATTAGGTATGACTGACAGTTTGTTAATTCTAAAAAAACCATTTGATTCGGTAGCTGTTCGACAATTGACTTATGCACTCACCAAGAAATGGGAATTAATGCAAAACATTAAAGCCAATATGAATGTACTCGAAAAAACAGTCAAAGATCGCACCATTATGCTACAGAAATCACTCTCACTAACCCGAGCTACTTTGGAATCCTCCATCAATGGGATTGTTGTAGTAAATAATGAAAATAAAGTTGTTGATTGGAATCAAAACTTCATAGATATGTGGTCATTATCTCGCGAACTCATTGATGGTAAAGACTATGATAAGATCCAAATATATATTCAGGATAAATTACTTGACGCTAATAAATTTCAAGAACAAATTCAAAAAATCCAGCTAAATCCAGAAACCACTGAAACAACCACCTTACAACTGAAAGATGGTCGATTTTTTGAATGCTATTCACAACTACAGAAAATGAATAAAAAAATAGTCGGCAGAGTTTGGTCCTTTCAAGACATCAGTGAAAGAATCAGTTTGACCGCGAAATTGGAATTCCAGGCTACCCATGATGCATTAACTGAATTACCCAATCGCCTGCTCCTTTTTGACAGAATTCGTCATGCCATGAACCATGCGCAACGAATAAATAGTTTATTCGCAGTGATATTTATTGATTTAGATCGGTTTAAGCTAATAAATGATAGTTTTAGTCATGCAGCAGGAGACTCATTACTCAAGGAAATTTCTTCGCGATTAAAAGAAATCATGCGCGAAGAAGATACGATTGCACGCTTAAGTGGTGATGAGTTTATTTTCATTTTACTATCTGAGTCGCTAAAAAAGCCTGAAGATATCATGACAATATGCGACAAAATATTAGCGGCAATTACAAAAGCAATTACTATAACTAATAGAGAAATTTTGATTACTGCAAGCATGGGTATTAGTATTTATCCACAAGATGGTTCGAACGTAGAAGAACTGATCCGCAATGCTGATTTAGCAATGTATAACGCAAAAGCCTTAGGGGGAAATCAATACCAATTTTATTCTGCGAAGCTAAACCAGCAATCTCTCGAGAGATTAGAGAAAGAATCGGCATTACGAAAAGCATTACTTTCCAATGAGCTTTACTTAGAATACCAACCCCAATATGATGTTAAAACAGAGCAATTAATTGCTGTCGAAGCCTTAATTCGATGGCAACATCCCAGAGAAGGTATTTTGCTCCCTATGGATTTCATTCCATTAGCTGAAGATACTGGCTTAATTGTCCCTATTGGAGAATGGGTGTTAAGAACAGCCTGTATTCAAAATAAAGCATGGCAAGACAAGGGCTTTCCTCCATTTTCTATAGCAGTAAATGTCGCAACGAAACAATTTATGCAGCCAGATTTTGTTCAAATGGTAAAAAGAATCCTAAATGAATCCGGACTTTTACCGGAATATCTAGAAATTGAAGTGACTGAAAATGTCCTTATCAGAAATGCTACGGTAGCCGAATCGATTAAAGAATTAAAAAACTTAGGCATTAAAATTGTATTAGATGATTTTGGTACTGGAAACTCCTGTTTAGGTTATTTACGTGCACTTCCAATTGACCAATTAAAAATTGATCAATCATTTATGCAAGATATTAATGAAAATCAAAACGATGCCATTATAGTGAAAGCAATCATTTCTCTTGCAAACAGCTTATCATTTGATGTAGTAGCAGAAGGCGTTGAGAACCTTCTTCAAGTCAATTTTTTAAAAACTCAGCATTGCGATAAACTCCAAGGATATTATTTTAGCCATCCTATAAGTGCTAAAAAAATGGAGACTTTGCTTAAAAAAATCAAAAATAATGAACTTTAAATAGCTCAAACATGTAAAGGTAATTCTACAATAAACGTCGCTCCTTGGTTGATTCCTTCGCTTTTAACACTAATTTTTCCACCTAAATCATGAATAGCAAGAGCGCTGGTATGCAATCCAAAGCCATGTCCATTTTCTCTCGTTGTAAATCCAAAATTAAAAATTCGATTGATATGTTCTGGACGAATACCAATCCCAGTATCGCTAAATTCTATTGCAATCGTCCTACTACTCATATGCCTTGTTTTAATGGTAAGGATTTTTTTCTTGGTTTCCGCTTCCAGTAATGCGTTTTTTGCATTCTGAACTAAATTAACAAATAATTGTAATAATTTAACCTTATCAAACAAGCCCAACTTTATCTTTTCATATTTTTTAATTACATGAATTTCTTTTAAATTAACACCCGTAATTAATAATGCTTCGTCTAAAAGCTCGTTTACAGAGAGCATTTGACTCAATTCTATTGTTCTTGATAAGTCCTGCTGAGTGGAAATAATATTTTTTATAAGCAAGATACTGTTTTTTAAATCATTGAGTTCAGTAGCAATCATTGTTCTTTCTGTTTGATAGGAGTCAGCCAACTGATTAATAAATTCTAACGTATAGACTCCACGTGGATCCTGAGTAACATACTCGCCTAAATGTTCCTTATGTTCATTTAATAAATGAGCTATTTTTTCTATCCCAATCATGGGGGATCCAGTTATTGTTTCAATAAGCCTATCTGCTGAAATATTAACGCTGTTTAATACATTACCTACATTATGTAAGACGCTTGAGGAAATTTCTGCCATACCTAATTCACGTGCACGTTCATACTGTTGCTGATTGAGAGATTCTTTATAGCTTGATGCAAAAAATGCCACACATAAGATCAGCAGTGTCACTGAAGCAACAGCCATAGATAATAAGGCCGGATCTAAGCCTCCAGAAACATTTAAAACTGGCTCACAAAGTGGGGTGAAAATAGAAGCAGCCATTGCTGTATAATGCATTCCAGAAATCGCAACTCCCATAATAATGGCGCTAATGATTTTAATTCGATATCGCAATCTCAAAATGGATCTACTGCTTTGAATCGCTAATAAAATAGCCGCAAGTGAAGCAATAATAGCAATCAAGATCGATATAAGGAAAATGTTGGGCAAATAGCGAATATCTAATGAAATTAACATCGCTTCCATGCCTGTATAATGCATGGAAGCGATAGCTAATCCCAAAACCACCCCTCCAGCAATAATGTGTATGGCATTTAATATAGAGCGTTTTAATAAAAATAATGCAAATCCAGAAGCTGAGATCGCAACCAATAGCGATATCACTGTCCAAAACAAATCATATCGTAGCGTCACGCCAGGAATACTGAATGACAACATCCCGACAAAATGCATGGCCCAAATTCCAGCGCCCATCGCAATTGAACCACCCAGTAGCCACAGCATTGAGGAAAAACGAGTATTACCTACATCACGTAATCTATCCGTAAAGTCCAGTGCAATATAAGAAGCAAAAACTGCTACGATGTATGATAAAGCAACTAATCGCCAATCATAATTGCCAAATAACTCATTGGCAGGCGAAGAGGTGAGCTGAAAATAATTCTCTAGCATAAGTCCTCAGTAGTCTTCTATTCCCTAATCTTAACGTAAGTTTCGGCTAAAGAATCTATTTAGATCCAGTCTCCCTCTAAAACAACTCGTAGTAAAATCATGTGCTCTAATACGAAACTCACCTTAACCATATAAGTACTATCAATAACAACACATTACAATCTCTTTAATTGCTTTTTTAATGCTTGTCATTGACTTAGAACTATCATAGCATAGTATGTTTCATGCCTATGTTATTAACTTAAGCACATGATAAATAAAAGAACTTTAATAAGAAAATTTTTCTTATTTCTTTTTATTGATTTTATATTAATTATTGCTCTAGTTTATTACTTTGGTTTTTATAGAAACACTGCCAACATTCAAATCCATGGTGTTTATTTGCCTCATGCCTTGGCGTTAAATGATTTTAAATTAATAGACACACAGCAGCAGTTATTAACTCAAAAACGGCTTATAGGTCATTGGTCACTTCTTTATTTCGGATTTACCAGTTGCCAGTCAATTTGCCCTACAACACTATCTCAGTTAAATAAATTATATCAGCAAATACCAACTACAAAACGACCAATGGTTATTTTTATTTCCGTTGATCCTAAAAACGACACGATAAATAAAATTAAAACTTTTGTTCATGCGTTCAATCCAGCCTTTATTGGAGCTCGTACCAATATAGATGAAGTGCTTCATTTACAAAAAATATTACATTTAAATACTAATTCACAAAACCCATTAAATCACAGTATGGATCTAGTGCTAATTAATCCTCAAGGTCAAATTCAAGCCTACTTCTCCTATCCACAAACTGTGGAGCACATGCTAGAGGATTATCTGTCTATCTTGAAATTTTATAAACGTGAGTCCAACGTCAAGACATTTCCAGGTTTTGACGTCGCTAAATGAACGTTATCCCATAAAATGCGCCGTATTTATAAGGGAGCCAGTTCTAAATAAAATCAGTTCGATATAAAATAAGAAAACAATGGCTTCACAAATCATAAAATACATATCAAAACCAATGATCATATGTTGGATCTCATTGATACTTTTTCTCAATTTAATGTAACTGATGAGTATTTACTTCTTCATGTTCATCAGATGCATCTTCTTCTTGATTCATAAGCATGATGAACATCTGTAAAAATACTTGAGTTGGCTCACCTTCATCACCAACTGACTGCGGTATCATATGGAATACTGCAATAGCAGGAATGAGTTGACTGGGGATCTGTTCTTCCTGAGGAACATGATTGGCACGAAACTCTTGAATCAATATAGGACGGTAGAAAAAAGTATGGGGAATTGCTCCTTCTTGTCTTAGTAAATCTCGCATTGTCTGTTCAGCCCATTCATTTTTTAACTCCTCTTTAATAGCATTATTAAATGAATTAGGCTTTACCTTATTAGGATCAAAATCAAAAAATTTTATAACTTGTTCTAGTGACAAAGGTTTTGTAGTTAATTTATCGCCTTCAAAGAGAGCTTGCTCCTCTAGAAGTCCCATTAACGTTTTTATTGGAACCGGCCAATACTCAGTTGCTTGAGTCGTTGGATCACTGGGCAATTTTTCTAACCCAGACGAAACTCCTTTAATACTGAATGTAGTATCACCGAGCTTCACCAAATAGACGCAGGTATTTTCGTCCAGTAACGTATCTTCTTGCATAATCGGATCGAAATAGGTTGGCATAATATTATTCCTTTAGTTATTATTTGACCTAAAATGTAATTTATACGATCAAATTGGCTTATGCAATACTTTTACAACAAGATAAAATCAAAAAGTATTTATTATGAATCATGTTGATATCAAATGAACTTGGATTTTTAGAAATTTAACATGTAGGTTCACATTTTGCGGTACCCTAAAATCGATTGTTATGAAGTTTCTTTGAAATCAATTCAGGAGCTTTCTGAAAATAAACCATCACTTTAGTTCAATTTCATCTGGCCAGGGCTAGAATTTTGGCTAACAGGCTTAAAGTTCTTAATAAAAGGATAAAGCATTTGATTTTATTGCTTTTTTTAGTAAAAATCCTCTTTATCTCATATCCACATAGCTTTTATATCGTCGAATTCTGGTTTCAAATAGGGATACACGCTATTTTAGCATCAAACAGCGAGAAAAATATGGAAAATAAAATTAACTCTTTTGATGAATCGCCACAAGAAATCAAAAATGAATCAGTACACGATTTATTAACTCCTGATGCATTAAATCTTGTGGATTTTCATCTTAATCCATCACAAAGATTATCAACCGCTGATTGGGTGAACCTTTCTATGGTTTCAAACAAACACCAGACTTTATTTAAGCCGCTGGCTGATGTTTACAAACTACTGCACTATGTCGTACGTAGCCAGTATGATGAGGTTAAAGAGCTATTAAAAAATGATATAAATTTAATGCTCAAAAGAGAAAGAGTAGTCGACTGCTCCGGTCGAGAATTTCAGTCTATAAGTGGCTTCGAATATGCACTTTGGGCTTTAGATAAACATATGTGGACAATGATGCTTGAGAGCATACCTAAAGATGAAGAAGGGAAAAAAGTATTAGCAGAGTTACTTTTTCAATATGATAAAGTCTGTACAGACGGTGTAACTTATAATCTTGATGGGAAAACAATTACCGAGAATCATTTTGATTTTCAGGGCACTATCATAAAAGAGCTACAAATCCAATGGGATTCTTTAAACTTACCAGAGGTAGATTGGGAGGCTAGTAAGAAGCAATGGATAGAAGGTGTTGGTGGGGTTCAAAGAAAGCTTCCAATGCATGTTGTCTATGAATATTGCTCTAGGGATTTTCATTGGAATCCTCCGCCACCATTTACCTCCAGGCCGCAATCCAGTACGAAATTTTATAATCACGAGACACGCAAAGATGAAGATTGGTTTGCTAAAGACTCTAAATTAGGTATTGATTTTATGATAAATAAAGGCGAGAACCAATTTGGCGCAAGTGCATCCTTTGGGGTATATGGTGGTCATACTGGACTAGATGCTATGAAAGCTTTATATGCGATAAGAACAAATGAATTTTCTAAATTTAAATCTCAAGCTGAAGCGTATTTAGAATATGATGATCAACTTGCCCCTCTTCAATTTGCCTGATAGGAAGGTAAATAATGAAACATAACAGCGGCGAAAGCCGCTATATGACTACAATAAAAACATCATGTACATCAGCAACAGTACTATTCTTATGTTGGTGATGGTTCTGTTTATTTAAGCATAGACGTATAAGCTACGACTCTTTTATCCATAACCTAATGCCAGAGGATGGAAAATGGTAATAAATGATTGGAGTAATAAAAATACAAAATGATTAAAAGAAAGTAATTATCTTATGAAAATTCTACAAAGAATATCCATTACTTACCAAATGCTTTTTTTTCAGGCATAAAAGCCAATTTAGAAGAGCCTATTATTTAACTATTCAATTCTCTATCTACTTACCCTTCTACATGGACTTTATTCAATCTAAGCATAACCTATACTAAACTTGCACTTAGAATGACAGGCTATCTTAATATCAACCCAATATGATCAGTATAAATACAGTTGTTATTAGGAGAAAATTATGCCTAAATTTGATCGTTCTCAAGCTCATGTAAAAGTGCAAACCTGGGGAACATATCCTGACGCTAATTCTGGATTAATGAATTTTTTAGATGCTCGCTATCGTAAAGAAAATATCGGGCACGCTTCTCTTGAAATGAGGCTTCCAGGTAGTCCAGACAACGTCGCACTTGTAAATGAGTTTTGCTATAAAGATCCGCAAATTCCCGTTGAAATAAAGAAACAGAAAAAAAGTGATGGCACTGAAGAAATGGAGTATGTAATTAGATTTAGCTTCATACCAAGTAATAATGCCCCATTCTCTCTAAATTATTCTTATAAAGATGATACGAGTTATGAGAGAGCTGGACATCATACTACAGACAGTCATTATCTAGAAGTTTCAGAGCTTGAAGAAAGAAGAGCGAGTAAAAGAATTATTCGTGTATTTCCAGCTTGCTCATTAACCGAAAAAGGACGCTCCCTAGATTTTTCTACCTCTAAGGGTCAGTATATTCTTAAAGTTAAGGAAATTGAAAATCGAGAAGACTTACTAAAAACAGCGGAACTATTAGAGAAAAAATGTGAGGCTTTAAAAGGAGGTAAGGAGCACATTGATTTTTATCACCCAGATAATAAAACGATTTTGATTGCGGCTAACAGAATAGGAATAGTTCTACCTAATGGAGAATTTTCTAGGGAACAGCTAGATGACATCCTTAATATGTCTGAAATTAAAAAAAGAGTACAAGAGCAAGTTGCCCAATTAAAATTAGAACAATCAGTTCTGAAAGAGAAAGTGCTACAAAAAGATAAGACAGACGAAAATATACAGTTAATAGAGGCACTGAAATCTGTTTTAGAAAAAGTTAATGATTCTAACCCTGGCATTTTGCCCACAGAGATAGAGAAGCTAAAAATTCCTCAAAATATAAAAGATGAGCTTCTCATCTTAACCGACTCAAACGAATTAGAGGAATTAAAAGCCAAATTAAAGAATTTATGCCAACAATATCAAAATGAAAATAATCAAATTACCACGGATAGTCTTTACTTTTTTAGTACTCAAGACGATTACTTATGTCGTGGTAGGCCAGCTGACGCAGAAATACAGCTTCCATTAGGAACTGGAGCAAACGAACTTAATGCTGCTGCTATGCTCGCACAAATGAGGAAAATAGTGAATTCTGGGTATCATTATGACTTATATACTCATAATTGTTCGAGTACTGCTTTAACTATACTCAAGGCAGGTAGAGATGGGGTAGTGTCGGAAGTCGCTCCTGCAAAAGGATTTACCACGACTAATCCTAAAACGGTATATAATGAAGCATGCTCGTTAAGGGATAAAATTTGCCCTGTATCTGCAGTGCAAGCACTCTTAAATCTAGATGACTTTTATGCTTCCAAAGCTGTTGATGCTCAAGTGATGTCTACAGAAAGTTCTAACTTACATGAAACAATACTTAATTTTACAGTAAATAACTTATTCCCCGAAAATGAAGATATAGAGAATAAAACATTCTATGTATTTTCCGCAGAGGATAAAGCGCGCTTATTAGAAAATAAGAATAAACTGATACCCACTGAATTATTACGCGATCTTTGGGGTATTATGCCTGAAAGAACACTACCTCTTTCTAAAGATGGTTCAAATAATGCTGTAATTGATCGTAATATGACTATCGGGCAACTCACTCAAGGGCTATCTATTTTAGCGCAAAATAATACTGAAGCTCGCCTTAAAATACAAAATGCTTTAATTGAGCCTAAAGAAAAAGATTCATATGAGATTTTAAAAGATAAAATTAAATCAGAAATTTTGAGGCTTGAGGTAAGAACGGACGCTAAATCAGTGAAAAAAACAGCCGATTTAGCTCATGCTTACGGCCTAATAACAAAAGAAATAAGCTCCGCAAATCCACCGTTAAATGACAAGAAAAAATGTGCACAACTTTTTCATGCATTAGAACCTGCTTTACATGTAAATACCGGATTCAATTTTCGCGAAGCAACATCTTATACTGAGGTTAAGAAAACAGCTATAGAATTAGGCATCATTAAAAAAACAGAATCCATAACTATGTTTAAAGGTATAATGCAACAAATGAAAAAAGAAACTATTAAAGCCGACGAACAAGCGGCTCAGAAACAAATTTTTTCATCTAACTAATGGATGGGCCCCATCGCATTTAACATTGCATGGCTTCATAATATCTGCAAGTGCACAAAAAAGCACATAGTCCAACCCCCTGCCAATTATTTTTTAAGAGCGCTGTGCCAGATTAAGTGACTTTCGCACTCAGATTTATTTTGCTTCTTAATAGTCATCCAAAATATTAAAATTTGACCTTTTAGTATATTTTTTGATATATTTAATCTTTTTTACAGAGAGCAGGGATCCTTTCTATGTTTCAATTTTTTTCTGGAGCCATTAAAGCAGGTTTTAATACAGCAGAAGCACTTATCTTGGGCCCGTCCAAAACACAAGATGAGATGTATGCTGCTCAAAAAAGTCGTTATTATGCATTCGCTGATTTTGCCGCAAATCTTCACTATAAACCCCATCAAAACTTAGCAAGAAAACAGTATTGGTGCAGTCAAATTTACTTTTTGGGGCAGTTAATAAAAAATAATTCAGCAACGATCCAAGAAATAACTCAATTACCTGTTTCCGTTGCATCTGAGTCTGCCTTACTTGAAACAATCAATCAATTGATTTCTGCCCTAGATGATACAAGCAATTTGACCAAATTCTTAAATCTTCTGGAATACGACGTTGAACTCATCGAAACCACCCACCTTCAATCAAATACATCCGAATCTTCCTTTCAATCGGGGATACAATTATTTCACGGGGATGTCTTGCAGTTAATCAAACAATTGCATGATAAGGGAGTCATCGTGATCACTGATAATGCACCAAACTCACATCGAGATGGAGCAGCAAAATATTCGAGTGGTTCAGTAGAAGAATTATTTTCTCGCTATACTGATTCTGCTTTAAAAATGGTGTTGCACTTTTGCAATGTCCATCAGCGTAATATCGAAAATAATCAATATGCTTTTTCGGATACACCCCTCCCAATTGATGTTGTGGACTACCAAAAGCGATATTTAAAAATGGTACTCACTATTTGTGCCAAATTGATTGAAAAAAAAGAAATCTATCTGGAATCAGAAGAGTTCTTCAATGATTTATTAAAATCATATCCAAATCCACAAAATGAACTACCCATCTACTTTGATATGCAAAATAATGTCTATGAAGTACCCGTTGCAGGGGATTCTGTTTCTTCACATTGGTTCACCGATACAACCGGATTAACCACTGTAGAAAAAACAGTAGAACAGCTGCAAAAAAATGAAAGAACGCCAATGACTATTGTGCACTATGCAGCTCCTGATTTGCGGAAAGTAGAAACCTCTCCTTTGGATGCCCGCGCAACATCCAATAAAGTCTTACAACATCCTGAAGCAGAAGGCACCCTAGGAATCTTATTGACCAAAGGCATTGCCGTTCAATGTCAAACAGCAATTAACCGAGCAAAATACTTTAAGGAGCAAGGAATCAACCAAGCTGTGGCTGCCGTTTTTGTCATGCCAGGATGTGGTGCTTTTAATAATCCAGAAAAACAAAGCGCGGCTCAATTTATCAGTGCCATCAAATATTATTATCCAGAGTTAGAAAAGCTGGGAATATACTGCTACGTCGCTGAATACAATCAAGAACTCTATAAAGTACTTGAAGAGGCAAATGATTCTTTTAATTCTGAATTAGGTCAACTTAATGAAACCATCATCAGAATGACTCATCCAGAACTTCGTGCCAAGGCCATTGCCGTTAAAGAAAAAATTCTTGATCTTTATGCACAAGGGGAAAAATCAGAAACATTGACCAAACATCTCTTCCAAACCACGCAACTATTAACCATGTCCCCAGGCCCCAAGCGTCATGCACTTGCACTTGAATATCAAAAAAATGCTCATGTACTTTCCAAAAATAATAATCCATTGTTGCAGTCTTTGGGTTTTGCAATGATGATTTTGGGGTTAGCAGTCATGATTGCAGGAGTTTCTTTTGCATTAACTGGTGTGGGGCTTTTAGCATCTGGAGCTACGGCAACGGGAGGTTTGGGATTATTAGCAACTGGGGCAGGCTTGTTCTCTAACGAAAAAAAGAAAAACATTGCTAGTCTATCTGAGGATTTAAAACTTGCTTGCATTTAGTACATGATCAGATCCATCTGCATTTTATATCGAGTTAAAGCATGAAAAAAAAACGTATTATCATTGGCATCACTGGAGCTTCAGGAATTATTTATGGGATACGGCTACTTGAATTGTTGGCGAACACAGAATATGAAACCCACCTCATTGTTTCAAAAGCCGCCCAACAAACGCGTGCTTGTGAATCCGAACTTTCTGCAACTGATCTTGCTGAGCTTGCTGATAAACATTACCCAATTTACGACATCTCTGCATGTATTTCGAGTGGATCTTATATTACTGCAGGAATGATTATCGCACCTTGCTCCATGCGAACGCTGGCAGAAATTGCTTGTGGCACAACCTCAAATTTATTGACTCGTGCTGCAGATGTTATTTTGAAAGAACGCAGACGGCTCGTATTGATGGTTCGAGAAACACCATTACATCTTGGCCATATTGAAAATATGAAACGAGCAACAGAAATAGGTGCCATTATTGCCCCCCCTACACCGGCATTTTACAATAATCCACAAACAATCGATGACATTGTAACCCATAGTATAGGACGTGTTCTCGATTTATTTGATATTGATATCGATAGTATTAAGCGCTGGCAGGGAAAAAGAAAGTAATTACATTACCTTCAACAAAACAAATACAAAACTCATTAAGTGAAGCTAACCTAGGGTTAACTTCTACTTAAAGGATTTCTAATTATAGAAAATAAGTCCTGGCTTTTGTCTTCATGGAATCGCGAGGTAAGCAAACATTTTTGTTGCCAAGGCTGTGTCAACAATTGCTGTCTATGCCAATGATGAATGTGTGGCTCAGATTCACTCCTAAGTTCGTCTAACAGTTGATCTAAAACTTGTCTTACTTTCTGCCAAAGGAAGGGCTTTGTAAGATGATGATCTACCGCTAAGCAATGAATTCCATAAGCTAAATTACTGAGCAAATTGCTATCAACAAATTTATTGGTTAGTTCAGCAAGCTCAGGACGAATGATTGTTGAATCAGGATGAAGTGTAGGTTTGCTCACCTTGTCATACAGGGAATGACTGCAAATTTTAACACCTCTTAAATCACGGATCACCAGACCTGAAGGGCGATTGGCTTGAAAAATAACCAAGGTGTTTTGTTGATGGGCTTCAAAGGCAATCCCATAACATAATGATAAATGCAGTTGGCTTGCCAAAACACAACGACAATAGTCCACAAAATAATCCACGGGATTGCCATGACTAAGTGCTATAAGTTCACTCAATAACGATTTTTTGCTTAGTGGCGAACGTTTAAAGAGAGCTGCCAGAGGTATAAGTTTCTGGTTTAGTCTAATCCATTGTAAAGGATTTTCACGTACAATAAGCGCCAAATGTTTCTTTTCATCATCCGGAATTGATGGATCTGAGGTATTAATACCCGCGAAATCACGTGCTAAAAATAATTGCCCCTTATAGTATTGATTTTGTGCAAGTAATTCATTAATCCATTGTGAAAGTATGGCAGAGTTACTTACAGAAGCTGGGGAAACGGTACACAAAGAGGAAGTGGTATGCACACCGACAGCTAATTTAAGATGAGGGCCATGTTTTGTTAGTGGCATCATAGTACGAAACGACATGGAGGGTTTTGTAGGTTGATATACAGAGTTAACCACAAATTGATGTGTATCAAGCAAAGGTTTAGCAAGCATTTTTAATTTATTTTTCCATTGCCAAGGGTGCATCGGAAATGGGTAATAATCGTCCGGGTTTAGTTGCTTTGCTCGAAGTGCATCACTCCACAAGCCATATTCCTTGGGAAAATGATTGCTAAATATCCAATGAAAAGCAGTCTTAGTCGTGGAAGTAAATGCACGCGAATGATGGACTGCTGCCCAACAAATACTCACTTCAGAATTAAATTCAGGAGAATATTGCATCACTTCTTTACGATTGAAACCTATTTTGGCACGGAAATTAGGATGAGAGGGATGCCCTATACACCCCCATTGCTCTAAAAAATGAAGTATCTGCTGCTGATTAAACTGTTCAATTAACCACGACCACAAATTTGAATGTCTTGTTGCATGCTGCTTAATCGCTTTATCCCATTGATATTGGTAAGCAAGGGCCAGCGCTTGATTCGCAATACTTTCATTTAATTCTTCATATAATAAGTGCCAATGTTTGCCATAGTTTTTTTGATTTTTAGAATGAATCTGCAAAAAATCAAGATAAGAAGTAAGCGATTGACTTGTTATTTCTTTATCAATTAAACCCTCTAAAAGAGCTACTCTTTGTAACCGATTAAAACACTGCTGATAAGACACAAGAAGGAAACGACCCATTTGTTTGGACGATAAAGGAAGGCCTATCTCCAATAATAATGAATGTAATTGGTAGCGTAACTCATTAAAGTGGGAATTAGATAAAATCATAGATACACCATCCTTCCATTTGTTTTCTGTTTAAGTTGTTATTCATCATAATGAATGGCTCATTGCATTACCCTGATGGACTCAAATGAGAATAATTATCATTTCAATATAAACGATAATGATTCTCATTTGCAACAAAAAGAAACTATTTTTATTCTATTTTTGATAAAACAGGTTGAAATAAACACGCAACTCTAGAAAAATTACCTTTATAAATTTTTTATCGAAGGTTGGGGCTGTTGACAATTCAGTGCCCAATACCCTGTGGCTTGTCCGCGGAATCCAGAAAGATCTGCGTTTGAGCAATAAACTTATATATATTCATCAAGATTACTGGATCTTGCGGACAAGCCGCCGCACGTAGGGGTATTGGAAGACAAATTGTCAACAGACTCTAAGTAAAAATTTAATACAGCACTACTAAGTTCTATTCATCATTGTACGCTCGTCCGGCTCAGCCATGTACTTGAGTACATTCCTTCACCTCACTTTACTTGTGTCTTGTCTAGTATTTAGTGGGGACGCTATAGATATTATCGATATGTGGCATAAGCACATGCTTTATGCTGATTAGAGATAGATGTTCCGCTTCATTATTTAAGCGTTCTTTTTAAAACGCTTCATTTTTGACCAGTCTGGATAAGTAAGCTCCCAGACACGATGAAGCTTATTCTTTTTATATTCGGCGATTAAAATAACTTCGATTTCTCGTTCGGGTTCATTGGGCTTTTTAGTCGCGATAAACAATCGCCCAGCAACTTTATTCCCTTGTTCTACAAATGATTTCTCATCATATCGAATTTTATATTGAATAGGTGTTTTATAGATTGCCTGATGAAGTTGCAAAAACTCTTGGTACTCCATAGTATTTCCATTGGAGTATAATTTAAAATCCTTGTCGTAATATAAAGGAATAGCATTATCATTCTTTGCGACAGTGACTTTGGCAAACATTTCTTTTAATAAAGAAATGTAATGGGCGGATTGCCCTGCAAAAGTAATCCCAGGTAACAATTGCAATATAAAAAAACAAATACCACCAAAAAAACAACTAAGAATGTTTTTATTCATTTTTAAACTCTTATTAATCATTCTAACGTTCGATTATAACTTATAGCATTGATAAGACAACTTCGATTATAGATGTCTGTATCTCGTTAATAAGCCACTTGATTTCCCATTAACTCATAATGGCATGAGTCAAAATGAAGTTCTTCCTTAACAATAAATTAACAATTTCTTAACGATTACTTAACAATTCCTTAACATTTGTCTGTCATAATGCCCTCAATTTTAAACATCAAACTTAAAAGGAGGCCTATCACTGACACAACAAATACATCGTATTATCAGGTGAACACATCCTGAGCAGTCGCTTCAAAAATTAGTATTAATAATATTATTACTGAGGAGTCACGAGTCATGGCGTTATCAGAAGTCGTTATCAATGATATAGTTCAATCTCAAACAAAAGCAGTCATTAGCGAATCCAATTACCACCTTCTTCGGCAATACCTTCTAGAAAGAAAACCCCTATTAAGAGTACTTAATCCAATTAGCTCCTTACTTTTCGAGCACTGTAACTCCGATAAACAAGCAATGATAAATTACTTAACTCAGCTCGCCTGTGAATCACAAATAAATCATGATTCTCAAGAAGCTATAAACGATGAACAAGAGCAGGAAAATGAAAGCACTCTAAAAATCAATTATGATAGAGAGTTATATAATTTAGAAAACACACTTCAGCAACTTGAAACAAAATGTGCACAACAAGAGCACTACTATAACCAAATAAATAGACAATATAATGAATTTAAAATAAGCATTTCCCGAATTAATAGCAATCTGGATAGAGTCCGTAATGAGCGCCAAATACGATATCCAGAGGGTAACATTCATACTCACACGGCTATGATGACACCATTACAGGATCAACAAACATGGGATAGGCTTTTACAAGAAGAAAATAGACTGGTTGAAGAGCGTCAAAGACTGGCTTATCTTCTTAATTCAAAAGAAAGCGAACGAACCAAAGAAGAACAAAATTTAACTCAGTACCTTCAAGAGAGAAAAGAGTCAGAAAGACGTTATCAGGAAATAAAACATCAAATGGAGATTGTTTTCCCTGAAAATGAACAACAACGTCATCTAAGGAACGAAGAGCGACTCACCAGAAACAGAGCAAGAAATGCCTATGATCCCCACCTTCAGCAATTATCTCCTAAAAGCCTTGAAGCATTGAAACAACAAATCGAAATCCAAGCTCGTGAATTAGATAATCAACGTACCCAATTAATGAGTGAAGCAGCAGAAATGAGTTATAAGACTTATTTAACTCAACTGGAATTAGCATTGCAACACTCGGAAAACAGCACTCAAATGATGTTCAATGAGCAAACAGCGTTAAAGATGATTGTAGGCATGATGAAAAATCTAACAGAAATGGCAGAAAAAGAAAAAGTATTAATCCATTCATTAGATGAAGAGCAACATAATCTACGCTCATTGCAAAAAAGCTTGCTGGAGTGCACGCGACAACTACAAAACTATCTTACTGCTAAACCTCATCTGATAAAACAGAATAAAGAACTTAATGAAGACAATATGCGTTTACAACTAAAAAGTGAATCCGCAGCAAGTTACAAAAGAAGTGCACTTTATGTCTCTTTTTTTAGTGGTGCCAGTAGTTTATTAAGTAGTGGCATAGTGAGTACATTAATTATTAGCCCTGTATTTTTTACTATTCCAGGAGCTCTAGCCATGCTTTCGCTTGTTGCTCTAGTAGTTGCCCTAGGATATCAGTATCAAAAATACGTCAGTGAGATTCAAATGCAACAAAATAGCCAGGTCATTGAGAAAAATGATGTCATGCTCATGAAAGATTGGAAAAAGACTAATGAATTAAGTTTAACTACAATGACTGAGCTAAACACTAAGATAGAAAAATCAGAAAAATATTTGGTTGAGCTGGATCAAAAAGTGAAAGAGCAGCAACATGTAATGAGTCTTGTATTAAATAAAGCACAGGGTGTATCAACATCTTACAGTGGCAACAGTAATTTCTTTGGTAACACAAATACAGTAGCCTATTTCCCCTCCGCTCCCTCTCAAGATGAATTATTATACCCACCTATAGAGGGAGGAACAGTGCATTATGGTTACTAATCTATAAGTACTGGAGTCTATTCTTGGATCGTTCGGCTAAAAAAAACCGCCATTGACTTAATGAATTATAGTCATCCTCGCGAAAGCGGGAGCCCATGTTTTTGATGAAGACACAATGCTCCTATAGAAAGGGATTTCCGCTTTCGCGAACATGACAAAACCCTTAATCAATGGCTGTGCTTCCCAGGCTGAACGGTCAGTAACAATGATTCTCATTATAAAAACAAATCACGACTTATTTTACATAAAAACCTATCCAATCTTTAATTCTTTGCAAACGATCCATTTCGAAATCATACCTGTCTAGTGAATGACATTGTTGAGGATAAATAACGAGTTCCGTAGGGATATTTTGTGATCTTAAGGCTTGGTATAACTGTTCAGAGCCGATACAAGGCACATTAAAATCCATTCTGGCACACATAAATAATGTCGGTGTTTTAATACGATTCGCCTTCATTAAAGGATAACTGAGTTTCATATAAATTTGAGGATTTGACCAAGGTTTTCCTAACTCTAATTCGTATTGAAGTGTATATTGATCCACCCCATAATTTCCCCAAATATTGCCTGTACCTGCGCCACTAATCGCCGCCTTAAA
>NZ_LNYU01000024.1:157282-258147 GCF_001468135.1 Legionella santicrucis | reverse complement strand
CGGCTTGTGCTCGCAATAACATAATCGGTAAGCATACCGCCATAACTCCAGCCCGCTACAGCCAGTCTATTGGGATCAGCGATGCCTTGTTTTATGACATAATCTACCGCCGCCAAAACGTCTTTCACATCCAGATTACCCCAATCAGCATAAATAGCTTTAGCAAAATTGAATCCTCTTCCAGAGCTTCCCCTTGGATTAGGAGCTATAACGACATATCCCTGAGCGGCTAACCATTGCCATTCAAAATTAAATTCATGAGTAAATTGATCAACGGGACCACCATGTAAATTTAAAATCCCAGGATATAGCTTTCCAGGCTTATAATTTGCGGGCTTTAGCAATAACCCCTCTATTCGAGTACCATCAGAACTATCAAACTCAATGTCTTCAGTGGGTTCAAAACGCACTTCTTCTAAAAGTTTTTGATTATGATGTGTCAATTGTCTTAAACCATTTTTTTCAAGTGCAAACAATTCACTAGGATGTTGATCATCAGAAGAAACAACCACTATTCGTTGATGCGCTACCGAAAAATATTCATCAACACGAGCACCTTGAGTTAGCCTTTGTACCTTACCAGTATGTACATCAACTGTGCTAAGATGAATATTTCTGCTTGTTTCCATTAATACATAAATAATTTTACCATCCTCGGACCATTGTGGTTCTGTAAACCAATGATCTCTAGGCCCCACAACTCGTTCCTGGCCATTAGAAACATCAACTATAGCTAATTGAGTAGGTGCGTAGTCATAATACATTGCTTGAGCATTAGCGCTGCGTATATAGGCTATTTGGGAATTATCCGAACTCCATGAAGGAACAGACTCCCATTCTTGATCCAGATCTGTTCCAGGAAAATGAGTGAGTTGTACGGCTTTACTTCCCAAAGATGGTGTTATCAAATAGATATCTGAATTGAAATTTCTATCGGGATCTTTTTCTCTTTTAGTGACGAAAGCAATATACTTACCATCAGTAGACCAAGCTGGAGCCCATTCATCATAAGGCCCAGAAGTTAACGGTTCTGCTTGTTTCTTTTGGATTGATATACGATACAGGTGGCTTCTATCTGAACCTAAATAACCTTCTTCATCTTTTTTAAATATATATCGGGTAATAACCAATGGTTCATTTTCTGATTGGTTTTCATCTTTTGCTTTACTCGCAATAAATACAATATTTTTAGAGTCGGGAGCCCAAACAAAATCACTAATGTCATAGTGCGTATTGGTTAACCGAATCACTTTTCCCCTTCGTTTGGAGAATAATTTCAAGATTGACGTTTTATCGTCACCACTTTCAGATAAAAAAGCAATCCATTGACCATCAGGGCTCCATTTAGGAGAGTAATTGCTGTTTTTCCTACTGTGTGTTAGTTGTTTCGTTATGCTACCGTCATAGGATACAAGCCAAATATTTTTAATTCCTTCTGTCTTAACCTTACCCTCCTCTACACTATAAACCACCCAATCTCCATTTTTTGAGAGATCTGGCTCACTGACCGTTCTAATTCGCAAAAAATCATTCAAAAAAGGAGCTCTTTGAGCAAAAACAATCTCTTCGCAAAAAGATAAAGAAATAAATAATAGAATAACCCGTGTATAGAAATTGTATTTCTTCATATTGATTAGGTTATTTTAATTTTGAGGTAGATAATAATTAGTGTAGCTACCCTCTTGAAAAATACAAATTGAGACTGTTCCTGTTTTATGTGAATACGCATCTTTACTTTGAGAAATTTCTTACACGAATTTGAGAGAATATAGGGATGACAATTTAGGGCAGTTTGTTATGATTACAACAACGAGGAATGACAATGGATGTCTTAAAAGGAATTGATAGCATTATGGATGATGCTCTGCCACATGGATGTGGTTACTCTCCTCGTTAACCATCCGTAAAAGTTTTCTTCTTCACAATTTTTTCCTCATGAATAATTAATTTGTTGATATTTAAGTAAAAATTAAATAAGCTTTTATGTCCTATTTCTTTTATAAAAATCACATAACCATGTTCACTTTAAGAAAAATAATTTTCTTCTTTTTATGCTTCTTTTTAAATACCGTTTCCTACAGTCAATCCATAGAAAATGAAAAGCAAATCTTGGTTAGTTATGCTCCTATAGGAAAACTCTCCACAGAAGTAGCACAAATCGCATTAAATAAAATGCCTCCTCTTGATGCACTTGAAGCAAATTACGATGTGTCTCTTTATAAAATTAACTATAAAACTCCGGCACCAGATGGCCACATCACTATTGCCTCTGGCTTAGTTGCTGTGCCTTCAACGATAGCTAAGGCAGGAATTGTCAGCTATCAACATGGGACTCGTTTTAATCGCGAAGAAGTTCCTTCTAGAATGAATGAAAAGGATTACATTTATCCGGCTTTGTTTGCCAGTCACGGTGGTTATCTGACTGTTATGCCTGATTATCTTGGCCTGGGTGATAATGAATTAGCATTACATCCGTATGTACAGTATGAAACACTAGCCAGCAGTAGTGTAGATATGCTTTTAGCTGCTAAAGAGTTTGCAGAAAAAATAAATTTTGAAACCAATGATCAGCTTTATATTGCTGGTTATTCAGAAGGAGGATTCTCTTCTTTAGTCATGTTTGAGTTACTCGCAACACAAGACTCAAAACATCCCGTTACCGCTGTTGCCTTAGGTTCAGCCCCCTACGACTGGGAGGAAACCATGCAATTTATTATGCTCAATCCTGGGCCAAGAGCAACTGCATATTTAGCTTATTTTTTCTATTCGCTACAAACTTACAAAAATTATTGGACTGATTTAAATCAAATATTTATCAGTCCTTATAATGCCATCATTCCTGAATTATTTGATGGATTGCATTCCACTAATGAGATACTTAATGCTTTACCTCCAAATCCAGCATTAATTTTTCAATCAGAATTTTTTTATGCCATCTTAAATCATACTGAAAACAATTCAGAGAAACTGAAGCACTATTTTAATCATTATGATTTTACTCCAACAGCACCTTTATTACTTGTTGGCACAAAAGGAGATAAAGATGTGCCTTATTCTGGAGCCGAAATAGCCTATAACCAATTGATACAACATAATAGTGAGGTCTTTATTAAATCTGTCAGTGACCAACTCGATCATATAGAAGCCCTACCTTATGTCTTATCTGAAATGATCAAGTTTTTTAAACAATACCCAAATCAGGGAGCACTATAAATTGTTACTCGTATAGAATACATAAAAGAATTCTTTAAATTAATTGAACGTCATATTATTATTTCCGCAATAAAGCTGCTCTACAATACAATTTATATGAGCAGCTCATTTCACCTGATTCTAGGATTCTATTATGAAAAAAATACTCTTTTCTTCTGTTCTGCTTGTCACCGTAAGTTTGTTAACAGGGTGCTGGACCGTACAAAAAGGACAAAAATCAGGAATTATTGTTAAGGTTGCAAAAGAAGGTAAATTTTGGGGAACCTATGAAGGGGAAATGATCTTAGGTGGTCTAGAAAATGCCACTGGCGCAAGCGGCCGTGCTTTTCATTTTACGCTAGGCCAATTCAACACCGATTTAGTAAAACAAGCTGATTTTGCCATGGAAAATAATAAACATGTAATTATTAGCTATCATTGTGATGCCTACACCCTTCCCTGGAGTGGCGAGACAAAATGTTTTGTTAGTAAAATTGATATATTATCTGAAAAATAGATTACTGTTCATTAAAGTATCATTTTATTTTATAAATAACTTTTAATCTGATCATAAATCGATGTTTGTATCCCAATTTGGACAAACCCCTTAAATATATGCATTGGGATACCCATAACCTGAGAAAAAGTATGATAAATTGAATTACTGTTAATTGTAGATGACCAAGGAATGCTAAATCCACCTGGAGGATAATCAAGATCTAAATTATTTATTACTTCTACTGCTGTTCTTATTCGCAACCAGTGCTGTATGCAATCTTTATTTGTGCATACGGTGTGATAGGCATGAATAGGTAGTTCAAAAGAGCCTAATTGTAATCCATGTAGATTCGCAAAATTGGCATCATAAGTGATGCAATGAGCTTTTAAACTATGCCCTCGGCTGTAGCCAATAGGCACTATTTTACCGGTCTTCCTCGAAGTGGCAAGTCCGTGCAATTGAGCCACTACCTTCTTACTTCCAACTTCTCTTAAAATCCAAAAATCGTGTACAAAACGATTAATAAGAAAAAAAGGGATCCGGAACATAGCTGCTTGAATACAATATTCTGGCATATAAGATTCCTAACTACGTGAGCTCGACATAAAAGGCATAGAAATGTCTTTTATGTCGTTAAAAGAATATTATCCCGTAAAATGAGTAGCATTTATACAGAATCCTGTCCCAAATAAAAACGGTTCTATATAAAAAATAACTTTATTTTATATCACTAATATCTTTTAAGCTTTATCACTTTAGCATAGCTTGCTGCAACAAAATGAAACAGAATATCACGTCTCTAACCTTGAGATAGCTGTATCTTCAAAAAGAAAAACGCCACGGATTTACTTAGGCAACCGTTGCTCAATACGATAGAGGTTAAAAAAGTGTCGTATAATTTTAATACATGGAAGTAATAAAGGAGTTTAAAATGGGATACCGTGATGGATTAAAATTCCAATTTACTAAAATGGATGCACTACAAGCCTTAAGTCAACCTGTTTCAACCTTACTAGGAGTATCGAATCAAACAGAACAAACCTTGAATAAGTTAGGCATTAAAACAATTTACGATTTAGCAACCTGCCCTCTATTCTTGATTTCCCAAGAGATTGCTTCGGCAGCAAACGGAGAAGGTCATTCAATTATTGCTCGCTCAGGTCGAATTTCATCAAGCATTATTGATCCAGATTCACCCCTGACCCCCGATGCTTTAGTAGGAGCTGATATTGTTGTTTTTAGAGATATAAGTACTGCTATTGCTAATGAAATCAAAAATAACCTGCAAATTGACACAATCGGTGATTTGGGGCGCTGGCCCCCTTTTTGCGCCTCTCAAGTAATATTAGATGTAGGAATTCCAGAATTAAACCAAGATGGAGAAGAAAAAGGGAGTGAATTGGTTCCCAGACTAGGGGAGTATCCGACGGAGCGACATTATTATCGTTCGGTAGTTATTGATCAGGTTAGCGCCCAAGAAACAACGGATTTAAATACTGCAGGCCCCATTGACATTGCGCCCACTGTCTCTTCTGATTTTGGTTTTAAAGTACCCGCTGTTGGAGCAATGCTAACCTTTGCCCAATCTTGGTTTGCACAAGGAGTCACCTTAGGCAATTTATTGCATAGTGTTGCACTAGCCCCCGGTGAAAGTACTCGTATTGCGGTGATGGATTGGTCTCGACAAGTTAAAGCTTCGGAACAAGAAACAATCACTGAAGCAGAAAATTTAACGAATACTACCACCCATAATCGTGCAATTAGTGAAGTACAAAATGCGGTTGCCTCAGAAGTTCAAACGGGATTTTCTAAAACCAGCGGCAGTTCCACTACTTCTGCCGGTGGTGGCGGTTTAGGATTAAGTTTAGGGCCATTAACCTTAGGTGGAAGTGGATCTTCCGCGACATCGAGCTCTAATGCTGAAAGCTTTTCAACTTCATCAGGAACTCGTAACCTTGCTGCCACTATGAATCAGCGTGTTACTGATGCAACGCAGCAGGCAGCATCTTCAGTACGAGATCGCCGCGCATCCGTAGTCAAAGAGGTTTCAGAAGAAGAGCACCAATCTGTATCTACTCGAATTATTGCCAACTACAATCATATGCATGCTTTAACAATCCAATATTATGAAGTGATTGAAATTTATCGGGTCAATGTTCAATTACAACAAGTAGAGCGCTGTCTTTTTGTGCCCATGAAATTACTCCAATTTAACCATGCAACAATTAAACGTTATCAAGGAGTACTTGCCAATGCAGCGATTAGTCAACGTGCAAGAGAATTATTAAGCAGAGAATTCGGCTCTGTAATGATTCAACCTACCTTGCCTCTTCGACCAATACGCTCCATATTTGATAATGTAGCCGCAATCGACAGAATAAGCAGTGTTTCTATGCGCATGTCTGCCATAACAAACAACCCAGCGGACAGCGCAAATACACCGTCTGCAGAAGCCGAGCCCACAACGTCACCAACAACACCTCAGGCAAGTGGACCTTATTGGATCAATGATGAATTAATCAGAGCCTCACGCATCACTTTAGGAAGCATAACAAAACCAAGTACGAACAATGTATCATTACCGGGTGAAACCGAATTTTACGGAGTTTCACTGGATTTGACGGCACAAAATCGTTCATCCATTTCCATTACTGCAGTAAATATAGACTTACAATCTGGAAATATAGTTAAATTAACCAGCATTAGTCCAATCAATTGGATCGCTAGTGAAGCAATTCCCATTCAAGAGATTGCTGCAATCAGGATTACTTCCGCAAATACAAGCTACTTAACAGGGAGGTTAACGTTGCAGCTCAGTTACAACAGCGCTAAATTTCCTATTAGCTTACCTGTTGAAATTAGTCCTAATGCAGTAGAAATGCAACTCTGTCGCTTTTTGGTCAACCAAAGTGACGAAACTGAATTAGAAATGCACCTGGAGCAAAATCGACTGTATTATAGCCAAGCAATTTGGCGCGCCCTAGACCCGTCACAAATTGCTCTTCTTTTATCCTCATATACCTTTGAAGGTAAACCCATAGGAGATTTAATTGATCCCAATCCGGTCATGGTCGCAAGCAATTATTTAGTATTTCGCATGCCAAGCTTTATTGAAGCAGTGGGAATTGAAACTAATACTTCAGATACTGAAGATGAAGCCCATAAAAATTGGCGTGGGTGGTTAAAAGATCGTGGTTTAATCTTAGGTACAGACACAGCAATAGAACAACTGATCCCCATTCCAACTGGCGGGGTTTTTGCTGAAGCAGTACTGGGTCGCTCTAACTGCGCAGAACTACTTGATGCCACTCGTTTTTGGAATTGGCAAGATTCGCCTATACCACTACAGCCACCCGAAATTGCAGCAATTCAGATGGAGTCTCGTTCTCAACCCGTTGATGTTACCCCTGGCCAGCTAGGGTCCCCGGTGTTGAATATTATGAATCCTACAGCCCTGCCTGATCCAACGGGAGTGGGAGCTATATTAAATGCTGTTCAAAACGGTAGCATGTTTCGTGACATGGCAGGTCTTGCATCTACTGCAGCCTTAGCACAAGCATTAGGCTCTAATTCAACTACAGCAGGTGTTGAGGCCGGTAAACAAGCCGCAGCTAATTTAGCTGTTGCGGCTCAAAAAGATATTGAAGAAAAGAAAATCGCTGCACAACTAGCCTTGGCGGCAATGGGTTTACCTACAGCAAATGCGGGCTCTACTAAAAACATTTCTGAAGGTGGTGCTTTATTGAATACTGCCAAGGAAATGGATAAGCAATCACCAAGAACAGCTCCCTCCTCCACATCTTCTAGTCTAGGAAATGATGGATCTACTATAGATGGATCTGGGGATAGTAGCTCCGGAACGAGTGATCCAATTATGCCTGGGGTACCCGATGATGTGCGTAATCTCTTTGGCGGCACTAGTCGAGCAGATGAAGTACTGTCAAAAATGAACTGGGGAAGTTTAGGACAATCAGGCGCTTCAATTATTCCTGCCAGTTATGAAGATAAAGGGGGTGGAAGCGGCGGCGGCTCAACTACAAGTGGGGCGGTCATTAGTTATGAACTCGCCTGTTATGCCAACTTTCCAAAACCATGGGCCACTGAAGCAGATGAAGTCCAAGGTTTAGCGAATAATAAATGGCTTCCATCAGCTGAAGATTTCGACAGTATCAGTCCTGCGGCTACTAGTGCCAATAATCAAGCAACTAAACCTTTTGGCCAAGTCATTATCTCTCTGGAAGATTTAATTAATACAGTGAATTATTTTGCCCCAAAAGTAGCTGGATTTGGAACATCTTCTGCATCAAGAGTACTCAGGCTTAATCTGTTTTTATACGCTCAAAGTGGAAACGTGGGATTTCAAGGAACGTTAACCACTAATGGAAAGTGGGACGCTGTACTTGGCAATGATGTAAAATCAGCTGGATTGGATTCAGCACTCATCACCGCTATCAGCAAAAAAGCTGCCACTAAAGCGTTACTCACCAAACTCAAAACAGCCTGGGTTCCAGCTACTGAAATCTGGTTATATACCTGTTCCGATGTTGTCAGCGATGCATTTGGAAAAAAATTGGCAAAATTACTCGGAGCCAAGATTCGAGCCTTTGATGAACCATTTTGGGTATTACCTGCTTATGATACCACACAACAAAAAATCTTATCACGGAATGAGTTTGGCATTGGTGCTGATTTTGCTGCAGCCGCAGCCACTCGAACGAAAGATTTACATAGTTTGGACACCTTATCAAATCGGACGTTTAAACCATAATCATTAATGCAGGCTTATCCTAAGATGCTTGCCATTCAATGAATCTCCGCCTATATACCTAGGCGGAGATTCATATTTTTCTAGCCTCCATCCTGGTAAATGAATTCATCAGCATCCAAAATGACCATGTCTTAACTCAAGGACAATACTCCTAATAAATTAAACTTGCAGTAACATTATTTTAATATGCAGGAAACGGAACCATTATCTAATTGCAATTGATTGCCCCCTAAATCTGTCATATATTGCCCTATGTAAACCCGGTCATGTTGGTTGAATTGCGCTGAAATAAAAATTCTCGGGCGATCACGCTCATCTTGGTCCATAGCGACTAGAAGTAAATTGCTCTCTCTCATACTAAATCGCGTCACATTAACGGGATAAGCAAAATCAACTTTAGGAAAATCACCCATTTTACTAGGGACGATAAAAGAGAGAGGGTCTTCGATACCTTTCATATGACATATAACAGATTTTTGCGACGCCTGAGCCACTGCACAACCAGTGAGAGCTAATATCAATGAAAAAATGGTATATTTCATAAGACAGATCCTTATCCTATATTTTTTCAAAAGAATAACTGAGTCTGAAAAAATTAACCATTAATTAAATCCTATCAAGAGCATAGAAAGACAGTTTTAGTTATACTATTAAAATAAGGACTACTTATGGAATAAATAAGGAATAAAGAGATGATCAAAGGTTCTGAACTCCTAATTGCAGCCCTTGAAAATGAGGGTGTAGAATATATTTTTGGGATTCCTGGAGAAGAAAATCTTGATGTTGTCGAAGCACTTCGCAATTCGTCCATCAAACTCGTGTTAACTCGACACGAACAAGCAGCAGCATTTATGGCAGCAACCTACGGGAGATTAACAGGAAAACCTGGCGTCTGTATCACAACTCTTGGTCCTGGCGCACTTAATCTTACTACTGGAGCCGCTTATGCCCTGCTTGGTGGAATGCCAATGATCATGATTACCGGGCAAAAGGGGGTTTTATCCTCGCATCAGGCACGTTTTCAGATGGTGAATACTGTAGCAACAATGCAACCACTCACCAAAATGTCGCGTCAAATTGTTTCGCCTTCTATAATCCCTACCCTAGTACGAGAAGCGTTTCACCTCGCACAAGAAGAAAGTCCAGGTCCAGTTCATTTAGAACTTCCTGAAGACATTGCCGCTGAGAAAAGTAAAAAAATTCCTCTCATTCCACCTCATCCCATTGAATACCCCATTGCGAGCGAGCAAGCCTTAAATCGTGCCGCAGAAATGATTATGCGAGCTAAGCGCCCTTTAGTCATGCTCGGTGCAGTGGCTTCACGACCAAGAGCAACTAATGCTCTTGCCGAATTTATCGTGCGTACCAAACTCCCCTATTTCACGACGCAAATGGGTAAAGGGACTGTTTCTGGAGCAACAGAATTATACATGGGCACCGCAGCACTCTCAGCACGAGATTATGTGCATGAAGCAATAGAAAAAGCGGATCTCATTATTACGATTGGGCACAGTACCGTAGAAAAACCTCCTTTTATCATGGAACAATCAAACCTTAAAGTGATCCATGTAGGCTATCAAACGGCGACTGTGGAACAAGTTTATTTTCCGCAAGCAGAAGTTATTGGTGATATGGGACCCTCTTTAAAATTACTTGCAGATAAAATAGAAGGAAAAATTCCTCATGCAAATGCGCTTCTTCCTTTACGAGAGGGTATTTTGAGCAAAATTGCTGCCCGATCTACTGAAAATCGATTTACCCCCCAACGACTGGTGCATGATGTCCGACAGGTAATGCCTCATGATGGAATTCTTGCACTAGACAATGGCATGTACAAAATCTGGTTTGCTCGAAATTATCGAACTCAAATGGCCAATACCATTTTACTCGATAATGCGCTTGCGACAATGGGAGCTGGTCTTCCTTCGGCAATTATGGCTTCTCTATTATATCCTAATCGTCGTGTGATGGCTGTTTGTGGGGACGGTGGTTTTATGATGAACAGTCAAGAATTAGAAACTGCGGTGCGGCTTAAATTAAACTTAGTGATACTCATTATAGAAGATAACGCATTTGGTATGATCCGCTGGAAACAAGCTATTGATCATTTCCCAGATTTTGGTATGACGTTTAGCAATCCTGATTTAATCAAATATGCTGAATCTTATGGAGCGCGCGGTACAAGAGTCGAAACTATTGAAAGTTTTCAATCTATTCTAGAAAATGCGTTCACAACTGGAGGAGTTCATCTTATTGTTTTTCCAATTGATTATTCAGAAAATAAACGTGTTCTTGTAGATGAGCTACAACAACGATTACCACCAGCTAAATAGGAATATGACGCTCAAAACAATCGAAATAAAACTATACTGTCTTTTGCTGGATTAAGTCAATCTGGTTATAACATTGGGGGATAGCCCCCAACAAGGAAAGATATGTCGTAAAAAAATGATTATTCTAAAATGAAATTGACTACAAATACTCGCCCGTTTATCGGCTAAGTCAACGATACCTGAGGCAAAATACTTTAATATTGTCCTCAGGTATACTCTGAATAGATTTTTCCAGTTTATTGGTTAGCTCCAGTACTAGTACTGTTATCAACACCGGTTCCAGTGCTAGTATTGTTATCAACACCAGCCCCAGTACTAGTACCGTTATCAACACCGGTTCCAGTGCTAGTATTGTTATCAACACCGGTTCCAGTGCTAGTATTGTTATCAACACCAGTTCCAGTGCTAGTATTGTTATCAACACCGGTTCCAGTACTAGTATTGTTATCAACACCAGTTCCAGTGCTAGTACTGTTATCAACACCAGTTCCAGTGCTAGTACTGTTATCAACACCAGTTCCACTATTCACACCGGTTCCAGGCCCAGAGCCATTATTCATGCCAGTCCCAGCACTGTTTCCAGAACTACCACCTACTCCGCTGCCACCACCCGTGGCACCTGCGCCTCCAGCACCACCTACTGCATTTGATGTTGAAAAAATAAATAATGTTAATAAAGCTAATAATATCCTTTTCATAATTATCTCCTTATAACAAATTAGAATTATCAAAGCTTATTTAAATTAGAACAAAAGAAATAGCTTATGGAAAATAAGATATGAGAGCGTTTTTACTTGTCTCATTTTTTATTTTAGAACCATTTGCGTAAAATTTGATTAATTATTTTATATATTATTCAATTTAATAATTATAAGAAATGACAAATTCATAATAATCAAATAGATAAGATAATCGCATAAACGCTAGAAAATATAAAAATTTATTACCCGGGCTTAAAACTCTTAAAAAATGATGATTGAAATAAGTTATCTATTTCCTCAAAGTTGCAATTTGAGGCATAAGATTGGACCATTAATTTGCATGTCACCAACTTATCCCAATCGGCTAATTTTTCTAATGCTTATATTATCCAAAAATTAAGGTCATATAAGTAACAAAATAATTAAAATAATAAGAAGTAAACCCACTCCACCACTTGGATAATATCCCCATTCTCTGCTATAGGGCCATCTAGGAAGTAAGCCGATTAAAAGTAAAATTAATATAATAAGTAAAATTAAGTGCATCATTAAACTCCTTTTTAAGAGGATACTAAGCTCAAAATAAATATCCTATTTATATTATAGAGTTTGGTGACAATCTATTCGGCTCCCTACATCTCGAGCTTATGCGAAAGGCCGAACAGTGAATCTATTTGAACTAATATTAGGCTCTTGAAAAAACTGGATGTCGTGCATAATGCGACATTTAGAAGATTAGAGCCAATTATCAACAGACTCTAGCTTTTTATTTCTATTAATCTTAGACACCTTTAAAAATATTAAAGTACATAAATCATGGTTTGTAAAGATTGGGGCATTTTTATAAGAAAACAAATATATATTAATAGGGAAAAAAATTTGAAAATCAATGCGATTTTACCTAATATTTTCTTAATAATTCAACAGTATACTTGCGCTAAAATAAAAGCCTTGGAGAACATGTATGTCAGCAACTAAATCATTAACTCATTTTTATGGTTCTTTCTTTTTTAAATGTGGAGAAGTAGCCATATATCCTTATTTATTGACAATGGACGCATTCATTGATTCTAAACCCAAAGCAGAAGATCTTATTTTAGGGATCGGTGTATGTCTCTTTTTATCGACAGTTGTTCCGATTCTACCGGCAATTACCTCAATCACATTTACAATTGCTTCATTTGGTATAAGCCTTGCGCTTGCCTCAATGTTTGTCACCTACCCTATTGCCATATTATCCGATGCACTAGACTCTACTCATGAAGATCATTGTATGGCAATTTAAGAGTGCTCATACAATAATCTACTCATTCAAAGTTCTAAATCGCTTAAAGAGCGGTACCCTCTGCAAAAGCAGAGGGTCCAAGTTAAGGCAAAGCAAAGTGCCAATTCAACGCCCTAGATAAACCTTCCAACATAATTTCACCTCGTATACTATTTCCTTTAGCATTAACTTTTGGACTTAATACCACAATGCCGGCTTTTCCAGGAACAACAGCAATCGTATAGCCAGACACCCCACTTTTAGCCGGCATCCCTGTTTTAACCATATGAGTACCGGTTTCATCATATAAGCCACAAGTTGCCATAATTGCTAAAGCAATCTTACACGTTTCAGCAGAAATAATTTGTTCGCCACTATCAAAATCTACTCCTCCATTTGCGAGCAAAGTAGGTAAGAAAAGCATTTGTTCTAATTTTGCTTCATAGGAGCATAGAGTAAAATACAAATCTAATGTTTCCTGAATATCAGCACCAAGATTATTTCGGCTCTTCAAAATATACGCAAGCGCGCGATTACGATCCCCCGTTCGTTTTTCTGAAGCAAAAACCAAAGGATTAATACTGAGGCGTTGATTAAATAATTTTCGCACCCAATTCTCTAACCATCGAAATTGTTGCTCGCCATTGCCAGGAATGTGGGAACATAAAGTGATGGCCCCAGCATTCAACATAGGATTTGATGGTTTAGGACCGAATTGTTCTAAGCGAGTAATTGAAGCGAAGTCATCGCCAGATGGCTCAACCTTAACCCATTTAAACAGTTGCTCCTCGCCATATTCTTCAAGAAGTCCTATCAATGGGATCATTTTGGCGGTACTTTGCAACGTTACTGGATGAAGCGTGCTATTACTATAAGAAACAAACGCCTTACCTATAGGTTGCACAGCAATTGCTGTCAATTCTTGATTCACGTTAGCCAGTTCCGGAATGTAATCCGCAGTTTTACCTTCCTGATTTAATGCAGCAATACGAACTAGATCTTCTAATAAACTGAGTGTAAGTAATTTTGGGGCCATAAAACTCTTAAAACAAAAAAGTAATTCATTATGCTAAATTTAGCATATGAAACAAATAAATTTGCAGGGTGCTTGATTTTATTTTGATAAAAGACACTTATCAAGAGTCAACTAATGCCGCGATAAAAGCGCGGCATGTAGTCAGAATCGATCCAAACAAATCTGAGGTCTTTGCTCTAAATGAAATAGTTAATCGCAAAAACTCCAGATACAAATTTAGAGGAGTTTGGTCCTGTTACAGAAAACCATACTCCGCCAATAACACCTAAGTTTGAGGTAAAATTATATTCGAGAGCAGGAGCAAATGAAACTTGCTCATTAGAGCCTCCTCCTACACCTGCCGTTGCAGTACCTCCAGGAGTGAATCCAGGATTCCCATCAAATTGACTTTCTGGGCTATGCGCATACAACACTTCAAAAACGGGTACCCAATTTTGCGTTAATGTATATTCAATAGCAAAATCAGCAGAATAAGCATTTTTAAGCCTTACTCTACCTTGAGTCTTACTTCCGCCACCAAAGACATTGGGTCCATGAATAATAACATCGCTGAACTTTACTCCAACCAAACTCAACCGTGTACGTAAATAATGTTCGTTTTTTAACTGCATCAATTTTTGGAAATTAAACCCAAAAAGTGTTTGAAAAGCACCTAAACCTGTCTGATCGGTCCCCAGCTTCTTAGGATCTAAATTTTCGTAACGTCCCGTGGGGAAAACTTCTTGTACCACAAAACGCAGATCAGGAAGCCAAGAGTTTTCTTGTTGTCGTAAAACCTGCATTCCTAAAGCCACACTGTAATCACCGATGCCATTCCCATGCTCTCCATTAACCCAACTGTAATCATAAGGGATAGAGGTTTGTAAATCTAAAAAGCTAGCGATTCCCACACTAATAATTGGAACCCCCTCAATATTTCTATATCCTTTAGGATAGCCAGTAAAAAAACCATAAGGCTCAATATTAACATGTCCCGCGGGTATTGTTTTGCCTGCTGGCGCGAGCAAAGGTCCGGTAAACCATGGACTTGCAAACGCTATATTCACCACGGATAATAAAAATATGAGTCTTATAAAGTACATAGTGGGTTGATCTCAATAAAAGTTAGAATTTATAGGGTTTGTTGACACCGCTTTGATCCTGGTCAAATTGTCAACAGCCCCCCTTAGTTTTTCCTAATTAAAAAAGTTTATTTTCAACGTATTTATAAATGTTCAGCAGAGATTTTAATAGACGTAAATCATTTTTTCTGTACTGTCAACAGCTTTTAATTATCCATTAATTGACACTCATCAAATAGCTCCTATTTTTTACAATTAAGCAATATTTCATGTTGATAGGCGCTATTTTTAACTTCATGTAAATAGGCTATCACATTTTCAAACTCCTCTTGATTAAAAGAAAAACAAAAATAATTTGAAACTTTGCTTGCCAAATCATAAAACAGTTCACACATTTTGAATAATGAAGTCCACATATTTTTAAAATCTGCATCAACATAGGTTTGTAAAAATGCTTGCCATACTTTAGGTTCAAGATAGTTTTCAATGTATTTTCCATAAGCACCTACCGTTTTATTAAAACTGGTTTCGGTTCCTACATACCAAATTAACATCCGAATGAGCTCTTCTTTTACGACCTGCTCTGAAACATGTTTTGTGTAAGTGATCTGTTTTCTCCAAAGTCCCTTAGCTACATAAGTGCTTACCCATAAAAACTCATTACAACAATTAAAAAAATCCTTTGCTGTAGGCGGTTTTGGTAAATAATCATGATCTGAGGGTGGATCAAAAGACTCAATTAACTGATCTTTATCAAGTAATAAAATACTTTGACTATCTCGCGGCATGGTCGTGAGTTGATTGATATGCAATAAAGTGAGATCTATTCTATTCCAATCTTTAAATTGCATTAAATAAACATATTTGTCTTTAGATTTAGGCCAGTTCCCATCCATTTCATCAGGCATTTGCATGATGAGTAGCTCACCAAATTGATTCACCCAGTTTTTATCATCAACAAATGGCACCACATCTGTGACTAAATATACGATATCATAATCTTGAAAAATATCTTTTTTTGCAGACGGGCTTGCTCTTGAGCCGTTCATAATCACGGCTCTAATTCTTTCATCACTTTTTGCTACTTGGACAATAAGATTAAGCATTGTTTTTTCATTACGTCTATTTTTCATAGTCATTGAATCATATCTTTGCTTGTTAAGAGGAAGTGTCTTAAAGAGGCGTTTCTATGACCTACTATTCTAACTTATTCTAAAAAACTAATCTGCTCATCCGCAAAATATTTGCCTACTCTCAGCAAAAAAATTCGAAGCCAGACTAACTATCAATTGTTAACGCACTCTATTCCATTTATAACAACAAGAAGCTCAGATTTATGCAATTGAAGCTTATCTGGCTATGTTGTATTCTGAACCCAAGAACATAATTGTTTTTAATAAACTATTTTCTCTTAGAATTAGAGAAGTAATTGTGAATGACATTCGTTTTTGAACAGGGAATATCAATGACTGCAATTAAATTATTTAAAAGAATTACTCTAGTTATATGCTTTTTAGGGGCAACATTATTTCTTAGCTCTTGTACAAAGACAACAAATTCTAACCCCCAAAATGTGAGTACTGGAGAAGAATATGGCACCAGCGACTATGGATGGCGCTAATTTCTAAGCAAAATCGTTGAGGCCTAAATTGAGAAATAAATATTTAAGCAAAACGAATGAGAAATATCTTAAAGCGACTTGTCGTGCTATAGAAAAAATTGCTCAACCTCTCTTTGAGTCTTTTGACCTAACTTTTTTTTCGTATCGCTTATCTGTAGGTGATAAATTCGTGCTACTCACCAATAATTACCCATGGCTGAAAAATTGCATTGATAAAAATTATGTCAATTATCTTCCCGTAATGCAGCCTGAACATGATTTTATCCTTTGGGATGGTCTGCCCAAAGACAGCCCTTTGATGACGATTTTGAAAGATGCTCGAGAAAATTTTAATATCGCTCATGGTGTGACCATTATCAAAAGCTCTGATTCAAAAGAAGAGCACTTTAACTTTGCTGCCATGAGTTACAACGATGAAATTAATAACTTCTACATACAGCATCAAGAGATTTTAGAGCGCTTTATTCTTTATTTTAAAGACAAGGCTAAAAAAATTATTGAGGGAGCGTTGGACCATGCCATTTCTTTACGTGATTTAGGCATGATAAAAAATGCACTGAAGCAACAAGAATTTTATCGTGAAATTGATTATTTTATAGAAAATACGCAAATTAAGTCTATTTCAATTAATGTAGAAGGAAAACACCTTGATCTGAATTATACCTTAGCGCATACAGGATATTATTTACTTCAAGGTTTGAGTTATAAGCAAATCGCCAAAGCATGTTATGTGTCTATCAAAGCCGTTGAAAAGCGATTGGAAAAACTAAAAGACATCACGCATACTAGCAATAAAAAAGAACTCATTGAGTTTTTAAAAAGATCCGATATTAAAAAGATCCTTGATCTTGCTTTACTCAAAAGGTCTCGCCACAAACAAAAACTCGGGTGGATAAAACTTTTTAAACAATAATCAAAATTTGGTACTTCCATGTTAAAGAAAGAGATGAATTAGGGACTGTTGACAATTCGTCGTCCAAAACGCAACGTCCCGCGGGACGTCGGGAACTGAATGGCTGCCCTAAGTTTTTGTTTAAATTAAGCTTCAAACAAATCTTTTTAAGATACATTAGAGTTTCTGTCTTTATCGTCTGATAAAGAGAATTTACAAAGAATGAGTCTGATGAAAATTTCTCAATAACCAGTTTTCATGTTACCGAACAGAGACATTGTTAACATAAAAATACCCTCCAAAAATATCCTAGCGGGGTGAAAGGGCCGGCAATGAGGCCCCTTCGTTTATACCCTCACAGTCATTGCTGTCCCCAGCTGTGCCGTGTGTTTAAATATAGCGCATTTTTGAATCGGTTTTCACATTGGGTGATAATTTGTTCGCTTAATGCAGAAGACGCACCTCTTAAAAACCATGTAGTGCAGAATTGATTGTGACGGCTACTGTTTTTTCGATATATTTATACGATAGTGTACTTTTTATTTACAAAAATTTAAGCCAAATACCTCTAGATTTTGCACCTACTTATTAGTTTTGCTTAATATGGGCAAAACCGATAGATCTGGTGGCCGTACGGGAGAAATTGCCTTTCTGGATTGATTATTTGGAAGCAATGTTATTGCTGTAATCAAACCTATAATGGTCATAAAAAATAGATAATATGAGGGGGCTGTAGGACTAATATTGTTTATAAGTAAGGTAACAATTAGCGGGGTAGTCCCACCAAATAAGGCATTTCCTAAATTGTATGAAAAAGCTATGCCGCTGTAACGTATATTTTCAGGGCAATTTTCAATAATTGCTGTCATGGTATTACCTTGGTCTAAGGAGCTAAGAAGGGTTGCTATACCTAGAGCTAAAGAAGTCATTAATAATGATTTAAACTGCAATAAATAAAAACAAGGGAAAATTAATAACATAATAGCTAAGCTTGTGATTATTATCATTTTTTTTCGACTAAAATAATCTCCAAAAACTCCTCCAAAGGGGACGATAAATAACATGGTAATTAATATGATAGTTTGAAAAGTTAACGCTGTTTTGAAGGGGAAACCCATGTAATGTTCTAAATAGGTGGAGATATAACCAACAAAAAAATAATAAAATGTGGCGCTCATACAAGTAAGCCCCAAAATTTTAATGAGCAGGTAAGGGGCATATCTCATAGCTGTTATAAAGGGTCTATTTTCAATAAGATGATTTGTTTTTAAATATGAGTACACCTTGGTTTCAGATAATTGAAAACGATAATATGTAAGTAATGAACCGAATATACCTACTACAAGAAAAGGTAATCGCCAGGCCCAAGTATTGATAGTTTCTACAGAAAAAAATAAATTAAGTAATATTAATGTTAATGTTGCAAATAAAAACCCTAAATTTGCTCCACTTGCTGCAAAACTAGTGATAAATCCCCGATGTTTAGGTGAAGCTGATTCAGCCAGATAAATCATTATACCGCTGTATTCACCACCTATGGATAATCCTTGAATTAATCGCAGTAAAATAAATAGGGTCGGAGCTAATAATCCTATTTCATCATAAGATGGAATAATGCCAACAAAGAAGGTGGATAATGTAATAATGAGTATTGAAATTCTTAATGTTTTTGCCCGGCCGCGAGTATCTCCAAAATAACCAAAAAAAATACCGCCAATAGGACGACAAAGAAAGCCAATTGCAAATACCATTAAAGCGTCAATAGTTGAAGTGCTTGCTGATTCTTGAGGAAAAAATTTTGCCCCAATGATTGGGGCCATAAAAATAAATAACCCAAAATCAAACCATTCTATAATGTTACCCATGCTTGAAATGAGTATTGCTTTATTTTTCAATTAAATTGCCAAAATTTCGTTAATATGAAGTGCTTACTGTAATGAGAAGCAAACCTCGTATGCTTTGTAACAGATTTTATCTAACTCGTTATAATCATATTAAAGAAAAAGACGTGTAAATCAAGAAAAGTATTTTTTGCTCTCATTTGTAGAGCAAACTGTCCAATTTTCAACTCCTTACGATACCATCTTGGTCAAAGGAATGTAATTACATTCTAATCTCAAAACCAAAGAGAAGGTCCTTAGATAGGTTGCTATGGTGAGTCTTGGATTCAATATATAAGTCTGATTACTTCGAAAAGTAGACTTTAAGTAGAAATGATCTGATTCTATTCAAAAATTAAAATGCAACTGTAAAACAGTTAATTGTGTATGAGCTAGAACAATTTTTGCACTAATGATGAATGTAATGAAAAAATTTATATAAATAGGGATGAAGTTATTAATTCTATTGTATCCATTTATGACGATTATAGATCACCTCATGAATTTGCATATTGTACAGAATGCAGTACTAACAACTCAATTGGCTATTTAGATGATCACCTGGTTTGCGCAAGTTGCTTATCAGTTTTTGATGGGATTTATCAATGTGAAAAGTGTGGGCATTGCTCAAGCAATTTTAACGAGAACTCATGTATTTATGGCTGTGAAAATTGTGAATAAATATAGTTTATTCCCTTCCATACCAATCCTTTTTTAAAATGTGTAATTAAATTATAGTTATTTTTATTGCACAAATCATGCATATTGACCAATAAAAGGCCATTGGAGTTAAAACATAAGAATCATAATCTATCAGGTGACTGGCAAGGATACCGAGAATGTCATATAACTCCTGATTGGTTGCTGATATATAAAATTGTTAAAAATGAAAGCGTGCAGTTATTAAGACTGTCTCGGACTGGATCCCATTCAGATTTGTTTAAATAATTTTATTGAATGCAAATAAAAAATATCAGATTATGCAAGAAGGGGGAAGGGTATCCTTGGGTGAGTTTGAAGACACCTCTGGTTTTAGATTTCCTGAAGTATCCTCTTGCTGCTGTGTTCTATCTAATTTAACATCCCTACTGACTCTTGCTTCTCTAAATGTTTTATCTAACATAGCATGCTTTAAACTTTCTAAAGTTGCAGATCCCGGTTTAAAATACATCCCTATATTTTGACGTATATCGGATGGAAGTTTTTTTAAAACTCCTGCGGCTTGCTTGTAATCCTGTTGATCTAAATACTCTTCGAGCATGGACATATTCTCCCATTGCTCTTTGCTAAGAGCTTGCCATCTCATACCAATTTCAGAGTCACTGTCATAAGCATCAAATATTGGTTTAGATACATTGCTTAAAGTAGATTGGTAGGCCAAATTAACCAAATGATCGGGAGTATCCATAGTAAATTTTGCCAAAGCATGTTCAATCTGCTCCTGTGTAGCCCCCTCATTTCGTAACTCACCCTTAGTTTTTTCATGAATTCGGGCAAGTTTCTCTTCTTTAGAAACAGACATTTTCTTATCTTTGGCCAATAGTTGCTGTATCATTTGAGCTTGATTAGAAACTCCAGTTGCTAATAATAGTCTTTCATTTTTTGAAGCTTTAATTTGTTCCTCGGCTTTTTTGCGTGCAGAAGGCGAATCAGCGCCTAGCGGTTTTGTCCTTCTTTGCAGCCTCTCTTGTTCCATTTGCTTGTTGATTAACTGTTCGCCAGCAGTGATTGCTGCCGTGATCTGCTTCGCTTTTTTTCCGTCAGATACTCCTTTTGCACCAAGTCCAGTAGCGATTAAAGCAGTAACTCCAGCAGCAATGCCTAAAGGAGGCAAGAAGACTATTGCTAGAGCAATTAGCGCTACAGTTGCAACAGCGGCAACCACAGAAGATATTTTAAATCCGGTACTTCGTTTACTTTTTGAAGCAACCATTGCCCCTGTCGCAGCTTTAAAATCATTAAGTGCTTGTCGCTTTAAAGAAGAATTTGAATTAGAGTCCAGAGCTTGACTCGTTGCTTTGAGTAATGGCTCAATATTTTTATTCGGATTTTGATTAAGTCCATTTATTAATTTAGCCTGCATCACATAAGGACTAGTATATATTACATAGGTAAATTCTCCTTCACTATTTTTAGCTCCTTCCAGGTATGGAAATTCCTTTGCAAGTTCATTAATGATGTTATTTTTGGATTTAATCGTTACTCGAGACACATTATAAATATTTTTCTCAAGTGACATTGAGTCCATCGCAATGTTCAATCTAGAAATTTTTTCATGGAATCCATCTAGATAATAATTTTTAGGAAAAATACATTCTTGAAAAGTATCACTTACCAAAGCTTCAGCAACCGTTACGTCACGCCGTTTGGCAATACGGCCTGTTTGCTCATCGATAATTTGTGATTCCAATCGAACCATCTGCCCGTCTCTAAATGTAAATCCACCATCCGTACAATCATATTCTTCACGTGAATTATAATTGTTATTCCCTGTGCCATTATGATGAAATCCATCATCAAGAGGTGGAAGACGGCGATTAAAATCACCACAAAAGAAATGATTTTTAGAGTTTTGTAAGGTTTCAATTACAGCGGGCTCACCCTCTTTAGCAGTATCTGCATGAGGGATATGACCATTGGAGATAGTAATAGTTTCACCTTGATAGATAAAATTTGTTGAACTAATTATATTTTTAGGATTTTCTTCAACTTGCTCATCCGCTAAAGTAAGCTTGCTCATATCCCATAAAGTTGCAATATTTTTACCATCACCCGAAAACTTAACCCCCCAGCCGTCACCTAATTCTTTTTTCAATTTATTAGCAAAATCCTCAGTAGTTTCCTGTAATAAAAGAATTGGCTTACCCGACATGGCTTGATTCTTTAACGTTTTAATGAGTCTTTGCTCGCGCTCAGCATGCATACGACCCATTATTTCCTTGGCATCATTACTTTGTGATTCGTTTGCTTCATTAAAGCGATTCAGATTATATTTTGTTTCAACAACCCCCTTCCATAAACTGCTTTGCACCGTATTATCTTTATCACGAATGTTATTAACCATTAAGGGACCGGTTAATGCTACATTGTAAGTCACTAAATCAAGTGAATTGCCTTTTTCAGTAATACAACTAATTAGTTGCGGTTTATGATCGGAATATACTTCATCCCAAGTCAACACCTGTGGATAGGCGAGAAAATCTTTAAGCCTTAAATCTGCCCTATTTTTGGGATGAACATAAAAAGGTAATAAATTTGGTGCTGCACTCGTCTCTGCGGGGATCTTAAAGTCATGATTTTTAAAAACCTCTAAGATAGACGTTACACGATCATCTTTTTGAGCTTTCGACAGTTGGATCAGCCATTTTTCTTGTTCCATTAATAAATTAAGTTCGGATCGTTGAACCTCATTTTTTGATAGTTCATTCAATATACGATTAAATAAAGCAAGATTATTGAGCTGGGGATTTGATAAATAATTATCAAGAGCATCTCTGAGATCTTTAATTGTAGCCATACAACATAAAACTTATTTTAATGGGGATGCTAAAAATTATAGCACTTGTTATTAAAAAACTAGGCTTTTTGATAAATTCTCTATACTTATCAGTTCTAATTATCCTGGAAAAAGAATAGAATTCATAAAAATAATCGTATTTTTTCCAGGATAATACACATTAGTTAAGGAACAATATGGCATGGGTTTATTTATTTCTGGCAGGACTTTTAGAAGTAGTATGGGCAGTAAAATTAAAAGATACTGAAGGTTTTTCAAAGCTTTACCCTTCACTCATAACCATTTTTGCCATGGTATTAAGTTTTGCATTCCTTGCTCAATCTTTAAAAACATTACCGATTGGAACTGCGTATGCAATTTGGACAGGTATAGGAGCAGTTGGTGCAGTTATTTATGGCATTTATTTTCTTGGAGAACCCGCTACATTAATACGAATCAGCTGCATTGCTTTAATCATTATTGCCATAGTTGGATTGAAATTATCTCATCATGCATGATAGTTGAACACTCTTTGCGTAAATTCACACTGCCAATGGCATTTACTGAGATCCTAACAAGTTGCCTCATTTTTTTATTGACCACTCCCGAAAATGAATAAAAATAGGATGTATTTAAGGATAGTAACCTACAACACGCGCTAAGCATAATGCAGAGAAATCTATATCATTTTGACTAGGTCATAGTAGCAATATTAACAATACGTTTAATAAAATACCTGACTCTTGACAATAACCTATGTGATTGAGAATAATTGGTAAGAATCAATAAGATATAATTTTAAGCATCTTAAAGATAATAGGGACGTTTCAGAGGTAATCAATTTAATATATGAAAATTTTAATTACTGGTGGTGCAGGGTTTATTGGTTCGGCAATGGTACGCTATCTTATTGAGAACACAACAGATACAGTAATCAATGTAGATAAACTCACCTATGCTGGAAATTTAGAATCACTTAATAACATTATCAACAATCCACGTCATATTTTTCAACAAGTCGACATTCGCTCTCATGATCAAATAAATCATATTTTTTCCGCATTTCAGCCTGATGCAATCATGCACTTAGCAGCAGAAAGTCATGTGGATCGATCGATTGATGGGCCTGCTGAATTTATTCAAACGAATATAATTGGGACTTATAACTTACTTGAAGTGGCCCGGGTTTATTGGCAATCATTGCCAATAAATCGACGTGAATCATTTCGCTTTCATCACATCTCTACAGATGAGGTTTTTGGTGATTTAGATAATACCAAAGAGCTCTTCACGGAGACCACTCCTTATGCGCCAAGTTCTCCTTATTCAGCAAGTAAAGCAAGCTCCGATCATTTAGTAAGAGCATGGTACAGAACTTATGGATTACCCACAATAATCACGAATTGCTCTAATAATTATGGCCCATACCAATATCCTGAAAAGTTAATTCCAGTCATCATTCTCAATGCCCTTGCCGGAAAAAACTTACCTGTCTACGGCAATGGAACTCAGATTCGAGATTGGTTGTATGTTAACGATCATGTTCATGCCCTTTACATGGTCTTAAAAAATGGCATTATCGGTTCCACCTATAATATTGGCGGACATAATGAGAAACAAAATATTGAAGTAGTCCATACAATTTGTGAATTATTAGAAGAATTAGTGCCGCAAAAACCGCCATACATTTCTTCGTATAAAAACTTAATTACGCATATTAAAGACCGGCCAGGCCACGATTGTCGTTATGCAATTGATGCAACAAAAATTCAACGAGAATTAGGATGGAAACCCCAAGAAACCTTTGAGTCAGGAATGAGGAAAACCGTAGCTTGGTATCTCGATCATCAAAATTGGTGCCAAGCTATTTTAAACAAACTACAACAAAAACAATCCAAAGTTATTGAAAAGGAATTATCAGCATGAAAGGAATTGTGCTCGCAGGAGGCTCCGGAACACGTCTTTATCCTATAACCCAAGGCATTTCAAAGCAACTGCTCCCTATTTATGATAAGCCCATGGTTTATTATCCTTTATCCGTTTTAATGTTAGCGGGTATTCGTGAAATCTTGGTAATTACTACTCCAGAAGATTATCCCGCCTATCAACGACTCTTAGGAAATGGGGAACAGTTTGGCATACAGTTACAATATGCATTACAACCAAGACCCGATGGTTTAGCCCAAGCATTTATTATTGGCCAAGAGTTTATAGGTCAAGATAATGTATGTTTGGTACTTGGTGATAATATATTTTATGGCCATGGCTTTACCAAACAGTTACGGGAAGCGGCTGCCCGCCAAACAGGTGCTACCGTTTTTGGTTATCCAGTAAAGGATCCTGAGCGTTTTGGCGTCGTAGAGTTTGATGCTCAAATGAGGGCTATCTCTATTGAGGAAAAACCTAAAAATCCCAAATCACACTATGCCGTGACTGGACTTTATTTTTACGACAACCAAGTAGTAGATATTGCCAAACAAGTAAGACCATCCTATCGAGGCGAATTAGAAATATCGTGTATTAATCAGTTCTACCTTGAATGCGGCAATCTCCAAGTAGAATTGCTTGGACGTGGATTTGCCTGGCTTGATACAGGAACCCATGAAAGTCTTTTAGAAGCGAGTTCTTTTGTCCAAACTATTGAACATCGTCAGGGATTAAAAATTGCTTGTTTAGAGGAAATTGCTTACAAAAACAGTTGGATCAGTAAAGAAATGCTTGCAGAAATTGGTAGAAAGCTCTGTAAAAATAGTTATGGGACTTATTTACTTCAGCTGGCGGATCAAAATGATAAAAGGCAAATTAAATTTGATGTGGAACAATTAGTGATGTGAAAAGATTATTAGTCTATTAACCTACATAAAATCCTCACGTATATGAACTTCCATCACCTTCCGCGAAAGCGGGAGGTCTAACATCTAAGAACCTCGTCACCTTCCGCGAAAGCAGGAGGCTAATATCTAAGAACCTCATTACCTTCCGCGAAAGCGGGAAGCTAATATCTAAGAACCTCATCACCTTCCACGAAAGCGGGAAGCTAATATCTAAGAACCTCGTCACCTTCCGCGAAAGCGGGAGGCTATATCTAAGAACCTCGTTACCCTCCGCGAAAGCAGGAGGCTATATCTAAGAACCTCGTCACCTTCCGCGAAAGCGGGAGGTCTACCATCTAGAACCTCGTTACCTTCTGCGAAAGCGGATGGTCTAACATCTAAATACCTCGTCACCTTCCGCGAAAGCGGGAGGTCTACCATCCAGAACCTCGTTACCTTCTGCGAAAGCGGATGGTCTAACATCTAAATACCTCGTCACCTTCCGCGAAAGCGGGAGGTCTATCCTCAATAAATAAGTTGGTATAAAACCACACCAAATTAACCAATTTTCCAAAACAATATCCAATCCGTGAGGCGAATAAAGCTGCCCCTAGTTTAATTTTAACCTAGGAGAGTAAGCGATTACTTCTAATTTAAAAAATAGGATAAAGTTTCGTTGGAATCAAAAAGCTTATGCTATGTGTTTGCCGCCAGATGTGTGCTCTGTTTTATGAAATTATCCACAACTTCGGGCAAATAATCTTTCCAGCTCTGGCACCGAATATCTAATATTTGTTCGATTTTCGTTGTATCCAAAACTGAATTCTTTGGCCTTGCCGCTTTAGTAAGATACTCTTCTGTTTTGATGGGACTGAGTTGTGTGAGTGGCAAAATCATTCCCTTTTTTTGCGCAAGATCAATAAAAACTCGCGAGAACTCATACCAATTAGTTACACCCGCTCCAGCATAATGGTAAATTCCCCAATCTTTAAAAGATGAGGAATCTATTTTGGTAACAATTGCGAGTAATACTCTGGCAATATCTCGAGCTGCCGTAGGCTTACCCCATTGATCTGCAACAACTCTTAATTCATTCCTAGACGAAGCCAATTTTAAAATTGTTTTTACAAAATTATTTCCATAAATCCCAAATACCCAACTCACCCGTAAAATAATATGTTCTTTCAGTTGGGAGGTAATTGCGTGCTCACCCGCTAATTTGGACTGGGCATATACGCCTTGAGGACAAGTGATATCTGTTTCATTATAGGCCCCCTCTTTAGTACCATCAAAAACATAATCCGTGGACAAGTGAACTAATGGTATTTTCTTCTGTGCGCAATATACAGCTAATTGCTGCACAAACTCTGCATTTATGGTATGAGCCAAGCTGATTTCATCCTCGGCCTTATCTACAGCCGTATATGCAGCTGCATTAATAACCAGTTCGGGTTGTATTGAGGAGAAGACTAAATCCACTTCATCGAGATGAACACAGTCTAGGTCTTTTCTTGTCAGAGCAATAACTGCATGCCCTGAAGACCTAAACTGCAAAATAACTTCTGAACCTACTTGACCATTAGCCCCTATAACTAAAATTTTCATTGATACCTCGGTAAGAATTTTGGATCAATCAAATTCAAAGGCTTGGCTTGAACATCTTTTGCTGAGAGCTGAATATCATCATTTAAAGGCCAATCAATAGCTAACTCGGGATCTTGATAATTAATTGATAACTCACTTTCTGGATGATAATAATCCGTGCACTTATAAAAAAAATCCGCAGTAGCACTTAATACATAAAACCCATGAGCAAAACCTTTAGGAATCCAAATCTGGCGCTTATTTTCTCCAGAAAGTATAGCCCCTACCCACAATCCAAAGGTGGGTGAACCTAATCTAATATCTACAGCCACATCAAAAACTTCCCCTGCTAAAACAGAGATTAACTTTCCTTGAGTCCGTTGACTTTGGTAATGTAATCCCCGCAAAACTCCTTTAGACGATCTAGATAAGTTATCCTGGACAAAAGCTTCTTGAATACCCAGCAATTCCTCATAACGCCTAACCTGGAACGACTCATAAAAAAAACCTCGTTTATCATTAAAAATACAAGGTTCTATAATTTTAACTTCTGGTATTCTTGTATCTAAAATATTCATGGAAACTACCTTGTACATTGGATATTTAAAAATTTAAGATAGCATAAATAGATGCAAAATCCCAGGAGCGTCCTTATAAGGAAATGACAAAAGACTCACTAAGCTCTAGTATAGAAATCATTAAAAATATACTTATAAAAATACTAGCTAAGTGTGTCCAATAGCCACTGCGAAAATGCCTCTCCTTCAACCGGATGGATTTTCCCCAACTCAACATTAGCTTTTAAAAAGCCTAGCTTACTTCCACAATCATATCGTACTCCATCATAGCGATAAGCTAATACATCCTCCTTTTTTAATAATGTTGCTATTGCATCTGTAAGTTGAATTTCACCAGGAAAACTGCTCGTTGGTAAAGAACGAATTTGGTCAAAAATAGAAGAAGTAAGAATATAACGCCCCACTACAGCAATATTAGAAGGCGCCATGCTAGGTTTAGGTTTTTCTACCAAATTGTTGACTCGCAATAAACGATCATTTTGAGCTTCGCCTTGAACGATACCATAGCTTTGTGTGAGTTCCCAAGGCACATCTTGCACTGCTAAAATACTACATCTATGTTCAGCATAAAGTTCTGTCATTTGTTGCATAATAGGTTTCGAACTCATAATCAAATCATCTGCAAGAAGAACTGCAAATGATTCTGTCCCTACTAGTTGCTCTGCGCACAAAACGGCGTGACCTAAACCTAATGCTTTTGGTTGACGCACATAAAAGCAATCCATATCTTCAGGTTTTACGGATTGAACTATAGAGAGAAGTTCATTTTTTTTATTATTGTATAATTCAGCCTCTAACTGATACGCGGTATCAAAATGATCTTCAATTGCTCGCTTATTATGTCCTGTCACAAAAATCATTTGGCGTATACCTGCTGCATAAGCTTCTTCAACTGCATATTGAATCAAAGGCTTATCTACAATGGGAAGCATTTCTTTAGGGGAGACTTTAGTGGCAGGCAAAAAACGAGTTCCTAGACCTGCAACGGGAAAAACAGCTTTACGAATAGTCAATTGATTAATATTCATTATTATTATCCATTAATTAAATATAATTCGCTTCGTGATTCCTTGTGGAAGAGTAACTGAAAAACTGTATTAAAAAATTAGTTATACTGACCAAAGCAGGCTAGAAAAAGAACTTTTAAAACAGATATATTCCCTTTAAAGACACTAATTTTTGTAGGTATCTCCCCTATGGGATATCGCCGAATGGAAGGAAGTTCGACACAATGATATCCAAGCTTAGGTATACGATAGGAAAGATAAGCCAATAACTCATATGTCATAAAAATATCTCGAAAAGGTGCTACTTTAGGATCAAGCAGGACTTTTCGGCTATATGCCCTAAATCCTTGCGTAGTATCTGTCCATTTAAAACCAGAAAATAAACTGAGCATAGGAGCATGAATATAACGTATGGCAAAATCGCGTATTTTAGGTGTATTTTCTGCCGTCCCTCCTTGAATAAAACGCGAAGCCTGCACAAAATCTATTCCCTGCTTCATTGCATCTACAAACCTGGGAATGGCTTCTGGATCATCTTTATCATTTCCATCTATAGTTATAATACCTTCATATCCTTGATCTAGTGCAAAGGAATAGGCGCAACGAAGTTGAGCACTTAATTTACCTGGCCCTGATTTAACCAATAAGCCTCTCACTTCATTTTTTTGTAATAACTCTTGATGCAATGAACCGTCAGTGCTTCCTCCATCGATAATAATGATGTCTGCTATTTGACATATTCCAAGAGACATCATTCGCGAAAGCAAGCTAGAGATTCGTTTGCCTTCATTAATAACGGGTATGACTACACACCAGGGTTGTGAGCGCCCCAACCAGAATTGTTTTTTAAATGATGGAATTTGCCAAGTAGCACGTATTTTGGGATCAATATCATTAATCATAATTGTGCTCCTCTCCTTAAAATTATGCTACTTTGTAAGTGATCATGACTACACCTGTAAGAACAAAAATAATCCCTATCCCTGTAGTCCAATGAAATGGCTCTCCGAATATCAGCACAGAAAATAACGCAACAGTTGCAACAGCTCCAGAAGTAAGAACCGGATGAGCTATATTAAGGGGGAGATGTGTCAATGATGCTGAGTACAATAAAAAGGCTAAACCATACAGTCCTAGGCCAAGCAAAAAGGGCCAATTTTCCAAAATTGAAAAAAAATTGCTAAAGGTTGGGAATATTCGTGGTGGCATCATTGCCATTTTAATCAGAACACTTGCCGAAGCATTTGATGCAATACCAAGAATCAAAATAACCCACTTCATTGTTAACTCCAGACTATTTATCCCTATAGTAATGAATAGCGGTTTTTATTGCGCGCTCAATTGACTTTATGTGAGGTTCATTTTGAGTTGCAAGCATCTCTATTGATACTACATGATTAGGTAATGCTTTGTTTAAGGCAATAGCTATTCGGTTATGATCAGTGTTGCTATCCCCTAACGGAAGTAAATTTGGTTCACTTGCATGGACATGACCAATAAAAGCAGCACAATCCTCTAATACACTAAGAGGGTCTTCTTCATTAATGGCTAAAGCCCCTGTATCAAATTGCATTTTAATAGCTGGATGTGATATCTGTTTTACTATTCGTGCTGTTTCAGCACTTGTTGTCATAAAGTTAGCCCCATAACAAGGTGGGTTTGGTTCAAGACAGATTGACACACCATAGGTTTGTGCGATATTTCCTAAACGTTGAAAGAATGACAATGCCACTTCAGATGTTTCATCATCATTCATTCCACTACGATCTCTATTCTTTGGTGAGCCAAAAACCAAATATTTTGCTCCTAATCCGCTGCCAATCCTGCATATATCAGTAAGATGGCTTAATAAATTAATTTGTGACTCCTTGGATCCAAAAACATTTAATCCTGTTGTGCCAAATAATAATGCTTGCATGCCGGTTATTTCAATCCCACGCGTAGTCCACCAATCAAACACCCTTGTTACATCTGCATCTGTAGCCAATGCTGGATTAGGAAAATATTTCCCAGGCGCTACATCAATTGCATTTACTTCATAACGATGAAGCAAACGCTCAACAGCGCTATCTTCGACTGCATCCCATGCGATATTTGAAATAGCGAGTCTCATAATGACACACTAGTATCAGCATGTATTTGACGAGGTTCTGATTGTGCATATGCTCTTATTGCTTGAATAGTCTCGCGAGCGCTATATTGATAGTTACCAGCAGTGTCAAATAATGAAGCATATCGAGTACGCATGTCATAACGAATGGGAATATTAGATAACGATTGAGTAAATGTTTTACCAAAACCTTCCGCAACCATGTCACTGACACAAATCGGTTCTGCAGTAAGATGGATTAATTTTAAACCCAAATCTAACGCACGTTGAATGTTATACCAAAGATTAACCATTGGATAAAATTGAAAAATACATCGGCTATCAATCATATGTAAATTATTGTTATTTAGAAAATCAAAAATAACATTTTTTCTCAATCCTGGCCCAACAAGCCCTGGAAGACGAACAATTAAATGGTTGGGAAAAAAACTCACAATAAATTTTTCTAATTGACGTCGGTGCAAACCATAAGCATGGAGCCCTGTCTCATCAATAACTGAATCTTCATCAACTTCAATAGGGTTGTGAAATACATCTACTGTGCTTATTAAAATAAATGTTTGGCACTGAATTAATTTTAGATGGGATATTAAAGTATTAATATTTTGCCAATCATTATCTGGATTTTTGTTTGCCAGCCACTTTTGAGCGGGAGCTCCAGCACAAACCACATGATTAAATGAATGCCCATGAATGGTACTCATATTATTGGAGCGATAAAGAGAGTGAAATTTTGTTTGTTTCAATAAAGTGCTACCAACAAAACCAGAAAATCCAATTAAAGCGTTAGCCATGCGTTACTCCATAACCACTTGTTCGAGAGGTTTAATTGCCTCAAATTGTTCCATATCTAATTTCTCAAAAACATCATATATATTGTCAATCTTTCCGCCTAATACAGAAAACAATCCTGACAAATTTAAATGCTTTTCAAATAAAATAGGCCTACCATCATCGCTTTCATTTTTAACTAAAATTGTTTTAATCTCAAATAATGAATCTATATATTTAGCTCCGAATAAAGCAGGAAGGTAACGGCTAACATCTCTTATCATACGGTCAACGCGAGATGCCTGTTCATAATTGTTAAGGCGTTCATAAGGGTCGACTCCTTGTTGATCAAGCCAGTTTATATGAGGTGTATATCGTACATGCGATAATGAGTGCATACCAAGAGCTGGAAATGGCATCATAGAAAAAAAAGGCCCATCCATTACTGTGATCCCCAAATTTTCCAGTTCCAAAGGCATTTGCATTAATGCCATCTCAGTTATTTCTTGTTTAAGACGAGTTTGAGTACCCGTATAATCCCCATTAAATTGATTGAGTCCACTATAAGTACAATTAAATACATAGTGAGAAGTTAATAATTCTTCAGTGCGGTTTTCTTTTTTCACAACAACATTTAATAGTTTGTCAGGACCTTTAAATATTGCTGTTGCTCTTGATTTAAAATGTAGAGTCACACAAGCCTCTTCAAGCTCTTGAATAGCCCATTTTTCTAATTTACTTGTATCAAAAGCATATTCTTCAACCAGAAATACACGTTCAATCAGTTGAGGATTAAATAAGGAACTATAAGTTGATTTTGCTAATTGAATTTTTGCACCAATTTCATAACAAAAACGCTCAAACTGTTTTGCAGTAACTTTTGAATTTTGCCGAGCAATAGCATAAAGTTTAGTAAAGTCTTGTTTCACCGCATTTGGCCAATCCCGTACGAACTTAGGAAGATTAACTCTGCTTCTATAAGCTGTCGTAAAGCTACGGGGATAATGATAGCCATTATGGACTCGAGCCTGATTATTATAAGAAGCGCGCTTTAAAAGTCTATCTTCACGCTCCACAAGAACTATATGCTTAAAACCGCGTTGTTTCGCTAAATAAATTGCAATTGCAGATCCATAAAATCCGCCTCCGATAATAATTGCATCTAGGGCAGACATCTTTAGACTACCTCTGGAATTTTATTTGCTCGATGAATCGGTTTTGACATTACTTCTTCAATGTTCAATTTTTCATGACGAAGCAAGCGAGAGCTAGTGAACTCTTGAGCAATATTATAAAGAGGACCATCATTGGAAAGACGCGTCATATGTAGTATATACTCTCCCAGGACGAGTAAAACCAAAGAAATTAAAAAAAACATTCCTGACTGCTGGAGAGATAGACTAACCCAACCAGGTGTAACATTTGACTTAATAAATGCTATGAGGACAACATATACCGAATAGAAAATATTAGCTATAGCACCAAACAAAGAAAGCGAAGTAACTAAACGCATTGGCCCTTGAGTGGTGGAAACTAATAGTCGTACACCTCTATTAATACTCTCCCCTAATCGCTTAGTATGTGAGATCTTTGGCATTGCACTGTAATTAAGATTAACTCGTGTAAAACCTCCCGTAGCTGGCAGATGTCTATAAGTAATTGCCGGCTGAGGATGCTGAAGAATAAAATTAATGACTCGCTTACTTAAAATACGATATTGCGGTGCTTCCTTAGCCAAATTAACACCGTTGAACCATCTATAAAGATTGTTAAACATTAAGAAAGCACAGCGGTAAGCAAAGGTTTCCTTGGGCTTTTGATTATTATTTGCAAAAACCACATCAGCACCACAAACAGCTTTATTAAGCATTTCAGGCAAAAAGTTAATATCATCTATAAATGGATCAATGACCGCAACAAAATCTCCTAAAGCATTTTCCAAACCAACCCAGGAGGCTGTATTTGTATCAACACGTTTGGTTAACGCGTATACCTGAAGATTAGGAAATCCATTCTGATCTGTAAGGGTTTTAAGAGTAGTAATACTCTCATCCTCAGAAGCATTATCAATAATAATCAGCTCATAATCACTAACCAAGTCAGAAATAGCATTTTTAACATCCATTACAATTTTTTTGATTTGATCCGACTGATTATGCACAACAAGAACGACAGAAAAGAAAATCGGGAAAAAATCCATTTACCCCCCCAGAATACTTAATGTTAGTGGGTATAGCCTTTTAAAAATCTAGGTCATTCTAATCTGTAAATATAAAATAAGTCAATTTATCAATTACCTTATCGCTGATTTATAGCTTTAGTAAGTAAAAATCATCTGTATATTTGGTAATTAGATGAATTAGCAATGATAATTGGTTACTAAACAACTTCGATTTTATGTGGAAAACCAACTTTTTTCCCATCTAGAGGAGCTCCACTTAAAAATATATTTAAATAAGTAGCGGTGCCTCCTACTTGAATAATCTCTCTTGAAACTCCATCAGAAAATTTTACTAATTTACCAATTTTGTATAACTCCATATTTAATGGTGAGTTTCTAACAAAAAATCCGGCTACATTTCTATTTATGCCATTTAACCAATTTTGATCAGTTAGATAATACGGAGTTATAGATGGTCTTTTTAAGTTAATGGAGTAAACGGAATAGGTATATGCAATCATAATAAATGAAATACAAAAAAATGTTAGCAGTTTCCTATCTAAAGTTTGAAGTTTAAAATTACGTTCAGAAAAAGACAAATTCGGAGATAACTCTTTATTAAAAATGAAATTTGCTCCTAATAATTTAAAAGTTTTTATTTTTTCTGCAAGTGTATAACGTAGTTTTAAAGAGGGAGCCTCTATATACCACCAAGAAATGTATGCCAAAGGAACAACTATAATTGTTGAGAATACTATGTTCATATAAGCACTCTGTCCAGGAGCCCACACCATCTGTTGTATAGGCCATGCATAAATATAAATTCCATAAGAAATATCTCCAAATTTATCCGCATTTAAATGGGGTGTTTTGTACACTAACATAAATAAAAGATATGTGATTATTGGGGGAGCAATAAAAGGATATATGTTGAGCTTAACCCCAAGAAAAAGACAGAAAAATCCAATGGTGGCAATAAACCAATTAAGCGGAATGAGGTGTCGGTTCACCCAAAATAGGGAGCCTAGAATGAAATAGGTAAGAGGCTCTTCTGCTCTTGTCAATTCACTAAAAATCAGAAGATATGAGAAGTGAAATTTTATAATAAAGAGTACTATTAATAATATAATATTTGCTTTTATGCGCCTATTAAATGAACCTAGTAGTCCCAAAAAAGCCACTAATACATAACATCTTAATTCAACAGGTAAAGTCCATGCAGATCCATTAGTAGTGGAAAGAGGATTACTGTTAAAAACATAGGGTAAATTATAATTCCACTCCCATAAATACGAATTTAACAAATACGGCCATGGGTGTGCTTGAAAATAATCTAAAATCGGTATATCTGTACTCAGAGGACCAATAACTAGTATCATAATAAATGAGTACATAATAACACAGGGATACAGCCTAAAAATTCTTGATGTTAAATAAGTAAATATACCTCGCTTTATAAACGAAGCAGTTACAAGATAGCCACTGATTGCAAAAAAAAGGCTAACTGAAATACTCCCAATCCATGCATAGGGCATAATCAAAAGAGAAATGAAATCAGAACCTTTTCCACATATCGGGAAAGAGTGTCCCATAAGAACAATCCAAGCAAGAATTAATCTTAAAACAGTGAAATTATTTGTCCTACTATTTTCAAAATCAGACAACATTACTCTAGCCATTATTATATTCCTTTGAAAACAGCAACATCTTTAAACTTAATATTTTTTTTCTTTTAATAATATTTGATAGGAAAAAATTCTTTGATGATTGGTAATTAGTAAAATCAAGCCCCTCCATGCAACAAAAATAATTGTAGGTAAAAATCCAAAATTCCACAGTACATAATTTAGATGAGTATGGATAACCGAATGGCCCTTCATAAGTATTAACCAACTAAGTGGCGGCAGCGACATAAAGATTACTAGGGCCAGATCTCTATGTCTTAAGCTATCAGAAATAAGATATTGCACTGCAATTGAAATACATGTAAAAATAATTAATGTAAGAAAAACAAATGAATTATTTAATCTTAAGATAACAGGACTCTCCCAATGAGCGATATATTTTTTTAATACATCCCAAAGAGTCATATCCATACCAAGAGAAATATTGCCAACAACTTTGCTTAATTGTGTATATTTTATTGCCTCGCTTTGAAATATGTTCTTGATCCCATTAATAATTGAATCACTTCGGATACTCCCATGGAAAAGTAAAGCAGCACTAAATCCTAAAACGCTTAAAACAAAAAGAACACCAATAATTTTAATTGTACTTGTAATACTATATTTGGGAATAGGACAGAAAGGATCTACAAAAAAAATGCTCAGAGAAAATAGAACAATAGATGAAAGATATTCATAGCCAGCCAAACTTTTCAAAAAAATAGCTAAAAAAAAGAGAATATATAAAAAAGCAATTTTCTTCGAGTCTTTAGAATACCTATATATCCACGTTGTTATTAGTGCAGGAAAAAACCAAAGAAATGGTACCCAATATAGATTTCGTGCAATTGATACAATCCAAGGTGATTCTAAGACAGAAACTACAAATATTACACCAAATGCTCTACCAAAGACTAATCCATATTCTCGACAAAGTAAAATGAGCACCATTGCAGTTAAGGCAGCACATAAAAATTGGAGTGAATAAACTGTCGAAAAAAAATAAGAATGTTTATAAAGCCATGAAAAAAATATCCCTCGCAATCCATATTGAGATTTGTATTCATCAAAAACATAGTTGCTTTTATCCAATATTTTTATTTGACTGGGAAATGTAAGCTGGGTAAAAGGAATTTTTACACCGGAATAATAGACCTGTATAAACGCATCATTTACTTCTATTTTTGTTATGATTCTTGTTTCACCATTAGAAAAACGTATTTTCTGTCCATTCTTTAATTCATTTTCTGCATAACCTAATTTCGCGACCTGTGCTCGTGCTAACAAAAAAACAGAAGTAGAAACACCAAAACCATGAACCCAATTAGGATCATTAATATCTACAGGAACTAAAATATTGGGATGATCAATTCGCATGTAACTTGCTAATACATTTGCATTTTTTGTTATTTTATCCTTTTCTATAAATCCCAGATTCGCTTGATTAGTAGATATCTTTTCTAAATCAGCAAAAATCTTTCCTAAAACAAGGGCTTCTGAACCATCTCGATAAGAGCGAAATTGAAATTCAGAAGCACTTTTAGTGATATTATTTGAAAAAATAAGAGTGCTTATAACTATTATCAAGCCTAAACTGATAACCCCCACTAGTCTCTTTTGATGAAATATATTCATCACCTAGTTTCTCCCATAACGCAAATAGATAGTATCTTGATTAACAAACGTTATAACAAATTAAAATTCCTTTGATATAAACCAACGTTATTGACAGTAATTGCTTTACAAGCCACTGCATTATCAAGATCGATTCTAATTCCTTTGATTTGATTCAATGTTAACCATCGTGACGAAGAATCCAGTGGTATTATTAATACTCCATCATCCGCAGTGAATTTTATACTTGCGGTTTCTGATGGGCCTCCCTCCTTATCTCCCCACCAGAATATTTGCAACCTAGGCTCTCCTTGTCTATCCACACATGAGAAATTAAGTCGCAAAAGGCCTGCATTATGTCCAGATACACTATAGCCACTTATATCAAATATTAACTGTGGATCGGCTCCAGTAATTTCATAACCATTTTTTGTTACACTCATTTCATATAAAGAAGGAGTAATGTTGTCGAATTTTTTAACTAGATTCATTTTTTTCTTTAAGGTATTTTCAGAGTTGCCCCACGCAACTGGTATTTTATGAAGATCAGGATGAGCAAATGCTTTTTCAAATAATAAATTTCTATAGTCTTGATCAAACTGAGTATCATTTTCAATTTCAATTCGATGTGGGTAACCTATTTGGGTAGGATCAAAAACTGGGCCATCAAACCAGATTGTATTGTTTTCAGGAGATATATTGGTAATTGATCGAACGTCATTACTACTCACTCGTACTTTAGTACCAATTTTAAGAAGCGTAATTAAAAAAGGATTATCAATAATTACAGCAGCATTATTACGATTTACTCCTCGCTCCCAATTAACATCTGTAAAATTTTTAAGCTCAACATCAATTAATGGTGTATGCTGATTTTTATTATCAGTCTTAAGGTCACCGATAATAAAGCCGTTTTCATATCTGGGTAGATAATTATCAACTACAAAACGATATAAGTATGGATTACGAAGCGCCAGCCCGCCTCCATCATGTATTATATTAGCTCCCTCAATAAGAACCACTTTTGGTGGATTTAAAGAAAGATGTGCTGTTATTCTCTTTTGTTGGTAAGGTGAAACCATATTGTATGGTGCTGTTATAGCCACCACAGGTTTTCGATTTAAATAATAATACTGAGCATTTCTAGACGTTAGATCAAGATAAGTTTCATTTGGTGCTAATTTTTTATTTAGCAAATCATTAAGCTTAATCAGTCGCTCCCAATGTTCATTTTCAACGAAAGCATAACCAACATTAGGGAGACCAGAACTAGGCCCATCCCGGAGCAGGCCTGTAGGAACCTTTGAGGTCGCTGCTGAAATAAACGCATTTAAAGAAATAGACGAGCCATATTCAAGAGCCCCCATTGACGCTACCACTAAAATTAAAAGCACTCTATTATATGGTTTGATTAAACTCCAGGTTAAAACAGGGATAAAAATTGACCATCCAAAAATAGATACTAGACCTGGCCTGGAAATAGCTTGTGGATCAATTCTCCCCATTGCGTATGGAATTAATAAAACAAAAAATAATAGAGTCACCATAGATGGTAATAAAACACTTTCACGCAATTCTTTATTTTTTGTACTTGAGTACATTAAAAGTAGAGCCCCCATAAGAATGAGGATCCAAGAATTACGGATCAATTCCAATAAAAAACTACCACTTTCCATGTTCCAGCTGCTAACCCAAGGAATTCCATAAGCCTCTTGATTGATGGCTCCATTTTCTATTACATATTGAATTGCAGCTTTAAGCAATGGAATCAATGACGTTGTCAACCCTAAAATGGCCAAAAAAAGCAATGATAATATAATATTTTTCCATCTTACTTTTTTAGAGTGGACTAGTAATATCCATGTGAAATATAAAACCATGATGCCGGATGCGGCTGCCAATATAAACCCTTGTGGGGGTACTCCCAATATCAAAAATGGGGCTGTAAGTATCCAGACACTCAACCAATTCTCCGGTTTTTTTCTTAAAAACTCACTAAACCAGAGACAAATAAATGGAGTCAAAAAGAGCCAACTGAATCGAATTCCAGCAAAGTAACAAGAAACTAATGCTAAAGGAATACTTCTTGAATAAAGATATAAGGACATATATGCAAAAAATGATAAAATCGCAAATCCAAGGCGGGAGGCTTCAGATATACTAGCCGCACTTCCATCATAAAAAAAATAAGATATAAAAGCACCTAAATCATCATCAATCAATCCATGACTAGGTATATAGTCCACGTACGGAAGTGAGCCCTTCATATAAGACCACCAACCTAACAGTTTTTCTCCAAAATGATAATCGTCAGGGTTAATTAACGGCGCAGAAGTGATTCCAATTTTAAATCCAAGAAATAAGGCAAAAAAAGCTACTGGAGAAAAAATATTGAGCCAATCTTCAGAAGTATACTTATACTTGCAATATCGATTTACTACATCGTATATCCCCCAGATAACCATGATTAACACAAGAATTTTAAGAGATATTTGTGTTTGGTAATGTGTTAAAGCACCGTCAGGTTTCAAAAGATTAGCGGGATACAATGTAAGAAAAAGTATTGGTAACCCGATTTGACCAATAAAAACAAGTTGGGTGAGCAGTTGATTTAATTTTTTTGGATATTTAATTGAATACAACATCATAAATAGAGTACCAACTCCCCAAATGATGTGCATTATTTTTACATAATAATCCAGATTAACATTACTAACTACTGAAAAACGGCCCAACAAAAGTGCAGTCTCTATTGGAAAAAAACCAATTAAAAAAACCATTAACATACATAAACTAATGACAAGTGGATTGGTTTCTACGTTTTTCCAAGTGTGGTAAGAAACACTAACTCCTAGCACTATGATACCCACAGCGGATAGGTAAATTAACTGCTTATCCATCGATTTACCTAAAAAAAGACTAGAAAGGGAAATGATAGAAGGCAATGACCACCAAAGAAACTGGCTTGCTAACTTATTAGTATATTCATTACCAAATATATGTTTTTGCTTCGCGAGTGCCAATTGAAGCAATAAAAATCCCAAAAATAGAACAGTTATAAACAATGGTACAGCAATTAAATCTTGCAGTTTTGTTTGAGCACCCCATGTAATGTTGCCCACTATAAAATCCGTATAATGTGGAGAAAAACTTAAATTGAAATTAATAAAAAGAGCTACTATAGCGAGAACAAAGGATGCAATTACGGCTGAAAAGCGTTCCCTAATTGAAAGTATTCCTAACATTAAAACTGTCCTTATTATAAATTACAACTTATTTTTATATAAAATTGATATTATTACAACTTCTGCCAATTCTTGATTATTTGGATTTGGGAATATAAATCACCTAAAGCTAACTGAATGAATAAACACATTTTTCCTTTCAAATGTAATGATTTTTATATGTCATCGAACACTGAAATCCATTTCCTTATATTGGTTTTCATGAATCCAATCTACCATATGCCTAAGCCCATCTTTAAATGTTACACTTGGACTCCATTCAAGTTCTCGTACCGCAAGCCCAATCCCAAGAATACTTGTTGATACATCAAATCTCCTACCTGGTGTGTAAGTTCGCTCAACTTTGTTTCCAGTAGTGATTTCAATTTCATTGAGTACTTCGTTTAAGCTGATTCCTTTTCCTGATCCTATATTAAATATGTGCTCTGATCCTTTGTAAGTCATAGACTTAAGCATTGCTTTTATTACATCTGATATATGGATATAATCTCTTATAATTGATCCATTGCCCCAAATTTCTATTGGTTCTTGATATAAAGCTTTTCTCAAAAATACAGCAATAGCACCTTGTGCTGAATAAATGCGTTGCCTTTCCCCAAATGGATTAGATAATCTCAATATTGTATAGTCAAGGCCATAAAGTTGATTATATAACGCCAGGTATTTTTCAATTGCTAACTTTGCAATACCATAGGAGCAAATGGGGTTTGTAGGATGATTCTCATCAATCGGCAGATACAATGGAGCACCATAAATCGTTCCTCCTGATGAAAGAAAAATAATTTTTTTTATCCCTGCCTTAACTGCATGATTTAATAATCTAACCGACCCTATTAAATTTGTTTCTAAGTCAAAAATAGGATCTAAATTAGATGTTTTTGGTAAGACAGTAGAAATCAGATGAAAGCAGATATCACAACCCTGCATCGCTTTGGCAATATCTAACTCGTTAGCAAAATCACCTCTAATATACTGAAAGTTTTTTGCATTGATATTGATTGAATAGGCAGGGGTTGATGAGCGTGCTAATACTCTGACTGAGCAGCCTTGCTCCACAAGTGCATCTACTAAATGAGAGCCAATAAAGCCATTACCACCTAATACTAAGATATTGAGATCAGATATCTTCATAAATTCAGATCAACTTATAAATTAACGTGTTAGACCGGGTATATTAGTTAATGCCTGTGTAAATCCTTGATTTGATACAATAATTGGAATAAGTCTTTCCATTGCATGTAAGATCGAACCATCATAAGGTAATGGCTCTTCAGGATACACATCCCATGAGTATTGTAATTCAAATATAGGTTTAATTGCTTCAGGTCTTGCCCAAAACATAGTCCCTACAGGGAAATTAAAATGATGATCGGGTATATCAGAAAGCTTCATTTGCTTTGCTAATTCCTCAGCAAAACTTCTATTTTTTCCCCAATCTAATAAATACGGATCATCAGCAAAAACTAAACCAATTTTTACATCCTTTTTAAATTCATTCATAATTCGATCAGCCATTAAATGTTGGCCGCCTAACAAATTTTCTATAAGAAAAAGAAACCAATCACGAGCAAATTGAGCATTTTTAATGTCTAAGCTTCTTTTAGTATGGAAATGGCCGATTACATCGTATTTTTGTAATTCATCAGCAAACTCACTTATCAATGGGCCAATATCTCTACCTCTATTGGGAACAATTCTAACTTTAGTACTAATTTGTTGGTAATCTGCTAAAATTTGAGACACCTGTTCGAATAAGAATTCATTAGTACTGACATAAACATCAAAAGCTGTTTCATTAAGTTGAATCCGATCCATGAGGTCCTTTAAAAGATCCGCATAAAAAACATGGATATGAATAGCGCATCGTACTTTTTTCTCATGAATAATAAAACTATCATTTGGAGTAATTACTTGTTCCTGCCAAGGTCCTTCTGGCCTTCCCGAACGAAGATAGTCGGCAAAGGGCTCTACTATCCCCCCTCTGTCTGGATTATAAATATGATAAATTGTTTGATTAAATCCTGGTGCTGGTTTTCTAAGTAAACCTACTTTACTATGCCAAGATCGAACATATTTTCGTATAGCCTCCTGTCTACTCACACCCGTTTTTAAAAAGAAATCCTCTTTAAAATAAGCGGAACTTTCTAGAGTAATACAATCAAGTTCTTCTTGCCTTACCAGCGAGCTTTGATTCTTCGAAAGAAGCAGCAAATTAGAAACATAACCAGCCATATTGAAATTATTTTGAGCGATTGTTTTGATTTTTGATGAAATTAAAGAATAATATTCGGGCGATTGATGGAGTTGAACAATTTTTTGTGTTGCTTTAATAATGCTTAAATGAGGTATGATGCATTCAGCAGTATTGAAATCCTGCTGTAAGATCTCAGCTATTCCAGTTCCTTGATCAAAACAAATCAGAGGTTTTCCAAGTATCATGACATCAATAGCCACATTAGGCAGGGGATCTAAACGAGAGGACAAATAAAACAAATCGGCCTGTTGATACAACGCCTCTAAGTTAGAAACTTCATCAATCAATTCAAAGTGACCCGTTAAATCGGAGCGTTCAATTTGTGCTGCTAAATAACAGGAATAAGAAATATCATGCTCAGGATCATATCCTGAACCAACCCATAACATTTTAATATTATATTGCGGGTAAGATCGCTTAAGTTCTGCTGCCGTTGCAATAAATAGATCAACTCCTTTTCGATAATGTACCGAACCAACACCTAAAACTAAAAAAGGCTTAGACTGGGATTGATAATTATCATATAGGCTGTCTTTTTTAATATCAGCTTCATGATGAGGTTCTGTAGGTATATTTGATTTACCTTGAGAAAATATATGAGTCAAATGAATCCCATTTTGCGTGTAATTACTGATGGCATTATCTTGAACAATTTTAGCCGGAAAAACTATTTTTCCCGCCCACAAGAAAGCATCCATAAACTTACAATGAGGACGTGTATACGTTGCAAACTCATGAATTAAAAGGATACTAGGAATAAAACGTTTCGCTAAGGGCTCCAATACATAAAATGACTCAATAGAATTAACAATTGAGAATTGAATATTATAATGCTGGACTGTTTGATATACCAAATTGTCTGTAAAAACCTTATTCGAATGAATTGATCTATCGATGCTTATTATAGTATTACAGGTTTGTTCAAAAAATGAAGTTATGCTCCCAGAGTTTAAAAGCAGAATAACTATATTGAATTGTTTTTTTAATTCTTGAGCAATATTAAGAGTAAGTATTGGTGCACCAGTCCTAGACGCATCATGGCTTACTAAGAGCACGGTTTCTTTTGTATCGTTAAATGGAATGACATCCTTATATAAGTTAAAAGGGCTTCCTCTTCGCCCCTCTGTCTTTCCATGATTGATGAAATGCCAATAAGGATCTATACCGGCATTTGCAACATCAGGATAAAGTGTTAAATAATAATCTTTATCAAATTCGGCGGGGGGAATTAGACTGCCCACAAATGAACCCTGAGCATCAAGTAAAGACTCAGCAAAACTCTCGGTAGCTAAATACCTCTCTTTTGATTCGATAACAGTGACAGGAGCTGTAATTTTAGAACGTCTAGGAGGAAATGCCAAAGAATAATAGCTGCATGATAAACTTAAATTAGGATTATAAAATGGATCGTTTTGCAGTAAATCACTCCAATACTTCACCATATAAATAACTTCTTTTTTTTCTTGGGCCTTTTCTTCTTCGGTCTGGGCCTTCCCCCTTGTTAAAGATTCATAATGATATAATTCGGCATATGGGGTCCAAAGAATCCTATAACCTTTTTTATAAGCACGCAAACAAAGATCGACATCATTGAAAGCGACTGCCAAAGTATTTTCTTCAAACCCCTCTAATTCTGCAAATACAGCACGCCGCATAGCCATACATGCAGCCGTAACCGCCAAAAAATTCTGTGACAATGAGTCCTTTCCCATATAGCCATGTTTTTTTCTAGGCCACCTGGAAAATATATGACCAGCTACTAAACCATAACCTCCGATAACACCTGCATGTTGAATAGTATCATCAGGATAATAAAGTTTGGCGCCAACCACTCCAACCTCAGGCCTTATAACCTGACTAACCATCTCTGTTAACCAACTAGAAGAAATAACTTCGGTATCATTATTGAGAAAAAGTACTATTTCTCCTTGGGCCTGTGCTACTGCGAAATTATTGATTTTTGAATAATTAAAGGGTTTACGATAAGAAATAATTTTGATTTTTTGATTATGCTTTAATTGTTCAAAATAAGCATGTGTTTCTTGTTGTTGACTTTGATTATCAACAATAAGCACCTCAAAATTGGAATATTCAGTTTTTTTAAGAATACTCTCTATACAGCATTTAAGCACATTTACTTTATCTTTTGTGGGAACAATTATGCTCACCAAAGGCTGAACCGTAGGCAAAGGATAAATAACACGATGAAAATTTGGTAAAAAAGGATTTTGGACTACTTGGGCACCAATTACCTTTTGACGCTCTAAATGTGTTTGAATTGCATATCTTGCTGCATCTTCACATGTATATGCTTTTGAATTTGACACTGAATCCGAAACAATCCGCCAATGATATAAAACATGTGGAACATGACGAATCTGATCTGGCGTAATAATTTCAATAACCCGAAGTGCCAAATCATAATCTTGGCTTCCTTCATAGCCTTTACGAAATCCACCTATTTCGTTAATTACCGAACGTCTATAAACACCTAAATGACTAATAAAATTATGGCTATAAAATAAATCTGGATTCCAATTTGACTTAAAATAAGGTTCACAGCGTGTTCCCTGAGCATCAATTTTATCTTCATCACTGTAAATTAATGCTGCATTAGGATAATCATTTAATTCTTCTGCGATCTTATATAATGCATGTTCCGATAATTCATCATCATGATCTAATAAAGCAATAAATTCGCCTGTCGCTAATTGTAATGCACTATTACTAGACTCAGAAATATGGCCATTCGTTTCACGATAAATGACCTTAATGCGCGAATCATTTTTAACATAATCACTTAAAATTTCTTTTACATGAGTAGCAGAAGAAGCATCATCAGCAATACAAAGCTCCCAATAAGGGTAGAGTTGTTTTAAAACAGAATTGATAGCTAGTTTTAGCCATTTTTCAGGTGTGTTATACACGGGCAGAACTATAGAAATAGTAGGCGTATATTTTAGAGTGGCTATCTTCTCCTTAATATAGTTTCTATCTCGATTCGTTATAGTGTCATATAACCTAACCCAGTCTTGATAATTTTTTTTAGTATTCCACAACTTTTTACGCGTTTTTTCGAGGTGCACTAAAGGATTGATTCCTTTTTTTTCTAACTCAGGATACTCGAGTAAATAATCGGCAGTTGAAAAATTAGGACCAGGATCGCGTCTTTCTAATGCGCCATGTTTTACGAAATGAAACAGCGGATCTAGGCCGGAAGCTTTTACATCAGGATAACGCTCCAGATACCAATTAGCATCGAAATAAATACTATTACTACAAATCTTAATCGTTTTTTTATTTAATACTCTACTTCTACGCCAAATCTCCATGAATCGAAACATTTTTTCCCTAGTTTAAGTAAACCTAATACTTTTAGAAATTTAAAGCTTTCATTTAGCCAATGCTGGAATACTTTAGTGTATTAAATTAAATAATACAACCCTGATTTTTTTAATATTTTCTTCTGCCTTAAACAAGAACAAGCCTAGTCATTCAATCAAAAAATTTTTTTGAATTTCATAATGCACTAACGGATTAATACCCATTTTTTCTACGTCTGGATTTTCTTCCAAATAATATCTAGTTGAAAAATTAGGACCAGGATCTCGTTTCTCGGCAGCACCATATTTTATGTAATGAATTACTGGATCTAATCCCGATACCCTGACATCAGGATAATAATCTAAGTACCATTTTTTATCAAAAAAAGTACTTTTACTACAGATTTTGATCGGATTCCTTATTATTTTTTTCCTGATATACAAAGAAAATTGCACAATTTTTTTCTTTTTAAAAGAGTTTATAATTTGCTCTAAAAATAATATTTTTCTGTTTTTATATAAAGAAATGTTTTCTAAATGTTCAATATATTTATCTTTATCTACAACCATTTGTTCCAAGCTTTTTATACGATTCCCTTTTTCTCCAAACCTATGTTCTAAACGCTCAATATACTTGTCTTTATCTGCAACGATACTCTCCAAACTACTTATATGGCTCTCTTTTTCGGCGAACATGCATTCTAAATTTTCAATATGCCTGTCTTTTTCTACAAACATATATTCTAAATTCTCAATATGCCTGTCTTTTTCTACAAACATATATTCTAAATTTTCAATATGCCTGTCTTTTTCTGCAAACATATATTCTAAATCTTCAATATGCCTGTCTTTATCTGCACACAAACATTCTAAATTTTCAATATGTCTGTTTTTCTCTGCAAACATACACTCTAAATTTTCAATATGCCTCCCTTTATCTACAACTATATGCTCTAAACTGCTTATATGGCTCGCTTGTCCTGCAAAAATATGCTCTAAATTTTCAACATGTCTGTCTTTATCCGCAACCATATGCTCTAGATTACTTATATGACTCTCTTTTTCAGCAAACATATATTCTAAATTCTCAATATGCCTGTCTTTATCTTCAACCTTATGCTCCAACCTACTTATATGGTTATCCTTCTCTCCAAAGATATATTCTAAATTTCCAATATGTCTGTCTTTATCTTCAACCATACGCTCTAAATTACTTATGTGGTTATCCTTCTCTCCAAAGATATATTCTAAATTTCCAATATGTCTGTCTTTATCTTCAACCATACGCTCTAAATTACTTATATGGTTATCCTTCTCTCCAAAGATATACTCTAAATTTCCAATATGTCTGTCTTTATCTTCAACCATACGCTCTAAATTACTTATATGGTTATCCTTCTCTCCAAAGATATACTCTAAATTTCCAATATGTCTGTCTTTATCTTCAACCATACGCTCTAAATTTTTTATATGGTTCTCTTTCTCTCCAAAGATATGTTCTAAATTCTCAATATGTCTGTTTTTCTCTGCAACCAAGTATTCCAAATTTCTTATATGGTGATCTTTATCCTCAAAGATACATTCTAAATTTTCAATATGTAGATTTTTCTCTGCAACCATATGTTCCAAATTTCTTATATGATGATCTTTCTCTTCAAAAGTATGTTCTAAATTTTCAGTATGTCTGTTTTTATCTGCAACTACATATTCCAAATTTCTTATATGATGCTCTCTCTCTATAAGAGTGTTTTCTATATTCTGAATATAATTCGTATAATCATTAATTAAATGACTTAGATTAGAAGTCCGTAGGGACGATGATAAATGGGGTATTACGACTTTATCTTGAGCGACTTTGGATTGAAATAAAACTTCCAATTCATAGTAAGATTGAATTTTGTCTTCTCTTATTTCAAAGCCCATTTCTTTATATAGAGCTAAAAATAATCCTAGTAAAGTATTAGGAACCGTGCTTTCTGGTTTACCGTAACAAGAAATTATATTATTCAGCCACAGCAAGCTACGAAAAATAAGAAATCCTACTGAAATTGAGTTGTTCCATCCCCACTCTTGATCTATTGCATGAGGCTCCCCATTTTCCTTAATTATGATATTTAGAGGGGTCAAATCAATACTATTTCCAGAAAGAAGTGTATCAATGTCAATTTCTTTAATTGGATTATTTTTCGAAATAAGTGAAACTACAATGGATAAATATTTTTTAAAAAATGAGCCAACTTCCTCTACAGACCATCCATCACGTATTACAATGTCGATAAAGTCACAAGATAATAGTTTACCCTTAATATAATCAGCTCTTTTTTCGAAAGTATGCGAAAGCTCTTGATCTTCTATATTTTGAAATATCGTGGATTCGAGCAATTTGCATTGGACTTCAATATCTCCCTTTTTAGTTTGTAAAAATAAAGTTTCTTTACAAAATACTTTGGAGCGGTAAGTCGAATAATGGTAGGCTAAAACTTCTGGCGCAGGTAATTTAATTTTTGAGGTTTGAGCCACAATTAAAAAGGAGTTCGCAAGATCAAGTGCGAGTTCATTTTTTAAAACAACGGGCCAAACTAATTCCAGTGAAAAAAATAAATGGGGAGGCAATTGTGGATCTGCTCTTACACCATGTGTTACTAACATTCCCGGATCAAATTCTTGATTGGAGAAACCGCGTTGAGTAATGATGGACAACGGTAATTTGTAATCAGGGAATGGAACAAAAAAATGATTCTCTATAAACCCTGCTTGATGGAGATAATTTTTTAAAGTGCGTCGCCCATAAGTTGTTGGTTGTTTTTCTTTATAACGTCCTTCTATTCCATATAAAGGTTGACCATGATGATCTTCAGGAGCCCCAGCAAAATATTTGAGCCCTAGCTGATTTTCAATTGCTATAATGAGTCGACCTTCGGGTTTTAACATAGATTTAACTTGTTGAAGCATATTGTGTACTGGACTCTCGCCAGGCATAAATAAATTGGCATATTCCAACACACCAATTAAAGTAATCACATCAAATTTCTGACTGCTAGCAAATTTATGAAATTGCTCACATACTACCGCTACATTATCCAAATCACGAGTACGAGCACGAGTAACTACTGCGCGCCTTAATGTTCCTTCAAGCGCTAAAACATTTGCTCCACATTCCCCTAAATAACGGGTTATAGCACCACAACCTGAACCAATTTCAAGTACATCCGCATCTGGAAGAATATCCCGAAAAGGGCGTAAAATATTCGCTCTACCAGCACTAAGATGATATAAAGAAGGCCAATCAATACAATGTTTTTTTAATTCGGGTGAAAATAATGAAACATCCTTAGCGTGAGCGATTGCCGAGGTGATACGATTCTCAACCTCATCTCCGTCGTTATAAGCAATACTTTCACAGTCAGCTTTTAACCATACCTGAGTATTAAAATCTAGAGTGTAACCTAGCTTAGAAAGTAAAGAGATCATGTGCATACTTCCTGTGCAGAGAGTTTAAGACCTAAATCAACAAGACCAAAAAAACTTGTCTCAGACAAAACATATAAATGAACTGAGTCATAACGCCTGTCATGAGGAATGATGTCCTCCCCTTGTCGAGAAGCCACCCCGAAAGAAACAAAATAATCGCCCGAAGCAAGCTTACATTGAAATGATACTTCAGATTGGATGATATTCCCATTAGCACCGAAGGTTTTAAACTCATCAACATTAAGTGTTTCTGAATTAGCACCATAAACAGCTACACCTTCTTTTGTTTTAATAGTAATACCAAAAATTGGCCGAACCACATCTCTTAAAAACCTTACCGAAATCTGAAATGTGATCAGCTGGCCTGTAGTGATGGATGCAGGATAAGGCTTATTCTCTACTTCCATATAAAAGTCAAGGATTTGAGCTGCTCCATCTCCCCATCGATATTCATAGGGGTTGTAGCAAGGGCGAGTAGCGAATACATCTGCAGAAGTACTTAATTCATGTTTTGGCTTTGTTGTTTCAATTGTAGGCTGTTGCTCTTCGGAAAGTGCTAATGTATTTACTTTGCCAAATAACAAATCTAAATATCGATTGACAACATGTCTTGGCTCACCTAAGTCCATAACCACACCATTATTTAATAGAATGGCTTGAGAGCAATGGGTGACAATTTGTTCGCTTGAGTGAGTGACCAATAAAATGCTCGTTCCATTTTCTCTCAGTTGCTTCAATCTATCAAAACATTTTGCTTGGAATTTTGCATCCCCTACAGCTAAAGCCTCATCAACAATAAGAATGTCTGGTTCAACTTGTGATTGAACCGCAAAAGCTAATCTTATCGTCATCCCAGTAGAGTATGTTTTAATCGGTTGCTCAATAAAATCCCCTATATCTGCAAAAGCAACAATATCATCAAAACGCTCATCAATTTCTTTCTTATTCAATCCAAGCATCGTAGCATTCATATAAACATTTTCACGCCCAGTAAACTCTGGATTAAAACCTGAACCCAGCTCTAATAAAGCAGCAATTCGACCTTGCGTTTGTACCTCACCCTGTGTCGCAGTAAGTGTTCCACAAATAATTTGTAATAGAGTTGATTTACCACTGCCATTTTTTCCGATAATGCCAACCGTTTCTCCTTTATTTACTTGAAAGGATACATCTTTAAGTGCCCAAAACTCGCGATAATATTGTTTGCGATTACGGCTTAACATTTGTAGCAAGCGATCTTGTGGCTTGTCATAAATATGATAACATTTGCTTAGATTGTTTACTTTAATGGCAATTTCAGACGACATTCACTCACCAATCCTTTTTTAGAAAGTCAATTAATTAAAAAGATACATAGTCCTATTTGTGACGCTATAAAATTTAACTACTGGAAAAGCAGAAAGTATGTACGATTTAACAGATAAAAATGCTGAGGATCAAGCAAAAAGACTATAAAACATCAGCAAATCCATCCTTTGTTTTCTGAAATCCCCAAAACCCTATATAAGCAACAAAAACACTAACAATAAAAAAAATACCTAGAAATTCCCATTGAGGTAATTTTCCAAAAATAACGAGACTCCTCGCTTCCTCAATGATAAAGGTTAATGGATTAAGAAACAAAATTTTTTGAAAAATTTCGGGCAACATACTTATTGAATAGAAAACGGGAGAAAGATACATTGTGACTTGTAAAATAAAAGCCATCATATGGGCAATGTCTCTTATATACACTCCTGCCGAACAAAGAAACCAACTCATCCCTAAGGCAAATAAAATTAGCGGTATAAATAAAATAGGGAGTAACAAAATAGTAATATTCACTTTCCCTAATAATAGAAAACAAAATACCGCTAATATAAACATATTTATTATTGCATGAAAAAGCGCTGATCCTACAATTACCCATGGATATATTTCTACAGGAAACACTACTTTTTTTACAAAGTTTGAATTACTTACAATCATAACAGGTGAACGATTCATACATTCACCAAAAAAATTCAAAATGATTAACCCTACATAAATCAATAATGAATACATAAGCTTATTAGTGACGCCTGGCCATTGAATATGCATAAAGACACCAAATGCAAGTGTATAAAGGCCTAACATTAAAAGAGGGGCAATTATTAACCACAACACTCCAGCAAAAGAACCACGGTACCTCATTAAGATGTCACGTTTGACCAGTTGTAAAATGAGATCATAATGCCGCCATAACATTAAAAACATCTGTGCAGGATGATTTTTTGATAAAGAACGCCCCATTTTATTTCCTATAAATACATACATCCAGGTTGTTACTATACAACAACATTCAATTAAAATACACTGAAAAGCCTGTAAGTTTTCTTACAACGAAATTTCATTAACTCTTTGTATAATAATGAATTTATTGAAAAAGAAACTAAATATCTCATATTGGCTTGAGATATCTAAAACCTACGTTTAAACTACGGGGGGTATTATTACATGTTCCGGATGAACCTATACTTAAAGGATTGCCATAGAGCACTAAGAAATGATTGGTAAAATAGCTCGCTCGTTAATTGATGCGAAACACATCAATTTGTTTTCAGTTGCTTTTAAAATGCTCGTAAACAGTAAACGTAAGTTTATTGGTATGGTCATTGGAGCTACCTTTTCTGCCTTCATTATCATGCAACAACCGGGTATTTACCAAGGAGTAACCGATCGCATTGTTGCACCCATCCGAGCAATTACCGATATTGATTTATGGGTGATGGGAGATACTTCGTTTTCATTTGCAGATCCCTTATATTTTAGACCTATAGATATCTATCGCATTCGCAGTATTCCCGGCGTACTTTGGGCAAAACAATTATACCGAACTTGGTATACCATGATACACTCTGGAACTGGGAAAATAACCTCTTGGGAGCTTATAGGAGTCGACCCCGAATCATTAGTTGGTTTACCTAAAACAATGATCGCTGGTACGCGTTCCTCAATCCACAAAACGAACTCAATTATCATTGATGGCTATGCTTTAAAGCAGTTTGAAGCACCCGATGGAAGAACAATTCAATTGGGAGAAAAAATGATTGAAGGACGAAATAAATTGATTGTAACGGGTATCACTAAACCATTACGTACTTATATGTATGAGCCTAAAGCTTACATGACAAGTAATCATATTCCTGATGTTTCTCATCGCAACTCATTTATTTTAGTGAAAGTAAAACCATCCTATGATGTGCGACAAATTGCCTATGAGATTCGAAGAACTACTGGTTTTCTTCCCTTAACCCCAGACCAATTTGTCGATCGTTCTAATCAATTTTTCCGTGAAAAAACACCTATTGTTATTGCTTTTATCGCCGTAGCAATTGTTGGATTCATTATTGGCCTTGTTATGATGTGGCAAATCTTTACTAATTTTGTTTTAACTCATCTCCATCAATTCGGAATGTTGAAAATGTTAGGTGTCCCCAGTGCTTCCTTAATCAAAATGGTATTATTCCAAGCAGCTATTACTGGAGGCCTAGGTTATATTCTTGGGTTAGCACTGACAGTGCTTTTTGGATTGATCTTCCATGACACAACAGTGGCATTTCACCTCACCAAACAAATTATTTTATTGGGAGCCATAGGCTCAACAATAGTCATTGTTTTTTCTTCTTATTTTGCTATCTTAAAAGTCTTGCGTTTGGATACCATAGAATTATGTCGGGATACCAATTAATGGATAACAATGAAACCCCTACTTTAAATTGTATGAATATTGCCAAAAATTACCAAACAGGTACTACTACTCTTTCAGTATTAGATAATTTCTCATTAGCACTTCATCCAGGTGAAATAGGAATGTTAATGGGTGCATCTGGATGTGGAAAAACAACGTTGCTCATGATAGTAGGCGGTATTCTCACCCCTGATCAAGGGATTTGTGCTGTGTGTGGACATGACCTTTATAAAATGTCTCCAAAAGAGAAAGTGGCTTTTCGTGCCACCCATATAAGTTTTCTTTTCCAACATCTTCATTTATTCCCAGCACTCTCTGCCCTGGAAAATTTAGCATTGCCCTTGCTGATTGATGGAGTATCACCCGAGAATGCTTACCAACAGGCAAAACAACTCATGATTCGTTTAGGACTTGAAATTCATATTTACTCAAAATTAGATACTCTATCTGGTGGACAAAAACAAAGAATTGCGATGGGTCGTGCATTAATTCGTGCACCACGCTTAATACTTTGCGATGAACCCACCAGTAATTTAGATAGAGACAGTAGTGATTTAGTTTTTTCGCTGATACAAGAGTATGCCGAAAAGCATGGATGTACTTTTTTAATTTCTACTCATGATTATCGTATTATGGCACATGCAGATAAGGTACTTGAGTTCAAAGGATTAAATGATTATCAAGTGACTTATCGAAAGGAAACAGTATGAAAAGAAAAATTATTGGTTGTAGCTTGCTGTTACTTTTAATTGGAGGCTCATACTTTTATTTCATATGGAGTCACAAAATGTCATTACCTCAAACTCCAGCCGCACCAGTCGCTGTGAATGAAGAAATGATTGTTCCCGCCATAATTGATGCGACAAATGACATTACTCATGTTCCAACAGTACAAAGCGGTATTATTAAAAAAATCAATGTCAATGTAGGACAAATGGTAAAACAAGGAGAGATTTTATTTTCACTTGATGACACAGTAGGACAACACAATGTAGCAGTGAATAAGAGTGCGCTGAAACAAGCGGAAAACAACCTCATCATTCAGAAGAAAAACCTAAAACATACTCAAACACAATTAAAACGATTAAAAAGTATTGATAAGCGAGCAATTAATCAAGCTGAGGTACGAGAAAAAACTCATGAAGTGAAAATGGGCGCCATTCAAATTGAACAATTACAACACAGCTTAGACACTGCCAAAGCAAATCTTAGAAATGCTGAGTTGGCACTCAGTCAATTGCATGTTTTAGCGCCAAAAGATGGAATTATTTTACAAATTAATGCACATGTTGATGAATTTGTTGGAGGAGGAAGTCAAATCATTCTCTTAGGAGATGCTCAAAAAGTAATCGTGCGTGTTTCTATAGAAGAACGAGATACTAAGAAGTTTTCTCCTGAAGCATCCGCTTATTTAACTGGAGAAGACCTAAACATCCCTTTAACTTTTATTCAACTGGATCGCTACATTATTAATAATGATCGCTTAAACGCACGTGTCCAAGAAGCGTTATATTTTTATAAAAGAGCAGATTATCCTAATCTTGTGGCAGGCCGACAATTCGATGCCCATATTGCCATTCAAAATAAATGATCGTCACATGAACTATTATACTTCGTACTTTGTATTACTTATTCTTCTCCTGACAGGATGCTCCATAGGCCCAAAATATGTTCCGCCTACTGCCTCTGTACCCTCCAACTGGAGTAAAGGAATTCAACATACTTCTATAGTAAAAAACGACGAGGCCTGGTGGCGTAATTTTCATGACCCCATATTAAATAATTTGATTGAACAACAAGCAGTTTACAACTTAAATATAAAAATAGCACAAACCAGAGTAAGTGTTGCACGAGCACAATATGCTGTAGCAGTCGCCCAATTACTTCCAATTGCAGGTCTTGGGGCTTCTCCACCAACTGGAACAGGATTTGATATCAATCAACTTATTGCGTTAACGGGCAACTTAGATCCTGATATTTTTGGCAAAAATCGCCAACTAAAACAAATGACCAAAGCGAATTTTCAAGCGGAACAAGAAGATCTTGATTTTGCATTGATTAATTTATACGCAGAAATTGCCTCCTCTTATTTGGAATTACGCGAAGCGCAAGCCAGAAGGACGGTACTAAACAATAATATTGCAGGCAATAAACAAACACTGCAATTTATCAAATCCCGTTATAAAGAAGGCTATGCTAATTATTTGAATTTTGCCCAACAAGATGGATTAATTGAAACTCAACTGGCGGAGTTGGAACAAAATAAAGCATTAACAACAGCCCTATTGCACAAAATAGAACTGCTAACTGGAAATAATCCCGGCGTATTAGCGAAAAAATTATTGCCCCCTAAACCAATTCCTCAAATCACTCAAAATATCAATTTAGGGTTACCTGCCCAACTCTTACAGCGACGCCCTGATATTAAAGCCGCTGAACGCAGAGTAGCCGCAGCGCATGCCAATATTCGTGCGACAATGGCAAACTTATTGCCCCAAATTACTATAGGATGGCTATTGGGGTGGCAAACTCAAACCATTGCAGGCAGTATTCTTACCGCACGCAATCTGCTTACGGTACAAAATCCTGAATCCACTTTCTATGGAACTTTTACAGCACCTATCTTCAACGTCGCTTTATTCAATTCCATTGAATTACGTAAACGTGAAAAAGCAATGGTAGTTATACAATATCAACTCGCTGTGATGCGCGCACTACATGAGATTGAAACCCAGTATAGTTATTATCAGCATTATAAAAAAAGTGTCACTCATCTTAAACGCGCGGTGGAACAAAAAAGACTAGCGTTAAAATTAGCTAAAGATGTTTATCAAAAATCTTCTTCTGATTTTAATTCAGTACTTCGCGCAGAAGAAGAGTTAAATTATATAGAATTTACCTATTTACAAAATATTGTGCGACTTCAAGTAGCTCAAATAAATCTTTATAAAGCCTTAGGAGGAAATGTTAATTCATAGGGTTTTATTGACCATATAGAATAAGGAACTTGTTGCATGAGTCGTAAGAGATTAAATGTTGTATCTTTTACATTAATCTTAACTGCATATTTTGCATTAGTGCTCAATTTTCCATTTATTATTAAAGCGATTACTCATATAAAAGAGGAACATATTTCGATTGATAGTACAGTTTTTTTGAGCATTACTATCCCCCTCTTTTTATTTTGTGTCTTTTTCTCTTTATTTTCTCTTTTTACTGTCAAGTATGTGGAAAAACCTGTTTTTATAACAGTAACTTTAGTTTCATCTATTTTGAGTTATTGCCATATATATTATGGATTTGTTTTTGATTCTCACTCCTCAATGATTGCTACACTTGAAAAAACGAATGCAAAAGAAGTTCTTCCCTTTATTACTCCTTCATTTTTAATTTGTTTTTTTGTATTTGGAGTTGTCCCATCTTTTTTAATCTATAAAGTTAAGATTATTCATTTTTCTATTAAAAAAGAAATACTCATCAAACTATTAAGTGTTTTTGTATATCCCTTTTTTTATTTTATAATTATATTTCCCTTTTCCATTCGTTATTATTCAATAATCCCATTAACTGGACTCGCCGGAAAACCTCCGTTTGAAATGGTCCCAAATAATTTTCTCAATGCAGCATTTAACTATTATCACGATAAAATAATCGCGCAACAGCATCCTTACAAACAAATCGGACTAGATGCTAAAAACAACAGTATGCATCATAATGGGAAAAATAATCTTTTGATTTTGGTCGTTGGCGAAACTGCTCGAGGAATGAATTTTGAATTAAATGGCTATGAGCGCGCAACAAATTCATATACAAAAAAACTAGGTGTAATCTCTTTTCCAAACATGACCTCGTGTGGAACAGCGACAAGTGTGTCTGTACCTTGCATTTTTTCACATCTACCACGAACTCAGTTTAGTAATTTAATTGCAGAGAGCCAAGATAATCTACTCGATATTTTAAAACGAACAGGGGTAAATGTATTTTGGCTGGACAATAATGGTGCCGGTGATTGCCAAGGTGTTTGCAAACATATTACATCAACAATCACTGATTATAATTTTGATGGGGAATTAATTAACGAATTAAAAAATAAAATCTATCATTTTCAAAAAGTAGATACGGTTCTTGTGCTCCATTTAAAAGGCAGTCATGGTCAAAATTATTATACTCGCTATCCTAATCATTTTAATCAATTTACTCCTGCTTGCCAAAATCAAGAGTTTCGACTTTGTGACCGCCAAACCTTATTAAATGCGTATGATAATAGTATTTTATATACCGATTTTGTACTCCATGAACTCATTAATTTTCTAAAAGAACAAGATGCCTTTTGGAATACTGCACTTCTCTACACTTCGGATCATGGAGAATCTATTGGTGAAAAAGGAATATATGAACACGGCACGCCATATCTCATTGCTCCCCAGGAGCAAACGAGTGTCCCCCTTATTTTCTGGGCATCTGATTCGTTCGTGGAGGAAAAAAATTTATCCCATAGTTGTTTGAAAAAAGAATCTATGAGTAAAAAACTTTCTCATGATAACCTTTTTCATTCAATTTTAGGCTTAATGAATATCAGTACGGAGCTTTATGAAAAAGAGCTGGACCTATTTATAAGCTGCTCTACAAATCATCAGCTAATCAACACTGCATCCACTCCCCAGAATTTTAATACCGAGTATTAAAATTTCATTAGCAATTTTAAGAATATGCTAAGGCTTCACCCATAAAATGGACGCAATCAATTCAACAAGACCAAAAATAGCTCAAAATTGAAATGATTATTTTTTACCTAATTTAATTGGAGTTGTCCATGCACAGCAAAACAGAAATATTAAGCAGCAAACGTTCAATCATTAATCATGAACATTTAATCAGTGATGAAAATTATATGATAGGAATTTATAGAACAGGGGGGGATTTATCAGTTTATGCTGAGTCGCCAAAGGGAATTGAACATTTCCATATAAGTCGAGGAAACAGCCTTGATATGGTTATTTTAACAGAGACTTTAATAGGAACATGGGTGCATAATCAATTACCCCGAACTGTGGAACAAGCAGCGCAGATCCGAGCATTAAGAATGAGATCTCATGAGTACATCGAGCAAGCAATTACATCTACCGAATGCGAACAATTCAAAGAAGTATTCATTGAAGCTTGCAAACAAAGTATAAGCAATCAATCAGAGATAAATGATTACTTGCAAGCCGCTTTAAATAAATTAAATGGCGAAACCAGGATGAGTTATAAACCCAAATTGTCAGAGCAATGCAGTATTCTCTAAATTGACGTATCAAAAAGCTCGAAGTCTAAATCTTCGGGCTAACTTTAAGAAGCGAGAATTATTTCAAAATTAAATTTAGCTCATTTGCAAACTCAATTACTCTCAGCTATACCTCAAACTGAAGTCGTTAAAAAAATAATTTAGCGTGGGTTCGGATAAAGAATCTATTTAAATCCAGACTCCACCTTGAACCGTTCGAGCTGAGGAGCACTGCCATTGACTTAAAGGTCACTAAATCAATACCCCGCGGCTTGTTCGCGAGAGCCAATGAGGCATTTTATGGATAAACTTAATCTCAATTTACTTCGAGCATTGCATGCATTATTAACCTGTCGTCATCTTACTCTTGCAAGCAAAAAAATAAGTATAAGCCAATCGTCAATGAGTGTTTATTTAAAGCAACTTCGTGAGCATTTCCATGATGATCTTCTTGTTCGCGGCCAAGGCAATATCATGCAATTAACTCCTTTAGCAAATTCATTGATAGGAAAAACCCGCGAATCTCTTTCCCTGATTGAAACCTTATTTAACACTACAAAAACATTTAACCCCTTGATCTCCAAAAGAACCTTTTCAATTGGTATGACTGATTTATTGTCAATTTTATGGACTCCAGGCTTGATTCACCAATTGGAACAAGAAGCTCCAGGAATAAAATTAAATATAAAGCATCCTAATTATTTAAATTCTGCAGAAGTGTTTGAATCCGGAGATATTGATTTGATGATTGGTATGTTTGAAGGAGTTCCGGAAAACTTAAAACAACAAAAGTTGCTCCAAGATGAAGCAGTCATAGTCGGAGGCAGTCACCACCCAGGAATCCAAGAAGGGAAAATCACTTTGGACGAGTTATTAAAGTACCCATTAATCCAATTTTCATTAAGAGAAACACCTTTTTATAATTATTTCGATCGTTATTTAAATCAGCTTGGACATGACAAACGGGTCTCCATTAGCGTAGGGCAAGGAATCATGCCCTTACTTGTGTTAACTGACTCCAATTACCTTACTTTAAGTATTCGTCAAGTTGCTGAAAAGGTATCTCATTTCATCCCATTAAGTATTGCTTCTGTGCCTTTTGAGGTTGACGGCTATCATTGCTATCAATATTGGCATCAAAAAGACGATGCTGACCCGGGGCATCGCTGGTTAAGAGAACTGATTCTGCATCAGACTAAAAATGTTCTATAAAGCGAACGCCAACAGCCCCTAATACTCTAGGTAAAATATCCCTCTTCTTCAATGTTTAAGAGCATTTAGCCAATTTCGCAGACTCATTGAGTTGCCAAGAGAGCAACAACTCATATTGCCTCACCTTGTTAAGTTGTTCTTTTTGCGATGGGCTTAAATCCAGACCTTCCCCAACTAATATTTTGGATTTATCCGCCCAAGGATAAAAACGATGTTTATTTTCCTCTGAAACTATAATTCCCTCTGGGAAAAGAAAAGCGGACACATTATATCCAAATTCAAAGCCTGGTTTATTAGGAGATAATAAATTAGTTCCTAATTTAAGATAAGGTATATCTGATAGTGCGAGCTCATATAAGGTTGGAAAAATATCTTTATGAGAACCGATACGTTCTGGATCATACTGAATGTTATTTTGATATACCGACGGAACATGTAAAAAAAATGGAACCTCAAATCTTATGCCTAAGGTTGTATGATCTTTATAGTGAAACATCAACTCCCTTTGATTATGATCTCCTGAAGCGCCAATGATAGTTTTCCAGCCCCAATGACTATGATCTATTTTATCTATAAAATGACCTAAAGAGTCATTAGCATATTGATAGGTCTGCGCTGCTTGAATAAGCTCTTCAAAAGGTGTGGTTACCATTTGCAAAAGTGTATCAGGTAACGTTATAGGATAAGATTGATAATGCGTCGGGATACTATAGGGTGGGTGATTGGTTACTGTATTAATATAAATAAAAATAGGTTGGTGATTTTCATTCGTCTCATTTAATAAATGATATGCATAAGCAAAAGTATATTCATCATAGACTCCCCAAGGTGATCTTTCTGCCTGTGGGTAGTGTTTTAAAATTGTCTCTAAGCCAATTATTTGATCAAACCCTTGGGTAAACAAAAAATGATCCGTATTAGCCCAATGCGCTGATCCTGAAGTTAAAAAAACTGTTTTATATCCTGCCATCTTAAAGGGCTTTGCCACAGATGAAGAGAGCATATTAGAACATTGTGTACTTAATAATTCTGGACGTGGCGTATTAAATGTTAAATAACCTAAAGATTCATAAGTAGCATTTCCACTAGAAAGAAAATTATTAAATAAAAAATCTTGGTTAAAATATCTCCCCAATTTACCCACCATGTCATTTTGAGTATTCGAGTAGAGTAATAAATGTCTCCCAAAACTTTCCATCTGCACAAATACAACATTAGGTTTTGGATGGTCCTTAGAAAACTGCTTGGTTGAGGTCTGTGAATATAAGTGGTGTACTCCAAATTCTTCTGATTGTATGTTTTTATCAAAGTATTGGTTATATGCATTAAGTGCTTCTTGCATAGTAATAGAGGTCCAAATCGACCGTGCAATAGCTATTTCCTTATAAGCATCATATAAAGCAGCGGCACCGTTTTCGACCAATTGATTCACCAGTGATGAAGAGGCAATCACTGGAAACCCATTATGATATAAACTGTATCCGCCAAAGGAACAACGCATCGCAGAAATATATAAAAAGATAAAGAGAATGATGCAAGTAAATTTGACAAACCATCGGGGATTCCAGTTTATTTTTTGGATATTTTTTTCTACAGTTCGCAATAAACTCAGCATCAAAATGAGAAGTAGCCCACTTCCTAAAATAAACCACTCAATAGGATAACTCTCAAAAATATAAGCAAAGGTTGCATCTGCCTGACCCAACAGAATATGAAAAAAATTCATCCCTATTTGTGTGCTAAAGTATTGATAATAGAAGAAGTTAACTACACAAATAAGCACAATAAACAGAAGAAAAAATGTCCCGAGTAAATTATATAAACTAAAAAGCCGAGTTTGATTAAAAAAAATCAAAAACAAGCCTAATACGACTAATGGGGAGAATATAAATGTGGTTGCTTGCACATCATAAGCCAGTCCAAGTCCATATAAAGTGAGAATATCTTTGATTAAATGGGTTGCGTGAGAGTCAAAAAAATAAACAAGCATAAAAGTTCGAGACACCATAAAAATGGTGATCCCTATAAAAACATAAGACCAAATACGGGCTTGATATCTAATAAAACGTACAAACAATGGTTGCTTATTTTTATCATTTGTGTGCATCGAGCTGTCCCTAGAAGTTACTCACTCAATTTAAACTAAAAAATACTTTTGGTTCTAACGAGCGGCTGGAACCTCTATATCTTTTGTAAGGTTCTATATTAAAACCAATGCGTTTATTATTGATGTCTTAAGTTTACTAGTTTCTGTCATTGAATTACACTAAAACGAGTCGATGTAAATAATAATACCTTTATGGATAGTGTCCTTAGATACACCAGAGCCTTGTTTTAAAAAGTTAGAAACAATTCACCATAGATTAATAAAAATAAACTGGGTTATTTCGATGCAGCCACAATCATTAAAGATTGCCCTAATTACTGATAACTATTTCCCTCAAATAGGGGGAGTTGAATATTGTGTTGATGCCTTAGGAAGAAACTTAGCCGCGCTTGGACATCAAGTATGCATTATCACGCGCAAAAGAAAAAATTACCCTTTAGAAGAGAGAAAAGGATCGCTATTCATTAAACGAATTTCATACACTCAGATGTGTAGGACACTTTTAGGATTTTCTCGTCAATATAATGAGTTTTTTACTCAATTTGATATCATAAACGCCCATAGTTTGGGCTCCATATTAGCAGTACAAGCTCTTTTACTGGCAAAAAAAATAAAAAAGCCCCATGTTTTGACAAGCCATTCCCTCTATAGAAATCAAGACAAGCGTTTAATTAAAGGCTTCGCACTACTCGTTCAACATGTGATTTGTGTCAGCCATGCCGTTATAGATAATATGAAATCTTTAAAAAAAAATGCAGCCACTTACTATATTCCCAACGGGTTTGATATGTTTTCTCCTAATGGTACAGAAAAGTCTATCCCTTTAGTAAAAAAGCCTGATGAACTCATAATAACCACCGTATCCCGATTATCGAGCAAAAAAAAAGTTGCCGATTTTATCTTGGTTGCTCATGAATTGCTTAAAAAACATAAAAACCTAAAATTTTTTATAGTTGGGGATGGACCACAAAATACAAAACTACAACGAATGGCCAATCAATTAGGTATTGCAGAATATATCTCTTTTACCGGAAATATATCACGAACAGCCGTATTTCATTTAATACAGCAAACAGATATTTTTGTTTTAACCTCTCCTCACGAAGCATTTGGAATGGTTATATTAGAAGCGATTTATCACAAAGTCCCAACTGTTGCTTATGCCAATAATGGAATTTCTGACATAATCTCTTCAGGAAAAACAGGTTTTTTAGTTTCCTCACTGCCTGAAATGATCGAAAAAATAACCCAACTTATTGATGATGAGGCATTACGTTCTGCATTAGGAGATAAGGCATACCCTTTACTCAATAAATTTAAATGGGAGGATATTGCGAAACAAACTTTATCTGTTTACTATAGTTTATTGATTTCTTCTCATCCTCAAGGGATATCACTTACGGAAGGAAAAAAATTATAAGGAAGCTCCTTTGATATCACGACTTATCAATTATTTTCATTTTTTAAGATGTCATTTAAAAATCATACCTCAGATCAGTAACACAAACATTCAAAATAATGTCATTGTTACGTTCACTACAACCCCAAAACGAATCAATAAAATATGGCCAACTTTAAACTCCATTGCGTTACAATCGCAACAACCCGAAAAAATTATGTTGTGGATCCCTAAACGATTTAAACGTTTTGCAAATCAATCTATTTCTCAGCTCCCTAATTTTATTAAAAAATATCCTAACGTTTTTATCCAATATATTGAATATGATTATGGTCCTGCTTCAAAATTATTGCCTTGTTTAGAGTTCTTTGCGGGACAAAATAAAAAATTAATTATCATTGATGACGATAGAATCTATCCACCTCACTTTATTCGTGATCTATTGCATTACGAACAATTGGATCCTAATGCTGCGCTAGGAATAGCAGGGACTGTGATGCATGGTTCAATGCGCTACGAATATAAAGCGATAAAAAAAATGACTCTGGTTGATGTGCTCCTGGGATATAATGGGGTACTGGTAAAGCCAACATTCTTTTCAGAAGATATTTTTCATTATCCTCCTAATTTACCTGAGGCATTTTTTGAAGATGATGTCTGGATTAGTGGGCATTTACAAAAAAAAGATATACGACGAATCCTGGTTCCTTCATTACCAGGATGGCAAAGCCTCATTCTAGGAAATAAACGCTCTATGGGATTATGTATGCACGAAAATAAGGATAAAAATAATTTTAATCGCGTTTTTCATCACTTGTTTGAACGGTAACTAATCATGAAGAAAAGAATTCCTATTTTCTATTATCATTCCATTGGTGGTACTGGACCTGAAACATTAGATTTACACCGCTTTACCGCACATTTGGATGCCTTGAAAGTTCAATCGTATACCACAATTACTCTTGCTGATTTATTTAAAGAAAAATATGATGCAACAAAACAAAATGCAGTTTTAACATTTGACGATGGTTTATTGGATAATTATGAAAATGCATTACCCTTGTTAAATCAGTATGGTTTTGTAGCCACTTTTTTTGTGGTCCCTGGATTTGATAAAATAACCCGTTGGGTACATCCAGGAAAAAGAAAATGGAGTAATGTTCAAAAAACAGGATATACAATTCCCTATAAAAATATGCAAAAAAATCATCGCAAAGCATTACTGAATGCTGGAATGGAAGTCGGTTCACATAGTTTTTCTCATCCCAAACTTCATCAGATTGATCGGAAAAATCTTACCTATGAGATTTCTGACTCCAAAAAATATTTAGAAGATGAGCTGGGAATTGCCATAGAAACATTCTGCTATCCCTATGGGGGCTATAATACAAAAGTAGTGGAGACCGTCAAGAATGCCGGTTATCTTGGTGCCACAACGACATGGCCTGGCTATTATAACGCGGAAAGATCGCTTTATAAGAGCAATCGATTCTTAATCGAAAACCCAATCTTTTTTTCTGAAGTACTAAAAGGAAAAGGGACATCTGCCTACGCTTATTTGAAATCAAAATTTTTAACTCACAAAATAAAGAAAAGTAAATTTTAAGGGGCTGTTGACAATTCAGTTCCCAATGCGGAACGTCGGTGTTTTGGAAGACAAATTGTCAACAGACTCTAATTTTATCAAAATAATTAAGATACCTGTTTTCATTGAAACAAATTGTAATATAATTTATTCTTTGGTGTTCAGGACTTTAAAAACTGTTATTCAAGTTTGTTATATGGAGATTTCATGTCATTGGATGTCATACATTGTGAAAAATCCAACCATTTTCGCGATTTTTTAAATGTCTCTTATAGATTATATAAAAATGATCAAAATTGGGTACCTCCCCTGCAAATTGTAACAAAACGTATTTTAAATAAAAAAAATCCTTTTTATAAAAAAGCTGAAATTAGCTTATGGGTTGCTTATAAAAATAACATTCCAGTAGGTAGAATCGCAGGCATCATTAATCAGACTCACAATAATTTTTATAAAGAAAATATTGCTTTTTGGGGATTTTTTGAAGCCGAAAATAGCCATGAAGTAACACAAGCTCTTTTCAAAAAAATAGAGGAATGGGCCTCTTTTCACAATGTTGGTAAAATTCGCGGGCCAATGAATCCATCAATTAACTACGAATGTGGATTGCAAATTTCTGCTTTTGATACCAAGCCTTTTTTTATGATGCCCCAAAATCCTGAATATTACATCTCATTAATAGAAAATCAAGGTTATGAAAAAATCCAAGATCTCCAAGCGTGGAACATCAATGTAAACCAAGCAAAGATCGAGCCTAAAAAAATTAAGATCATGAATGCAGTACAAAAAAAATATGACATTACGATTAGATGCGCCAACATAAAATCTTTTGCTGATGAGATAAAATTAATTTCAAAAATTTATAATGATGCTTGGTGTGAGAATTGGGGATACTTACCATTAGATTTAGAGGAGTTCAATTATTTAATTTCAGATTTAAAATCCATTATTGATCCTAGTTTGATTTATGTCGCGGAAATAGCTGGAGAACCTTGTGGCTTTTCAGTAGGCATTCCAGATCTCAATCAAGTACTATTACCCAATCGCCGTGGAAAGTTATTATCCTTGCATTTTTTAAGGTTAATTTGGCAGATTAAGATAAAAAAAACGATTAATCAATTTCGTATCCCATTGCTTGGAGTATCAAAAAAATACCAACATCTTCCCATAGGTGCCATGTTATATTATGAATATATTAAAAAAATCCCGCCACAGGCCCAATTTTTTGAGGCAGAATGCTCATGGATACTAGAAAACAACCATGCTATGAAAGCGGGACTTAAACTAATTAATGCCACGCATTATAAAACTTATCGTATTTACGAAAAAAATTTATAAGATGGACAACACTTAATGCAAAACTTTATTTCAATCATTGACGCTCTAAAGGAACACGTAACAGAATATCCTGATTTTATTGCTATTAAATTTTTGACCCAAAAGGGCTATGAGATACTGACTTATAAAGAACTCGATCAACAGGCGCGAAGGTTGGCGCATCAACTACAGCAACATGGTTCCTATTATAATGAATGCGCGGTTATTCTGTTGCCGCCGGGTTTAGAATATATTGTCGCTTTTTTTGCCTGCCTCTATGCAGGTGTCATTGCCGTTCCTGTATATCCGCCGCGAAGAAATCAGCATAAAAATAGAGTATTCTCTATTCTTGAAGATTCACAAGCAAAATTTATAATTACGAATCAATCCCTTGCCCCTGAGTTTCCTGATCATAGCGTTATTGACGTCGACGCAATGGATAAAGAATTATCTACGGAATATCTATTTAAGCCTATTGAGCAAAATAAAATTGCTTTTCTGCAATATACCTCAGGCTCTACAAATACTCCTAAAGGCGTATTTATAAACCATCTGAATCTTGTAGCAAATATAAAGACAATAATAAATATCCCTCCTTCTGATGATAGTGATAGGAACAAAGTGTGTTCATGGTTACCCCCATATCATGATATGGGCTTGATTGGATGTATTCTCACTCCCTTGTATAAGCGAGTTGAGCTTATCTTAATGGCTCCCGCTTATTTTTTAAACTCCCCCATACGTTGGCTTGAGGTGATTACACAAGAACGAATCACCATAACCTGTGTACCCAATTTTGCTTTTGATTACTGTGTGTCAAAAATTACAGACGCTCAAATGAAACAATTAGATCTAAGTAGTTTGCAATGCATTTACAATGGCTCCGAACCTATCCAATTTGATTCAGTGCATCAATTTATTAATAAATTTTCTGCAGCAGGTCTTTCTCCGCAAGCAATACATTCATGCTATGGTCTTGCTGAGGCCACCTTAATGTTAACTGCAAAGCAATTTAATGAGTCGAATAACTCATTAAAGCTTATCAAATCTGATTTTGAATTGGGCAAAATATCTATTCCAGTTGGGGAATCAAATCAATCTACTGTACGAGTAATCAATTGTGGTAAATGTCAATCCGATCATTCCATTCGTATTGTTAATCTCAATACATTAACTGAATTGCCTGAAAAAACTCTTGGTGAAATCTGGGCAAGCGGACCAAGTATTGCAAAAGGCTATTGGAATAAAGTAAAGCTCACAAAAGCCACTTTTGAAAATCAATTAGCGGATACTCCTGGAGTCACTTATTTAAGAACAGGAGATCTTGGCTTCCTCAATCAAGGGGATTTATATGTCACTGGTAGAATTAAAGACTTAATTATCATTCGTGGCAAAAATTATTATCCGCAAGACATCGAGCAAGCAATTACTCAGAGTCACCATGCATTTGATACACAAAGTGCAGCGGCATTCACAGTAGAAATTCAAGAGAGACAAGAGCTTATTGTCATCCAGGAAATTAGACGTGAAGCCATAAGCACCATAGAACCTGATCTATTATTTTCTAAAATCCAGGCTCTTTTATTGGATCAATTCGGATTAGTGCCCTACTCTATTGTTTTAGTGAAACCATACTCCTTGCCTAAAACATCAAGTGGAAAAATTCAACGTTGGCTTGCTCGCAAAGCATTTCTTGATAATACCTTAAAAAATATTGCTTGCTGGAATAAAGACTCTAAAAATCAAGCAGATACTATTTCTCTAACTTCTTCTACAAATGAAATAAAAAAATGGTTAAACGATTGGATGATGAGGCGGCTTAATATGAAGTTAACGGATCATGATTATGAAAAATCCGTCACTGCCCTAGGAATTAATTCAATTGCTGCAGTCGAATTATCCAATGATTTACAGACTAAAATAGGTCAAAAGTTTGAATTATTGCCTCTATTTGAACAATATACTTTAAATCAACTTATCACCTTTTTGTCAGATAGCTCTCCTATTAACGATTTAAAATGTAACCCAAACACTAAAATTGCAGAGCCCTTCGTTGACAGCTCATTAATCAATCAGCTCTCCAAAAGCAATGAATCAATTAAGCTTATTGAGCCGCCATTAACATACGGATTACGAAATTTAATCCAAAATCCTGATTTGAATTTAGACGATGATTTTATTAGAACTTTAAAAAGCATTTACTTTAATGTTAATGAAGGTATATCAAGTAATACTACCGTAATCGATGGAAAAGCCTATATTAATTATTCAGGATATAACTATTTAGGTTTATCTGGTGATCCAAGCATTAACGAAACGGTTATTGCTGCTGTAAGAGAATGGGGTACCTCTGTCTCTGCCAGCCGCTTGGTTTCTGGTGAAAAATCACTTCATGGAAGGTTAGAAAAGGCCATTGCTGATTTAATTGGCGCTGAAGATTGCCTCGTATTTCCTTCCGGGTATTCAACTAATATTACAGTGATTACACATTTGTTTGGTAAACAAGATCTTATTATTCATGACGAGCTTGCCCATAACAGTATAATCCAGGCTGCAGTATTTTCTGGAGCAGAACGTATTGCCTTTCCGCATAATAATTATCAATTTCTCTTTGATTTTCTTGAAAAATATCGTGATCGTTATAGAAAAGTATTAATTGTCACTGAAGGGATCTTTAGCATGGACGGAGATATTGCTGATGCTCCTAAACTTGTTGCCATTAAAAAACAATTTAATGCTTTTTTAATGATCGATGAAGCACATTCTATGGGTGTATTAGGGAAAACAGGTAAAGGTATTCGTGAATATTACCATTTAGATGCTAAAGATGTGGATATTTGGATGGGGACGCTCAGTAAATCATTTGCCAGTTGTGGTGGTTACATCGCAGGGACTCATGAATTAATTGAAAATCTTAAATATACTGCCGCAGGCTTTGTATATTCGGCAGGAATATCGCCTGCAAACACTGCCGCTGCATTAGCAGCGATTGACGTCATGAAAAAAGAACCTCAGCGAGTAGATTTGCTTCGTGATAGACATACTCTTTTATTGTCTTTATTAAAAGAACAAAACATTCCAACTGGGTTAAGCAATAATACACCTATTATTCCAATTATTGTCGGCAACGACTTAGTAGCAATACAACTCAGTCATTACTTAAAAGAAAACCATATTTTAGCTTTACCTATTATTTATCCCGCAGTAGAAAAGAATTTAGCAAGAATAAGATTATTTGTGAATTGCTTACATACAGATGAGCAAATTTACAAAACCGTGAATTTATTGAGGGAAAAGATTCTAAAACCAAAGGTACAAAAAAGTCCTGCGCAAATAGCATAATCTACTTGTTACATTAACATGAGTTCGGAATAAGAAAACGAGCCATTACCCCAAATGGCTCTGGTAGACTCTAGATCCTTATCCATAAAACTTGTTGGCTTAGACTCCCTGCTTTTACAGAAGATGGCTATTTTTTGTATTTATAAAAAGGAGTTCTAAACATATTAATAATAAGGCGCTAACGATGTTGCTACTAAAAATGCAATAAATGCATATAAAAATCCAAATACCATATCAATGACGTAATGAAATCTTCCATAGATAGTACTAATTATTAATCCGATTCCAAAAGGTAAAATGTAATAAAAGAGCGGGGTATGCAAATACCCAGTTGTTAACAAAATTGCAGAGGCCACTCCAGTATGGCCACTAGGAAATGCAGTACCTGTAGCTGAGCCATCCTGTAATAATTTATGCGTTACTCTAAAGATAATACCTTGGCTACGTCGGTCCTTAATTTTTTCAAAAATATTACGAGGCCCACAAGCTGGAATTATGCTGTGTGTGATATAACATGAAAAAAGTAACAATAGGATAACAAATTGACATTCATAGAATGCTACAAATTCTTGTCTCAGATAAAAAAATAACGGCACGCCATAAATAAATAAATAAAAAAATAAATAACATAAGTGAAGAAATTCAGAAAGCAATAATGAATTCCCACGATTATTGTGATGAAAATTCATCACCCACATACAATATTTCCGCTCAAAATGGATGAATTGCTCATCATAATGAATTTTATTAAATGCTGATGTAAGGATCTCTGTTTCTCTATAAAATAAGGGTAAAAGCATTAAAGGAAGCCAATCGTATACAATTTTTAAAACATTTGAATCAATCGGTTTTAAAAACGGAAAAACCTCCCATAAAATAATAATGCAATTTATGAAGAGATAAAAATGGCGTAATTTTTTTTGTTCTGGGTTAGATATTATTAAAATAAAAGTTGCTATAAGAATATAACTAATCACCAAAAGGGCCACTACTAACATCACTTAATCCTAATGAAACGGTCTAACATCCTTATCATCTCACTTGCAACAATTTACACTGATTTATGTTTGTTAGCATGATAAATCGTTAAAAAAATCGTTTGTATTATCGTAAGCGTTGACAAAGAAATTAAAAGAATTAACAAAACCCCTGCCCAATACGAACTAAATAAAGAGGTAATCAAAATTCCTATCATGAAAAAAAGCATTTCACCTCGATTCATCACCCGCCAGATTAGTGTTTCATTATCATCAGATACTGCCCCACGGTGATTGGCATAAGCCACGATAAACGAAGGTAAAATAACAACAAAGGAGGTAATACAGATTAATTGATCCAAACTCAAATAAAAGGCTTTAATTTCACAAAAAAAATAAGAAAAAATAATCGCGAAGTCAACAAATCGATCAATTGTTCCATCAACAAAAGCCCCTAAACTCGATGCTTTGTTCCGAGCCCGTGCGACTGATCCATCAATCACATCAAAAATACCCGCTAAAAGAAAAAGTAGAATGGCAATAACGTAATAATGAAAATAAGAACAAAAAACAGCAATTGCCGCTAAGATTAAAGAATTTATTGTATAAAATCCCGCAGGAAAAGGACTATATTTTGCAAAAAACCTACCCAGAAGCATTGAAGTTTTTTGCCAAACCCGTGATTTTTCTTTTATCATGATTAAATCCAATTAAACATATAAAATGATTCGGTTTTATAATAACACGAGAAATAACCATCCTATTTATACTGTAAGATAATAACAAACAATTATATAACCGTCATCTTGTAGGGTAGCATAGATTGCTTTTAAACAATTTTATTTTCAAGCAGCTATTTCATTAGCGATTTATGCTTGTTAACTTAGTTGATAACTAATGCTAAATTGTATAATGGATAAAGAGCATCATTCAAATGAATAAAAAAACAATATTAATTACAGGTGCAAGTCGTGGTATAGGGAAACAATTAGCACTTCAATATGCCTCAGCAGATATAAATTTAATTTTAGTCGCAAGAGATCTAGAAAAATTGACCCATGTTGCTCAATGTTGCCAAGAACAAGGAGCGCATACGACTTATGAACGCATTAATGTCCAAGACACCCTTCAATTAAAAAAATTTATTATTGATGTAGATAGTAAAACACCTATTGATTTAGTGATTGCTAATGCTGGAGTATCTTCAACACTACAAGCTAACTGGCAACCTGAAAAAGAAGAAGATATTAACCAGGTGCTTGCCATTAATTTGCAAGGGACTATGAATACAGTGAATCCATTGATTCCTAGGATGATGGCACGAAAAAAAGGACAAATTGCCATGATGGGTTCCATTGCTGGTTTACGTGGATTACCTCAATCTCCAAGTTACTGTGCCAGTAAAGCAGCACTTCATATATATGGTCAATCCTTGCGTGCGTGGCTTATCCGATACAAAATTCATGTTAATGTGATTTGCCCGGGTTATGTAAAAACAGATATGTCGGATCGGCTTACTGGACTTAAGCCTTTCTTAGTTCCCTGCGAAAAAGCGGCGAAAATTATTCAAAAAGGTTTACTAAAGAATAAAGCATCTATTGTCTTTCCATTACCACTACATTTGCTTATTAAATTGTCGCAATTACTTCCCTCAAGACCGGTAGACGCAATTTTAAATCGATTTGAATCTTATATTAATTAACGTGAGTTCGACGTCAAGCCATGGAAATGCCTTGACGTCGCTAAACGAACGTTATCTCCAAGCTATTGTAATAAATGTTCCATAAATGCATCCAGTTTTTCAAAATGCTCAGCCCACGTTGGTGGCGTATAATGAGATAATCGCTGCAATTGGGAGAAACGTTGCTCGCTATTTTCATGAGTATAAGCCTTGATCGTTTTTAACCAGGTTATTCCATCTAAAGGATCAATATATTCGGGGATGTCTCTGGCTATTTCTTTAAAAACCTGGAGATTACTTGCAATTACAGGTACTTTTAAGGATAAGGCTTCCGCTAAGGGTATGCCATAACCCTCTGCAAAAGTGGGGAACAATAAGGCGCGTGCATGACATAAGTAAGAGGCTAAGTCATTATCATTTACAAGAACTTCAATAACAAGCTCTCGTAAAATCTCACATCTTTCCAGATAATCGACAATATTTTCAAGCTCCCAACCTCTTTTGCCAATAATGACTAAGCGCGGTGTTTTTTCTTTAAGCTGTTCCACCAAACGACGCCAAACTTGTAATAAAAGTAAATGATTTTTTCGAGGCTCAATAGTTCCAAGGATCACAAAATAAGGCTGTGATAAAGGGGGAACGGTTGAGGGTGTCGCCAAATTTAGGTGCAGATCACTACCTAGCAACACAGCTCTGGTAGGAGGTAATTGTTTACGTTGAGATACAGCAAAGCTTTGTAGTTCCTCCAAAGTAGCTTGTGAATTGGTGAGAATACCGTGCGCATAGTTTGTAAGACAATTGAACATGCTTAGATATTCTTGTCCTCTTCCAGGCGAACAATATTCGGGGTAATGTAGGGGAATTAAATCATGGACCATGAATAAACTGATTACTCCTGGGATGTTACTTATGTGAGGATGACCATCATATCGAGCTGGCTCGATGTTTAATAAAACTCCTCCTGCTAGCCCTTGTCTTTCTTTTTTTGTAGCTCTTCCTTTGATTAGCAAAAAGATAATTTTAAATCTATAGTATTTTGGCTTTGAATCAATTAATTGCAAAATTTGACTGGTTGTATTTTGTGATAAAATAAGATTAAGTTTCCAATAGATTAACTTAAATTGCACTACCCCGCTTACATGATGTTCATAATGCCTTAAATAAGCCATAATCACACGATCAATTCCCGTTAGTCGGTGTGCGGCAATCACATTCGATAATAAACGGCTCATCCCTAGCAATATGTGTTTCATTATTATGAGAAAATAATTTATTGGGCTAGCCTCATTCTATTTAAAATTTTTTTAAATTGCCATATAAAGTCTGTTGACAATTCGCCTACCGCCTAAGTGCCGCAGCTTGTCATAAATGCCATCTTGTAGCATGCTCTCCCTCAGCTTCAACCATAGCATTAGTCTAAGCATTGCAAACCCGTTTATACTTGGTGTCAGAACCGTCATACTATGGGTTTTACCTTATGAATCAATGAATGAGAAAGAATGGATTTTAATTTGACCATCTACTGGATACCGCGGACAAGCCGTGGCACTTAGGCGGGAGGCGAATTAATTTGTTTCATCCTACGTTATAATTTTTAATCGCGGATGCTCAAACAGCAATTTACAGTTATCTTCGTTTTTTTCATAAAATTGCATGTACTTCTCTCGGCTCAAATCCGCAAGACGCTGCAGTTCATCTGCAGGACTTTTACTGATAAAAAATAAAGAATTAACTAAAGAATTAATGTCCTTATGATTATGCATCTGATCATTCAAATCCATTCCTCTACTACCGTGTGCGGTAGTTAATAATGGCATTCCATGAGCCATTGCCTCCACTGTTTTAATATTGATTCCTGTACCACACAACATTGGGGATACAATCAAATCCATCTGACTATAAAATTCTGTAATATTAGGTACATAGCCATGCATGTTTACCCAAGACTTTTTAAAAACGTTCATTTTAGAATCGAAAATCCTTTTAGCAACTGCTTTATTAACTTCGCCAGCAACATGGATGACAAAGGGGCAATCCTCTTCTTTTTGTAAATAGCGACCGATACTTTCCAAAAGTTTCTGTACGACAGCCAGATTAAATTGATTATTACTTGCAACAATACCTATATTATCTAATGAGGAAAATTTATTGTTTAAGAATTTAGGAGCAGTAATATGAGAAATCGCTACAGCATTTTTCTGGCCAGAAACCGTTTCAAAATATCTGGTCTCTTCCTCAGTGATTCCAATGACCAAATCAGCTCTTCTTAAATAAGTGCCTTCCTCTTCTGGAGTACATGAAAAGTGTCCTAATGGTAAATTATTGAGACGCAACATTTCGGAACGATTTCCCATTTTGTCGTGGGTATCAATTACTTTTAAAATATAATCAGGTACAAATTCAAGCAGTTTTGATTGATATATATAAGAACACAAAACAAGATCTATATCATAACGTTTACATAAAAAATAAATATGCTCGCCAATACCCTCTTGGTACCAACCATCATAGGGAACAACACCAAAACTAACCATTGCCTTATTACAAGGAATAACATCTAAGGTAGTAAATTGATTTTTCATTGCCTGTAAGTCGGCTTTACTATATTCAGCATTTTCTAACATAACGAAATGAATCTTATGCCCCATCCTCTCAAATTTCTTAATAAGAGTGCATATTCGAGCACGATTGCCATGGTTAGCGGGATAAGTAGGAATAGGAGAGTAATATAATATATTTAAACGATTCGTTGTTCGTCGATGATGGGCCGCTACAGATGGGGTCTGTTCTGCTCGCATCATTGCCACATGCCAGGAAGAACCAAATTTAGAATAATTTTTTAAAGCATGGTGCCACTTTTCTATAAATAATTTTTTATTCTTCTCTAGAAGATTCTGATAGGTACGCCCATAAGTCTTATGGAGAAAGTGCACTACTTCCGAACTAGGTTCATAAACCACCCTCATTCCTTGCGCATGAGCACTCATCGCTAAATCTGTATCTTCGTAATACGCATTTTTATAGCGAGGATCAAATCCTCCTACAAAGTCCCAAAATGATTTTCGAATAAGAATAGAGCAACCAGAAATATAATCGGCATCACGTTTGATATTTAAAAAAGAAACATCGCGACGACGACCATACCCAATATTTTGAGTAGCACCATTTTGAAATATGATAGAGCCTGCTTCTTGAATCTTTCCGGTTGGGCATAAAATCTTAGAACCAACGATCGCAATACGTTCCTCTGCGTCCATCGTCTGGTATAAACTTTCTAACCAATTAGGCAACACTATAGTGTCATTGTTAAGCAATAGAAGATATCGCCCTCGAGCTTGTTGTGCGGCATGATTGCAATTTTGTAAAAATCCACTATTTTTTTCCGTTTTAATAACGATTAGGCCTGGATACAGCGCAGCTGCATTCATTGTTTCATCTGTTGAGCAATCATCAGCCAAAATTACTTCATAATTAACTTTGCCATTACATGTCTTTAAAATAGAGTTTAAACAAGCGCAAGTTAATGTCCATTGATTGTAAACTGGAATAATAATAGAAACAGCTATATCTTTATGAGCATTTGGAAAAAGTATGGGTTGTGCAGGCTGTCGTTGGCAATATCGAATAAACGCTTTTAATGAATGTCCATGAGAAATAGGAGAACACTCTTTTCTTAGCAGTGCCCCTATTTTTTTTTTCAAAAAAATCAAACCATCGCAAAAATAAGCTATGTAATCTAAAAAAAAATTGATGAATCTCCAAGTAAAAGAGCTTTCTTTAATTTTGACGTAAAAATTAGGCATGATAAGAATCTGTCTCTATCAGTTGCGCACTTCTTTTTTGTTCATTTACCTTAGCAATGATAAAGTAGCATAAATTTATAACGGATTAAATGAAATTGAAGGGTATCCGCAATTTAATGAATGGACTTACTTTGGTTAAAACCATTTAAAATTTCCCAATAATATCAGTTACATATTCTTATTTTTTATTCCAAGTGATACCATTTGAACATTTTTTAAGAAATCATTCTAAAAAGGAGTCAGAATGAAGTTATATGAGCTTCGGCAACTATTAAATGAATATGATCAAACATGGTATGCACGTAAATCGATTTATGGTGCTCATGAAAGGGCCAAAAAATTAAAACAATACTTAAAAAAATTTGCTAACAAGCAAGATAATTATGAATTAACCTCTGCCGATATTTTTAAACTACTCCAAAAAATCCCTGAAATTACTGCTCCTGATAGTAACTTACAACTCATGCAGTCCATAAGAAAAAAGCTTGAGGAACATTACTTGTTGGATATTTATATAGTTTTAAATAACGCAGGCATGATTCATGAAAATAATTTCGCATCTATTTATGCACTTTCGTTTGAAAGCCGCTCTCTTTTGCACCGCTTATTTTGTGGCTTTCAATCACAACGAATTCGGTTAAATCAAGAAATTCTTGCAACAGTTTTAACACTCACTTCACAACTACCTCATTCTTGTGTGCTTATTGAACAATCTTTAAGATTTTTAGAGAGTAAAAATCACCTAACATCCACTGCACTCAACTTACTTACCAGCAAAACGAATGAGCTAGGCATCGTTGTCACCTTATTACAGGAGCTTGATAAAGCCAATTGTTTCGATGATGAATGTTTAAAACATTTTGTAGCCCGAAAATCTCTGTATTCGATTGATACCTTAATTTCATTATTAAATCGTGCAAAAATTACACTTAATGAAGAGTTAATTCAAAAAATAGGTACAAATGACCAAGCTCACCTTCTGATTGAAACTCTATCGATCTTACTCAGCGCTAAAGAGTTTGATTTAAAAATGGAGCATGTGACATCACTTTTAAAACAAGATTTCTCTTTTTTTATAGAAAAAAACTCCGTTTTAAAACTACTCCAGAAAAATGACCTGCTTGATAACCAAATCTTTGATTATGTTGACACCCATGATATTTTTTCATTTGGGCAAATATTAGAAATCTTATCTCAAAAATCCTTGTTAAAAGATAATCAAGAAATAATTCATACGATTATTAATAAAAAGCTTGATAGTTACCGGGCCTATAGAGCCATTCATTATTTAAAGAAAGCGGATGTGTTAGACCAAAATACTCTAACTTCATACTATAAATTATTGCTAATAAAGCCCAAAGAGGGATTATTTGTCACGGACGTTTTTAGTTTCTTTGAATTATTCGAGAAAAGCCATTTTTATATGAATCAGGAAGAATTAGGCGTTCTTTTTTCTTTATCGGATGCAAATCTACAACAATTTTATGGAGTATTATCAAGGCTTAGTGCAAGTGAACTGCTAGATCATCAGTCATTTGCAAAAGCATTGCAAAGAGTCACCGATAAATTATCTCCTGTTTCAGAATCTACAATGAGCAAAAAAAGCAAAAAAGAAACAAACACCCCTCGCTCTGAGTTTTTATTAGATAATAAACACTCTTTCTTTGCACAACATAGTGATTCCTATGAAAGTGGTGGTTTTGGTAAAGTCAAAAAAGGGTACCGCTTTCTCGATTCCGATGAGCCTCTTTATGGAATTAAAAAATTAAACGAACCCGATCTTAATAAAGCCCAAAAAGCAGCCATTCGTGAAGTTAAATATCATCGATTATTAGGGCGAGAAGCATTTTATTTTTCCCATAAAGGAAAAGCACATATTGTTTCTGAATGGCAACGCGAACTCAGTTTAGATCATTATCATGCAAATGAGTTATTACAAATACCCATGGAAAAAAGAGTACTCTGTTTAAGCTCTGGCTTGTCTGATCTTAATACCTTACACCAACACTATCGCATCCATGGAGATGTTAAGTGCCAAAATTTTGTTCTAAATTTAACTATGGAGTCGATGAAACTTATTGATTTTGGGACTTCCCATAAAAGAGGATCAACTAAATCGTTTGGATGGACCGCAGCGTATAGCGACCCTTATACTTTTGGCGATCATTTTTGCAAAGATTTGTATGCCATGGGCCTTGTAACTATGTATTTATTTCCGGAAATATATACAGTCTCTTTTGAGAATGGAAAGGCAAACATCTCCGTTCATAAATCTAACTTCACCATTACCGAACAAGCAATTGTTAATCTTGTTCAGGCAATGATGCATTCAGAGCCTCACTTAAGATGTACGAGTGAGCATGCATTAAATTATTGTAATGAGCTCATCAATCATTTTAATCAAATAGACGATTCACTTTTAGAAACCATAACCAACTCTAATATTAATCGTACTCACGCCACTATTGAGGATAAACTCCGCATGTGATTGACAATTGTTATAATAAACAACAAAATTAGCAAATTTGAGACACTCAAATTAATGTTACATTCAATTGCTCGTTTTGAAATTGACCAAATACTTAGAGATTGTTATGGAATCAAAATATGATTTGTCTGCTTTGAACAAACCCTTCCCGCTGCAAAAGCGAGTTGAGCTGTTCAAAAGTTTAATGAAAGAACATCCTAATCTTCGCCCTGAATTGATTCCATCAAAAAGTGTCAGGCAAATGTTTGATCATGATTTAGCCTATGCAAAACATGCTTTAATTCAATGGGAAACTTATATTGAACGTTCTCAAAAAGCACAGAAAAATATAAATACTTTTTTTGATAATCTGAAATTAAAAGAAACCATGAGTTTTGCGGAACATGCTTATTACTGTTTTTGTTTGTCTGCGTTTATTACTGGAATAGAGCCTGAGCAATTAGAACTGGAATATAAGAAACAGCTAAAAACAATGGTTTATGGTGTGGTACACCCTCTAGGTGATTGGAGCATTAAAACGGAGTTAGAAAATCAAGATTATTCGAAATTTATTAGTCATGTATCAATGTCTGGCTTAGTCAAAATACAAGATATTAATCAAATGACCAGTTTTAGACTCGATGAGCAATCACCCTTTTTCGGCATCCGAGTGCTTGCTATTGCCTGTGGTGAGCATGTCTCGTTTGATGGGGTCAAAACCATGAACGTAGATGGAGCTACTCGAGAAACCCGCTCTTTAGAAGTATTAAAACACGATCTCATTCATGCTGGTTTCTTGAAACGCCATTATCAGAAGGATGTAACTGATTTTTGGCAACGATTTACACGAGTAGGATTATTGTTTGAGCAAATTTATAATGATCAAAAGCTTCAAGACAATCCTCTATTGAAAAATAAAGTAGAGGCGGTTTTGTTTTTCTTTTTGCACGAACACACTACCTCTATTTATGTAGATGGCATACCTGAAAAGCTGCCAAGAAAACATTTACGGATTGGCAATAAATACGCTATGGAATCGCAAATATTACTGCGAGCAGCGACAAAGACGCATCTGATTCCGACTTTATTTATCAATGAGGTAGAGGTTGAATTAAGTATTTTAAGAAGTTTAAAAATAATTAATTTAAGTGATGAAGAAATCAATTCACTCAATGAGCATGAACTTGTTGTCATGATGATGGATGCACTGCAAGAGGGTTATCAGTATTTAAGTCAGTATGCTGATTTTTACAATAATACGAATCCCAAGCATTGGCCACTTCAATTCATTCAAAGAGAAGTAGATAATATAAGTCATGCTATTACATCAGTGGCCTCTAGACCACATTTTTGGCGCTCAAAACCATCACAGTCACAGCCCACAACTAACAATCCTAGAGAAAACGAGCAGAAACAATTAACGCCATTAAATCACTCTATGGTAAAAATATGACATCCAAAAATTATTTCAGAATAAATTTAATTTCTATGCGAATTCCCGTGTTCTTGTTTTCATTAATTTATTGCGTCTTTGTACACGCTTATCCTATGATCGCCTTTGAACGATCGGGTTTTATTTGGAGCGCCAATCTTGATGGCAGCAAGGCTCGAAAAATAACTGCGGGATATGTACCTGAAATTTCACCGGACGGAAAATACATTGCCTATAATACAGCCGACAATCAATCGTCGGATCGCCACCTAGCAATAGTGGAATTGAAAACAGGTAAAGTAACTCAATTACAAAATATACCCTCCCAAAATAACTTTAACCCCGTGTGGTCTCCCGACAGTAAAAGATTATTATTCAATACCTTTATCGATAATAATTGGTATCTGGCCCTCATCAATGCGGATAGTAGTGGTTATCGCCTGCTAAAAGATACTCAAAATAAATACACTCCTGCTTGGGCTCACGATGGAAAATCGTTTTTAAATCATGATATTGATGCAATCTATTGGATGGATCTTGAAGGCATGCTCCTAAAAAAATGGCCTCTTGACACCCTTATCCCTCACGGGAGCATGAGTAGTGCATCTCGAATTCAAGTTTCTCCTGATGGAAAAACACTGCTTATGGATGTAGATATGGATGAGGAGGTTCATGAAAAAACCTGGGAAGGGCCGCCCCCAGCATTATGGACACTTGATCTTAAATCAGGCAAAACCATACGAATTACACCCAAAGGAATGCTAGCGTGGAGCCCTTTTTGGATTAATTCACACGAGTTTATTTTCCTAAAGCAAGGAAAAAGCAAACAAACCCTCGCATTATATCGTGGCTCACTAAAAAATCTTGAAGAGGCCTTCTTATTAAACGATGTGCAAACACCTAGTATTTCACGCTAGTTTGAAATCCGATGGTATGTGGAGCAATTTCATAGTGAAATCAAATAGCTCAAAGGTATTGATAAAGGTCGGCGCCGCAAACAACGTATTTTTGTTCCAGATCACCTGACCCATCTAATAGTTCCATTCAATACCTCATTCCATAATTTGCTTTAATTGATCTTCAAAAAATCAAGATTTTCATTATCGAGAGAAGTACTAAGCATTTTGACATTATAAAAGTTTCTTGGAATAAAGAAGGGGCTAAATCGAATTTAACCCCCTTTCTTCTTTTAAGACATGGACATACTTAATGCTGAATGCTCATCCATTTCCTCCTCTTCTAGTTCATTATTCTCCATAGTAACCTCTTCAACAGCTTCATTGGTTTGTGTTTGTTGTGGTCTCCTTTCCTCAGGAATGAACTCTCTTATCCCTTCTTTTGTTTTAGGTTCAAAAGCAGCTGCTTGCGCTACTGACTGATTGCAGCATTTATAAAAAAGTTGTTTTTGCTCAGCATTTTCTGGCTTTAATACATAAGACAAAAGTTGTGTATGCGCTTTGGCATCTAATACAACAACCATTTTGGGATTGTCGCTTAAAGCTTTTGCAAAAGCATCTAAGGTATCTTTGGGATTCTTTTGCTTTGCTATAGTAATGGTATTAGCGTCTAGTTTTTGTTTAATACCTTGATTCACTAAACTAGCTAAAGCGGTGTTTGTATAGGAGCTACTAGCACTCTCCTCTTGCTTATAACCACCTACTGGCACGGTAATTAAATCCATGGATTCTTTTGGTTGATGACTTAATTTATGATACAAAAACTTAAACGGGGTGGCGGCTAATTCAAAGGTTTTTTGTATTCCTGACATAGCTCCCAAACATACAAGTGCAGGAGATGATAAAATAGTCATTCCTACTTTGAGTTTGGTTGAATCACGTTCATAAATCAGATCAAGGGTATCAACCAAATCGTCTAATGAGGCTGTAGGATCCAATACCGCATCGGCTATTATTCCTGGAAGCTTCGCTACAGAAACGAGCGATCCGATCGTGATTCCTAAGGCTTGTTGTAACTTAGAACTGTCCTTCTCCATGTAAAGTGAAATACCGTAGCCTAATGCTCTATCCAAATAACGATCGGGATTTAAGGTTTTTAAAATCGTATTTGTTTTTTGGTTATCTATCGCTGCTTGAGCATTTTGAGCATTAGTTAGTACTTGTTGCGGAGTGCCAAAAAAACCTAATGCGGGAGTGTCCATCACTTGCAATAAGTAAGGATCATGTTTTGCTCCAGCTTTGAGGACTTCCATTGAAGTTAATGAACAGTTTTTTTTATAAAGATTGAACTTTTCTGGATCTTCAACAATTAACTCGTGCATTTTTTTGAGCATTTCAACGGGTGATAATCCTCTACTTGTATCGGTTTGTAAGGGAAGTGAGACAGTATGATGAGGAGCCCTTCCTAGGGTAGAATAAGCAGAACTATTGTCTTCAAAAAAAGCTTCAAACTCTTCAAAATAGGCAAGATCTCGTTTTAATTTAGCGTGCTCACTTTGGAATTTGTCCTGGGTTGATTGCTTTTCTACAATCCCCTCATCTCGAGTAGTTTTTAAGGTAAGGGCTGTTGCCGCAATTTGTTTACTACTTTCTGGAGTAATGAATTGACATGGTTCATCTATGGCGCTATGCCAATCAGTCATCACCTGATTGAATTTTACTTCCCACTCAGCTGAAAAGGACAGGCCATCATTTTGATAATTTAATAACTCACTTTTAATTTGTTTAAGAGGTTCTATTGAACCACTATCGGATTTTATTTGATTGCGAAGCTCATCAATATTAACATCATTTAAACCTTCATCCCATAAAGCATCCTCTTGCTCATTTTCAGGTAATTTACAGATCTCTTCATATTTAGCAATTTTTTCTAAGGTTTGAGCATGGGTACTTTGATCCTTTGCTTGTTTTTCTATGATTAAATTATCAATATGAGCAATCAAACGAGTAACAGAATTAGCACTTATAGTACCGTATTGTAATTTGAGTAGGTCTTTGAGTTCTGGTAAACCATTCACTATACTATCGACTTGCCCAGTAAAAGGAATGGGGCCATTGGCTTCGTTAAAAATAGCATGCAAATCATCTAAACGTTCATCGCGTTTTATTTCGGTTATTTCATCAGCGACAGTTTTAATGCTTTCTGATATCTCCGCTATTTTTTGTTGTAACGCATCAATATCGGAACTATCTTCTAATTGAGTCTTAAGGTTTTCATTTTCATTTATTAAGTTACTTTTAGTGTCGGATACCCTTTGAATTAGAAAGGTTTTAAGTTCTTCAATATTATCAGTTTGCTTGTTACCTTCATAAAACTCTTTTTTTAGACTTTCACCATCAATACCTATGTTTTTAAACATTAACTTCATGGTTGAACCAAAAGTAGTACTAGTTAATTCGCCAATTTTTTTCTCTAAGAGAGTAATAGCATTTAATTTTTCATCATTTTTTTCCATGCTATTTCTTTTTTTCATTCGCTCTAAAATAAAATCAGGTAAATCACGTTGGTGAGTAACGGTTAAAGGATCATAATCCATGAGCCGTTGACCAATTTTTCCCCTATGTAATCGTTGCACTGGTTGAAGGTAATCCCTCCATTCTTCAGCATAATTGACATGTTTTCCTTCACGCTCTTTAATCATATCCATTGTTGTAGTACTTACGCGGCTAGGCCACCAACTAAAATCAATATCAAAATATTCTTGTTCATAAGCTCGTTCTTGTGAGGTTTGAAGTGCTCCTGATTCATTAAATTGTGCTTTGCGTACTTCTTGTTTTTTTTGTGAAAAAGGAATCGCTTTCTCAACTTCTTCAAGATAACGCTCATAAGATACGTCACCGTTCTTTGTCTTGAACTTTTCATAGCTTTCTTTACAACAATATTGTTCAATCCATTTTTTGGTATCTTCATTAATTGGTAATTTCATGTTGATGGAAGCATGACCAACATCACCGCCAAAAAGTTGTTGATCCATAAAATTGATCATTCCATTACTTTGTTTATCCTTAGTGCCCCAGGTTTGCACAGTTATTCCGAACAATCCTTGGTTGACTTTTGACTTAGGCATGATAGCCTCCTAGTATTTATTGCCTCTATACTAGAAATGATAGTGTTCGAATATTAAGCAGTAATGATCTTTTAATTCCGATTAGTCATAGTGAATTCCTTTAGGGACTTCCTAAAAATAAGTGGCGCAATTAATTTATTGATTTTAATAACATTTAATATTTTCAAGGACAAAAGTTGTGGCTGTCATAGAAGCAACATGTGTTCATTGCTCGAGCAATAATAGAGTCAAAAATGGTAAATCACTTACTGGAGAACAACGCTACAAATGTCGTGTTCTTCAATGTGAAAAAACAGTAATAAGTACGTTTGGAAAATGTTTGTAGCCTGCAAAATACATCATCATCAATAATTTCAGAAGAATGATCTTCAAAAAATAATGGCCCCTCTTCTTCATACCTGTCGCTGAAAACCTCTTGAGCAGACAGTTTAATCCTATAAAACAGATCCCATTAAATATTTATAAAAAAATGAAGTTAGTGTACTCTAACGATTTTTGTAGCGTAGTTTTGAAAATGATAAGGATATAACTCAACGCAGAAGTAAGAACAGATTTAATTCGTTTCAGACGAAGTCAAAAAACCAATACAGGGGAACGTGCTTATTACGTATAGTGAATTAAAATTCAAACACTTCCCTAAAAGCATGAGTCAATGTTTAGCAATAGAATGTTTAATTGAAAAGGCACGATAATATCAAACTATTCAGACTTTTCAAATTTTAAATAACTATAAGGAACGCAATGGAGCAAATGAAAATTCTACTATGCTGCTGTATTTTATTTTTCCAGATGTATCAGGTCTATGGAAAAACAACCAATAATGCTCCAGTTGCATTTCATCAACAAGAAATAATTAATTATAAAGAAGATGATTTTATTATAGCTAAATATCGCTTTATCAATGGTCAAAGCCTAGATAATCTGCGCATACATTATATTACATTAGGGGTTCCCCAAAAAAATAATCAAGGTGAAATTACTAATGCGATTCTCTTTTTACACTGGACTGGTGGTAGTGGGAAAGAAATGTTTGAACATTTTAAAAAAGCACTATTAGCTCCAGGGAAGCCCTTTGATGCCAATAAGTACTTTTTAATTTTTCCAGATAATGTAGGTCAAGGACAATCGAGTAAGCCGAGTGATGGCTTACGCATGGCGTTTCCCCATTATAATTATCATGATATGGTGGCATTGCAACATAGCCTGGTTACTGAACAATTAAAAATTTCTCATTTAAAAATGATTGTTGGCACTTCAATGGGTGGTATGCATTCCTGGATGTGGAGTGAGTTATATCCTGAGTTTATGGATGGAGTCATGCCTATTGTTTCACTACCTCACGCAATCGATGGGCGAAATTTATTATGGCGACAAATCGTTATTAACAGTATCAAAAATGATCCATCCTGGCTTAACGGTAATTATAAGACACCTCCTTATGGAATAAAATCAATATGGCCGTTAGTAGCAATGATGGTTGATGGTGTACCTCATATGCAACGCATCATTGCCAATGAAAAAGATGCGACTAACTACATTAATAACGCGGTATTAGACAGTACAAAACAAGATGCTAATAATATAATTTATGTGATGTCAGCTTCTAAGGATTACAATCCAGAACCTTTGTTACATTCCATAAAAGCAAAGATTTTTGCGCTGGACTTCACTGATGATGCATTAGACTCACCCGAATTTTATCAAGTATCCGAGTTAATGAAGCGCGTAAAACATGGACAATGGACGTTACAAAAGGGAACACCCTTTTCATACGGTCATTTTACTTTATTACATCCAGAATTATGGATAGATCAAGCAGAACGTTTTGTGCAATGGGTGAATCAATAAAATATTAGATTGTTGACAATTGAATCATACTGTCTTACCGATAATAGATTCTCGTCTTTTTCTCTCATCTCTCACCTCTTGCGAATTATCACGTAGATATGCACGCTTATTTTTTTCAACACTCAGCGCCTGTTCTGTATACGCCATTAACGTTAAAATACATTGATTCTTAAATTCATCGCCAATATGATTTGCGACATAAGTTGAAGCCTCAGCACCTCCATGCCCATCATAAACTCCAAGCAAAAAAGCAGGGGTATTGTGAGTTATCGTTTGTATCGCAACACTAATATTATCGTATGAACCATTTGTTTTTGCTTTGTATGCCAATGCTTTTGCTATTTCTACTTCCGGTTGCTTTTTATTTAACTTTATAATTTCATGTAATGATTGATATAAAAATTGCTCATGACTTCTTTTAGTGTCACTACTTGCACCATCAGTAAACCCGTCACAAGTCATGATAATCTGTATTTTCCCAATTGCTTCGCGGCTTAAGTTACATTTTTTTCCAAGATCATCAATATTCGTAATATCAATTGTTGCTTCAGAATAAACCCCATGTTGCTTGAGCAACTTATCACCAATAGCACGTGAAATAGCGAGCACACCATCAACCCGGTCCCACACTACAGTTCCCCCAGTTTGCTCAATTCGCAGAGCTTCTCCTGGATCCGTAGGTTTATGAGTGACTGAATTTAGCCGGACCACTCCCAAGAGATGCTCCTCTTTATCATAAATTGCCGCAAAAGATGCAGCATCCGCTAAAGTTGCCGTAATTAAATTACCTCGTCCATCAAATATTGTAGTCGAAGCAGTGGTTCCGTCAGTGTATTCCATCGTTAAAATTTGCTCGTCTAAAATTCGATAAGTTGTCCATAAGCGTTTGCCAATTTCTTCTGGATTTAATGAGTCTAAGAGTTGCTCCAATGTTTCCCATATCAATGCATCTTCTTGGGCTGAGCGAAAAGGGAAATTTTGCATTTCAAAATAACCAAATGGCATATGTTTATCCTGGTACCTTACATTTTCAGCTTCAGCTTGCTCGTATTTTCCAGGATGAGAAATAATCTTGAGCACATTTAATCCTAATTCGAGTTTGATTTGATAATTATAGGTAAATGCATAGGGAATCTGATAGTTATCAAATTTATTATTAAAATAATATTAATTTATGAGAAATTTTTATTTAAAGACACAATATAGTTCAAATTAAACCCAAAATGTAGGCTTTAAGAAACAATATTGCAATCATAAAGAAACCAAGGATAATAAGTTCTTTTACTCAAAGAGGAAGTAATATGCTGTCATTGGATAATGTAAGGTCTTTCTTAAATCAAAAAACAGATTACTTGATTAATTGGAACAGGCCAGGAAGCTTATTTTTTAGCAACCACCACTACTCAACCCGAGAATTAATAGAGCGAGGGTTCGTCATTACATGCACAGCTACTGGTGGTTTTTTAGCTTGGAACAAAAGTGAGGAAGGAGGCGTCACGCCATTTGCATTAGGCGCTTCCTTAGCATTTCTTCTTTCTCATGCTGTCACTATGTCTCCTTTAATCTATAAAAGATTAAAAGCAAAATGGAGTTGTGAAGAGCATATTAAAACCATCAACAGTAAATTGAGCAATGAAGATAAGGATTTTACCTTATTAGTCAACCAAGTGATCGAGAAAATCACGACTCATGCAGCAGAGAAAAGCCCTTCCGCAATTTGGGGAAAAAGAGCTCGCTTGTTAAAAAATCTTGAAACATGGATAGATGAAGAAGAGCATAGCATGCTCGGTGATGTTTTAAAGAATGAAGAAATAATTTCCCTTTTAGATAACGGTATCTTTCCCCAAGCTGAGTCATTAACGATAAAATCTCTGTAAGAGATAATATAGCCCCTATGGCAACATAAAAGGGGCTTATATTTTTATGAACGTATTTCAGCAAAAATGTCGCCTTAGTAATGCCCAAGAGTTCGTAACCAAGATACAGGTGATGCAAAAATTTCCTTGTTTTCGAGGACAAAATGTTTGATGAAGTAATAGTGGGTTTTATAAGATGGATATTTCGGTTTTTAGGATGGCTTATTATCGATGTAATTTTTGATCTTTTTATTGATCCATTTATTTATTCAACAGGCAAATTGACACTTAGAATAATTACTTTGGGACAATACCGCTTTGATAACCCCTCTAACCTGATAAAATTTTTCATTTACAGTAGTGGAGTTATCATCCTCCTTGCTGGGCTTTATTTGATGTTTTACATAGCCTTTATATTTATTAAAACTGCCTGAAATGCATTTATCCAATACATGCATTCTTGGCTGGTACACACTCTTCTGAGGGCGCATTCATAATTTCGTAAACAGCATCACGTAATTTTTCAGGAACATTAATCGAAAAAATGGGCAGAATGTCCTCTTCATTCTCTTTGTCTGTTGCGAGACAAATGCTTTGCTGTTGTCTTGTAACACCGTAACTGTCTTTTTGATAATAGGCTACATTTTTTCCTTCTGCCAAGCCAATGCCTCTTCCCTCATCTACATAATAAAATCCTGCTTTCTCAATAAGCTCTTTAATTTTCTTGTATTTCATCACATGATCTGCTTTATTTAAAAACATGGATTGTAATTAAAAATCACTTGACTCACAATCCCGTTGTTTATTTTTATTAATAAAAATTGAGCCTTTGATGGTATTAAAAAGTGCGGGGGTTAAGCTAAAGTTTGAATTTTCAACTTGCTTAAAAATTAAAAATGAATAATAGTTGACTCAACTTTTCTACTTAATAGTTACAGAATCTCCTACGCATCACTTCTGGGAAATTCTACTTTTAACGGTTTTTATTTTGCGAGGGGTACCATCATGAGTAGTAAAAATTATAATTGGCGAGCATATATGGTTTATTCCATCATGATGCTTATTTTGCCTTCCATTGCTGATGCAAACAGAGAGCATTTTGAGCGCTATAGAAATGGCCCCGTAGAGCGTCCCTACGAACATCACAATTACCAAAATAAGGTGATTAAGCATAAAAATACTAATATTAATGTAAATAATGTCAATGTAAACAAAAACGTTAATGTGAATGTCCATGGGGGCGTAAAACCAGGACATTATTATTATAAAGGAAATAATTACAACTATTACCATAATGGTAAATATTATAATTACCATTACAAGAATAATTATTACGTTTATTACCATAATGGCAGATATTATAATTACTACCATAATAATAACTATTATGTTTATTACAATAATGGACGCTATTACAATTATTTCTATAATGGCATGTATTATTTATACTTTATTAATGGCGTTTATTATAACTACTTCTATAAGGGAAAATATTACAAAACTTGTGTGCCAGTACCTGGAAGACCCGCAGAAATGGTATGTCATTAAACCTCTCCTTACTTAAGGGGCATATTAAAGCTGAAGATAAGCCCCTTTAAGTAAAAATAATCTAAATGAATCATACGCTCTGGAGGTTGGCGCCATTAGCCAACCCCATATTCTACTCAGTAAAAATACTTAAAAAAGTAGTGTACATTAGAAAAATAAAGATTTTAGATTTTCTTCAATTATTCTGCTTTTACTGCATAAAAAGCAACTTTGACATGTCTTCGCCTGCAGAGGCACACCATAAAATATTTAATGCATCTTCATATTTCAAAGGTTTGATAATACAACCGGAGATATTTAAATCACTTGTTGCAAGCTTTTCTTCCGTAGTATATGCACCAGTAAGCACAAACACTTTGACATCGGAAAAATTAAAGCCCTCTCTCAATTTTTTTAAAAAATCAATACCATTCATTTGCGGTAAATTGAGATCAAGTAATATTACATTAGGTTTAATTTCAAGCTGCCCATTAAGTCCATACAACATATCCAGAGCACGTTTTCCGTCCTTTGCTATAGCAATATTAATGGGCTTATTCATTTTTAGAAATTCACGCTGCATTGCCTTAATATCAACTTCATCATCTTCTACATATAAAATGTCAACTTTAGTAGCCATGTTAAGCTCCCTATCCTTTAACAGCTTAACGAGAGTTATAAATTCCTGTTTATAACATTTTAATTATAATACATACTGACACAATAAACTTCTTTATGAGCATAAATAATGCATTCACTCTCATAAGAACCTGTTTTCATTTTTGTAATGAAAAATATTCATATGAAGCAAAAATGTATATAAAAATGATCTTTTACGTCGAGCTCACGTTAATTTAATTACTTTAGTCATACGGATTAATTTATGAATCTTAATTTCCAACGAGCTGCATTCTGCAACAAGTAAATTAAGCATCAACGATAATAGATTTTCATCCTGTGGAGATATTCTACCAGGATCCATAAGTAAATTGCGTCTACGCCTTAAAGCAAAAAGATTTTCTTCCAATATATTTAATGTGTTGCTTAAAAAAAGAAAACTTTCCTTATCCTTTTCATTGATTTTAACCCCCTCATAAAGGATTAATGCGATTATCGAAGCGTAATAACGAAAAATATGCCGGAAAGATTGCAGAATGTCCGCAGCGACTTGGGTAAATTCAGAATCCTTGCCTATTTCAACCTGGGCCTCATTAATTAATGTTTGAAAGCGAAGAATAAGTGCTAAAACATTTGATTCGCACTGAACTAAATGTTTGGATAAGTCTGTTGTTGAGTTGTCTATATTTGCAAGGTAATTAGATAAAGCGGCATATTCGTTTAGAAATTTCTGCATTTCTAAAATAAGCACTTTTGTAGCACGGGTTGGAAAAAAAAACCGTAATGTAAAGAAGCCGATTAATATCCCAATAATTACATTGGTTGGACGCATAAATACATAGGTAAAATCATTATAATTAATAAGGCAGATAGCGAGAGTGACACAGCCTAAAATTCCAATATAACTTTTTTTAGTCCCTAAAAATAAATACGTATATAAAAAAATCCCTATAATAAACCCAATAATATTCATAAGATAAGCATTATGAAAAAGCAAAATAATAATAAGGCTATATAAAGCGCTACTAATTGTAGCAATCGCCCGCATAGAACAGCGAGTCAACGAAGCGCCAATAGTGCGTTGTTCAAATAAAACAATAAATAAAGAAATGTAAACCCATGTGGGCTCAACAATATCAAAATACGTTGTAATGATTAAAGCGATAATCATACTGATGGCCATACGTGCGGCCATTATTGTTTTTTCGGAAGTCACTTCCATAAGAAAATTAATCCTTAAGACAATTATATCTTGATAATGACATAACAAGTTGCTCCAATAGGCAGCGGATAATGTTCGGCATCATAATCATCGATATTAATTTGCACCGGAAAACGCTGAGGCAAAAGTATCCAATTATTAGTATCATTGGTTACCGTTTGTAATTGCGTCTTAGGGTTTGTCAATTGACGGTTAGCAGCCCAAGCACCAGATACTACCGTGCCATGATATAACTTCGTAGCAAAGTACATGCGAGGAATAATGTAGACTTTAGCGCCCGTCTTGACCATACGCAAATCAATTTCAGTAAAATTAGCCTGAATGTAAAAATTATCCGTATCTACAAAAGAAAAGATGGGTTTATTTATTTCTATGGGCGTTCCCAAAGATAAATACATATTTTGAATACGGCCATTACTTTGGGCATAAACAGTCGTTTGCTCTAAATTAACTTTGGCATAGCGCATTTTATAAATTAATGCTTTGATCTTATGTTGTAAACTCTGAATATTTTTTTTATCCACGCTAATTTGCTGCTTTTGCATATTCACTTTGGCGAAACTACCACGATCGTCATAGTGCAAATCTTTAACATTAATTTCAGATATTGCACCTGATTTTAAAACCGCTTTATTTCGAAGATAATTTAAGTGGATTCTCTTATATTCTTGATCGTACTGTATCAGTAATTGTTTATCTTTTTCTAATTGATGTTGTAAACTTTGAAGATCCACTTTCGCAGTATGAACCTCTTCAATGAGCCGATTATAAGTGAGCTTGTAAGGTTCTTGGAAAACGGTAAACAAAGGTTGTCCCTTATGGACATATTGTTCATTTTCCACATATAAATCCGTAATGTATCCACTAACAATCGCCGCTACAGGGCGAACATTGGCGACGACAAAAGCATTATTAGTAAAAGGGACTAAAAAAGAGAAAAAGTAATATAAAACCGCAAGTAAGACCAATGAAAGTACAACTGTATAAGGTTTTAACTTTCGAAGCTTTTGTGTTACCATTTTTTAATATTAGTCATGTTATTTTTATGGAAACCATTTAATTGCGCAGCCTGGCAACACTAATTATTTTAGTCATGACAAGTGCGCTAGTAGCATGCATGCCAAGCGCAAAAAACTCACGACTTTCGTCGATTTATATTCCTACATATCTGAGAGACTCAAGCAATGATGCATTAAATCGACTTCCTTATCAAGCTTGGTGGGAAGATTTTAAAGATCCTCTGCTCAACCAACTTGTCGAGAAAGCGCTTCTATACAATAATAATGTGACAATCGCCAAACGATCAATTCGTGTTGCTCAGGCTGAGCTACAAACAATACGCTTAAATTGGCTGCCTGGATTAAATGTTTTAATGGGGTTTGCCCAAAACCCTGCTTTGGGAAACCCGGGTGTGTTTTACGGCGTTCTTCCCAGCTATTACCAAAATTTTGTTGCACTTTATTTTCAACAAAAAAAAGCAGAATTTATTTTAAAACGTACTAAAGCATATTATCTTGGGGTACGTTTAACTGTTATTGGCGAAGTGACTGGTAGTTATTTTTCACTACTCGCCTGGAATCATCAATTAGTGCTATTGAAACAAATCGAACACGACAATGAAAAGCTTTTAGTATCATTAAAAATAGCTAAGAACCAAGGCTTAGCAAATGATCTACAATTATTAACTGTAACAAGCCAATTACAAAGCATCCTAGGACTGCAAAAACAAGTACAAAACAACATCATCGCCAGTGAAAATGCACTACGTTATTTAATCAATCAGCCGCCAGGAAAAATAAAATCCAGGAAATCATTTATTAACTTACCCAGTAAAGCAGTGCCACTGAACAAGATTAATACTCAAGTGATTCTACGTCGACCGGATGTAATGATAGCCTTAACTTCGCTACTTGCCGCATGCAGTGGCGTCAATATTGCAGAGTCCCAACTCCTTCCTGCCCTAACGTTAGATTATTTTTGGGGAAAAGCGAGCTTAAATGGTACATTTAGCAATCCTACCCATTCAGCACCTTATGGGGATATGTACGCAACATTTAACTTATCTCCCTCTTTGTTTGGACAGATTTTAACCAGTAAAGCAATTTTTAATAGGAGTTTAGCGGAATATAATAATGTCATCCAAAATGCATTACGCCTCATTGCCAATAGTATCGCCGCCAATCAAAAACTCATGGCTAAATATCATGAAGACTATCTCTCTTTAGCAGCTTTGCAGAAAAGATATCTCTTACAACAAGATCTCTATGCTAAAGGTCTTATTAGCCACAATGATTTGCTCTACAGCAAGATAGAAATTAACCAACAGGCATATCAACTCACGATCAGTAAATTAGAGCAATTAATTAGTGTGATTCGTCTTTATGAGGAATTAGCCGCAGGCATACTTTATCAGGAACAGAATACAGTCTAGTTATATACGAAGTTGGACCATTGAATTTTTATTTAATCCTCGATGGGCCAGTCACAATATTATGATACCTACTTGTAAATTTACTTATAGAAAATACCACTGGGATTTTATAAGCAATGGCGCATTATGCGCCATTGGTCTTTACATAGCATTTAAAAACTAAAATCAATACTGTTTATTGAGGCGTGCGATGTTTACGCGGTGGATGGATGCCATCATCTTGAAGATTGCTCATATTGAGAGGAGTGAAATGCTTAAACAATCCTTGATTAGAAGTAGCTAAAGAACTTTGAGGTTTTGAAAAATGAATATTTCGTTCTCCAGTTGTCAAAATAGATTCAAGAACTTTTGCTGAGGGTTTGGTATTAAAACTTAGACTTCCTACCCCTTCCAAGACAAATACAACAGAATCATCAACTTTCCCATTAATGGAAACATTTCCTAATCCTGAAATTCTAAAAACAACATTAGCGCCAATATTCCCAGTAAAATGAATATTACCTGAATTACTTTTAATAATGGTTGCACCTTCTCCAACATCCCCATCTATGTAGGCATATTGATAGGCCCCCCCATCACAAATAAAGACTGAATTGGCAGGTATTCCCTTGGTGTAGTCAACGTCAGATGTATTGTTGGCTGGATGATGATAGATTTTTGTCACGTGATGCCTCCTAAGTAAATAAAATGTGACTATTGTGATCACATGGTGTTGAATATTAACAAATTTTGGAGTTAAATCAATATAGATGGCGGTTCGGTCTAAAATAGAAAAATCCAAATTATACTTTCGCTCCAAAAGGTAACTACACGATTGAATTAGTGGTAAATGATGCATTTGAAAGATATAAAATGCCTAGGTCAATCTAATTATGTTAATTTAAGAGTTCGCTTATTATCGTTTATTCAGGAGAATGAAAAATGAATACGCCTAAACACATTCCTTTACCCCAAGATAATGAATTACCTCCAGAAACGGTAGATTTATTAAACAGTCTTCCTCCTTTAAATATTCATCGTTTACTTACTTTAGCGCCGAATACACATAAACCGTGGTTGGATTTTGTTGCAGGTATTTATAAAGGAAATTTTGATCCAAGATTACGTGAAATTGCCATTTGCCGTTATGGATTTAAAACTAATTCGGCCTATGAGCTACATCAGCATAAAGCATTAGCTCGAAAAGCAGGGATTAGTTCCGAAGAATTAGAAATTATATGTACGGAACAAAAAGTCGTTTCTTTATCTAATGAAGAAAATTTTATTTGTCAGGTAGTTGATGAATTCGAAGATCTGGCAACATTAACCGATGAAACGTTTACCAAGTTACTTGAACGTTATAGCGTCGCTCTCATTATGGAGTTATTTACGATTCTCGGACATTATAGCTGTGTTTGCCGGGTACTGAACGCTTCTAGAATTCCATTAGAAGCTGTTAGTCCGTTAGAAACATGTGAGTCACCACTGAAGAAATAAAAATCAAATGAGCCAAGTTTTTTGTCTTGTCCTAATTTAACGTAAGTTTCGGATAAAGAATCTATTTAGATCCAGCCCCCATCTCAAACCGTTTGGGCTGAGGAGGCATGTATGCCGTCTCGAAGACTTAACACAGAACTTGAAAATTCGTGCTAAGGCTTCGAGACAGCGCTATGCGCTTCCTCAGCCGAACGGGTCGAAATAAATCCACGTTCGCTTATACGAAACTCACGTTAATTTATTAAGATAAGTCTCTTGCGCATATCGAGTAGCAATAATCGCGATAATAGCCCAAAATAAAATATAAAACGCTGGAGCGTACTTATTTCCCGTTAATTCAACTAACGTTAGAGCGACTACAGGTATTGTCCCACCAAAAAATGCCTGACCTATATTATACCCAATAGAGACACCGCTAGCTCGGATAGCTGTGGGGAACATTTCAGCAAGAATAGTAGGCACTGTAGCATTCAAAGGTGCGAGCATTACGGCTAACAATATTTCTCCTACAAGTACATGCCACCAAATACCACTCAAAAAAAGAATAAATATAGGATAAATAAAAATTAAAATACCGAAAGCACCGCACAAAAAAATCGGTTTCCTACCAAAAAAATCGGATAATAATCCCATCAAAGGGATTAACACCGTCAAAACGAATAAAGCGATAAAGTTAACAACTAGGGCATCTTTTAATACAAATCCTTCTGATTTGACAAGAAAGCTTGTTATATAAGCAATTAGTAGGTAATTACTGATAGCCATAATACTTGTAAAAATAATAGCCAACAATAATTTGCGACGGTATGCAGAAAAAACAATTTTTGCAGGAAGTTCTGTAGTATGCTTGGTATGCAAAAAAGTGCTGGGCTCCACACTGGTCACCCGTAAATAAATTCCTAGGACACCAAGTAGAGCTCCTATCAAATAAGCCAAACGCCATCCCCAGTCTCTAAGAATGTCGTCGGGTAATAAAACACTTAGACAAGAAGCCGTTAATGAACCTAAAAAAATACCTAGAAAGGCGGTGCTTAATACCAAACTTCCGGCAAAACCACGTCGATGATCTGCCATATGCTCAATAAGAAAAGTGGTTGAACCAGGGAGCTCTCCTCCCACAGCTATTCCTTGAATTAACCTAAAAAAAACAAACAATAGCGGCGACACGATGCCTAAAGTATTAAACCCCGGGATTAATGCAATACACGCTGTAGAAAAAGTCATAATAGACATTGAGAGAATTAAGGTTTTTCTTCTGCCAATATGATCGGCATAGTGCCCTAATAATACTCCTCCCAAGGGACGCATAAAAAAACCCACGGCAAATACACCAAACGTAAGAAGGAGAGAAACAAAGTATATCTTTGATGGAAAGAATAATTCAGCAAATAAGGGAGTAAAATTAGCGTAGAGAAGAAAATCAAACCATTCCAAAGTATTCCCGTATAATCCTGCAAAAATACTTTTTTTCTTATTAAGATTCATCATATTATTTTTTTTTAATAGCCCTTATTTCTTATATAGACTATTTTTAATATTTGTTTTCATTCTTTGAACTAAAATAATCTCCCAACTTATTGTGTATATGCTTACAAATCTCCAAAACGTCTTTCTTGAAAAATACCCATGAGTTTCACTCTAATCAATTGTCTTTTATAATTTTCAAAAGCAATAGAACAACAAATTGAGTATTATGTTTTAAGAATTAGGACGCTCAATTCATAAACCATTAAAGAGTACTCTAATCAATTGAAAAAAGTTACATTAATGAGTCAAAAATGAAAATAGTTATCAAAGTCGGAACCCAAAGTATTTTATCAAGTGATGGCACTCCATTTGAACCCATTATGCTCCATCTAGTGGAACAGATTGTCACACTCCAAAAAACCGGCCATCAAGTTATATTAGTAAGTTCAGGTGCGGTTGCTTCGGGTCGAAAAGTTGCACATCAATTTTTTGACCGCCAATACGGGAGTTCGATAGGAGAAAAACAAGTTTTAGCATCATTGGGGCAATATGAGCTGATGCATATTTATGCTTCGATGTTCAAAAAATATAATATGCTTGCCTCTCAATTGTTACTTACGAAACAAGATTTTCAAACAAGACAACACTATTTGAATATTTCAAGATTACTGCGTGAAATTTTAGAGCATAAGAATATTGTACCCATTATCAATGAAAATGATAGTGTTGCTATTGCAGAGTTGATGTTTACTGATAACGACGAATTATCGGGTCTTATAGCCGCAATGATAAATGCGGATAAACTCATCATTTTGAGTAATGTTGAAGGGGTATACACGAAACACCCCGATGAAACCGGTTCAGAACTTATTTCAATGATCCATCCCAAAAATGATTGGCCTGAAGTTTCCGCAGTAAAAAGTCTTCATGGCAGAGGTGGGATGATTAGCAAACTTGGGACAGCGCGCAGGATGTCGAATCTGGGTATAACGACACACATAGCAAGCATCAATCAACATGCGGTAATTATGCGCATTCTCGGTAATGAATCTTTAGGTACCACTATTCTACCCACTAAAAAAAGATCAAATATCAAAAGGTGGATTGCATATGGTGAAAAAAAATTAGGAACAATCACTATAAACGCTCACCTTGTCGAAATTATAAAGGAAAATAAGCGAATTATCAGTATATTACCTGTGGGTATTGAAAAATTTACTGGCGATTTTAAGCGAGGTGACTTAATCGAAATACTGACTCCCAATCATGAAAAAATAGGGATTGGACTTGCTAAATACGATGCAATTAAATTAAATGAATATTTAGGCCACTCCGCAAAACCGGAGTTTATTCATTATGATCATTTACATATTTTTTAAGGTGCTCTCATGATCGAAGAAGTCACTAACCAACTTAAAGCAACTAAAAAAGACAGTTATAGCTTAAGGTTTGTTAATGAAGAAAAACGAAACCAAATATTATTGGGGCTTGCACAACGATTACGAGACTCTGTAAATCAAATCATTGATGCAAATAAAAAAGATCTAGCATTAATGAGTAAAGATGATCCTAAGTACGATCGTTTGCTTTTATCTAAAGAGCGAATTGAAACGATAGCGTCTGATATTGAAAACGTCGCTTCTTTACCCTACTCACAAACAAAAATCCTAGAACAAAAAAGGCTTCCCAACGGATTAAATATTCAGAAAGTTTCTGTTCCATTAGGGGTTGTGGCAATTATTTATGAATCACGGCCTAATGTAACCATTGATGCGTTTACATTATGTTTTAAAACAGGTAATGCCTGTGTCTTAAAAGGTGGAAAGGAGGCTCACCATACTAATTTATTTTTAGTTTCATTGATTCATCAAGTACTCAATAATCACAACATCAGTAAAACTATCGTCTATTTATTGCCTTTAGAACGAGAAGCAACGCATATTCTTTTGAAAGCCAATCAGTTCGTTGATGTGTGTATTCCAAGAGGAAGTCAATCATTAATCAATTTTGTACGTGAGCATGCAAGAATACCTTTCATTGAAACGGGTGCTGGAATTGTTCATATTTACTTTGATCAAAGTGGAAATACAGAGAAAGGCCGTTTAATTATTGATAATGCAAAAACAAGAAGAGTGAGCGTTTGCAACGCACTGGATACATTAGTAATCCATAAAGATCGCTTGGTTGATTTACCTTTAATTGTAAAGCCACTTGCCAATAAAAATGTTGAACTTTTTGCCGATCAATTAAGCTTCCAAGCACTAAGATCATTTTATCCAACAGAATTGCTCCATAAGGCAACGCCAGATGACTTTGGGCAAGAGTTTCTCTCTTATAAAATGGCAATAAAGACGGTCGATTCAGTGAAAGAAGCAGTTAAGCATATTATGGAATATAGTTCTGGACACAGTGAAGCAATTATTGCCGAAGAGCAAACTGCACAGAATTATTTTCTTGATCATATTGATGCGGCCGCTGTTTATGTTAATGCTTCAACAGCATTTACCGATGGTGGACAATTTGGCATGGGTGCTGAAATAGGAGTTAGTACGCAAAAATTGCATGCCCGTGGCCCTATGTCTTTAGATGCATTAACAAGCTATAAATGGGTGGTCATTGGGGATGGGCATATTAGATGATAAGGAAACATGCCACAATAATAATGCAGCTTGCTTTTGTTCGCATAAATATTGTATTAATAACTGACTTAATCAAAAAGAAAATGGATTCTAATGCTAATTCGGTTTAAACAAAGGAATGTTTATGTCGCTTTTTGAAATCATTGCCGTACTCATCACGCTTTCGGCGATATTTAGCTACATCAATTTTAAACTGTTTAAACTTCCGCCGACGATTGGATTGATGGCCATAGCCTTAGTGTTTTCTTTAGGCTTAAATATAAGTGGCATGCTATGGCCTGAAATTATTTCAAATGCCAAAAACTTTTTGGAGCAGGTTAATTTTAATGCAGCCCTGCTTCATGGAATGTTGGCCTTCTTACTCTTTGCAGGTGCACTACATGTTAATATTAGTCAACTCGCCGAACAGAAAATCGTTGTTACTGTACTAGCCCTTATTGGCACACTTGTATCCACCATCCTTGTAGGCCTGTTAACCTATTGGCTCCTTCATATGCTTAACATGCAAATCTCTTTTATCTACTGTCTGCTTTTTGGAGCACTTATTTCTCCTACCGACCCCATCGCAGTAATAAGTATTTTGAAGATTTTAGGCGCACCTAAAAATTTGGAAATGAAGATTGCTGGGGAATCACTCTTTAATGATGGTATAGGTGTTGTACTTTTTCTTGGTATTCTTGAAATGGCCTCAGGAACACAAGAAATCAGCATCTCACATTTATTAATGCTGTTTGTTACAGAAGCCATTGGTGGAGCCTTATTCGGACTAGTAGCGGGGTATATTACCTATCAAATGTTAAAATCCATAGATAACTATCAAGTTGAAATTATTATCTCGCTAGCACTGGTGATGGGAGGATATACCCTAGGAGAACGAATTCATATCTCAGCCCCTATAGCAATGGTAGTAGCTGGTTTACTTATAGGGAACCACGGGCGAAAATTTGCGATGTCCAATAAAACTCGCGAACACCTAGATACCTTTTGGGAGTTGCTCGATGAGATTCTAAACGCCGTACTTTTCGTTTTAATTGGTCTAGAAGTGCTGGTATTAACCATCAATAAACAATATCTATTGATTGGGATCATTGCAATTCCAGTAGTCATCCTGTCACGATGGATCTCAGTGGCAATCCCATTAACTTTAATGCGACATCAATTGGACTTCGCACCACACAGTATCAAAATTCTTACTTGGGGTGGCCTACGGGGTGGAATATCGGTAGCACTGGCTCTTTCTCTACGCGACACCGTTGGAAAAACAAATGAATTTGCCTTCGATGCAATTTTGATGATGACCTATATGGTAGTGATTTTCTCCATTCTATTTCAAGGACTAACCATTGGCCCTTGGGTCAAGAAATTGTATGCGAAAGTTTAAGTGTACTTAATCAGATGAGCTAATATTAAAATTCACTATAAAAATAGGTTAGTTTTTATAGTGAATTGTTTTTAATTCTTGTGAAAAGAAGAGGCAAATAAGGGATTAGCCTTATCAGCAAGAACCCCGCCAATAATTACCCCATGATAAAAAGGAGACTTCTCGTTAATTTCTGATGCATGAAAATCAATTTGATCCCATCCGTGACTTTTTAAATATTCCAAAGAAGTAGCAAACACAACCCTTGGTATATTTGCCCAAACAACAGCGCTTTGACACATAGAACATGGTTCTGCGGTAGTATATAAAGTAACATTTGACCAATTTACATGCGGATGTTTTTTGATGCAATTATTGATTGCAACCATTTCCCCATGAAAAGTCGGATTAACTTTACTGGCATTAAGTCCTCTTGCCAAAATTTTCCCTGTTTTATTATCAACAATAAGCGCAGCAAAAGGAGCTTGGGGATTATTTTTTGCAAGCTCTATCGCGATTTGCATGTAGTAATCATCCGATTTTTTGACTTGTATCGTATTGGAAGCAAAGCACTGTATGTATCCAATCAGGAAAAAAATAATAGTAAAATTTTTAACGATTCTCACTTTGTCCTCTTTTATTTATTAGGGAACTTCTATTGACATAGACTATTTACATTACAACAGAGAATTTTTCAATCAAGATTAATGAAGTAGATTCCCCCTAGGCAAATGTTTCATAACACCGCATAAGCAAACAACT
>NZ_LNYU01000024.1:146340-157272 GCF_001468135.1 Legionella santicrucis | reverse complement strand
ACCATATAATCTGAGTTACTTCAGAGTGTACTTAATATAAGATATAATATGACTCTCTTTATTTACCTGAGTGACGCGCTCCAATGCGCGAACTCAAAACAGTTTTCCTGGCGACCATAGCGGTTTGGAACCACCTGACTCCATCTCGAACTCAGAAGTGAAACGAACATGCGCCAATGATAGTGTGAGGTTTCCTCATGTGAAAGTAGGTCATCGCCAGGGCTTTTTTCTTAAAGCGGCTTCTTAGCCGCTTTTTTTTAAAAAAAACACGAGCTAATGCTACTGGATTATCAACGTAATCAGCAGGATTAAAATGCCAATCTAAAGCATAAAAATAAAGCATTTACTCGAGCGGTAGTTTAACCATTTCCCATGTATTCTCTTTTAATATAAACCTTTTTCTTGAACCCTTAAGAAAGTCTTCTGTATTAATTTCCAAAATTTCCCATGCATGAGGGATAATTTTAACAACTCCAAATGACGATGGTATTTCCGAAGAATGTATATTTGGAGAAAAATGTGATAAATAGAAATCTTGCCAATATTTAGGTAAATAGTTTTCCCAATAGTGAGTAGCTATCGCTAAATTATTTTCAGCCGTTTGTAATAAGGCAGAACCTTCAACTGTTATTTGACCAACATCTAAATTGAGCAAGCATGCTGCAATATGCGGTTGTTTTTTAAGGTCATTCCATTTTCTAGAGTTGGTTTTTGTCAAAAAAATCAACGATCCATCATCTGTGAAATCATATAAATCCATCGTTCTAATATGCGGATGCCCATCATTTACGGTGGAAACCTGGCAGAACAGTTTATTTTTTGGAAAATCAAACCAGCTATGCAAAAGGTGTTTCATATTTTGAACGATCATTTTTCACCACATAATCTTATTGAAAGCAAGGCCAGTCCGCATATAATCGAATCTTTTCTAACTGCCAAGTTAAGAAATAACTCGAAGTAGACTGGGAAGTTGAATTAATATCATTATAAATGTAGATTAACAAAAAACTGTTTAGCAATTTAGTTAACAAAATTCAGTTAGATTCCGAAAAATCATCGTCAGTTTCTAGCGATTTTAATTCCAATCCATCAATTTCTTGTAAGGATTTGCCAGCAATGCCTTGTAAATCCCCATACATACCGATCGTGGCGCCCATTACACGTTCTATTTGCTCATTGCGTTTGGCCCATTGCTTCATAATGACCTTTCGTTCTTTTTCTAAATCTGATTGCATGGATGAGAAGGCATCAACGATTGCTTCTACTCGCTGTCGAAATCGAGGGCCAGTTAAATATTGATAAACCACCTCCATTTTTGTTTGTTGTCCTTCAGCAGAGTTACGTACCATAGCAACCTCTAGAAGTGACTGACGAAGTACCATAGCGACAGGGTATGCGGCCCTAGGATGGGTGACCCAAACACCATTAATCATTTCAAAAGTTTCAACACCAGGAGGCAAGGCTTGACTAACTATAACAGAAATTTCTGCTTTGGCAGTCCGTTGATCGTCTTTCAATTTTGCAAGCCATCCTTCACTCCAGTTTTTAGTTCGTTTAGATTCCCATAAAATAGTACCGCATATCTGACCATTTGCATCTGCAACTTTTTGCATTACATCTCCACCAAACTCTCCTTTTGGCACAGACTCTATGGAATCAAAAGGGAATTTTGTTTGTAACATTGACTCAAGTAACAATTCTTGTACTTCACCTTGAAGTTGTTGAGAACCTTGTTCTGCCTTTCTTTTTAACTCTTCAATTTGTTTTTGCATGGAAAAAATAGTTTGCTCTCGCTCTTTAAGCTTTAAATTAAGTGAATCTTCTGCTTCTTTTTTTGCATTCACACGAGCATTTTCTAATCCTTCATGAATACGTTTCTCTATTGTTAAATCCATTTCTCTTTTAGCGTCATCCAGTTCACGCTGTCTTTTCATGAATTCGGCTTCAGCTTTTTGGGCAACAGCCAATTTTTCTTCTCGAGCTTTTAAAAGTTCTTGTAAATCTGATAATTCTTTAGTTTTGTTCTCAAGTTCTGTTCCTAATACAAGTTTTGCCTTTTTAGCTTCTTCTTGAATAATAGAAGCACGTTCTTTTTTCAGTTGTTCTTGGACTTTATTTAAAACTTGCTCATCCAGGTGACGTTGTGCCTCTTTTAAATTGTTTTCTTTTTGCCGTATTGTTTCTTCACGACCAACGACTTCAAGATCTTTTTTCTCTAACTGCTCTTGATATTGCTTTTTCGTTGATTCTATCAAAGGAGCAGCAAGGGACTCAGTCAGTTTGATTTCAGACTTACAGGAGGGACAGATAATAGTTGGTTCAGACATTGTCATATTATTTCTATATTATATTGATCTAAGTTAATTCTATCATTGCAGAAATCTATTTATTAAGAGTTTTGCATTTAAAAAAACGCGCAGTTTATTCTTGCTTTTTTACTAAGTAGTTCCAAGGTTTCAATTTAATATGACTTCGTCAATAATTCTGCTGCATCAAAAAGCTTTTAATGATGTCACATTCAAGTTGGCGTGTCAGTTGTAGTTGGAATTTATTGATTTAAGAATGGGTAGGAGCCTATAATTTCTTTCTTCTTTCAAAATTATTTCTTACATTTTGATTTATATAGCTATTGAGACCTCTACCTGCTTTAGCTAAATTTTTCATTTCTTCAACATCATGAACCCCGGGCTTCTTATATGTGTAATGGTAGGCATAGGTGCTATTCTTAAATTTTACAATAATATAGTCTACTCCTATTTCGTATAGCTCAACTCCAGAGCTCCCACTTGAATTTCTATAAGCTTCCATTTTATTTCCCTATCACTATTGATTAAAAGTATAGAAATAAAATCAATATGCTTTCAATGCGGTGCGTGATTTTACAGTAGACATTGACTTGGCTTATTTATCGCTTGAACCACGTGATAAGTCTTGAATGGAGTTTGATGAATATGCAGTAAGTTCCAAAATGGAACTTACTAAAGCCTGATATTGTAAAATGAACTAAACTATTATGCGCTTTTCTGCGCGAGCAAAAGACCAAACAAACCTGATATCGGTCTTCCCCGTTCATCTTGTTTATGTAAATGACCTACCGATTCTTTATATTCGAGTATCGACCATCCACTGTCTTGATATACATGATAGAGCTCCTCTTTTTGCGGCAAAAAAGTGAAGAACTTGGGCAGTGAATAAAGTTCTGAGTGAATAGGAAATACTAAAAAATGATACCCCTTCTTCTTGGTTGCTTTTTGGAGTTCGGTAAGCAATTCTGGAATGCGTTGCCTATTTAAAAATTGTAAGGTGACTGTGGAGAGGACTAGATCATAACATTCTGGTTCAATATTTAGAGGTTGGTTTAAATCATGCAGTAACATATCGACTCCAGGCAAGTTTTCTTTCTGGAGTATGTCCTCAATGGTCTCCAATGCGGAGGGGTTGTGATCGATCCCAGTGACCTTATGTCCCATTTTTGTTAAATACAATAAATTCCTTCCTGAGCCACAACCTACATCAAGAATTGATGTAGGTTGTAAATGACGCAAATAAGTCTGATAGGCATACACTAAATCACTATGTGCAGCTCCTAAGCCGTATTTTTTATTAAAATAACGTTGGGGCATACAATAAAACTTAAGATTTGCCTTAAAAGGTTCACTGACAGGAATTATTTTATGCCATGCAGCAGGGGAGATAAGTAATTGGGGATGCTCTTCGTTAATTCGAGTGCGTGATAGCTCTTGTCCTCGACCGTTTAGGAATACAAAATCAATTGCACCCTCGAGCAGGGTAAGTTGACCCCAGGTACCTTCTTTAGTGCTGTGTTTTTCAAGGAAAAATTGTAGTTTTCCATGGCTTTCAAGTTCTATTTGTTTATAGCACATTAACTCACTGTATTCTGCTATCATGATGCACCTTTTATTTCTGGTTATTGATAATTATCTTATTGGTTGCTGCTCTTATTATCTATAAGCTCTGATTCCAGTTGGGTTAAAAGAGTACGCTCGTTCGTTAATTTGTCAGCTAACTGGTGGTTTACATCTCGATGCTCTTCTTCATCAATACGTACAGCTAATAGCACGTCACGTAAGCGTGCATCAGAAGCTAAATGCCAATAGTTTTTAGCAATATCAGGAGCAGGGCAATTTTCAATACGGCCTTCATCTAATTCTTGCAGATAATGGGTATAACTAACAACAGCTTCTTCTTCAAGATAACCAACAAAGCGATGGGCTGTTTTAGAAGAAAGAACATACATCAACAAATATAAAACTACAAAAATAGCTTGGGCTATGAAAATAATAAATCGTTCAAACCAATTAGGTTTAGCAATATACATAAAAGTAATCAAATGCATCCTCTCATTTTCTGCCTCATCAAGCAACGTTTTAATCCAGCCCTCATCATTTTTGATTTTTCTTAAGCAGCGTAAATGCAGTAACGCAGCCCCGACCATGCCCGGTACTGCAGCAACTGTTTCAAGGACGATTGCTCGATTTCCATATCGTTTTTGAAAAAAAGTATCAGCAAAAAACCGAAAAAATTTCACAAGACCAAAGGCAATTTTATCACTGATGGTTTTAGCAGGTTTATGAGTTGCTGACATGATTTTCTCCTTTACGGTATGTTATACATGATTATTATATTAAAGATGTATTTAAAATACAACTTTAATAGAGTGTGCTTATCTATTTATTTTTATGTGGAATAGATGCTATTTAGTCCGTTATTTAATCTGTTTTAGAAAAGCTGTTTCTTGACAGTGCATATCCAACCCCCCATAAACATCCACTGCTTTCTTATAGATGATATAATTTCAAGATAGGTCTCCATTATTTGAGTGTTATTTTGATGATTAAAGCTTCCACAAATGAGTTTCGTTTTTGTTTCAAACCAATAAATAAATCACAACATGAGCTTATTCTAGGGTGGATTCATCAGCCACATATTAATGAATGGCTTCATGGTGATGGTCTAAGTAATACGATTAAAGACATTGAACAATTTTTAAATAATGGAGAGGCATGGGCTACTCATTGGATTGCCTATGATAATGAAATCCCATTCGCTTATTTAATTACTTCTGAAATAGAGGAATCGGAAGAATATCCTGATGGCGCAGTAACACTGGATTTATTCATTTGCAGATTGGATTATATTGGCAAGAGATTATCAGTACAGATGATTCATGAATTTATCTTAAGTCAATTTTCTGATGCCAAAATAATGCTTATTGATCCTGAGATTTCTAATGAGCGTGCAGTTCATGTTTATAAAAAAGCGGGTTTTGAAATCATTGGGGAGTTTATAGCTTCATGGCATCCCGTACCGCACTATAAAATGCAATTGTGTATTGAAAATTTAAATTTGAAAAAGTAGGGGATAGGGATTGTGGTGATACTCAATCTTGAATGCCCAAGCCCCTGGCTAATTAATTATTCCCTTTCAGCTCTATCCCAATGTATTTCAAAGAGTTGTTTCATGAATATTGGAATAATAAAACATTGATACCGAATTATTGCCAAAATTAGCGATATAAGCACGAAGCGCATTCACCACTTTAAATGAAATAGTATCTTCAAGAGGTGTTCTGCCTTTATAATCCACCGCCAGTGTTTGTCTGATGATCGAACCCATTTCTGATTCTGTCGGTGTAATGGTAAATCCGATGTTACAAGTGGAAGGATGGCTTAAATCATGTGCTGGAAGCTATTTTGACAGTCATTATCCACAGTAATACGGGTGAGGGGTTTAGAAATGCCACTAATCGTTAATGGGAAACGCTTAGGTACATAATTTATTATTGTGTACATCACGGTTTGACTAATACCAACGCTATATGTTGGCGAAATAGTAGGAGTTGGTCCTGATAGGATGACTGGAGGATTTGCAAATATCAATGATGGAGACAATACGCTAGTAACCCCAAGAAAAATTGTCCGTAATTTCATAACAATATCCTTTTAAAGCTTTAAACTAAGTCCAAACAAGAGACTTTGGGTTTGAAGTGAAAAACGAGGAGCGGCGGATAAACTTACCTCATTTGTTGGCCCATTAGCAGGAGAACCGTGACCCAAAAAGGTATAGATGTATTCTGCGGTAGCACTTAAATAATTCGTGAGTGCCACACGCAATCCGGCTCCTGTATCCCAAGCGACTTGTGTTGTAGTATTGTTTGATAATGACAGGGCGCTGTCTTGGTTAATGCCTGCGCCAGTTGCTGTTTCATTGTATGATACAGTGTTCCAAGTTGCCCCTACACCTAAAATGGCATAAGGAGAAACCCTATCCCAAGTAAAAAGATTCGGCTTAAAGTCAAACATTAACCGAGTGCTTGTGACCGGTGCCCTAAAGCTGTAGTTATTAAATTCAGGAAGCTCAAATTGCCATACACTACCATTCAGGGTGGTAAATGTTTGATACACGTTCACTTCAAATAATAAATGATTTAAGTAAGGTCGTTGTGACAATGTATCTTCAAGCAGATAATAACCTACACCAATCTTCCAGGCGCCATCAGTTGAAATATGATTGACTTGGATACGGTCTGTTTCAAAAGAAGAAATAACAAGATCAGTATTGGGAACATTATACCAATTAACGCCACCTGCTGCAGAAATTTGGAGATTTTTATAATAATTCGTTGGCGGTGCTATCTCTCCCATTGTCCCGGCGTGAGCACAAGTTGCAGTGAGTAATAGGGCAGGCCAAATTAATCCTGTCTCTTTTTTTCCTTGATGTAAAATCATAGACTTACCCATATAATATAGAAAGAGATTTTTATGCTATCAGATGCAATACACTATGGCAATTAACTCCATCTAAACATGGTTCCAATGTAAGAGTCATCTTAATGTGTCAGAATTAAGTTTAAGTAATGTGCTCACTTTTATTAGAATCTTTGTTGAATACCTAGGGTCTTGCTTTTTACTTATTCATCGTAGCAGAATACCATTCTTAACTAAACGTTAATTTCTAGAGAATGGTCTAATAGCGAGCATAATATAGTTCGGGCATTGGCCGGATCCCAGATAATATTAGGTAAATTATTCTAAGACTGATAACATTTCTTCATACCAAACGCTACTTTGAAGGATTCAATTATGCTAGCAAGAACTTTTATTGTCGCTCTAAGTCTTATTTTATCCAATTCACTTTGGGGTATTACATGTTACTTCACATTAGCTAAAGATAACTGTTGGAATAAGTATACTGTCTCAGTAAATGTTATAGATGCAGAAACAACTAAGGTCTTAACTACATTAACAGTACCTGCTGGAAAGTTTTGGACGCGCCAGGCTTTCCCTTGTCAGCCTGGAGAAAATTTAAGGTATAAGGCAACGTTTTCTCCTTTGATTTGGGAAAGTGAAAAAGGTAAAGTTTATGCTGCTAATCATTTTTGGTCTTTACCAAATACAATTAGCCCAGGCGAATCAGCATGGAATATTTCTGTGTGTTATGCTAGTGATTTTTCAGAAGTTCCACTTCCTCCTGAAGCAAGTGGAACATGTAAGTGTGATTTTGATAGTATTCCACCGATACCACAAAAAAAAATATAAAAATGTAAAAATTATTAGATTAAAATGAATATCATTGAATTAAAATCATTTTTAACAGTCGTTGAATATCGCTCAATTTCTTTGGCGGCAAAAAGATTATATGTGACACCTTCTGCCATGACTAAGCGTATTCAAAGATTGGAAAGTGAATTCAATACTCGCTTGCTTACCGTTGATGGAGTAAGAATAAAACTTACAGAGGCTGGGAAAAAATTAATCCCCTACGCAAGGCAAATTTCATCGACGTATGATGAAATGAAAAAAGGAATGAGCTCCTACTCACAGCAATTCAAAACGACCTTAAAAATAGGTATCTCATTCTATCTTGCTCATTATCTTATCTATGATTTAATTAATTATATTCAATCAATAGACGAAAGAATAACTATCAATGTAAAAACTATTAATGAAAGAGATTACCTTGAACAATTGGATAATGGTTTCATTGATCTTGTGATTTGTACCACACGTTCTAATCAAACAAAAAATTTAGCGAATGGAAAGTTATGGCGGGAAGAACTTTGTATCTGTGCTTCTGCTAAACATCCATTAACTGTTAAAGATAAGGTATTTTTAGCTGAGTTATCAGCTTATGAGGCAGTGTTTCCAGAAAATGGAGGATATATCCGAGAAAAAGCTGAAGTGCTTTTTGCCAAGCATGATTTGCCATTAACAGTGGCTTTAGAAGCAGGTACAATTTTTTCTGTAAAAAATCTATTATTTTCAGGGAACTATTGGAGTATCGTTCACAAAAGAGTGCTGGATGAAAGTCGCTTAAAAATTATTAAGGTTCCTAGTATCAAACTTGATATTAAATTTAATTGGTATTGTCTTAACAGTAGAGTTCAAGAAAGAACAATAGAACAAACGATTAATCACATAAATAATTGGATAATAAATTCAGATTTAATACAAAAATACTCACTCAAATGACAGAATTCTCAAAAGAGGATGCCATTTTAAGAACCTCGTTCCTTTATCAAGAGTACTCCTCTTTATGCGCTCTTGGAACTACCAAAAAAAGCCTCCAAGTAATTCAGTTTATCCATAATCAAGATGGCATCTAGAGAATTTGCTGGATGCATTTGATGATTTACTTTTCTCCTTACTTATTGAGTGTCACTTTCAAGACCCTAAGTATATTGATGAATTAGAGACTTCTTGTTGCTGCTCTTCTTTTATATTTTTTAATTTGTTTTTAAACTCAACAGTAAATTTTATTTTTTTAGCTCCACTCATTTCAACTTTATTTTTGTCTGATTCTTCCGCAGTCATTTGATATATTTTCTCTTTTCGAGCTTGCTTTAATTTCGCCACATCAACATGTACATTTTTTCTTGCAAAAATTGTATTCGGATTGTTGGTTTCACCACTATATATACGCAAGTGTGAGGTGTGGAATCCCCAATCTCTATCATCCACATAAAGAGGATTTGGAAATGCCCCAATGTTTATGGATCGAGTGATGCGAACATCATCTTTTATAGCTCCCACTAATTTTTTCATAAATGAATCTTGTAATTTTGCTTCTTCATTCTCCTTTAACGTAACACTCGTTAAAAATGGATATATCTTTTTTTGATCCTTATACTCAGGATGTGTTTTTTCAAATTTTAAGTGTACATCATCTGCTGTATTTATAATTTTCAGCATGTTTTTTGGTGTTAACGGTCTTTGTATGCTGTGTAATACAGAAGTTGTTGCTTGACCAGATGGAAATTGAAATGCCTTGCCTCCTTTTGCGAGAGTCGCTAACTCTTTCAACTGTGCTGTATCAATAGGCCACACTTCTACAGATAGAGTTTCATTCTCTTTTTTTACATAAGATAATGTATATCGCTCATTATCTCCTGCTCCTGTTTTTGCGAGCAAATAAGAAGAATTTAGTCCAACTTGCTTAGTGAGTAATTTATTTATTTCATTCACACCTTCAGGAGTTAAATGATTAGGAAATGGTTTTGTCGTTAAAACAAATCCACATGGTTTTGCTAATTTTTCTTTTCTTTTTTCTTTGAATTGTTGATGCATTTCCTTTTCTTTATTGGATATCTCTGCTTGCACTGTGTTACAGCCTAATAAAGTAAATTCTTTAAGATTAGATTGTTCCACAGCAAGATTACAGAAGTCTTCTACCTTCATGTTTGCCATAGATTTAATATCAGCAGCAGCATGACTCAAGACGCTAACTTTGACACCTTCTGGTAAGACGATATTTCTATCAAGTAATAAATGAATATTCTGAGTACTGATGTGTGAGATTTTTCCTAACCGCTTTTGGGCATGACTATAGACGTGAGCCGCTTTTTGCACTTCACGATCTTCCTCCGCAATATTTTTTTCTGTTATAAGAAGATATTTCATTTCAGATAAGACAGAACGAGTTATCTCTTTTTTATATTCATTATATTCTTCATTACATTGAGGAACATACATAAGCGCATCTAAACTATTCTTCACTGCATTTAAATAAAGTTGTTTATAAAATGTACTTAATGGTTCACCGTCTTTAAGATGAGGGATATAGTGTAACGCATTCCCGTTTTGCTGAACCGCTGTTAAATAAAGTTTTTGATAATATGGGGTGAGTTCTTCTTTCATTGTAGGAATAAATTTCAACGCATCTCCATTTTGCCTCACCGCTTCTAAATACAATTCTTCATAAAATGAGCTTAATGGTTCGCCTTCTTTTGGTTTGGGAATAAATTCTAATGCATCCCCATTTTGCTTCACTGCAGCAAGATAAATATCTTTAAAATCTTGGTTTAATTCCCCATTGTTAGGTTGAACGATAAATTTTACTGCATCTCCATCTTCTTTCAATGCTTCAAGACACAACCATTTATAATCAGGGTTTAGTGTCCCTTCTATACTTAATTCATTATCTGGTGGTACAGGAATAAATTTAAGTATTTTTTCCAGTTCTTTTCCATCTAATTTTAGAACCTCACTAAAAATATCTTTATAGTCTTGAGGTAATGATTCTTCCATTTTGGGTTTATGAACCAGTTCTACTATCTTACTGTCTTGTTTTAATGCTGCAATATAAATATCTTTATAATCTTTGGTGAGAGGCGCTCCATCTGATGGTTTGGGTATAGAGACTAATCCACTTCCATTTTTTTTCACACCAGCTAGATATATTTCTTTATAGTCTCGGTTTAATGGATCTATTACAGTAGGATGATGTATAAATCGAAGTTGATATCCATTTTGCTTCATGGCTGCCAGATATATTCTTTTATATCCTGGGGTTAACGGTTCCCCATTTTGGGGTATAAAAATATTTCGTAGCGCTTGCGGACTTTGCTTCACTGCTTCTAAATATAGTTCCTCATAGAATGAACTTACTTTTTCTCCTTCTTTAGGCTTAGGG
>NZ_LNYU01000024.1:85809-146330 GCF_001468135.1 Legionella santicrucis | reverse complement strand
GAGGTTTCCTCATGTGAAAGTAGGTCATCGCCAGGGCTTTTTTCTTAAAGCGGCTTCTTAGCCGCTTTTTTTTTGATACGTCAATAACCTATTTTCAAATCGCTTTAAGCTCTTACAGTTACTCTTAAGGTAGAATAGTTGAATATCCAATTGCTGTTTCACCTAGGGCTTGTATGATTACTTCAATAACCGATGCTTTTTGTTGCAATATATTATTAATTATTCCAAAATCGCAACACTTTAAAACCACGTCCATTGAATAAAGCAGTATGTACCCGTAATCTGAGGATATGTTATTAACTAAGTCTGATGGAACATTTTATGGATCTTAAATCGCATTTATAATATCATGTCGCCGCTATGATATAAGCGGTTCACTGAAATTATTTTAAATCACTGCAACTTATCTTCTCCTTAAGAATAATAAAATTTTCTTAAAGTTAAGAGGAATTGGCCAAGCGCAATAGTTTGATTTTATTCATTATTATAACAATAAGGTATTGTCTAAATGAAATTAATGTTCTCTCAATCTTTTTTAGGTGGTGATTTTCACGATCCGATATTTATGATTAAAGTTGCTAGAGAAGGAGGGAATATGGACAAACATGATGCTGCTCTTGTTGAGCAACTTAATGCCCATGGACTTGCGAGCAAATTAGTTACTGCAGCTATTTTTGATGTACGGGATATAGAATCAGGCCAAAGCTGTTTTGGTAATGGTTATTTTTCGGTGCCAAAGGGTTATAAAAAAGCTCAAGTTAAAGCAGCATTTGCGAAGCTAGATGGTTTAACAGTTGAAGAAGTCTCAAAGATTTGGATTGATGCAGATAAAAACATTGCAAATTTAATTCATAATTTAAGCAATAATCTAACTCTGTCAAATCAGAGTGATGTTAGAGTTAAATGTATGTAGAAAACAGCAGGCTGTTCAATCTCATAATTGTCGATGGCTAAGATCAATCACAATGGACTTCTGGGAGACTGGCTGAATCACTCTAGTCAGTCCCTCCTCACCATTTAACCTACTATTAGATTTTTGTTATCTGATATTTATCAGAATAAAACTTAAGGGTATAGCCAAGATATATATGGTGAATAGTGAGTTTTCAGCAGAGTAGTTCCGCAAAACAAATTAGATCAGCCTGGTTCGGGGGCACTATATTAAAAATGAAAAATAACAGTAGTGGCTAAATTTTTATCTCGATCAAAAACAATTAACAAGATACACTCACATTAATAAAGGACTAGGTATTTTTTTAATGAAAAAAATTAGCCTAATGATTTTTTGTTTTAAAATTATTTATCTTAAGGACTCCAAATGACAATTGAAAAGCGACTGGTTGAACTGGAAGAAGAGATTGAAACAATTAAAGAAATGAGTCATTTACTAGCTGCAAACAATGAGAGATTAGAAATGCTTCTAGAGCGAATGGATCAACGACTTAGTGACTATGAAAAATCAAAACAACAGACAGTGGTGAATCATGGGGAGTTATTGAATGCTTTTGGCATAATGCATCAGCAAAAACAACAGGAGCATGAGTTTATAGAAGATGCTCCTGTAAACAGTTTAATTAAAAGTACGATTTAATCTAAATATTTATCTTTTAACCGCACATAATGTTGTGCTGAATATTCTAAATGATCTTGTTCTTGAGCTGTTAACTTTCTAACAGCTTTAGCAGGACTTCCAAGATATAAATAACCACTTTTAAGTAGGCTGCCTGGAGTTACTAACGAACCGGCGGCGACCATTACATGATGTTGTATGTGAACAGCATCTAAGACAATTGCTCCCATGCCAATAAGGCAAAAATCATCAATGACACATCCATGTAATGCAGCCTGGTGACCGATTGTAATTCCTTGACCTAGAACTAAGGGCTGGCCTTCAGAGGTATATGGGCCTTCATGAGTAACATGTAAAACAGAGCCATCTTGAATATTGCACCTATTCCCTATTTTAATGGAATTGACATCACCACGAATAACAGCCATAGGCCAAATAGAAACATCATCTCCCAAGCTTACATCACCAACGACTAGAGCTTTGGGGTCGATATAAACTCTTTGACCCAAAGAAGGGGCTTTACCTTGAAAAGTACGAATTGCATCATTCATATCAATTACACCATAGTTACTAATTCTTCTGCGCTTGTGGGATGAATGGCAACAGTATTGTCGAAGTCTTTTTTGCATGCCCCCATTTTTACGGCGACCCCAAAACCTTGGAGCATTTCGTCGGCACCTAATCCGATAACATGAAGCCCAATAATTTTTTCTTCCTGGCCTAAAGTAACCAGTTTCATTACCGTTGGTGTTTTTTGAGTAGCGAATGCATCAAACATGGGTGTAAAACGAGTTTGGTAAACCTTGATGTGTTCTTTACCATATCGCTCAATGGCTTCTTCCTCACTTAAACCTACAGTTCCCATGGGTGGATGACTAAAGATTACCGTACTTATATTCTCATAACTTAAACAGGCATCGGGTTGTTGACCAAATAAACGATCTGCCAAACGACGCCCTGCAGCTATGGCTACTGGGGTAAGAGCGGGTGCATTAGTGACATCTCCTATGGCATAAACTCCCTTAGTACTTGTATTTTGAAAAGCATCGACTAAAATCAAACCTTGCTTATCGGTTGTAACGTTTGCCTTTTCAAGATGCAGAGGGGCGGTTCGCGGAGTTCTCCCCACCGCAGCAATGATCACGTCTATATCATGAATAATAGAGCCACTTTGACATACAATCGATTTTCTACCATCACTATGTAAATTTATTTCTTGTGCGCGATGATTTTGGTGAATGTGAATTCCTTGTTGTTGCATGATTTCTAGCAGAGTGTCTCCTAAAATGGCATCGAAGCGACTTAAAGGTTTTGTACCCCTCATTAAAAGATGAGTTTCACTGCCCAGAGCACGTAAGACCCCTGCTAATTCAACACCAATGTAGCCACTACCAATTACTGCTACTTTTTGGGGTTGCTTTGTCAAGGAAAAAAAACCATCTGAATCGATTGCATGTTGTATTCCATGAATTTGTGGTTGGGATGGTTCGCCCCCAGTTGCAATAATAATATGAGGTGCTTGATAAAGCGCATCATTTACTTTGATTGTGTGTCCGTCATGAAACTCACCTTTACCTTGAATTAAAGTGATGTCGTACTGAGCAAGACGTTTTGCATAGTTCTCTCTTAACCTATCGATATATGCATTACGCTGATTGACAAGAGTATTCCAATCCAGTTGTACAGTCACCACATTAAATCCATAATCAGGTGCATGATGAAGCATGTCAGCAATCATTGACGCATTGAACATGATCTTTTTAGGTACGCACCCTAAATTGACACAAGTCCCTCCTAAGTGGCTTGCTTCAATCACCGCTACTTTGGAACCGTATTTTGCAGCGCGAACAGCACTAGCGATACCGCCGCTTCCACCACCAAGTACAATAAGATCAAAATGTTTGTTTTTCATAGACTTTTTTAGAAAAATAAGTTTATATTATCAGGAACTGTCTAAGTAACCAACTCATTATTTTAACATGAGTGATGCATCAGAATAATTATTTGATGAATAAAGTCGAGGTTTTTCTTAGCACCTCAGGTTGCTTCTCAGGATGATGTTCTTTTTTTACTAGCCGTAGTTTTATTCGATACTGATTATCTTTTTACATAAAATTTGTAATCTTTTATTTTTGATCTTTCGCCCTTAGACATAATCAAGGATTAGAGGATTTTGGTTATGTATTTTTTCTTTTTGTGCAATTTAGGTGAGAGTCATGGATCAATAATCATTAATAAGGAGATTAATGTGACAATGATTAGGATTAGCCGTATTGTTGTACTTGGAGATAGTTTGTCTGATAGAGGAACCTTTGATAAACGTAAATTATTTGGATTTATTCCTTTAAGTGATTTTAATGAAGTAGGGTATGATTCCCCCAGAGGTAGATTTACTAATGGATTTGTTTGGGGTGACTATTTCGTGACGGCGATTATTGAGGATTTTGAAATTGATTGTGTAAGAAAAAAATTAAAAATTAACCATGATCCTCGAGGCAATGCTGATGTTGCGGATGCAATTTTGGCTAATGATTTCAATATACTAAAAAAAAATGAAAAAGCGTTTAGTTTAAATAATGATAAGCATATTTTATTTAGAGGTGAACGTCTTGCGCGTTTTTATTGTGAAGCAGGATTAACCTCTGATGATTATGCAAGTCAATTTACAATACATCCTAAATATGAATTTCTAAGATTAATATTATCCAGATTGGAAGATAAGCGAAAACAGCTTTCTGATGAGGATAAAAAATATAAAATTACAGAACAAGAAAAATCTGAAACATTGATTATTGAATGGTCTGGAGCCAATGATTTGTTGACGGTCAATGCTGAGCCAACTTTAATTGAAGCGGATAATGCAGTGAATGCACGTATTGAAAATCTTGAAATGCTTATTCAGCAAGGTTATAGAAATTTTGTATTGGTCAATTTACCCGATCTTTCGTTAACTCCAAGATTCCAAGCAAAAGGTAAAAAGGAACAGGAGAATGCAGCGAAATGTTCTGATCATTTTAATGATCAATTAGCGGTTAGGGTAAACCAATTGATTGAAAAATACAAAGATTTAAATATACCGTTGAATCTTTCAATATTTGATGCTAATTCTCCATTTAAAAAGATGTATACTCATTATGAAGAATATGGATTTGATAAAGATAAATTAAAATCGCCCTATATTAATTCCGCAGAGTTTAAACAAAATCAAAAAAATCCAGAATATCAAAAACAGCATATCTCTCCTGCAGATGGTTATATGTTTTGGGATGACATACATCCCAGTATGGATACCCACAGTTGGTTAGCTGTAATGTTTAAAGAAGATTATAATAAGGTCTTTAAATTTATCCCGCCAGAACCTGTAAAAAGAAGATGCAGTAAAGAAGCAGAAGATATGTTTCGCCATTGTATCTCAGCTTCATATACTCATTTGCCTGATGATGTCGTAAAAATAATAAATACTATTTATTCAGATGCAAAAAATTTAGGGCAATCCTGGTGTCCTCAACGTCGTGAAGAAGGTGACTTGTTAAAACAGTTTGTTTTTGAACTGAAATGTCAAAGTGGTAATTTGCATGAAATAGATGCATTGATAAAAAAATTTACCAAAGATACAGAGAATATGAAAATGATAAAAAGGCATCAGTATCCTATTTATGATTTTTTTGCAGGTAAGAAAACTACGCATTTGGAAGACACTATTAAGGCACTGGCAACGGCAGTTGATACGCATCTTTATGATTCGAAACAGATGACCATGAGTTAGTTCTTAAATGTAGCCAAGGATTGATAAATGCGCGTAATAGCGTATTTATGTAAAGTGGTTTTTGTTTATTTCAGAAACGGCTTCTTAGTGTTTGGCAAGTTGTTTTTAGACCCTCCGTCTTCACGGAGGGCGATACTCTCGGGCAGCAGTATACAAACTAAGTTATGGTTACTCAGTAATTATTTTAAATTCTACTTCAATATTATTACGAATTGCATTTGAGTATGGACAAACTTTATCTGCCTTTGCTACTAGTTCTTCCGCATCTTTTTGATTTAACCCTTCTATATAAGCATGTATTTCAATGCCAAGCTTAAATCCTTTTTCAGGTGTTGGATATAAGGAGACTTGAGAGAGAATAGATGCTTCTTTAAGAGGTATGTGTTCTAATCGAGCTACATGACGAATGGCACTTTCAAAGCAAGCAGAATACCCAGCAGCAAATAATTCTTCAGGATTTGTACCTCCACCTTGGCCACCCAGCTCTTTGGGCATCGCCAGATCGATTTTTAATAAGCCATCTGATGTTTCAATATGTCCATTTCTTCCACCGTGTGTACGTGCTGTGGCTGTGTAAAGTGCTTTCATATTTGTCCTTTAATTAAGTTAAAGATAAAAAATGATAAATTAGAGCCATTTTGCCCAGTATAGGAGAATTGTCAACAGGCCTCTATTAGATAGAGTTAGTTAACCTTATATACTTTATTACAATCATTTGGAACTATAGGGCTTTTTACTCCATAAAATAAACCCTGGTCCACATAACCACATATTTGTTGTGTATTCAATTCATTTAGGCATTGAGATAATGTTTTATTGCGACAATGAGGAAAAATTGCATTGGAATTATTTAATGCCTGATACTGTTGGTTTTCCCACTTATCTAAGTGACTGGTATAATAAGTAGTAAAATTTTCAACCTTCATTTTCTTATTTAGCGTGAAGATTTTCATTCCAGGATAATTATGATGGTTACGACTGATGCCTGGAGTAGAAAAGGTATATATATTATTACCATTATCTAAATGAATTTTTCTAAATTCATCCATATGGGAATGAGCAGTTAATAGTGTGATTTCCCCATATGATTGTTGGTTTTTGTTCAGTATATTTATAAATTTTTTTAAATATTGTTTGTGCCAAACTGGTTTCCCAATATATGAGTCGCCTGGTGGTTCATGCATCGCGATTAATAACTGTTCCGCATGGTGTTCTTTTAATTGTTGTTCCAACCAAAATAGCTGTTCTAAAGCATCTTTCTTTTGGTGAGGATATGGTGAGAGCAATGGTGTTTCTGCCCATTGATTGGCGTTGAGTGCAATTAAGATGATTTTTTTATTTCCGGGGATGACATAACTCGAGTAATAGCCGTCGCGATACATGTGATCATCGTTAATAATTAACTTCTTACAGTGAGCACATGCTCCATGCCAATCCGTAGCAAAATTTAAAGGAGAAGCTCCATTTGATGAAAATGGTTGATAATTTCCACCTATAGAATCATTATTGCCAGTAATGTAAAAAATGGGTTTTAAGCTCACGTCGTTTATATACAATTCGTCAAATACCTTTTTTTCATAGACTCCTTTTGTAGCTGCATTAAATAATGAATGAGTCGGTAAATCGCCTAAGCAAAGAATAAAGTTGACCTGGTTACTTAATTTTTTGAATTTCTTCATAGTAATGTTGAGAAACTCTGGTCCGGTATCTCCTCCATCACGAGATACGTTATTTTCACCATAATGAATGTCGCTGATTGTGAGAAAATTCAAATTTGCGTATGCAGGATGAATAAACCAACTGATTAAAAAAATAAGCTTAAAGAGTGAGTTCAATCAATTTCTCCATAGTTTTTTACCGGCCTTTAAGGATAAATATCGGGTAATTTTGCTATTTTTAAGTTGCTTCGTGAATGCTCCAAATTCTCTGTACTTGATTTGGATTTTTTAATGTTTGTACCCACAATAATGTTGGGCCGCCAGCAGGATTTATGGCTAAAGTTTTGGAGGATAACATCACTGCAAAAGGATATTTTTTAACAACAGATTGTAATGCGGACCATACTTTGTCAGGATCTGCTTGGTTATCGTTTACGATGAGTTCATTGTTACGATACACAACATTGACAAGTTGGTCTTTTAAAGACATGCGTATCGCAGACTCCAAACGTCTCCATTTAGCTTGATGCGTTTTTTGTTTCTCAGCTTGAGTAGGATTTGATTGAAAACTGATGCGTTGATGTGGTGAAAAAACGCGACTTAATCGACTACTACTCGGGCTATTTTTTAAGAAATAAGTACATAACGCGTCTAAAACGGGTCGTCCAGGACCTGATGATTTTCCTGGTTGTCGGTTGACATACAAAGCAAAGGCTAATGTATGGCCATTCGCTGTATAAAGATATCCAGAAAGACTGTTTATCCCAACCATAGTACCTGTTTTAGCACGAACAAAGCCTTGTTGGCTTGGGATGCGAAACCTCTTTTGTAAGGTTCCATCACGTCCAGATATAGGTAAAGCAGCTATATATTCGTAGGATAAAGGAAATCGTTGATATAAAAACTTTAATAAGGATATGGTTTGCTCAGGGGTGACTAAGCTATAGCGAGATAAACCCGAACCATCAGTAAAGATTGCATTCGTAAAATCAATACCTGTTTGAGATTGTAAAAAATTCTTAACTATAGGTTGTGCTGATTGCCAGTTAACTGCGGAACCATTAAGTTTTGCTGCAGCATGCAAATACAAACTATCTGCATATAAATTATCAGAAGGTTTCAACGTATCAGCCATTAATTGTGATAGGGGCTTTGAATATTGTGTTGCAATTAATAATGAACTACTCGGAGTTTTACCTAATTGAACTTGACCATTGAGTTGAATATGTTCTTTGGCTAACTGATTTTGGATCATGGCCTGGGCATACATTAAAGGATTTTTGATTGCCATTCGTTGTTGTACTGCCCATTGCCCAGCCCCCACACAACCGCGTACCGTTAAATGATTTTCTTTATCTAAACTAAAACCTACACCACAACCTTGAGTTTTGGCTTTAGTAGTTGCCTGATTCTTTAGTATGATGTTTCCCCCACCATCGTCTACTTCAACTATCGCGGGATCTCCTGCGTGTGTTCCTGGATTTACAGTAACGGTCAAACGATTTGCATCGATCATCACTGGTGCGTTAGGTGCGCCATAACTGTATGCTAAGTCAGAGGTTAACCAACCTGGAGGATAGGGATTAACTTCAGCTACGCTGCTGTCAATGTATACATTACCTTGAATGGTATTGATCTCTAATTCTTTTAAAGAAGACAGAAGTTTTTTTAGGTCTTCTCTACTGAAAGAAGGATCCCCACTGAGTTGTAGGTAAATATTTCCTTGCAACACACCTTGTTGTATTTTGCTTGAACCCATACTGAGTTGATTTTTAAAATGGTAATCAGGCCCAAGAACCATTAAGGCTGCGGCTTCAGAAAAAAGCTTCATGTTGCTTGCAGGGATATATAATCGTCCAGCATTACGTCGATATAAAGTTTCTCCTGAAGTAAGATCAACAACAACAGCACCGAGATTAACATTCGGATTAATTTGGTGAATTAATTTATCTACTTCATTTTGTATCCGAGCACTTTGTGATACTGAGGATAATGTCACGAAAAATGCGCCAATTAACGTCTTTTTCATCAATGTTGTTCCTCTTTTTTTTGGAGATATAAGCATGCTTTAATCATATCGTAAGCCCAAACGCTCCAAAAGTCCCGCAAGCGTATCATTATCATAAAATTTTACTTTTAACCATCCGCCATTGTCATTGTCATTGGTTATTTGTACGGGAGCACCGACTTGTTCCGCTAAAACGCTTTGTAAGCGTTCAACATCACGATCTTTTTTAGCATTTTTTGGCGAAGAGCGCTCATTACTTTTTTGTATTTTTACTGCATTTTCAAGTTGTCTTACTGACCATTGTTCGTTTATAGTTTGAACAGCCAAATATTCTTGTTGAGCAACATCAAGCCCTACGAGCATGCGGGCATGACCTAGTGATAAGGCTTTATCACGAATTAAATTTTTTATTGGTTCACTTAGGCTTAACAAGCGTAAAATATTAGCAATATGGCTACGTGATTTTCCTACCAGAGTGGCTATTTCATCTTGCTGATAATTAAATTCATCAATTAAACGTCGATAGGCACTTGCCTCTTCAATCAAATTTAAATTTTCGCGTTGAATGTTTTCGATCAAGGTAAGGGCACAAGCTTGTTTGTCCGTGTAATTTCCTATAAGGCAAGGTACGGTTGGCAATCCTGCTATTTTTGCAGCTCTCCAGCGCCTTTCTCCAGCAATAATTTCATAGCGATGTTTCGCAATGGTACGCACAATGAGCGGTTCTATTAAGCCTTGTGAGGCAATGGATTGAGCGAGTTCTTGTAAAGCAGTAGTGTTAAAATCTTCTCGTGCTTGATATTGGCCAGCTTGAATGCTTTCAATGGGTAAGTGGTGAAATTCAACGTGCATGGAAAAACACTCAAATGGAGAATGGGAAATTGTTTCACATTTTGGTGAGAATTAAAATAGCCCTGCCTGTTGAAAAACATGATTAAATAATGATAAAAAAAACTAATTTTTTAATATAGTGCTATAGCTGCAAAATAAGCTTGTATCTGTGTGTTTTGTATTGAGCTCGTTTTAAATCAATCATGGTTCATAGCATCGATTAGGGGATGATGGGGCTATTTCATGACTTGCCGAATTGGGTTTTTGATTATTCATATTATGAATAAGACCTTGAGATAACATTGCTTTTTGCGACGCAGTATCAATATTCACTGTCTCAAATAGCTCATATAATTGGTTAAGTTTGAGCTCATTATTACAAAGACGAAGAATAAGCTCTGGCGTTCCTATATTCTTCTTTTCCAAGTAATCCAAACACCGTATAAATGGTAATCGTAGCTGGGAGCTATTGGTTTTTAATGCATTATACACATCCTGAGTAAGACCGTTTAACCTGGTAATCATTAAAATTTTTCCTGATAATCTTTTTGACAATAAGTCTTCTACGTCAAATTGAATTTTGGCTTTATTAAGCGCAATGAAAGCTAAAAGGTCAGATTCAGCATGATAACCTAAGCGAGTAGTCATTATCCATTTTGCTGATTCAGTATTCAATTGGTGGGCATGGTTTACTTTTTCTAAAGAGGATAAAAACTCATACGGTAGGCCGTGTACCTTCTTCAGTTGAACATCAACCCACTACTCCAAGAAGTTCAAGGCAACTCTCACAACTTCAGTTTAAAGAGTTAGATCCTGTACCCGAAAACTTTACGCTATTACTAAAACGTTTCGATGAAAAATTAAAGGAAGTAAAAGAACAGGCTTTGAGTCTAGAGAGTAGAGGCTATCCCACTGCCGCTAAAGAAGCAGAAAAATTTTACAATAATTTAGTAGATGAAAGAAATAAATTTATTAAGCAAGAACCTAATGCCAAAAATAAAACAGCATTTGTTGATAATTGCAGTAAACATATTGAACAAGCCCAAAATAGCGAATTAAAAAACGCCAGAGGGTGGAAAAGCATATTTTTCAATATAGCAAAAGCAGTAGCTTTCGTACTTACGGCGGGGTTCTATACGAAACCAACAACGTCAATTCAGAAAGTGAACTCAATGAAAGACGCTTTAAACAACATTAAACCTAAGAGTGGAGAAGGAGAGCAATTACAGGAGTCCAATTCTCCACGGTCTCCTCTTCAGCAACACAACTAAAGACCTCTATAGGCTTGGGAGAGTTTATTGCAATATCAGTACAATATTGTAAGCTCAAAGCAAACCATACACTATCGCTGAAATCGCAATAATGCCCATAATGGTAGTAAATACATTACTGATCACTGCTGTGCGATACTTTTTCATTGCTGGAATTTTAGCAATCGCATACATGGGCATGATAAACAGAAGTATGGCGATGACAGGGCCTCCAAGCGTTTCTATCATTTTTAAGATATTGGGATTTATCGTAGCGACTAACCAACAGGTCAATATCATGAAAATTTCCACAATTCGTTGTAATTTAGTGTCACTGAGGGTTATTTTTGAGGGTTTGAGCAGATTCATAATAATACTGCTTAGTCCTTCTTTCGCACCCAGATAATGGCCTAAAAACGATTTGGAAATTGCAATAAAAGCAATGATTGGTGCAACAGTAGCAATCAAAGGCGTTTTAAAGTGATTTGCCAGATAGGAGAGTATAGAGATGTTTTGTTGTTTCGCCTGTAATAAGTCCTGAGGAGAGAGACTAAAAACACAGCTAAATACAAAAAACATGACTGAAAATACCATCAATAAGTGACTGTATTGCATAATCCACGTACTGTTACGATCAGCATCCTGACCATAGCGCTCTTTTTGATTTACAGCAAAAGAGGAAATAATGGGAGAGTGGTTAAACGAAAATACCATCACAGGGATAACTAACCATAAAGTCATCAGCAATCCATGTCCACCATTAGCATGTAAGGAGTTATTTTGTTGCAAAATGGCATCATTCCAATTGGGAATTAAATAAATGGATAAAAATAAAAGAATTGTTGCAAAAGGATAAACCAGTACGGACATTGATTTGACTATAATTTCTTGTCCAAACCGGACTATGGCCATTAAGGCAAGAATAAGGATGATGGCTAAAAGGGCTCTGGGAGGTGCTGAAACACCTAATTGATGCACAAGAAAACTTTCAGTAGTGTTGGTAATTGCTACACTATACATCAGTAGGATTGGGTAGATTGCAAAAAAATACAAGACAGTTAAGATTCGTCCTGAAAAAACACCAAAATGTTCTTCTACTACATTGGTAATATCATTTTTTGTCGTAGAGCCTGATAACACAAAACGGCATAAAGCGCGATGAGAATAGTGGGTCATTGGAAATGCGAGTAAGGTCATTATAATTAATGGCCAAATCCCATTGAGCCCAGCATCAATAGGCAGAAAAAGAGTTCCTGCTCCGACTGCGGTTCCATAAAGGCTTAACATCCAAGTTGTATTATTTTTTGTCCATGAATTTTTTTTATTTACGGTTAGCGGTGATAGTAGCGTTGTAGATTCATTCGATGCCATTAAAACAACCCTTAGATGTATACCCAGCATATTCTGTTCTATTTTAACACTATTGGGATAATGTCTCAACAATATTATATGTATCTGAGTAAAAATATAAAGTTCAACCTGCTTTGTACCGCAATTTTTACTCATCTGTAAAGTAAATTTAATTTTCAGGAACTAGCATTCCAGTTTTGTTCCATAAAGTCTATCTCCTGCATCGCCTAAACCAGGAATAATATAGCCTTTTTCATTGAGCTTTTGGTCTATTGCTGCAGTAAAAATTGGAACCTCTGGATGCTCCTCATGGAATGCTGTTATTCCTTCAGGGGAAGCAAGAAGGCAGAGAAATTTTATGGATTTAGGGCTTAAGGCTTTTATTTCGTTGACTGCTGCAATGGCAGAATTACCAGTGGCTAACATAGGATCAACGACAATGACATCGCGATCTTGAGTGTGTTCTGGAAGTTTGAAATAATATTCAATGGGCTCTAATGTGATAGGATCACGATATAAACCAATATGCCCAATTCTTGCTGTGGGTACAAGTTGTAACATGCCATCGACTAATCCATTTCCAGCGCGCAAAATGGAAACAAACACCATTTTTTTTCCTTTTAAAACAGGAGATTCCATTAACGCTAAAGGAGTTTCGATTACTTCATATTCTATTTCCAAATCACGGGTTATTTCATAAGCCAAAAGCATGCTAATTTCGTGCATTAGGGCGCGAAACTTAACTGTGCTTGTGTCTTTTCGACGCATAATTGTTAATTTATGCTGAATTAATGGGTGTTTGACGACAACAACATGTTGATTATTCATTGGTTACTCCATAAAACGTGTTCATCCAGCTAGGGTCTGTTTCCAATTCTACTTTCTTGGCCAAAATGCTACGATGCTCACATACTCGTGTATGCTGCGCGTCGTTGCTCGAAAATCAAAGCATTTTGACTCAAGCAAGCGAATTGGAAACAGACCCTACTTTTTTCTTGATTAAAAAACGGTTCCATCACTAATAATTTGGAGAGGAGGAGTGCCTAGAGAGCGTTTTTGTCTGGCAATTCGCCGTCCTGCTTCCCACGTGCCACCTTGCAAAATCTTAGCTAAGGGTAATTCAGTCTGATTTTTTCGTAATTTTTTTCTGATTAAATCAGCTAACTCATCTAATAAAACTACAGTGAGGGCACGCCATTCTACGATAATTTCTGCATCAGGTAAGTGTGCTTTTTCCAGATCTTTTTTATCTTTTATACGGAGTAACTCACTATCAATAAGTAATCCACCATTTCGGTATTCAGGTAATCCAGTGAGTTCATCAAGATGCGTCACTGAAATTCCAGCCTGTTCTAAAGGTTCGATCAATGAATAGGTTAACCATTGGGATAATTTATGAAATGGAATATATTCAGAACCCAGTTCATTGGTTTTTAATGCCTTATGTTGCCAAACGTCTCCGAGGGAAACACCATGAAATAAAAGCCTCGCTGGCCAGACTGCATTAAATGTATTCAGTACTGTTTGAAAAATTTGTGTTGCTGTAAGCTGCTTATGGCTTGCTAATGAGCTGATGTAAGTAAAAAAATTACCTAATCGGTGGTCTTTGCCAAAATGTTGCTCATCATGCTGTATGAGTGATCCTAATCGATTTAATAAGGCGAGCCGTCCGGAAATACCTTCCAAAGGATTGCTTTGGGTGACTTGAAAACCTTGTTGAAGCTCGTGTTCACTAAGGGTCAATAAGCGTGCTGCATCTACTCTAAAGGGTTCACATGAATAGGAACTAAAAACACCCTTTTGATAAAGTGATAAACTAGCTAATGCTAAGCCTTCTGAACGTGAATAAGTAACTCCTGTTTCTGGTTCTTGGTAGCTCCAATATTGGCCCGCACCCGCATCTAAAAATACGCTGATAATAACGAGTTCATAAAGAATTTTTCCACGCTCCTCAATGGATAAGGAACTTAATTGTTCTTGCATTTTTTTTATGCGATCGATACCTCCGGCCTCAAAATGTCGCCACCGACTATGATAAGGAATATCTAAAGTGGGATAGTTATCCTGAATCACATCAATAATAAAGGATGCAGTGCTGGTCATTTTTTCAGGTTCTAAGACGAAGTATGCTGATTTATCGTGTTTTATTAAATCGAGAATTGCTTGTGACCTTATTCGGATCGTTCGAGGATCCATAAGTGTCGCAATAACTTGGTCAATTTCTTGTTGCTCATTACTCATGGAGATCACGTCCTTTGGTTTTTGCTAATTCATTGATATCTACGATACGCTCAGGGGAGTAATAACCTGCTGCTCGTTTGGCATTCATTTCTACCTGTGCGTCTGGTGGAACGAGTTCGTCGGGAATGGTGACACGTTCTGCGATATTAATGCCTGATTTGAGTAAGGCGTCATATTTCATATTGGACATGGAAACAAAACGATGAATTTTAGTGATGCCAAGCCAGTGTAGGACATCGGACATTAATTCTTGAAAACGCATATCTTGAACCCCAGCGACGCATTCTGTTCGTTCAAAGTACTTGGCTGCTGTGTCACCCCCTTTTTGCCTTTTGCGGGCGTTATAGACCAAAAATTTAGTGACCTCTCCTAAAGCCCGACCCTCTTTACGGTTATAAACAATCAACCCAGCCCCACCTTTTTGTGCGGATTCAATAGATAACTCAATGCCATGAACTAAATAAGGTCGACACGTGCAAATATCAGAACCAAAAACATCAGAGCCATTACACTCATCATGAATACGGCAAGTAAGTTCAATTTTAGGGTCATGTATGGTGGTAACGTCACCAAAGAAATAGGCAGTTAACCCGCCTATAGGGGGTAAAAAAACATCCAAATCGGTACGTGTAACCAGTTCAGGAAACATTCCTGCTGTTTGTTCAAATAAAGTGCGACGTAAACGCGACTCTGAAACTCCAAAGCGCTCAGCAATTCCTGGTAGATACCAGACAGGTTCTATTGCTGCTTTAGTAACGGCGACATCACCTGATTCTTTTAATATTTTTCCATCTGGTTTTAATCGGCCTTTTTGTATCGCTGTATGTAGTTCAGGAATATTAATATGTGCTTTTGTCACAGCGATTGTTGGTCGAATATCATATCCTGATTTAATCTCTTCGGCGAATACGCTGGCTACGAGATGCCCCCATGGATCAAGAGAAATAATTTTCTGAGTGCCGCTCCATTGAGGGTGTGGCCCTATAGCAACTGGCGGGGTGGTATCGGTCAGATCAGGAACATGTTCAGGATCCAAAACTCCTGCGGCAACAGCAAGTGCTCGGTAAACAGAATATGATCCAGAATGAGTACCCACAGCATTGCGATTTTTTATATTAGTGAGCGACGCAATAACTGGACCGCGCTCTTTAGGATCTTGGGCGCCCCATTTTATTTTTAAAGGCACGGCTGTATGTCCAGCGGGATGTGATGATAAAACGATATGACCTTTGGATTTTTTTTTTGATTCCTCTTGCACCATAGTATTAATCCTTTAAATGATAACTGCTTGATAAACTTATCATAACAGAAGAGATTCAATGGTAGGAAGTGTTCTATGTCAAGTAAACTGATGTTCTTTAGAGAATTAAGGCGGTTGAGCTAGGCATTTATAAACGAGAGATCATTGTACTGGGGTGACATTACCGTTATGATGGTTCAATTTTTCAGGAAGATTGGATAATGACAACTTTAATTGTGTGTTTGTTTATTGCAACGCTGTTGCCTTATCTTATAAAGCTCGTTGTTGCTCGCTTTATGCAAAAAGAGGGGAGATACGACAATCATTATCCAAGGTTGCAACAGGCTAGATTACAAGGAATGGGTGCAAGAGCTGTAGCTGCACATCAAAATAGTTTTGAGTCATTGCTTGTATTTGCAATTGCTGCATTGGCTGCAATTGCTACAAATCATGTGAGCACAGCAGTTCAAGTCTTGGCGATTATTTATATTGTTTCACGAATCATTTATAGCTTTTTTTATATAATGGATATGGCTTCGCTAAGATCAGCAATTTGGTTTGCCGGTTTTTTTTGTTGCTTGACTGTTTTAGTGTTATGTATGATCTAATTTTTGTGAAATAAGAATTAACGCATAACTATGTTGGAAAGGGTTTTTAATGCACGAAAAAAATAATATGCAACAAGTCTCATTACAGCCTGTGTTGGTTTCTGTAGTTTTAATGCTTATGGTATTGATGCAAATGACTACAGATCAGTATGTTCCTTCATTGCCGGCTATTACTAAAGTTTTTAATACGAATGAAGCATCAATTCAATTAACGCTTTCTCTTTTTATGCTTGGATTAAGTATTTCACATGTATTTTATGGTCCTTTGTCCGATAAAATTGGCCGCAAACCCCCATTAATGTTTGGTGTTGGTTTAAGTATTTTGGGAAGCTTATGTTGTTTTTTAGCACCTACAGTTTTTGTTTTAATCATTGGTCGTTTTATTCAAGGTTTTGGTATTGGTTGTTGTGGTTCAGTAGGGCGCTCTTTAGTTCGTGATCTTTTTACAGATAGAGTTTTATCAAAAATTGGTTCATATGTAGGCATCGTAAGTGTTTTTATTATGGTTGCCTCTCCTGTCTTAGGTGGATATATTCAAGAACATTTTGGGTGGCGCACTAATTTTTTGTGTTTATTTGTGTTTGGTATCGTCATATGGCTTTTTGCATTATTTAGTCTTCCAGAAACTAATAAAAATCTTAATCCAGAAGCAACTAAAATAAAAGTGATGCGGGATAATTACTTCACGTTATTGCGCTCGAAAGTTTTTTTAGGTTATGCATTATGCGCGTGCTTTGCTTGCGCAGGTTTACTTGCTTATCTCGCAATTGCGCCATTTCTTTTTCAAGATGTCTTAGGATTAAGTCCCATAGAGTTTGGCCAATTAACTATTTTTATTGCAGGAGCAATTTGTGTAAGTGGGATAATTAATAGCCAAATGGTGATGGGTAAAGGAGTATCTCATATGGTGTTTATTGGAATAATTTTCATGATTATTGGTGGTCTCACCATGCTTTGCCTGGCTTTTTTAGGGATGAAAGATGTTTTATCCATCATGATTCCCGTTTCTTTTTTTAGTATGGGAGTTGGTTTTACTTTTATTAATGCCTTTGCAGGCGCTTTCCACCCTTTTCCGCATATGGCAGGCACGGTAGGTGCTTTATATGCTTGTATGCAGGATTTAAGCGCAGCATTATCTACGGGTATCGTTGCGCTTGGTAAATGGTATGGACAATATTCATTAGCGACAATATTTCTCGTTTTGGGGGTAAGCTCTTTAGTTTCATGGTATTATCTAGCCTCTCAAGAACATTAAGGGGTATTTATGAAAATTACTGAGGGTGAATTAAAGAATATTATTGCCAAGTTATCTGGCTCTAATGCAGATGAAATTCATGATGAAACTGCTTTAATAGAGGACTTGCATTTAGATTCTTTAAAAATTGTAGAACTACTCGCCATTCTCAGTGAAGAATATAATTTAACAGTAACTGAAGATGATGCGATGAATTTTCATACTTATAAGGATATATTTGATTTTACTCAAGCATAAAATGTCTAATGGCCCAACTTTTATTAATTTATAAGATGTGCCAAATAGAATCATTTCGCATCAAGGCAAGTTCTGTCTATAAATTTAACCTGAGTGTAGCAAAGCATAACTCAGGAGTTCAATTAACACTATAAACTTAGTTTTAAACTTCCTTACTTCTGATTTTTTATGAGGGTTTTAAAAGGGTACCTAAGTCGCTTTTATTACCCTTAGTAAAATATGCCATCAACATGCAAACAGCTACCGCCCCTGCAATAGCTAATCCGCTATAGAATATGGAGTTTCTGAAAAAACCATTCGACTCAGGTTTTTTTCCATTTGAAGAGTCAGGGATTATTGCTTTTTTCTCTGTAGGAGGAATAGTGATTTGATGCTCTTCATTAGTACTGATTTGAGATGGAGCTTCCGGAGAAAGTTTATCTGATTCATCAAGGGTTGCGGAGTGGATAATAGTTTGATAACGTTCTAGTAACCTTCCCCATCGATTCCTATGTTTTTCTTCATAAATCCCAGTTTCTTCTTTAGATAAGGTACTGTGATTGTTTTCGAGATCGGACTGTTCAAAAAACTCTAGGTATCTTGTATGTATCCCATTAATAGACTCTGCAAACTCTTTTTCACTATAACGTGTTTTGGCATTATGTCTTAATCGTATTTGTGCTTGTCTTGGTATTGTACTATCTAGATCCATCTCTGGATTTTCTTTAATTCTTTTAACAAGATCAAAAACTTGAAAAGCAATCTGAGCACTATCATATTCGCATAATTTTTGTGTTTGAGTCACTGCTATAGAGGCAGATGAACAATCAATTCCAGCAGATTCTCCTATTTTTTGGAGTTGAGCTAATTGTTTTTCAACTTCTGTTGTTGAATTTTTTTCATCAAGTATCCATCCGGCATAAATCCTTGTATGCTCTTGCTCTAAGTAAAATTTTACTTGGTTAAAAAGAGCATCAAAATGTTTGGGGTTATTTAATTTACTTGCTGCAGGATTTTCCATATCAGCAACCAGTTGTTCTGCAAATCCAAATAATTCATTGATTTCAGCGAAGACGAGTTTTGCATTATAGCGCGCATCGTGAATCACTTTTTCAGTAGTTAATGCAACATACTTTTTAATTTGAATATCAATTAATTGACCTAAAAACTCGAATAATTCTATTTTATTTTTCATAGTGTTTCCCTTCTTATTTTGAGCAAGTAGATTATCTTATGACTTTAATTGATGCAATTAAATCAGTTTCTTTAATCTTATTTTTCTATATTTATTTATAATTCTCCATTTATCGCAAAAGGCTTATATACTAAATAAGGGAGGAGAGTTTTTTGTTAGGAAACAATATGGAAACCGAGCGCGGGTTATTGGTAAGTACACAGTTATTCCAAGTCATAGAGAGCATTAATCATTTCCATCACCAAATCTTAGGCGCAGGCAAAGAACCTCATTTAATTTTAGAGGCAGTTAAAAAATATCCTGATAATTTGCTTCTTCAAGTGTATGCCGCGACATTTTATCTTTATGGTCAAACTAATCCTACTACAGAAATGGCAAAGGAACATTTATTTCACGCTGAAAAATTGTTGTATTCAGCAAATTTAAGAGAAAAATTAATTTATCAAGTAGCTAAAGCCTGGATGAATTTGGATTATGAAAGTGCTTTAACTTTATTATCGGGTCTCACTACGATTTATCCACGCGATACTTTAGCCGCAAAATTTGCTGAATGGTTATATTACTGTACTGGGCAAGCATACAATAGTCATCATTATTTAGCACTTTGTGAGCGTATTGCTCCTTATAATCAAGATGAATCTCATTTTATAGCAATGCATTCTTTTGCAGCTGAGTTATCGGGGCATTTATCAGAAGCACAATGTTTGGCTGAAAAAGCTCTTTTACTCGAAACACTCACGCCATGGGCGCATCATACCCTAGCTCACATTTATCTTAATACCAATAATTTGGCAAAAGGAATTGTTGTTTTAGAGACGTTTCGAGTAAGTTGGGAGGAAATTTCGCCACTTTTACGAGGTCATAATAGTTGGCATTTAGCTTTGTTTTATCTTGCATTACGGCAAGAAGAAAAGGTAATGGCCTTATATCCTACTATTTTTGGTTGTTCTCCAGAGGTGATTACTGAGCAAATAGATGCTCTATCGTTATTATGGCGATTGGACATGGCTGGATTTCCTCAATTAAATCAGCTTAAACTTATTGCCGGTTATCTGGGTGAGAATCCTTATACTCATTATACGGGTTTTAATACAGTTCATTATGTATATTGTCTTGCACGTTTAGGGTGCGAAGATGAGGTGCAAAAAGCTATTCTATCTGTTGAAAAATACGTTAGAACGCTGACCAAAGGATATAGTCGAACACTTTGGCAAGAGGTAATTTTACCTTTAAGTAAAGGGATATATGCTTTTGTTACTAATGATTTTCAAACTGCTCGTGATTTTATGGCACCTTGTATTTCGAGGCGTACAGAAATTGGAGGCAGTGACGCGCAATCTGAAATTTTAGCGCAAATTTATTTGCTTTGTTTATTGCAAACAAATCAGAAAAAAGCGGCTAAGGAGTATTTTAATGTTCATTTAGGGCATTACAAAGGAACGCCCTTAGCTCAATTCTGGTTTAATTGAACTCTTTAAATGACCTCTAAAAGAGCGCTGGCAGCAATTCCACCCCCACCTGCGGCAACCAAGAGCACTTTATCTTTTTTCTTAATATCTGCGTGCTCACGTAAATAGTCAAGAGCAATGCCTACGCTGGAACCTGATGTATTACCCGTTTCTTCAACCGTTTTGATAATACGCTCTTCAGGAAAACCTAATTGTTTGGCTACAGACAAAACTAAGTTCTTATTTCCTTGATGAGGTACCAACCATTGAATGTCTGTAGTTGAAAGATTTAATGCCTTGAGAAATTCTTGAGCTCCATCTACCATACCATGCACTGCTTTAACAAATAAGGCCGTATTTTCCTTGATGGTTATGTAAAACTGCTCTGAATTGGTGCAATTTGCTGCAGGCAACCGTGATCCTCCTGCTGGAGTAGATACCGTATCTCCGACTTCCCCATCAGCAAATAAAGAAGAGGCAATAAAACGAAAATCTGCATTTTCCTTATCGGTAGAAATAATGCAAGCAGCGGCCCCATCACCAAAAAGAACACTGGTCGCAAAATTATTTTTATTTAAAAATTTGGAGCGAATTTCACTAGCGATTAATAAAACACTTCCCAGGCTTGCCTGAGTAATAGCCACAGCTGTATGTAAACCCACGACAAAACCTGCGCAAGCAGCCCCTATATCAAAAGCGCCAATATTTTGTAGTCCAAGGCGATGCTGCACTAGAGGGCTAGTGGGGGGAGCAAGGTAATCTCCTGAAATTGTAGCCAGTATCAGTTGGTTGACTTTGTTTTTTTCGGAAGGTTTTGTCGCAAAAAGTTTTTCTGCTGCAAGTACGGCCAAATCACTACATGCTTGATCCTCATTGACCCAGCGTCTATTTCTAATTCCGGTTGAGAAACTGATCAGAGTGGGACTTTGAGTGCTATTCATCCAATTAAGTACATCTTGGTTACTCATTATCTTTTCTGGCAATGCAGTAAATGGGCCTTTAAGATAAATGTTTTTTTCTGCACATAACAAATTCATGATGATAATATTCCTTCTGAGCGCATGAGTGGTAAACCACCACTTACGGTGAGCACTGAGCCTGTCATAAATGAAGTTTTGGACAATAAAGGATCCAGGGCTTCTGCGACTTGATCTGTTTCTCCCATCCTGCCTTGAGGAATAATTTGCGCCATTTTTTCTTGGTAAGCTTCTCTTTTCCAGAATTGTTCTGTTCTTGATGTTTTAATCAATCCAACACGCACGATATTGGATAAAATATTTTGTGCGCTATAGTCTACTGCTAAATTTAAAAATAAGCCTTCTAAAGCAGCTTTAACTGTGCAGTATGCACCATAACGGCTAGTTCCTGTGACGGCAGAAAGACTGGAAATCAAAATGAGCCTACCAAATTTATTCGCTAATAAAGAAGGTAATAACTGATGAATCAACCAAATATTTCCGTGCAAATTGTCATCAATATAGGTACGCAATGAAGGATAAGATAAAGCGTGTAATTTGCGCAGTTGACTTACACGCGTAAACGCATTGAAGATGATGCCATCTAATGGTTCCTGGAGTAGATTTTGCAGCGCTTCTTGACTGGCTTCTGGGTTGGAAAAATGATACACAAAACCCTGGATATCCATACCTTGTTGCGTATAGTGGGCCAATGTTTTATTTAAGCTTTCTTGATTAGAGCTGGTTATAATGATTTTATCCCCAAATTGTAGACGTCGTTTGGTGATAGCTTGGGCGATATCTGAAGATCCTCCCGTGATTAAAATATTCATTGGGCCCCCAAATCGATTAAATGTTTGGCAATGCTATCTATGGATTCGTAATGTTCTTTAACTAAAGGCATTACCGGAATTTTAATCTTGAATTCACGCTCCAACTCAATAATTAATAAGGCTAACATCAAACTATCGAGCCGGCCATGTTCTAATTTAGCGTGTGTGTCTTCTGGAAGATTGGTTAAACCAATTCGTTCTAATGCGTTGCGAATTCGTTGAGTATGCATGTATTTATTCCTTGTGAGTGCTTAAGAGTAGTGCTTTTCTATCAAGCTTTCCATGTTGATTACGGGGTAGCTTTTCTAATAATTGCACACTAATAGGAAGTTTTTGGGGTAAAAAATGTTGTCTTAATTGTTCAGTAAGCATATGCTCGGTCTTATTTGTGCTGAACGTCCCTCGTTCCAAGTAGATAAGTAAACGAATACCATAAAGTTCATCAGCTATGGGGAGTACAATGGTTTCTTTAATTTCTTCAAATTGACAAATTTTGTGCTCTATATCAATTAAATTTACTTTTTCGCCACCTATATTGACTATATAATCCAGACGACCTTTAATGTTTACCAAGCCTGAAGGAAGTATCTCTGCTAAATCTCCTGTGTAAAACCAACCATTTTTGATTTTTGGTGTCTTTTCTTCCCCAAGATAACCGAGCATAAGCTGGCTTCCTTGAATGAGCAATTCCTGTTCTTCTGATAAGCGTACTCGCCAATCACCTACTGGATATCCTGCGTAATTTTTGAGAAATAACGGGTCGTTACTGGAATAAGTTAAAACGCGTGGAGATGCTTCGGTTAAACCGTAATTATTATAAATTAGAGCATTAGGAAATGTTCGGATAAGATGTTCACGTAAATGTATGGTCAAAGGAGCTCCGGCAGAAACTATAGCCTTTATTTTTGCTGCACTGTCGGGATAGAGGGCTGCCATTTTAGTCATAGCGACCCAATGAGAGGGTACGCCACTCCACATTTGAGGAACTACCCCAGTTTCTAGAAGGCTTTTAATGTCCGTAAATTGGGTTATTAATTGTGTTTTTATTCCAGCGATTAATCCAGGGAGTAGTTGACCAAGTAAGCCAAAGGAGTATGATAAAGGTAAAAACAATAGTTGATTGTTTATCCTGTCAAACTCTAATGCTTTGATCACTGCATGACAATTAGCAACAATATTGCTTAAAGAAAGTTGAACTGCTTTCATTTGTCCAGTACTACCTGAAGTAAAGAGCACCAGAGCTAATTCTGGATGGTGCTGATTATGACTATTTTCTTGCAAATCTAGAAGCCCACCATCATCATTAATGGTCATGTTGGTGCTTAAAATAGTCCTTTTTTGCTGATCGTATTCTTGATGAGAAATGAGCGCGACGGGTTTGCCAATATTTAAAGCAGCTAATAATTGAATGACAAATAGAGGATGAGTTTTTGCTTGCAAAACCAGCATTCCTGGAGGAAGTTTTTTCAATTGCAAAGACATTTTTTGTATTTCTGCGGCTAATTCACCAAAATTTAAATTTAGATTTTCACAGACTAATGCTATTTTATGGGGGGAGCCTTGAGCCAGAAATTGCATGCTTTATTCCTCAGCCTTATTTAATTTCCAAGTAGCTACGACAGGAAGTGTATTATCCAATAAGTGTTGACGGCAAAAATTACGTCGAATTTTACCACTTGTTGTATGAGGCATGGATTTGAGTGGAATCAGAACTATGTGATGAATTTCAAGTTGATGTGTTTGATAAACAAGCTCAAAAACAGTATTGAATAACCCTTCCTGTTCGTTAGGTTCCATAAAACGATTTTTTACTTCACACATCACAGTAAGTTCATATTCATGCTCGGTTTGTGTTACAAAAGCAGCACACTTACCAAGAAGTTTATGTACCGGATGATGCAAAATAGAGTATTCAATATCTTGCGGATAATGGTTTTTGCCATAGAGAATAATTAAATCTTTAATACGACCCGTGACATAGAGTTCCTCTGCATGAATGAAGCCTAGATCGCCTGTCCTTAAGTATTCTTGATGTGTCGCATCATTTTTGATTTTTCCATGAAACGCATGCTTTGTTTCTTGTTCTTGCTCCCAGTAACCATGCGCTACACTAACACTTTGTACCCAAATTTCACCTACTTGATCATGAGTGCAAAGAGTCAAGGTGTCAGGATCAACAATTTTTACTGTTTGAATCAACTTCCCACAACCGACTAAGCTATGGCTCTGAGGACTTCCTTCTTCAGCAAAATGTACGCGATGATCTTGATAGTGCTCTTTGGCTAAATTTAGCGTGTTGTAAGGAGTAAAAGGAGAGTGACCCGTTACAAATAAAGTGGCTTCTGCTAGACCGTAGCAGGGATAAAAAGCATTTTTATTAAATCCATAATCTTTAAATGCGTGGTAAAAATGTTCCAGAGTTTCTTTGCGAATGGGTTCTGCGCCGTTAAATGCAATCCCCCATGAGCTTAGGTCTAATCCTTGTTTTTTTTCTTCTTTAATCCGTTTGACACAATAATCATAAGCAAAATTAGGACTACCACTAATTGTTGCCTTGTATTTGCTGATATTTTGCAACCATGACAGAGGATTTTGTAAAAAAGAGAATGGAGACATCATAAAAACAGGAAATCCTCCATAAATAGGCGTCAGAATACAGCCAATTAATCCCATATCATGATGAGGAGGAAGCCAACTAAAAAATATTGTTTCATCACTCATAGCATAAGCGCGGTATATCTTATGTGAATTATCGAGTAAATTATTATGGCTTACTATCACTCCTTTTGGATGCATGGTAGAGCCTGAAGTATATTGCAAGAAGGCGATGGTATCTTTGTTAATCTTAGGGGGGCGCCACTCAGTACTTTGTGTTAATTTTATTTCATCGATGGTGATGCATGGTATGTTATCAATATGAGGTACTTCTTCTGGGCCTGAATCACTAAATTTATTCACATGATCTGAGGTCATAATTGCAAATGTTGGTTTTGCATTACTAATAATTCGGTGTGCTTTTTCAAGTAGTTTTTTTTGAGCAGGGGGATGAATGGGGACAGCAATGCATCCTGCGTAAAGACAACCAAAAAAAGCCTGAATGAATGGAAGTCCAGGAGAAAATAACAATAAAATTCTATCTCCAGGTTGAGCACCGCGAGTTTGTAATACAGCAGCAATCGCTCGAGCCTGCTGATCCAAATCAGAATAAGTCATTTTCTCTTCTAAATCTTTATTAATAAAAGTACAACTTACTTGGTTTGGAGTATTTTGAGCTCTAAGTCGGACAACATCGACTAGAGATGGACAGTGGATTATTTCTTTATTCATCTCTATCCTTAATTCGTATGATATTGCAAAACTTGTCCCGCATAAGAGAGTCCTCCACCCACACTCATCAGGAGTATCTTTCCAGGTCTGTCAAAAATTTTTTCTTCTACTGCTCTTGCTAAAGAATAGAGAATAGATGCGCCACCGATATTACCAATGGAGTCTGCGTCCCATATAATTGTTTTGTTCATCATATGGTGTTCTTGAAGAACTTGAGTAATTAATTTGCGATTTACTTGATGAGGAATAATCCAGGTGATGGATTTTCTATCTTCCTCTGTGGGCAATAAATGAGCTAACATTTGCTTGTATTTACTATAGGCGAGTTCTTTCATGAGTGTTTCATCACCGACTAGATGGTAACCTATCGTATCTAACTGTTCTGTTGTGGGTGGAAAAACACCTTGGGTCGTAAACGCTTCAACATATTTTCCATCAGTAGAAAAAAAGGTTTTTTCAACGGAAAATGCACCCATTTCACTTTTTTCCAGAAGTAGAGCTGCAGCACCATCAGCCAATCCAATCCATGTTTTTTCATTTTCAGGGTCGATAACTTTGGATAGTGTTTCAGCACAGCTAACCAGCACATTTTCATAGCCAAGAGTCATTAAAGCATAAGCAAGATGCAAAGTAGATAATGAAGTGGAGCATCCCGTTTTTAAATCGTAAGCTGGAGCATCAATTCCTAGATGTCCCAAAACCGCAGCCGCTTGTGAGCCTGTGAAACGTTTATTTGTTGTAGAGCCCAATAAAAAAGCATGAATTTTAGAAGTATTATTATCTGTAATTAGCTTTTGTACGGCTGAAGTGGCTAGGGACTCAGCAGTTAACTCCCTTGACTTATCCATAGCTTCCCATGGTTTATGGCACCAATAGCGAGAATAAAAACCGAATTCCTCGCCAATTTTTTCGGCAAACTTTTCTAAAAAAGATAAAGACTTATCTGATGTTCTTGGAAAGTTTTGTAAAATTTCTAGATTAGAAATCGGTGGAGAATTAGGTAGAACTCGAGATGTGGCGCTAACATCAAAACGAATATTTGGTCGCAAAATAACCATAATTTACCCTTATTATATCTTTTTTAAAACGACTGACTCATGTGTGTTCCATTATAGCCTTTTTTTTTAAAATTGACCTAGATAATTACGAGGTGTATATTTTATATAATTTTATTTGAAAATGAATAAATATGTCTTCATTGTCCGCAGATAGAACTGCGATGAAATGGATAGAAAGTCTAATTGACGAGCATAGTTTTATTCCATTGATTGCGGAATATGCGCCCGATAATCAATTTCATGTACGATATGGTGCTGAAGTAATTACAGGTTTAGCTAAAGTAAATCAAAGGCCTGTCGCCGTATACGCTCATAATAATTCAGTGAATCGCGGTTATATTACCAGTCAAGGTGCTCGAAAAATTATCCGATTAATGGATAGAGCTAAAGATTTACGTATCCCTATTATTGCATTTCTTGCTTCTCCAGGTATTTCTTTAGAAGAAAATTTATTAAGTGGTGATGGTTATACCCAAGTTATTGCACGTAATATCAATTTATCAGGACTTATTCCGCAATTTGCTATTCTTGTTGCGCCAACACTTGGTGCACCTGCTTATTCTGCAGTATTAATGGATTTGCTTTTTTTTAACAAACATCGCAGTTATTTAATGGTAACTAGCCCTATGGTCGTACAGCAAGCAATTGGGGAAAAAGTAAGTATGGGTGATCTAGGTGGTACGGCCATGCATGCGAGTACAACTGGTTTGGCTGATTTTGTGGATGACAGCTTAGTAGCACAAATAAATCATGTGAAAACGATGCTTCATTTTTTTCCTTCACATAATTGTATGCATCCACCCATACATGCTGTTCTTGAACCATTGCATTCGATGCCTACTATTCCTGCCGATCCTAGAGTTCCCTTTAATATGCTTGAATTAATCCAAGCCATTGTCGATAACTCTGATGTTTGGCAATATAAAAGTGCCTATGGTCAAGCAATGATTTGTGCTTTTGTCCATATTCACGGATATGCAGTGGGTATTGTTGCGAATCAAAGTATTCGTTTTAGTGGTGCAATTGATTCTGAGGCGGCACAAAAAGCCTCTAAATTCATTCGTATCTGTGATGCTTATCGTATACCGATTCTCACGTTAATTGATGTTCCAGGATTTATGCCTGGAAAACGTGAGGAACAAAAAGGGTTACTGCAGCATGGGGCTCGCTTATGTACTGCAATGCAAACTCGAGTACCAAGGATGAGTGTTGTTGTGCGTAAGTGTTATGGAGCCGCCGCATTTTTAATGATGCAAACCGTTTCCCAAAATGGAGATTTAGTTTTAGCTCTGGAAACTGCAAACTTGGGAGTTATGGGTAAAGAAACGACTAAAAAAGTTCAGCATGTAGATGGTCAAGTAGCGACTGAGGAGCACACGTCAGAAACTTTAGCTCTTAATCCCTCCTTAATAGATGCTTTTGCTTCCGGTTTAATCGATGAAATTATTACTCCCAATCAAGTGCGTGGACGTTTGGCACAACATTTAGAATACTTATACCTTAAGATGGATAATTTGAACGACGCAAGACATTCTATTGTGTAGTTTAGGGCGTTGTTTGGAACACTCTTGTGCTGACAATTTGTCGACTTACCTTGTTATTTAAGGAGTATAATGCCTTCATATACTAAGCTGATGCAATTAATTCACTCTTTTGAAGCTTATTTAGGTGATCCTGAAACTCAAAATACCCCCGTTAATTTTAAACAAAGCTTAGCTTATGATGAGCAAGAGCTACTTGCTTGGCCGCAAATCAGATTCATTCAGCAATGGAATTTTATGGAGTATTTAATTCCTGCTGAACTGGGAGGAAAGCTGGATTCGCTTGATTCTATTTATGTTTTGATTAAGTCAATTAGTAGGCGGGATTTAACTACCGCAATTGCAGTAGGTTTGCCTTTTTTAGGCGCTTTGCCTCTTTGGTTGGCTGGAACTATAAAACAACAGCAAAAAATAGTTGCGCTTTTTCGACGTGGTGACATTGTGGCCTTTGCTTTGACTGAGGAGGAGCATGGTTCAGATGTTATGGCTAATGAGGTAGCGGCTAAAGCTTCTCATGATGGTTGGCAATTATCTGGAAAAAAATGGTGTGTTAATTTTGCCACATTAGGCCATGCTGTCAGTATTCTTTGCCGTACTCATGATAAAGGTGGCCCATTAGGTTTTTCAGTATTTCTTTTAGATAAATCTGTTGTGGGGTCTGGATTTACTCCCACACCCAAGTTAACTACTTTGGGAGTCAGAGGGTTAGACATTAGTGGTTTTTCTTTGGATAAAGTGTTTTTACCCCAAGATGCGCTGGTAGGCAAAGAAAAACAGGGTTTAGAAATCGCCTATAAAATATTACAAGTTTCAAGGGCATTATGTGCTTCTTTTTCTGTGGGGACTGCAGACACAGCGTTACGCCTCGCTCTTTCTTTTAGTTTGCAAAGATCTTTATACAGTAAAATTGCTTATGAAATTCCTGTAGTGAAACAACGATTAGGGGAGCAATTTACTCAATTACTTATTGCTGATTGTATGGGGCTAGTCATTGCACGCGCAGGCTCAGTAGCGCCTCAAAAATTATCTTTCTGGTCTGCAATTATAAAGTTCCTCATTCCTAAAATGACCGAAGACATTGTTGAAGAATGTGGATTAGTTTTGGGTGCTCGTGCCTATTTACGCACCACTGAATGGGCTATGTTTCAGAAAATAAGGCGTGATATTAAAGTAGTTGGATTATTTGATGGGAGTAGTCAAGTTAATTTATCTTTAATTGCATCCAGTTTATTACCCCAGGCACGAATGAGAGGAAATTGTCTAGAAAATCAACTCATGCTACTGGAGCAAATTTTTGATCTTAAAAAAGGATGTCCTGCATTTAACATCATTGATTTGGGTCTTTTTATGCATGAGGAAGATAATATTTTTGCTGGGTTAAGTATCTTGAAATCAGAACAACTTACCCCGCTTATCATTGCTATTCGTCATGAAATTGATAGACTTGATCAACAGATAATGCATTTGCAAGAACAAAAAGAATTAGAGCCACGTAGTTTGACTGCTTTTCGTTTGGCAGAACAATATTGTTGGGTTTTTGCTGCCAGCTGTTGTTTGCACTTTTGGTATTTTAATCAGGAATTACTTTGTAAAGAATCCCTCGATTTTGATTGGATTCAATTGGCTATTCAGTTAATTCTTAATAAACTCCATGCAAATTCAAAAATAGACCCGAGATTGCAAGAATCTATGGCAAAAAAATTATGTGTTTTTTATCAACAGAATAAATTATTCTCAGTGCTTCCTGCACAAATACCCGATTAAATAGATAAATTGGTGGAGTCTTGAGTATGAACTGGAAAAGAATGTTAATTGCGGCAATGACCCAAAAAAAGTATCAAGCTTTTATTGAGGATACCATGCAGCCTGAACATGCTCGGAAACGATTATGGACTCAAGAAACGGTGCCTTTATTGCAACAATCAGCCTATTGGCAACCTTTATTACATCACAAGCAGAATGTTCATTTAGATGATTTTCCGATTACGGTTTATGAAGATTATCAAAAAGAGCTGTTAGCAGCACAACAAAGCCTTATTCAGCCTTTTAATGGGGAAAGATTAATATTTTGGTCAGAAACTTCAGGTACTTCTGGAGTAAGAAAGTTTTTTCCAATCACGGCTTCTTTTCAGAAACAATTTCAGCGCACAATGGCCCCTTATATTTATTCATTAACGCAACGATTTCCTGGTTTTTTTAAAGAAAAAATTCTCTATCTTGTTGCTGTAGATGCTCATAAGAACTCTGCAGCGGGTATTCCTTCAGGTTGGATTAGTAATTTTAATTATCGCCATTTACCTTCCTTTATTAAACGTTTTTATGCAATGCCTGATGAAGTATTTGATAATGCTGGGGTTTATGAGCAATGGTCGGCGCTGTATGCATTAGCCTATGATCTTAGTGCATTTTTTGCGGTTACACCTATGGTGATCGATGCTCTTTTTGAGCGTTGTGTTAATAATTTTCAGCAATTTTTACCTTATTTATTGGGTGAAAAAGCAGTTCCTGATTTTTTGTCACCTATTCGTATTAATAATAAGCGAAGGCAGTATTTGCGTCAGCTCGCACAAGGTTCTCCAAGTACTTTTAAAGAATTTTGGCCTGCAATGAATTTTGCGGGATGTTGGGCTTCTGGACTTTGTGAGTATCCTGCACAGCAATTACAACAACGCTTAGGAGCTGGGGTCTGCTTGGTTGATGGAACTTTTTCAGCTACTGAAGGATGGCTTACTGTTCCTATAGATAATCAACTTGGCGGAATCTTACATCCTGGTGCACATATTGCTGAGTTCATTGAGGAAGGTAAAGAGATAAATCAGAACAATCTCTTGCAATCTTGGGAGTTAGAACAAGGAAAGAGTTACGAGGTTTTTTTAACCACGGCGATGGGATTTGTTCGTTATCAATTAAAGGATGTATTGAAATGCACAGGTTTCTTAAATAGAGCGCCTAGACTTGAATTTTGCTATAAAACGCAGATGCTTAAATTGGAAAGTTGTTCCATTACAGGACAGGAATTACTGAAAGTACTCGACGATGTCTCTTTTGAAATGGCTCCTCATTGGTATTTTGCGCGTAATCTTTTAGGAAATAGGATCGTTTTAGTAACTGATGATACGGTTGAAATACCCGATTCCCTATTAATTAAATTGCATGAAGGACTAATGCAGGTTAATGAGCCTTATGCACATAGTGTTGTTGTAAAAGAAGTTGTTCCTATGGTTTGGTTGAAGTTGCCACTCAAGCAATTATTAGCAGATAACCATGCACAAACAAAACCTAGATTAATTTCGCAACAAGTTATCCGAGAGGTATGATTTGAGAAGTAATCGATTTAATATGAGATAAAAAGAAGTTTCACCAATCCTATTTAAAGGTAGATATTTATGGTTGAGAAAAAAACTAAAAAAGCTCCTCGCAAAACAGAATTAACGCTATCTCTTTTAATAGTGAGCGATGTAATCTCTATTTTATTGAGTTTGATGCCTGGTGTTGCTGCATTTAGTTTAACTGGGTTATTTATTTATCACGGTTACGCACATACATGGTTGGTATTACCTTTCGCGCCATTTGTTTTTTTTGCTTCATTTATTATTATTATCACAGCGATTAGGTTATGTTTACCTACTCTAAAACCAGGACGATATAAGCGTGAGCTTAGTAAAATGATGCTTGCCTGGTTTTGCCATTTTGCCCTGTCTCGCTCTGCTAAAATTTGGGGTCTCAATCCTTTATTCCAGTCATTTCATTGCATTAAGTTTTTTTATTGGCGAGCCCTGGGGGCAAAAGTTTCTTTTCAAATTATGAATTCGTTTGATATCGATTTTGTCGATTGTCCATTGATTAGTATTGGGAAAAATGTCACTTTGGCAAGTCAGGTGTCAATCAGTTGTCATTCTGATATTGGTGGTTTACTTCTTTTATCTCCTGTAGTCATTGAGGATAATGCTTTTATTGGTGTGTCTACTGTCGTTGGACCTGGAACAACCATCAAAAAAAATTCCTGGATAGGATATGGAAATGTATTAATAAATCAACTTATTGAAGAAAATACTCGCGTTGAAAGTGTGAACCGTAAAGCAAGTGATATTGATAATTGATTCATTGATATTGTATAAAATTCATCTTAATGACATAATTTTTCTCTGTAAGGGATATATCCAATCAACTGAGTTGAGTTAATATGCTAAGTAAAAGGGAACGTTTTCAGCAATGGCGCGGTATTAAATCGGATGATGAGCTCCAGATTCTGGAGATAGCGCTACTTATCAGTGAGTATGTGAATTCTGTAGATAAGCTAGAAGTAATCAAAACTGAAGCTGAATCTAAATTTAAAGATTTTGATCAGGATAATTCTCGTTCTTGGGCCACGGCGGTCTTTACCAAATTATTTATAGATGAAGCAATCGCACAATTACCAGAGACCGCTGCTCAAGAAAAAGAATTACTTATTCGCTTAAGTACTACATTGACTCAATTGTATGATAATTGGAAAAAAGATACTGCGCAAAATATTACCATATTAATTGAAACAATTGAAAAATTAATCACCATAGAAAACGTACCTTTTACGGATAAAAAACAGTATAAGGCTTTTATTTTTTCTTCTTATATGTTGTTTCATATTATAAGACTGTCACTGAATGAACTTGATTGGTCGATGCAAATGGTGGCGTCTCTTATTATTAACATTGAACAAATGAAGCTCAAGATTGCCTATTTTTTAGAAAAAGTCGAAGAAAAGGAGCATCAATTAAAACAAATAGAGCAAATAGAAATAGGATCAGATAAAGCTGAAGATGATCCATTAAAATCGATTAAATTACTTTTAAATAAGCGTTATTTTAAAGTATTGAGCCAAACGCCTTTACTTCGTGAACGTCCACAATCAGCTATTCTTTATCCCATAGAAACAAAGCCGAAAAAAAAGGATATTTTGACAAGTCTTGTTGCATTTGAAGAGGATATAGATAGGGTTTCTTCAGGTATTGAAAATTTAATTGAACTGAGAAATAAAAAGGCTGAAATTGAAGCAAAGATAGAAAATATCAACAAGTTAATTTCAGCAGCACAAGATAATGATCGAAAAATTACTGGAAGAAAATATTTTCTCGATTTTATATCGAGTTATCCGCAATTATATGAAACTCTTTTAGAGAATACTGAAGGAGTCGCAAAATTACAATTACTTGAAAAGAAAGAGCAATTAGAGATAGCGATTGCGTCCCCTGATTTGTCTTCTGGAGTCGTTAATGGGCTTTCTTGGGTAGTTTCGCCGCTTACTATTGCTTATCGAACAGCTACACCGCAAATGATTCAAGATGTATTTTCATCTACGTTACCCGCTACTTTAGATAGCGATTGTAAAACCAAATTAAAAGAACTGGCACAAATGTGTATGTCTGATTTGCAAAAGCAATTAGAGAAAAAAGAAAATCAAATTATTGCGATAAATAATCGGTTTTTTAATCAAGATGAAAAGATTAAGCAGCTCCTTACTCATGAAAGTTCGGAACAACTCGTTGTTTTACAAAAAGCAAATGACGCGCTAAAAGAAGCTGTACAGGCAAGTAGTAAATTAGTGGTTCATATAAAAGAGAATTTACATTTTCTTAGTGATCTTAAGAGCAAGAGAGAGACATTAAAGGAGTTTATTCATTTACATGATACTATTTTGGTCAAAATTTATAATTTTCTATCGCAATTTTTTTCTTTTTTTAAAACAGAAAAGGTAAAAATGATTGATGAGGCATCTACTTTGAAAAAGCAAGTCAATAAACTTGCGGCGGAGTATCAAAACTCAATCGATCAGGAAATATTCCAAATGGAGCAAAATCCTTTTTTTGATGAAAAGATTAAAAATCATATAAGGAGACGTATTAAAGCTGAAGATCGAGACATGAACCTGGAAAAGAAAAATTGTATTGTGCCTGATAAACAAAATGTGCGTTTGCTGATGGATAGTTTGTCAGATTTATTTGCTAAAAAAACCTATCCTGTTAAGGAGCATTTAGAAGAAGCGCAAAACACAAAAGATGTGGTTTTGGTATTTTAAGAGGCCAAAGTATTCCCTATCCAAATCTGACTTTTTCTCATGAATTTCTAACTTGTGACTAAGAGGCAGGCCGAAGATCTAAGCCTGCATCCTATAAGACTTTTCAACAAATATGTGCAAAAATTATTCGACCTGGAAGAGTGAATGATGTATATTTAAGTATTATGAATAAATTTTTAACACAAAATGTTATCCTCTTCAGACGCTAGGGCTCATATAAAAGATACCAATTCATCATTTCGGGCGTTATTAAGTTCGTTGATAAATGATGACTCGGTGTCAAGTATTTTAATTGGGGAAACTCATAATATTAGTCCTACTGTGGACGCTATTTTATCCAATTTGGATCTTCTCGCTAACTCACCACGCCGTATCATAATCATTAGTGAGAGTTTAAATCAAGCAGAAAATGCTGCCTTAAAAAGCGCATTAAAAAGTGCGATTAAAGGGAATGTTAATCCACTGAAAAAAGCATCCTTTTTAAAGGAAAAGTCAATAGATACCTATGAGTTGATTTATGCTTCTTTCTCTGTGGGAGTAACCGTATTAGGTGCAGAAAATAAAAAATCAAACCCTTTTAGTTCTTATAAAAGCAAAGAGATAACGCAAAAAATTATACGAAAAATGGAGGCGTATCAAAAAAGCCCCGAACGTATTATTGTTACTAACAGTGAGTTTTCTAAACTAATCAATAGTTTTTGCAGTAAAGATACTCTGCCTATCTTTATAGGAGGAGGTGCTCATATTGTGTCCTTGAACTCAAAAAATAAGCTTTATGATCTAGGATTACAGGGTAGGATAAAAGATAGTGTATCAATCTATTTAAACGAAGATAACTCGCCCTCAATTACATCTTCTTTTTCCTATTCTGCTCCCGATAGAGAATTAACTGGCCAATACGATTATATGGTTTTAACCAATAAAAAAGAACTTTATAAAAATAAATTTGATAGTATCGAAGATTTGAATGCTAAAATTGATTATTTAATTGAAATTTTGGACAAGTTGATTAGCAGCCATATTTTTTTCCCAAAAAATTTAGTGTTTACTTTACGAGAAGAATTAGATCCCATTCTTCAAGCTTTTCAGGAAAGTGCTCAATGCGAATGTTCTTTTAAATCTTTGCCAACTGTATTGGAAAATGTTTTGAAAGATAAAAACAGACCTAAAGAAAAATCTTCATTTTTTAATAAATGCCATGCCTCAGGGCCTCATTATTCTCAAAAACAATTATCCTGTGCTATTCGTGATGATTTGTCTGAATTTTTAAATTCTATTTCAAAAACGCTCTAAGCTGATAATTTCGGTTTTCTATGATTCATTAGGTTGCATTGTAAGGTGTAAAAATTATGGGCGGATGCAAGCCCGATACGTTTCTATTGCAGAATCGGTGGGTAGCTATTGTGCGAGAGCCGTTGCCAGCTCTTGTATTTGCTATTTGTTGTATATAACCAGCATGGAAAAAATGTATCGATAGCTGCTCTCAAAAATAACTTGTGAAAGTGTTCACTGGACTTGAACAATCCTGGTTTTCTATTTTCGACAGAACCGTGGATGAAGGGTGTGAGAAAAATCGGTTCATTTCTGAGTTTTGAGTTCTCATGGGACAAATACCTTTTTCTGATTTGGAATGTCCTAATAAACTGAGAGGATTGGTTTCTGGCTTTGGTAAAGCATGCAATACCCCAGGTGCTTTTTGCGCTAAAACATCAGAAAACATCATCTTAGGATCATCAGCAAAAACAGTGCCTATTACTTTATTTTTTTCAGAAACAGCTAAAAAATCTTGAATTAAATCCTTATCCGTGAGCAAGGAAAAATGTTGAGGCAATTGCTCTAAATTATAAACCCTCTCATTTTCTGCATCCACGATTCCAATTTTAGCGAAAAGATCTATATAATATTGAAATTCAATAAGACCAGGGCGCGGTCCATGAGCTGCAACAAGGATAGCCCGGGTGGCGTGCAAGTCTAATCCTTGTTCATCTATCCATTCTTGCGTAATATCATTGAATCGAGACAATTGAATTTTTGTAACGAACTCTTTGTTGTACTCTAGTGAGTTGCTTATGTTGCTTAAATAACTAGAATATAACTGTATAATCCCTTCGATATTCCATTGCGGTTTTTTGCTCATGATCTGTGAAATAAAATCAATAGATTGTTTCAGAATTGAAAGTTGATGATTGCTTGTTTTATCATGGGCAGGGAATTGATGATGGATTTCTATTAATTTGTCGTGAATGAAGGTCAATTTTTCAAATTTTTGTTCTGCTATCTGAGAGTTATCATGCAGTAATTCTAAGAGCAGAAGTGGGATATGACTAATTTGTTTTATTTGATTATAAGCACTAAAGCGTGACTCGACTAGTTCTTCTGCTACTTTTGTATATTCTGTATGACTGCTATCTGCTTTATGTAAAGAAAGAATACCTTCTTTAAAAATAATCACCCAATCGACTGATTCAAGTCCTGATTTTGCTTTGAAATGGTGGTTTAAAAAGTCAGAATTTAAGTTTTCTAATTGGATAGCCATATTTTCTGGAAGCCCCAAATTAATCATACTACTCTTTTCTTTAGTCATATAATGCACTCAATTTTCAAATAATGGCATTGTATCTGATTAAAATTAAGACAATGTTAAATCTAGAAAGGCAAAGATATTCGACGTATCTAAATAACATAGCCTATTGAAAGTATGGAGTTAGATTATTATCGACCATAGCGGCTTTTGTCATCCTGACTCATTAAGTTAATGGGGCCAAATCAAGTGATTCTTTAAAGAGTATCCTTTATTATGCCAATAAAGTAAGCTCAAATAAAATGCATAGCAATAAATTTGACCAAATTGTTTTTTTTTACTATATCCTATATAGGATGATTTATTTTCTCTATAAAAATGACGAATAAAGCAAAGGTTTTTCATGGTAAGCATGGGGTATATCAGCAAACAAATTTTTATGGCCAAAGTGGGGGGTCTGTCCCAAAATTCAGGAGTGAAGTGCATCGTACTAGGGAAGAAAGACGGTTAAGAGATGAAAAAATGTCTTTTATCGAAAAGATCGAGACGTGGACAGGAGAAGCTGTGAAGGAAAAGATTCTACTGGATTTTTATTCAACACTGGCTAATACTCCACCGAGCAGAATTGCTTTACAAAAAGAAGATCATTGCAACAATCTTATTAAAATGCATTTTACTCATGCAGGGAATGACGAGAATGTCGTTGTTGAACTAACGGATGTTTACTCTCAAGCATTGCCAAAGTATGGAACTTTCGATGATGATAAATATCATATTACCTTTATGAGTAAAATGCTGAACAATTATTCCGATTTGGGTTCAGATTTTGTCAACTATATTGAAACACATCATAGACCCCGAGAGTTTGTTATCAAAGATGGAAAGGAATATCCTCTCGATGGGCTTATGGAAATTGCTGCCATAGCAAAAATATTGGGGGATCCTGATTGGTTGGGTGGTTCGGGGGGAAATACAGGATTTGTCATTAAAACTGAACAAGATGGCCATGCAAGAGCAAAAGCGGTAATTGTTGATGCAGGAATGGGGCTTCCAGACCATCCTATTCGTCAAGGTCCCGAATCGAAAAATATTCAGATAGGTAATGCAGCCCCAGCACAGTTCGACATCCATTTCGATCATTTAACAGGAAGCCAAAAAAACAGTTTTATTGGTACCTTATATAAATTTATTAATTGTGACAATTTGGATACTTTAATTGAATTCATAGTGAAAAGAGAAGAGGCTTTTAATTCACAGAAGGATGTGCGTGGAAATATCATAACATTATTGGCGGATGCTGATGCTGAACAAATGATAACCAAAATTAAAAATAACCTTGAAAGACTGAGTCAGACTTATAGTGAAGAGTTGGCACTTTATAAAGCATCAACTAATCAATCTGAAACTATACTTATCACCGATTTTAATATTGTTATTCCTGAATCAGAAGCTGAGCAAGTAGCCGTTTCGAAACCAGAGCAAGTAGCCGTTTCGAAACCAGAGCAAGTAGCCGTTTCGAAACCAGAGCAAGTAGCCGTTTCGAAACCAGAGCAAGTAGCCGTTCCGAAACCCGAGCAAGTAGCTGCCCTGGAACCATTGCGAGTAGCGGCTCCGGAACCAGAGCCCAGACAAAATCCCCCTGCTAGACCGGCTAATAACAGCTCATGGTGGCCTATGTTGAAAACGGGAGCTGCGGCATTAACTTTAGGAGCAACGATAGCTGCTGTCGCATATATTGGTAGTAGATACTCCCGTAGTAATAATATTTAGGGCTTTGTTTCCAAGCTTATACTAGAGTTTATTCAAAATTTAGGAAGCTCTATAGCTTGCAGGTATCTCTAAAGATTCATTTTAATCATCTCATAGCATGGCATGTTTGATTCATAGACATCGTTTCAATTAAAGCATAATCTCATGTTCTATGAATAAACAAGTTATTCAAGAAAGAGAATGGGTTAATTTATACATTGAAACTCAAGATGCAGGCTATGTTTGCCGTAGATGGGGCATATCTCGGCCAACGCTTAGAAAGTGGTATCTCAGGTATTTAGAGGAAGGTGAAAAAGGGTTAAATGATAAAAGCAAACGACCTTTAAGCTCTCCAAATCAAAACATATTAATTGGTAATGGATCTGCATATTCAGCGTAATATGGGTGCCAGAAGTATTCAAACTGAGTTGATGAGGTTGCGCGATGTTTTTTCTTTAGCCACGATTCATAAAATTCTTATAATCCATCACGCTAAACTCCTTAAAAGTTAAAAGTTAAAAGTTAAAAGTTAAAAGTTAAAAAAAAGAAGAAATTTAAGTACTATAGAGGCCTATTTCTGGTGACCGCATCCAAATGGATACTTGTTTGCTCATGGTATCTATCAATATACGGCGATTGATGATTGCTCACGCTGGTATGTATTAGAGATTTACAAAAGGCGTACCGCTGCTAATACCTTGCGTTTCTTGATTTAGTTTAGAACAATTTTCTTTTGCCATTCAACGTATTCAAACAGATCACGGCTGAGAGTTTGTTGCTGTTAAGGTGCAAGAAAAGCTAATGAGCTTAAGCATTAAATTGAGGCCTAATAAACCCTGTTATCTGACCAGGCTATACGACAATAAAAAAGACTGGATAGTACTAAGTAAGTACAAGCAAAATAATATGTACTAAATTTGAACAAGTGCTTTTTTTTTACTATATAGTACATATGGTGATTTATGTTTCTCTATAAAAATGACGAATAAAGCAAAGGTTTTTCATGGTAAGCATGGCGCATATCAGCAAACAAATTTTTATGGCCAAAGCGGGGGAACTGTCCCAAAATTCAGGAGTGAAGTGCATCGTACTAGGGAGGAAAGACGGTTAAGAGATGAAAGAATGTCTTTTATCGAAAAAATCGAGTCGTCGCCAGGAGAAGCTGTGAAGGAAAAGATTCTACTGGATTTTTATTCAACACTGACTCCTACTCCACCGAGCAGAATTGCTTTACAAAAAGAAGATCATTGCAACAATCTTATTAAAATGCATTTTACTCATGCAGGGAATGATGAGAATAACGTTCTTGACATAATGGAAATGTACTCTCAAGCATTGCCAAAGTATGGAACTTTCGAGGATGATCAATATCATATTACCTTTATGAGTAAAATGCTGAGCAATTATTCCGATTTGGGTTCAGATTTTGTCAACTATATTGAAACACATCATAGACCCCGAGAGTTTGTTATCAAAGATGGAAAGGAATATCCTCTGGATGGACTTATGGAAATTGCTGCTATAGCAAAAATATTGGGGGATCCGGATTGGTTGGGTGGTTCGGGGGGAAATACAGGATTTATCATTAAAACTGAACAAGATGGCCATGCAAGAGCAAAAGCGGTAATTGTTGATGCAGGAATGGGACTTCCAGACTTTCCTATTCGCCAAGGTTCCGAATCGAAAAATATTCAGATAGGTGGTAATCAACCGTTCTATATCCATTTCGATCATTTAACAGAAAGCCAAAAAAATAGTTTTATTGGTACCTTATATAAATTTATTAATTGTGACAATTTGGATACTTTAATTGAATTCATAGTGAAAAGAGAAGGGGCTTTTAATTCACAGAAGGATGTGCGTGGAAATATCATAACATTATTGGCGGATGCTGATGCTGAACAAATGATAACCAAAATTAAAAATAATCTTGAAAGACTGAGTCACACTTATAGTGAAGAGTTGACACTGTATAAAACATCAACCAATCAATCTGAAACTATACCTATCACCGATTTTAATATTGTTATTCCTGAATCTGAAGCCGAGCAAGTAGCTGTCCCGAAACCCGAGCAAGTAGCTATTTCGCAACCCGAGCAAGTAGCTATTTCGCAACCCGAGCAAGTAGCTATTTCGCAACCCGAGCAAGTAGCTGTTTCGCAACCCGAGCAAGTAGCTGTTTCGCAATCCGAGCAAGTAGCTGTTTCGCAACCCGAGCAAGTAGTTGTTCCGCAACCCGAGCAAGTAGCTGTTTCGCAACCAGAGCAATTATCGGCTCTGGAACCATTGCGAGTAGTGGCTCCGGAACCAGAGCCCAGACAAGATCCTCCTGCGAGGCCAGCTAATAACAGTTCATGGTGGCCTATGTTGAAAACGGGAGCTGCGGCATTAACTTTAGGAGCGACGATAGCTGCTGTCGCATATATTGGTAGTAGATACTCCCGTAGTAATAATATTTAGGACATTGTTTCCAAGTTTATACTATGGAGTTTATGAAAATTTAGGAAGCTCTATAGCTTGCAGGTACCTCTAAAGAGGCATTTTGATCACCACAACCAGTCATAGCTTCTTGTTTTTGACGTTTTATGGCAATGCATGCATCTTATCATCAAGAATGTGTTGATATCGCTGTATTCAGACCAATTGCTCATCTTATATTTTTGTTTTGGGATGGGATGTTGAGTATATACTCTTTTTAACCCAGAAAATTAATACGGTTCTTTTTATTTGAGCTGAGAAAAAAAGCCAATCTCCTGAATAAAAAAAGTAATTCTCTTTAAATATAAAATCACTTGATTTTTATGATCGATATGTTTAAAGTTCGATCAACTTAACGTCATTAAGGAGGATTTAAATGTTAGGTTTTTTTAATCAAGAGAATAGATGGCGCGCCACGATGCAAGTTGTTAATGGTTTTGCTCTTGCACTAGCCGCTTATGAGATGATTAACAATCCAGAAACAATCTGGGAAAATGGTTTTGAAATAGCAATGCTTGCATTGAATGTCATTACGTTTCAAGGTAATGATAATGCTTTGACAAGTATTGGAAATGCAGCACTTAATTTTTCAAGTCTAGGTGCAATTTATGGATGGGTTGCTTCGGGTAGCTCTTCACGGTCAGTGATGGTTAATGCGGGAGAGACGCTTTTACATGTAACCAATGCTGTAACCAGTGTTTGTTATAGAACTGACAATATGGTTAAGCACGAAAATACAACTCAAGCTCCTTCTATGTAAAAAATGGAATATAAGGGTGTTTCCCTGTTCCCGCTCGGTCTGAGGAGGGGCAAAATGTCCCGTCTCGAACTGAGCTACCCCCTTGATCTATTCTACACTCGGATCGTTCGGCCTGATGAAGCGCAAAGTGCTCTCGCTTAGCCGAATGGATATTAAACTTGGATCAATTATTCTTTTCAGTATTTTAAGGTATTCATCAATCAGTCGTAATTATATTTTTGAGCTATATTAAACGTATGGGATTTGAATAACTATAAGAAGGACAAATCATGGGCTCTATTCTGCTATTCGTTTTAGCAGTAACAACAAATTATTTGCCGCAGCTGCCTTTGAGGCTTTCTCAAACACAGTCGATTATCGATGATCTATTTATTAATGAGTCAACTCCTTTTCCTGGTCCAATACAAATCAATGAACAGTCCTTAAATGAGATCAAGCTCATGTTGAATCATGAAGCGCCTAATTTAAATCCTTTAGTGATTAATAAAGTGCTTACAACTTTAAGGTGCGTGGATCAATATAATGTAGATCATAATAATATTTTAACGATTATTGATTATTCCCTTCCTTCAAATGAAAAACGTTTATGGGTGTTTGATTTAAAAGCAAAAAGATTGCTGTTTTATACTTATGTATCCCATGGTATTAAGTCTGGTGCTTTAATGACCAATTATTTTTCCAATAAATATAATAGTAAAGCAAGTAGTATAGGCGTTTATCAAACACAGCAGGCTTATTATGGCCGAGATGGGCTTTCCTTACGCTTAGATGGTTTGGATAGGAGCTTTAATGATAATGCCTCTAATCGTGCTGTAGTGATGCATTCCGGATGGTATGTTGAGGAAAGCTTTATTAAAAAATATGGAAGACCTGGGCGTAGTTGGGGGTGCCCAGCACTTCCTTTGGAAAATTCCCAAGCAATTATCAATACTATAAAAGATAAGTCTTTATTGGTTATTTATTATCCTAGTGATAGATGGTTTGCCCAATCAAAGTTTTTAAATTGTGATAAAGCCTCTATACCTCAATATGCAAATAATCAAACGGTGCAGATACCAACTGTTGCTCCTGATGATCATCGAGGTGCTATTTTATTTGTAGGTAGCGGTTATAAAGGAAGCAAGCATGCGGAAAGCAAGCCAGTGGCGGTTATTTCAGCGGATGATTATGCACAAATATTTCATATAACAGCACCGCTAACACGAATGTTACGTCGTCAAATCGATCATCAGGAATACATTGCATTGAGTACGGACGAGCTAAGTTATTTAGCGAAAAACAGTGTGCAAGTTCCAGGACAAGATAATGAACTCAGTCATATTTATTTTGTTATCCCTGTTCTTAAAGTGGTTCGTGGCGGATATTACGAAACGCAAATGCAAATTGTCAATTTAGGTAAAATAAAAGAAGTTAAAGTCAATGGTGATTCTGCTCGCGAAAATGCTCCTGCTACTAGTTATACCGTTTATTTTGAAGGAAAACCTGCTGTTAGTTTAAATGCAAGTAATGAGTTTATCCGCTGGGTGGGTTTATAGCTCTACGCTATTTTTTGCGAGGACGTAGTGCAGCTAAAGATAGGATCGTAGGTTGGTTCCTTAGGTTCCACTCTACGATTTTTTTACTTTTCAGGCAAACACGCTATTAAATTTATATGACAATAAAAAATAAATTGTGTTTATAAAGTAACCTGATAATATCGACTTTTTTTAATCTAAGGAAATGATGCTTACGGTTTCCCAGTTTAATGAATGGCTCGATATTTGTGAAAAACAACCCATTGTTTATTCTCAGGCACTTTCAAAGGAGCAAAAGACAATTTTGCAAATTGAATCCGATATTTTTTTGACGTGTTTAAAAAATATTGTTGCTCAAGATCTGAAAACACCCGAAAAAGAAATCTCTGAATTACGATTGCGTACTTTATTACGACAACGGGCTTTAATTCTTCAAATGCACAGCAACGATTATACCCATCATCCTCATCATCCAGTTAATCGTCTCTATCTTCAGATTGCTCAAGCACTTGCTAAACCTGAAGAGGCTGTTTGTACCGTATTGATGCCCTACATAGAATCGCTTTGTCGTGAAAGCTATTCACTCAAAGCAGAAACCGAAGAAGATAATGGTTTATTTTATCCCGAACATTATCTTGTGAGAGATAAAAATCTCATCCCTGTTGCTGAAATTTATGAGCAAGCTCTGCTCAATCCTTCTTATTTGTTCGATGATTCCTTTTCCTATCATTTGAATGATCATGATCGAAAAAACTTGAAATTAATTGCAGGTGAAATGAGTCATGATTATTTGCTTGCGTTGCATGAAGAACACGTATTACGTCAGCAAAACAATCTGGGACATCACTTACAAATTCTGGCTGATGCTTTATATGATGCCTCTGTTGAAGCAAAGGGAACAGAAGAGGATGCTCACGAGGATATTGCAAAAGCAGTGCAGGTATTTTATGAGTTTTGGCGGCGATTACCGAGTAATGAAGAAATCTATCAATTCACTATTCCGGAATGGGGGCGAAAAAATGTAACCCTAAACGATTACTTGTTGGCCCTTTTTGTTCGCTACCTTGATGCAGATTTATTAAGTGATGAGGAGCGTCAACGATTCACCGATATCTCAATATTTCCTTGTGCTTATCAATTATCCAATGCACTCAATGAGTTTTTACGTCGTTATCCTCAATTATATAGAATTTCTAGTAATGTTATTGATCCTAATCGTATTTCTAATTATCAAGAATTATCTGAGCTGAAAGTAAAAGCATTAGAGGCATTAAATTACCGGGGGCAGCTCGCAACTACTACACCTACTTCTTCCGATTTTTTTCGTTTTATACTGGATACGGAAGAATTATCATTTGCAGAGCGAATTCACTTTATCAGTCAATTAATAAACAACGAAAATGATCTCTGGCATTTTTTGTTAAGTGTCAATGACAAAAAACAGCAAAAATTACCCCAGATTATAGATTATGAAGAGCTGGTAAAAAAAGTATTATATGCACTGGCTCCCAAATTGACGGTAATCAAATATCAAACAGTAGAAAAAGTCATTGCACAATTATCGCCGGAAAATCAAATGGTATTGATTGAGCTGATGCCTGACTATTGGCTGAGTGTTGCTCATGAAAATTCGCCGAAGTTAAAAAAAATCAATGAAAGCTTTAAATCTCCAGCTCGAGAACAATATATACTGACAGTTACAAAGGACGCAGCGGCGAGAACGTTACTGAGTACTGATATCCCAACTTATTATTCTATCCTGAAAAGCTGTCCAGAAGTATTAACGACTTATTTACAGCTAATAAGGCAGAAGTTTCCGGATGATGTAGATCTGATTATTAAACAATTAACAACTGACGTTCCCTCTCTTCATATGCTTCTTCGGGATTGGCGTATGGAGCTCTACCAGTGGCATAGGGAGCGAGAAGAAAGAAGTATGGAGGTTAGAGGATTACCCCCTTTGGGACTTTTTGGTAATAATGTTCGTTTTTTGCCTTCTATTTCTAAAGTTAATATTAAACCAATCTTATCCCAAATTGAAACATGGCTTAAAGATCAAACTTTGTCTAAAGAAGAGGTTATTGATTTTTTTGAAAAGCAAACTTTTGTAGATAATTCAGTAACCTTATCTAAATGGATTAGATTTACGGTCCTTGCTCAATTAACACCTGAAAAAAAACTACTGGAAGAGTTGCAGGCAAATTTTTATGAGCTTGAAAGACCTTCACCGCTCTCTTATTTTAGTGATCAATCTCCCTATGCAAAAAAAATGGAACGTTTAAACGAGATTAGAAAAAACTTGTTCCATCCCATGCTTAATACTGATACTTCATTGAGTTTACAGCAGTTAAAAGATTATTTGTATCAGCAGGCAGGGGAAGAAAGAAATGATTTGCAGAAAAGATATCGATCAGGAGAATCGTCGTTTCTTCGAGCGCTTGATTCTGCGATGCAGATAGTGCAACGATACATGGATAAACAACATCCATCATTAACACAACTGATGAAGCAACATGCCTACCCTGGCTTGGACTCAGGATCCAATTTTTCATTAAGATTTTAAAGAAGAGACCAGTCTAACAAGTCTGGATCGAAAAGACGCATTAAAACTATATTGTGCGTGTATCCGAAAATAGAGCATGTCTTAGACTTTAATTCATTCTACATTGATTCCTTATTAGAAGATTCGTTATGAGAGTCTTCTAATTCAAGCCACATTGCATTCAAGATGGCGAAGCAGCATGCTAAGCCTGTGCCTAAAATCCAGGAAAAATACCACATAATAAGCCTCCTAATAAGCAGTATCCTTGTTTTTAATAATGGTTTTTTCTGTTATTTTTCCACGTAATACTCGATAAACCCATGCGGTATAAAGCAATATCACAGGTAAGAAAATAACAGTAGCAACTAACATAATAAATAAGGTTAATTGGCTTGATGAGCTATCCCATACCAGCAAACTTTGTTCTGGGTGGGTCGAAGAAGGAAGTATGAAAGGAAACATACTTATGCCTACAGTAGTAATGATGCTAGCTACAGAAAGGCTGCTGCAAAGAAAAGCCGTTTTAGTATATGGTGACGTAATGAGCGCTAACAATGTTGCAATAATTCCTATCCCAGGAGCCAATAAAGTAATAGGAAAAGTACGGTAGTTAGAAAACCAAGCATCTGCTTGTTGAATTACTGCTTTATAATGGGGATTTGAGGGGCCGTCATGAGCTAATACGCCACTTAAGCTATAGCCGTCAATGCCATAGTGAAGCCAAAAGCCACCACCAATAAAGAGCAAAAAAGTAAATAAAGCACTTATTTTTCCTGCATTAATGGCGCGTTGTTGTAAGTGTCCTTCTGTTTTTAAATTTAGAAAAAAAGCACCGTGCATGGCTAACATCGTCACAGACAATAGGCCGCATAATAAGGCAAAAGGGTTAAGCAAACTCAAAAAACTACCCGTATAAAATGGTCGTAAATACTCATCAAAATAAAATGGGACACCTTGTAGGACATTTCCTATTGCCACACCAAAGATAAGAGCAGGTACAATTCCTCCAACAAACAATGAATAATCCCAGAACAAACGCCATTGGGGATTGGTTAATTTTGAACGGTATTTAAATCCAACTGGACGCAAGATTAAGGCAAGTAACACAAGAAGCATAGCGAAATAAAAGCCTGAGAAGGATAATGCGTATAAAGCTGGCCATGCCGCAAAAATTGCTCCTCCGCCCAGAATAAACCAAACTTGGTTTCCTTCCCAGGTGGGTGCAATACTATTAATCAATACTCGTCTTTCCATGTCAGTTTTTGCAAGCCAAGGCAGCCACATGGCTACACCTAGATCGAAACCATCCATTATTGCAAAACCAATCAATAATACACCAAGTAATACCCACCATATAATTCGTAATGTTTCATAATCCAAAGGCATCATGAGTTCTCCTAGTGAGCCATATTATCAGGGCCAAGACGGATGTACTTAACCATTAAGTAAATTTCAACTATGGCAAGTATTGTATAAAAGAGGATAAATCCAGTGATTGAAGTGAGTACTTGCGCAGAGCTTAGACTAGAAGTACCCATTGCAGTGGGTAAAATATCTTGTACTACCCAAGGTTGGCGTCCATATTCTGCAACGACCCAACCGAGCTCTGCTGCTACCCAAGGTAGGGGTAATGCGAAGAATGCAGCACGCAAATACCAACGAGAGGTATGTAGTTTGCGTTTCATTGATAAGTAAAAGCCAGTTGCAAATAATAAAATGAAGAAAAACCCACAGGCGACCATAATACGGAATGAGAAAAATAAAGGAGTAATACGCGGTTTTAAATCATGTGCCGCTTGATTGATTTGTTCTTCAGTTGCATCAACTACTTTTTCTGTGTATTTCTTTAATAACAAACCATAGCCTAAATATTTATTATGTGCCGTAAAATCGGCTTTTGCTTGTTCATCGTTTGGATTTTTTTGTAATCTTGTTAATGCTTCATAGGCCTGCATTCCCTCTTTGATTCGTTCTTTTCCTTGCTCAATTAATTCTGAAATACCTTGTAGCGGTTGGGTGAATGTGCGTGTTGCAATTAAGCCTAATACATAAGGGATTTCAATGGCATAATCAGTTTGCATTGTTTTTTCATTGGGGATACCAAAAACAGTAAGTCCTGCAGGAGCTTTTTCCGTATGCCACATCGCTTCTATAGCCGCGAATTTCATTTTTTGGTTTTCATTATCGAGGTGACCACTTTCATCGCCAAGAACTACTACAGCCAAAGCAGAAGCGAGTCCGAAGCTTACAGCTACAGTCATTGATCGTTTCGCAAAATTAATGTTTCTGCCACGTAATAAAAAATATGCACTTACAGATAAGACAAAAATAGATCCGGTAACATAGCCTGCGCTAATGGTATGGACAAATTTTGCTTGGGCTACTGGATTAAACATAACGGCCACAAAATCAGTTACCTCCATACGCATGGTGTGGAAATTAAACTCAGCACCAACAGGATTTTGCATCCATCCATTGGCAATTAAAATCCATAATGCTGAAAGATTAGTACCTAAAGCCAAGAGCCACGTACAAAACATATGTTTCAAGCGACTTAATTTATCCCAGCCGAAGAAAAAAAGACCAACAAAAGTAGCTTCTAAAAAAAAGGCCATAAGCCCTTCAATAGCTAGGGGCGCTCCAAATACATCACCTACGTAATGTGAGTAATAAGCCCAGTTGGTACCAAATTGAAACTCCATGGTCAGGCCGGTTGCGACACCTAAAACAAAATTAATGCCAAAAAGAATCCCCCAGTATTTGACCATCTGTCGCCAGATATCGCGGCCAGTCATGACATAAATGGTTTCCATAATTGCTAAAAGCAACGATAGACCTAAAGTGAGTGGGACAAAAAGAAAATGATAAAGCGCTGTAAGGGCAAATTGTAAACGCGAAAGATCGACTAGTTCACTACCAGGAATCATTGAGCACCTCGTATGTCATGTACTTTGTTGATAAAGTCCTTACTATAATCCCCTATTTAGAGGATGGACTTCCCTAATTCACTTTTTATTAGAATGAAGATATTCTTTTTCTTGCGCTACTCCCAGCAACCATTGTTCATTGCTTAAATGTGATTTTTCCACATTCTTGAAGCATATGATCCATAGGGAAATCAATAAGATAAGTTTAATAACTAAGGTAACTATAATATCACGAGCCAGTGGTTTTAGCATGTTTCTACCCCTTTTTTTTGACTCAGTATCCCCAATTTTAATGATTCGGCAATTAATGAGGCTCGGTGTATAATTTTTTGAGCAGCTTCAGTAGGTAAATGATATAAGGCTTCGTCTCGAAATAAACTAAGCCAACGTATAAAGTGTTGTTCTGTAATGGGGGTAAATTGTTTGAGTAAGAGATGTTTTTGATAAGCATTACCATGATATTCATTGGTTTTCAACATCACACTATTCCAGAACTGGCAAAACAGGGGAATATGCTCATTCCAGTCGACTTGAGCTTTATCGAAAATAGGTCCAAGGACTTCATCTTTGCGCACTTTTTGGTAAAAATGAGTCACTAAGTTTTCGATGTGTGTTTTATTTAGCTCAGTCATAATGGGTTACTGACGTAAATAAATCAGTAGATGATACTTAAGTTTCATTTCAAATACAACTTTAAAATGTACTCTATTTTTCTGATGTTTTGATAATATTGAGTAAGACTGCTGCATTGTTATGTGTTTCGTCTTTAGCAGCATAAAGTAAAGTGACTGTGTGATGTTTTGCTTTCTCAGTAATTGTGGTGATCAGTTCTTTTTCATGAGCTAATTCTTGAGTATAACGCTCCTCAAATTCTTGCCATTTTTCTAAATCATGATGAAACCATTTACGTAATGAGTCACTTGGAGCAATTTCTTTTAACCATAAATCAATAGAGGCGTTTTCCTTTTTCATACCTCGCGGCCATAACCTATCAACTAAAATTCTGTATCCATCCGAAGGCTCAGGTTTTTCATAGACTCGTTTCATTTTGATTGCGTGCATAAAACATTGCTCCGTAGGTAATGTAATTTAAAATATAGGGAGTTTTTTATAAGTTATGCAAGTTTTAAGGTTTAAATTTCTATAAAAACCAGAAACATGCAACATTATGTCCATTTTTTAGTTATTTCTGAATAGGAACAATAAGTAATAAAAAATTGACATACAATCTATTTTTAAGGCTCGTTTAAGCTATAATTTGTGTATCGATATTTAGAAAGGAATATAATTATGAGCAGAAATATTGTGAAAAGGAGCGTGTGTGCTGCAGTTTTTGCTCTCGGTTTATTTTCTGCTGGCACATGTCTTGCTTGGTATGGTGGCGGCTATCATGGCGGCTATTATCATGGTGGTGGCTGGCATGGTGGTTATTATCATGGCGGTTATTATAATGGTTGGCATGGTGGTTACTATCATGGTGGTGGCTGGGGCTGGGGTGGTACAGGTGTAGTCGTTGGGGTTCCCGGTTATTATTATGCTCCCCCTGCTTGCCAAACTATCCGCGTCTGCAATGCTTATGGACACTGTTGGTACCAAGATTCCTGTTATTAATCAATAATACAGTTGTCTTAACAACCTACAAGAGCTTATTGTGGGTTGTTGTTTTTAAACAATACAATATAACTAAATAATAGTTTAGGTGTTGTAAGTCAATCTCTCCCCAAGTAAGCCACTTGAGTGAAAAGCTTATGGTATCTTTTGGTGAAAATTGATACAATTTTGTTTGTTTTTCATTAAATGGTCTTATATGGACAGCACATTAGAATATTTGAAGCATGTTGACTGGGAGCGTATTGTATTTGCCGTGTTGTTGCTCTTTTTCGGCTATTTTATTGCCAATAAAATCAGTCATTGGGTTGAAAAATTCATTGAGCATCGATTTTCAAAGCATCAGGCCATGTTATCAAGTCGAGTGGTTTTTTATGGCTTATTTCTGTTATTTTTAGTTTCAGCATTACATGAAATGGGTTTCAAATTAACTATATTGTTAGGGACCGCAGGTTTGTTTACCGTAGCACTAAGTTTTGCTTCGCAAACGGCAGCATCCAATTTGATTAGCGGCGTATTTTTGCTTTTTGAACGACCTTTTAAAGTAGGGGATGTTATTTCAATTAAAGATATTAAAGGAACTGTAGAGACTATTGACTGGTTATCTACAAAAATTAAAACAAATGATAATCGTTTGATTCGCATACCTAATGAGGGTTTAATCAAGTCAGAAATTACTAATTTAAGCACTTATCCGCAAAAACGTGATGAAATAGTACTAAAAATCGATGCCGTGCATGATGTCTCTAATATTAAATTCTTACTCCAAAAAATTTGTGACGAATGCAGCCATATTTTACCAATGCCAAGCCCTAAAATTTTATTCTCGCAAATGATCGATAGGGGAGGGATCGAGCTTAAAGTGTTATACTGGTCAAATGTTGATTTAGCAACAGTAAGAGACGAAGTCCTTACAGCCATTAAAACTACATTTGAACAGGAGGCAATTACGTTTATTCCCGAACGAGGCTTTATTTCTCCGCTGTCCTCTTCTGTAACTCCATTATCTTTGTAGTTGTATTTGCTTATCAGTAGGAAAATTATTCTTAGTGTCATTGGGTCTTAGCCCAATGGCACTGGCTTAGAGAATTGTTACAAAAATAATATGATTAATTAGTTTGATAACTTTGAGTTAGTATTTGAAGGTTCCTGCTCTTCAACTGCCAGAAGTGATTTGGCATTGTTAAAACCCCATCGACTCCAAAAAGTGAAGGGGGCCACAAGTGCTTTATAAAGTTTGGACTCTTGATTCAGTTTAGGCTGATTGTTGCTAACACTGGCACTTTCGCTGTGTATGCGCGTTGGCTTGTATTCAAAGGCCAGCTCTTTAATAACGCTGGTTCTTTTTAAATGGTCATTAAAAAATAAAATAAACAAATCACGGTTAAAGGATATCACATCAGTTTTTAAGTCATCTTCAATTGCTGCAGTAAATAGTTTAAATGCTCTACCAGGCTCTTTAAGCGATGAAATTTTAATTGGAAGAATTATTTTGTTGTACAAGTCGTAAAATTTAGAATTCAGAAAGGAATCCCATTCCTTCGCCATTCGGACATCATATAGCGAGCTAGTACGCCAAGGATCAAAGTCTTGGGCAATCCAATCTTGAGCCATTGATTCAGCTGCCTCTACCATTAAATCAAAATTGGTCTGATGTTCTTTTATATATTTTTCACAAGCCATTAGGAATCCTCAAAACTTAAAATTTTACACAGTGGTTTAATTTTTTCAATAATAAAAGTAGGGATGATAAAGAAGACAACTTGCGGTTTTTTTGAGAGGACTCTATTAATAAATTTTTTAGGAAAATCTTATGCAAATATATTTCTTTTCTGCTTTACTTCATAAAGATAACAAAAAAGTAAAGCCACTTGCGGCTTAAGCATACTAGGTGTATGTTGAATAATGAAGGGATTGGAAGTAGGAGTTGAAATGGAAGCAACGATCGAAGTTATTGGTTATTTGGCTTGTTGTTTGGTTTTTGCAACTTTTTATGTCAAAAGAATTTTGACATTACGTTTAATAGCAATCTGTTCCAATGTAGCGTTTATTCTGTATGCGATTGGAAGCACACTTTATCCGATTTTTATTCTACATTCATTTTTATTACCATTAAATTTATATCGGATTTTTGAAATCAGAAGGAGTAGCGTTCGTACTTAGTTGTTTTCTGAGCTTGTCACTAATGGCTTGAACTAAATAGTTAAAAAAATGTAAATAATAACAACTTGCATCTTAAGCCAGCTTTTATCTTGTTATTATGTACAACATGTTTGGAAATTAATCGAATAGTAAGTTTGTTTTAGAACAGCTGGTGCTAAGAATATGAAAGACAAAAGCATTTGAGTTGGCTAAATACTTTTTGTGAAGAAACTTATTTTCTAGATTATAGACACCATAAAAATTTTTTTGGGGGAGAGGGCGCTCGCGATTGTTAGTTCGTAGCATAGATGCTGCGAAGTAAAGTACAGGATTTTGCGATAATTTAAATTCTGTTTTTTCTTCGTTACATTTAGGCTACGTATCTATCAATTTATATCCCACCATTCGCTACGCATGTTTATTTATATTTCTTCTCATGTTCAAGTAACCATTGTTTACGCGCAATACCTCCCCCATATCCCCCCAAATTGCCACTAGAGTTAATAATTCGATGACAAGGAACTATAATCGCAAGCTGGTTTGCCCCATTTGCATTGGCAACAGCTCTGTATGCAGTGGGTTTCTCTATGACCTGAGCTTGTTCTGCATAACTTCTTGTTTCTCCATAAGGAATCAATGTTAAAGCATACCAGGCCATTTTTTGAAAAGGACTTCCTATCATATTGATTGGTGTATTAAATTTTTTCAAATGCCCTGAAAAATACTCTTGAAGTTCCTTTTCAATGGAGTTTATAGGGGGCGTGTTACCGGGGATAATTGCGGCGTTCATTTTGTGTCTCAACCGCTCAATTTCACGTTCTAACCCACGCCTATCTACAAACTCTAAAAGATACAAAGCTTCTTCATTAGCGACCGCAAGAATGGGGCCTAATGGAGAATCAAACCAAGAGGCTTTCAACACAACAGGATGCTTTGCTAAGTGAGAGGGGGCTGCTCCCATAATTTTAGAAAAAGCATCACGAAAACCACTGCTTGATTCGTATCCGACATTAAGTTGTGTCTCAATCACTATTTTACCCTCCCGAATTTGTTTCATAGCAATACCCATTCTGCGTGCTCGTGCATAGGCAACAAAGGTCATTCCAAATCGTTTTTTGAATTGTCTGCGTGCAGTTGATGAATCCACTCCTAAAGCTGCGAAATCACTATTTTTCCATCTTTTTTCAGGATTTTCTTCTACAGCAGCAACCAAAGTTTGAATCAAATGAGAAACTTGATTGGGATGCGATAATGGTTGACAGCGCAAACAAGGTCTATAGGATGCTAAGAGCGCTTCCTGGGCAGTTTGAAAGAATTCGCAATTTTGAAGCTTTGGTTTTTTTGCAGGACAGGTTGGCCGACAAAATATTCCAGTTGACTTCACTCCTACATAAAAAACACCTTCGTATCTGGAGTCTTTAGTAAGTAATGCTTGGTAATATTCATTTTTTACTGTTTCAGTTAACATAAAATACTCATTCATTCAATAATCAATGTGAGTCGGAAACAGAACTCTATCCAGGATCTCAAGGCAGCGCTTGAAGACGATGTAAATGCCTCTAAATCCTCATTTACTCGCATCTCTTGAACTCACATTAATTACTATAGCTTTTTTTAAAAAAAGTGCGACCGAAATTTAGGCATTGAATTTAGATTGGGTTGAATCTTGATTTAGTTATACGGGCTATAACTTCTCCCCACTAAAGCAAATAGGATTATTGATTTTTCCTTGAATAGGCAAAGTAATTTGTACCATGCCACAAGTATCTGTTCTGTAAAAAGGAATACTCAATTTTTTCATGTTTGCTAAAGTTTTAGCATGGGGGAAGTGAAAGCGATTATCAAACCCCAGAGAGGCTATGGCATAGATCGGGGCAACCTCTAATAAGAACCGATAGGATGATGATGTTTTGCTGCCATGATGAGGCACAAGTAAAACATCTGATTTTAGCTTCGCACCATAAGTTTGCACTAGATAATCTTCAGCTATTTTTTCAATATCACCAGTTAATAGCATACGTCCTGCATGTGTATCTATTTGTAGAATACAAGAGCTGTTGTTCTTTCCTCTAAAAGGAATTTTAATTGGGAAGAAGCGGAAAGAGATACCATCCCATTGCCATGGAGGATAATCATGACATTTTAAACCACGATGATAAAAACGAGTCGAATTGACTAAGAGATATTCTACTTTTATTTCTTTCTCCAGGGAATTAAGTCCTCCAAGATGATCTTTATCAGGATGACTCACAACAATAATATCAATTTTTTTGATGCCCAATGTTTTCAGATAAGGTAAAATAACCATTTTTCCTAAATCATTTCCTTGAAAGAAACGATCCCCTGTATCATAAAGTAAAACATGGTGTTGTGTTCGAATAGCAACAGCCAAGCCTTGTCCTACATCTAAAACATCAATTTTTGCCTCTCCTGATTGAATCATCGTTCGTGGTGGAAAAAAAGGGAGCAATAACCAAAGCATGGCTATCCATTGAAAATGTTTCATGGGAAATAAAACCCACATCAATAAAGCGCCTATTAGGATAAAAGCAAGTTCAATCGAGTGAATAGAGCAATTGATATTCATACCAGCCAACCGTTCTGTCAAAGACAATCCTTGAAACAATAGGGTAATGAGTAAAGAAAGGGGCTTCATCAGTATCTTTGCAATACTTAAGGAACTGAATGTCATGGTTATTAACGCCAAAGGAACGATGAGCAATCCAACGAGTGGTATTGCGAATAAGTTCGCAATAAATCCATTAATGGAACCATAAGCATACCAATATAAGGTTAAGGGCATTAACCCAATTAAACAGCTTAATTGTAATGCTAAAGAACCTTTATATCCTTTTAATCGCCAACGCTGTTGCGTTAAAAGTAAGCATGCTACCGCAAGAAAAGAAAAATAGAATCCTTGCATAAAGACTGCATGTGGTTCAATCAATAAAACACCAAATAAAGCATATCGCCATACTTGCCAAGCAGTAAAACGATGTTGGCCCATACTATAAAGCGTATAAAAAAAACAGCCAATAAGTGCTCTTTGAACAGGAGGCGCAAAGCCCGCTAGGAAAGCGTATAATAAAGCAGCTAGAAGACCACCGATACTGGCAATATAAGGAGCCGGAATGTGTAAACAAAGTCGAGAGCTTTGAGTCCATAACCGGCGGAGTAGCCAATAAACGATACCTGAGATTAAGGCAATGTGCTCCCCTGAAATGCCAAATAAATGAGTTGTACCAGTACGCCTAAATAAATCCCAACTTTCTTGGTCGATATGGGTAGTTAGGTTTAACGTTAAAGCCTCTACAATCCCTGCTGTTTTTTGATCAGGTGCTAACAGGCTAAGTTGATTACCTAATTGCTCCCTAAGTTCCAGCCAACTGAAAGACGAAGATGATTTTGGGAGCATTTTATTGTTTTTAGAATGAATATAACCAGTCCATATGATGTGGCGTGTTGTAAGGGAACGCACGTAATCCATACTTCCTGGATTAAGGTAATTTCTAGGTTTTTTTAATTTCACATTAAATTTCCATCTTTGCCCTGCATGGACTCTTGGTGCTTTGTTATACCATGCTAATTGCACCATTCCTTGTGCTGGATGATGATCATATTGTTCTAATGCAAATAAAAAAAGTGTTTTAAATGGACTCTGATCAGGTATTGATACGATGGTTCCTTGTATACTGACTTGAGGTATCACATCCACATCAGGTATTCCTTTAGGTACGTTTTGCAATTGATGCAGCGATGCGATAATGATGCCTAAAATAAAAAACAGAATATTCGAATATTTTGGAATAATGAAAAAAATAAAGAAAATAATTAGAGGTAAGAATATATGTGAGGTATACCGATAAAGTATGCCTATAAAAAAGCAAAAAATTTCCATTTTATTTCTAAGTTGGACTGTCCATTGGGGACAGATGGTAGAGAGTTTAGTGATGTTTGTAAAGCAAAATGGGAACTTTAAGAGGATGGTTTACTAGACAAGAAATGAGTCAGCAGTGATAATTAGCGTTTTTTTGTATTTAACCGAGCACATGACAACACCCCTCATTGAAATCCGACATGTTTGTAAATCATATGGCAATACTTCAATCTTGAATGATATTTCTTTAAGTGTGAATCACGGTGAGTTTTTGACTTTGCTTGGTCCTTCAGGTTGTGGAAAAACGACTCTACTACGTCTTATTTCTGGATTTGAAAGTCCTACCCAGGGCGACATTTATATTAATGGCCAATGTGTTAACCGACTGCTTCCGCAAAAACGAGATGTACATACCGTTTTTCAAAGTTACGCGCTGTTTCCACACTTGTCAGTCTTTGAAAATGTTGCTTTTGCTTTGCGATGTAAGAAAGTTCCTCATCAAGAAATTGAAGAACGCGTTTTTGATGCTTTAAGGTTAGTCCAGCTTCAGGATTTTTCAGAACGTAATATTAAACAATTAAGTGGCGGTCAGCAGCAGCGTGTTGCTATTGCACGAGCAATTATTAATAGACCACAAGTACTTTTATTAGATGAACCATTAAGCTCTCTTGATTATAGACTTAGAAAAGCGATGCAATCGGAACTGAAGCAGTTACAGAAAACGTTGAATATGACATTTATTTTTGTGACTCATGATCAAGAAGAAGCTTTATCCATGTCGGATCGGATTGTTGTTTTTAATCATGGTTATATAGAACAAGTAGGAACCCCTAAATGTGTCTATGAAACGCCTGCAAATCTCTATGTAGCCAAATTTATTGGTGAAGCGAACATATTTGATGTTCAAGTTCATTCACTAGAAAATTCGAATCTTATTACCTTCGTCGAAGAAGTATCATTACTTTGTAAAAATAGTGGGAATTATAAGATTGGTGATCGAATTCATTTAATTGTACGTCCAGAAGACATCCGCGTTTGGAGTTTATCTGAAGTCGATAAGACAGAGGGTATGTTACCCGGACGTATCGCAGATATTATTTATAAAGGTTCAACCGTAGATTTGCAGGTCATACTTTCATCGGGAAAAATGATTTATGCTTCAGAATTTTTTGATGAGGATGATGATAAATTAGAATACACACTCAATGAAAATGTTTGGGTGCAATGGTTATCGGGCTGGGAGGTTTTATTACCTTATGAAGACTAGATCGATTGCTCTTTACATTTTGTATTTTTGGTTAATTCTTTTTGGTGTTATTCCGCTATTGATGATGCTTGTTTCAAGCTTTCTCTCAAAGGACAGTCTCCATCTAGTTGCTTTTCCTTTGACATTGGAACATTATACGGATTTATTTACCCCAATTTTTGCAAAAATTTTTTTTCGTTCTTTGATTATTGCCTGTATTACCACCTTATTATGCCTGCTCATTGCTTATCCTTTTAGTTATTTAATGATTAAATCAAAACACCAATCCATTTTGCTATTGTTAATTTTTATCCCTTTTTGGACAAGCTCTTTAATCAGAACCTATTCATTAATCGCTATCCTTAAATATAAAGGTGTTTTAAATGCGATCTTATTGAAATTACATTTAATTCATGAACCTTTGTCCTTACTCTATACGAATTTTTCTGTAATTATTGGTTTGGTCTACAATTTGTTTCCTTTTATGGTGCTTCCTATTTTTACCAACATGGAACGCTTTGATTTCAGATTATTTGAAGCGGCTCGAGATTTGGGAGCAAACAAATGGTTTATTTTTTCGCGAGTATTTTTGCCTAATACGGCACCTGGGATTTTATCGGGGTGTTTATTCGTTCTATTACCTGCTATGACTTTGTTTTATATTCCTAACGTATTGGGAGGTGCCCGATCTATTTTATTAGGTAATTTAATTCAAAATCAGTTTCTTGTTTTAGGTAATTGGCCTCAAGGTTCTGCTACTAGTGTGGTATTGACATTTTTATTGCTTGTATTGCTGTTTTTTTTCCGACGCCAGAAAAATGAGGTGATTCGATGAAAACATTCATGCAGCGCTTTTTTCTTTTTTTTGTGTATGCGTCACTTTATATTCCAATTGTAATATTAGTTTTATATTCCATTAATGATGCTAAGTTTTCGTTACAGTGGCATGGTTTTTCTTTAAGATGGTATTACGAATTATTTCATGATCGAGATTTATGGTCGGCTTTTTTAAATTCAGCCATCCTTGGTTTGAGCTCGGCATTAATCGCAACCACCATGGGTCTTTTGGCATCCATCTATTTATTTTTATTTCGTTCAAAACGTCGCCAAATTTTATATACTTTATTATTGTTACTCATTATTATTCCTGATTTGGTTCTTGGTGTTGCCTTATTAATTTTCTTTAATCTGACTAAGGTTCCTATAGGTTTTTTAAGTTTATTAATTGCTCATGTTACATTTTCCATCCCCTTTGTAATATTAACTATTAATGCTCGGATCCATACGTTAAATCCCAATATTTATTTTGGTGCTTTAGACTTAGGTGCTAGCCGTTATGTTGCACTTACCAGAGTTTTATTGCCTTTACTTTGGCCTGCCATTTTAAGTGTATTTCTTTTAAGTTTTACTTTATCATTTGATGATGTCATTATCAGTTATTTCGTGGCAGGCCCTGATTTTACGATTTTGCCTTTAACCATTTATTCATTAGTACGTATGGGAATAACCCCTGAGCTGAATGCTTTGTGTTCGATCATTTTTGTTCTATCCATGATTTTAGTCATTATTTCCCATCGATTATCAGGGAAACTGATATGAATTACCTTTTACTCGTATTGTTCTTTTTTTTTACTTCTAAAATTTTTTCCAATCCAGTCGTTAATGTATATGTTTGGGGTGGGGAAATTCCTAAGAGTTTAATTCAACAATTTGAACAAGAGTTTGGAGTCAAGGTTAATTTTTCAACGTATGACAGTAATGAAACAATGTATGCTAAGTTAAAAGCAAGCCAACAAACAATTTATGATGTTATTCTTCCCTCTGCCTATTTCGTAGAACGGATGAAAAGACAGGATATGCTGGAACCTCTGGATTATCATCAACTGCCAAATCTTGATAACTTGGATAAACGTTTTGTTAATAATGATTATGATAAGAATAATCATTATAGTGTGCCTATCATATGGGGGGCAACGGGCATTTTTTATAACAGCAATGTTGTACATCGTCCACCGAGGGCTTGGAATGAATTGTGGGATAAAAAATGGCGCAATCAGCTTATGCTCTTAGATGATTCGCGGGAGATATTTGCAATTGCCTTAATGAGTTTGGGATTTGATCCAAATGATAATAATCCAGAGCATATTAAAAAAGCTTATGAGCATTTGTTGCAACTTGTGCCTAATATTAAATTGTTTGCAAGTGACAGCATTCAGGCAATTATTATTGATGAGGATGCTCTCATTGGATCTGCATGGAATGGTGATGCGTTTAAAGCTAAGGCTGAAAACAAAGCGATTGAGTTTATTTATCCTGAAGATGGTTTTGTGATTTGGGTGGATTGTTTCGCAATTCCTAAAAATCCCCCGCATCTCAAAGAGGCGCTGCAGTTTATTAATTTTATGCTTAAAGCTGAAGCAAGTGCACAAATGGCCTTAAAAGAAGGGCATGCTATTACTAATGCAAAAGGTCGCGTTTTATTGCCTTTATCTATTAGAAATAATCCCATGATTTATCCCCCGGAAGAAATCATGAAAAAAGGTCAATTCCAGCGCGATGTTGGGGAAGATACATTGATGCTTTATAATCGTTATTGGGAGCAATTAAAGCTGGCTTTTTAATTTTGTAGCAAATGGTCTTTAATGCATGAGGCTTTGTACGTCCTGAATAGTTCTCTTACTCTTGGTCTGAGTCGATTTCTAAGTTATCTAATTGTTCGTGGTCTTGAGAAAAAAACCTATCAAAATATTG